>NZ_BAXR01000001.1 GCF_001310635.1 Bacillus sp. JCM 19034
GTGTGTACGAGTACAGTCACCTCAAAATGGTCGGCATCTTTCCCTGTGACAGTATGAATTATCCGAGTGCATGATAAAGTGAGCATTCTGATATCATCTCTTGGTTGTTCAGATTCGTATACTTTCTTATGCAAAGAAGAATTGACACTTAAGAAAACAATCGAAGAGTAGTTCTTCTCTATTTGTTTTTGTCATAGAAATTAAGGAGAGGGGGTCTTGACATGAAGAAATGGAAACATCATATCCGAAGCTGGATGTCAAAGAATATGGGCCTACCCGCTGATGTAATGATGGATCTGCGCGGATAACAATGATTGGCCAACTTCACATTTATATTGAAAACCATCGTGGTGTATTACGATTCTCAAATCAAGAATTACGATTGCTATTAAAGCAAGGGCAGTTGCTCATAAAAGGAGATCATTTTGTGATCAAAACAATTTTACCGGAAGAATTGTTGTTAGAAGGACGCATTGATCAAGTAATCTATGTTGAGGAGAAGAAAGGTACATAATATGGGATTTTGAAGTTATGAGGAGGGGATATTTTGAGAAATCAATGGTTTTCCAATATTTCGGGGGTTGTACGTATTCGAGTAGAAGGACGTTATGTAGAAAGCTTTTTAAATCGTTGTATTACGGAAAATATCGCGATTTGGAATATTAAACGTATTAGTGAACAATCAGTAGTTGGTACAATTCATTTAAATGACGTCAAGAAGCTTAGGGTGTTACTCCGTCAGTCTGATTGCAAAGTTTCATTTACTCATCGTAGAGGTTTTCCATTTCTGGTGAAGCAAATCGGAGAACGAATAGGGTTTGCCTCGGGCATTGCCCTTTCTTTTGCCCTAATTTTCATATTATCTAATATAGTTTGGAATATTGATATTAAGGGGGCATCACCAAAGGTTGAAAATGAGTTACGTCAAGCGATTTTAGATCTTGGTGTGAAAAGAGGTGCTTTTCAATTTGTGTTACCGGACGTTGAGTACATCCAGCGTGAAGTGAGTGAGCAAGTAAGAGATGCAACATGGATTGGTGTACGGCAAAAAGGGACAACTTATGAATTTGAAGTAGTTGAACAACAGTTACCTGAAGAAGCGGAGAGGTATAGCCCCCGCAATCTTGTTGCAAAAAAAGAAGCGATTATTTACAGTATGTTTGTAGAGCATGGTCAAGCAGTTGTAAGAAAACATGATTTTGTCAAAAAAGGGGATTTGTTAGTTTCAGGTTATATCGGGAAAGAGGATGACGAAAATAGAGAGCTTGTTCCAGCAAAGGCGGAAGTATTTGGCGAAATTTGGTACAAGTCTGATGTGGAAGTTCCGTTAGAATCACTATTTACAACGTTAACAGGAGAGAGAAAAGTAAAACATTATTTATCATTTAGCGATTTTTCAGTACCTATCTGGGGTTTCGGTTCTCATTCATTTGAAACGACAGAGCAAGATATTCATACAAAACCTTTTTATTTCTTTCAATGGAAATTACCTATTGCATATGAACGAGTAACTGATTACGAATCTACCCAATATGAACGGGAATATTCGAAAGAAGAAGCGATTGCAGCTGCTAAAAAACAAGCTAAAACAGAGCTTATTCAATATTTGCCAGATGATGCTGAGGTAATTGGAGAAAAAGTTTTGCACGAAGCGTTTGAGAATGGTAAAGTTAAACTACAAATACATTACCAAGTAATAGAAGATATTACATCGGAGCAGCCGATTATTCAAGGAGATTGAGTCTATTGTCAGAAGTAAAAACGATTACGTTAGAAGTCAAAAATGCCAACGAGACGCAAGCACTCATTGGCCCAAATGATCGACATCTAAAAAGAATTGAAGAGCAGTTAGGTGTTTCAATTGTAACTAGGGGTGAAGAAGTACTTGTCACTGGTAATGATGCACAAGCTGAACTGATTGAGAACATTTTGCTCACTCTAATTCAATTGATTCGTAAAGGTGTAACGATTTCTGAGCGTGATGTAGTTTATGCGATTAAATTAGCTGAAACAAATCGTCTTGATGAATTAGTCGATTTATATGATGAACCAATAGCAACAACCATTAAAGGTAAGCCAATAATGGCTAAAACATTAGGTCAACGTCATTATGTAACAGCATTAAAACAACGGGATATGGTGTTTGGCATTGGGCCTGCTGGTACAGGAAAAACATATTTAGCTGTTGTTATGGCAGTCGCTTCTTTAAAGGCAGGACATGTAAAACGAATCGTATTAACAAGACCTGCGGTCGAGGCTGGAGAAAGCTTAGGCTTTTTACCTGGCGATCTTAAGGAGAAAGTTGATCCGTATTTGCGTCCTCTATATGATGCTTTGCATGATGTATTAGGTACAGAACATACAGCAAGATTAATGGAAAGAGGTACGATAGAGGTAGCCCCCTTAGCTTATATGAGAGGCCGTACGTTAGATGACGCTTTTGTCATTTTAGATGAGGCACAAAATACGACACCTGAACAAATGAAAATGTTTATTACACGTCTTGGTTTTGGTTCAAAGATGGTAATTAATGGTGATTTAACACAAATTGATTTACCGAGAGGGAAAAAATCCGGTCTAAAAGTGGCGATGGATATTTTACAAAAGGTATCATCAATCGGTTTTATCTTTTTGCAACCTGCTGATGTAGTTAGACATACACTTGTTCAGCAAATATTAGATGCATATGATGAACAACCAGAATGAAACGTTTTATAATTTAGTAACGTATAATATATAGTAAAATAGAAGTCCTGCTATAAATGGCTATTATGGCGGGACTTTTATCACATTGGTAAATAAAGTTGTGAGAGGGCTAATAAGTTGAGGTGAAATAGATGAGACGACAATCACCGATTGATCAATTAAAGTGGTGGCAACGTGTGCGAGATCATCGATATATACGTATGATCTTATTTCTGATTGTCAGCGTGATCCTTTATTTTCTAATGCTCGGAAATATGATGCATGATACGTTAGATGTTCGATTGTCTGAGATTGCCGATCAAGATATTCGGTCACCTATAACTGTAGAACATAGATCTGAAACGGAATCAAGACGAGCAGAGGCAAGGGATTCAATTGGTCCAGTTTATGAATTGAAAAGGGAATATGCTGAAACACAAGTACGAAAAGTAAATGATATCTTTGATCTTATTACACAAGTTCGAAATGAAGAGAGTGAAGAAAACGGTGAGGAGCTTGAGGAGGAAGAGCCAACTCCGGTTTCAGAGGAACAATTATTTGAAGATCGTCTTACATATATAAAAGAGGTACTTTCTCCTGGGACAAGCAACGATTTATCGGATGAAACACTAATGACGTTTCTGCAAACAACGGACTCTCAACTGCAAATTGCTCGAGAATCGACGACGAATGCTGTATATGAAATTATGAGTGAATCGATTTCTACACGTGAATTAGCTGATGCTAAGCAGGACGTAGAAAACCAAATTGCGATATCGACAGTAAGTAACCGTTTGTTAGATGCAATGGTGGAAGTTGCTCAATTTGCTATTATCCCTAACTATATATATGACGCAAATGCAACACAGCAAATGCGTGAGGAAGCAGCAGAAAATGTCGAGACCGTCTTAATTCGTGAAGGTGAGCTACTTGTTCGCGAAGGTGAAATGATTAACCATGAAATATATGAGCAATTAAGGCTCGTTGGGTTGCTTGATGATCAAGTTCATTTTCTCCCGTATATTGGTCTTGCCTTACTTGTCATTTTAATGATGGCCATGCTGTCGTACTATTTAAGTCAAGCGAAAACATCGATCCAAACGAACAATAGTCATTTTCTGATGTTTATCATTATTTTTCTTATTACTGTTGTTTTGATGAAAATGGTGAGTTTACTTGAAATCATTGAGATTATTGGCTTACCCTATGTTGTACCTGTATCTTTAGGAGCAATGCTAATTACACTTCTCATCCATACACGTATCGCACTGTTTACAAGCGTCATGTTTGCTATCATTGGAAGTGTGTTTTTTAATAATGATACTGCTGGTACATTTAACTTCACGTATGGATTTTATATGTTATTTAGTGGGTTTGCGGGTGCATATTTCTTAGAAAAGTCGAATAGAGTATCCCGTATTTTAAGAGCTGGGATATTTGTTTCAGGAATTAATGTTGTTGTTGTCATCACATTATTGTTTTTAAAGGCTGTGCAACCTAGCTGGATTGAATTAGGAATGCATCTTGTCTTTGCTTTTTTATCAGGGTTTATCGCATCTGTTTTAACAATTGGGTTGCTCCCGTTTTTAGAAATAGGATTTGGTATATTGTCCACAACGCGTTTGATTGAATTATCGAGCCCTAATCACCCTTTGCTTCGGAAAATTCTTGTTGAAGCTCCAGGGACGTATCATCATAGTGTTGTAGTTGGTAATTTATCAGAAGGGGCATGTGAGGCAATTGGTGAAAATGGTCTACTTGCTCGTGTTGGTTCTTATTATCATGACTTAGGGAAGACAAAGCGTCCGCATTTCTTTATAGAAAATCAAATGAAGATGGAAAACCCACATGATAAAATTTCACCCCAGCTAAGTCGAACGATTATTACAGCACATCCGTACGATGGGGCGGAAATGTTAAGAGAATATAAAATGCCAAAAGAAATTATTGATATAGCGGAACAGCATCATGGAACGTCTCTTTTGAAATATTTTTACCATAAAGCAAATCAAGAAAGTGAGCAGGAAATTCCGGAATCACAATTCCGTTATCCGGGTCCGAAACCGCAAACGAAAGTGGCAGCATCGTAGCGATTGCTGATAGTGTTGAAGCAGCTGTTCGTTCAATGCAAAGGCCTACACCAGATAAAATTGAATCACTCGTACGAAAAATAATTAGAGATAAGCTTGAGGATGGTCAATTTGATGAATCTGATTTAACATTAAAAGAATTAGACCAAGTTGCAGTTTCGATATGTGAAACATTAAAAGGAACATTCCATGAACGTATAGAGTACCCAGAAGATATGAAAGGAAAGGGAGATAAAAAATGAATGTCACAATTGACCTTGTTGATGAGACAGAATCTTTAAATAAAAAGCAGCTTGAATTAGTTCAACAACTAATTGTCAAAACTGCGGAAGTGGAGTCATTAAAGGGTGATATTGAGGTATCGATTACGTTTGTTAATGAAGAACAAATTCAACAGATCAATGCTGAATATCGCAATAAAAACCAACCGACTGATGTCATTTCTTTTGCATTAAATGATCAAATCGATGGGGAAGTGAACGTTGTGGGTGAAGGGATGCCTAATATGCTAGGAGATATCATTATTTCTGTCCCACATATAAAGCGGCAGGCTGAAGAATATAAGCATACATTTGAACGAGAGCTCGGCTTTTTGACAGTCCATGGTATGTTGCATTTACTCGGGTTTGATCATAAAACAGAAGCCGAAGAGAAGGAAATGTTCTCAAGGCAAGAGAACATATTGATGCAATATGGACTTACAAGATAGAAATCGGAGAGGATTTAAACGGCTGTTAAAGTCGTTCTATTATGCGACACAAGGGCTTATTTATGTACTGAAGAATGAACAGAATATGAATATTCATCTAGTTATTGCTATTTTAGCCTTAATAGCAGCCTACTTGCTCAGTATACCTTTCATTCAGTTGCTTATTTTACTTTTAATTATTGCAGGTATGTTTGCATTAGAAATAATGAATACAGCTATAGAACGTACAGTCGATTTAGTTACAAAAGAATACCATCCAATGGCGAAGCGGGCTAAAGATATAGCAGCAGCAGCTGTTTTCATTTATTCTCTTTTTGCTGTAATAATTGGATTGCTCATGTTTATACCGCCTATGTTAGATAAGCTTTTATGACGGGGTGTTTACGTTTTGATAAAAAGGGCAATCTTATGAATTAAAGAGTATTAGAGCATACGTTTTCTACCAGATTTATTATTTGACACTATTATAATAAAGGTACGAATGTAAGAAAAGACGTGAAGCGTTTATCGGAAATAGAATTTAATTACTACCATGTTTTGTCCTTTTGAAAGAACCCCCATTCAATGGAGGAAACTTGTAATATTTCTATGGAAAAACGCAAACGCATTTCTTATATGGTTGGGAGAGGGGCACTTTCAGTCATGTGGAAAAAATTCCAAAAGAATATTATCGCGGGTATTATCTTTTTATTGCCAGCTATTGCAACGATTTATGTATTGCAGCTATTGTTTAGTCTAGTTGATGCGTTTTTAGGTTCATTTATTACGGATATATTAAAAGGATTAAATATTATTACTACTGTTGATAACCGTATTTACTTTCTAGGTGTTTACACTCCCTTCTCAGAGCGGTTATTAGGAATTGGCTTTGTATTAACGATTTTACTCATAACATGGGTTGGAGCGATGAGGCTTCAAGGTAAAGGTTCAAGAGTGTTTCACTCGATTGATCACACTTTTAGGAAAATTCCGATTGCTAATTCAATTTATACATCGGTCGAGCAGATTATACATGCTTTTGCCCAAGAACGTTCGTCATTTAAAAATGTTGTTCTTGTTGAATATCCACGTAAAGGATTATATACGGTTGGATTCCAAACAGGTGAGACGAGAGGAGAGGTACAAAAAATCACTTCAAAAGATTGTATTAATGTATTTCTTCCAACAACACCTAATCCAACATCTGGTTGGCTCGTTTTAATACCTCGTGAAGATGTTGTCTTTTTAAATATGACCGTTGAGCAAGGGTTAAAATTCATTATTTCAGGCGGTGTTGTCGTACCTCCTGAACAGGGTGGGCAAGGTGAACAACTAACGGGTGATTATGATGACCGCCAAATGGTCGTTAGAGTTAGAAAGAGAAAGGATGAGAAAGTATGAATCGTCAGCAGCTTATCAATGAGGCTATAAAGGCAAGAGACTTTTCTTATACTCCTTACTCGAAATTTCCAGTAGGGGCAGCTATTGAATTAGGAGATGGTACGATTGTTAGGGGTGCTAATATTGAAAATGCTCATTCGGATTAACAAATTGTGCAGAGAGAACAGCATTATTCAAAGCGTATTCAGAAGGAATGCGTGAAGTGAAGCGGATGGCTGTTGTTGCTGATACGACATTACCTGTTTCACCTTGTGGTGCTTGTCGTCAAGTAATGGCCGAGCTCTGCCATCCAGAGATGGTTGTATTTTTAGCAAATTTAAATGGAGATTTTGAAGAAACTACGGTAGCAAAATTACTGCCTGGAGTATTTAAAGCGGAGGATATGAATGAATAACGAAGAAAAGAAGTTTAAGTCTGGTTTTGTTTCAATTATTGGAAGACCCAATGTTGGGAAATCAACTCTCATTAACCATGTAATTGGTCAAAAAATTGCGATTATGTCTGATAAAGCACAGACAACACGTAATAAAATTCAAGGCGTATATACAAGTAACGAAGCACAAATTGTTTTTATTGATACACCAGGCATCCATAAGCTAAGCATAAGCTTGGGGATTTTATGATGAAGGTTGCACAGAATACGTTGCGTGAAGTCGACCTAGTTTTATATGTTATCGACGCAACGGAACGATTTGGTCCAGGGGAAGAATTTATCATTGAACGTTTAAAGGCTGCCTCTCCTAAGGTATTTCTTGTCATTAATAAAATTGATCAGGTCGAGCCTGAGAAGCTTATAAAAGTGATTGATGAATACCATACAAAATACGATTTTGCTGAAGTAATTCCAATTTCGGCGTTAGAGGGCAATAATATTTCAACGTTACTTGAGCAAATTACTTTGAATTTAGATGAAGGACCGCAATACTATCCGAGTGATCAAGTAACAGATCATCCGGAGCGCTTTGTTGTTGCAGAGTTGATTCGTGAGAAGGTATTGCATTTAACAAGAGAGGAAATTCCACATTCAGTTGCTGTTAATATCGAACAAATGAAGAGAAGAGAAGGGAATGAAACAGTATATATAGGAGCGACTGTTATCGTTGAACGTTCTTCTCAAAAAGGAATTATCATTGGCAAAAGAGGAGCAATGCTAAAGGAAGTTGGAAAACGTGCTCGAGTAGATATAGAAGCTTTACTTGGCTCAAAGGTTTTTCTAGAGCTATGGGTAAAAGTACAAAAGGACTGGAGAAACAAAGTAAGCCATTTACGGGAATACGGCTTTAAGGAAGATGAGTATTAATGTAATAAGAGTGTAACAATGGTTAGACGGCTAGCCATTGTTTTTTTTTGTTCAGTCGATTATCATATTAGTAAGAGAGTTATTAAGGGAAAAGAAGGATAAATCGTTTTGTCAAGCGTTTTCAATTAACAATTTTTCCTTAACATGATATAGGAAATCTCGGTCATCATACTAGTATAGAGCGTTAATCTTACAGAAAGGTGGAATCTGATATGCTCGATTTTTCGTGGAGAGTTTTTTCAATGACAGGAAATGTAGACACGTATTTGTTAATGAAAGAATTAGAGCGTGATTCAGATGAGCAATTTGAACAAGATGACGTGGAACAAGGTGAGACTCTCGATTCACCAACTCATTAAGTATGAATGACACCTCAAATAAAGGTGTGCTTATCTAATGTTGATGAAAAAGGTAGAAGGAATAATTATTCGTACAACCGACTACGGTGAAACGAATAAAGTTGTGACAATATTTACGAAGGAATTTGGAAAACTAGGTGTTATGGCTCGTGGAGCGAAAAAACCAAAAAGTAGGCTCTCATCTGCATCACAATTGTTTATGTATGGTGTATTTGTTATCCAAACAAGCAGTGGCTAGGTGTTTTACATCAGGCTGATATTACAAGATCATTCCGAGATATAAGGAATGATCTTGTTCGTGCCGCACACGCCTCGTACATTCTTGAGCTGACTGATAAAATAACCGAGGAGAAAAAAAACTATACGGGGTTGTTCTCTTTATTGTATCAGCTCTTACACTATATAGACGAAGGGTTAGATGTGGATGTACTGAAAATGATTTTTGAAATGAAAATGCTAGCAGTTATTGGTATTAAACCGGGACTAGATCACTGTGCAAGTTGTGGATCTGTTCGTTCACCTGTTGCTTTTTCTATTAAACATGCTGGTTTTCTTTGCCCTATTTGTCGACCAAACGATACCCATGCTTTTCAAGTGAACGAGCAACATGTGAAATTACTGCGCCTATTTTTTACGTAGAGATTGAACGGCTAGGAAGTATATCGCTAAAACGAGAAACGAAGAAGTACTTACAAACAATGATTGAGTACTATTATGCCGAATATTCAGGATTAACGTTAAAGTCTAAACGATTTTTAGAACAATTAGAGCGAATGAAATTAAATGAATCAGATTAGCATTTTCGTGGACTGGAATTTAGTGCAATTTTTCTTGACAGGTTTAGCTTTTATTTAGTATGATGCATACTATATGAATAAGTTGCGTTGATGGAAAGTAGTAATTATCTAATCTTAAGAAAGCGAACCTAGGACGGTGCGAGCTAGGGCTTAAGGGGATAAAGAAGGCATTCCGGAGCATATCGTTGAAGGTGATTAGCGTTTGTTCGAGCTAATAAGTAGGGTGGAACCGCGGGAGCAACTCTCGTCCCTATGTCATTGCAGACATAGGACGAGAGTTTTTTTGTTGTTTTAAAACACTTATCTCATGTCGCAAATTCAAAAAATCGGAGGAGTGAGCAATATGAATGTACAAACAATGATTTTAACACTTCAAAAATATTGGTCAAAACAAAATTGTATGATTATGCAAGCGTATGATACCGAAAAGGGAGCAGGAACGATGAGTCCATTTACATTACTACGTACAATTGGTCCAGAGCCGTGGAATGTAGCGTATGTAGAACCATCAAGACGTCCAGCAGATGGTCGTTATGGGGAAAATCCGAATCGTCTTTATCAACATCATCAATTTCAAGTGATTATGAAGCCTTCTCCATTAAATATTCAAGAGCTATACTTGGATAGCTTAAAGGCACTTGGAATAAATCCACTTGAGCATGATATTCGTTTTGTTGAGGACAACTGGGAAAACCCTACACTAGGCTGTGCAGGTCTTGGTTGGGAAGTCTGGTTAGATGGGATGGAAATTACGCAATTTACCTATTTCCAGCAGGTAGGAGGACTTGAGGCTAATCCTGTATCAGCAGAAATAACGTATGGAATTGAACGTTTAGCTTCTTATATCCAAGATAAAGAAAATGTATTTGACCTAGAATGGGTAGAAGGGTTTACATACGGTGATATTTTTAAACAACCTGAATATGAGCATTCTACCTATACGTTTGAAGTATCAGATACAAATATGTTATTTACTTTGTTCTCCACATATGAGCAGGAAGCAAAAAGAGCATTGGATGAGAACCTAGTTTTCCCAGCATATGATTATATTTTAAAGTGTTCGCATACATTTAATTTGTTGGATGCACGTGGGGCTATATCCGTAACTGAACGTACTGGTTATATTGGCCGGGTACGGAATTTAGCGAGAACAGCTGCTAAGCTATATTATGATGAACGCGAAAGACTTGGGTTTCCGATGCTGAAGAAAGGTGGAGATCGTCATGAGTAAGGATTTTTTAATTGAAATTGGTTTAGAGGAATTACCTGCTCGTTTTGTTACACCAGCTATTGAGCAATTAAAGGATAAAATTGAAACATGGCTAAAGGAACAACGACTAGATTTTACTGAGCTGCAAGCATATGCGACACCACGCCGCCTAGCTATCGTGATATCTGATCTAGCTGAAGTACAACCGAGCATGGAGGAAGAAGCAAAAGGACCAGCAAAGAAAATTGCTATAGATGAAGAAGGTAATTGGAGTAAGGCTGCACAAGGCTTTGCACGGGGCCAAGGTGTAAGTGTTGACGATTTGTTTTTCAAACAGGTAAAGGGTGTCGATTACATTTATGCAAAAAAATATATTGCTGGGAAACAGACAATTGAGCTTTTACCTGATTTAAAGGATATTATTATTTCTCTTCATTTTCCAAAAAATATGCGCTGGGGCTCACATTCTTTAAAATATGCCCGGCCAATTCAATGGTTAATCGCATTGTATGGAACGGAAGTTATCCCGTTTTCAATAACGAATATTCAAACAGGAAATGTCACATACGGACATCGCTTCCTCGGTCAAAAAGTGACTATTACTAAACCGAGTGAATACAAGCAGGCTTTGTTAAAGCAATACGTTATGGTTGATTTGAATGAGAGGAAAAATGAAATTCGTAAGCAACTAAAAGAGATGGCACTTGAAAAACAATGGGTAATTACAATTGATGAGAATCTTTTAGAAGAAGTTCATCATTTGGTTGAATATCCAACAGCTCTATACGGTTCTTTTGATAAAGACTTTTTATCGTTGCCAAAAGAAGTCTTAATTACTTCTATGCGTGAACATCAGCGTTATTTTCCAGTTCAAGATCAAAATGGCAAGCTATTGCCATATTTTGTTACAGTACGCAATGGAAATCGTGATCACCTTGAAAATGTCGCAAAAGGAAATGAAAAAGTACTGAGAGCTCGTCTTTCAGATGCTGCGTTTTTCTTTGCTGAGGATCAGAAGCTACCGATTGAGAATGCCTTAAATCAGCTTGAGAATATCGTTTATCATGAAGAGCTAGGATCGATAGCCGATAAAGTAAGGCGAATTCAACGACATGTTGCGATCATGAATGAGTTGTTCAATGTCGCTGATGAAACAAAAGCTGCCTCAAAACGTATTGCAGAAATTGCGAAGTTTGATTTAGTAACACAAATGGTCGGAGAATTTACAGAGTTACAAGGCCGGATGGGTGAAGTGTATGCTGAGCTTGCCGGTGAGGATCAGACAGTCGCTCATGGTATTTTTGAACATTATAAACCACGCTTTGCAGGAGACGCCAGCCCGGATTCATTAGCTGCAACTGTAGTAAGTTTGGCGGATAAGCTTGATACGATTGTTACATGCTTTGCTATTGGACTAATTCCAACAGGCTCACAGGATCCGTATGCTCTTCGCCGACAAGCAGCAGGTATTGTTCAAATGTTACGTGACTATCAATTAGATGCCACAATTGAACAATTAATTAAAGAGAGCCTAACGATTGCTAATGAAAATAAAGTCCTAAAGCGTAATCGTGAAGAAGTAGAAGAAGAGTTGCTACAATTCTTCCAGTTACGAGTAAAAGCTGTATTGCAGGAAAGTGGGATGACTTACGATGTCATTGATGCAGTATTAGCACAATCGATCGGTTATATCCCAACACTCATTAAAAAAGCAAAGATCATTACGGAAAAGCGCGAAAACCCTCAATTTAAACAGGTTGTTGAAGCATTGAGTCGTGTAACAAATATTGCTAAAAAAGCGACAGATGTTGAGGAGGTTATTCCAGGTTTATTTGAGAAAGAAGAAGAACAACAGATGTTTGATGCTTACAATGGTTTAAAAGATAAGGTTGGTCATGCACTAACTAATGGTGATGTTGAACGTGCGTATGATGCCTTTGAACAAATGGCACCAACGATTAATGCTTATTTCGACAATATTATGGTTATGTCTGAAGACTTAAAAATACGTAATAATCGTTTAAATCAAATGGCTGCACTTGCTCATGTCATTCAATCATTTGCTAACTTTCAGGAATTAGTATTTGCAGCGAAAAACTAGCAACTAAGAAGGAGGATAAGCCTTGGACGAACAAGGAACAAAGCCGATTGTTTATGTTGTCTCAGACTCTGTAGGAGAAACAGCTGAGCTTGTCGTTAAAGCTGCTGCTAGTCAGTTTAATGGAGCAGGTATTGAAGTAAAAAGAATTCCATTCGTTGATGATGAGGAAACGATTATTGAAATCATTCATTTAGCGAAAAAGGTACAAGCACTCATTGCTTATACACTTGTCGTACCTGAGATACGTGATTTTTTAATGTTGAAAGCACGTGAGGAACAAGTACAAGCGGTTGATATAATTGGACCGATGCTCTATGGGCTAAAAGAGTTAACAAATATCCATCCCCGTTCAGAGCCGGGGTTGTTGTATAAATTAGATGCAGATTATTTTCGTAAAGTAGAAGCAATTGAATTTGCAGTGAAATACGATGATGGCCGTGACCCACGAGGGATTGTACGAGCTGATGTCGTACTAATAGGTGTATCAAGAACGTCCAAAACACCACTCTCGCAATATTTAGCACATAAACAGTTAAAGGTTGCAAATGTTCCGTTAGTCCCTGAGGTTGATCCTCCTAAGGAATTATTTGAGGTTTCACCAAAAAAATGCATTGGCTTAAAAATTAGCCCAGAGAAATTAAATAGTATCAGAGCTGAACGATTAAAGGCACTTGGTTTAAAGGAAGATGCCCACTATGCAAATCTAGATAGAATTAAAGAAGAGCTAGTGTACTCTGAGGCGGTGATGAAGCGGATCGGATGCCCAGTGATCGATGTTTCTAATAAGGCAGTAGAGGAAACAGCTAATCTCATATCAAATATGTTTCGCCAATAGCAAAAATAGTAAGCAAAATAGTAAATTTGTCGCTTTTCTTATGGTATATTTGTGAAAAGATCAAATAAATTTAAAAAGTCAAGACTTTTTCTTAGTTTTTTGGTAAAGATAGTAAAGGAAAAACAGTAGGGATGTAAATCGACAAAAATCAACCAAATTCTTTAGGATTGAAGCAGGAAATTTGAAAGGGATGTTGAATGATAGTAATATGAACTTTTCACCATTCGTAGTATACGTGGATGCAGATGCATGTCCTGTTAAAGATGAGATTGTTGATTTGTGTATACTGTACAGCATTGACATGGTATTTGTCGCTTCTTATGCCCATGACCTGTTTTTACAAGCACCTGCTCGTACGGTGACGGTTGACCCTGACAAGGAAGCAGTAGATCTCTATTTAGTTAATTATGCTAAAAAAGGGGATGTATGTATTACGCAAGACCACGGTTTAGCATCTTTACTTCTTTCTAAAGGGATTACTGTTTTATCACCTCGGGGAGAGAATTCAAGGAGAAACAGATCGACCAAATGTTGGATGCACGTTTTTATTCTCAAAAGCAACGGCGAATGGGAAATAAAACGAAAGGCCCGAAACCTTTTAAACAGGAGGATCGTCAATTTTTTAAATCAAGTTTCAAAAAAATTCTTGAAGATAAAGCAGGAATAACTCATAATGAGTCGAATTAATGCATGTTGGAGATGAAGTAAATGACAACTCGTATTCCGGATTCAGTTATTGAAGAGATTAAGCGCTCAACTGATATTGTCGACGTCATTAGTGACCATGTTCAACTAAAAAAGCAAGGGCGACAGTATAGCGGTTTATGTCCATTTCACGGAGAAAACACACCTTCGTTTTCAGTATCTCCTGATAAACAACTTTATCATTGCTTCGGATGTGGAGCAGGAGGAAATGTTTTTACGTTTCTAATGGACCTAGAAGGTTTAACGTTTGTTGAGGCAGCTGTTCAACTAGGAAAACGGGCAAATATTAATGTTCAATCGAAGGCCATGCTTCGACGAATGCTTCGAGACCTTATGAAGAAATGAAAAAAGCACATAGTGTGGCTGCGAAATTGTATCATCATGTCCTCATGTTAACGGAGGAAGGAAAGCTTGGTAGAGAATACTTAAAAAAAAGAGGATTTACAAAGGAACAGGTAGAACATTTCCAAATCGGGTTTGCACCGAATCGTTGGGATGCACTAACGACGATTTTGCAAAAGCAAGGTTTTGATATTTCAAAAATGGTTGAGGCGAGTTTGTTGGGAGCTAGGGAGTCTGATGACGGACCATATGACCGCTTTCGCCAGCGATTAATGTTTCCAATTTGGGATGCAAAAGGGCAAGTGATTGCTTTTGGCGGGCGGACGATATTGGATGAAAAGCCAAAGTATTTAAATAGCTCTGATTCCCCCATTTTTCATAAGAGCGAGACACTTTATGGCTTTCATCTAGCACGATCTGCGATTCGAAAACAAAGCTCCTTAGTATTATTTGAGGGCTATGTCGATGTCATTGCAGCTTGGGCTGCTGGAGTATCAAATGGAGTAGCAACATTAGGAACAGCTTTAACTGCTGAGCAGGTACGTATGATACGACGTAATGCACAATCCGTTACGCTTTGCTACGATTCTGATTCAGCAGGCTTGAGGCCGCTTATAAAAATGCTTCGATTTTACAGCAGGAAGGCTGCCTTGTCAAAGTGGCAAATTTGCCAAACGGTTATGATCCCGATGACTATATCCAAGAGTTTGGTGCAGATCGCTTTAAAACGGATGTAATAGGGTCTAGCATGACGTTGATGGCTTTTAAGATGCATTATTTGCGACAAGGGCGTAATTTGCAAAATGAATCAGAACGAATGATGTACATTGAAGCTGTTTTAATTGAAATTGCCAATTTGCAAAAAGCGGTGGAGCGTGACCACTATTTAAGGCAGCTTGCTGATGAATTTTCTTTATCGTTAGATGCACTAAAACAGGAACAATATCGTTTATACCGTGAAAAAAAGTCACATACGAATAAAGAGAAAAAGAGTGTCATTCAAGTGCGGCAGCAGATGTTTCAACCGAAAAAGCTATTGCCAGCACATCATAATGCTGAACGTATGCTGATTGCACATATGATGAAAGATGAGCATGTTGCAGAATTAGTGCAGGAGAAACTCGGTGGTGCCTTTTATATTGATGAGCACCAAGCATTAGCGGCCTATTTATTTGCATATTATGCAAAAGGATATGAAGCTGATCCTAGTTCATTTATTGGGCAATTAACTGATGATCGTTTAATCAGATTAGCGACTGAACTTGCGATGCTTGAAGTAAATAATGAATATGAGGAACAAGAGCTTAATGATTATATGACGTTGATTGAAAACTATCCAAAACGGGTAGAAATAGAACAAAAAGAACTTGAAGTGAAGAAGGAAAAGGATCCAATAAAAGCAGCGATGATGTTAACAGAGATTCACCAATTAAAGCAAATGCTTTAATCGGTTTAATTATTGTGTTGGTTGGAACAATGGAAGGAGGGGATCGAATGACTGATAAGCCATTACGCCCATTAGCGGAAGGTGAATTGTCGATCGATCAAGTGAAGGAACAATTGGTAGAGCTAGGTAAAAAGCGTGGTGTATTAACTTATACCGAAATTACAGAGAAATTAGCCGCTTTTGACCAAGATTCAGATCAGATGGATGAATTTTTTGAATATCTCGGTGAACAAGGTGTAGAAATCTCTAATGATGCAGATGATGTTGTTCCTAGTTTGCAACAGACGGAGAAAGAAGAGGAATTTGACCTAAATGATTTAAGCGTACCACCAGGTATTAAAATTAATGATCCTGTTCGAATGTATTTAAAAGAGATTGGCCGTGTCCCGCTATTATCAGCAGAAGAAGAAATTGAGCTTGCAAAACGAATTGAACAAGGCGATGAGGAAGCAAAACGCAGGTTAGCAGAAGCCAACTTACGACTTGTCGTTTCTATTGCAAAGCGCTATGTTGGTCGTGGAATGCTCTTTTTGGACTTAATTCAAGAAGGGAATATGGGCTTAATTAAGGCTGTTGAAAAGTTTGATTACGATAAAGGTTTTAAATTTAGTACGTATGCAACATGGTGGATTCGCCAAGCAATTACACGTGCAATTGCAGACCAAGCGAGAACAATTAGAATCCCTGTTCATATGGTTGAAACAATCAACAAGCTCATTCGAGTTCAACGTCAATTGCTACAGGACTTTGGTCGTGAGCCAACACCTGAAGAAGTTGCTGATGAAATGGAACTTACTCCAGAGAAGGTTCGAGAAATATTAAAAATTGCCCAGGAGCCAGTTTCTTTAGAGACTCCAATTGGTGAAGAAGACGATTCCCATTTAGGTGATTTCATTGAAGACCAAGAAGCGTTAGCACCGTCAGATGCAGCAGCGTATGAGCTTTTGAAAGAGCAGTTAGAGGACGTATTAGATACATTAACTGATCGTGAAGAAAATGTACTTCGATTACGCTTCGGTTTAGATGATGGGCGAACACGTACTTTAGAGGAAGTAGGAAAGGTGTTTGGTGTTACGCGCGAGAGAATTAGACAAATAGAAGCGAAAGCACTTCGAAAGCTTCGTCATCCTAGTCGAAGTAAACGATTAAAGGATTTCTTGGAATAGGCTCTAGCTTAATTGATACAGAAAGATCATAGGGCTGTTCTCTTGTTTTTTTACAAGGACAGTCCTTTTTCTTGTAGGAGGAGAATATGAGGAAAGAGCGAAAAGAAATCGTTATTGAAGAGATTAAGCATTGGCGTAAGTCAAAACTGTTACCAGAGCATTATTGTGATTTTTTACTAACATTATATTCAGAAGGAAATGACCGAGAGACGAAAACATTGTCAAAAAAAATCTCTTTCCACTCCTAATGGTGTACGCAATGTTTTTATTAACAGTTCTTATATTATATTTTACTCAATTTGCATTAGTATTGCAAACAGCAATTGCCATTATTTTCACTTTAGCCATTTTTATGGTTGCCAAACAAACTAACAATCATTCGTCAATACTGGCACAATTGTTTCAGTTTATGGCGGCCCTCATTTTGTATTTACTAACGCTTGAGTTGGGTTATGCCATCATAGAAGATCAAAAATATCTGTTCGGCTTAACGACTATTTTCCATGCACTAGCTTGGTCATTAATTGGTTGGAAGAAAAAAATAAAGTTATTCTATTCATTAGGTGCAGCGGCATTCATTTTAGGAGTTGTTGTACTGATTAGATAAAAGAGTGACAAAATAAGCAAAACTGGGGACAATCCCTTTTCTTTCATTTCATTTTAAAGTAGAATGAGGAAGGGAATTATTAACGTCTACATACTTGACGAGCATTTACTACGAATGAAGGAGGATCTAACATTGAAAGGAAAACCATTATTCCCTTTTGCTATAACGGCATTAGTTGGTATTTTATTAACGGTAGCCCTCTCATTTTGGGCGATGGATCAGCGCACGCAAATGCATTCAGATGAAGAACCTGAAGAAGTAACAGAATTTGAAGATCCAATTGTAGCAGGTGAGGAACTGTACACTCAATCGTGTATTGCCTGTCACGGAGCCGATTTAAGCGGTACTTCTGCACCAGCATTAAATGCATTAGAAGGAAAATATACTGCTGAAGAGATAGTTAACATTATTCATACAGGGCCAGGTACAATGCCTGCTTTTGATCATCTTAATGACGTAGAAGCAGATGCAATTGCTCAATATTTATTATCTCAATCGGAATAAGTGAAGGGGGTATTTTAAAAGGGAGATTTAAACCTTTTTGAAATACCTTCTTTTTTATAAAAATTTTGAACAAACGATCGTCAAAAAGTGTCGTTTAATTTGGGGCTAGTAGCGATTATTATAAGTGCCAATCTGGTGTGAGGCATTAGCAAGACTAGTATACTTAATGTTTTTTAGATAGGAGGAGAATGGATGAATGAACTACAGCTATCAAAAAGATTATTAACGGTAGCCAAATACGTACCAAACGAAGCAAAGGTAGCAGATATCGGTTCAGATCATGCCTATTTACCATGTTATTTAACGTTAAATAAGCAGAGTTCTTTAACTGTAGCAGGTGAGGTTAATGACGGTCCATTTCATTCGGCAAACACACAGGTTACGAAATTACAGCTTGAAGATAAAATCTACGTTCGAAAAGGAGATGGACTATCGGTAATAGAGCCTGGTGAAGTAGATACGATAACGATTTGTGGTATGGGAGGAGGTCTTATTTCTGCGATATTGGAGGAAGGAAAGGAAAAGTTAGAGGGTGTTTCAAGGTTGATTTTACAACCGAATGTAGGTGCAAATCTAATACGAATCTGGTTAAAGCAACATACTTGGAAGCTGATTGCCGAGGAGATTGTTGAAGATGAAGGGAAAATTTATGAGGTACTAGTTGCTGAACGTGGTGAAGACCTTCAATATAATGAAATGGAAGAGGCAAAGTTATTACTAGGTCCTTTTTTGATGGAAGAAAGGTCTAACATTTTTCGCAAGAAGTGGTTAGCTGAAGTGACGAATTGGAAGAATGTGTTACGCTCACTTAAACAGGCGAAACAAGAAGACAATGTCATTCAATTAAAGCGAGTTGCTTTGGAAAGTAAGATTAAAATGGTCGAGGAGGTTTTATCGTGAATACAATAAATGGACAAGCACTTATCCAAGCTTTTGAAGAGTGGTCTCCAAAATCATTCGCAGTAGAAGGAGATAAAAACGGTTTGATGATCGGTTCGTTAAATAAACCTATCAAAAAATCATGACTGCCTTGATGTTCTTGAGGAAGTAATTGATGAAGCGATCGAACAACAGGTTGATTTGATTATAGCCCATCATCCATTACTATTTAGACCGTTAAAGAAAATTGATATTAATACACCTCATGGTCGAATTGTTGAAAAGGCCATTAAACATGATATAACGATTTACGCTGCACATACTAATCTAGATGTGGCACCAGGAGGGGTTAATGATTTAATGGCTGAAGCGTTAAGGTTACAAAATGTTGATGTATTAGCCCCAACTCAATCGATCTCATTAGTAAAGTTAGCTGTATTTGTTCCTATAGAAGATGCAGAGAAAGTTCGAGATGCACTTGGAAAGGTAGGAGCGGGTCATATAGGAGAATATAGTTATTGCAGCTTTTCATCTGAAGGGGTCGGACGCTTTCTACCGGAAGAAGGGGCAAATCCTCATATAGGTGAGCAGGGCAAGTTAGAAGAAGTAAAGGAAGTTAAAATAGAAACTATATTCCCTGAAAATTTAAAAAAACGAGTTATTCGGGCGTTGTTAAAAGCCCATCCATATGAAGAACCAGCATATG
The DNA here is from genome assembly GCF_001310635.1 of Bacillus sp. JCM 19034. Lineage (GTDB taxonomy): Bacteria > Bacillota > Bacilli > Bacillales > Bacillaceae_D > Halalkalibacter. Next base: position 19,823 of record NZ_BAXR01000001.1, read on the forward strand.
ATATGTATCCACTTCATAACGATGGAAATGTCTTAGGATTAGGTCGAATCGGTTATTTAGAAAAAGAAATGACGTTAGAAGCTTTTGCACAGCATGTGAAAGAAGCATTTTCTGTGAAAGGAGCACGTGTTGTAGGGGACCTTCAAACGCCAATTAAAAAAGTAGCGGTTTTAGGTGGAGATGGTAATAAGTATATGAATCAAGCTATCTACAAAGGAGCAGATGTAATCGTAACTGGGGATGTTTATTATCATGTAGCCCATGATGCTATGATGGACGGATTGTCGATTGTTGATCCTGGTCATAATGTAGAAAAAATAATGAAAGAAGCAGTAAAACAATTTCTCAAGAAGTATATTGAGGATAAAAAGGCAGCTACAGAAGTCATTTCTTCAAAGGTAAATACAGATCCTTTCACGTTCGTTTAAGAGGGAATGGCTTCATAAAGAGTTGACCGTTACCCGTTCTTCTGAAAGAACTAGATTTTCAGAAGAACAAATCCTCTTGTAACGGCTACGCGTAATAACACCTTTTTTTTATCTAATTTTTACTTTAGGAAGTATTTTCTTAAGATTAATTTCTCGTTCGACTTGCCATGTTGAATCGTCTTTTGGATCATATTGATCTAGAAAAGATATTACTGATTTGGTAATTGGCGTTGGAGTTGATGCCCCGGAAGTGACACCTACCGTTTCAACATTTTTAAGCCAGTCCAATTGCAACTCTGACAAATCGCCAATTCGGTAAGCTTTCGTTCCAGCAATTTGCTCAGATACTTGTGCAAGTCGATTGGAATTATTACTTTTAGGATCACCAACAACAATAACAAGATCACATTCTCTTGCTTGTTCAGCAACTGCTTCTTGACGTACTTGAGTTGCTAAACAGATTTCATTATGAACTTCAGCATGAGGATAAAGCTCCATCGCTTTTTTCATTATGTCACTAACATCCCACTGGCTCATCGTTGTTTGATTTGTAATAATGATTTTAGATGATGTTAAGTTTAACGTATGAACATCCTCAACAGATTCTACTAAATGAACGGACATTGGTGCAACTCCAATCGCTCCTTCAGGTTCAGGATGTCCCTTTTTACCGACGTAAATAATTTCGTAGCCTTCCGAAACCTTCTCGCGAATGAGGTCGTGTGTACGTGTGACATCAGGACATGTTGCATCAACAACCGTTAACCCTTTTTCTTTGGCGAGCTTCCGTACTTCTGGTGAAACACCATGAGCCGTAAATATAACGGTCCCTTTGTCAACTTTCTTTAAAATTTCTAAGCGGTTAGGTCCATCTAAAGAAATAATTCCTTCTTCAGAAAATGCATCTGTGACATGCTTGTTATGGACAATCATTCCTAATATATAAATAGGACGTGGCAAATCAAGGTTTGCAGCTGCTTGTCGAGCTAGGACCATAGCGTCAACGACACCATAACAATAACCTCTTGGAGATATTTTTTTTACATTCATATAATTAGTCCTCCTACTTGAGTTCCATCGTTAACAAAGACAATAGAGATGCCCCAATGATTAGTTGAAACATCTCTATGCTTATTTATTCTTTTAGTATAAAGGAGTTTGCCACGTGTGACAATCCTTACGCTTGCTTCATTTCAAGTAAGGCATCATCGATAAACTCATATGCTTGCTCTTCAGACATTTCATTAACAAGAACAAGTTCACTTACGATCATTTGACGAGCTTTTTGAAGGTGATTACGGTCTTGAATATGGAGACCGTTTGCCCTTTCAGTTTGTTTTCGTGAAAGTGAAGAAATTAAATGAGCAGCATCAATAATACTACCGCTTTTTAATAGGTTTTCGGTTTCTCGGGAGAAATGGCTCGTTGTAGACGGTAATTCTGGTCCGTTTTGTAGAGCTTCTACTAGTGAATCAAGTTCGGATTGATCAATCACCTTTCTTAAACCGGATTGATTAATTCGGTTTTCAGGGAGCATAAGTGTGACGTCGACAAGCGGGAAATGAAGAATATAGTACGATAGAGTTTCACCTAATACGTCCTTTTCTTCAATATCCGTAATTGTTCCAGCTCCGTGGAAAGGATAAACGACATGGTCTCCGACATTAAACATGGGCATTCCTCCAATCAAGTATTACAGCTATTATAACAAAAATAATACAAAAAGTAAATTTTACTACTGATCGGGTTTGTTTGTCAATCACTAAATTCACTGTTTATAATAAGCTTATGCATAATAAATTTAAATATACAATTTAGGTGCAGGAATGCCATTAATTGTTTCTCGTTTTTTACTACGTTGTGAACTCTGTTCCTCTTCAACGGTAACTGATACTTCTGTTCGTTCCTCTTTTTCATTCTTGTTTGTAATTGAGTCAGCAGATTCCGTTTTTGTTTCTTTCTTATCAATTTCTACATCCTCAGTAGTTGGAGTGGTTCCTTCTTCAGTGGTCACTTCATCACTATTATCAGAGCTGCGCATAATCTTCCAGATCATCGGCATATTGCGGATTAAAGGTCCATATTGCTGAACCATCGGTACTACTTGTTGTGTAAGTCCAACAATTCTCTGAGCGTTTGTAAGCATTGTTGTTAAATTCATACCAGAGCCAGCGGATGATGCTAGTCCGCTACCTATAGCTCCACCCATTGATTGAGCGGCTCCGCCCATTGATTGAGTAGCTCCACCACCTATGCCAAATAGGCGTGATAATAATCCACCAAATCCTCCACTACCACCTTGAAATAATGAACCTGGTGCTCCACCTGGTAACGCGGTAGGTGAAGGGGGTGGAAACATGCTTCCTGTCATTGTTGATTGCATAGGGATTGATCCAAACGGTGGTCCAAACTGATGCATAATGATACTCCTCTCAATAACGTTATGATCTCTTCTTTAAAATGGATTTATTTGTGTTAGATTCCTTATTATTAGCTATATGTAAATTGGATGATAGAGGTGATAATAGCCAAGCTATTAAAGAATATGGTAAAATGAACTATTGCAATGACGAATGAGAAAGTGGGAATGAAATGATAGCAGATAACTTTAAACGATTTCAATTAAAATCATATTTAATTGATGCACTAAGTAACCAAGGGTTACGACTTCCAACAGATATTCAAGAACGACTTATACCAGCAATAAAAAGTGGTAAGGACGTTATTGGCCAATCGCAAACGGGTACAGGGAAAACATTGGCATTCTTATTACCAATTGTTGATAAAATTGATGTATCAAAGCATGAGGTTCAAGCAGTTATTACGGCTCCAACTAGGGAACTTGCTTCCCAGCTTTTTCAAGAATTAAAGAAGCTTGTCGATGTAGCTGAAGAAAAACAACGAGTTCATGCTAAGCTGATTGTTGGAGGAACGGATCGTCAACGAATCGTCGAAGGTCTGAAAGTACAGCCACAAATTGTAGTTGGAACGACTGGACGATTAGCGGATTTAGTACAAGACCAAAAATTACTTGTTCATACTGCAACAATGCTAGTTGTCGATGAAGCGGATCAGATGCTTGATATGGGATTTATTGATGATGTTGATCGGGTTGCTTCAAAAATGGCAGAGGAGCTGCAAATGATGGTTTTTTCTGCGACAATTCCTGAAAAGCTCCAGCCATTTTTGAAGAAATATATGAATGATCCAAGACACGTACATGTTCAGCCACAACAAGCAGCTGCTCGCAAAATTGAGCATCGGATTGTACCACTGCGGCATCGGAATAAAATAGACTTTGTAGTGGAATTGGCAAAATCAATAAATCCATATTTAGCGATTATTTTTACGAATACAAAGGACCAAGCTGATGAAGTCGCCGATGCGATGCTAGAAAAAGGTTTAAATGTTGAGCGACTTCATGGGGGGTTACAGCCACGAGCACGTAAGCAAGTCATGAGACAAATTAATGAGGTCAAAGTTCAATATGTAGTGGCCACTGATTTAGCTGCAAGAGGAATTGATATTCGCGGTGTTAGTCATATAATTAATTTCAACTTACCGCAAGATTTAGACTTTTATATTCACCGTGTAGGTAGAACAGCACGTGCTGGTGCTGATGGCATTGCATTCACGATTTTTGAACAGGAAGATCAGCACGCGGTAGAAAAGCTCATTAAAAAGGGAATATCATTTACGTATGCTGATCTTAAGCAAGGTAATTGGTTAACGCTAGATCGACCACCTTTAGGTGTACCTGGCAAGAAAAGTAGGAAAGTGGCAACGAAACAAGAAGGTGTAAAAATAGGTAAAAAAATAGAGAAAAAAAATACAGGCGGAAAAGCCGTTGCGAAAGCCAAAAAGGTCAAACCGGGGTATAAGAAGAAAGCAAAGCGTCAACTTGAAGAACGAGTGAAACGGCAAAGAAGACAGAAGAAATAGGATTTTTAAGGGAGAGGGAAACAATGACATTAAAGATTGGTTCACATGTATCAATGAATGGGAAGAAAATGCTGCTTGGTGCAAGTGAAGAGGCTGCTTCTTATGGAGCTTCTACGTTTATGATTTATACGGGAGCACCTCAAAATACGAGAAGAAAAGCTATAGAAGAATTAAATATTGAAGCTGGCCAATCACATATGAAAGATCAAGGGATGAAAGATATAATCGTACATGCTCCTTATATCATTAATATAGCAAATACAACAAAACCTGAAACGTTCGAGCTTGGGGTCCGTTTCTTACGTTCAGAGATTGAACGAACAGAAGCTTTAGGCTCTAAACAAATTGTACTTCATCCCGGTGCACATGTTGGGGCAGGTGCGGAAGCTGGAATCCGTAAAATTATTGAAGGGTTAAACGTAGTATTTGAGGAAAAACGAGATGTACAAATTGCCTTAGAAACAATGGCAGGAAAAGGCTCAGAATGCGGTCGTACGTTTGAGGAGCTAGCAATGATTATGGACGGTGTCACTCATAATGAGCGATTATCTGTTTGTTTTGATACATGTCATACACATGATGCTGGCTACGATATTGTAGAGGATTTTGACGGAGTGTTAGATAAATTCGATCGTATAATTGGATTGGACCGATTAAAAGTTTTGCATATTAATGATAGTAAAAATGAGAGAGGGGCAGCAAAAGATCGCCATGAAAACATCGGTTTTGGTCATATTGGATTTAAAGCCTTGCATTATATCGTCCATCATCCGCAACTTCAAGATGTCCCGAAAATTTTAGAAACACCATATGTTGGGGAAGATAAGAAAAATAAAAAACCTCCTTACTTACATGAGATTGCAATGCTTAAGCAAGGGGATTTTGATAGTGAATTGCTTACAAAAATAATAAATGTTTAACATAAAAATGTCCATTCTCGATCTTTGTCTAGAATGGACATTTTTTTATGTGGTTGGAGTTATAAAAATTGTTTTAGAAGCTGCTGGATAACGGAAGTAACGTATGGATCGACTTCGGTTTGTAGGCGGTGAAGTATTCGCTCGAGCTGTTTTTGGTCCGCTACATTTATTTTTTCCGTACGTAAAATCGCAATCACTTTGTCTGCTTGATCTTTTGATAAAGAAATATTATATGATTTAGCTAAATCAAGCAATTCAGGCGAAGTGATGGAATTTACCTTTTGATTAATAAGTTGTTGCATAATGCTATTCATTAGTACACCTCTTTCAATGAATTAATGGATACTCGCCTACAGCATATGATCATCTTAAAAAAGTGTGATTAATTAAAAAAAGAGAAAAATATGGAATTTCTTAAATAGAAAAAAGGATTTTTAAGGATGGTAGTCGAAAGATTATAAATAAAGTTGATATTTTCCATTTTTTAAAAGAGTAGTTGTGGATTGAGAGGTTGTACCTAGGTATAAAAAAGGAGTGCGATGTTGAATGAATGCATCTCATATAAACTCGATCATCCGAATAAAAAAAGAGGGTAGTAAAGAAAATGACTACAATCTGATGGAGTATCTTGGCATTCCTTATATTGAATTAGATAAGGGTATGGAGGTTGTAAAATGGGGACAAACGGTATTTGAAATATTGCGATTAGAATCTGATGAATTAATGAATAAACCTCTTACTGATTTAATAAAAGTACATCCTGTTTTTCCAGAAATTGAAAAGGTTTTTAGAAGAGTGATAATGAATGGTGAACGTGTTTGTTTTGAGTTCGAATTAGACGATTACCAATTTTTTATAAATGCTTTTCCATTCTCAGTTAATCATGTTATGGTAAGTTTGGAAGATAGAAGTTTGCATAAGCAATTTCAAAATTTATTAACATTTCATCATCAATTAGAAACTGTATCTCACATTGCAGCAGGTGTTGCTCATGAATTACGTAACCCCTTATCGGTAATAAAGGGATTTATACAATTATCACATTTAACAAAAGAATATGAAAAGTATTATTCTACAATAATGTCAGAGCTTGATCGAATGAATGTCATAATTGAAGATTTTTTATCCATTTCCCGGAAAAAAAGCGGACGTCACATCTATTCGGGACTGGAAATCATGGAATCATTAGTAGAAATAATGAAATCAGAATGTTTATTACACAATGTTCAATTTACATACCAATTTATAGAGACAGATGCCAAAGTGTATGTGAACGAACCGATGATGAAACAAGTGATGTTAAACCTGTTGCGCAATGCAATAGAAGCCTTTGAGGATGAACATATGCAACGTAAATTGAATATTAAAACAACGATAAATGGAGATTATTATACGATTTCTGTTGAGGATAATGGAAAAGGCATTCCAGATGACGTGTTAGCACAAATTGGCCGTCCTTTTTTCACAACGAAAAAGAATGGGAATGGGATTGGGATTGCGTTATGTAAGAAAATAGTAGAAGACCATGGAGGTAATTTTCAAATAAAGAGTGAGTATAATGTTGGCACAACGGTTATAATAACCATCCCAACATACGAAAATTCTACGATATAAGTTTATAAAGAGAAAAATCCGAACCAATTCAAAAGTCTAACGGTAGAATTTGAATTAATGTTCGGATTTTATTTTGTTAAAATACTACTCTGCATCACTTATGAAGAAACGTGATGCCATTTCGTAAAAATAAAGTTGGCTTTGAATTGGCTGCATTTGAGCAGGGCGCTCGACATATTGATAATGCCCGTCAGCTTTTTGTTCGCGTGCCTTCATGTTATCCATAAGCGTCAATTCTAATATGTCTTTAATTCTAGTTTGAATAGAAGGGGAAATGATAGGAAAGAGAATCTCAATTCGCTTCTCCATATTTCTAGTCATCCAATCGGCTGAGGACAAATAATATTTTTCCTCTCCACCATGGTGAAAATAAAAAATTCGGCTATGTTCTAAAAAGCGGTCAACAATACTTATAACACGAATATTTTCACTTACATCTTCAATTCCCGGTCGAAGGCAGCAAATGCCTCTAACAATTAAATCAATTTTTACCCCAGCACGAGAAGCTTCGTATAGCTTCAAAATGAGTGGTTTATCGGTAAGGGAATTCATTTTGGCAATAATTCGGCCTTGACCGGTTTCCTGATGTGCTTGAATTTCCTGATCAATTAGCATTATAAACGTATCACGAATATCGAAAGGTGCAGTAGATAAAAAGTGCCAATTTGGTTTTTCACTAAAGCCACTTAAATGATTAAAGAAATTTGTTGCATCAATACCAATCTTATCATTAGCTGTCAATAATCCATATCTGTGTAAAGCTTAGCAGTTGAGTCGTTATAGTTACCTGTTCCTAAATGGACAAAGCGTTGAATTTTACCTTGGTCATGACGGACAACGAGTGTAATTTTGCTATGTGTTTTTAACCCTGTAATCCCATAGATGACATGGACTCCTGCCTTTTCAAGCTTTTTTGCCCACTGTATGTTATTCTCTTCATCAAAACGTGCTTTTAGCTCTACAAGTACGGTAACCTGTTTGCCGTTTTCCGCAGCTAGGGCTAGAGCATGTATGATGGGAGAATCACCGCTCACTCGATAAAGGGTTTGTTTGATCGCTAATACATTTGGATCATCTGCTGCTTTTGTCATAAAATCAATAATTGGTTGAAACGATTCGTAAGGATGGTGAAGAAAAATATCTTTACTTAAGATCGCATCAAAAATATCCTCTTCCCCAATTAAATCTTCAGGTGGTTGTGGAATCCAAGTTTCATTTGCAAGATGTTCATGCTCCTTTGATAGCTGTTGGTATAGCTTAAATAAAAAGGTTAAATCTAATGGACCTTGTAATGAATAAATATCGTCCTCGTGTAATTCAAGGACGTTAAGAAGTAATTGAAGAACATTGTGATCCATCATGCCTTCTTGCATTTCTAACCGAACTGCCGCACCCCATTTGCGTTTCTTTAATTCTTTTTCGATTTCACTTAATAGGTCTCTGGCTCCTTCTTCATGAATCGTTAAATCAGCATTTCTAGTGATGCGAAAAGGGGATACCGATTTAACTTTATAGCCGTTGAATAGGTGATAAATAAAATGGCTAATCACATTTTCGAGTAAAATAAATTGTTCTTTCCCTTTTGATTCAGGAAGTTTGATAAATCGGGTTAGGACAGCTGGTACTTGTACAATAGCAAGTTGATCACGTTCTGTTTGACCATGTTTTGTTAATAATACGGCCAGGTTTAAGCTTTTATTAAGAAGCATCGGAAACGGCCGATACGCATCAATTGCCATTGGTGTTAAAACAGGAAAAATATAATGCTGAAATTTATTTTCTAAAAAGGCAAGCTGTTCATCATTGCATTCATCAATCGTTAAAAAATGAAATCCTTCATGGTATAACATTGGTAATAGTGTTTCGGTAAAAACAGTATCCTGCAATTGAACTAAGGCATGATTTTTTTGCGAGATTCGTGCAAGCTGCTGTTTAGGTGTAAGACCAGCCTTATTTTCAGGACGGTTATAGCCTGCTTTCACTTGATCTTTTAATCCGGCAACGCGAACCATAAAAAACTCATCAAGGTTAGAACTAAATATTGCTAGAAATTTTAATCTTTCTAAAAGTGGGTTTCTCTCGTCGATTGCTTCTTCTAACACGCGTTCATTAAATGCTAGCCAGCTTAGTTCTCTATTGTTATAAAATGCAGGGTTGTCTAAATCTAAATCCGTTTTTTTTACTTCATTTTTATTTTGCACCATCTAAAACCAACCTTTCTATACAGTTCACTCTTACATTTTAGCATTTGATTGTAAATTTTATGTAAAGATTAGCAGGATAGAACGGCTGCTTCCACGAATTTTAATCGGAATGATTTCTTTAAAGCTTTTTCCAAGTGCTTAATATATTTATCTGCATAAAACTTTTCGAAGTAAGGATCGTTCACATAAACAAATTGAATAATGTACCCATCTTTGTCTTTGTAAAGCTGGTCAACATCAATAATTGTTTTTTGATGTGTGCAATCAAGTATATATGACAATTTTAATATCGCACCAATCGTTTCGTAAAATTTCAAATCCTGTTTTGTTATAAGCTTTTTAAAGGGTGCAGCATAATTTTGTAACTGTGATTTTGATTTAAAGGAAGCGATTAGAGAAATAGCTAACCGTTCTTTATGGCTTAGACCATCAATTGTCATGTTTGTTAAAAGATAAAAGGTATTCTGACTGCTCGCTTCTTGATTAATGTATTGCCCCATATAGAACACATTTGCACCGTAACGAATTAACCTTAACGCTTCTTCCTTGTCATGCTTGATCATTATCGATGATAAATGTTCATAAATCTTTTTTGCGATAAAATGGGTTTGGTTTACACGTTTTAATTGGATTTCATATGTTTGTGCTAATTGAAAAAAGCTTTCTTCGGCGACGTTAGGAAAAAATGCTGTCTCCATTTTTCGAAGCAGCTCTTCATAAAAAACTCCGTCTCTTAAGCCCTTTCGGCTCGTAATAAATGACTTTGCTTTTACATATTGAACAATAGATGTGATGACTTCTGCTGCAGGATGATAATATCGGCACGATCTTTTGATAACCCATCAATTGTAAGTCGATCTTCATAGCTTGTTTTCTGTAGATGTTGATTCATTTGCACAAGTTCTATTGCAGGATATTCATATTGATGAATACCTGCTAGTGGGTAATTAATTTGCCTTTGATGGATTAAAGATAAATTACGGGCACTTCCACCAATCCCAATAACCGATTCAACTAATATTTGTTTTAACCATGGCAATGTTTTGAGCTGATTGAGAATAAACTTTCGCAAGCTTTGGATTTGTCTTGATTGTGATTGATTAGATGAAAAGAATTGTTTATGTAATGTAACAGCACCAAAGGGAAAGCTATGATAATAAATTAATTTTCTGTTTTTAAAATAAGTAATTTCAGTGCTTCCACCACCGATATCAATTGTTAAACCGGTTTCAATTGACATCGAATTGACGACTGCTAAATAGCCGTAGTATGCCTCTTCATATTCAGATAAAATTTGAATATCAAGATTCAATTTCTTTTTTACAAGCTTAACGATTTCTTTTTTATTTTCTGCTTTACGCATAGCAGCTGTCGCAATAATGTTTATATTATTAATTTGATGAGAGGTTAAAATTGTTTTAAACCGTGATAAAGTATCAAGAATAATTTGAATACCTTCATTAGATAAAATACCTTGCTCATTTAAATGGGAGCTTAAACGAGCGACGGTTTTGAAATTATGTACTTCTTTATAGCGTCCATTTTTCTCAATTTCATTAATAACAAGCCGGATAGAATTTGATCCTAGATCAACAATAGCAAATAACGTAGACAAGCATTTCACTCCTAACAAACCATAATAAATAAAAAATCAGTATTATTAGTATAGCTTATGAGTGGACAGATGACAAAAAAGTACTATAATAGGTAAGGATATAGTTAAATCGTAATTATTCTGATAAAAAATTATGTAGGAGGACTAGGTGATGGAACAGGATCAACATGCAGCTATACGAATGAATCAAGTTTCGTTTCGTTATGATCATCGAAATGTCCTTGAGAATATCTCTTTAACTGTGAATAAAGGAGCTTTTTTAGGGTTAGTTGGCCCTAATGGTTCAGGAAAATCAACACTTATTAAGTTATTACTCGGCTTATTACCGATACAGAAAGGCCAAATTGAGTTATTTGGAAAAAAGGTTTCTAAGTTTCGTGATTGGGATAAAGTTGGTTTTGTATCGCAAAAAGCAAATAGTTTCAATAGTGGATTTCCTGCGACTGTTTTTGAGGTAGTATCAATGGCTTATACGGGAAGATTGGGATGTTTCGTTTTTTTACGAAGGTGCATAAACAACAAGTTCAAGAGGCAATTGAGTTAGTGGGGATGAGTGAATATTTACATCAAAATATTGGAGAGCTGTCTGGTGGCCAGCAACAACGCGTATTTATAGCAAGAGCATTAGTCAGTAAGCCTGAGCTTTTAATTCTTGATGAACCTACAGTTGGAGTTGACGCTAAAAGCGTACAAAATTTTTATTCTTTGCTTGATCAATTAAACCGAAAGAAGGGTATAACGTTAATTATGGTTACTCATGATATCGGAGCAATGACTGATCATGTGACGGATGTAGCCTGTTTAAATAAATCGCTCCATTTTCATGGTAATACCGCTGAGTTTGAAGCTAATCAAGATTTATCGGCTTTCTACGGACACGATGTGCATATGTTGACACATAACCATGGAGGGCATTAAAGAATGATAGAGTTGTTTTTACGATATGAATTTTTACAAAATGCTTTATATACGGGCTTAATGATCGGTTTTATCGCTCCATTATTAGGTGTATTTCTTGTTGTTAGACGATTATCTCTTATCGCTGATGCACTATCGCATATTGCATTAGCCGGTATCGCAGCAAGTTTATACGTATCAAAAGCTGTTCCAACAATATCGATCTTAGGTCCTTATACGATGGGGATGCTATTTTCAGTTGCTGGTTCCCTTCTAATTGAAAGGCTAAGAACAGCTTATACGTATTACAAAGAAATCGCTATTCCGATTATTTTATCTGGGGGAATCGCATTAAGTGTTGTCTTTTTATCTTTAGCAAATGGTTTTAATAATGATTTATTTCAATATTTATTTGGTAGTGTTATGACCGTTAGTGACAAGATGTTTGGACGATAGCTCTAATTTCAGTTACGGTATTTTTTGTCATTATTATTTTTTTTAAAGAGTTATTCTTTTTATCGTTTGATGAGGAGCAAGCAATCGTTGCAGGCATAAATCGTCAACTCGTCCATTTTATATTTATCGTGATGGTTGCCTTTGTGATCGTCGCCTCAATGAGAATAGTCGGGATCTTACTCGTTTCGGCGTTAATGACATTACCAGTTGCAGCGGCTATGCGATTTGCAAAGGGATTTAAACAGTTATTTATTTATTCGATTATCTTTGGTGAAATCTCTGTCATTCTTGGACTAATTTTTTCATTTTATTTAGATGTAGTACCAGGTGGCATGATTGTCATGATTTCTGTATGCATTTTGCTGGTTGCCTTAATTTCGAGAAGGACCATTATAAGAAAGAAGGTCGACCTCTATGATTGAATTATCGTTTATCGAAAGAGGGATCGTAGCCGGGGTGATAATAGGCTTAATAGCTCCAATTATTGGTTCCTTTTTATTAGTTCGTCGCGTGTCGGTTATTTCAGAATCAATCTCTCATATTACGTTAACAGGGATTAGTGCAGGAGTTTTGTTAGGGACGTTAAGCCATTGGTTTACTAATATAAGTCCGATTTTGTTCGGCTTGCTGTTCGCGATTATAGGTGCGTTACTTACAGAAAGGCTACGAACAATATATAAAGATTTTCAAGAGCTTGCGATTCCAATTATTTTATCAACTGGCATTGGCTTAGTGCCATTTTTATTAGTTTAGCTAGAACAGGTTATCAAGAATGGTATTCTTATTTGTTTGGAAGCATTGTAAGTGTAACGATGGGGGATATTTACTTTATTATTGCGGCAGCGGGCATCATTTTTTTAGTAGTAGCCTTTTTATATAAGGAGTTTATTTCGGTTTCATTTGATCAGGAATTTGCAAAAACATCAGGTATTCCTGTACGAGCTGTTAATCTTATTTTTGCTATATTAACCGCATTTATGATTTCAATGTCAATTAAAGTTGTTGGAATCATGTTAATCGGAGCATTAATTGTCATTCCAGTTGCTGCGAGCATTCAAGTAGCTAAAAGCTTTAAACAGTTAATTTTATTTGGGATTATCTTTGCCCAACTCGCGGTTTTGCTTGGTTTGTATCTTTCTTATCAATGGATGATTGCTACAGGTGGGATGATTGTAATTGTTGCTTTGTTTAATCTAATTTTGGTGTTAGTATATAAGAACGTGAAACAATTAATATTGAAATAGTGATATAAAGTGCGTTGTTAGGAGTGACAATGAATGAATGTAACCGATGCAATGGAATGTTTAAAAGAAAAAGGGTACAAGCATACCGGAAAACGTGAAGACATGCTCCATCTTTTTGCTAAGGAAAAAAGATATCTATCAGCGAAAGATGTGTTGGAATTTCTACAGCCTGATTACCCGGGGATGAGCTTTGATACAATTTACCGTAATTTAGCATTTGTTTTCGGAATTAGGCATTTTAGAAACTACGGAATTGGAAGGCGAGAAACGGTTTCGATTTACATGCTCGACAGATTCTCACCATCACCATTTAATTTGTTTAGAATGTGGAAAAACCAAGCATTTAGAAAACTGCCCGATGGATTCAATATCCGATTCCTTTCCTGATTTTGAAGTAACTGGGCATAAATTTGAAATATATGGAAAGTGCGAAGAGTGTCAATCGTAAGTTTCCGTGAATATAGGACATACCATTAAGCCCAATGTAAAAAACCGAACTATTGTAAAAAATAGCTCGGATTTTTCTTTTTATTAGGCTCAATGTATTTAAGTATGCCTCATTTTCAACTGAAAAGAATGATGAACCGCGTTTTAACTATTTAATATCCACTGGTCTACCCAAGATTTAGCTTCTAGCCAATTAGTTGCACGGATAACTAACTCCGGTGCTGGTAGTCGATTATAAGGAGTATCCATTAAGATTACTGGGATGTTAAATTCTTCGGCTATCGCCACTGCGTTATCGTGCTTATCTTCAAAAAAGATCTCAATTTGATGTTTTTTTATGGCTTCTAATTTATCGTGTTTTCCAACTAATTCAATATAGTCAAAAGGGAGAGCTTTTTCTTCAAACCAGTTATGGGTAATGTTAGATAAGTGTTTACGTCGTGCCGTAATATAAATTAGATCATGGTGTTGATTCCATTCATGTAAAATTCTTTCGGCGTCAATAGCTATTGGTGCTTCTGAATAAATCGTTCCTTCAAATTGACCCATCCATTCCCAAAACTGTTCCTCAGTAATTCCTAAAACGGATGTTAAATCATATTCAACGATATCATCCAATGTTAATTTCTTTTTGAAATGTTTGTTTAAATAGGGGATAAACGTATTGGGGTCCGTAATTGTCCCATCAATATCAAAGCCCATTCTTCTTTTTTTATCATGATCTTCACCTCAACACTTTTCACCATACACGAAATTATAAAAAAGGTCTAGTAATTAATTTGCAATGTTTAACAATGATAATTTGATTACTGCAGAGTCATACTAAGACTGTTCCCCGAACATAGATCAAAGAGGAGGGACTGACAAATGGCAGATCCAAAAGGACCGAATCAAAATGAACCTGTTCGTTTAGTCGATGATAATGATCGTTCTTTAACGTTAGTCAATAATCATGTTGAAGGTAGCGATAATGGTTCAGGATTAAGCTCAAATCCAGAAAACGATTTTCGTTCAGAAACTAGCTATAACGAAGAGTATGCAGCTGAAAATACGTATGAGCAAGATTTTGAGGAAGAAACAGCGATGGAATATGGGGTGGGTGCTAATCAGACTGAGCAGTTTGAAACAGCACGAGCTAACCCTGATGATATGACTGCTGGTCGCGGTGTAGGTACATTTGCGATTGTGCTTTCCATCTTGTCTTTGTTTTTCCTACCGATCTTACTCGGTGCAGCTGGAATTGTCGTTGGGTTTATTTCGCGTAGAGTTGGTGCAAATGCATTAGGAAATTGGGCTATTGGGATTGGAGCAGTTTCCATTATTATGACTGTCTTTTTCTCCCCATTTTTCTGATAAGAGTACAAGTAAAAACGCCGACCACCATCATTGTCGAGGGTGGTCGGCGTACTATATGGTTATAAATTTAAACAGTTGCTTCTTCCTCGCGCTGTTTTTTGAAGTATTCTTCAGCTATGATATCAATTTCTTTTTTCAATTCTTCGACCATAGTTTCTTCAGGTACTTTTCTGACAATCTCACCTTTACGGAAAAGCAACCCTTCACCACGAGCACCCGCAATCCCAATATCAGCTTCACGCGCTTCACCAGGTCCGTTTACGGCACAGCCTAGAACGGCAACTTTTATTGGAGCCTTAATTGTCGAAATGTATTCCTCTACTTCGTTTGCAATACTAATTAAGTCGATTTCAATTCTTCCACATGTAGGGCATGAAATTAAGGTTGCTGCATTTGCTGCTAGCCCAAATGATTTTAATAATTCCCGAGCAACTTTAACTTCTTCAACAGGATCTGCACTTAATGAAATGCGAACCGTATTACCAATCCCTAAATTTAGGATCGCACCAAGTCCAGCAGCACTTTTTACTGTTCCGGCAAAAAGAGTACCCGATTCGGTAATTCCTAGATGAAGAGGATAATCAAACGCTTTTGCAGCTTTTTCATATGCTTCAATAGCTAAATTAACATCAGACGCTTTCATTGAGACAATGATGTCATAGAAATCAAGATCTTCTAAAATTTTTATATGATGGAGTGCACTTTCCACCATACCATCTGCAGTTGGATAACCATACTTATCTAAAATTCGCTTTTCTAATGAACCAGCATTAACACCAATTCGAATGGGGATCCCTTTTTCTTTTGCCGCTTTCACAACTGCTTCAACTTTATGACGTCTTCCAATATTACCAGGTTTATCCGAATTTTATCTGCTCCACCTTCTATTGCTTTTAAGGCGAGTTTGTAATCAAAATGAATATCTACAACAAGCGGAATATTAATTCTAGCTTTAATGTCAGCAATTGCTTCAGCTGCACGCATATCAGGACATGCCACACGTACGATTTGGCAACCAGCTTCCTCTAGACGATTTATTTCTGCAACTGTAGCTTCTACATCATGTGTTTTGGTCGTTGTCATACTTTGAATTACAACTTCGTTATTTCCACCAATCGTCAAATTTCCGACCTTAACTGGACGAGTTTTTGTACGATGAACTATTTCGGTCATTGACCTATCGCTCCTTTATTTTGAAGGTATAAGGCAACCTTCACAAATTCCTTAGACAGTCTCATTCATTTTATCAATGACTTGTTTCATTTGGCAAGGATTAAACTCTTCGGAACTGAAAAAGATTTTAATGGTAAAGTGGAAATAAGTATTCCTGTCCAATTTGCATTTCTTCAGGTTCTATCCCATTCAATTCTTTAAAATCATAAATAATTTCTTGAATTGTTGCGGGGATCGGACCTGTATGTAAATGTTCGACAACAGAAAGAACCGTTTGCCCTGGTTGTACTCGGATTCGTTCATAAGGCTCTTGTGTAATGACACTAACTTCTGGATCTTCTTCTAGATCACCATCATGCTCTAACACTTCCTCAGAGGAAAGCGTTGAAAGTCCGTTGGGTAAAGTGCCTATAGTTAGATCATAATAAGTGCTGTACAAAAAAATGAATAACGCACTAAAAGCAAGTAGTCTTTTCATAATGCTTGTCCTCCTAGAATGAATGTATGAATATCTAGCTTTTTCCTTAAAAAAGTATATGAATCATGTATAAGAATTATGCTTAAATTGGAAAAATTTTTAACGTATGAATTGTGAGGGTGGTGAATAGCTTGTTGAAGAATAGGATAAACGTTAACATAACAATCTTTTTTATTTGCTTATTGCCTTTTATTATGGTGATGGGTAATTCGTTATTTATTCCGTTAATTCCTCATATTCAAGCAACATTTCAGTTAACAACTGTAGAAAGCGGATGGGTATTAACGAGCTTCTCTATTCCAGCAGCTTTGTTTGTCCTTGTAGGTGGGATCATTTCTGATCGATTTGGACGAAAAACGATAGCGATTGTAGGGTTAGTTCTAATTATTATAGGCTGTGCTATATCAGCTGTTTCATTATTTAATGTTAATCATGTATGGTATTGGTTGATTTTGGGTAGAGTTCTACAAGGAATTGGAGCAGGGGTTGTTTCGCCACTTGCACTAGCTTTTGTAGCTGATTTATTTGAAGGACAAAAACGGATGAAAGCTATAGGAGGTATTGAAGTATTTAACGGTGTTGGAAAATTAGTTAGTCCTGTTATTGGTGGTCTTATTTTATACGTTTCATGGAATATCAGTTTTGTCATTTATTTATTTGTTGCAATGGTAGCATTAGCGGGGATTTATATAGCTGTAAATAAAGATACAAAAATAAAAAAGCGTGTCTCGTTAAAACATACCGTCGTTGAGATATTAAGAATTGGAAAAACTAATTGGCGGTGGCTACTACCGATTATATATGGTGGTGGAGTCGGGATGTTTTTATTATTTGGCTATTTGTTTTATTTATCGTATCTTGCTGAACAGCATTCTCCTTTTCCAAATGAATGGAATGGAGTAATTGTTGCATTACCACTAATCGCTTTAGTTGTTTGTTCCTACATGATTGGTCAGCGGTTAAAAAATAATACAGATTCTTATAAAATCATGATGATTGTGAGCGTGTTCGTCATGATTACTGGTACCCTTAGTTTATTTTTACAACACTCATTTTTACTAACTGTGATAGCGATGTTTATATTCTCTGCAGGTCTTGGTTGTTTTCTCCCAGCTGCAAATGCGGCACTTTCAGTTGTTGTTACAGATCAAATGAGAGGTACGATCTTTTTCGTTTTACTCAATGATTCGCTTTTTAGGTGTGGCATTTGGACCAATCATATTCGGCGTTTGGATGAATGACTCACAACAATTAGTATTTTCATCTTTCTTTTTTATAAGTGTACTAGCCTTATTTATGGCGTTAAGTTGGTCATGTTTTCCATTCATTCACCAATGTTCTGATGAGCATTTAACACAGATATAATAAAAAATAAGCAAAAAGTCCCTTTCTTTATCTTCTGAAAAGGTGTTTCTTTAAAGCAGGGATTGTAGTTTGAATGATGAAGGAGTCGATGAATTCAAATGAAGCAAATATTAACAAGAGGTTTTTTGTGTTTTTTAATAACGGTTCTTTTACTGCCATCAGTAGCTATGGCGGACGCAATGCCAGGAGATGTGATCGTTACACTAGGAGAAGATTTAAGTGAATCTCAAAGGCAGCAGTTAATGAATGAAATGGGTGTTACAGAGGATAATCTGATCGTTTATGTGACAAACGAAGAGGAGCATCAATATTTAGGTAACTATATTGCTGCAAGCAGAATTGGTTCAAACGCCTTATCCTCATCAAAAATTACATTAACGGAAAGTGGTTCAGGGCTGTCTGTAGAGACGAACCGAATTGATTGGATTTCAGATGAAATGTATATGAACGCACTCATTACAGCAGGTGTAGAGGACGCTGATATTTATGTGACAGCACCGTTTGAAGTATCAGGAACGGCAGCTTTAACAGGGCTTTTAAAGGCGTATGAAGCGGCGATGGAAATTGAAATCCCTGAAGAACAAAAACAAGTTGCTAATGAAGAAATGGTCAAAACAGGTGAATTAAGTCTTACTATTGGTCCTGAAAATGCGACTGAACTAATGAATCGAATTAAAGAAGAAATTGGTGATGACCCAATTGAATCGGAAGAGGATCTACGTGCTTTGATTCAACGAATCGCTAATGAAATGGGTATCACATTAACGGATGAAGAGTTGAATGGACTAGTATCGTTATTTATGCGAATGAAAGATTTAAATATCGACTGGGATCGGGTTCAAAATCAAATCACAAAGGTTCGTGATAACCTTGGAGACTATTTAAACCGTGAAGATACTCAAAGCTTTATTCGCAGCTTCCTCGATTTTGTAAATCGGGTAATTGACGCGATAAAAGGTTGGTTTAATTAGCCATAGACTTAGGGTAGTAAGGTGCTTCTATTTAGAAGCACCTTACTATTTATCTAAATAAATGAAATAACTCGCTTTTTTACGGGAAATGAGACCAGAAATTTAGGGGACATACAACTAGTGGTTCGTAAATCAATCTTATGAATGATTCACGGCTAAACTATTTTAGACGGTATTGAAACCTTCCAGATAATAAATCGTATATAATTAATGGATTGAGAAAAGGAGGTCGATTACCATGCAATGGTTAGATTCGGAGACAATTGGTTTTATATTTGTTTTTTTAGGGACTTTATTTTTGATCGGTGAATTATTTGTTAAAGCGAAAGGGATCTTTGCTATTCTCGGAATTGCTATTATGGCAACATTTTTTTCCTATCATGTTTCAGCAGATGCTGGTTTATGGGTTGTCATTTTATATATTATAGGCCTATTACTAATTATTATTGATGGTAAAGTCATCACAGATGGTACGATAGCGTTAATTGGTGTTATATTGATGATTGTTGGATTGTCGATTCCATCTCCAACCTTTTTATACGGTGTGTTTGTCTCAATGGCGTTTATTTTAGGAGGATTTAGTTCTTTGTTATTTTTAAAAGTTTTCCCATCAAGAGAACTGTGGGCAAAAATGACATTAAAGGATCGTTTAACGAGTGATTTAGGGTATAATTCAATTAGTGATGAATATAAGGTGTTAGTCGGTAAAAAAGGTCGTACCATTAGTCCATTTCGCCCAACTGGTTCAATTGAGATCGACGGTCGCCAGTATAGTGCAACAAGTGGTGGACTTTGGTTAGAGGTTAATACTGCAATTGAAGTAACGTCTGTTGATGGAACACGAATTGTTGTAAAACCTTTGGAAGAAAAAACAGAATAACATTTTCATGTTCAAAAAGTCGATAGAGGGAAATCCGAACTGTTTTAAGTTCGGATTTTTCTTTGGTTAAAATACTTTAAGTCCTAGCATCTTTTCCCTTCCTAATTGTTTGTTCAAAAAAAACGATGATAGTCGTTTGTTATTGATTTTGGTTAATCGACTCTTTTGAACGCGGTAAGGGAATAGTGCGAATACTAAATATAATCATCGTTATACTAAAAAGGAGAAACCATATATAGTGCAGGTCAAGCAATAAAGCATCTATCCAAAAGAACGCTACTGTCGGTAAAGTCATGGCATGTGCACTTACACTCCACATATGTCGATACTCAAGTTTACGATTTTGTCGTAATAATAAAGCGAATAGAGCTATTATTGTAACACCGAGGTAAGCTGTTCCAGCTAATATAACGTATAAAAGTATGGTAACGATAGTAAGCAATAATGGCAAAAAGTTAGAAAGTTGATCAACCCGTTCAATAACATCGCTGTTTGTTACATTATTTAATCCTAATAAAGAATAGGATAGGGAATATGATTCATTAGCACTATACATTTCAATTGTGTGCTGCGAAAAGATAATTACATGTTCACCATGATAATCGTGTTCTGTCAATTGTTCATGTGGATCAAGAATAAGCGATCCAAGTTGGTCATTATACAATTCTATGTAGGTTTCGTCATTTTCTAGTGTTAACTGACCATTTTCAATTGAAAAAGTAGGAAGACCGATATGGATCGTCTCTTTCAATTGGTGAACGGTATTGTAAATCGTAACATTCATGATAATTAAATAAGGTAAGCTTGCTACAAAGACGAGAAACAAAATATGACCAAGAGTGTTTGTAATTGGTCGAAATCGACTATAAGCAATCACCTTGAATTGATAGAAGCTTTTATAAAACCAACTCATAAAACTCATACAAAGGATACGCCCCTTTCGATGTGGCAATACTATATATCCTATCAAAAATAGTTTCATTCGTCATTTAAATTAATTAAAAGTGATTTAAAAAGGAAGAAGCGTCGCTCATTTTATGAATGTCAGGTAAAAAATATAAGGAATTTTGATGAATTATGAATTTTGTGTTTACAAAGCGTTATAAAATACTTAATAATAGACTAGGTGTCTATGTTGAGCTTTGTCGAATATAAAGAGAAAAATAAGCGACATGACTTTCAAATGAAGGGATGAGGATTTTGGATTTACAGACGCTCTTGTTCATGTTTTTCGGTGGTCTAGGAATTTTCTTATTCGGTATTAAGTTTATGGGGGATGGTTTACAGAAGGTAGCTGGGGAGAGACTACGTGACTTACTTGACAAATTTACAACAAATCCTGTTATGGGGGTTTTTGCAGGGATATTTGTGACTGTCTTGTTACAGACGAGCACAGGGACGACCGTTTTGACAATCGGGCTTGTTAATGCAGGTTTTATGACCTTAAAGCAAGCAATTGGCGTAATTATGGGAGCGAATGTTGGGACAACTGTAACGGCGTTTATTATTGGAATTAAAATATCAGCTTATGCACTGCCAATTATCGCCGTAGGTGCGGCGCTTATTTTCTTTATAAAGAATAAAAAAGTAAACAATTTTGGACAAGTTATCTTTGGTTTTGGTGCATTGTTTTATGGGCTCGAATTAATGGGTGACGGTATGCGTCCATTGCGTGATTTACAAATGTTTACTGATTTGACGGTAAGCATGAGTGAAATGCGGCTTTTAGGTGTATTAATTGGAACAATTTTTACAGTTGCTGTTCAAAGCTCGAGTGCATCAATTGGTTTATTGCAACAATTATATGAACAAGGAGCAATGACGTTACAAGCTGCCTTACCCGTGTTATTTGGTGATAACATAGGTACAACGATTACTGCGGTGCTTGCGTCAATTGGGGCATCGATCTCAGCCAAACGTGCAGCTTTAACACATGTTATTTTTAATTTAATTGGTACAGTTATCGTATTATTATTATTTATTCCTTTTTACAATTTAGTATCATTTTTATCGGTTGAACTAGGATTATCAGAAAGAATGCAAATTGCTTTTGCTCATGGAATTTTTAATGTTTCCAATATGCTTATACAGCTTCCTTTTGTCGCAATTTTAGCAATCATCGTGACAAAACTGATACCTGGGGAAGAAATTAATATTGAATACAAGGCAAAGCATCTTGATCCACGCTTTATTGGGAGCTCCCCAGCAATTGCATTAGGACAAGCAAAGCAGGAAGTATTACGTATGGCGGAGTTTTCAGAAAAAGGCTTAGCTGAAGTGAGCCATTATTTAGTAAATGGACAAAAAAGACATGCTGAATTGGCGGTTCAATTTGAAGATGCGATTAATAATCTTGACCGAAAAATAACTGATTACTTAATTCAAATATCTTCTCGTTCGCTATCCGAACAGGATTCAAAGCTACATTCAGTTCTGATGGATACGGTACGCGATATTGAGCGAATTGGTGATCATATTGAGAATATTGTTGAATTAAAGGATTATCAAAAAACAAATAAAGTACAACTAACGGAGAATGCAATCGCAGACCTCCAAGAAATGTGCGATTTAACTTTGTCAACATTACAAGAAGCGATTCAATCGTTAGAGCATCTTGACCTAGATATGGCTAATTCTGTTGTTGAAAAAGAAGAGCAGATCGATAAAATGGAGAGAAAGCTAAGGAAGAAGCATATCCAACGTGTGAATGAAGGGCAATGTTCTGGCTCAGCGGGAATTATTTTTGTCGATATTGTCAGTAACCTGGAACGGATTGGGGATCATTCCGTTAACATTGCAGAGGCTGTTATAGCTGAAGACGATTAGTCGTTTATGCTACAGGCACGAGTCATGGATAAATGCAGCTATGACTCGTGTGAAATTTTTCATATCTTTTCTAAATAAGTGCTTGTCATAATAAAAAAATTGTGTTAATTTATGAAAGCAAGCGAAATAAGTTTAAAAAATATGTTGACTCTATTAAATACTCATGTTATTATAATTCTTGTCTTTCCGAAAATGATCCACAGTAGCTCAGTGGTAGAGCTATCGGCTGTTAACCGATCGGTCGTAGGTTCGAATCCTACCTGTGGACCAATTTGGCGGTGTAGCTCAGCTGGCTAGAGCGTACGGTTCATACCCGTGAGGTCGGGGGTTCGATCCCCTCCGCCGCTACCAATACATAAGATTTGGACCCTTAGCTCAGTTGGTCAGAGCAGTCGGCTCATAACCGATCGGTCGTAGGTTCGAGTCCTACAGGGTCCACCATTTAATGGAGGAATACCCAAGTCTGGCTGAAGGGATCGGTCTTGAAAACCGACAGGCGGGTTAAACCGCGCGGGGGTTCGAATCCCTCTTCCTCCGCCATATAATTAGTATTGGTCAAACACCTTGAAAGGTGTTTTTTTATTTGTACGAAATAATATATATTCTTATGTCAAGCTGGAAGTGTTGGGGTAGTAGTACTATTAGTATCCATGGCTTATTTAAATTCAAAAGCATTATTAGTTGCAACGATATTTAAATTTTGGTAATGTAAGTGTTGGAAAGACTTTTTAAACGTTTTTGTTTCATAAGTCTTTCGAAAAAATGAAAATCATTTGTAGGAGGAGATTTAAAATGGCTTACGAATTACCACAGTTACCTTACGCAGCAAATGCGTTAGAACCACACATTGATGAAGCGACAATGAATATCCACCATGGTAAGCATCATAACACGTATGTAACAAAGTTAAATGATGCCCTAAAAGGACATGATGAGCTTGCTAGTAAGAGTGTAGAAGAACTTGTTTCTAATCTTGATGCAGTTCCTGAGAATATCCGTACTGCAGTTCGCAACAACGGTGGTGGACATGCAAACCATACGTTATTCTGGCAGCTTTTAAGCCCGAACGGCGGCGGAGCTCCATCTGGCGAATTAGCTTCTGCAATTGATGAAGCTTTTGGTAGCTTTGATAAATTTAAAGAAGAATTTGCAAATGCCGGTGCTACACGTTTTGGTTCAGGGTGGGCTTGGCTAATCGTTGATGGCGGAAAGCTTGCTATTACTAGCACACCTAATCAAGATACACCTTTAATGGAAGGTAAAACACCTATCCTCGGCCTTGATGTATGGGAGCATGCTTATTACTTAAATTATCAAAACCGTCGTCCTGACTACATAAATGCATTCTGGAATGTGGTAAATTGGGATGAGGTTGCAAAGCGCTTTAACGAAGCAAAATAATGTCAGCAATTTATTGGAGCACAAGCTAAAAGGCTTGTGCTCTTTTTAATTAATAATAGCTGATTGGGGTTAGATTTGTTCCGGCTAGATACTCAACCTTCTTATGAAGCTCACTATCAGAAAGATTCAACCGTCCACTACACCCATGTTCAGATTAGTGTGTACGTATTGTTAGAGCTCATAGCATGATCGTGATAAATGATAAAAGCTCAAACAGTTGTGTGTATAACGTCATTTGAAGGTGACACACTAACTGTGAGGGTGGTGGAGTTAGGTGAGGATATCGGTCATTAAGAAGGTCATTGGTGATATAGAAATAACTAGAGATTTAATTTTGTTACTGACTATTGGTGGTCTTTACTCATTAAGTGTTGCATTATCAAATACATTTGTTAATGTATATTTATGGAAACAATCCGGTGAATTTATTGATTTAGCCTTTATAATTTGGCTTCTGTTATGATGCAGCCGATTGCATTTATTACAGCTGGTAAAATCGCAAAAAGAGTTGATCGCGTGATCGTACTTAGGACAGGTGTAATTGCACTCGCGATATTTTTTACAACTGTTTTAATGCTAGGTGACCGTGCAAATTCGTTTCTAATTGTTTTAGGCTTAATGATTGGTCTTGGTTTTGGCTTTTATTGGCTTGCCTTTAATGTATTAACTTTTGAAATTACAGAGCCTGAAACGCGAGATTTTTTCAATGGCTTTTTAGGACTATTAACATCATTTGCAGGAATGATAGGTCCGATTATGTCAGGGATCATCATTACAAGAATGGATAAGTTTACAGGTTATACGGTCATTTTCACGGTTTCATTAATTTTGTTTGTCATTGCTGTATTAATGAGCTTTATGATTCAAAGACGTTCAGCAGAAGGTCGTTTTTATTTTAGACAAATTCTAGCAGAACGCAAAAAAAATGCGAATTGGCGACATGTACTACATGCCCACTTCTTTCAAGGGCTCCGTGAAGGTACGTTTATGTTTGTGATCGTCGTTTGGGTGTATATTGCCACAGGAAGTGAGCTTGCAATCGGTACATATGGCCTTGTGGCATCAGGAGTACAATTTATCGCTTATTATGTGGTGACAAGGGTTGTGAAATCAACTCGGAGGAAACGATTTATTTTCATCGGAGGGACCATTCTTTATTTAGCCATTTTCATTATTGTCATAGGAGAGTTGACGTTTGCTAAATTAATTACGTATGGTGTTATTATTTCTATGGCGTATCCGCTATTGTTAGTTCCATATGTTTCCTTAACGTATGATGTTATTGGTAAAGGGTGGAAGGCAGCTGAAATGCGGGTAGAATATATTGTTGTAAGAGAGTTGTTTTTAAATACAGGGAGAATTGTCTCGGTATTAACATTTATTGCGACAGTTACCTTCTTTTCTGAAGAGAAAGGGATACCAACCCTGCTACTAATCTTAGGTGCGGGTCACGCCTTAATTTACTTCTTTGTTAGAAAAATTGATTTTAAACCTAACAACGGAGGGGAGAGTTATGCGTTTGCAAGGCAAGATAAAGGTGAGGGAGATTCAGGTAGTACAACTGTTTAGAGGCGTTCCGTTCATTTGACAAAGCTAAAACTAATGGTATAATAAAGTCAAATACTATACGACTGCCTGCCGTGTTAGTCAGCTTCACCTTGTTTCGAACCTTGAATTAAAAAAGGGAGTTTTATATTAAATTTTGGACAGTAAGCCAACGTGTATTGGACATTGGAAGAAATTTTGCGAACACCCACCTACTTACTGTAGGTTCATGAAACAAATGAAGCAACGGCATACGCGGGTTTACACTTTTAATCGAATAGACACCTTATTTAGGTGTCTATTCTGTTATGTAAGGAGGAACTGGATGTGGGGAGAACGAAAAAGGGAAAGAAGAAACATCATGTTCCTGTTCGTTTGAATGTACTCTTTTTTGTTGTATTCGCCTTGTTTGCCGCACTCATTTTACGATTAGGAATGGTGCAAATTGTCCAAGGTGAGGAGTATGTACAAGAATTACAGCGAACGAGTAATGCCACTGCTCGAATTGATGCTCCTAGAGGCATTATGTTTGATCGTTACGGGCATGTTGTCGTTGATAATGAGTTAGAGCTAACGGTTACGTATACGAATCCATCTCATCGTACAAGTCATGAAGAAATGTTAGATGTAGCAAAGGAATTAGCTAAATTGCTTGATCTGAACGAAAAAGACATTGATCGAGTAACTGATCGTGACATACGTGATTACTTATTAATTAATATGAGCAATGAAGAGAGAATGGAGTTAGTAACAAAGGAAGAACGTGATGGTCTCGAAAATTCAGAGCAATATTTGCTGGAAATTGAAGCGATCACAGATGAAATGGTTGAATCTGTTTCCGAACATGAAAAGAAAATTATCGCTATTTTTAGAGAGATGGTACGTGGCTACGCTAATACGCCGCAACGTATTAAGCGCGATATTACAGAAGAGGAAGCACATCGCATTAGTGAACATCTATATCTACTTGACGGTGTTGATATATTAAGAGATTCTCGTAGGTCCTATATATATGGGGAGTCGTTCTATGGTCTATTCGGCACAACAAGACAAATTCCAAGAGAGAAGCTCGATGGCTATTTAGCCCGTGGCTACGAACGCTCTGATATTGTCGGAACAAGCTTTCTAGAAGAACAATATGAGGATGTATTACGTGGACAGAAGGCTGTCGTTGAAAGTGTCATGACCCAATCTGGCGGACAGATGGTTGAACGTGAAGTAGAAGAACGTATCGGAAAAAGAGGAAATGACCTCGTTTTAACATTAGATATGGAGCTACAGCAAGTTCTCGAGAAGGCAATTGAGAAAGAAGTCACGCAAGGATCGCCATTTATTTTAGATCGCTCAGCATATGCTGTATTTATGGATCCGAAAACAGGTGATATTCTTGCAATGGCTGGCTATTTCGATCCACACGATCGCGAGCCCACGACCTATGCTGACCATATTGGGACGGTTAATAAATTGTTTGAGATGGGTTCTTCTGTGAAGGGTGCTAGTGTATTAACGGGATATCAAGAAGGTATCATTTCACCTGGAACTCAGTTGAACGATCGAGTGATTCGATTAAATGATGGTCGAGGCGGCTACATTGAAAAAGCTCGAATAACCGCGCAACTTACGGATGGGTAACTGATCGCAAGGCCTTGGAAGTGTCTTCAAACGTGTATATGTTTGAGATCGGACTTCGAATGGCTGGCTGTTATAATGCCAACACTTCAAGCTGTTCGTTCCCTATTGCGGCTACGCAAGATGCTTTTGACCGGGCACGGTATTCATTTAGCCAATTCGGGCTAGGGGCAGAAACGGGTATTGATTTACCTTCTGCATCAAGCGGTTTTCATGGTGAGGGCGTAAATCCTGGTAGTTTAGCCGATCTTATGATTGGACAGTATGATAACTATACAACTCTTCAATTAGCACAATATGTCTCAACGATCGCTAATGATGGCTATCGAATGCAGCCGCGGCTTGTCAGTGAAATTCGTGAGCCGGTAACTGATCGAAATGAACTTGGGGCCATTGTTCAACAATTTGAACCGAAAGTGTTGAACCGGATTAATAATACGGATCAAGAGATTACTCAAGTACAGAATGGTTTTCGTGATGTTGTGACAAATAGAGATGGAACTGCAAATAATATCTTTCGCAATAAATCATATAATTTAGCTGCTAAAACCGGAACTGCTCAAGTTCGGATTGCCGTTGGTGAACCAGGGAACAGACGCATTGTCGAAGGGAACAATCAAACGTTTGTTGGTTATGCCCCGTTTGATGATCCTGAAATTGCTTTTGCGATTATTGTTCCAGACGTGAAATTGACTAATCGCGGTGGTCGAAATCGTATGGCACAAAGTATTGCCGAAGAAGTATTAGATTGGTATTTTGAACGTGAGAATGCCATGCGTCATGGTCCTATTAAACCTGATGAGCCTCTTCCTGAGGTTGTTGATGGAGAGGATACGATCATTCAATAATAGTAAAGAAACAAGCAAATTTCCTAGTTGGTAATTTGCTTGTTTCTTGTTGATTGAATGGGGCTTCGTTCATGTTAGAAGAGATTTTCGTGGAATACTACACAGTAATTTTAAGGGAACGACCCTCAATTTGCTATGTTATCAACTCGACAATTTCTTCGATGCTCATTTCACTAGTTACTTCATATTGGCCCGTTTTCAATCGGTGAGATAGTTGATTTGTTGCAACATACGATAGAAAATCTTGCTCGTTTTCAATGATCTGGCCTAATTCCAAATGTTTGGCCACATCATTACTTGTCATACCTGCTGATATTTGTAAAATCATCACATATGTTGCTTCGTTTAACTCATCTTCATCTGTATTATTTTCGCCAGCCTCTTCTAACTGCGTTTGCAAACTAGCGAATTCCTCAGCATCTAACACGACATAGTTTTCGTTTTCTAACCGTTCAATCAAATCAACAGTTGCCATCATAGGTTTCTTTGTCTCGCCGCTTCCTTCGCTTGTATCCTCTTGTTCATTTGTAAAGTAGAGTGCACCGCCAATAAGGGCTGTTGCAAGAAACAATCCACCAGCAAATTGTTGTAATCCACTAGATGGCATTATAACTCCCCCTTTTTCCCTTGATCGTTAATATATGGACGTAATAAACGTTCAACTTCAATAACGGTTAAACCTGTGTGTTCAGCGATACTCTCAAAATCCCAATTCTGAGAATATAAGCTAATCACTTCACGTAAAAGCTGCTGCTGTGAGCTTGATTTTGCTTGTTGCACAAAGGCTGATTGTTGTTCCTTTAATCGTACTTCGCCCTCTAGTTTTTTAAGTTGCTTCTTAAGCTGATACATCTCCTGCATATGACGAATTGACAGGTCTTCTAATTGCTGTTCTAATTCACTCACCCGGTCTTTTTTAAAATAAGATAGAATAAAAAGAAGAAATGAGCTGCTCAATAAAACAATGATGATTAAATCTATCATAAATTTTCGCTGTCCTCTCTTTCTAGTAATGCTTCTATTTATTATACAGCTATCGATCATCACGAGAAACCCTATTTTTAAACAATTAGGTATGGATAAACGGTTACGTGAAAAGTCGATATTGCCGTAAAAATACATGCTGTTCGTCATTTCGTCTAGTTCCGACTAGATTTTATGACAAGAGACGTCAGACGAATGTTGGCGAAAAATATTTTTTTCTAAAGTTATGATTGTAATAGTAACCCTGTGACAAAATGAGACATATTCCACTTCTTGTTCCTTGCTTTGAAGATAGGTATGATGAAGCTAGGTTATGGAATAGTAGTTTCGGTAAAGGAGGGTTTGAATGAAGGCACTCATCATGACAGATGGTCGCATAAATGAGTTACATCCATTAACGAGTTTTGTTCCAAAAGCAATGCTGCCATTAATGCAAAAGCCAATCATTGAATATAAGTTAGATTGGTTAAAAAACAAGGCATAAAAGAGGTTATCGTTAGCGGTTATGAGCGTTTATCTTATATAAAAGAACATTATGGAAATGGAGAAAGGTTCGATTGCAAGATTACTTATATCCAACTTCGTCCAGACTTAGAGCAATTTATTGAACAGCTAAAGCCACTCCTAGATGAGACATTTCTTTTTGTTAATGGCGTTTCTGTAACGGATGTTGATTTAAAAAAAGCTAATCAGCTGCATATTAGTAGAAAAAGTCAATGTACCATTTTAACAAAGGACTCACTTCGTTCGAGGGCACATTCCATTATCGTTGATGAAAGTGGCTATGTGCGTCCTTTTGACAAAAAGAAAGAATTAATTGGACGTCCTTCCATACATACCGATATGTATATCATGGAACCGATAGCTGTGGAGTTATTACGTACGTTCGTTAAAAGAGGCCATATAGTAGACGACACACCTATTCTCGGGTGCTATGTAGATGGTTATTGGCAGCCAATCAATCAAATGGATGATTATCAACAAGTTCAGGAAGATATCATGTATGGTCATCAGTCCGACCAAGTTAGCTAATGCAATATGCAAGTAGAATTTCGGAGGTGCTAAGATGAACATCGAATGGTTTGACATCGTTCGTTCAATTGGAATTTGGATGAATGGACATGTTTCATGGTTGAAAGCTAAAGAATGGAATGTTTCGTTTCAGCGAGGTAGTGGAACAGCAATATTAAATGCTTATCATAAAATTTGGCATTTGCAAGTCACTATCGTAAAAGACTTAGCTGAGGTAAATGAAAACTCGGAATTAACGCTAATTATAAAAAATGGAACAAAGAATACGAAGCACGTTCGTCTTATCATTAAAAAGGATGAGCTCAATTCAAAGAGTACGACTGTATCAATGGTTTCGTCATTTAAGCAATCAATAGTCACATACGAGCAAAATCGGGTTACGTTGTTATCAACTTCATTTTTCCAAGATGAACATTATCAGTTAGCTGTTGGCGAGGAAGAAATAATTTGGAATGAGCATCTTGGGACGCTCAATTTATCACCGATTTGGCGAGGAGAGCATATTCGTATGGCTACCATTTCGTTAAGCTTAGACGGCTACGCTGAACGAGCAGGGCGTATTTGGTTTATAGAAGGGCAATGTGAGGAAGATTTGTATGATGAACACATGAATAAATGGTTGAAACATCAAAAAAATCCTGAGCAACGGCTATCCTAGAATAAATATACTTGAACGTTGGTGAAAGTTTTGCTATTATAGTCAAGTATGAACTAAGCACAGTTTGGAGGGATAGCACATGCGTGTACAAGTTACTCTTGCTTGCACAGAGACAGGAGATCGCAATTATATTACGACTAAAAATAAACGTACGAATCCTGAGCGTATTGAACTTAAAAAATATAGCCCAAGATTAAAGCGTCATACGCTTCACCGCGAAACAAAGTAAGCAGCTGGATTTTCCACTGCTTCTTTTTTCTTATATAAAGTAAGGAAGTGTAAACATGGTAAAGGGGGAGACATGTCGTGGAGGAGAAGAAGTTGTTACGGAAAGCAACGTTAAAGAAGCTTGAACAAATGTCTGATCAAGCCTTTGAAGAAAAGTGCAATTTGATTATCTCACAGCTGTTGCAATCCGCTCAATGGAAAGAACCTAATGTCATAGCGATAACGGTATCGACAAAACGGGAAATACATACAGCCTCTATCATTGAACAGGCATGGAAAGAGCAAAAAGTTATTGTTATCCCTCGTACTGATTTTCGAACTAAAAAATGGACTTTTATCAGATAAAAGACTGGAACGAAGTAGAACTGTCTAATCACGGTTTATATGAACCTATTAAGGAAAAGACAAAACCTTATTTTAGTAATGAAATTGATTTAATGATTGTCCCAGGCGTCGTATTTGATTATAATCGCTTTCGCATCGGTTATGGGGGAGGCTTCTATGATCGCTATTTATCTGCTTATGATGGTCAAACGATTGCTCTAGCTACTAATGAGCAAATGGTCCCCACTTTACCACATGAAGGACATGACTTACCTGTGCAAAAGATTTTGACTGAAAGTGGGTGGATCTAATTGCTTATCGCATTGCCCTACGTTGGTGTCTTTTTAATTGCCAGTTTTGCATGGTACTCAAAAAAATTAACGTTGTTTGGGACATTTGCGGCTATGTTTGTTGGCATTTCGATTACTTGGGGACTAGGTTGGATAGGACTGCTCACGTTAGGGCTGTTCTTTTTTAGTTCAAGCTTCTTAAGTTCTTTTAATCACCATCTTAAAAAAGAAGAAATTAATGAAAAAGGTAGCCAACGTGATGCGATGCAAGTTTTTGCGAATGGCGGGGTAGCAGCAGTTATGGCGATTTTATACGGAATCGTTGAAAACCCGCTACTTATTGTAGCTTTTATCGCTAGCTTAGCTGCAGCGAATGCCGATACGTGGGCTTCCGAATTAGGTCCGTTAAGCAAAAGGAAACCTCTGCACATTGCAACGTTTAAGCGAGTAGATAAAGGAACCTCTGGTGCGATATCCTTACTTGGAACGTGTGCAGCATTAGCTGGAAGCTTTGTTATAGCAAGTTTGATAGGTTTCGTTGAAATATCAAACCAGTTTATATTTTTTTTCATTATAAGTGTTGCCGGTTTTCTTGGGAATGTAATTGATACAGTAATTGGAGCGTACGGGCAAGTTCTTTACGAGTGTAAGCGTTGTATGTTGAAAACAGAGAAAAGGATTCATTGTGGAAAACGTACTGAGCATATTAGAGGATTTAAATGGCTTAATAATGATATCGTAAATGTAAGCTGTACGGCGAGTGGTGCAATCATTGCACTTCTTTTCGGCTGGCTGTTCGTTTAGGAGGTTAATTAAATGAAGCAACAAGATCAATATGAACGTTATTCAAGGCAAATGCTTTTGCACCAATAGGACGAGAAGGCCAAGAAACATTAGCAAAGAGTGCTGTGTTAATTGTTGGAGTTGGTGCACTTGGGACGGTATTAGCCAATCATCTCGTTCGAGCAGGGGTTGGTTTAGTTCGGCTCGCTGACCGTGATTATGTTGAAAAAAGTAATCTTCAAAGACAGATGTTGTTTGATGAAGAAGACGTTAAAAATTCAACACCAAAAGCAATTGCTGCTAAGGAAAAATTAGAGGCTATAAACTCTACTATTAAAATTGAAGCGTTCGTAACAGATGTAACAAAAGAAACACTCCCTGCTTTAATGGATGGTGTGGATGTTGTGTTAGATGGAACCGATAATTTTCAGACTCGTTTTTTATTGAATGATATGGCTTTTAAACGGGGAGTCCCGTTTGCCTATGGTGGTGCCGTTAGCTCACGGGGAATGTCTGCTCTTTTTGTACCTAATCAGACACCATGCTTACGTTGCTTTATTAGCCAAGGGGGAAATGATGGACAAACGTGTGACACGATCGGTGTCATTAGCCTGTTGTTGATATTGTAGCATCATACCAGGCTGTCGAGACTTTGAAATACCTCGTTGGTGCTGTAGGAGCATTACGAAATACATTAAAAAGCTTCGATATTTGGAGCAATCATCAATTTGATATGAAGTTGGAAAAAAGCAAAGAAAATTGCCCAACTTGTCAGAATAAAGAATACCCAGCCCTCCTAGAAGAAGACGATCATATAACGACGTTGTGTGGACGAGAAACGGTACAAATACATACCGGTCAAAAGTTAGACTTAACTAGTTGGTCTAAGCGTTTATCACAAGTTGCTAACGTAAAGGAGACTCCTTTTCTTGTTAGGGTCGAATTATCGAATAATGAAAGGCTCGTTTTGTTTCCTGATGGTCGAGTTCTCGTACAAGGAACAGAAGATATTTCAAGAGCGAAGTCCATATTTAGCCAATATATTGGAGGATAATGTAAATAGGAGAAAGGGATAAAAAAATGTTTCGTTACACATTAAAAGTAAAAGGAGGGCTTCTAATGTTGCAACGAATGATTTCTTTTATTTCTGTACTGATGACTGTTTATTTTCTGTATAAATTTCGCTACCGAGTTATAAACCTTTTTTTGAGCAAGCGTTTATTACGCAAGCTAGCAGTTAGCTTTGCAATGCAAATACCTTTTGTACGTGATAAAATTGTTGGTTCAGTATTACAATTTAGTCGACCATAAGCTGGATAAAGGGAGAAAGCGGCGTTTGCCGCTTTTTTCGTTGTTACATAATAAAAGCATTTATTTCATTTGTTTAGTATAATTGTACTTCAAGTAACGTATAGCAGAATATAACAGAAATCCGGTATCATGAAGGAGGTGATACATATGGATACGATAAGACTTACGTATTTATTTTGGCTACTAGTCCATGATTATGTTCATAAGAAAAAATGGAAAGTTCTATCCATAAAAGATCAGGAAGTATGGCTTGTAAATGAACAAGTGAATCCAAAGCAAATGATAAGGCTTGTTCGTCGTGAACTAGATTGGGCTGGGGAGTTAAGGAGAGATGTTGAAAAAGCAGCACTTGTTTTTGAACAATTGCGTCAAAGACTTCATTATCGCGAGGTTAAAGGGAAGAATATATATGTCTCACAGTATCCACCAGTTGATGATTGGGAAGAAATTAAGAAGCCAATAGCAGCCAATCAAAAGAAAAAGTCACGAGTGTACACCGTTATTTTAACAAAAGAGGAGATTGAAAAATCTAGTGTAAATGAGCTTTATTTTACTGATCAGGTTGAGCAGCTTGAACTTCATACATATTTAATAAAGCAAAACATTGAGCAAGTTTTCAAGGCACAAACAGAACAGGAAAAGGCGTTATTTCAATATGGAAAACCATTTGTAACGTATATTCTTTTAGGGTTTATTGTTATTATGTTTGGAGTTATCGAGTGGTATGGAAGTAGCACAGATATTATGACTTTAATCAAGTTTGGTGCAAAATATAATCCAGCCATCGTTGATGGAGAATGGTGGCGCTTTTTGAGTGCGATGTTTTTGCATATAGGCTT
Source organism: Bacillus sp. JCM 19034 (assembly GCF_001310635.1). Classification (GTDB taxonomy): domain Bacteria; phylum Bacillota; class Bacilli; order Bacillales; family Bacillaceae_D; genus Halalkalibacter. The sequence continues at coordinate 54,511 of NZ_BAXR01000001.1, forward strand.
GATACATTTACTAATGAATTCGTTGGCGTTGCTCTTCTTAGGGGGGACTGTTGAACGAATGTTTGGTACGGCTCGGTTTGCATGGATTTATTTCATTGCCGGCATAGTTGGTTCAATTGCAAGTTTTGCTTTTAATGCCAGTATTTCTGCTGGAGCATCAGGGGCCATTTTCGGTTGTTTTGGTGCACTGCTTTATTTCGGTTACGTACATCGCTCGTTATTTTTCAGGACTATGGGGATGAATGTTCTCGTTATTTTAGCTATTAACCTTGTTTTCGGCTTCGTTGTTCCCGTTATTGATAACGGTGCACATATTGGTGGATTAGTTGGCGGTTTTTTAGCAGCTGCTATCGTTCAACTCCCAACGCAAAAACGATCGAAAAAGTCAGCTTATTTATGCGTTTGTAACTCCAATACTCATTGTTGCTTTATTCGTATTTGGTTTATTTAATGAACAAAAGCTAACCAATGTCACGACAGAGCTCGTCGTTGGGCAAATGTATTTGCAAGAGGAAGAAGTCGAGCTTGCGTATCCGCATGTAAAGCGAGCTTATGAATTAGACCCAACTATGCCAGAGGCGGCATTTTTATTATCTGTTGCAAAAGCAATGAAGGGTCATTATGATGAGGCATTACCTTTATTAGAGGACACAATACGCTTAAAACCGGACTTTCATGAAGCCCATTATAATATGGCGGTTATTTATCTTGAGCTTGGGCAGTATGAAGAAGCACGGACAGCTATTGACCGTGCTATCGAGATAGAACCTAAAGAAAGTTATCTTGAACTTCAAAATAGCCTCATTCATTAATGCTTGATCGTTTGAATAAGCTGCACAGGCTCACCTTCTGGTGTACGGAATAAAATAAAAAAGTGATCAGTTGTTTTTGGAATTAGTATAAGCGGGACGGTGCTGCCAATTGGGTTTACAACCGTTCCGTCTTCTTGTGTAATCCCTAGAACGTAATGTTTATATAAGCCTTCCCACAATCCCCCTAAAAAAGCTTGTGACTGTTCTGTTGTTAATCCGGGTAACTCTTCATACTGAATAAACTCCGTTAGTGGGATTAAATCATACTCATCTTTAGGTAAATGGTAATACTCTAATAAGTCATCCCAATCATATTGTTGTTGTTGATCTAAATATAATCTAAAACCCTCTTACTCTCCATTGCTCCTCTGTCTCGGGTATGCGAAACGTCGTTAAGGGGGTAAGAGGCGAGTCTATGACATATAAACGGTCAAAGCTAAGGGCTTGTGCACTCCGAATGATTTCATTTGGATAATGGATTTCGGCATGATGAAATGTCACAACACGATAATGGCCACTATCGTCAGAGTCGAGCTTTTTTTCCATAGTGATCGTATCTGTGTTTTTCTTCCATTTTGTTTGAATATCCTTTAATAACCCATCTTCAAAGAGTAGTGAAATATCATGTCGTAAATATGCTTTTCCATCTAACGTTGAAGAAGTTTCCCAATATAGTGTGTATTCATCCTCATCTTTTGTGGAATCAAGCTTGATGGTAGAGTGTGTTTCAAGAAAATGTACATGTTCATCAATTGGAAAGAAAGTCAATGTTTCACGTAAAGGTTCGGGTCTTAAAGTATAGACGAGAAATAGCCCTACGAGAAACGATAAGCATAAAAAAATGAGTGCATATTTCCATTTATTCATTTGATGATCCTCCACTTTGGACAAACTGTTTTTGTCATGTATATGTTTTTGTGAAATAAATTATGACTAGTCTGTTTGCATGGATTTGGACTTATTTGCAAATAATCTATGTAAGTGGGGTGATCGTATGGAAAAAGTAACCGTTCATTATGAACAGAATATTGATTATGTGAAAAAAGAATTAGCCGTTGATGATAATTTCGATATCATTCATTTAGAGCTTGAACACGGTGGCAGAAAAATGAGTTTATTTCTCGTTGATGGGTTTGGGAAGGATATCGCCTTAACACAGGTTCAAAAACATTTAGCTAAATTAACTGTTGATGATTTAAAAGTAAAGCCGTTAGATAAGCTTGTTAAACATTCAATACCGTATGTTGAAATTGAAACAAGTGATGATTTAGATGAAGTGATAGATCAAGTATTATCAGGTCCTGCGGCTCTTTTCGTAGAAGGAGTAGAACGAGTTATTTTAATCGATACAAGGGAATATCCCGTTCGAGGGCCAGCGGAACCAGATACAGAGAAAGTCATTAGGGGTGCACGTGACGGTTTTGTAGAAACGTTAGTATTAAATGCAGCACTAGTAAGAAGACGGGTTAGAGATAGAACGATGCGGGTTGAATATGTGCAAGCAGGCAGAAGATCGAAATCAGATATGGCAATTGTATATATTGGCGATATCGCCGATCAGCATTTTGTAAAGAAATTGAGAAAGCGTTTAAAAAAGATTGACACCGATGGGTTTCCGATGGCCGATAAAAGTGTTGAAGAATATATTTTCGGTCATTCTTTGAACCCATATCCTTTAGTTCGTTATACGGAGCGACCAGATGTTGCAGCAACTCATTTATTGGAGGGTCACGTCTTAATTATGGTTGACGGCTCACCGAGTGTCATGATTACTCCTGCCTCTTTTTGGCACCATTTACAGCATGCAGAAGAGTACCGACAAAAGCCGCTTGTTGGAGCAATACATAGATTAATTCGTTATATTGCTGTTGGTGCATCGATATTTCTTCTACCTATTTGGTATTTGTTAGCAACCCATCAGCAGTTTGTACCAGAGGCTTTAAATTTTATTGGTGAGCAAGAAACAGGGGAAATTACGCTATTTATTCAATTTATTATCGCAGAAATTGGAATTGAGATGCTACGAATGGCGGCAATCCATACACCTAGTGCCTTAGCAACTGCGTTAGGTCTTGTTGCAGCAATCTTAATTGGTGAAGTTGCTATTCAGGTCGGATTGTTTTCACCTGAAGTTGTGTTGTATTTAGCTGCAGTTGCTGTAGGTTCTTATGCTACACCAAGCTATGAACTCAGCTTAGCAAATCGTATTGTAAGGCTAGCTCTATTAGTATTAACAGCCGCCTTTGGGTTAGGAGGATTCATAATAGGTATCACATTGTGGCTATTACTTTTAGTAGGTTACAAAGGATTAGGTGTACCTTATTTATGGCCATTTATCCCTTTTGATGCACATGCTTTTAGCGAGGTATTAATTCGAAAGGCTATGCCATATAAAAAGAGAAGACCAAATATCTTACACCCGAATGATCCTGATCGTTAAAAACAGGGCGACTTATCAAACAAATTGCGATCGAGAATTAATATTTCAGGTGTTTTAGGAGGAAGCACTGGCTTTGCGTTAGAATTTATGTCACCACGTTTTAACTGCTAAACACAGTGCTTCATAGTGAGTGTTCTTATTCATGCATATCTTTTTTATATAAGTCGTCTTTAATAAAAATGTCATTTTGATCAACTGCTTGGCTAGGGTGGGCAAGGACTAGACCAATAGCTGTCGGTTTGAGCGAATTAACAATCGTATACGCAATTTTATGTTTTGCCGCTTCTTGAATATAATTGGAATAATGTGGATATTGTAAGTCGCTATTTACATATAAGTGGGCATTCGGGTATTTTTTCATTAGGTCAATGACTTCAGAGTATGTTCCCTTCTTAAAAACTTGCCTTTTCGTTAATGAAATATAAATGCGTTCAATGATCGTCGAAAGAAACACATTTCGTTCCTCCGCTTTAATTTCTGGAGCTCCAAATATGCCTCGGTCTAATATATCTTTCATTTTTTTATCCATACGAATCCCTCCTTCAAATGATTGTCCTTCTTATCTTACCTTTTTCTTCATAGGATATAAAGAATTTATGTGGAAAAAGGAGGAACTGACCATGTGGTTATTAATGATTGTCATTCTATTTGTCTTAACGATCGGCTTAACGATGGGAGGTTTATTGGCAGCACCGAAATATCCTCCACGCCCTATATCTGTGGCTCTATTTGCAATCGCTTTTTTGCTTTTTTTGCTATATTGGGATGATCTTTGGAATGTTCATGCCGAGCTGGTTTGCTTTTCGCCTTGTTGAAATTCTCATATCAATCTTATCTCTTCTCATTATTATTGCAGCCGTTACACGTTATCATCCAACGTTAGGCTTTTTTCATCCAGAAGATCGAATCTTACCAATCTTACTTGCTCTTCTCTTCTTTTTCATGGGATTTGAATGGGGTATCATAGAAATGAGAACGTTTTTCACTTTGTTTGCAGGCTTTATATTCTTTGTAGCAATGGCAATGGGTATCGTCATTCAGATGCAAATTCGACAAATACTATGGCGTTCATCTTACCATGTATTTGCTCCTCTCATTTGGCTCCTTTTCGTAGGCATGCTTAAGCTGTTATAATAGATGTGAGGTGAATGTGATGAAGTCAATGTATGATGTTCGTCAATTGTTGAAAAAGTATGGAACATTAATTTATACAGGTGAACGTTCTCTTGATCTTTCATTAATGGAAGATGAATTACGAGAATTACATGAGTGGAAGATGATCGAGACGACATTATATATGCAAGCTCTTCACATCATTCGACAAGAACAGCGAATTGGAGAAGGGGTAAAGGGTGAATGAAAATGGACAAATGGTTTGTAGGCTGTGACATCGGCGGGACAACAGTTAAGCTTGCATTTGTAAGTGAAGACGGAGAAATTATAACAAAGTGGGAAATTCCAACGGATACTTCGAATGGTGGAGAAAATATTACAGTTGATATCGGACAGGCAATTAAAGATAAATGCTCCGAACTAAATGAGCCGTATGACCGTCTACAAGCAATCGGTGTCGGTGCACCAGGTTTTATTGAAATGGAGACAGGGTTTATTTATCATGCTGTTAATATTGGTTGGAAAGATTTCGCGTTAAAAGAAGAGCTAGAAAAAGAAACCGGTTTATCTGTAACGGTAGATAATGATGCTAATATAGCAGCGTTGGGAGAAATGTGGAAAGGGGCAGGTGACGGTGCAAAGGATTTGCTATGTGTTACCCTCGGCACAGGAGTAGGAGGAGGCCTTGTTATTAATGGTCAGATCGTTCATGGAGTGAACGGTATGGCAGGCGAGATAGGCCATTTGACGTCGGCACCTGAAGGCGGGCCCATGTAATTGTGGCAAAACCGGCTGTTTAGAAACGATTGCTTCAGCAACAGGCATTGCTCGTCTAGGTAGAGAAGCAGTACTTACTCACAAACAATCGTCATTAGCAAAAGTAGAGACGATTACGTCTAGAGAAGTGTTTGAAGCGGCCGCTTCAGGTGATGAGGTTGCAACGGATGTTGTTGATAATGTCTGCTTTTACTTAGGGTTAGCCCTTGCTAATATAGCCAATACAGTTAATCCTTCTAAAATTGTTATTGGTGGTGGTGTTTCAAAAGCAGGTGATAAATTACTTAGCCCATTAGAACGTGATTTCCGACGTTTTGCTCTTAAGCGCGTTGCCGAAGGAGCAGAATTTAAAATAGCCACACTAGGGAATGATGCGGGGGTCATTGGTGGAGCTTGGTTAGCGAAGCAAGGGTAAATGGAGTGTTAGCTTCCCTTTACGATTCATAAAGTAAAAATATAAAGCTATAAAGATTATTACTTTTTGGTAAAGGGGATAGATTTTATGGCACAGTATCGGATAGAGCGAGATTTACTTGGAGAAAAGTGCGTGCCGAAAGATGCTTATTATGGTATTCAAACGATAAGAGCAGTGGAAAATTTCCCGATAACCGGATATTCGCCACACCCTGAATTAATAAAAGCCTTTGGATTTATTAAAAAAGCTTGTGCATTAGCCAACTTAGAGATTGGAGCTTTAACGGAGGAAATTGCAGGTGCGATTGTGACAGCTTCGGAAGAGGTTATTGCTGGTAAATTTAATGATTCGTTTATCATTGATGCTATTCAAGGTGGAGCCGGAACGTCATTTAACATGAATGCAAATGAGGTTATTGCAAATCGGGCCATTGAATTGCTAGATGGGGAAAAAGGATCTTATATTCGTGTTAGTCCTAATACTCATGTAAATATGGCACAATCAACTAATGATACGTTTCCAACTGCGATCCGTATTGCATGCTTACGCTTAATTGATTCTTTATTAGAAGAATTGAATTTACTGATCGAAGAAATGAAGGATAAAGAGCACGAATTTGATTCCGTTCTAAAGATGGGACGTACACATTTGCAAGATGCTGTTCCAATCAAATTAGGGCAAGAATTTGGGGCATATCAACGAGTTCTTAGTAGGGATTTAGTAAGAATAAAGCGTTCTTTACAAAGCTTATATTCTATTAATATGGGAGCTACAGCTATAGGTACTGGATTAAATGCAGAGGTAGACTATATAAAAAAGTAGCCTACCATCTAGCAAAAGTGACCGGCTATCCGTTTAAAACAGCAGAAGATTTAATTGATGCTACACAAAATACGGATGCTTATACGGAAATTTCAAGTACTTTAAAAATAGTAGCCGTTAATTTATCTAAAATAGCGAATGACTTACGATTAATGAGCTCAGGACCTAAAACGGGGTTTCATGAAATTCATTTACCGGCAAGGCAGCCTGGTTCATCTATTATGCCTGGTAAGGTGAATCCGGTTATGTGTGAAGTAGTAAATCAAATTTCTTTTCAGGTGATCGGTAACGATCATACGATTTCTTTGGCCTCAGAAGCGGGACAATTAGAATTGAACGTAATGGGGCCTGTGTTAGTTTTTAATTTGTTGCAATCTATCACTATTTTAAAAAATGGAATACGTGTATTTAGAGAGTTAGCCATAAAAAATATAGAAGCTAATACAGAACGTTGTCGAGAGTTAGTCGAGCATAGTGTTGGTATTATTACCGCTATCAACCCGCATATTGGTTACGAAATGGCTTCACGAATTGCTCTTGAAGCAATTCAAACAGGTAACTCTGTTCGAAATATTTGTTTAGAGCGTGGTATATTGTCAGAGGAAGAACTGAAAGAAATCCTTGATCCTCATGAAATGACAAAGCCCGGAATAGCTGGAGCTCGTTTTTTGGAAGGGAATTAGAAGAAGAGGGAAAAGCCTAAAAGGTGTATTCTTTTAGGCTTTTTTAATGTTATAGAAAAGAAATCCATAAAAAATCAGGGTGATTATGACGTTTTCTTAAAAAATAATGAAACATTTTACGATTATAAATCGTCTATATAGTAAAGAGAGTAAAAGTTGTATAAGATAGAATTAGACATCTATGGTGTGGGGGGAGTATATTGAAGAAGTTTCTGTTTGTTCTTTCAATAATTATTTTATTATGTGCTTGTTCGTTTTCTGATTTAGAGGCACAGCCTAGCCCCACTCGAACAAATGAGATGAATGATGATAAGGAGTTACCTGAATCTATTTTTGAATCGACGACGATACGTCCGTTTGATACTATCGCTTCATCATTTATTGAGGTTGTTGGTTGGTTTAGTGATGAAGAGATTTTATATTTAGAGGAAGAAGATGAACGTTCCCACTTATATAAATATCATTTATACAATGGGGATTCTGAACTACTTTTTGAAACGGATGGTTGGATTATTGATGTAAGTATAAATGCTGATCATTCATTCTTGGCAATTCAAACATATAGCACAGATAATAAAGCAACATTACTAGTCATGACTGAGGAAGGACAAGTGAAAAGAGTCATTGAAGATTTAGGCGAAGAATATGCTGTCTATTGGAATCCTTATGAACGAGAAGCGATGATTCTTATTTCGTTTTTACCTGATTGGAAGTTTGTAGCATACATGGTTGATATGAGTGAAGATTCAATTGTTGAGTTGGATTTACCATATCCATACGTACAATGGTTGTCTTCCACTACTTTTGCTTATTTACATTGGGATGAGTTTGAACCAAGTTATCATGCACCGTTAGTTGTTTATGATCTAAAGACACATTCAAAAAAAGATTGGAAAGATGACGTAATTGCATTTGCCAGTTTAGGAAATCAGCTTTCTTTTACTGTTACAGTAAGTTCACCTGATGAACTCTACTCAACTTATACATTTTATAAAGGTCAGAATCGTTATCGCACAATTGAAATGCCAATCTTAAATACGTATTCCGAGCAATGGTGGGTCCCATTTTATACGTATGATGGCAAAAACGATTTCTTTTATTACTTGCGTCCGAAATACAGTAGTGATTTCTTTAGCTATGAGGATGGATACGAATTTATTGCTTATTCTATAGAAGACGATTCAGAAAAGAAAATCATTACATTAGAGCAGCACGTCCCTCTTAGTATTTCACCTAAAGGTGATGCGGTGTTAATCGGAAATCGTTTTGAACAGATTTATGATGTAGATCAAGGTAAGCTAATTGATTTATTTGAATTTGAGTGACTTGCAAAAAGAAAGGTAATTCTGTCATAATGGAATCAAAGAATAAACTAAAAAGAAAGTAGACTAGGGGTGTCTCTTTATAAAGAGACTGAGATTATACCCTTGTACCTGATCTGGCTGATACCAGCGTAGGAAAGTCGATGCACATGATACTGTCATATGTAGCCGTATTCCGTTGATCGGGTACGGTTTTCTTGTGTTTACTATAGAAGGTGGTAGATAGAATGAAAGATTTTCAATTATACGCCATTACTGGCGAAGAGTTTCATCCTAATCGTGATTTATTAGAAGTTATGGAAGCGGCAATCATAGGTGGCGTGGATATTATTCAACTTCGCGATAAAATAAGTAGTAAAAGAAGGTTTTGAAAAGGCAAAAAACTTAGAGAATTAACTAGACGCTATGATGTTCCATTTATCGTGAACGATCATATTGATGTGGCATTAGCTGTTGATGCTGATGGGATTCATATCGGTCAAGATGATTTGCCAATTGAGGAAGCAAGAAAAATTGTAGGGAACAAAATCATCGGATTGTCTACACATCGTATTGAGGAAGCTCGGGCAGCCGAAGCAGCAGGGGCAGATTATATTGGGGTAGGACCTATCTTTCCAACGAAAAGTAAAGTTGATGTCGTTGACCCTGTTACGACTGAATATATTACGCAAGTTGTATCTGAAATCACGATTCCATTTGTCGCGATCGGTGGGATTAAATTGCATAATGTTGACCAAGTACTAAAAGCTGGAGCAACTCGTATATGTATGATAAGTGAAATTGTTGGAGCAAATGATGTAACGGCTGTCTGTCAGCAGTTTGTTAAGAAATTGTCTGAATAAGGAGTGCATAAGGGATGCGTTTAATGATAAATGGTGAAGAGCATAACCTATCTGTTCAAACATTAGAGGAAGTAGTTGCTCATTACAAGCTAGAATCACAATTAGTTGTCACAGAAGTGAATGGTGAGATAATTGATCGTTCCGATTGGTCAAAAACTGAAGTACAAGACGGAATGAAAATTGAGTTAGTACAGTTTGTTGGAGGAGGATGATTTAAAATGGATAAGAAATTAACGATTGCTGGGAAAGAGCTATCATCACGATTCTTTTTAGGGACGGGGAGATATCCGAATCCGTTTGTACAAAATGAAGCAATCAAAGCGTCGGAAGCAGAAGTATTAACGTTTGCGATCCGAAGAGTTAACTTAGATGCTCCAGGAGAGGATGCAATCCTTCAACATTTAGAAGGTATGTCGTTTACTTATTTACCTAATACATCTGGTGCTAAAACGGCAGAAGAAGCGGTTCGAATAGCTAGGCTTGCGAAAGCGTCTGGTTTAAGTGATTGGATAAAAGTTGAAATTAGTGTAGATGAAAAGACACTATTACCTGATCCAATAGAAACATTAAAAGCGACTGAAATTCTCGTTAATGAAGGGTTTGTCGTTTTACCTTATACTTCAGATGATCCTGTTTTGTGCAAAAAATTAGAACAAGCAGGTGCAGCTGCAGTTATGCCTGGTGGGGCACCTATTGGGACTGGATTAGGTATTTTAAACAGCTATAATTTGCAGCTAATTATCGAACAAGCAAACGTACCGATTATTGTTGATGCTGGGTTAGGGTCAGCGATGGATGTTGCCCAAGCAATGGAATTAGGTGCGGATGGAGTGTTAATGAATACCCCAGTGGCAAAAGCGAAGGATCCTGTAAAAATGGCAAGAGCGATGAAACATGCAATTGAGGCTGGGCGCTTGTCATATGAAGCTGGGCGAATACCAAAGAAAAAGTACGCAACGGCAAGTAGTGGCACATCATTTATTTTGAGTTAAGTGAAGGAGGAGCAGCTTTGGGGGAACGTTTGTTAGTCTTAGGAGGAGGCGTTATTGGCTTAGCGACCGCGTTTGAATTAAGTCAAAGAGGTTATGCTGTAACGATTCTTGAAAAGGCTATGTGTGGTGGACAAGCATCAGGTGCAGCAGCAGGGATGCTTGCTCCTTTTTCAGAAATCGCAGAAGACCCTGACGATTTCTTTCAGCTATGTTTAGATAGCTTACGTATATATAAAAAATGGCAACAGGAAGTAAAGAGAGTGTCAAAGCTAGACTTCGAGTATACGGAAAGCGGGAGTTTACATGCTATCTATCATGAAGCAGATGTGTTAGCACTTGAAACTAGAAAGTCTTGGCAGGAACAATGGGGAACAAAAGCGGAGCTGTTGACAGGTGAGCAGGTAAGAAAGATGGAACCGCTACTGTCTAACGATACAATAGCTGCAATGTATTATCCGGAAGAAAGCCACGTGTTTGCACCTGATTATGTGAAAGCATTAGAAAAAGCGTGTCGAAATAACGGAGTAGAAATTTATGATCAGTTAGAAGCTGTTGAGGTTTTAGATTGGAAGGAAGATATTTTACTTCAATCAAAGCGAGGTCAAACCTTTCGTGCTGATCGACTCGTTATTTGTTCAGGAGCATGGGCAAGTGAGCTTGAAGCTACCTTTGGAATCCGGATCCCCGTTTATCCAATTAGAGGACAAATTTGTGCTTATCATATGAATGCAAGTGAAATCAAGCACATTGTGTATACAAGTCAAGGTTATTTTGTTCCAAAGGCTAATAACACGCTAGTAAATGGTGCATCCGAGGATATTGCTGGCTTTCAAACTAACGTAACCGAAAAAGGGATAAGCCGTTTGACGAATTGGAATAAACGTGTTTTTCCGCATTTAAGGCAAAATAAGCCTTTCCATACTTGGGCGGGGTTACGTCCCGCAACACAAGATGGATTTCCGTTAATTGGAAAATTACAAAACGCTGATCATATCATTTTTGCGACAGGTCATTATCGCAATGGAATTTTGCTAAGTCCAATTACAGCAGTTGCTGTTGCGGATTTACTAGATCAAAAGGCGAACTATGAACCGTTGCGATCATGTATACCAGAGCGTTTTTCTTAGGAGGTAGTAGTATGGCAATTGCAAAAGCTTTAACAATCGCTGGATCAGATAGCGGTGGTGGTGCAGGAATTCAAGCTGATTTAAAAACATTCCAAGAACTTGATGTATTTGGAATGAGTGTCATTACAGCATTAACAGCACAAAATACATTAGGGGTTCACGGTGTTTATCCACAATCATTAGAGGCAATTGAAGCACAAATTGATGCTGTATTATCTGATATCGGTACAGATGCAGTTAAGACGGGAATGCTGTTTTCTGCTGATATAATAAAACTTGTTGCCAAAAAGTTAAAAGAGTATGAAGTGAAAAACATAGTTGTTGATCCCGTTATGATTGCAAAGGGTGGAGCAACGTTGTTACAAAATGAAGCTGTAAATGCATTAGTTTCTGAACTGTTGCCAATTGCAACGGTTATAACTCCTAATTTGCCAGAAGCAGCAAAATTATTAGGGGTGGAAGAAATTAGAACGATTGAAGAAATGAACGATGCAGCTAGAGCATTGCATGCTTATGGACCAGCTAACATTGTATTAAAGGGTGGACACCTTCTAGATGGACCAGCTACAGATTTGTTGTTTGATGGTGTGAAAATGCATGAATTAACGTCAGAGAGGGTACAAACGACGCATACACATGGGACGGGTTGTACGTTTGCAGCAGCGATAGCGGCTGAATTAGCCAAATCAAAATCAATTGCCGAAGCAGTTGAACAAGCAAAAGCTTATATCACAGCTGCCATTACAGAATCTTTAGCAATTGGTAATGGGATAGGACCTACTAATCATGCAGCTTATCGCAAACTACACATTGAAAAAGGACGGTAATCATGTTAAATAGTAATAAAACAGTCCTAGTTTTACCGCTCTTACTAATGCTCATTATGTTTGTTGGTGGTTACTTTTTTCTAAGTGATACAGAGGAAATTACGAATGAACAATTAAAAGAAAAAATTGAGCTAGAAGCGAGCTATCACGAAAATGGATCATTGCTCGTAGTCAACGGCGAATGGAACTGGTCTGTCATGCCGATTGAGGGGTTGTATGGAGATGATTATATTGGGGTTGCCATCCCGAATGTAAATAATCATAATGAAATCGTCGCAACACTAGAGTTAACATACGCCGATGATATTATCGAACAAATAGACGGTAAAGTGGTTGACAATGGGATTGTATTTACATTTCCAAATGCGATGATTGAACAAATTAGTTATGGAAATAGTGGTCGTTTTAAGGTTGAAATTGATCATCAACATAATGTAGACGTAGACGAACTAAGCGTTCATTATCTACATACATGGACGAATCATGCACCATTAGACATAGAGGACGCGATTTTTCAAACACCGACATTTGAAGAAGCACAGGACGTACCTCACTGGGTTCTATCAAAACAATTGAAGAAATAAATGAAATAGCGAGTTTCTTGAAGGTGTGATCAACGTGCTCATTCGTGGATTATCATATCAAAATGAGTATTTTTTTTATTGGTAAGGCTCATGTGTCTTGTGCTTATCATGAAGAAAAAAATTGAAAAGCTGGGTTAAACCGTTAAATAGTGTTACTTTACTAAAGATGTTTAGCCAAGTATTTTTTGCTATGCCACTTTGGTTTAAAAGTCTGATCGTTGTCATCGTTGGGCTAGTTTTTATCCCGAAGTTCATTTTGCCTTTTGAATGGGGAGGACTACCGTATTACTCACTTATTTACATTATGTTCGGTACCCATTTTATCTTCCCTAATCAATTAAAAAAATATCACGGTGCTGAGCATAAGGTATTTAGTTACAAGGGATTATAAGTCGTACTAGATTTACTCATATACGCAAAGCTTCCATTACAAATCGGAATTGTTCAACGAACATCGTAGTCATTTATTTTCTAAGTGTAATCATTATATTTGCTTGTTTGGCTTTTTTCCTTATTGACTGGACTACCGCTTTAACGTATGCATCCTATTGCGGACTTTTATTCCTACCAATTGTTAATGGGATTATGAGGAGAAGAGCCTTTTCATTTTTACGCAAACCGCTATTAGCAATTTCTTACTTTCTTCAAAAACATATTACAACAACAGAGCCAGACAAAAAGCATTTAATAGCATCAATCGAATCTTATCGGAAATTAGCAGAGAAGGAATTTCCTGAGAAATTAAAACGTAAACCTATACGTAAAGAGGTGAGTCACATGGCTATTGTAGATGTAACAGTAATTCCAATTGGTACGGAAACGGCTAGTGTTAGCGAATATGTAGCTGACATGCAAATTGTTCTTCAATCTTATAAGCAAGAGGGGAAAATAGACTATCAATTAACACCAATGAATACGATTATTGAAGGCGAACTGGCTGATTTATTTGAAGTGATACAAGCAATTCATGAAGTACCGTTTAAAAAAGGTGTCCAAAGAGTAGCAACAAATATCCGCATTGATGATCGTCGTGATAAACAATCATCGATGTCTAGCAAAATAGCTTCTGTTGAAGCAAAAATGGAATAGAAAGTAGAGTGGGGGGCATTATTTTAATGCCTGTCATAGTTTTAGGAGTAGCAAAGGCAACTATAAATCATTTTGCTTCAGTCTGTCGACAAAGTCTCGTAAAAGCGAGACGGTCGACAGGCTTTTTTATTGCAAGGAAATCGTCCTCCGACCACGCTACCGGGATGGGGGCACGCTTTGGGCAGGAGCACGTTGAACTAAATGGCACACCGGACTGGAGAAACACATATCCTAAAGTATGCAACTAACGCCTATGAGAATCAACTTCTCATAGGCGTTTTGTCTACGGTTTGAAGCCAAATATAAATCATTTGGCTTTGTTTTTTCCATCACTAAATGGGGAATACCGGCATCTAAAAAAGGTTCGGTTGATATCGTATGATACCCTAGCTTCTTATAAAAACCTTCTGCTTGGCATTGAGCATGTAGCTTTAAGCGGTTGTAACCTTTTTCATATACTACTTCTTCAATTTTGAGCATTAGAGCCTTACCGGCACCTGTACCTCTAACTTCTTTTTTCAAACAAATACGTTCTACTTTTCCGTAATCCTCTAGAAAACGTAGCCGTCCAGCACCAACTGCTTGGTCGTTTTCGTAAATAACAAAATGAATCGCTTCGTTCTCATATTGATCAATTTCCTCTTCCAAAGGAACATTTTGCTCTTCAACAAAAACTTTTTTTCGAACGTTGTATGCGTCTTGAAGTTGCTTATCATTTGTAACTTGAATTATGTCCATAGTTCATTCCTCTTTCGTTAATAAGTGATTATGATAATAAGCTTTTTAGTCCACGTGGTAAATCTTTTTGCCAATGTACCCATTTATGATCGCCATCAAATTCATGATATTCATATGAGAAATTCATCGATTTAATTAGGTCACGTAAATCGCGGTTTGGCGGTAGAAAGTTTACGATATTACCGTCTGTCGTATTGACCTCTGTTTCTTGCAGTCCGATTACATGATAAATTGAAATTTTTTCAGAGTGATTACAGTTTTTGACATCTTCCAAAACGTTAGCATTTACGAATGGAGAGTGCATCATCACATTGCCAAAAAGACTTGGATACCGTACAGCGGTCATTAAAGAAACGGTTCCCCCTAATGAATCTCCAGCTAATGTACGAGCTGACGCAATCGGTTCTATTGGATAATGCTCGTCCAAATAAGGTACTAGTTCGTGTGCTAAAAAGCGAATATATGCTTCATTTTGGACGTCATTAGGAAAATAGCGTTCGCGTCTAATATCTACTGATGGATATGGTATACCAACTATAATTGTTTCATTTATTTCACCTTCATCTAATAGTTCTTCAAAAACTCGTGGAATTCTGCCGATTTGGAAATAATCACTACCATCCTGGCAAATTAGAACGTGATACGATTGCATCGGTGTAAAATCAGGTGGGGTATAAACGATTAATGGGATTTCTTCCTCTAACTCTTTACTCATAATATGATCATCTAAAGTTGTACCTTGCAATGGTTTCTTCGCCATATGTATTCTTACCTTTCCTTTCATGTATACTTCTATTAGTGTACAAAAATACTAAGTCTGTGCCAAGTAAATCTCATTGCTACTTTACAAGTTATTTTGTAAAATAATTAAAAACAAAAAAAGTAGGTGTTTATTATGAAAAAGCCACCGAAGTGGATTTATTATAGTAAAATTTTTTATTCAAAATTTCAAGCTGGATGCGTAAAAGCTAAAATTGAAGATAATTGGACAAACGGCTATGAAATCGGTCCACTCGTTGAAATTAGACAGTTAAAACCAAATCGTTATGTTGTTAGGTATACATATGATGAATAGGAAATAGAAGCGGATAATTCGAGGATTTATCTTATGTTTTAATGAGACATGACTGAAAGATCGGTTTGTTCAAAGAAGAGCGTAGGAGATCATAACAAGCTTGTCTGAAAGAATCTCTTTCAGACAAGCTTAAAAAACATTTGGAACGGCTCTTTGCGGTTAGCTTTCTTCTGAAAATAGTTTCTTATACTTGCCGTAACCTTCTTTATCTAAGTCGTCTTTATGGATAAATCGTAGTGCTGCAGAGTTAATACAATAACGAAGTCCTGTTGGAGCTGGGCCATCTGGAAACACATGACCTAGATGGGAGTCGGCATCCGTACTTCTTACCTCTGTACGAATCATACCGTGACTTAAATCTTTTTTTCTGTAACGTCGTTCTCATCAATTGGTTTCGTGAAACTTGGCCAGCCACATCCTGCATCGTACTTATCCTTTGAGCTAAATAACGGTTTTCCAGAGACGATATCGACATAAATCCCTTCTTCTTCAAGGTCATAAAATTCGTTTTGAAAAGGTGGTTCTGTACCATTTTCTTGTGTAACGTGATACTGGATCGGTGTTAATCGCTCTTTTATATCCTTTTTATCTTTGTTCATTTGCTCCTCCTCCTTGTTCCAACGTTCGATAAATGCTTTTCGTCCAGACCCGATTTGATAACGACTATAATGAGCAGGATTTTTTTTGTAATAACCTTGATGGTATTCTTCTGCTGGGTAAAAAGCACTTGCTGGTAAAATTAATGTTACGATTGGCTTTGTAAAACGTTTACTCATTTCTAATTCTAACTTTGATGCTTCTGCTTGTTGTTTTTGTTCTTCATTATGATAGAAGATTGCCGTTCGATAGGAATCTCCACGATCATAAAACTGCCCCCCAGGATCTGTCGGGTCAATTTGTGACCAAAAAATTTGGAGGAGTTTTTTATATGAAAATTTCATTGGATCATATGTGATTTGTACAGCTTCAAAATGTCCGGTTGTCTCTGAACAAACCTCTTCATATGTTGGATTTTTCGTATGTCCGCCTGTATATCCAGATACGACACTTTCAATACCGTCAAACTGATCAAATGGTTTAACCATACACCAAAAACAGCCGCCAGCAAATGTGGCTTTTTCAAATGATTGCAACATCTTCGACCTCCCTCCTTTTAAAAAATTATAACATGTTTCCTCTTTATTGACCTTGTAGTTGCTTACGTGAAACAATAACAACCACGAGCTTTCGGATAAGTAAGCCAATTGCATAACCTGTTAAATGAAAGAGAATAGGAGACCAAATGACCCCAAGTAAGTGATTAAATAATGTGACACTTTCTGAAAAAATAATACCAACAGTTCCAAAAATAAGCAGAAGTAACAAATGGAATAAAGGCATAATGTACTTTATCTCCACCAGCATCACGATAAGCATCATACATAGAAAATAGATAAATACATGGGTAAAACATGATCCATTGATAATTAACACTGGCATTGGCTAATTCGCTTTTTCCATAAAAGCTAGGAATAATAGCGAAATTAAGTCTTGCTTGGACGTTAATCGTGAATTCCAAAATAATGAAAAAAATGCCTTTTATATATTTTTTATTGATTAATTGGCCAAACCCTGGAAATGCAATACACCAAAAGATTACTTCACTTCGTTTTTCAAGAGCCATGATTTCACCTTCATTGTAATATTGTGTTTTGTTAGTGTTTCCTTAATTCCGTTTTCTAACCTATAATATTACGCAGTTAGTCAAACATAATAAAGGTTTGTCCAATGGTTTACAACCTTTTGGACAAACCCTTAGAATTCTTACTTAGCGATACGAGTGGGAGGCTTTCGGTCCTCTAATCGTTCAGGTAAACCTTCCACTGCCATAATTACACGATCGATTTTTTGCTCTAATCGGTGCAGAAGATAAAGTGTAATGGCAATTGGAAAACCGTATTCACCAATTAGAGGAATCCAAAGTTCAATTGCTGTCTCCATCTTACGGTAGATCAATTGTAGTGACGTGTCGTTCAACGATGCGAGCACCACGAATTGCTGCGAGACCGCCACCATTTGACTCAATAACATCTTCTGCAATCATTTGAGCCATTGCTTGTGAAATAGCTTCACTATCAATTGGTTCTAAAGGGTCATCAATTGAAATGGTTACAAGTCCACCATCTTCATTGTCAAACTGCAGTTCTAATCTTTTACTCATCCTTCATTACCTCCTTTTTTCATTACATAATAGAATATTGGTTATTACGGATCGAATCAGCTACTTCATGTTGTTGTAATGATGTGATTACATCGGTAAATTGTCTAAGCTGCTCATCAGAGCTAGTACCTTTAATGTTATTAAATGATTTCAGCTTGGTGATATTAGCTCCTTCTTCATCTACTCCAACGATAAATGCAATCGACAAGCGACTATTTTGCTCTTCATTCATCATGCTCACCTCCTTCATGTACAATATCGTTTTCTTGCATACTTTTCAGTGATCAAACAGAAAGTAATAAAAGATCACGTTTTAAACAAGTTGTAAAAGGGGAAATCATAACATGAATTAAGGCTTATTTTTCAAGCTAAATCGAGGGAAGTGAGGGATAGTTATGGAGGAAAGAAAAATTGCAGGAAATGAAAAAGTAAGCAGTGTTTTAGTCATTTCAGCTATAATCGTAACTCTTTTTGTCCTATGGGGTGCTGTATCTCCTGGCTCACTTAATGAAGCGGCTAATGAAGGGCTAAATTGGATGATTGTAAACTTTGGTTGGTTCTATATGCTAGTTACTGCTATTTTTGTGATATTTGTTATTTTTTTGGCTGTTAGCCGTATGGGAAAGTTCGGTTAGGTAAACCAGGTGAAAAACCAGAATACTCATGGTATTCATGGATCGGGATGTTATTTGCTGCTGGCATAGGTGTCGGGTTCGTTTTTTGGGGAGTAGCTGAACCGGTTTTATATTATTTAGATCCACCGATGGGATATGCTGCCGAGACGCCGGAATCGGCTGTTGCTGGGCTACGTTATGCCGTTTATCATTGGGCATTACATCCATGGGCAATTTTCTCAATAGTCGGTTTAACGTTAGCATACGTACAATTTCGTAAGGATCGCCCGGCACTAGTTAGTTCAGCTTTTTATCCTATTTTAGGAGAACGTGTGAACGGTTGGTTCGGACGATTCATTGATATATTAGCAGTTATAGCTACTTGTACTGGTGTCGCAACAACCTTTGGCTTAAGTGCTCTTCAAATTACGGGAGGATTGTCTTTTATAACAGCGATTCCGAATAATGTTTGGACGCAAATTATCATAATCGCAGTCGTTACAGTTCTATTTATGGTATCTGCTGGAAAAGGGCTTGATAAAGGGATTAAAAGACTTAGTAACCTCAATTTAGCTGTAGCTGGTATATTATTACTTTTTGTTATTATTGTTGGTCCAACTTTATTTATAGCAGAAAGTATTGTTACAACATTAGGTGGATATATAACAAATGTAGCAGAAATGAGTCTAACTATGACCCCTTTTGCGGAAAGCGGCTGGTTAGGAAGGAATACGATTTTCTTTTGGGCTTGGCACATAGCCTGGGCTCCATTTATGGGGGTATTTATTGCACGTATATCACGAGGTCGTACGATTCGTGAATTTATGGCAGGGGTTTTACTCATTCCTTCATTATTAGCAATCATTTGGTTTACTTCTTTCGGAGGAACAGCACTAAATATTGAAATTGCAGGAAATGTTCCAATTGGTGATATGGTGATGGACAACGTAGAGATTGCTTTATTTGCAACTTTAGGAGAGCTACCATTAAGCATGATTACTAGCTTATTAGCTGTGATATTAATTTTAATTTTCTTCATTACTTCCGCTGACTCAGCATCTTACGTATTAGGTTCAATGACATCAAGAGGGAGCCTTAACCCTAGTTTAATTGTAAAGATGCTTTGGGGTCTTCTAATTGCTGGAACGGCAAGTGTCCTATTGATTAGTGGGGACGGAGGGCTTGAGGCTCTGCAAACAGCCTCTATTATTGCTGCTTTACCATTTGCCATTATTATGACATTAATGATCTTCTCTGTTTTAATTATGATTGGTCGGGACTATAACAAGGAAAATGTTAAGAAAAGAAGACTTCATAAGCAGAAATTGAGTGAGGAAATTAAAGATGACTTATATGATGATTTAAAGGAAGATGTGTATGAGCAGGTCAAAGAGGAGGTGAAAGAAGAAGTTCGTGAAGACATTTATGAACAAGTGAAAGAAGAGCTTTACGAAGAATTAAATGAAAGAAAATGAAACAAAAAATAAGTTAGATTATTCAACTGGTTAAAGTCGTTACTTTGACCAGTTTTTTAATGGCAAAAATAGATTATAGATAAATGACCATACCAATACGTAAACGAGTACATAAACTAGTTGTGTTAGAAATTACAATAAAGAGGGTGAAAAGTATGAGTAAAACGGTCGTTGATCAAGAGTTAGTGGATATGCTCGTAAGAAAAGTAATGAAGAAACACAAATTTAAGGAAATTGAAAGCGATGATGACAAAATAGCTTTAAAAGAATTGGTAAATAAGTTACAAAGCCAAGTTGACCAGTTTATAGAGAATCAAGAAAAAACATATACGGAGGAAGATGCCCCAAAGCAGAAGACTGAGCGTAAATCTTTGGCGGACGATACAAATGTACCGAAAAGAAAAAGTAAAAAGTTCGTTAAAAGTGATAACAATGTAAACAATCTTAAAATTTTCAAAGGAAAATCATAGGCGAACAACTTATTAAAGAAAGATTAGGTAGAATGACTAGGGTATTTGTCCATTCCATATTCGGTGAAATGCATAGATTAAAAGTAGAAATGGAAAGGAGGAAGATGAAATGAACCAAGATGTTTATTATTCAAATTCAAAAGAGTCTGACTCTACTCGTACTTGGTCAGCTTTAGATCCACATGCAAAACACCCATGTTCTCCAACAAATGAAGGTGATGTCGTTCAAGATGGCCAGCAAATTAACAAAACACTACAACATTCAGAAGAATATATATTTATTAAAGATTCTTGTGATATAACAGTGACAACAACAGATACGAAAGCTGCCGTACAGCTACAAGCGACTCTTCAAGCAGCCATTGCTTTAGTTATTAGTATTTCTATTGCTGATAGTGATGAAGCTGAACAAGTAACACAGGAATTGATGCAATCAGCTAAAATCAAACAAACGTCGCTACAAAAAACAGTTATTGAAAACTCTCGCAATGTAGATGTTACAACTACGGATACACAAATAGGCATTAACATTCAATTGCTATTACAAATATTAATTGCTTTATTAGTAAATCTAGACATTTTATAATCTGTGTCACAGGAATAGATATACGGTCCTCAAGAGGAGAAGTTAACCCCCCTCTTGAGGACCACATACATAAATAACTATCAGAAGAAGGGAACAACTAGGCATTTACATGAATAGACTGAAGGTGACTCTATATAGAAGAGGAGAAGATAAAATGTTCTATCATGTGAAGAACCTTCAATATCATGCTAAACCAACAAGGCCAGATCTGTTTATGCGAAAAAGCTTCAAGAAGTACTCGGAGGGCAATTCGGGGAAATTTCCGTTGCTTTGCAATACTTATTTCAAGGTTGGAACACACGTGGTGAGGAAAAGTATCGAGACCTGTTGTTAGCAACAGGAACAGAGGAATTAGCACATGTTGAAATGCTTGCAACAATGATCGCACGTTTATTAGATAATGCTCCGGTAGGTGATCAAGAAATAGCGGCAAAGGATCCCGTTATTGGAGCTGTTTTAGGTGGAATGAATCCACAACACGTGATTGTATCAGGACTAGGTTCAATGCCAGTAGATAGTGTTGGTAATCCATGGACTGCCGCTTATATTAATGCAAGTGGAAACCTTTTAGCTGATTTCCGAATGAATTTAACGTATGAATCACATGGTAGACTACAAGCGGTTCGTTTATATGAGTCTACTACCGATCCTGGTGTTAAAGACATGTTATCATGGCTAATTGCACGTGATACGATGCATCAAAATCAATGGTATGCAGCTATTTGTGAGCTTGAGGAAAAAGAAAACATCGTCGTTCCAAGTACGTTCCCTCGTTCTCTAGAAAAGCATGAAGTCGCTTATGATTATTATGACTTATCAGGAGGAACGGCAAGTAAAGAGGGGCGTTGGGCACATGGTCCAAGTATGGACGGAATAGGTGAGTTTAAATATATTCCGAATCCGAAACCTTTAGCGAAAAACCGAGATTACAGTTAGCACCACCTTATATTCATAACACCGTTTTACCGAATGGTCCACATCTTCCTCCAATGTATTAATTGTATGAGGCGGGACAAAAGACTTTAGCCAAAGGAAAATCCGAGCTATAATTCGAAATTCTCCAGTTAGAATTTTTGATTGGTTCGGATTTTTCACTTAATGGACTTTTCTTAACAAATAATTATTCGCTTTTAGGTTGGAACATTTAGTTATGTGCCAACCTCTTTAGCTTATTTTCAGCTACAAAACATCTATTGCCATTAGTAAACAGGGTTAGGATATGTACTAGTATGAGTAAATGAGTGATAAAAGTGGGGATGGAATCTAAAATCATGATAGAAATTGAAAAAATATCAAAGGAAAAAGGGAAAGGTTGTAAATGGTTCCATTTCTCTTTTAAGGCAAGCACTTGTTATGTAAAATAGTCATCAGTTGGAAGCACATCAATTTAAATTCCAACTGAAACATACTTAAGGGGGAATTTTGAGATGAGCAAGAAATTTCTTTATACAATTTTAGCGGGAGCACTTTCAATGAGTGTATTAGCAGCTTGTGGAGATCCTGCAGATGATGTTGATGGTGATGGTGTAGATCCAGTTGGAGATGATCAAATTGAGGATCCAGTTGGAGATGCCCCGTTAGATGAGGAACCAATTGGTGATGAGCCATTAAACGAAGAACCGTTAGATGAAGAACCATTAGACGAAGAATCAGTAGAATAAGACACTACTACATCAAACTACCTAATTAAGTTATTTTAACTTTTTAGGTAGTTTTTGTTTTAAATGATTAAAAATGGGTATAGAAAAATGAACATAATTATTTTTCAGGAGGTGATTAGCATGAAAAAATTAGTAACAGGCTTGGCGGCAGGAGCGTTAGTTATTAGCATTCTAGCTGCATGTGGGGAAGTGGATGATGATCCAACGGGTGCACCTTTAGAAGAGCCAGGAATGGAAGATCAAGGGACTTTAGAATAAGAGGAGGAGAAGAAATGAAAAAGATATTATATGGTTTGATGACAGGTTTGTTAGCGATTAGTGTATTAGCAGCTTGTGGTGATGTAGAAGGGGAGCCTGAAATGAATGATCCGGCAGGGGATTCTGTAGACGAGGGAGTTATGGAATAAGGTAGGGTATCGTTAGATTAAAAGTGAAAATTACTAAATAACGGGATTGCCTAAAAGATCCATACCTTTTAGGCAAATCCCTTTTTATTTTGTTATAATAATTCTGAAAATAAAAACAGTATTAAAAATTCCGTGTATTAGTAAAGTGAATTAAAAACTATTTTCAAATGCATAAGGCTGTGTTATTATGCAAATACAAGTATATTTATTATATTACAAAAAGAAAATGAGGGGTTAAATTGAAGAAAATGAAATGGTTTTTAATGACGATTATTATGGCTGCTATGTTAGCTGCGTGTGGTTCAGATGATTCTGAAACGTTAATTATGGGAACGTCAGCTGATTATCCACCATATGAATCTTTTGATACAGCAACTGGTGAAATTATCGGCTTTGATGTAGATATTGCTCAGCATATTACTGAAGAATTAGGATATGAGTTACAAATTGAGGATATGGATTTTACTTCATTAATTCCAGCGTTAGAGTCTGGTCGAATTGATTTCGTATTATCAGGTATGACTCCAGATGATGAGCGACGTGAAAGTGCCGATTTCTCTGATATTTATTATTATGACGTCAATTTAATTGTGACAGCAGAAGATTCACAGATTGGAACAATGGATGATCTACAAGGGAAAATAGTCGCTGTTCAGTTAGGATCAATTCAAGAGCAAAAAGCAGACACAATTGCCGAAGAGTATGAATTTGAAGTAGTGAAGCTAAATCGCATTCCTGAAATTGTTCAAGAGCTTTTAGCAGGACGTATTGATGCTATTTTAATGGAAGATAAAGTAGCAGAAGGATTTTTAAGTACACAAGAGGAGCTTGTAAGCTTTGAAGTGCCAGCTGAAGAGGGTGAAGAATTAGGTTCGGCGATCGCTTTTCCAAAAGGCAGTGATTTAGTTGAACCGTTTAATGAAAAATTGAATGATATGATGGATGAAGGAATAATGGATGAACTAATTTTGAAATGGTTTGATGCAGAAAGTGAATAAACGGACATTTTTGTCGAAGGAAGGATAGAGGGCATGGATTTGAGATTTGATCGAATCGTGCCCCATATTCCTTTTATCCTAGAAGGGATATGGGTTACGCTACAATTTGTAAGTGTGTCGTTAATCATTGGTTTATTATTAGGGATTTTATTAGCAATATTAAAAATAGGGCGATATCGTTTTCTACGTTTTGTCGCAAATGCGTATACGTCTATTTTTCGTGGTACTCCTCTTATTTTGCAATTGTCGATCATTTATTTTGGTGCTCCCCAATTTGGTATTGATATAACTGCATATTTAGCAGGTGTACTTGCGTTCGGACTAAATTCAGCTGCATATGTTTCGGAAATTATTCGTGCAGGAATACAAGCAGTTGATAAAGGTCAACAGGAAGCAGCTGATGCTTTAGGTATTCCATACCGTCAAACGATGATGAATATCATTTTACCGCAAGCGTTTAGAAACATTCTACCTGCATTATTTAATGAATTTATCAATTTAACGAAAGAATCAGCGATTGTTTCGGTTATTGGTGTTATGGATTTGATGAGAAGAGCACAAATTGTTAATTCACAACTTTGGACGTACTTTGAAACCTTCATATTAATTGGGTTCGTATATTATGTTCTAGTTATGGGTCTGACATTAATTGGACGGATGATCGAGAGGAGGTTGAAGCGTAGTGATTAAGGTGGAGGATTTGCACAAATCATTTCAGCAAAATAAAGTATTAAAAGGGATCTCAACTGAAATTAATAAAGGTGATGTAGTAGCCGTTATTGGTCCATCTGGTTCCGGCAAATCAACATTTTTACGCTGTTTAAATTTATTGGAGCAACCTACCTCTGGTCAAATATGGGTAGGAGAGAAAGAACTAACAAGCTCTCTTACAAATGTTAACCAAGCAAGACAGCAAATTGGGATGGTATTTCAACATTTTCATTTATTTCCACATATGACGGTTATGGAAAATATTACGTATGCTCCTGTTACTGTTAAAGGTGAGAAGAAAGAAGAGGCCAATGCTCGTGCAGAACGTTTACTTCAAAACGTTGGATTGTTAGATAAGAAAAATGATTATCCAAATCGCCTTTCTGGAGGGCAAAAACAACGGGTTGCCATTGCACGTGCCTTAGCAATGGAGCCTGAAGTTATGCTGTTCGATGAACCGACTTCAGCGTTGGATCCTGAAATGGTTAAAGAAGTATTAAATGTTATGAAGCAGCTAGCTCACTCAGGAATGACGATGGTTATAGTGACACATGAAATGGGCTTTGCCCGTGAGGTTGCTGATCGTGTTCTTTTTCTTGATCAAGGGATTTTAGTAGAAGATGCACCACCCGCACAGTTTTTTGAAGCTCCCAAATCGCAAAGAGCAATGGAATTTCTTGATAAAGTTCTATAAAACTCCAACAATAAAGCTTAAACGATTAGGCTTTATTTTGGAGTTTCTTTTATATATAAAACGTATGCCTGTGGCAACTTCATAGAAAAGTGAAGATTCATTTTAATATTGACTAAAAAAGTACATAAGATAAACATACTGGATTAGTGAAAAGGAGTAAGCAAATGCCATTTCGGATTGGATATCGTACGCTGAAAACAGCTATAGGTGCTGGGATCGCAGTTGCCATTGCTCAAATGCTACAACTAGAGTATTACGGTTCTGCTGCAATTTTAACGTTGCTTTGTATTTCAACTACGAAGCGGGATTCCGTTAAAGCTTCCTGGTATCGAATTGTCGCATGTATAATTGGACTTAGCGTTAGTTCAATTGTTTTTAGCTTAGTTGGGTATGCACCTTGGACGTTAGCTATCGTCTTATTATTGTTCATCCCTTTAGCGGTTATGACTAAAGTTGAAGAGGGAATTGTAACTAGTGCGGTTATCATTTTACATATGTATTCAGCCCGCGAGGTAACTAGTTCTTTGATTATCAACGAACTGTTGCTTATTGCAATTGGGGTGGGGATTGCCTTAATTATGAATGCTTATATACCTAGTAATCAAAAAAAGCTACGCCATTATCATAAAGAAATAGAAACCCATTTTAAGAAAATATTTATTGAACTTGCTATTTATTTAAGAAATGGAGAAAGTGAGTGGGATGGAAAAGAAATTTATGAAACGGATGAATTGTTAAAAGCTGGCCAGAATGAAGCTCTTGTTAACATTCATAACCATTTTCTCCGCTACGAGGATCATTATTATTATTATTTTAAAATGCGTGAAAAACAATTTGAATTGTTAGAGAAATTGATTCCATATGTCTCTTCTATTGATCAGACTTTCGAACAAAATGTAGTGCTAGCAGATTTTTTGGAGGAATTAAGTGGGGCCATCAGTCCAGCTAATCGTGTACCATTTTTCTTACAACGTCTTAATGAAATCAAAAATACTTTCAAAAGTATGGAACTCCCGCAAACGCGAGAAGAGTTTGAAACCCGTGCTTCTTTATTTTTTATAATGAATGAACTTGAAGAGTATTTACATATTAAAGATCGGTTATGGAATGAGTTGGATAAGAAGAAGCTATAATGATTACAATAATAGTTAAAAAGAAGGAGGGTGTAAATGAAAACGTTAAGCTTCTTTCTAACTGTGTTATTCATTGCATCTCCAATTTGGCCACTCGGTCATAACCCTATTCCTGGTGATCCATTTTTAATTGTTCACGTATCAGATAAAACGTTGACTTTTATAAATGATGAAAAAGTTCAAGCAACGTATCCAGTTGCGATTGGAAAAGAAGGTGATGAGACGCCTCAAGGTGTTTTTCAAGTTATCGTAAAAGCAGAGAACCCTTATTATCGTAAGCTCGACATTGAGGGGGATCACCTGACAACCCACTCGGAACGCGGTGGATTGGATTTGATGCTCATGATACTGACGGTCGAATATATGGTATTCATGGGACAAATCGACCTGAATCAATAGGTAATGCAGTAACAGCTGGGTGTATACGGTTGGAAAATGAACTTGTGGAAGAATTGTATCGTAAGGTGCCATTAGGTACTAAATTACTAATTACTGATGCTGATAAGGATGTCATCGAGCTCGCTAAGGAGTATAACGCGATAAGCTAGAATAAAGGAGTTGCCCCAGCAACTCCTGTAACGATTAGAAAATCGATATTCCCATCAATACTGTTCCTAAAACCATCGTAATAATCATAATGTATATAATTGCTTTTTGGAATTTACGTGGCATATCAAACCCTCCTTTAAAGAAGCTATCGCTCTCAAGTATACTCTTCTATTTTACTTGTTAAGGGCTGAAAGGACAAGGGGGCATATAAATGTACGAATAGCTTGCTGTTTTTTAAAAGCAGTTGTACGATAACTATGTATATTGAAGGAGGTAATTAATCAATGGTAAATGAGCAACGTTTAGTTGATGAGTTTTTAGAGCTTGTCCAGATTGATTCTGAGACAAAAGAGGAGCAAGTAATTGCTCCAGTATTAAAAGAAAAATTTGAATCGTTAGGTGTTGTCGTAAAGGAAGATGATTCAGCGAGTAGGACGGGACACGGGGCAGGAAATTTAATTTGTACGTTGGAAGGTACAAAAAACGAATCTACACCGATTTACTTTACATCTCATATGGATACCGTTGTACCGGGTAAAGGGATAAAACCGAGCATTGAAGATGGCTATGTTATAACAGATGGAACAACGATATTAGGGGCAGATGATAAAGCGGGGATTGCTGCAATGCTCGAGGCTTTGCGAGTGATCAATGAGCAAAATATTGAACATGGACTTGTTCAGTTTATTATAACAGCTGGTGAAGAATCAGGCTTAGTAGGTGCAAAAGAAATAGACCCAAAAGAAATTAAAGCAAAATTTGGTTTTGCGTTAGATAGTGATGGTCCAGTAGGAAATCTTATTGTCGCAGCCCCAACTCAAGCGAAAATAAATGCTACTATTTTAGGGAAAACTGCACATGCTGGAGTTGCTCCAGAAAAAGGTGTATCGGCTATAACGGTTGCAGCAAAGGCGATATCGAAAATGCCACTTGGCCGCATTGATGAGGAAACGACGGCTAATATTGGTCGCTTTGAGGGTGGAACACAAACGAACATAGTGTGTGATCATGTAACGATTATTGCAGAGGCACGTTCGCTAATAGAAGAGAAAATGAAGAAGCAAGTAAGTAAAATGCGTACTGCATTTGAGGAAACTGCTGAAAAATATGGAGCAAAAGCAGAAGTAGACGTGGAAGTAATGTACCCTGGATATAAACTAAGTGATGAGGACCATGTCGTAAAAGTAGCGAAAAAGGCAATGGTTGAAATTGGAAGAGAACCAATGCTACTGCAAAGCGGCGGTGGTAGCGATGCTAATATTTTTGCAGGACACGGTGTCCCAACCGTTAACTTAGCGGTCGGTTATGAAGAAATACATACGAAAAAAGAACGGATGCCAATTACAGAATTAGTAAAGTTAACTGAGGCTGTTGTTGCAATTATAAAAAGCGTTGCAGAAGAATCATCGGTTCGATAATGTTACTAAAAAAGTTTAAGATGTCACCAATTATTACTGCAATAATTGGTGACTATTTATCTTCCGATCTAATTAGTTGAAGAAGAAGTGTGTTGGTGTAGACCTTTAAATAGTCAAGCGGACGGAGCTAGTAGCTGGAAAATAAATCAGTTTTACTGTTTACTGTTATAGCTTTTAATTTTATTGGTGCACAGCTAAATTACACGATTTTCAGAGTGAGAGCTTAAAATTGGAGGATAATAAGTGGTAACGTTAGGAAGGGGAAAAACTCCCTTCTTTTTGATTGTATGAATAGTTTTCGAAATTGAAATTATTTCTGCTAAATTCAATAAATAAGTGACTAACTATAAATATTTTATCAATCATAATCTTGAAAATGAATCTCTATGATATAATCGAAGTCGAAAAATATTGTTAAATCAACGTTTTGAATGCGAGTGATATCCTATGGCATCTAAAATAATATTTCATATTGATATGAATAGTTTTTTTGCCTCAGTTGAAGTAGCACAAAACCCAAAATTAAAAGGCAAACCACTTGCGATTGCTGGAAATCCAAAAGAGCGTAAAGGAATCATTGTGACAAGTACATATGAAGCACGTGCTAAAGGGGTAAAAACAACGATGCCTATTTGGCAGGCGAAAAAGCTATGTCCTGAATTAATTGTCCTTCCACCAAATGGTGATTTATACCGGAAAGCTTCTCATGCAATATTTGAGTTGTTGTTTTCATATACGCCTATGGTTGAACAAGTATCAATTGATGAAGGCTTTCTTGACGTATCGGATATGACACAAATTCATCCATTGAATTTAGCAAAAACAATTCAAGAGCAAATATGGATGAATTAAAGCTGCCATGTAGTATTGGCATTGCACCGAATAAGTTTTTAGCAAAAATGGCAAGTGATATGAAAAAACCTAACGGAATTACTGTCTTAAGAAAGCGTGATATTGCACAATTGCTTTGGCCAAAACCAATTGAAGAAATGCATGGTATCGGTCGCCGGACGGTCGATAAGTGGAAAAAGCTATCCATCCATTCGATTGGTGATCTAGCGAACTCAGAAAGAGACATAATAGTAAAGAAATTTGGAGAACGAGGGCTAAAGCTTCAAGATAGAGCTAATGGAATAGATGAACGAAGGTCGACCCTCACGCATATAATCGGTTCAAATCGATTGGAAACTCAAAAACATTACAGCGAGATACACGTGAACGAGAGGTCATTAACAAGACACTTCAACAGCTAGCTAGTCGAGTTTGTACAAGATTAAAAGGAAAGCAAGTATGTGCGTATGGTGTTCAAATAACGATACGTTATTATGATTGGAAAATGATTACGAGAAGTAAAAAGCTAAACGAACCTCTTCAATATGAAGAAGACTTAGTAACTGAAGCTCAACGGCTTTTTTATGATGCATGGAATGGTGAGAAGATTCGTTTATTAGGAATTAGTACTTATGATTTAGTTGAGCAGAAATTTGCTTTCAAACAATTAGATTTATTTACATACAAGGCAGATGAAAGAAACATTCGATTGCAGCACACTTTGGAAAAGATCCGTGAGAAGTTTGGCGATGAGAGTGTACAAAAAGGAATAAAAAAGTTGCCCGATTCAAATGATTTCCATTAATTCATGATGGTAATATGCCGATATACTTAATATGAAGAGAGTGCGGAGGTGACTTACATGCAAATTCAACACCAAGGGTTGTCTTCTTCTATCAGCTAGAGCGACAGAACCTGATAAAAGAAGGAGAACTATATAGAGCAACAGTTAAAGAGCGCACTGGACAACAGGAAGCGATCGTTTCTATTCGCGGTCGTGATGTATCAGTAACATTTGAAGGCACATTCCCAGATAAAGAACGTGTTCATGTCCGAGTAACTGAGAGTCGTGCAGAGCCAATAAGTGTTCGAGTGATCGAAGAACAACCAAGGCAAACGAACTCTGACCGGCAAACAACGAGTCGGCAAGTGGAAATGCAACAGCGTTTACATCAATTAGGCGTTCATCAACCTAGTAATGAGTTAGTAAGAGCCGCTTTAATTTTACATGATAAAGGTATTTCTTTATCCAAAAACGCTGCTAACGATTTGCAACAATTTATGCTACAAGGGAATAAGAATGAACGTTTGCAATCGGTAGAAGCTGTTGCTAATAAAAGACTTGAAGTTACGATGAATCATTTACGAGCAGTTGATGAAGCTCTACATGGGAGGCCTTTAAATCAAGTATTAAACGAACTTGCTAGGGAACTTGAACTTGATTTTAAACGCCCGACAAGAGAACAGACTAATCAGCAAAGCACACGTACTGTGCAAGTTGATGAGTTGAAACAATTAATTCAAACGAATCCAAAGCAAGCAGTTGAAAAAATAGCACAAATGGCCTCAGGCTGATACTAAGGAAACGAGTCGGTTAGCCGGTGAAGCTAAACAGTTGTTACAAGCAGCCAGTGATAGAGTACTTCAAGCTATACCACAAACAAGGGAATGGAACACGGTACGACAGGAAATTGAAAATAGAGGAATAACAGATAGAATTAAGGAACAAATGACACGTTTGGATGCACCAAATCGCGAACAGATTGACCGTGTATTAAACCAAGCACAGCAACTTCAAAAGGAAGCTTGGAATAGGATCAACCAAGCAATAACTCAGCTCGAGCGTTCTGTGAAAAATGAGCAAGACCCTGTACGTTTTAAACAGGATGTTGTTCAACAAATTGTGAGAACGATTGGGATGGCTGCAAATCAAAAACAAGCTGCCGATCAAGTTCAAACGTTTTTAATAAGAGAGAACATTGAACCAATACCGTCATCACGTTTACAGCAATTAGTAGAGAATGTTCGCCATCACTTGAATCAAGGCCGCGAGGAAGCGGCAGTAAGACAAATTACAGCAGCATTACAAACAGAAGGAAGCACAGAAGGAGAAACTCGCCCACTTGTACAAGTATTCAATCGAGAATCAGCACAACAAGTACAAGAAATCATGCGTCAAATTCAAGGAAGTGGTAGTACTGAGCAAACAGTCGAGCGAATTCAAGCACTATTATCTAAACAATCTCCAACTCAAGTACAACAATTAGTAGAGAATGTTCGCCAACTCTTAAATCAAGGTCGAGAGGAAACGGCAGTAAGACAAATTACAGCATTTGTTGAGGGGGATGCAAATAGAAGTAGTGAAGTTCGCCCTGTCCAGCAAATTGAACGTCAACCAGGACAACTTGTACAAGAAGTCTTACGCCAAATACAAACAAGTGTAAACTCGCAGCAATCTGTGGAGCGAATTGAGGCGTTATTCAAAAACGAAAACAGGGCAATATCGCTAACGCAAGTCCAACAATTAGTAGAAAGTGTCCGCCAATATGTAAGCCAAGGTCGTGTAGAAGCAGCCAATCAGCTAATAGATGCGTCTCTTTCACAAATAACCGCTTCTTCCAATACTAACGTAGCTCAAGTAAATTCAGGAGGAGATGGTCAGTCAACGAGTGCATCACCTTCCCTATTCGTAGAGCAAGCAATGCGGCTACTACAGTCGGAACCACATATTGGACGAGTAATCGAACAAATGCAAGCTCGAATTGAACAACTCCCAGTACAAGACTCTGTAAAGGTAGAGGTTGTTCAGCAATTAGTAGATGCCAAGCAAACGGCACAATCTGGAAGAGAAATGAAAGCTCGCCAAGAAGTTGCCCAAGTCATCCAACAAATAGAACAGCAAGTACAGCCTACCATTCCAAACAAAGAAACGGCTGCCTATATTGTAAATGAGCAGTTCCAAACAAGTGAGCAGGCATCTAGTAAGATGATTGCAGTCACGACAGTATCAGAAAAGATGGCACAATTAGCGGCGGATTTTAAACAGTTTCAAAGAGAAATGCACCGCACATTAGACCAAACAGCACGTTTGATTGAACAAGTTCGAAAGCAAGCGAATGTACAAGCGAAGCCACTACTTGAAAAAACGATTAGTCGACTTGATCAAACAATTTTAAAAAGTGAAATGATGTTATTTACAGATATGAAAACCGAACGGGAGTTAATGCAAGCAAGTAATCGTTTAGCTGAAGCGAAACAATTATTAGCAAAAGGCTCATATCGAGAAGCAAGTCAAATTGTACGTGAAGTCAATCAATTAGTTGAAAAAGTTCATTTTCAACCGTCAGAAACGAAAGTCAAACATTATACAGCTGCTAGGGAAGAGGCATTAAGAAATATGCAATTACCTGAACAAGCACTAACTAAACAGCTCAGCGAGACGCTACGTCCAATACCTGAGCCTTCACCACGGGCAATGTTAGAATTGATGAGAAGCCTTGGTTTGAATCGAGATCAGGAATTAGCTCAGCAGTTAGTAACAGGAAATCGTGAACAAGTAGCTGAACAGCAAAATCTTAAATCGTTGTTATTGCAGCTAGCACGAGGGGAAGAAGAAGGCTCTCGCACGCAACAGCTTGCGAATCAGGCACTAAATAATTTAACGGGTCAGCAATTATTAAGTCGTTCCGATCAACAAAGCATGCAAAGCTTATTTTTTCAATTACCGTTTTTGTTAGAAGAAAAAGTAGAGAATTTAAAAGTATTTGTCAATTCTCGTAATGAAGGTGAGAAAGTAGATTGGGAGAATTGTAGCATATATTTTTTAATGCAAACGCCAAAAATGGGTGAGATCGGTATATTAGTGTCTGTAAAAGACCGACAGTTATCAGTTACGCTAAAAAATGATCAAACTGATTTTCAGTCTAAAATGGAACCACTTGTCCAACAATCAATTGAAAATTTAGGGGACCTTGGGTTTCAAATAAAAGGAATACATTATTCACCATTACAATCACAGGATCAAGAAGAAGGGCAAAAAGGAAATGATGACATACAACAGCGTGCAACTTTTACAGAGAAAGGATTTGATTATAGAATATGATCATTTCTAAACATATTAATCAGAAGCAACGTCGCCATATAAATGGACCTTCAGCTGCCGTGATTCGATATGATCATGAAGATGATACACCAAAAGTGGTTGCACATGGAAAAGGACAAGTGGCAAACCAAATTATAGAGATTGCAAAGAAGAATAATATTCAAATGCAAGAAGATCCATTGTTGGTTGAAAACCTATTAGATATGGATCTAGGTGATAACATTCCACCACAGTTATATACGATTATGGCAGAAATTCTATTATTAATTGAAGAAATGGAGAAAAACTATTAATTATTTATAGAAATGTTCCGATAAAATAAATGAGAGGTCGGAGGTGGAAACATGACTGCATTGCTCACAAACGAGGCGCTCTATCAGAAATCACCAGAAGAAATTACTGCATTGTTATATGAAGCGGCTTTAACAAATTTAGAAAATGCGATTGAACACAATGAACGCCAGGAATTTATTGAGGCAAATGATAAATTAAAAAAGGCGAATGATATCATCTATCGCTTAGGTGCAGGTCTAAATTATGAAGCAGGCATCATAGCCGATCAATTAGACCAGCTATATAACTATTTAGCTGATCAAATAATTGAAGCAAATTATAAGAAGGATAATAGTAAGATTCGCGAAGTTATCAAAGTGATCGAATCTCTTATGACTGCATGGAACGAGGCTATGAAACAGAAAAAAGATCCTCAATCTTCAGCTGTGAAACAAAAAGCGAAAGCGTATGAATCAACTTCAATATATGAATAAATAGGAGGATACTAAAATGAAAATTAATAACAATATCCAAGCATTAAATGCATATCGTAATCTTCATGCAAATCAATTTAGAACATCAAAAAACTTAGAAAAGCTATCATCGGGTCTACGTATTAACCGTGCTGCTGATGACGCAGCTGGCCTTGCCATTTCTGAAAAAATGCGCTCACAAATTCGCGGGTTGAAGATGGCGGAACGTAATGCGATGGATGGAATCTCATTAATGCAAACATCTGAAGGGGCAATGCAAGAAGTACATACAATGCTACAACGTATGCGTGAGCTAGCTGTTCAAGCAGCAAACGATACGAATACAGAATATGATCGTGAGCAAATTCAAAAAGAAATCGATCAATTGAAGCTTGAAATTGATGATATTTCTGAAAAGACAGAGTTTAACACTCGTAAGTTGTTAAATGGCTACAGTGCTGTGATGACGACGTATGATCAGACTGAGAATGGGATTAATTTGCAAGGTTATCCAGTTGTGACTGATGCGAATTTTAAGTCTGGAGAATATGAAGTTGAGGTTGGAGCGGTAACTCCTAGTTATGAAGTGACTCAACCTGCAGCTGGATTAGGGACACCTGATCCAGGGTCCGACATTAAATTTACAAACTTTCCTGACCCAGATCCAGGAGAAGAAATGAAATTTGGAGAATACACAATCCGTATTAGAGATGTGCGTTCTGATCAAGATGCGGAAATTGAAATTCTAGATCCAGATGGATTACCAATTGGTACAAAGGTAGTGGCAATTGGTGAACATGAAGATGCAGGTGAATTGGACTTATTTGGTATTACAGTTGATACATCGAAAATCGATTCGTCAGGAACTGTAAAAGTAAAAATGGAAGCAACAGCAGAGATTACGTTGAATCAAGGAGAAGATAATCCAATCAAAGCAGAACGTACATTAACATCAACGAATGGTGTCTTTAAGCACGGTGGAATTGAATATAAATTTAATACGTCAATTAAAGCAGACGAGTCACTTGAATTCACTATTACTAACAACGCCCTTTCATTCCAAATTGGTCCGAATACGAATCAAAATGTAATGATCGACATTCCAAAAATGGATGTTGTTACATTGGGAATTGAAGATGTTAATGTGTTAACGAATGAAGCGGCAAACCAAGCGATTTTTGCATTAGACCAAGCGGTGAATCGTTTATCAGATGCTCGTGCAAAGCTTGGGGCGGTTCAAAACCGTTTAGAGCATACTATTAACAATTTACAAATTACGCATGAGAATTTAACTGCTTCAGAATCGCGTATTCGCGATGCTGATATGGCACTTGAAATGACGGAATTCACTCGTAATAACATTTTAAATCAATCTGCAACAGCGATGTTAGCTCAAGCGAACCAATTGCCACAAGGTGTACTTCAGCTTTTACAATAAAGAAACGACGAGTAGATGGGGCATCTCTTAGAATGATTTCTAGAGATGTTCCTTTATTTTTACTAGATGCAATGTTGTTATTATTTGATATAATAATAGAATGAAAATTAGGTGGTGAGATCACTATGGATGTACAACGTGTTGGTAAAGCAAGCATAGAGCGTGCTGATCTTAAGCCGAAGGGACCTGAGGCGAGTGTTTCGTTTAAAGAGGTTATAGGAAAACAACGTAATGAAAAAGCGTATGAAAAATTATCGGCTTTCATGCAAAAAATCGATGATCAAGGAAAAGTATTAGCGGAAAAACGGACGGTTGATGAACTACGTAAATATAAAAAACTCGTGAAAGAATTTATGGAAGACGCAGTCGAATTCGGTCTTAGTTTAGAAGAGCGTCGTGGCTTTAATCGTCGTGGTCGAACAAAAATTTATAAAATCGTTAAGGAAGTAGATCGAAAACTATTAGATTTAACGGATACAGTTTTAAATAAACAAAAAAAAGGGTTAGAGATTTTAAATATGGTCGGAGAAATTAAAGGCTTGCTCGTTAATATTTATGCGTAAAGAAATGAAGATAACGTAATTTGTAGGGGAGGGATCGTTACATTTAGCGATCCCTCTTTGTTTTTACCAACCTCGTTCATATTGCACCGGGGCTTTTATTGATGTATGTAGCTCCTGTGCAGCATTACGTGGCCAATATGGATTGCGTAATAGCTCACGACCGATAAAAATTAAGTCGGCTCGTTCATTTTGTAAGATTTCCTCAGCTTGAATCCCGTTTGTAATTAAACCGACCGCCCCTGTTGGAATGTGTGCTTGATGACGAATCGCTTCGGCATGTCGAATTTGATAGCCAGGGTACGTTTGTGATGGTCCACTTGGTATAACCCCACCTGTACTGACATCTATCAAATCTACACCTAAAACTTTTAGCCATTTTGATAGTGTTACAAAATCGTTTAATGAGTTCCCTTCCTCTGAATATTCATCAGCTGATATACGAACGAATATTGGTCCATCCCATACGTTTTGAATATTGTCAATGATCGTTCGAAGAAAACCGAAACGATTTTCTAAAGATCCACCATATTGATCCTTTCGTTTATTCGTTAAAGGTGATAAAAATTGGTTAATTAAATAACCATGTGCCGCGTGAACTTCTATAATGTCATACCCAGCTTCTTTCGCTCGTTGTGCACCTTTTGTAAAGGCTACAATTGTTTCATTGATTTCTTGCTCTGTTAATTCAGTTGGTGTTTTTATTTGATCGAAGGCAATAGCTGATGGTGCATAAATGGGCCCATCTACTGTTGCTTTCCTGCCGGCGTGTGCCAATTGAATAGCTGCTTTGGCGTCGTGTTCGTGAACGCGGTTGACGATTTGTTCGTGCCCTTTGATATGGAGATCGTCCCATATGCCAAGGTCTTGATCTGAAATACGGCCAGCTGGCGTTACAGCTGTCGCCTCAACCATAATAAGGCCAACTTGGCCAACTGCCCTTGACTCATAATGGCTTAAATGGAATGGCCGAACAGTACCATCTTTCGTATCAGAAGAATACATACACATCGGCGACATAACGATTCGGTTTTTTAACGTAACATCTTTAATTGTATAAGGTGAAAATAGCTTACTTCCCATAATTGTCCCTCCACATATGTAATTTGTTGCATGTAATATAGTAGCACGTTTAGTTTATGATCTCTAATGATAAGATTGCGGTTATTTGGGAACAATGACTATAAAAAGGAGTAGAGCTTTTATGCATACGAAAAAGACTGTTAAGTATATATGCCATCAATATCCTTCTGGCAATTGTTATTATTTTAAATCAGAGATTATTACTCATCATTCATGGCAACGTCTTGAATCGTTGCAATGGTCTACACCGCGACCGATCACAGAAAAAACGTTTTTGATGAGAAAAAAGCAAGGATTCAAAATAGAATATGTTCTGCAAAAGAAGCCGCCTGCACAAATCATTCCATTTAAACGTCAATTGTCACAATCATGACGTTTTTTCGTATTTGCTTCATGATAGACATACTGTAAACTTAATGATATAGATATTGGTTTGAGAGGAGTACACAATGAAACAAATCACATTAAGCATAGTATTAGTTGTATTCGTATTAATCGGCTGTAATTTAGAGACAGTCGAACGAGAACAACATGTAGAACTTGAAGCAAGTCAAATAGAAAAGTTGGTCATTGATCATGACGAAGGTGACGTCACACTAGTTGTTAACGAAAACGCTTCATTAATCGAAGTGGAGGCGACATTTTCAGCTATTAGTACCGATGAGGAATTAGCAAAAAGCTTTTTAGAACGTAATCTTTCTCTTTCTTTAGAAGAAAGCGATGAAGGAGCATTGCTTAAAACCTCCGTAAAGCGTATAGCTAATGAAACGGAAGAAGGAAATGTTCATCTTGCCATTGCCATTCCTGCTCATATTCAAGTGGAACTAAAACATAATGAAGGTAACTTGCATATACAAGGCCTGCAAGCCGATATTGCCATTCAACACGGTACGGATAATGTTACACTAGAAAATATTGAAGCGAATGTCACGGTTACGGACGGTGCAGGTAACGTTTTATTACAAAATGTCACAGGTGAGACTAGTATAAATAATGCAACAGGGGATACAATTGTAGCAAATTCTTCTGGTCAAATATCCATTACGAACGGCAAAGGGGCTATTCAAATTGATAATTACTCCGGAATGGTTGCTGTTCGAAACGGCTCAGGTGAGATTTCAATTGATACTGTAGATGGAGATGTTACGGTTATTGAAAGTGCACAAGGTGAAGTGAAGATTGAAAACGTAAGTGGTGAAGTTACGAGAACGAATGAATAAAAGTGAAGAGTTAATTGAAATAAGTCTAAGAAGGACGTATAAGTTCTTTTTGGGCTTATTTGCTTTTTTTATTTAATTTAAATTATTCAATCAATCTGTATTTTAGGCATAAACTTAATTGACAAACTAGTTTTGAATAGATAGAATACAATTAAACAAATAATTCATATCTCTTTTATAGGAATTAAATGAATTTGATTGTGTGAGGGGGGAATCAGGTGGTTTGGACGTATGAATCATTATCGGAATATGATTATGAGAGGGTTAATGCAGAACTAGAACATAAAGATACACTTGATGTGATTAAATGGGCGTATGAGACATTTGGTGACCGACTTGTGTATTCCTGTAGCTTTGGTGCTGAGGGAATGGTATTGATTGATCTAATTAGTAAAGTCAAAAAAGATGCTCATATAGTTTTTTTAGATACTGATTTTCATTTTAAAGAAACGTATGAATTGATTGATCGAGTTAAAGAAAAGTATCCGGCATTAAAAATTGAGCTCGCGAAATCGGAACTAACTCCCGAAGAACAAGACGAAAAATACGGTCCTAAATTATGGGAAATTGAGCCAGATACGTGCTGTCAAATTCGTAAGCTTGTACCGTTACAGCGTGAACTGAATAAATTTGATGCATGGTTTTCAGGATTACGCCGTGAGCAATCACCAACAAGGGCAAATACACAATTTGTTAATCAAGACCATCGTTTTCAATCAATTAAAGTTTGTCCATTAATTCATTGGACCGAAGATGAAATTTGGATGTATATTCGCCTTCACAATCTTCCGTATAATGAATTACATGATAAGAGATACCCTAGCATTGGTTGTGAGTATTGTACAAAGCCAGTCGCAGAAGGGGAGGATCCTAGAAGTGGGAGATGGGCTAATTCTGCGAAAACAGAATGTGGTCTCCATGTTAATAGTAGTGGTATATAATAAGGGGGAATTCAACCATGACAACAATTAAAGCACACGGAGGAGCATTAATTCAACGATTTGAACCAGAATATGATGTTTCTCCTTTGACGAAAGAAATTCAATTAGATTCATTTGCACTCTCCGATTTAGAGTTAATTGGTGTTGGAGCTTTTAGTCCTATAACAGGATTTTTGAATAAAGCGGATTATGAAAGTGTTGTAAAGAACATGAGATTAGCTGATGGAACGGTATGGAGCATTCCAATTACGTTACCTGTTGAGAAGGAGGTTGCCGCTTCTCTGCAAGCAGGTGAAGAGGTAAAGCTGACTTTTAATGGGGAAGTATATGGTGTAATCACCGTTGAAGAGGTTTTTGAACCGAATAAAACGATAGAAGCAGAAAATGTTTATCGAACAGCGGATTTGGCCCATCCAGGGGTTAAAAAGCTGTTTGATCGCCATGATTATTATGTTGCTGGACCAATTATTTTAACAAAGCGTGTAAAGCGTGATCGTTTTAATGAGTATTATTTAGATCCAAAAGAAACAAGAGCTAAATTTGCAGAGCTTGGATGGAAACGAATTGTTGGTTTCCAAACACGCAATCCAGTTCATCGGGCCCATGAATATATT
Source organism: Bacillus sp. JCM 19034 (assembly GCF_001310635.1). Lineage (GTDB taxonomy): Bacteria > Bacillota > Bacilli > Bacillales > Bacillaceae_D > Halalkalibacter. The sequence continues at coordinate 94,620 of NZ_BAXR01000001.1, forward strand.
CAAAAGTCTGCATTGGAAATTGTTGACGGACTATTTTTGAACCCATTAGTTGGTGAGACGAAAGCAGATGATATCCCTGCAGATGTTCGTATGGAAAGCTATGAAGTCTTGCTAGATAAATATTATCCGAAAGATCGTGTATTTTTAGCTGTTTTCCCAGCTGCAATGAGATATGCAGGACCTCGTGAAGCGGTTTTCCATGCAATCGTCCGTCAAAACTTTGGGTGTACCCATTTCATCGTTGGCCGTGACCATGCTGGCGTTGGTGACTATTATGGAACGTATGATGCTCAGTTAATTTTCTCTGAATTTGAAAAAGGAGAGCTTACCATTGAGCCACTTTTCTTTGAGCATAGTTTTTACTGTAAGGCGTGTGGAAATATGGCATCAACGAAAACGTGCCCTCATGGGAAAGAGCATCATGTTATTTTATCTGGGACAAAGGTGCGTCAAATGCTTGCTGATGGTCTTACACCACCTCCAGAATTTAGTAGAAAGGAAGTTGTGGAAGTATTAATAAGAGGCATGCAAAAGAAAGTCCATGCTTAAATAGAAGGGAAGAAGTTTTATGTCGTTAACCATTGTCGCAATTGTAATTGCGTGTTTTTTCGCAATGAATATCGGCGCAAGTGGAACAGCAGCGGCAATGGGACCTGCTTATGGCAGTGGAGCCATACCGAACAAACGAATAGCAATGCTGCTCGTTGGGATATTTGCTTTTTTAGGTGCGTTATCGGGCGATGAGGTTGTTCGGACAATAGGAAGTGGAATTATACCGACGTCAATTGTTGATGTTGAAATCGTTATAATTATACTAGCTGCGGCTTGTCTGTCACTTTTTATTGCTAACTTACTAGGTATTCCATTATCGACAAGTGAAGTGATTGTGGGAGCTATTGTAGGTGCAGGGATTGCTTATCAAGCACTGTTTTTTGATTCATTACTTGTCATCGTTTCGTTTTGGGTGATTGTACCTGTTGTGGCTTTCTTTTTAGCTTTTGTGTTTGGGTATTTCGTGAAAATACTTGAAAATAAACACCCGGCATTAAAAGGTGAAGGAAAGTGGCGCAAACCTTTAGCAATTCTTTTAATCGTAAGTGCTTGTATGGAGGCTTTTGCTGCAGGTATGAACAATGTGGCAAATGCAATAGGCCCACTTGTTGGAGCTGGTCTTATTGATATTCAATTTGCGATCCTTCTAGGGGGATTTTTTGTAGCATTAGGTGCTATTTTTCTAGGGGGAAAGGTGCTTGAAACGAATGGAAAGAGAATTACGAAGCTTAGTTTACTTCAAGGGAGTACTGTGTCCTTAACAGGCGGCTCACTCGTCATTATAGCGTCAATCTTCGGCTTACCTGTTCCTTTGACACAAGTAACAACATCAGCCATCATTGGTATTGGTACACTTGAAGGTGGATTTCGTCTTTGGCAAAAAAGTATTTTAAAGCAAATTATTAAAGTTTGGATTGTATCGCCACTATTTTCACTCGTATTATCATATGGTCTCATACTGCTATTTAAACAAGGTGATTATTATTCTTTAGCTGTTCTTTTAAGTGTATTAATCGCAACAGTTGGTTCATTTAGCTTATATAAAACTGTTCGGAAAGAACGACGAATGACCTATGATGATGGTGCTGGCATATAATAATTGGAACTGTTGATGAAAAGGTGTGAACAAATTGGGAGAAAATCAAAATATTGTTTGGCATGATACAACGATTAAAAAGGAAGAACGTCAAAATCGAAACGGTCATAAGAGCTGTATTTTATGGTTTACTGGGTTATCAGGTGCGGGAAAATCAACGTTAGCAAATGCGTTAGAACAGCAACTTTTTCGTGAAGGAAAATCTAGCTATATTTTAGATGGCGATAATGTCCGACACGGATTAAATAAAGGATTAGGATTTAGCGATGATGATCGCAAAGAAAACATCCGCCGAATTGGAGAAGTTGCGAAATTATTCGTAGATGCTGGTACGATTGTATGTACAGCTTTTATTTCTCCATTTAAGGAAGACCGAAATCGTGTACGCGAATTAGTAGAGGATGGGGAGTTTATCGAAGTGTATGTTCGCTGTTCGTTAGAAGCTTGTGAACAACGTGACCCTAAAGGATTATATAAAAAGGCTCGTGCTGGTGAAATCCCTTCATTCACAGGGATTAGTTCACCATATGAAGAGCCAGAGTCCCCTGAATTAATCATTGATTCGGATCAAATGACTGTTGAACAATCAGTTGATAAGATTCTTTCTTATTTGAAAGAAAAAAATATATTATAGCGAAACAAGAACTGCACTTCTATTGTTAGAGCATAACAATTGGAGTGCAGTTCTGGTATAATGATACACTGCATCATTAGCACAGAAGTGTTATCAATATTTACTTATTTTAAGTCATCATTCAGATTTCCTGTCATATCTGTTTTAACCTATAAACAATTATTGTTCATGTGCAGCACGAAGGGCGGAGAGTACATCAATCTCACCAAATCCATAATAAGGATCAAACCCGTCAATCCCTAAATCCGTTGCAGTGCTCGTAATAATACGATAAATATCATCGTTTTTCAAACTTGGATTGTTAGACCGAATTAACGCAGCTAAACCAGCAACGTGCGGTGACGCCATAGAAGTACCTGACATGACGACGTAATGATTATTTGGAAACGTACTTGGGATATGTTCTCCCGGTGCTGCGACATCAATATGATCACCAAAATTTGAGAAAAAGGCTCGATTTCGCTCTTCGTTAACAGCCGCGACTGTGAGCACCTCAGGATAACGAGCAGGATACATCGGATCTTGAACATTATCATTACCAGAGGCAGCAATTAAAACAACATCTTGCTCGTAAGCGTAACGTACAGCATCATACAGTAAATCAGATGAATGATAGTCGCCGAGGCTCATATTAATGACATCAGCTCCATGATCCACCGCCCAGTAGATTCCTTTTGCAACCTCATAAGAGGAACCTTCACCCTTATCGTTTAGTACTTTAATAGGAATAATGAAGCTTTCCCAAGAAACCCCAGCAATCCCGGTTACATTATTTGTTAACGCTGCTGCAATCCCTGCGACATGTGTACCATGACCATGTGTGTCAGCAAAGTTGTCACTATCATCCAATGCATTGTATCCATGAACTAATTTCCCTTCAAGGTCCGCGTGTTTTGGATCAACACCAGTATCTATAATAGCAATTGTTACTTGCTCCCCATTGGCTATATTCCAGCCTTGTTCAACTTCTATCTGGTTTAAATTCCATTGATAAGGCTGAAAAAACTCATCGTTAGGCTTAACACTTTCTAAAGGTTTTACAGAAGCTACTGGCATACTTACTTGCTTAGATAACGTATAATTGGGCTCAACTATAGCTAATTGCCGATCATCTCGTAAGCGATTAATCAATTCGATCGTTTCTTCCTGTTTAGATTCAATTAAAAATAATGGATTTTTATTTTCAATAATGTTGATATCAGGGTTGTCTGAAAACCAAATTGATGCCGTTTCATTGTCACGGAATTTAATAACTGCTTGATGCTCGATATACTCTCTTTCCATTTCGTTTTCGTTTCGATCTGAATGAACATAAATTTGCCATCCTAATTCAGGTATCGTTTCAGATCGTAAATCTTCCGGAAGATCCTCTGTTGTCTCCCATTTTACATCAGGATTGTTGCCAGAAACGAAAAAAGAACCATTTGTATCGGCGACGGAAGCTAAATCTTGCATATATTCTTTTATAAAGGATAGATTAGCTTCTCCGATCACGATGCGGTCATCAGAGAGCCGTTCACCGATCAGCATATAATAGTTGTCATTAACTTTATAAGGGTCAGAATAGAGATTCTTTTGATGTTTATGTGTTAATTTATCAACGTCTATATTTTTTAAAGACCCGGATGTTATCGTCGGTTTACCATCTTCGATAATAGCAAAGCTTTGATAATGGGGGTGTTCAGATAACTCATCTTTAAACTTTTGAAATAATGTTTGATCTGAGAAATCTTGTTCGGACCAGCGGTGAAGCTGTTCTGATAATTGGTTAATAAAAATCGACGTTGACAATGATAAGTCTTCTGCTAATAAGTGATCAAGTGTCCTTTGTTCAATTTGTTTTTCTATCGTAATATCTTGAACAGAAAAAGGGCGTTCAGTTACAAAGATTTGTTGAATGATCCAGAAGCCAATTCCAATTACAGCAAATAAAATGATTGCTTTTAAATATCTCGACAAGACATTTCATCTCCTTTATGAAAGAAGTAGGCCATCCATATTTCATCAGCATATTGCCCTTGGAAATATGCTTGTTCTTTTTGAATGCCTTCAATAATAAAACCGGCTTTTTTATAAAGTTTAACAGCAACTTCATTTGTCGAAAAAACAGTTAAACATAGTTTGTGCAATCGCTGGTTGCTACACCACTTTAATGTATAATTCATAATATGACTGCCGATTCCTTTTCCTTGAGCCTCGTCAAAAAGCCACGTTCGAAAACATTCCAGTGTGCCTCTTCATTTGTAATTCACCACGAATAACTCGTGCAATTCCCCTGGCTGTACCATTAAATTCAATAACCGCATACATATTGCCACTACGTTGCATCTCACCGATAAAATCTTGTTCTTCCTTAACAGTTCTTATTCGTTCCTTTTGCAAATATGTTCCCTTCTTAATAATACTCTCTACAGATGTAACGATATCGTGAGCGTCATCTATTGTAGCAGGTCTTATGCAAACAGAGCTTCCGTCCTTAGCTTTAAATTCGTCGATTAAGTAGCTGTCACTTCTAGATATCATTGACATTCTCCTTTGTGATCTTTATCAATTTTCGACTTAAGTAAATTAGACATCGGGACGATAGTCACTTCCTTTTTCTTTAAAAGAGGTAATGTTTCGACAATGCCAGCATAAGTTTCTTCATCTTTTATCCCTACATTTGGAAGAGAATGTATCGTCTAAAAATACGTCACGGGTAGAAAAAGGTATATCCATTTCTTCTGCTATTTTTGGGATAACTGATTTTGAACTTGTTCCACTATCGAAAAAATATAAGTTGTGTTGTTTTACAACCTCAAGAATCGTTCTCAGCATATCTACATCCTCGACAATCACAATGACGAGATTTTTGGAAGGTACGCTACATGTAGTGTTAACATAATGACTATTAAATATGAGAAGGTCAAAAAAGAGTTGTGCTACCTGCACAACTCTAAATGTCTTTCTAATGAATATCGTATTCTGTAATCGAAAAATTAAGAAAATTCTTCTGATTATTTTCGCATTTTGAAGGCTGCGTTTAACTGACCTCTTAACATACGTTCTCGCACTTCCTTCTTTTTTAATTGCTTCTGTTCCATACGTCTAATTTCAAACGTCTGCATTCCATCTTCCATTTTATTTGCGATATCAACTAACCGTTCCACATCTAAAAAGGAATATTTTCTTGTACCACCTTTTGTTCGCTCAGGGTATACAAGTTTCCTTTCTTCATAATATCGTATTTTTCGCTCAGATAATCCTGTTAGTTCGCTCACTACTCCAATTGTGATGACCTTTTTATCTTTATACGATGATGACATCCTTCCCACCCCACAACTTTTCTGCTTGAATGTCTAATCTTTTCTTATATAGTAGCATAATTTTTAAGTTGCTATGACAACCTATGTCAGATAATCTGACATTTTTTATTGTCAATTGGTTTTATACAATATAAAGTAAGAAAATATAAATATGTTCTAGGTAAGTTCATTGAGTAAGACGGTTGTCTATACTATAATTGATTAAATAGATAAAATTACTTGGACTAGAATGAGGGGCGTAAAGGATGAGTGAGGGATATGTATATTTAGTCGGTGCAGGACCTGGTGATATACGGTTAATGACAATGAAAGGTATGCAAAGCTTAAAGATAGCTGATGTTGTATTATACGACCGACTTGTGAATCCGTTATTACTCGAGTTTACTAAGCCTGATTGTGAACTTGTTTATTGTGGGAAATTACCTGACCGGCATACTCTTAGACAAGAAGCGATCCAGGACTTGCTTGTATCATATGCAGAGCAAGGGAAAGTAGTTGTTCGTTTAAAAGGAGGAGACCCTAGTGTATTTGGGCGCGTTGGTGAGGAAGCTGCTGAGTTAGAGAATGCAGGGATTCGCTATGAGATTGTTCCTGGAATCACTGCTGGGATAGGGGCGTCTACCTATGCTGGTGTTCCGGTTACCCATCGCGAATTCGGGGCGTCTTTTGCTATTGTAACAGGACATGATCAATCACCGAATGGACAACCGTTAATTGATTGGCAAGCATTAGCGACAGGAATTGATACAATTGCCTTTTATATGGGTGTAAAAAATTTACCGCACATTTGTGAACAATTAACAAAAAACGGACGTAACCCTAATACTCCAGTTATGCTCGTTCAATGGGGAACAATTGGTAAGCAGCGGGTATTGAAAGGGACATTAGAATCTATTGTCGACAAGGTTGCGAAAGAAAAATTGACAAATCCGGCTATTACCCTTGTTGGAGATGTTACGAAATTGCGAACGGGAAAAAGTTGGTTTGAGGCACAACCACTTTTCAGTAAACAAATTTTATTTGCACGCTCATCAAGTGAGCATAGTGAGATTGCAAGTAAATTAAGGGATTTAGGCGCTGACGTCTTTGAGTATCCACGATTACAAACGACGTTTTTAGAAAATGATCTGCCTATTTCATATGAGAAGTATAAACAAATTATATTTCAATCACCGTCGAGTGTTGATTGGTTTTTTGAAAATTTAGCTCGTAGGAAAATAGATATTCGTCTCATTAAAGCGACTTTTTATGCAGGGTCTGTAAAATCACAAAAACGAATTCAATCATATGCCTGTCAAGCCTTCTTAGTCGATCAGTTAAAGAAGAACAGCTCTCGGCTTGTCATTGGTCCAGAATCTGCTGTTACAGATACTCGAAAACAGCGATTTGGGGACCACGATTATCTTAATTCTCATTCAGTAAATATTGTATCATCATCAAATATGACATGTCGCCGATTGCTTGAAGAGGGGCGTTGATACAATTGTTTTTCCAAATGCACAATCGGTCCGAATTGTGACTGAGCAATTGTCTGAGCTGAATGAAACACCTTCAACGCTATCGAAGCTAGCTGATATCATTTGCTTTGGACCGGAAACACAAAAAGCAGCTGAACAACTTGGGTATGAAATTAAGCATCGATTAGAGAGACCGTCGTTGAATGCCTTAATGGATGTACTAAAATCATAAAATAAGCGAGGAAGAAGGTGATCATATGCAAGCAATTTTATATGTTGGACATGGGAGCCGTGTACAAGCAGGAAACGATGAGCTAATGGCTTTTGTTAAAAAAGCTCAAAAAGCTCATCCGCATATAACTATTCAGGAATGTTGTTTCTTAGAATTGGCTAAACCGACCATAGATGAAGGGGTGACTGCCTGTATTGAACAAGGAGCTACACAAATTGCTGTTATTCCTGTATTATTGCTCACTGCAGGGCATGCAAAAGTAGATATTCCAGCGGAAATTGATAGGATAAAAGAAAAGCACCCAAATATTTCGTTTACGTACGGGAAACCAATTGGCGTTGAACAAACGGTTGTCACGATTATTCAGGATCGATTAAAATCGGCAGGATTATCACTAGTTGATGGACGTCCGAAGTATGAAGAGCGTCAACCAATATCAATATTACTTGTTGGAAGAGGGAGTAGCGATCCTGATAATACGAGTGATTTAATGAAAATAGCAAGATTAGTATGGGAGTATACGCCAGTTTCGGAGGTAGAGGTTTGCTTTCTTGCAGCTGCACGTCCAAATGTCGATGAAGGGCTTCAACGTGTACAACGGTTTGAGCATAAAACTGTTTATGTTGTACCTTATTTATTATTTACTGGCGTGTTAATGGAAAGCTTGCAAAAAAAACTAGAGTCAAATACAACTGACTGTACATTCATTTTATGTGATTATTTAGGTTTTGATGATCAGCTAATTAGCGTGCTTGCACGCCGTGCGGCTGAAGTGTTGGATAGAGAAGTACAAGTGAATTGCGATACATGCCAATTTCGATTAGCGTTTGCAAATGAGGCGTAATCATGCAACGTTTACCTATTTTTTTATCATTAACGAATAAACATGCAGTTATTGTCGGCGGTGGTCATGTGGCTGTTAGACATGTTAAGAAGTTACTTTCTGCTCAAATAAAGCAAATCACGATCTATTCACCAACGATTGATGATGAATTAAAGCAGTTGGTTATTATGGATCATGTTAAATGGGTTAGAGAAAAAATTGAAAAACCGAGAAGCTTTGCAGCAGATCTTGTCTTACTTGTTACATCTGATAAGGAGTTAAACAAACAGTTGTATGACATGAAAGCACCTTATCAGCTTATGTATGTCGCATCCGATCAAAATGTAAGTGATATCCATTTTCCAACAACGATCACACGAGGAAATTTGACCATTTCATTATCTACAAATGGGAGTAGTCCGATTTATGCGAAGCGAATGAAAAGTAAGATAGAGGATGTCCTGCATGATCAAATTGAAGAAGATTTGGATTTTTTGCAAAATGTTCGAACACGTCTTAAAGAGATGGAACTTTCATCAACAACCCGTAAAAAAATATTGCATATAGTCGCTGCGGAAGAAATATTGCAAATGCCGGATCGTCTAGGCTATGTTGAAGCTTTGATAGAGAGGGTAAAGGCTGAAGAAAGCAAAAATAAAGGTTAGGCATAGGAAATAGGGTACTATAAGAGCCAGATAGCTCTTTTAGTACCTACATAGTGTGTTATTTTTTAAAGGATAGTCGAGCAATTGCGTCATGCTGATGAATCGATTCTTCGTTTCGACATTCAATGTCAAAAGATAGAATATGCTCATGCTCATATAAATCAGATGCAACAAGACGGATAAGGTCTTCAACAAAACGAGGGTTTTCATACGCTCGCTCAGTGACTGCTTTTTCGTCAGGTCTTTTTAAAACTGGATATAATATCGAGCTAGCATTACTTTCAGCAGCCTCTAACAAAACAGCTTTCCAATCAATGTCAGCCTGTTCGTCGACAGAAACGCTCATCGTTACAAAACTGCGTTGGTTATGAGCACTGTATTCGCTAATTTCTTTAGAACAAGGGCAAAGCGTTGTGACAGCAGCTTTTAATGTGATTTCAGTCGTATAGCCTGCGTCCTCATCGAAGTGTACGTTAAAGGTGATATCAGCATGAGCCATCCCTTCTTTTTCCATTGAAGGACTTTTCTTTGTGAAAAACCATGGGAATTGTACCTCAACATCAGCAGCTTTTTGTTTCATTTCTCTTGCTAATATAGCTGTAAATTCTCTTAACGTTTCAAGCGATAATAAATGCGACTGAAAATAAAGGTGTAATTGTTCTGTTAAACGACTCATATTAATACCTTTATAGTCTTGACCAAGACTTGTTGTCATCGCAAATGTTGCTGTTGTTGTTTGAGTAGTCGGTGGTAAATCCGATTCAATCATAACAGGATATTTCACATCAGAAATACCGACTTGTTGAATTGGAAAATAAAAATCAGCTGGTTTATTTTGAAGGTCAGGCATCTTATCTTTTTCTGTAGGCTTTGTACCGACAATTGGGTCAACAGAACCAAAATGACGGTGACGCTCTGCCTTTGGTGGTAATTGCTTCATGATATTATCAACTCCTGTATCATAACATTAGATATATTCATTTGGACGCTTTTCAACCTATTTAACGTATGATAACCATTCAATAAGGTCAAATTTTATCCTACCATACTTGCCTAGATTGTGAAATAAATATGCTTAATTAATTGGCCAAAGTTTACAGGCTCTAATCATCATATTACACTACAAAGTAATGAAGAAACAAGCTGTTTCAAGTTTAATAGAGAAAGGTACGTGAATGAATTGAAAAAAGGAACATGGGTATTTATTAGTTTAGCGGGAATTCTACTGTTACTCGGCTTTGTTGTACCGATAACTGTTCATCCATCTACTGATACTAGGACAATTGTTGATCATACGTTACAGGTTTATAGTGCCCCTGAATGCTTTGAGCAAGCTGAGTTAACGAATAATTTAGAGGAAACAACGTATGAACGTGCACTTGAGCTAGAATACGATAGTGAGTCAAGCTGTACAACTACTTCTTTTGCAGGCGTTCGAAAGCCGATATTGCTTGCAATATTTGAGTGAATACATGAGCTTTGTAGATGAATTAAGATTATATGAAGGATGCCGGAAAGTGATTCTTTGTGAGATGTATAAATGCGAGAAAACTGGCATTAAACGTGTGGAATGCCTTTTGCTAAAGAAAGATGTTTATGATATATTGAGAATGTTCTAAAAACTTATAAATGTAATATAGAGAGAAGAAATATAAGGGAGCTGGAGATAAACGATGAAAGTTGCAAAATTTGGAGGAACATCGGTTGCGAGCGCTGAACAAATTAAGAAAGTAGCAGCGATTGTTGCTGATGACTCTGAACGTAAAGTAATTGTCGTGTCGGCACCAGGGAAGCGTTCAAGTGACGATACGAAAGTAACGGATTTGTTAATTGCTTTAGGAGAAGCTTTTAGAAAAAGGTGAAGCGGAAGCTGAACTTCAAGCTGTTGTAGCAAGATACGAAGATATAGCTGAAGGATTAGAGCTTGGCAAAGCGATTGTTGCGACGATTGAAGCGGATTTACGAGAAAGACTAACATTTGACCGTAATCGTCCTGATTCATTAATGGACTTAATTAAAGCTAGTGGTGAAGATAATAACGCAAAATTAATTGCTGATTATTTCCAACGTATTGGATTAAAAGCAAGCTATGTAAATCCTCAAGATGCAGGGCTGCTAGTTAGTGATGAGCCTGGAAATGCCCAAGTATTGCCTGAAACTTTTGAGCACCTGGCTAAGTTACGTGAAACAAACGAGATTATTGTATTTCCTGGATTTTTCGGTTATTCGAAGGAAGGGACACTCGTAACGTTCCCAAGAGGGGGATCCGATATCACGGGTTCGATTGTAGCTGCAGGAACAAAAGCTGATTTATACGAAAACTTTACAGACGTTGATTCAGTCTTTGCAGCTAATCCAAACGTAGTGGATAACCCGGTGAAAATTAAAAAAATGACTTATCGTGAAATGCGGGAATTATCTTATGCTGGTTTTTCTGTCTTTCATGATGAAGCATTAATCCCGGCATTCCGTAATCGAATCCCGGTTTGTGTTAAGAACACGAACAATCCAGCTTCATCAGGAACGATGATTATAGCTGAGCGTGAATACTTCTTGAGTCCTGTTATCGGAATTGCAGCAGACGAAGGTTTTGCGACCATTTATGTTCGTAAATATTTAATGAACCGTGAAGTCGGTTTTGGACGTAAGCTATTACAAATTCTTGAAGATGAAGGGTTGTCCTATGAGCATATACCTTCAGGAATTGATGATACATCAGTCGTTTTACGTCAGCATCAATTAACGGATGAAATTGAGAGACGCATTATTGAACGCATCCAACGTGAGTTATATGTAGATGATGTTAATATTGAACGTAATTTCTCTATGGTCATGATCGTTGGGGAAGGGATGCATAATACAGTAGGAGTTGCAGCAAGAGCAACAGCCGCATTAGCACGAGCCAATGTGAACATAGAAATGATTAACCAAGGTTCTTCAGAAGTTAGCTTAGTGTTAGGGATTCATTCAAAGGATACGGATCGTGCAGTACGTGAGTTGTACCAAGAGTTTTTGGTGGAGCAGATAGCTCAATTGAATAGAAGATTATAAAGGTCTGTCCAATAAGCTGTAGAATACTTATTGGACAGACCTGTTTGCATATGGAGCAGCATAGATCTTCTTTATTTATTCTCATTCATGGTTTTAAGTAGCAATTTGACTTCGGAAAGTTCTTTTTTTACTTCTGATAATTCCTTTTTTACACTATCTTCCTCTTCAGCTTTATTTGCCTTCTCAACATTTCCAACAATGACGCCAATAAACAGGTTAAAGATTATAAAGGTACCGACTAAAATAAAGACAACGAAATACAACCAGGACCAAGGAATTTCGGCGAAAATTGGACGCATGACGCCGCTAGCCCATGATTCAAGTGTTACAACTTGAAAGAGGGTAAGTAATGATAATTCGAGATTCCCGAAGTATTCTGGAGCAACCCCTGCAAAAAGCATCGTTCCTATGACAGCAAATATGTAAAAAATGATACTCATTAAAATCATAATGTTTCCTAGTGCAGGTATTGTCATCACTAATGCATCTACGAGCTTACGCAATGATGGAATAATGGAGATCGCACGTAATACACGCAAAACACGTAATATACGTAAAACTGTTACAAAATGTGCGCCAGCAAAGATATGACCTGCTGCAACTATTAAGAAATCAAACCAATTCCAACTGCTTTTAAAGAAAGTCCATGTCGGTTTTGTGGCGATAAACCGCATGGCAATTTCAATCGTAAATATCCATAACAAAATATAATCGGCTATAAAAACCAGTTTTTATATGATTCATATAAATTAGGATACGTTTCTAAGCCAACAATAATCGCATTAATCATTATTAATAGAATAATAGTGTTAGTAAAGGCTTTATGAAAGACAATTTTTTGGATACTTCGAATGAAAGGTGACTTCGAAAAAGTTATTGATTCTGTCATAGTATGGCTTCTCCTCCAAAACAAGCTATCTTCATTTTACTAAAAAGTACTGTTACAAAAAAGGATTTCATAATAGTTTTTTGATTGACACCGAATGTTTGTTCGTATATATTAATTATAGAAAAACAAAGGGGTGGATATGTATGCGTTATATGCTTGAAACTAGTAAGCAAGACGGACTTGTTTTAGAAATCATTTATCAAGCAGAAAATGGTAACCTATCGCAACGAAAAATAAAAGTTAAATCGTATAATGAGTCACATTTCATTGCTTATTGTTTTGAACGGAAGAAAACAAGGATGTTTCGTTTGGACCGTTTATTGTCAATCGCACCATTAAATAAAGTTCAATAATAAAAAGAGAAAGACAGCGAATATTTATGCCGTCTTTCGATAGAAATGTTTATTGACCTAGCTCCTTAGACCGTTTAATTGCTTGAGCTACAGCTTTCTTCATAACCTCTTGACCATCGTAAGAGCGCAGTACGTTAATCCCGGCTTCCGTTGCACCATTTGGGCTCATAACTTCTTCATATAATTCTTTTGGTGATTGGCTGGTTGTTTGCAGTCGTTTTCCTACACCTATAATCGTTTGTGCAATAAACTCCTTTGCTTCTTCACGTAAAAGACCAGCTTCAACTGCCGCTTCTTCCATCGCTTCTGCAAAATAAAAAAGTAAGCAGGACCACTTCCAGCAATCCCTGTGATAGAATCAATTTTATCTTCGTTAACGATAGAAACGGTCCCAACTGCTGAAAACAATTCGGAAGCAATTGATGTATCAGTGTCGTTCGCATAAATTCCTTTTGCAATCGCTGTAGCGGATTCACCAATTTTTGCTGATGTGTTTGGCATCGTGCGTATAACCTTTGCATGGAACGAAAATTGTTCTTCAATTGTTTTAGTTGAAACACCTGCTAAAACGGAGACGAGCAGTTGTGAAGAATGAAACGCTTCTTTAATTTCTGCAATCGCTTCTTTGAGTTGTTTCGGTTTCATAGCTAATATAACAATATCCGCTTGCCGCACTGCATCAGCTCGATCAGTTGTTGTTCGTATGCCATATGTTTGAGTTAGCTGTTCAAGTTTACGATGATTACGAAAGTTGGTTGCAATAATTTGCTCTGCATTCACAATACCTTCTGAAATAAGACCTGCAAAGATTGCTTCGGCCATTGCCCCGGCCCCTAAAAATGTTATCGTTTGATCCATTGTCTTCATCATTTCACCTGACCATTTCCCTTAACAATATATTTTGTTGATGTTAATGCTTCAAGTCCCATAGGCCACGAGCATGGAGCTTTTGTGTACTTATACCAATCTCAGCTCCAAAGCCAAATTCAAATCCATCTGTAAAACGGGTAGATGCGTTATGATAAACGGCAGCAGCATCAACTTCATTGAAGAACGTTGCAACATTTTGATCGTTCTCGCTAATAATCGCTTCAGAGTGTTTTGTTCCATATTGATAAATGTGTTCAATCGCCGACTCAAGTGAGTCAACAATTTTAACAGCTACTTTTAAATCAAGAAATTCATCAACCCAGTCTGTTTCGCTTGCTTCATCAATACGGGCATCAAGATTTCTCGATGCTTGATCACCAACAAAGGATACCTTTTTTTCGGCTAATGCATCTAAAAGCTCCTTGAAATGCTTATCCGCCCAATTTTGGTGAACGAGAATCGTCTCAGCTGCATTACATACTGACGGACGCTGAGTTTTCGCATTAACTGCAATCTCGATTGCCATGTCTACGTCTGCGGTATCATCAATGTATACGTGGCAATTTCCAACACCTGTTTCTAGCACAGGAATACTAGAATTATTGACAACTGATTGAATGAGAGTAGCTCCACCACGAGGGATAAGGACATCTAAATACTGATTTAATTTAAACATTTCATTGGCGGTTTTACGGCTTGTATCCTCCAATAATTGAATCGCATCCACTGGAATAGAAGTTTGTTTAAGGGCTTGTTGTACAACGTTAACGAGAGCGATATTAGAGTGGATAGCTGAAGAGCTTCCGCGTAAAAGGACGGCATTACCCGATTTTAAGCACAGGCTTGATGCGTCAATAGTTACATTAGGGCGAGCTTCATAAATCATGCCAATAACGCCTAACGGTACTCTAATTTTGTCAATTGATAAACCATTTGGTCGCTTGAAATTTGTTAGCAATTCACCAACTGGATCTGGTAACTCAGTTACTTGTCTTAACCCTTCAGCCATATCTTCGAGCCTCTCTACAGTAAGCGTTAATCGATCAATTAGACTTGCACTAGTTCCATTTTGGCGAGCGACTTCTAAATCCTTTTCATTTTCTGTTATGAGGTATTCCTTTTCATTAAGAAGAGCTTCTGCCATGATTATTAAGGCATCATTCTTTTCTTTAGTCGTTTTCGTGGCAAGTATACGAGCACAATTCTTTGCTTTTTTTGCTTTTGTTACTAATTCATTCATTGCTTCATCTTCTCCTTTTCTTCTGGAACCCATTCATTACGATGGATTACTACAGGTTGTTTTTGTTTTCTTTGGCTAGAAGCGTCATTTTGCGACTGCTGATAACGAATTAATTCTTCGTAAGTCATCGTTGCTTTCCCTTTACCAATCATCACATTGTCCTCATTAAGAACACCGATCACGTCACCTTTGTTAAAGGATCCCTTTACATGTTTAATACCTACTGGTAGGAGACTTTTTCCACGGGATACTAGAGCTTTTTCAGCACCACGATCAACGATAAGATAGGCAGTGATAGTTGAATGTAAGGCTATCCATTGTTTTGTCGTTGGCATAACAGTTTCATGAGCAAATGATCCAATATACGTACCGTCTCCTTTCCCAGCAAGAATATCCAAGAACATATCTGTGTAATTCCCTTTGCCGATAAAGACATTAACACCGAGCGAAAGAGCCGTTTTGGCCGCACTAACTTTCGATTTCATTCCACCAGTTCCAACCTTGGAGCCAGATTCACCCGCTTTGTCCATTAGGTCATCCGTTAGCTGCGGGATAAAATGTATTTTTTTTGCGTTCGGATCCTTTTGTGGGTTTGCATCGTACAAGCCATTTACATCAGTCATCAAGCACAATGTGCGGGCATGAATGAGACCACTAACGAGTGCAGAAAGCATGTCATTATCACCAAATGTTAATTCTTCAATTGAAATGGAATCATTTTCATTGATGATTGGAATTGCACCACGCTTTAATAATTCAGTTAATGTTGAATATGCGTTTGCGTAGCGTGTTTGATCGGCGAAATCTTGACGTGTTAGCAAGAGCTGGGCAGGGGTAAGACTGAATTTTTTAAATTGTTCGATATAAGCTTGCATAAGTAAGCCTTGGCCTACAGCAGCAGCAGCTTGCTTCCCTTGAATGGTGACTGGACGAGTTGGATAGCCGATAGCACCGAAGCCAGCCGCCACAGCACCTGATGAAATCATAATAACTTCATGTCCATCTGCTTTTAATTTCGCAATTGCTTTGACAAAAAGAGAGACTTTTTCCATACTTAATGTGCCTTGCTTAGTTGTTAAAGAGCTGCTACCGATTTTGACAACAAGTCGTTGACGGCTCATAATTCATCTCCTCATTCCTACTTTGTAGTAGCCGAAAAATAAAAAAAGCTCCTCCATCCTTTTTAAAAGGACGAACGAACTGCATCCGCGGTACCACCTTTATTGACATTCAATTGAATGTCCCCTTAACCCGTAACGTGGGGAAAACGGTCTTAAAGAAGACTAGCTCAAGGGCAGGTTCAATTTGATTAGAGGTGATGACTCTTTCAGCCGATGAAGTCACTCTCTTTACACATAATCAACATTTACTAATCCCTATCGTCGCTATTTCGTATTGTATTAGTTATTATTATAAGAGAGAGTGAAGTTAATCGTCAACAGACTTTCGTTAGGTTTTACATAAGAACATCTGTCAAAAGAGTAGGAGGGGTTGGAAATGAAAGGTAAAGTCATTTGGATAACTGGAGCTTCAAGTGGGTTAGGTAAAGATATGGCCTTAGAAGCTGGGAAAAAAGGAGCAACTGTCGTATTACTGGCACGACGTATAGATAAATTACGTGAAGTTGAACAGAAAATAAAAGAAGCTGGTGGAGATGCTTTTAGTTTTCAACTTGACATGAGTAATATTGATCAACTAATAAGTGAAATTCAGTCCATTATGATAGAAGTAGGACATATTGATGTATTAATTAATAATGCTGGCTTTGGCATATTTGAACATTTAGTAGACGTTAACATTGAAGTGATGAAGGATATGTTTAATGTAAACGTTATTGGATTGATGGCTCTTACAAAGTTGATCGTACCACATATGATAAAGAAAAATGGTGGACATATTATTAATATTGCCTCACAAGCAGGAAAATTAGCAACCCCAAAAGCAAGTGTATATTCTGCTTCAAAGCACGCTGTAATAGGTTTTACGAATAGTTTAAGAATGGAGCTAGAACCGCATCATATACTTGTTAGTGCTGTTAACCCTGGACCAATTCAAACGGATTTCTTCACACGAGCTGATGAACAAGGCTCTTACGCAAAAAATGTCGAGAAATGGATGTTACAATCTCATACAGTAGCAAAGAAAGTCATCCAATTAATTGAAAAGCCAAAAAGGGAGTTAAATCTTCCATACTGGATGGGCTTAGGCTCTACTATGTATCAAGTGTTTCCAGCATTAGTCGAAAGGATTGCGGGCAAAAAATTAAGGCAGAAATAGTTACTCATCATGATGAGTAATAAATGTGTAGGCGACATCATGGATAATATCGATAAGGACTTCCGAATCTTCATGTTCAGCATTCATTAATCGTTTGAAAGAGACGATCCTATATTCATTATTTGAGTAAGTTTGGGTAATGTTCATTATATCTTTTAAATAGCATTCCCTAATGATGATGTGTTCATTTATGGGATTGACAAGGAACTTTTTCATCCTTAAAATAAAATGGAATTGATTTGATAAACCATTCATATATGAATGGATGTGGACTTTTCTAGGCAATTCCTATTTTCACCACACATTTGCTTTTCTTATAGCGAGTGTGTGTTTTTTTGGTTAATAGGCAAGTTAGTCATATGTAATGTTGGTTGATTTAAGTGCTTCTTACATATTGCTTTTTAGAAAGGGGAATACAAGGATGAAGAAAATATGGTTTTACTCATTATTAGTTTTTTTAGGTGGCTGTTGTTTTGGTGTTTTATCGACTTTTGTTAAGTTATCGTATGCAAATGAATTTACGTTAGCTCAAATTACTGGGTTGCAATTCTTATTTGGCTTCCTCATGATTTGGTCATTTATTCCTTTTATTCGCACAGTAAGACAGCGAAGATCAATGATATTGAAACTAATTGTTTCTGGTATTCCGATGGGATTAACGGGCATTTTTTATTATCAATCATTGCAAACGATTGATGCATCTGTTGCAATTATTCTTCTATTTCAATTCGTATGGATTGGTACTTTATTAGAATGGACGATTGATCGAAAGAAGCCGAACCAAATGCGAATGATAGCAATTGGGACATGTATGGTTGGATCCTTTTTGGCGGGAGGTTTTTTCATGAGCTCCTTTAACATAACGATAGAAGGTGTCATTTGGGGATTATTAGCAGCTGTAACTTTTTCAACTTTTATATATTTAAGTGGAAAAGTAGGGAAAGGGGTACCAGCTATTCAAAAAAGTGCTTGGTTGACAACAGGAGGCTTGCTTACCGTTATAATCTT
Source organism: Bacillus sp. JCM 19034 (assembly GCF_001310635.1). GTDB lineage: Bacteria > Bacillota > Bacilli > Bacillales > Bacillaceae_D > Halalkalibacter. Next base: position 113,072 of record NZ_BAXR01000001.1, read on the forward strand.
ATTTTCAAAAACGTATTTGATTGAAGGTTTTCCACTAGACACATTTTTAGCTGTTGCTCCATATGGTTTAATATTAGGGTTGTTTGGTGTTTTTCTACCACCACTTCTATTTTCCATTGGAATGCCAAAGGTTGGAAGTGGGCTTGGAACGATTCTTTCTTCATCTGAGCTACCAGTTGCGATTATGATGTCGACATTTGTGCTACATGAAACAGTCACAACTAGTCAATGGGTTGGAGTCGTTATGATTATTTCGGGAATTATAATCGGAAATGGACTAAACAAGAAAAAAACAAGTCATAACATGCTCAAGGCTTCTTAAGTAGAAGTCTTTTTTTTAGCTTCACGCAAGTTATATCTTTCGAGACTCTTTTATATGTACAAATGCTAATAGAAAATATACTCCATCCTCCAAAAAAGCAAATAAGAGGGGAAGTGCTGAGTTTTTAAACAGAGTTCAGCTTGTTCTTTTTTCACAAGAGTCATTTATGTTGAATACGATAGCTAATAGTTCTATGTCCTAGCATTAATTGAATATCATTTAATAATAGCGTTTTAGATTACTTTTTCCCAAAAGGGGTGGATGATACGTGTGTGGTATAACTGGATGGGTTGATTGGCGGTATGATTTACGTAAAGAGAGAAATGAAGTAACAAAGATGGCTAGAACTTTGGAGCATCGAGGGCCAGATGATTTGAATGTATGGGCTTCGGAGCATGTAGCACTTGGTCACGCAAGGTTAATCGTTGTTGATCCCGAAAATGGGATTCAACCGATGACAAAAACATATAAAGGTAAAACATATACATTAGTTTATAATGGTGAGTTGTACAATACAGAAGAGTTAAGGAAGGAATTATTGGCTTTAGGGCATTCCTTTACAGGTCATTCCGATACGGAAGTGTTATTAAAATCGTATATTGAATGGGGATATCAATGTTTAGAGAAGTTAAACGGGATTTTTGCGTTTGCTGTGTGGAATGAACAAGATCAAAGTCTTTTGTTAGCTAGAGACCGTCTTGGGGTTAAACCACTTTTTTACACAGTACGTCATGGTTGTATACTATTCGGTTCGGAGCTAAAAGCATTATTAGCACACCGTGATGTAGAACCTGTCATAAAGGCAAATGGTTTAGCTGATATCGTTGGGTTAGCACCTTCTAGGACACCGGGGCACGGGATTTACGATGAAATTGAAGAGTTAAGACCTGCTCATTTGCTAATTTATGATCGAAACGGGGCGAAAATTAGTCGTTATTGGTCATTAAAAAGTAAGCAACATCACGATTCAGTAGACGAAACAGCAGATTATATTCGCTATTTGTTGGAAGACATTGTGGAAAGGCAATTGGTTGCAGATGTTCCAGTTGGAATGTTTTTATCAGGTGGTGTTGATTCAAGTGCTTTAACAGCTCTTGCAGCTAGAATATATGAGAAACAAGGAAAAGGACCGATTCGAAGTTATTCAATTGATTATGATGAAAATGATAAATATTTTCGTGCAAATGATTTTCAACCAAATGAAGACGCCCCTTGGGTGCAAAAAGTATCAAAAGCACTAGGTACAAACCATCAAAATAAAATCATTTCAATTGATGAATTAACTGCTCGTTTAAAGGAGGCTGTACATGTTCGTGACCTTCCTGGAATGCTGATGTAGATTCATCATTACTATGGTTTTGTCACGAAATAAATAAAGATGTTACAGTCGGGTTATCCGGTGAATGTGCAGATGAGATCTTTGGCGGTTATCCTTGGTTTCATAAGCCGGAAGTAATGTATTTCGATGGGTTCCCCTGGATGAGATCGATATCTGAACGTGAAGGATTGTTAAATGACAAATGGAAAAAGAAGCTGCAACTAAAGCAGTATGTGTATGATCGATATAAGGAGACAATTAACGAAACACCAACTTTTGAAGAAGATACGAAAGTGGAAGCACGCCGAAGAGAAATTTCTTATTTAAACATGATCTGGTTTATGACCAATTTATTAGATCGAAAAGATCGAATGAGTATGGGAGCTAGTTTAGAAGTACGAGTGCCTTTTTCTGATCATCGTCTCGTTGAGTACGTATGGAACATTCCTTGGGAGATGAAGCAATTAAATGGTAGAGAAAAAGGGATTTTGCGAAAAGCATTAGAAGGTGTTTTGCCAAATGATGTTCTATATCGTAAGAAAAGTCCATATCCAAAAACATATCATCCTCATTATACAAAAGCAGTCCAAGAAGAAATGAAAAAGATATTAGCACAAAAGGATGCTGCATTATTTGAATTCATTGATAAAAATGCATTAAAGAAAGTAGCCGAGGACGGTGGCTTTGCCGAAAATCAGCCTTATTTTGGGCAATTAATGGCAGGACCTCAACTTCTTGCTCATTTTATTCAAATGAACGAATGGTTAAATAATTATAAGGTGCAAATTAAAGAGTAAGCGTTCTAGACTTCTTGAGTTGATGAAATCTCAAGAAGTCTTTTAAAGTGATTGAATTAAAAAAACTGTAATCAATCCAGCATTTTTCTAAAATGAAGGAATGAATGATATGATATGTTTGATAGTGTATGAACAAGGAGTTGATTAAATTGAAGAATCCAGTGGTCATTGTCACAGGAGCTGGTCATGGTATTGGAAGGGCGATTTCAATCGCTTACGCAAAGAATGGTTTTGTCGTTATTATTGCTGATAAGAATTTGAGTGTAGCAAGGGAGACTGCGGAACTAATAAAAGAACATAATAGAAATTGCGATGCATATCGCTGTGATGTGACAAAGGAAAGTGATATTACACGCTTAATAAAGGAAGTACAGCATCAATATGGACGAATTGATGTTCTAATTAATAATGCAGGTGTTTCCGAATTTCGTTCACCGTATGAATTAAGTATTGAAAATTGGGATCGTATATTAAATACGAACGTACGTGGGGCCTTTCTTTGTTCACGCGAAGTAGCGAAGGTAATGAAAGCAAATCAGGGTGGTGCAATCATTAACATTTCCTCAACAAGAGCGGTAATGTCAGAGCCAAACTCTGAAGCGTATGCAGCATCTAAAGGTGCACTTATTTCACTCACACATGCATTAGCAGCCTCATTACAAGAAGACTACATTCGTGTTAATTGTATTAGTCCAGGCTGGATTCATACTGATGAGAAGGAGAGTTTACGCGAGATAGACCATCAACAACATTTCTCGAAAAGAGTTGGAACTCCAGAAGATATTGCTAAAGCTTGTTTGTTTTTAACCGCAGAAGGCAATGAGTTTATTAATGGAGAAAATATTACCATTGACGGAGGGATGACTAGAAAAATGATGTATGAGCATTAAACGATTTACATAGCAGTTAAGTTTAGAAGACATTTTTAACGTAACAGTTCAAACGAAACTAGAAAATTGACGAAGCGAAAGGGGAAATCTACTTAATACAAAAAAACGACAAGGACATTGAAAGTCACTTGTCGTTTCTACCTTAGATTATCTGTAATTTTAATTAAGCATATGCAGAGCCAACGATAATTAAGAGGATGAATAACACGACGAGTAACGTAAATCCGTTAGAACCGTAACTCATTGTCCTCAGCTCCTTTCTTTACTTCTTTATAGCTTATGTTTTCCTTGACAATCTGTGTATAGGCATTTGTGAAAATAATCATATTTAGAGGTTTTGTTGCACTGTTTAAAGGGGATAGTAACAGTAACTCTAAAAGCTAGAAGGAGTATGATCCATGTTTAAAAAGCTATTTAAGAAAAATAATCCTACTAAACCAGTAGAAGAAAAGGTTTATAGCCCTTTAACAGGAACACTTGTCCCAATCGAAGATATACCAGATCCGACCTTTAGTGAAAAAATGATCGGGGATGGATTTGCGGTTTCTCCTATGGAAGGAAAGGTAGTAGCACCAATTGATGGAGAAGTTGTTCAAGTTTTTCCGACAAAGCATGCGATTGGGATACAGACTGCAGGGGGCCTAGAAATCCTCATTCATATTGGTCTTGATACGGTCAATTTAGGTGGTGAAGGATTTACTACATTTATAGAAGAAGGAGATAAGGTTCAAAAGGGCGATCTCCTAGTAGAATTTGATGTTGATACGATTAAAAATAAAGCGACAAGTGCTATTTCACCAGTTATTATTACAAACGTTGAAAAAATAATTAAATTAGAGAAGAGTTCAGCTCAAGATGTCATTGGTGGTGAATCGATTATTTTATCTGTTTCAACACAATAATGTAAAAAGTGGCCACTGTAAGGAGTCCCTACAGTGGCCTTGATGCACTACAAAGGTATGAACAATAAAAATGGTCTTTTTTGGAAGCTAATCTAAACGTATTCATTAGAAACTAAAACGAGGGTATACGTATGGGCTTTCGGGTTCGTCAATGAGTTCAATTCCACGTAGCATAACTTGCGGTATACGCATATCATTATACGTATCTTCACTAATAATTCCACTTATATGTACCCAAGTATCACTATCTAAATGGAGAGGTTCATCTGAACGAACCATCGTACCATACACCGAAGCATCAGCAATACAGCACGTCATGGCAAAGCGTGCGACGACAAATTGGTTATCGTCAAAATCATCCTCTTGATAGACGAAGCCAACCATCTCGATTGATTTACCTATAAAATCATTTAAATGAAGGTCGAGAACGGTCATAATATCTAAATAGTTTTCTTCAGTGACAATAACAGGATCATCTACAAGCAAATCTTCTGCCAAATCACTGTAATATTGATTGTAGCCTTCTTCCGTAAAAAAATCTTCATTAGTTAAACTTTCATACTCCGTTTGATTTTCTAGATCTGCATAATACGCATCAGGGTCTTCAAGAAAGGCCTCAGCCCGTGAGGTTGCTGAACCATTTTCAGATACAGGTGTTGTTTCAACTAGACCAGAACCAAATTGGATACCGCGATTTGCTGCGACAGAGCTATCTAATAAACGATCGGGTAGAACAAACCCTAATATAATCGGTGTAATAAAGACCGCGTATACGAATAATTTGGCAAAAATTGGACCTTGAACAGAATGGTCAACTCCACAATCACATAGCTGTTCTTCCTGCTGACCCTTTTTTGTGCTTCTAACTATTTGTAAGATCCCAAGAATGATAAAGACACCCGTAGCAAAGTAAATAAATGGTAACATTGCCGGGGCAATATAATAAGTAATATTACCAGTCATGAGAAATGCTAGCATTAAAAGGGAAAATCCGATTAATATTATTCCGCGGATGTAAGCATGATAGCCATTATCAGATTGTTTTTTTTCATTTTGTTCACCTTCTTTTACAAGACTTGTCCGAATTGGAGTGCCATAACGGAAATAAATACAGTTATTGTTACAACGATCATGAATACCATAACGAACCGAACTTTAAAAAAAGCAAATAACATAAATGTATTTTTTAAATCAAGCATTGGACCGTATACTAAAAAAGCTACCAAGGAACCAGTTGAAAATGTATTACTGAATGATGCGGCAACAAAAGCATCAGCTTCCGAGCATAAAGATAATAAGTATGCGAAAGCCATCATTACTGCTGATGAACTCATTTCATTGCTGCCAATTGCTAGTAAAACGTCTCGATCTAATAGTGTTTGAAACAAAGAGGCAACAAATGCTCCTAAAATTAAATATTTACCCATCAAGAAAAACTCATCTGCTGCATGATACATCGTTTGCTTAAGCCGGTTCATTTTCTTTTGTCCAAGTGAATTAATAACGACCTTTTGACCAACTAATTCCTCTTTGGTCCACCTTAATTGATCCTTATTTTTAAAAATGATATATAGAATCGCACCGATTAGAGTTGAAAGGATAAAAGCTAGCCCCATTCTAGCGTAGAGAACAGATAAATCCGTACGGAACGCAAAGAAGGTTGAAGCAGCACAATGGGATTTAAAATAGGAGCAGCTACTAAAAATACAACACCAACGTGTAAGGGCATACCTTTTTTATTAAGCGTCTAACAATGGGGACAATGGCACATTCACAAATGGGAAAAATGGCTCCTAATACAGCAGCAGGTAGAAGAGCAGCATACGCATTTTTTGGTAGATAGCGGTGGATAATTTCTTCCTTCACATAGATTTGAATAAGTGCTGAAACAAAGACACCTAATAAAATAAAGGGAATTGCTTCTAATACGATACTTAAAAAATTCATATGTATGAGCACCCAAGTATCAGGAACAGTAATCCCAGCTTGTTCATTTTTAAACGTATCGAAATTAAAGAAGAGAATAAGAAACAAAATAAGTAGAACAAAACCACTTACATCCTTAAGAAAACTAAGGAGGGTTTCTTTCAACGCTTTCATAGTTAAACTCCTTTTAATAAAACCATAGTAGAACTAATTTTATCATAGAACCATTTATTTTAGGATAGATACTATAAATTGTCATTAAGTTGAAATCATTTAGACAAAAATTACTATCTTAAATTATCAATAAAGGGTAGATTGAAGATGAGAATCCTGTTAGACTACGTAGGTTGAATTATATATGAAGAGGTGAATATCATGCTCCAAGCGATTATTATCTTTATCGCACAGCTCCTATTTGTTCCTGTTTTAACGCTAAGAACGATTATGATGGTCAAAGGAATGAAGGAAAAAGCGGCAGCTCTCGGTGTTTTAGAAGGTGCTATATATGTTGTGGCACTTGGAATAGTATTTAGTGATTTAGCTAATTACTTGAACATGGTTTCTTACGCACTAGGTTTTGGTGTTGGGTTATATATCGGACAAATAATTGAACAAAAATTGGCTATTGGCTATGTAACAATAGAAGTGAATATCATGAATAAAAATGATGCTTTGACGAAGCATTTACGAGAAGAGGGGTTTAGTGTTTCGACAGCTGAAGTAGAAGGAATGAATCATGCTAGACGATATCGACTAGACTGTACAGCGAGAAGGGACCGTGAAGAAGAATTTATACGGATCGTCAGTACGTACGAACCGAGTGCTTTTATTGTTTCGTATGAACCTCGTAATTTCCGGGGAGGTTACATTACAAAAGCGATGAGAAAAAGAAAAAAGCAAAAGGAAGCAACGCAATAATTGAAAGGAAGAGGTTGTTCCAACTAAGTTATTAGCTTAGGACCAAATTGGAGCAACCTCATTTTATTATGCAATCAGGAGAATAAAATCAAACGGTCTTTGATGTATGTTTATTTTTTTGAATAAACCAAACGAAAAAAGATATGAATAATGATAAAAAGGTGTAGAAAATAGACCATCCAAAAAGAATTTCCCATCCGATTGAATAATTCATTGAAAAAATAATGGTCGGAAAATTCAACAAAATAAAAACGAGCATAGGTGCTGCATAGTAATCATGATATTTTATCGCAAAAACAAGGGAAAGAACGATTGTCATCACTGGAGCAACCATCAAATAAATGAGTAGTTCCCACATGATGGCACCTCCTTCCAGTCATTTTCTTTTTGAACCACTCTACTATGGTATTCGCAGAGTGGTCCAATTATTAATTGTTTATGGCAGAAATTTCTGTACATCCTCTTCGTTAATAAAGAATAGTTCATGTAGTAGCTCATCTTCTAAAAAGAGAAGAACGGAGTAAGAACTATGATAGTAGTGAAAGTCTAAATCATTTAGAAGTTCATCTATCTCTTCATCTGTACTGATTTCAGTATATTCAATGTGTAGCTTATTTAAATCATTTGTATATTGAACTGTTTCAAAAATATCATATGCATATTGATCCTCGACAATAATGGCAAGCTTTACGTTTTCCGATGATAATCGCACTTTAGATAGTAACTGCCTTTCCTTTATCCATTCGTCTAGCTGGGTAAAGGATTGATTCCAACTAAGTTCTAATGTATTTCCATTGTTCAACGTTACCGTTATAAATGTATATAAATTTTTCTCGTTTAATATATCATCAATACGCTGATCAAAGATGTCTTTAATAAGAGCATCATAAAATGTTTGAATGTCTATTTGTTCACTTATAAAGAGCGGAGCTTGCTGCTGATGATTTTGTAATAACCAATTATTCACTTGGATCGATTGGATATCATTTACATCAACATTTAAAATTGGATTTTGCTTTCTTTTATATTCATCTGATTCTAGGATTGGTTCGAGCAATGCTTTATACGCTTTCGTAGGAATTGCATATTCTCTTATTATCGATCGACCATTTTTAAGTTCATAAGCAATCGTAAACCGCTTTGTGTCTTGATCAATCGTATGTCTGTCATTCATTAAGTTATTTTTATCTTTAATAAGTTGCTCATGTAAGCTCATTATAGATTGTATAACTTCTGAATCATCATACATGTAGTGTTGTAGATTTTCGTTTTCTTCATTAACTTTAGTATATACATACCCATCCTCAGAGAAATAGACTTGCTCGATAGCTTCAAATTCTGGCATCCGCTTTTCATAGCCAGTAATATCAAAGTAAATAAAAATTGCAATCAGCGAAGCAACGACGATATAGCCAATAAAACCTTTCCAGCTATTGAAGACTCGCCAAGTTTTTTGAATAATCATTTCCGCGATAAAGTAACCGAATAAAGCAGAAATAACATACCCAAAAATAATCCATCCCCAGTCACTGTTAACTGAACCATAATACAAACCACCTAAGAGCATAAAGCAAAACGTTATACCGTATTTGAAAATCGGTTTTAATGGTGAAATAGAGATAGCTAGCGTCGCTGCTTCTGCATGCCTTAATTTGTATAAGAAATATGAACTAACGAAGGCTAGCATCGTTAATACGATATATGTAATGATTACTGATGGCTTAGTAGGCTCATAAAGATGATTTATGAGCACGGTAAAAGGGATTGAATTCTCGTGTATATAAAAGCCTGCTGTGAAACCATATAATGTATAAGATATATTCTCAAGCAAGAGTACGATAATCCCAGTTGGGAAAACAAATAAAATATACGTCAAAACAGCCTGTAAAACTGAAATGCCCGTAAACATTCCAACAAAGACGGTCACATAGAAAACAAAAAGATTCATAAGAATCATGAGACCCAACCATTCACCTACCGAAGAAAGTGAAAGCAGCTCTGGTGCTGGAATAAAAAATCCAATAAGCCAAAGTATAGCTGCGTTAAGGAAAAACGGTACGATCACTAAAATAGTTCCTGTGAGCATTTGTTGAATGAAGAGCTGCTCTCTTCGAATTGGCAAGCCATGAATAAAATCGCTTGATAGCTTTACTTGCATATAACGGAATAAAAAAATTCCTAATAGAAGCGGAAGTATAAACGTTAGAAAATATATTAACCCATGGGAATAGAAAAATAGCGATGCTCTAGGTAGAAATGGGCTAGTAGGTGTTGCATTCGAATATTCAAACAATATTTGAATGGGCAATGTAAATAATAAACAGAGAAAATATGCAAGAGCGACCCAGCCAACTTGGTGCATATTATGCTTGAAAATACCACGGTTAAACGAGAACATTTTCGATAGCATAGCCGACATCCCTCATTTCATAAATAAATATTTCTTCTAAAGTAAGTGGGAGAAGATCAAATACAGCAGGTTGTAATTGAGATACTTTGTTCTCAATGAATGCTTGATCCCCTTTAACGATCAGTAAATGAACACTACCGCGTTTTTCTTCAAATAAAATGTCCAAGTCCTTTTTAAAGGAACTAGGGGCTTCATGCTTAAATGCGACTTGAATCTTATGAATATCAGATTTTAAATCATCTAAATCTTTTTCAATTATAAGTTGGCCATCGTACATAATACCAACTGAATCGCAAAGGTCTTCAACTTCACGTAAATTATGAGAAGAAATTACAATAGTCATTTCACGTTCCGCAACATCTTGTATTAAGAGGTTTTTTATTTTTTGTCGCATAACAGCGTCTAACCCATCAAACGGCTCGTCTAGGATGAGAAAATCGGGCATCGTTGATAAACTTAGCCAAAATGCTACTTGTCTTTGCATTCCTTTTGATAATTGCTGTATTTTCTTTTGCGGACTGATATTAAATACTTTACTTAGTTCCTTAAAGCGATCTTCATTCCAATGCTCATACATATGCTTATAAAAATGGGCAGCCTGTTTAATTGTTGTATTTGGAAAAAAGTATAAATGATCGGCAATAAATAGGACGCGTTGTTTTAACGAACTGTTTTCAAAAATCGGATTTTGATTAATATGGACAGTACCAGCATTTTGTTTGTAAATACCTGAAATGATTTTTAGTAATGTTGTTTTTCCGGCACCATTTGCACCTAATAAACCATAAATAGACCCTTTTCGTACGTTTAACGATACATCCTTTAAGGCTTCAAATTTTTCATATTTTTTAAAAATATGGTTCACTTCAATCATCTTTTTCGCCTCCCTTTAACGATTGTTCGGCATCGTTAATTAATGATACAAGCTCATTTTTATCCAGGCCTAAATAAAGTGCTTCTGTTAGAAGCTTAATTATTTCTTGTTTCATTTTTTTCACCTTTTCAGCATTTATCGTTTCAGTTTTAGGAGCAACATATTTTCCTTTACCAGGTATTGAGTAAATATAGCCCTGGTTTTCAAGCTCGTTGTATGCTTTTTGAATGGTATTTGGATTTATCGTTAATTCTTGAGCCAACATTCTGACAGAAGGTAACTGCTCATCTGCTTCATAAACTTCTTGCATAATTAGTTCTTTTAATTTATTTACAAGCTGTTCATATATCGGCTTTCTGCTACGAATATCTAATTGAAACATAAAGTCCTCCTTTCAAAAAACTTATATGTGTTTACTGTATTATTCATATTAATACAGTTAATAAGTGTATGCAACTATAATTTTAAATCGTATCCTTTCAAATTTGAAATAGTAAGCTTCTATGTGCTATTTTATGGAAGGGAAGGGGATGCTATGGGTAAATCAATTCCTACTTATATCATAATCGGATTTTTAGGGAGCGGAGAAACAGTCATATAAAGAAGGAGAGAGTTAAATGAATGTATTAGTTGTTGGAGCAAACGGTCAAATAGCACGACACACTTTAACAAAATTATCTGATAAAGGGTATAGTCCCATTGCGATGATCCGAAATGAAGAACAGGCAAATGAACTAAAGCAATTAGGTGCTCGTGAAACAATTGTGGCTGATCTTGAGCAAAACATTGATCACATATTTTCCATTCACCAAATTGATGTCGTTCTTTTTGCGGCTGGTTCAGGTGGTCATACTGGTGCAGACAAGACGATTTTAATTGATTTATGGGGGGCTATGAAAGTCATTGATACGGCTGAAAAGTATGGTGTAAAGCGTTTTGTCATGTTAAGTTCTATGGGGACGGTTGATCCTGATAAAAGCGATCAAATTCGCCATTACTTAGTAGCAAAAAAGTTAGCCGATGATCACTTAAAGCGTTCAAGCTTAACGTATACGATTGTGCGTCCTGGCAGTTTAGTGAATGAGCCTGCGCAAGGAAAGATAAAATTAGAAGAGGAAATTAAAGAGCGCGATAATACGATAACAAGGGAAGATGTTGCAATTGTGTTAGCGGAAGTAATTGAAAGGGAAAATACACATTTTAAAACATTTGAAATTCTAAACGGTGTTACGCCAATAGAGGATGCTTTAGAAAAAGTGTAAACAAACTCATTATTTCGGGGTGTTTCAAACAGTCAATATTTGGAACACCCGAAGCAGTATTTTCATTATATATCCATAATTGTATCGGGTGATAAATAAAAATATACGAATAGAGCCATAGCAAAGCAATATAGTGCAAAATAGATTAGCTTGTTTTTCTTTAAGAAGTCAATTAACCATACGATACCAATCCATGAAAAGATAAATGTCACGATAAATGAAACGATTAATGATAAAAGACCAATTTCAGCAATTAATTCCCCACCAGTAAAGTCTCCAATTGCTAATACCGAAGAACCAAGAATGGCTGGGATGGATAGTAAAAAGGAGTAACGGACAGCCGTTTCACGATTTAAGCCAATAAAAAGGGCTGTAATTAACGTTGCACCAGATCGCGAAATCCCTGGGAAAACGGCTATAGTTTGCCCTAACCCAACAAAAATTGAATCTAAGAAGGTCATTTCACCTTCCTTACGGTTCCCATATGTAACAAAGCGTTCAATGACAATAAGGAAAATTCCTGTGACCGTCAGAGAAATCGCAATAACAGTTGGTGTCTTTAATCCTTCACCGATGAAATCTTTTAGTAATATACCGAGTACTGCTGTAATTCCTGTAGCAATGACAATATAGATTGCTAAAAAGAATTGTGTACGATTTTCTTTATTTTTATTAACAAAGTAATTAAAGAAACCGCTGATAACTTCAATTAAATCCCGTCTAAAATAAATAATAACCGCTAAAATGGAAGCGATATGTAGGAATATCTCAAAAGAAAGACCAGGGAATTGGTAGTTAAATAACAATTGAGTAATGACGATATGTGCGGTACTTGAAATAGGAAGGAATTCCGTAATTCCTTGAACGATACCAAAAATAATGGCTTCAATGATCGACATAAATAACCGTCCTTTCAAACTGGTTAGATTTTTTTATTGAACTGTTTTATTCTAGCAAACTTTTCATTTTTTCGAAAAGAATTCTTTTAATCGTCATATGTGTGAGTTGCGATTGAAATCAATCCGTTTTTATAATAAATGTAAGACTAAATGCGGAGGAGTTATATGAATAAACAAAGAACGATGATTATTTTAAGTGCATGTCTATTACTAGCGATAGCGGTTGTGCTTTTTGCAGACCGTGAGCAATATGGCAATGATGAAGGAATGATGATGGAAAATTTCCGCTTGCCGATGTATGAGCAAGAAGAGGGTGAACTGTACGATTATAAAGGTGATGTCATTGTTTTAAATTTATGGGCATCTTGGTGTAAACCGTGTAGAGATGAGATGCCGGCTTTCATGAAGCTTCAAAATGATTATCAAGAAGAGGGTTTGTCGATTATAACCTTAAACATGCAAACTACAGAACGCACATTAAATGATGCAATAGAGTTTATCCATGAAATAGATTTAACGTTACCTGTCTTTTTTGATGAAGATGGCGTTTTGTTAGAGAGATTACGTGCTAAATATGGTATGCCGATTACGTATGTCATTGATCGAAATGGCAAAATAAGTGAAGTCTTTATAGGTGAAGTAAGCTACGAAATAATTGAAGAAGCCATTCAACCGCTATTATAAATAATATTCATATATTGTTAAAAAAGAGAGATACTATAGAACATTAGGATGGTAAAGGCGTGAATACGGATGTATCGTGAATTGACAGCAACTGTTCTATCTATTTATTACGAAGATGAGGATATCCAAAAATTAGAAACAGACAAAGGTGCTAATAAGGCTATCCTCTATAAACGATTATGTCCAAGAACGGATGTTGGCGATCAAGTAATTGTCAATGTAACAGCAACCGACCTATTACTAGGGACAGGTGGTTGGGATTTTGTCGTTTCTCATCGGAATAAAGTTCTGCATTGGACGACTGAAAACGATGGCCATATTATGAAAGCCCGTTATACGCCAATTCAACATAGTGTTCAGACTGTGGAATCTCAAGAAAGTGAGTATCATCACCTATTTGAACAGCCTTTTTCATTAGAAGGAAGGCCCATTTGGATAGCGGAATTACATAGTATGGTGCCACTTTTTTTTGCATTACTTCAAGTGTACGATCCGAAGAAACGTTTATGTGTGATTATCGATGATCAAGCATCCTTACCTCTATATCTAAGTGACCAGATACGTGAAATGAAAAAAAATCCTAATCTGATAACCATTACGGTCGGTCAAGCGTTCGGTGGCGATTTTGAGGCTATTACAATCGCATCCGCGATACAATTTGCCTATCACATATTAAAGGTAGATTGTATTTTAATTTCAGTAGGCCCTGGTGTTGTCGGTAGCGGGAGTTATTATGGTTTTACAGGTATGATACAAGCACATTGGTCACATATTATTAGTGGTCTAGGAGGTCAACCTGTATGGATACCGCGAATTTCGTTCTTTGATAAACGAAATCGGCATTATGGACTGAGTCATCATACATTAACAACTTTATGTGAATTCACTTTCAAGCCAGCATTTGTCCCTTTTCCAGTAATGGAGCAAACGAAATTAAAACGGATTAAACAGCAATTATTTGAAAGGGAGCCGCATGCCTGTTCACATCGTTTCATCTTTTCAACAGTCGCTGTAGCAAATTGGGTAACTGAGGCATTAAATTGGACCTCGTTACCAATTTATTCAATGGGAAGAACCTTTGAAGAGGATCCGCTCTTCTTTTGTGCTGTAGCTGAAGCTCTTCGATTTGGACTTGAGCAATAAATCGTTTCAACATAGTGATTAACTGTTTTAAAAGACTTTTGCAATTGCTTTAATTTTGTACGGATCTCCCATGCTTTTCCTGCCATTGTTAAACCTTTTTTTATGAATGTACATTTTTCATAAGCTTATCCCATCCTTTCTTATGGTACACTTTTATGTAACGTACCTACGAAAAAGAACTGGAGGAGAAGCATGGATCATTTAAATGAAAAAACAATAAAAACAACAGAGATATTTAAAGGGAAGATTATCGACTTACAGATTGAAGAGGTTGAATTACCAGATGGTCGCTTAAGTACGAGAGAAGTGGTTAAGCATCCTGGTGCTGTTGCAGTAGTACCAATTAAAGAAGATGGGAAGCTCGTTTTAGTAAGACAATATCGAAAAGCGTTACAAAAGACCATAATTGAAATTCCAGCGGGCAAACTTGAAGCTAATGAGAACCCAAAATTTGCAGCCATGAGAGAATTAGAAGAAGAGACAGGCTATAAGACTGATTCCTTAACATTTATTGGCTCGTTTTATACGTCTCCAGGATTTGCTGATGAACTGATTCATCTTTATCTAACAAGTCACCTTGAGGTTGGGCAATCTCATACTGATGATGATGAATTTATTGATGTGCTAGAAGTGACATTAGATGAAGCTGAAAAGCTAATAGAAGAGCAACAAATCCACGATGCTAAAACGATGTATGCTATTCAATATGTGAGATTACATAATAGGAAGGAATGACTTCATTGAATCGCTATGTTGCTGATTTACATATTCATATTGGTCGTACATGGTCCAATGCAGCGGTGAAAATCACGGCTGCTTCTTCTTTAACATTAGAAAATATAATATATTATGCCGAGCACATAAAAGGGATAGATGTAATTGGTATTATTGATTGTCACGTCTCAGAGATTCTTGATCAGATTGATGAACAATTGATGAACGGTGAAGCTTATGAACGTGAAGGTGGAGGCATTCAATATTCAAAGGTAACCCTTTTTTTAGGTACTGAACTTGAGATATATGATCATAATTGCAAAGGGCCTATTCATGTGCTTGCCTATTTACCAACTGTTAAAAAGATGAGGCTTTTTTCGGAATGGCTAAAGATGAGAATGAAGAATGCAACGTTAAGTTCTCAACGTATTTACGAAACAGCAACGGTTATTCAAGAAAAGGTCCATGAATTGTCAGGTTTATTTATTCCGGCTCATATTTTTACTCCGTTTAAAAGTATGTATGGAAAAGGTGTTATTCAGAGCTTATCAGAGGTGTTTCATCCAGACTTGATAGATGCTGTTGAATTAGGGTTAAGTAGTGATACAAGAATGGCAGAACAAGTTGAAGAGCTGCAATCGTATCCGTTTTTAACAAATTCTGATGCTCATTCATTAGAAAAAATGGCTAGGGAATATCAAATCATTAGAATGAACGAACCAAGCTTTGAAGAATGGCGACTTGCACTTAAAGGACGAGATGGAAGAAAGATTGTTACGAATTATGGATTAGACCTTTACTTGGGAAATACCACCAAACGATTTGTGCACAGTGCTCACAACCGATGTCAGGAACTAAATGTTTTCATTGTGATAGTTCTTCCTTTGTTAAAGGAGTTTCTGAGCGTATTAAGGAATTAAAGTTAAGCCAGCCCTCTACTAGTCGTCCTCCGTATATCCATCAAGTGCCATTAGAATTCATCCCGAAAGTTGGAAAAAAGACCTTAGAGAAACTAAGAAAGGCCTTTGGAACTGATATGAATGTAATCCATCGTACATCGCGAGAAGATCTAGAGCAAGTTATTTCAAAGAAAATAGTAGACGCGATCATTCTAGCACGATCAGGTGAACTTACGATCCATGCAGGTGGAGGAGGGAGGTTCGGAAAGATAATAGAATAGAAAAATGTAAATTGCCCTCATACTTGGGGTTGAGAGTGCAACTAGTTTAAATCTAGTTCAAGTCCTGCCTGTGGTAAAGGTACTCTTATTTATGAGTGGATGTAAAGAGCTTAATCATAGTATCTCTCTTAGAATTCAAAAAAACTATAATAACGTGTGAGGTGAGTTCACCCCATAATCCATCGTAATCCCCCTCAACTCTTGCGAATTTTTATCTATTCTATTCTTTTAAAAGAAGGGCGTCATAGATTCCTCTCTTATCTCATAGAGTGTAATAAGAGTAAAAGGGAGGATGGTTATAATGCGTTATGGGCTACGTGATATGATATCAATGCACCTTGAAGAAAATCGCACTATATATGTATTTACAATCGTGTTATTTTTAATGGGAATCGTTTTTGGAGCTATTACAGTTAATAGTTTAAGCTTAACGCAGAAGCACGATTTATATATGTACGTTAATCAATTTTTTGGACATGTTACAGAGGGAGAATTAGCTCAATCTTCGGCCATTTTTGCTCAAAGTTATACTCATTACGCTAAGTACTTCGGATTAATGTGGATCCTTGGCCTGTCTATTATCGGTTTACCGGTTATCCTTATTTTGCTTTTTTTAAAAGGGGTGGTAGTTGGATTTACAGTTGGTTTTTTAGTTAACCAAATGGGAATGACTGGATTTCTCATTTCATTTGCATCGATCATGCCGCAAAACCTCATACTCGTTCCAGCTTTTATTATTGTTGGGACTGCTAGTATTTCTTTTTGTTTGAAAATGATTCGACAGCAATTTATGAAAAAAACAAATCTGCCTATTTTTCCGCAGTTTATGAAGTATACGCTATTAATATTGTTTGTTGGAGCTATGCTATCCTTTGCCTCAGCTTTCGAGGCATATGTTTCACCTGTTTTGATGAGAATGATTATTTCAAATCCTATGTAATAATAATTATAATTTAATAATTTATATATTATTTCAAATAATAATTATTATCAATTGACACTCTTTTTTTGAGTGATTATAATAAAAGGAGGTTTTTTAGGGTTTGAGAGGAGGAAGAGAACGATGGAGAAAAGACTAGAACGGATAAAAAAACATCTACATGCACAAAGCTATAAATTAACACCTCAACGTGAAGCAACTGTTCGTGTCCTACTAGAACACGAAGAAGACCATCTGAGTGCAGAAGATGTATACCTCCTCGTTAAAGAAAAATCACCTGAAATTGGATTAGCTACTGTCTATCGTACATTAGAATTATTATCGGAACTGAAAATTGTAGATAAAATTAACTTTGGGGATGGTGTGTCCCGTTTTGACCTCCGCCAAGAAGGTGCAGATCATTTTCACCATCATTTAGTATGTATTGAATGTGGAGCTGTAGATGAAATTCAAGAGGACTTACTCGGAGATGTAGAAGAAATTGTCGAACGTGATTGGAATTTCAAAATTAAGGACCATCGTTTAACGTTTCACGGTATTTGTCATAGATGTCACGATCGTGATGGAACAGATTTGAACGATAATGATGAGAAAAAAGTTGACTTTGTTTAGTTAAAGTCAACTTTTTTGTCATATAGGGTCATGTGAGTCGATTTTTGAGCGGATATTCGTTGTTTTCATGTAAATTAGCTTTTTGTAATGGCAGCACATTAAGATTATCTAAGAAAAATTTCTATTACTAGTATATTTCGTTCCCTTTTTGGCATAGCTTGTAATGATATGTTTTGAGCTGATGAGGGGATGGATTGAATGAAGACATGGTTACAAGCGGTTCTCCAAACTTTAAAAGTGTTTATTCTCTTTATGGGATGCACCTTATTATTTTATTATGGTATTCTATGGGTAAGTCAAGAATATGAAAGCTATCATCGCTATGATGAACCAGAAGGAAAGGCAGTAAAGGTTTTTCAAATGGAGGAAAGAAAGGGCACGAGCTTTTTTGAGAGACTTATATTTTTCTATCAAGAAGGGGAATAGTCAAGATAATTGTGATTGGAGCGATACGATTGGATAAAGTAATAGCTCAATTCTTACATTACATACAAGTAGAACGAGGTTTAGCAAATAATACGGTTTATTCTTATAAAAGGGATTTGACGCAATATATATTGTATATGGATAAGGTCGAAGGATTAATAGAGTTACGTGATATAAGACGCCAGCATATCGTTCATTTTTTATATGAATTAAAGCAAAAGGGACGTGCAGAGACGACAATTGCAAGAACCATTGCTTCCATTAGAGCGTTGCACCAATTCGCATTAAGGGAAAAACAATCAGACCATGATCCTTCTGTTCATTTAGATATTCCAAAAGCAGTGAAAAGATTACCTAAAGTGTTATCGACAACGGAAGTGGAATCGCTATTAGAGGCACCTAAAGGCGTTGATGTCTTCGCTATCCGTAACCGTGCTTTATTAGAGACGTTATACGCTACTGGGATGAGGGTCTCTGAATTAATTCGTTTAACTGTTACGGATACTCATTTGTCAATGGGTTTTGTTCGTTGTATTGGTAAAGGGAATAAAGAGCGCATTATTCCTTTAGGGAGTGCAGCAACGGTTGCATTGCAAGACTATCTTGAAAATAGTAGATTAGTATTAATGAAAAAGAAACGTCATGATTATGTGTTTGTTAATTTACATGGGAATCCGCTAAGTAGACAAGGCTTTTGGAAAATACTCAAACAGCTAGCACAAAAAGCGAACATTGAAAAAGAATTAACACCACATACGTTGAGACATTCATTTGCGACACATTTATTAGAAAATGGTGCAGATCTACGTGCCGTTCAAGAAATGTTAGGACATGCTGATATTTCAACTACGCAAATTTATACACATGTTACGAAAACTAGAATGAAGGACGTATATTCAAAATATCATCCTAGAGCATAGCGTACGTATGAAGCTTTTGCTACATACGTATTTAGATAAAGAAGTCTGACATCAGACGATCATTATTAGAAACACATTCCGGCTATAAATACAGCTTCAATGATTTTCTTACCTTATAATAGGGTATGTTAATATTAAAATGTACAAAAGGAGGAATCTGTTTGTCGATTAATATGTATAAACGAATTTTTCTAATAGTATTAGATTCTGTTGGAATTGGTGAAGCACCCGATGCCCATTTATATGGGGATGAAGGAGCTCATACGTTAGGTCATATTGCAGAAAAAATGCGTGGTTTACATATGCCGAATATGGAAAAGCTTGGTCTAGGTCATCTTGGTGATATCAAAGGAATTAAGAAAGTTACATCACCAATGGCTCATTATGGGCTAATGCAAGAAGCATCAAGTGGTAAGGATACGATGACAGGCCATTGGGAGTTAATGGGGTTACATATTAAAGAACCGTTTCGTGTGTTTCCAGAAGGTTTTCCGGCAAAGCTTGTCGAAAGGTTAGAACGAGCTTGGGGAAGAGAAATGATTGGGAATAAAGTAGCTTCAGGGACAGAGATTATTGCGGAATTAGGGGATGAACACGTAAGAACAGGTAAATTAATCGTGTATACGTCTGCTGATTCTGTTTTGCAAATTGCTGCTCATGAAGATGTTGTACCAATTAAGGAGTTATATGAAATATGTGAAAAGGCACGCGAAATAACACTTGATCCTGAGTACATGTTGGTAGAATTATTGCTCGGCCATTTACAAGAGAAAATGGCGTTTGGGAGCGTACACCTAACCGTCATGATTATGCACTAAAGCCATTTGAACGGACTGTAATGAATGAGCTCGTGGACTCTAATTATGATTGTATCGCTATAGGGAAAATATCTGATATTTATGATGGTGAAGGTATTACGAAAGCGGTACGAACCGTTTCAAATGACGATGGGATGGTAAAACTTATTGAGTCCATGAAAGAATCGTTTACCGGATTATGTTTTGTTAATTTAGTTGATTTTGATGCGAAATACGGACATCGTCGTGATCCAATTGGTTACGGACAAGCATTGGAATCGTATGATCAACAATTAGCAGACGTAATTGCCCACTTAAAAGAAGATGATTTATTAATGATCACAGCTGATCATGGAAATGACCCTACTCACCACGGAACAGATCATACTCGTGAGTTCGTTCCATTACTCGTCTATTCGACTAGAGCTAATGAGGGTGCATCATTAGGAACACGAGCAACATTTGCTGATGTTGGGGCTACAATTGCAGATAATTTTAACGTTACAATGCCAAGGAATGGAACTAGCTTCTTATCATCGTTATAAAAGGAGGTCTAATGAATGAACAAAGAAAAAGTTGTTGAGACAACTCATTATTTACAATCAAAAGTGGAGAAAACTCCTATAATTGGATTAATATTAGGCTCAGGGTTAGGTATGCTTGCTGAAGAAATTGAAGATTCAATTGAGGTTCCTTACAGTGATATTCCTCATTTTCCTCAATCAACGGTATCTGGCCATGCCGGGAAACTCGTATTTGGTACGTTGCAAAATAAACAGGTTGTAGCGATGCAAGGTCGTTTTCATCTATATGAAGGGTATTCAGCACAAGAAGTGGCACTACCGGTGCGAGTTATGAAGCAGCTTGGCGTGAAGCAGATCATCGTTACAAATGCTGCAGGTGGGGTCAATACATCTTTTGAACCAGGTCATTTAATGTTAATAAGAGATCATATTAATTTAATGAATCAAAATCCGCTAATTGGTCCAAATGATGAGGAGCTAGGTCCACGGTTTCCTGATATGTCTAATGCTTATTCTAATCGATTACGAGACATTACAAGAACAGAAGCGAAGAAATTAAATGTTGTGTTACAAGAAGGTGTCTATGTAGCAAATAGTGGCCCTTCATATGAAACTCCTGCTGAAGTTCGAATGATTCGTGAACTTGGTGGAGATGCTGTGGGAATGTCGACTGTCCCTGAGGTGATTGTAGCAAGACATATTGGTCTTGAAGTATTAGGAATCACCTGTATTTCAAACATGGCTGCTGGAATTTTACCACAACCGTTAACTCATGAAGAAGTGATAGAGACAACAGAAAAAGTGAGAGAAGACTTTTTAGCGTTAGTAAAAGCTATTATTCAATCCATGTGAAGGAGTTTGTGTAATGTTAACATTTTTAGATGCAATAAATTATTCGGCTAAATTCATTAAATCTAAAACAAAGCATAAGCCAAAAATTGGTCTGATTCTAGGTTCGGGATTAGGTGAATTAGCTAATGAAATTGAAGATGCTGTGAAAATACCTTACGGGAAAATTCCTGATTTCCCCATTTCGACGGTTGAGGGACATGCTGGTCAATTAGTGATTGGTACATTAGAAGGGAAAGAAGTTATTGCCATGCAAGGTCGTTTTCATTACTATGAAGGCTATTCTATGCGGGAATTGACATTTCCGGTTCGAGTTATGAAAGCGTTAGGTGTAGAGCTATTACTTGTAACTAATGCTTGCGGTGGTATGAATAAAAGCTTTGCACCGGGAGATTTAATGGTTATCACTGACCATTTAAATATGACTGGCGATAACCCATTAATCGGGGAAAACTTCGATGAACTGGGTCCACGCTTTCCAGATATGAGCCATGCATATACGCCTGAGCTAGTATCGTTTGTAGAAGAAACGGCTAATTCATTAAATATTAACATCCAAAAAGGGGTTTATGCTGGGATAACAGGACCTACTTATATGAGTGGAGCAGAACTCATTATGCTGCGGAAGTTAGGTGGAGATGTTATCGGGATGTCAACTGTCCCCGAGGTGATTGTTGCAAGGCACGCTAGTATTAAAGTGATTGGGATATCATGTATTACTGATATGGCAATTGGTGAAGAGATCCAAGGGATTACTCATGAAGAGGTAGTTGAAGTAGCAAATAAGACAAAACCAAAATTTATAAAAATTAGTTCGAGAACTGATTGCGAAAGTAGAACTGTAAAATTGAGGATGTGGCATTCATGCGAATGGTTGATATCATTGCTAAAAAAGGGACGGTAAAGAGCTGACGAAAGAAGAAATTCGCTTTGCTGTACAGAATTATACGAATGGTCAAATTCCAGATTATCAAATGTCTGCCATGGCCATGGCGATCTATTTTCAAGATATGACAATGGATGAGTGTGCAGAGTTAACATTAGCAATGGTTGAGACAGGCGACCAAATTGACCTTTCGAAAATTGATGGTATCAAGGTTGATAAACATTCAACTGGTGGTGTAGGGGATAAAACAACGATCGCCTTGGGTCCATTAGTGGCAGCCGTTGGTGTACCTGTTGCGAAAATGTCTGGAAGAGGTCTTGGTCATACTGGTGGGACAATTGATAAGCTAGAGTCGATTCCAAACTTTACTGTCGAGATGAATCCTACTAATTTTATAACGCAAGTAAATCGTCATAAACTGGCTGTCGTCGGACAGTCAGGAAATTTAGCACCTGCTGATAAAAAGCTATATGCGTTAAGAGACGTAACTGGTACTGTAAATTCTATTCCGTTAATTGCAAGTTCCATTATGAGTAAAAAAATAGCTGCAGGTGCTGATTCGATTGTTCTTGATGTAAAAACAGGCAGTGGTGCTTTTATGAAAGAATATGATCAAGCACGCCAATTAGCTGAAGCGATGGTTCAAATCGGAAATAATTTAGGCAGGAAAACAATGGCAATCATTTCTGATATGAGTCAACCGTTAGGACAAACGGTCGGTAATGCTTTAGAAGTGAAAGAAGCTATTGACATTCTTAAAGGTTACGGACCAAAAGATTTACATGAACTATGTATGGTACTCGGGAGCCAAATGGTTTATGCAGCTAAGAAAGCAAGCTCATTAGAGGAAGGAAGAGCAATGCTGGAAGAAGCTATTGAAAACGGCTCAGCCTGAAAACGTTAAAAACCTTTATTGAGGCTCAAAATGGAGACGCTTCGGTTGTTGACGATCCTGCTAAGTTTCCAGCAGCAGAAAAGGTGATTCCAGTTGTCGCTAGCGATACGGGGTTTATAAAAAAAATAGAAGCTGAGCAAATTGGGATGGCAGCTATGCAATTAGGTGCTGGAAGAGCAACGAAAGAATCCGAAATAGACTTAGCTGTTGGTATAGAATTACATAAAAAAATTGGAGACTTCGCCAATCAAGGAGAACCAATCGCTTCCCTACATGTAAATGGCTCTTTGCAGGATCAAGTGATGAAAAGAGTAAAAGAGGCTTTTGAATTGTCAAAAGATAAGGTGTTACCTCCAAAATTGATTTATGATGTGCATATGTAAGGGCGGGGAGGGGAATGATTATGTCGTTTCCGATAAAACGTAGGATAGGAACGGTGTTTATACCTGTTAAAGACATTAAAAGTTCTAGAGATTGGTATTGTCATTTATTAGGATTGTCTCCAACAGATGAAATTTTGTTTGATCATTTATACGTTATTCCGTTAGAAACTGGAACTAATTTAGTATTAGATTCTAAAATTTATAATGAGGCAAATATAAAAGATATCCCGCTTTTTCATTTTAATACTGATTCTATAAATGAAGCATATGACTACGTAAAAGCACAAGGAATTCATTTTGTAACGGAAATAGAAAATGAACAATGGTTTAATATAAAAGATCCAGATGGAAATGTTATTATGATATGTGAATGCTAAAACGAGTCCGAAAGAATTTCCTTTGGACTCGTTTTTTATTAATTAAGGCATAAAACGCTCACATAAACGTATACGATTGTTATGTAATTAATCACTATTAAGCTTTGTAAGAGCAAGCATTTGTATTGTACGGTCGTCCATTGGTGGGTTGTGTAGACCAGCTCGGACATCGCGGTAATAGCGTTGTAACGGATTAGATGAATATAAGCTGTGTGCCCCAGCTACTCGCATCGCACGGTCGACAATTTTTTGTGCTGCATGGACAACATGATATTTAGCGACAGCCAATTCTGGATGTAGTTGCATACGTTGTTGCTTTGAGGCCAAATCCCATTTAGTTGAAATGGCATATAGCAAATGACGAGCTTGCATTAAATCCGCTTCATTTTCACCAATTTTTGTTTGTACAGCTGGGATATCTTTTATAGGGCCATTTAAACTGTTTGGTGAGTATGTCTTTGCAAAACGGATTGCTTCATTTTGCGCTGCCTGTGCAATTCCTAAATAGCATGCTGGAATATGCAGTAGCCATCCGGCAGCATCTTTTTTACCGGGGATAAAAGTTTCAACAAAATATTCATCTGGAATTTCGACATTTGTTAAGACAAGGTCATGGCTTGCCGTTCCACGCATCCCGAGAGTATCCCATGTTTCATCGATTGAAACACCGTTCATTTCTTGTTTCACTAGAAAATTACCAACTTCACCTGATTCTGTCGTTGCTGAAACAAGGATATAATCAAGTGCAGGAATCATGGATGTAAAACTCTTGCGACCTGAGAGCAACCAACCGTTGGGTGTTTTATGTGCCTTAGTTGTCGGTTTCCCCCCACGTGTTGGACTGCCGGTCTCTGGTTCCGTCGCTGCGGCATTTAAAAGTGCACCGTTTTGTACAATGTCGTTTGCAACTTCTTGCAAAGTTGGTTCAGGCCAGTTCTTATCATGTAATTGTGATGTGATTCCAATATGCCAGCCAATCGCAAGACTAGTAGAGCCATCTGCAGTGGCAATGATTTCTTGTAATTCCAACCAATCAGTTAATGATAACTCTTTACCACCTAAAGAGCTAGCTAAGCTTAAGGAAGGATAACCAGCTGCTTTTAATTCATTTATATTTTCAAAAGGGAACGTTCTGTCTTCGTCATGCCTACTTGCTCGTTCCATAAATGGCTTTACGATCATTCTCAATTGTTCTTTCCGTTCCTTTTGAGAACAGTTGTGTAATAGCATTTTTTCAACTCCTCGTTTGCTTTTTCTTATCTTATCATAACCAGGAGTTATTCTTGAAGGAAATTGATTTAAGTGAAATAAGCAATCTCCTCTTTTGGCCGAATAAAGGCTTCTGATGCAAAAGCTGCCATACCAAGTGCAGTTGAATGAGTAGCCAACGAAGAAAAATGTATCGTTAAATTATCTTGTTGAAATTGATAACGATTTTGATTCGTAACTTCCTCTATTGGCTCTTGGAGATAGCTCTGCAAACTAGCCAGCCGATTACCAATGATAATATCGTTAGGGTTAAAAGTGTTCATAATCGAGTTGATTCCGTAACCTAAATATAGACCGATCTCTCGAATGATTGATAAAGTCGTCTCGTCATTTTGATTGGCCAATTGAATAAGATCATCTAAATCAAGCTCGTCCTTCTTATATACTTTTTTGGCTTCGGTTAATAATGCTCTTTCTGAAGCATAGAGCTCCCAACAACCTTTATTCCCACAAATACAATTGCGACCACCAGCTTGTATAGTCGTATGGCCCATTTCACCAGAAAAACCATTAACTCCACGATACAGTTGATTATTTAGAATGATTCCAACTCCAATCCCAATTCCAGCACTAATATAAATGACATTTTCAGCGTGCTTAGCTGCACCAAACATCTTTTCACCGTAAGCACCGCCGTTGGCTTCATTGTCAATGATGACGGGGAGAGAATAGGTTTGCTCGAGCTCCTTTTTTAATTCTATACTTTTCCATTTTAAATTAGGTGCATGTACAATGACACCACTATTATTGACAATCCCGGGTACGCCAACTCCAATCCCAACAATTCCATAGCGGCTTTGCGGTGTTTTCTCTATAAGAAGCTTAATGATAGCATGGAGGTTTTGACAAACGGATGAATAAGCTGTAGATGGTAATTTCATTGTTTGCTCCATAATTATCGTTCCTTTAAGATCTGTTAAGACAGCTAAAATACGATTAACTTGCAAATCAATTCCGATGGAGTAGCCAGCCCTTTGATTAAAATGAAGCATGACTGGACGTCTTCCACCGCTTGATTCACCTGGTCCTGATTCAAATATAAGTTCTTCCTCTAATAGTTCATTAACTAAAGAAGAGACCGTTCCTTTATTTAATCCAGACATTTGCGAAATGGTTGCTCTTGAAAGTGGTGTTTCGTCTATAATCGTTTGCAAGACGAGTGATTTATTACTAACTTTCACTAAATGTTGATTCATTGAATGTTTCATCATTTTATCACCTTATTTATCAAACCTAATACGTAATTCGTTCGATTTCCTTTCTATTATTGTGACATAAGAGTGAAGGGAGGACAATTTCTATTTTTCTAGTATAAACTTTGTTTAGCCAATAGACAAACAAAGTTCGCTATGCTATGATCAATTTATCAAAATAAATAGTATTAGTGAAAGCGTTCGCAATTACTATTTAAACTTTATTTTTAGGAGGAATAAACAATGGGTTACTTCGATCATGTTTCAAACATTCAATTTGAAGGTGCACACTCTAAAAATGATTTTGCTTTTAAACATTATAATCCTGATGAATTGATTCAAGGGAAGAGAATGGAAGATTTATTACGATTTTCGGTAGCGTATTGGCATACATTTACAGGAGACAGTAGTGATCCGTTCGGTGCTGGTACAGCGATTCGGCCATGGGATCATTTAAGCGGTATGGATCAAGCCAAGGCACGTGTAGAAGCCGCTTTTGAATTCTTTGAAAAATTAGGTGTTCCATATTTCTGTTTCCACGATGTTGATGTTGCTCCAGAAGCAGACACGTTAAAAGAAACGAATAAAAATTTAGATGAAATTATTACGATGATTAAAGATTACATGAAAACGAGTAAAGTGAAATTGCTTTGGAACACAGCGAATATGTTTACACACCCTCGTTACGTAGGTGGAGCAGCAACTTCAAATAATGCAGATGTTGTTGCATATGCTGCGGCAAAAGTGAAGAAAGGGTTAGAAGTGGCAAAAGAGCTAGGTTCAGAGAATTATGTATTTTGGGGTGGACGTGAAGGTTACGAGACACTATTGAATACAGATATGAAACTAGAGCTAGATAATTTAGGACGTTTTTTCCATTTAGCAGTTGATTATGCTAAAGAAATTGGATTTGATGGCCAATTTTTAATTGAGCCGAAGCCAAAAGAACCAACAACTCATCAATATGATTTCGATGTTGCTACAGGTATTGGTTTCTTGAAAACATATGGTCTTGATAAGCATTTTAAGTTTAATATCGAAGCAAATCATGCGACGCTTGCTGGACATACGTTTGAGCATGAACTTCGTTTAGCACGTGTCAATGGACTTTTAGGTTCAGTTGATGCCAATCAAGGAGACACATTGCTTGGCTGGGATACAGATGAATTTCCGACAGACCTTTATTCAACTACATTAGCAATGTATGAAATTTTGAAAAATGATGGTTTAGGTTCTGGTGGATTAAACTTTGATGCAAAAGTAAGACGTGGATCAATTGATACAGAGGATTTATTCTACTCACATATCGCGGGGATGGATGCATTCGCAATTGGTGCTAAAGTGGCAAATCAATTAATTAAAGATCAAGTTTTCGAAACGATTTTAGCGGATCGTTATGCATCATTTAATGATGGAATTGGACGTGATTTTGTTGACGGGAAAGTTGACTTTCATAAACTCGAGGAATATGCACTTGGATTAGAGCCAATCCAAAATCAATCTGGTCGTCAAGAAAAAATTAAAGCGATTTTAAATCAATACATTCTAAATGTGAAATAATTACAGATAAAGGGGGCTGTCCAATTGGACAGCCTTTTAAAAAGAAAGACGCTTAATAAACAAGGAGGTATTTTGATGAGCTACGTAATTGGTGTTGATTTAGGTACAAGTGCAGTAAAGGTTTTATTAATGAATCGGCTAGGTAGTGTAGTGGCACAATATTCCGAATCATACCCACTTATACAAAAGAAATCGGGATATAGTGAGCAAGATCCAGAACAATGGGTTAAAAAAACATTGAATGTATTAAAACAGCTAGTGCAGCAAAATCGAGAAGAAGCAGCTAAAGTGGAAGGGATAAGTTTTTCAGGTCAAATGCATGGACTTGTGTTGTTAAATGAAGAAAATGAAGTCATTCGCCCAGCTATATTATGGAATGATACTCGCACAACGAAACAATGCCATGATATTTATGATGTAGTTGGAAAAGAGCGAGTATTGGCGATTACGAAAAATCCAGCCCTAGAAGGTTTCACATTGCCTAAGCTCTTATGGGTAAAAGAAAATGAACCAGAACATTTAGCAGAAACATCCGTTTTTCTCTTACCGAAGGATTATTTACGATATCGTTTAACAAATCAGTTACACAGTGAGTATTCAGATGCGGCTGGCACGTTACTGTTAGACATTCAGAAAAAAGAATGGAGTAAAGAAATAGCTGATAAGCTAGGGATTGATGTAGCGATTTGCCCGCCATTAGTTGAATCACATGCTTATGTCGGGACGATTACAGAACAGGTTGCTTATGATACAGGGTTACCGGAATCTACGAAGGTGTTTGCTGGTGGAGCGGATAATGCATGTGGTGCTATTGGTTCAGGTATATTATCTGAAGGTAAAACGATGTGCAGCATCGGAACGTCTGGTGTTGTTCTTTCATTTGAAGAAAATGGTGAGAAGGAATTTGAAGGTAAGGTTCATTATTTTAACCATGGTCAAGAAAATGCTTACTACACAATGGGTGTAACATTAACAGCGGGACACAGCTTAAGCTGGTTCAAGGATACTTTTGCTGCAAATGAACCATTTGAGCAATTAACAGCTGGTATTGATAAAGTGCCTCCTGGTGCAAATGGACTTCTTTTCACTCCTTATTTAGGTGGTGAGCGGACCCCTCATGCCGACTCTAGTATACGTGCTAGCTTTATTGGGATCGATGCTTCTCATAAACGTGTAGACTTTGTTCGAGCTGTATTGGAAGGGATAACGTTCTCGCTTAATGAATCGATCGACATTTTCCGGGAAGCAGGGAAGAAGATTGATACAGTTTTATCGATCGGAGGAGGGGCAAAAAATGAGGAATGGCTGCAAATGCAAGCAGATATTTTTAATGCAAAAGTAGAACGTCTAGAAACTGAGCAAGGTCCAGGAGTTGGTGCAGCCATGCTTGCAGCTTTTGGTTGTGGTTGGTATGATAGACTTGCTAATATAGCAGATGAATGGCTTAAAGTGAAAAAAACATACGAACCAGATCCGGATCGTGCGGAAGCATATAAGCAGTTGTTCTCTTTATATAAGGATGTATATAAACAAACAAAATCTTTAAACGAACAACTGGTAAGCTTCCGTAAATAAAAAATGAGGGAGGAACTTTCATGAAAGCGTTACAATGGGGGATCATGAGTACAGCCCAAATTGGTCAAACACAGGTTATACCCGCAATCCAGAGTTCGAGCAATGGGGAAGTCGCAGCCATAGCAAGCTCAAGTGGACAGGCAACTGAAGTAGCTGAAGCATTATCGATTCCAAATGTTTATGAAAGTTACGAAGAACTGTTATCCGATACGACAATTGATGCAGTCTATATTCCATTACCAAATCACCTGCATAAAAAGTGGGTGATTGAAGCGGCAAAAAGAGGAAAGCATGTATTGTGTGAAAAACCTGCAGCACTAACGGCTGATGATACACAAGAGATGGTAACGATTTGTCAGGAGCAAGGGGTCACGTTCATGGAAGCCTTTATGTATCAGTTCCATAGTCAACACGAACGTGTTCGTAAAATTATCGCTTCAGGAGAAATTGGTGAAGTGAAATTAATTAAAGGGAGCTTTTCCTTTTACCTTGAAGATCGTTCAGGTAATATTCGTGCAGATGCAAAAAAAGGTGGAGGGAGCTTATATGATATTGGCTGCTATCCAATCCACGCAATTCGACATATTTTAAGCACAGAACCTTCGAGTGTTCAAGCACACGGTGAAATCGATACAGAACGTGGAATCGATTTATCGGTATTTGCACATATGAAAATGGCAAACGGTGTTCATGCAATGTTTGATTGTAGCTTTGATATGTCTAATCGCAATGAATATGAAGTGATTGGTTCAAAAGGAGTGATCCATGTTCCGCGTGCGTATCGCCCTGATGTAGTCAATGATGGTGAAGGAATGATAATTGTTGAGGTAGGAGGCCATTCACGTACAGAAATTGTTAAAGATGATCAATATAAAAATCAGGTAGAGCATTTTGCTAACGCCGTTTTTGAAGGTCAGGAGCCGTTCTATCCAGGTGGACAATCAGTTCGTAATATGAAAGTCATTGACGCTTGTTACGAATCTCTGAAGTCAGGACATCGTGTTATGATTTAGTTTTTGAGTAGTTCTTCTTAGGTGTTGCAATAAGTGACTTTAACTTATTGGAGCACCTTTTAATTTTTATTTTTCTAAATAATACGGTAAGATATTGAAAGAAATATATGAAGAAACCATAAGGGGGAGAGGAAATGCGTCCACATCAAATATCAGCTGAAACCGCTCAAATTTTAGCAGATAAGCTTAAAGTACCGATTGAACAAATTATGCATATGCCACAGCATATCCTAATTGCTAAGCTAGCTGAATTAGATAAAGATGAAAAGAATAATGAATAATAATAGGAAAAGATGTGAATCTTGTTTGGGTCACATCTCAGCCTGTCGACAAAGTCTCGCATAAGCGAGACAGGCGACAGGTTTTTTATTGCTCAGGAAATCGTCCTCCGACCACGCTACTAAGGGTAGGGGGCACGCTTTGGACAGGAGGGTGTTGAACTAACCGATACGCCGGTGGATTTCAGCCTGCCCTTTCCTCCTGCAGGAGTCGGCCCTCTCATCCCGTCCGCTTTGTTTAGTGCCAAAAAGGAAATTGGCTTCTCCGTTTAGTCTACGGTCTTTAGATGTGATCTTGTTTAGATAACATCTTTATTAAATAGTTTCCATTTGCAAAGGCGACTGAGAAATAAGTTGACTGTAGGGATAGCTTTGAATCAGAGTTTTACAATATTTACTCATTTGAATCGCGAAGTGGGATTTCATTTAAAAACAATGTCATAATAAATGCTAGAAAAATAACGATTGAAGTGGTTATAAAAACAGTTGAAAGAGCTTGATTTAATGTTTCCTGTATGGAAGTTAAATATTGGTCAAAGTCAGCTATAACTGTTTCAGGTATGAGATTTCTTAAACTTGAAATTTCCTCTGGTTCCATTAGCAAACCAGGATTTGTTAACATACTAGGATCTATAGCTGTCTGTTCTAATGAAGCTGGTATACTTTTTTCACTTAATTGCTGTCCCATTCTAGCATTTAATATGGTTCCGAGGAACGCAACCCCAATCGTGCCCCCCATTTGTCTTGATAATTGTGATGTCGCAGTTGCTACACCAAGATAGCGGTGATCAACCGCATTTTGAACAGTTAATGTAAAAATTGGCATTGTTAATCCAAGTCCGATACCACAGATCATTAAGTATAGGATAAGCGTAAGGAGTGTGCTTTCGGTCGTTAATGTGGAATTAAGATATAATCCGATTGAAAAAATGAAAAAACCAATCAATGCAAATCGTTTATATTTTCCGGTTTTTGTGATTAGTTGTCCTACTAGTGTACTAAAGGCAACCATTGATAGTGTCATCGACATTTCTGTTAAACCTGAAATAGTAGCCGAACGCCCTAATACGCCTTGAACGAAAAAGGGGACGTACATAATGATACCGAACATTCCTACTCCTGACAGAAAGGAAATAATATTTGAAACGGTAACGATTCGGTTTTTAAATAACGAAAGTGGAACGACGGGGCTAGTAACCTTTTTTTCAATCCATATAAAAAACAAAAATGAAACGATAAATAAAGCAAGCATACTTAAGACAGAAGCAGAACTCCAACCGTTAGAACCACCCCAGTTGACGGCTAGAAGCAAGGATAAAATGGCAATCGCCAACGTAAGTGAGCCAAAATAATCAATTTTCTCACCTTCTTTTTTAGCGACTTTGGGATAAAGTTTGAAAATCATTATAAATGCAAATAAACCAATTGGGAGGAAGATCCAAAAAACCCATGACCAGTTAAGGTTATCAACAATCAATCCCCCTAATGTAGGGCCAATCAAGCTAGATAAACCAAATACACCACCCATTAATCCTTGCCAACGTCCCCGTTCACGCGGTGAAAATAGATCCCCGATTGTTGTGAAAGCAGATGACATAATCATGCCGCCCCCGAAACCTTGGATTCCACGGAATAAAATTAGTTGCAGCATTGTATGTGAGAAACCACAAAGGAATCCCCCTATTGTAAATATTCCAATTCCGAGCAAAATAAAAGGTTTGCGTCCATAAATATCTGATAATTTTCCAACTAAAATAGCTGTTGTGCTAGCAGTTAACATGTAAATGGTAAAAACCCAGCTATAAAAATCCATCCCGCCAATATCTGCAACAATCTTTGGTAAAGAAGTACCAACGATTGTCATATTTAATGCAGCAAATAACAAGGCAGACATGACGGAGATCATGATTGTCAGCTTTTTCCTGAAATCTAAATTTTCCAATGGCGTTTCCTCCAGTTTTTGTATACACCATTTATTGTAACATGGGTGAGGGTTCTTTATTTATACAAAAGAGAGAGAGAGTTGATGAATGAAATAGAATTTGAGGTACTGATACTTCAAGAAATTACTATGTTGTCATGTTGATTATTTTTATAGCATTTGTATGGATGACTAGTTTCTTTAGTTATATAGAAATGATTATGGAAATTTATCATAAGTGTCAGTAGTGGATTAGAATGAAGAATGTCGGCTTCGCACACTACACACTTTTTCCTAGAAAAGCCAGTGTAAAGGCTAAGCACGACACTTCTAAGAAAAGGTGAGGTGCTCTTTGCTATTTATTTCTCTTCTAACTCATCAATTGGCACGGTTGTTCGTTCTTCAAGTGGCCCTCTAAGGTGGACAGTAACCGTGTGATCAGCTTCATTTAGTTCGTCTATCCAAATGGAGGTACCATTGTACGTCACATCGATATCAGCAGGTGACGATAATATTTGTTTTACTCGTTTAATCTCCATGTTTAACATCCTTTCATTGAAAAATCATTTATAACTTGTGCTGATCACAAAAAAATATGTACGATTAAATGAGTATTGGAAAATCTCACTAGGATAATTCAAGGTTACGAGAAGCATGCTAATTTGTGAACACAATAAAAGTGAGGTGAAACAGCATGGCGAATAACAATAATAGTAACCGACTAGTTGTACCGGGTGTTCAACAAGCTTTAGATCAAATGAAATATGAAATTGCTGCTGAATTTGGAGTTCGTTTAGGCGCTGATGATAGTTCACGTGCCAATGGTTCAGTAGGTGGCGAGATTACTAAACGCTTAGTACAACAAGCAGAGTCACAAATGAGCGGAAATATTAATCAGCAATAAGTAAATATAATGGCCTAACTCGGGGTGAATGAATCCCGAGTTTTTTTATTGCACTGTTATTTTTTTTGATCAGGTATAAAGTAAGGAGAATTGGAAAAGATGGAAGGAGTAAACTTAGGTGAATTGTCGCTATTATTTAGGACATAGACACTATCATAACGAAAATGGAGGTCGGATGGAGATGAAAAAAGTTCTATCCAGTATTTTATCTGTTTTATTAATTATTGGATTAGTAGTACCATCAGTTAGTGCTGCGGAAAAGCAAGCAAAATTAGCAGATAATTCTACATCAGCTATCATTATTGAACGTGACACAGGCGAGATTCTTTTTGAAAAGAATAAAGATGAAAAGCTGCCCCCAGCTAGTATGACAAAAATCATGACAATGTTATTAATTATGGAAGCGCTAGAGAAAGAAGCGATTACATATGATGAAATGGTTCGTACGAGTGAGTATGCTGCTTCTATGGGGGGATCACAAATCTTTTTGGAACCGGGTGAAGAGATGAGTGTTCGAGATATGTTAAAAGCGATTGCCGTAGCTTCTGGTAATGATGCATCTGTAGCAATGGCTGAACATATTGCCGGTACTGAAGAAGAATTTGTCACAATGATGAACGAAAAGGCAGAGGAGTTAGGTTTAGAACAGACACATTTTGTCAATGTAAATGGACTTCCCGCTGATAATCATTATTCATCTGCTCATGATTTAGCAATTATGTCAAAAGAGCTTTTGAAATATGAAGATATTACGACATTTACTGGGATATATGAAGATTATTTACGTCAAGATAGTGATGATCCCTTTTGGCTTGTGAATACGAATAAACTCGTTAAATATTATCCAGGTGTTGATGGTTTAAAGACAGGTTTTACAAGAGAAGCGAAATATTGTTTAGCAGCGACAGCAGAAAAGAATGATATGCGGATAATAACTGTGGTTATGGGAGCACCATCACCAAAGGAAAGAAATGCACAAATTACTTCTATGTTAGATTATGCATTTAGTCAATATCAAAGCCATAAATTATATGACCGTGGTCAAGAAATGTCCAATGTGAAGGTAAGTAAAGGAGAACAAAGACAAGTAGCGGCAATAACAGCCGAGTCGGTTTCTTTGTTAACGAAAAAAGGGGAAAAAATTGATGATGTTACAGAACGTATTGAATTAAATGAAGATTTACGGGCTCCTGTTGCAAAAGGTGATGTTATAGGTACATTAATCATAGAAAAGGAGGGCAAACTATTAAATCAAACCGATTTATTAGCTGAAACGGATGTGCAAAAGGCTTCTTGGTGGTCCATTTTCAAGCGAACAATCGGGAAATTTGGCACTGCTTCTTAAATTAGCTGACAACTTTATTCGAAATGACACTAGTTTTGTCATGTAGCAGGAAGGTGTACACAAAAAGGAGAAACTCTCTAAACAACAATTGCACATGTTGTGTAAATGGAACTTTAGAGGGAGAGTGATCACATTGAGTTTGCAAATTAGTGTTGAGGAAAAAGGTGCTGTCTTACTTGTACGCCTCATAGGGGAATTAGATCATCATACAGCCGAGGAGCTAAGAGCACAGGTTGAGGAAAGACTTAAAAGAGATGTTAAGCATATTGTTCTTAATTTAGAGCAGCTTTCCTTTATGGATAGTTCAGGGCTTGGCGTCATATTAGGAAGATATAAGCAAGTAAAAGCAATTGGTGGTGAAATGGTCGTATGTGCCATTTCACCAGCTGTGAAACGTCTATTTGAATTGTCGGGATTATTTAAAATTATCCGTTTAGAAGAGAATGAAGAATATGCGTTGCAAAAGTTGGGGGTGGCGTAAATGAATAACCAAATGGATTTACAGTTTTCTGCAGTTAGTAAAAATGAATCGTTTGCTCGAATAACGGTTGCAGCATTTATCGCACAGTTAGACCCATCGATGGATGAACTAACAGAAATTAAAACAGTAGTCTCAGAAGCTGTAACAAATGCAATTATTCATGGTTACAATAGTGATCCCACTGGTGTTGTTTATATTCATGCTAAATTAATTGATAATGCCATTGAATTAATCATTCGTGATGAAGGTTTAGGGATTCAAGATGTTGATGAAGCTCGAATGCCTCTTTATACATCAAAGCCAGAGCTCGAACGATCAGGGATGGGCTTTACGATTATGGAAAACTTTATGGATGAAGTTGACGTTACTTCCGAACCGATGATGGGCACAACCGTTTACTTGAAAAAAACTCTTACAAATAGCAGAGCTATGTGTAATTAAGGGGTTTTGAATATGGATGTCGAGGTTAAACAACAGAAAAAACAACAGCCTCATTTTACCGATGAGGAAGTTAAAGAGCTGATTGCCAGAAGTCAAGCAGGTGATCAAGAAGCTAGAGACTTAATAGTCAATCGTAACACTCGTCTTGTGTGGTCGGTTGTTCAGCGTTTTATGAATCGTGGATATGAGGCTGATGATTTGTTTCAAATTGGTTGTATTGGCTTAATTAAATCGGTTGATAAATTCGATCTATCATATGAGGTGAAATTCTCAACTTACGCTGTGCCAATGATTATTGGAGAGATTCAACGCTTTTTACGAGATGATGGTACCGTGAAAGTAAGTCGGTCGATTAAAGAGTTAAGTAATAAAGTTCGCAAATTAAAAGATGAAATGACCAAAACGTTAGGACGAACTCCGACAGTTAATGAAATTGCTGAACAGTTAGAAATTTCACCTGAGGAAGTCGTGTTCGCAGGCGAAGCGAGCAAATCACTTTCTTCAATCCATGAAACTGTCTATGAAAATGATGGAGACCCAATAACATTGCTTGATCAAATAGCTGATCAATCAGAAACGAAATGGTTTGACAAAATTGCTCTAAAAGAAGCTATTAGAGATTTAGATGAAAGAGAAAGGCTAATCGTGTATTTACGCTATTATAAAGACCAAACCCAATCAGAAGTAGCAAATCGATTAGGAATCTCTCAAGTCCAAGTCTCTCGTCTAGAAAAGAAAATACTAGAGCAAATGAAACATGATATGAGTGAACCGTAAAAATAAAGGCTGCCTCACAAGATCTAAGAGCAACATTGTGAAGCAGCCGTATTTTTTATTAGTTAAACAGTTTAGGTAACTCCTTCTCATAATTTCCTTTAATGACACCTTTTTCTGTGATAATTCCTGTAATATATTGAGCTGGTGTTACGTCGAATGCTGGATTATACACTTGAATGTCTTTTGGTGAAATGCTTTGACCGTTAATCGTTCTAACTTCATCAGCGTGCCGCTCTTCAATTTCAATATCATGACCACTTGTTGTTTCCAAATCAATTGTTGAAAGTGGGGCAGCAACGTAAAAAGGTACGTTTAATGATTTTGCTATTAAGGCGATACCAAAAGTTCCAATTTTATTAGCTGTGTCTCCATTTGCAGCAATCCTGTCTGCTCCGACAATAACAGCATTGATCTCTTTTGACTTCATTGTATGTGCAGCCATATTATCAGTAATAAGCGTAACGTTTACACCTAGGTTTTGCAGTTCCCAAGCTGTAAGACGTGCTCCTTGGAGGACCGGGCGAGTTTCACACGCGAAAGCATTTTAATGTTATTCCATGCTCTTTTGCTAAATAGAATGGTGCTAGTGCTGTTCCGTAGCGGGCAGTTGCAATTCCGCCAGCGTTACAATGAGTTAGAAGAGTGTCGCCATCATTAAATAGTGCTAACCCATGCTCACCTATTGCCCTACATACCGCTTCATCTTCATCTTGGATAAGCTTGGCTTCTGTAAGTACTGCTTGCTTAGCTTTTGTAACAGAGTTTTCTGTATTAGCTATTTTTACAATCCGTCTTACTGCCCAAAATAGGTTAACAGCAGTCGGTCTTGCAGTTTCTAAATAAGTGGCTTGCTCTTGAAGTTCCGTTAAGTATCTTTTCACGTCATCACCATCAAATGATTGTGACCATAAGCATAAACCATATGCGGCTGAGATGCCGATAGCCGGGGCGCCCCGTACTTTTAATTCGAATATCGCATCCCAAATATCTTTGATCGTTGTTAATGTTAGATAGATTGTTTCATGGGGCAACAGTCTTTGATCTAAGAGCTTCACATGATTATTTTGCCATTGCACCGAACGTATCGGTTCTACTAGTTTTGTCATTGTGTCACAACCTTCTTTAATTCATTCATTGATGATAGCGTTGAACGGTTTAAAATGAGTGTTTTGCCAAGTGTAATCGCAGCTCGTTTCACTTTTAGACGGAGTTCTATATCTTCAATAGATTCAACGTCTTCTACTCCTGATAAGCCAATCATTCTGCGAATCATTTTGCATCCTGCAAATCCTAGTGTATCTGCAAAAATTCGTTGAAGCACATCGTCTAAAAATCCATCTACTTTCATAAAGGCATCTTGACTATGATCCTGCCATAATGCACCGAATTCAACGACAAAGACATTCCACGTTTCTATCATTACACTTAGTAAGTAGTTTTGATATTCCTTTCTTGCTTGTTCATCGTCCATGTGTGCTTCTTGTGATAAATAGTTTAATAGAATATTTGCAATAAAAGCACCGATATCAAAGCCCATCGGACCAAAATAAGCAAATTCTGGATCGATAACGACTGTTTCTACGGGAGAAGCAAATATACTTCCCGAATGTAAGTCGCCATGTAGAAGCGTTTCTCCTTTTGTTAGGAAGATATGCTTTAATGTAGCAACTTCTCTTTTTAACGTGTTGTCGTCCCAAAGAGTGGTCTTGACGAATTCTTTTAAACCAGCAGGGATATTATTTGTATCATGATCAAAGAAAGGATCGGTAAAAA
Organism: Bacillus sp. JCM 19034; assembly: GCF_001310635.1. Lineage (GTDB taxonomy): Bacteria > Bacillota > Bacilli > Bacillales > Bacillaceae_D > Halalkalibacter. The sequence continues at coordinate 151,450 of NZ_BAXR01000001.1, forward strand.
CAAGATCCTCTGTAATTTTACAAAGCTCCGGATTTATAAAGCTGGCTGTTAATTTCTTCTTTTCTTGTTGGTTCATGCCGAAATCAGAATGATAGAATAATGTGTGAGCTAAATAAATTCCGATATCACGAGCGAGCCTGGGGTAAACTTGACCTGCAATGAACCCCTTTCGTAAAATTTGCAAATGGGAAAGGTCATCCATAACCGTTACAGCTAACGTTTGATCTGAATGATAGACTCGTGGCGTGAATTCCGGAACTAGTTCATATGCACGTTTCAATGCTTCACTTTCAATCCGGGCACGATCTAATGTTAATGGCCAGCTTGAACCGACCACTTTTGCATAAGGAAGTGCTTGTTTTAAGATAATAGATTTATTTGTTTGCTGATTTTGAATCCGAAAAACAAGGTTTAAATTACCGTCTCCGATTTCTTGTGCGACTAATGTGTCATCTTGTTCAAAGATACCGATTTGCTTACTATAGCTAATCGCTGAATCGATTGTGAACGGTTCGTATATTAAGGTATTGACTGTCATCATTTTCTCCTCCTATATATGGCTACAATAAAAAATCCTCTTGAAATGATCAAGAGGATTGAAACAGTTCTGTTCGTTCCTCTCATCTTTCAGAATGACTAGCATTCTGTTGGAAGTAGCACCTTTGCTTAAAGCAGGTTGCCGGGCGTCATCGGTCCAAGTCCCTCAGCCTTCTCATGATAAGAGTTATCACTTTTTCAATTAACATACGGTCATGTTACACTTATTTAATATAATTTGTCAATTCAGATTTTTTAAATAGTAAAAAGATTGACGTAAAAATAGAATACTGTCATAATTTTAAAATAATTAATGACATTAATGAGAGTCTTATAGGTGGTGACAAAGATGGGTGAAGTCAAAGCAACCTATCTAGTAAATGGAACAACGAATATGGAAAAGAAGGCTGATTCAATTGCAGTTGGATTAACGGTTGGTTCATGGACGAATCTTCCAACTGTTGAACAGGAGCAACTTAAAAAACATAAAGGTCGAGTGATTAAAGTAGAAACGTTAACTGATTACTCTTTAATTACGATTGGATATCCTAGTGTGAACTTTACAAATGATATTCCGGCTATTTTAACTACCGTGTTTGGAAAATTATCTTTAGATGGAAAAGTAAAGCTAGTAAATCTCCATTTCAGTGAAGATTTAAAGAAAAGCTATCCGGGACCACAAGTCGGTTTAGAAGGAATTAGAAAGCTTGCTGGGGCATTTGATCGTCCGTTGCTTATGAGTATTTTTAAAGGTGTTATCGGACGAGATTTAGCTTCACTAAAGGAGCAAATGAAAGGACAAGCTCTAGGTGGAGTAGATATTGTAAAAGATGATGAGATTCTATTTGAAAATGACTTGACGCCATTAGAAGAACGAATTAGAGTTTGCAAAGAAGCATTAAAGGAAAGTGAAGAGGAGACTGGTAAGAAAACGTTATATGCTGCTAACATAACAGGTCGTACGTTCCATTTGAAGGAGCAAGCTAAACGAGCTGCTGATGCAGGTGCTGATCTGCTTCTATTTAATGTGTTTTCATATGGTTTAGATGTGATGCAGGAGCTTGCAGAGGACCCGAATATACCTTTACCGATAATGGCACATCCAGCTTTTTCAGGTGCGATGATTTCATCGCCGGATTATGGATTGTCTCCATCTCTCCTACTTGGAAAGCTTTCGCGGATGGCTGGTGCAGATCTCGTTTTATTCCCATCTCCGTACGGATCAGTGGCGATGGCAAAAGAAGAGACAGTGAAAATAGCGAAGGAATTGACCGTTTCAGATGTATATCAACGCGCATTCCCTGTACCTTCTGCCGGCATTCACCCAGGACTAACACCGAAATTAATGCAAGACTTCGGAATAGATAGTATTATAAATGCCGGTGGTGGGATTCATGGACACCCAGGTGGTGCTCCTGCTGGTGGGAAAGCATTCCGTCAAGCAATAGATGCAGTTTTAAATCAACGATCGTTAAAGGATGCAGCAACTGATGCAGAGGAACTCCGTCAAGCGTTATCGCTTTGGGGAGGGGAATAAGAAAGATGAAGCCGGTTATATTTTGTGACTTTGACGGTACGATAACGAAAAACGATAATATTATTGCGATTATGAAGGAGTTTGCCCCACCTGAATGGAATGAGATAAAGGAGCAAATTTTAAGTGAAAGAATATCTATTCGAGAAGGTGTAGGAAAGCTATTTCGTTTATTACCATCATCATCTAAACGACAACTAACTGAGTTTATTTTAGCTGATGCACAAATTCGCGAAGGGTTTAATGAGTTTGTTGATTTTACAAAGGAACAAGGAATTGAATTAATCATCGTTAGTGGTGGAATTGATTTCTTTGTTAAGCCTTTACTAGAACCTTATGATTTACCGATTTACTGTAATTCTGCTAATTTTGAGGGAGAAACGATTAAAATAGAATGGCCTCATGAGTGTGATTCTTTATGTGATAATGATTGTGGATGCTGTAAACCATCAATCTTGCGTAAAGAAGCCAAAGGCAGAGAAGTGATTGTTATTGGTGATTCGATAACAGATTTACAGGCGGCAAAACAGGCCGACTTCGTATTAGCACGAGATTTGTTGTTAGATAAATGTAAGCAGTTGAACCTTAAATATAAACCTTTTGTCACGTTTTTTGATTGTATAAACGTTCTACAAGAAAGGGGGTATACAGCATGATGAAACAATGGCAAGATCTAGCTCAAATCAAACGTGAATTAGCAGCGAGAGATTGGTTCCCTGGTACGAGTGGAAACCTCTCCATTAAAGTACATGATGAACCACTTCAATGTTTAGTAACGGTTAGTGGAAAAGATAAATATAAAGAAACAATAGAAGACTTTGTCTTAGTTGATGAAAAGGGAGCAGCTCTTACCGATCAAGGAAAGCCTTCAGCTGAAACAGTGATCCATTTAGAAGTATATAAGCGAACAGATGCCGGCTGCAGTCTTCACGTACATACTTTAGATAATAATTTAATATCTGATCTTTATTTTGAACAAGGCTTTATTACGTTCAAGGGTGTCGAGCTTATAAAGGCATTTGGGATTTGGGAAGAAGATGGTGAATTAACGATTCCTATTGTGGAGAATTATGCCGATCTCCCTACGTTAGGGAAGGCAATTGGTGATGTAATTGAGCCTGAAACAAAAGCTGTTTTAATCCGGAATCATGGGATAACGGTTTGGGGACGGAATGCGTTTGAGGCGAAGCGTCATCTTGAAGCATGTGAATTTTTATTTTCTTATCAGATGAAACTGCTACATGCAAAAGCAGCAAATTTAAAGGAGGTTATTAGAAATGGCAGTTATTAAAGTTCGTAACACAGGTGAAGTAATTGAAGGAACTGAAGAGGTTAAAGCATTTTTAGAAAGTCAGGAAGTATTGTATGAGAAGTGGGATATGAGTAAACTTCCTGATCATTTAAAGGAACGTTTTGATTTATCTGATGAAGATAAACAGGAAATTCTTAATAGTTTTGATGAGGATATTCGTTCATTAGGAGAACGGAGAGGGTATGTGAATTGGGATGTGATATCGTTATCTGAAAACACTCCTAATATAGATGAACTGTTGAAGAAATTTGAAAATGTCCATACACATACTGATGATGAAGTTCGAGCTATCACAGCTGGACATGGTATTTTTATCGTAAAAGGTGAAACAGGTTATTTTGACATTGAATTAGAGGCTGGCGATGTGATTTCTGTTCCAGAACATACACCACACTTCTTTACATTAATGGATGATCGTCAAGTTGTAGCTGTTCGTTTATTTATTGATACTGAAGGCTGGGTTGCCCATCCATATGAGGAAAAAGAGTACAAATTGTAAAAAATGTCAACGGTTGAACAGACCGTTGGCTTTTTTTTTGAAAGAGAAATTGTGAATTGGTCGTAAAAGGATTTTTGGGATATATGTCATTATATTCAGAAACGGTTTTTATTTACTTTTTTGTAACCTTTATTTGATTCCTTTCGTTTCATGTTCAAAATTGTCTGTAAGAATGAAAGGAAGATGATGATGTGCGGTTTTGTTGTTCATATTTGTGATGATAATCAAAAGGGTTCTTATAAAAAAATGATGGATCGGAATCGTTTTATTTTACACCGTGGTCCTGACAAAATAGGGTATTTAAAGGGCGAACATATTGAAATGGCGTTTGCACGTTTAAGTATTATCGATGTTGAAGGTGGTAATCAGCCTCTTACATATGAAGATCATCGTTATTCAATTGTATTTAATGGTGAAATTTATAATTATATTGAATTACGTCAAGAGCTAATAGAGAAGGGTAAGGAGTTCCAGACAAATTCCGATACGGAAGTAATTCTAGCATTATTTAGCGAGATTGGTATGAGAGTAGTAGAAAAGCTTAGAGGGATGTTCGCTTTTGTTATTTGGGACCGCGAAGAGAAAAAAGCAATAATTGCTCGTGATCGCTTCGGAATAAAGCCGTTATATTATGTCGAGAGTGAAGAGGGAATTATTTTTGCTTCCGAAAAAAAGCGATTTTAACACAAAAAATGGATGGAAGCATTAATAAGCAGGCACTCCACCATTACTTTTCCTTTCAATATGTTCCAGAGCCATTTACAATGACAGAACATATTAATCGTCTAGAACCAGGGACGATTGCGATTAAAGAAATCGGGAAACCTTTACATAAGCAAATCTATTGGAAGCCGAATTTAACGACTTCTTCCCAACCAAAGGAATTTTCTATTAAGCAGATTCAATCAGCAATTAAGGATTCGGTCGAGAAGCATATGAGAAGTGATGTACCTGTCGGTTGCTTTTTATCTGGAGGAATAGATTCAACGATCATCACCACGTTAGCAAGCGAACTACACCCAAAAATAAAAGCTTTTTCTATCGGTTTTGATGAAGGAGGATATAGTGAAATAGACGTTGCAGCTAAGACGGCGGAAAAACTGAATGTTGATCACCATATTTCCGTACTTTCGGCGAATGAATTTAAAAATGAACTTCCGAAAATTCTTTGGCACTTAGATGATCCATTTGCTGATCCTGCTGCAATTCCTTTATATTTTGTCGCAAAGGAGGCAAGTAACTTCGTAAAGGTTGTGTTATCAGGAGAAGGTGCAGACGAATTGTTTGGTGGTTATTCTATCTATCGTGAACCGATTAGCTTAGCTCCTTTTTCAATGCTGCCAAATAATATTAAACCAGTATTAGCCAAGCTAGCCCACTTATTACCTGAAGGTGTAAAAGGGAAAAGCTGGATTGAACGCGGTATTACCCCACTTGAAAAACGTTATATTGGAAATGCCTTCATATTTAAGGAAGTAGAGAAAATGAAACTAATAAAAGGATATGATCCTCTTTATTCGAATGAAACGATTACTACACCTTTTTACGAGGAAACAATTGGCGAGAGGCCAATACAGCGAATGCAGCACATCGATTTAATGACCTGGTTAAGAGGTGACATTTTAATGAAGGCTGATAAAATGACAATGGCCCATTCGTTAGAATTAAGGGTGCCGTTTCTTGATTCAATCGTTTTTGATGTGGCATCGCAATTACCTCCTGAAAGTAAAACGGCGATGGGAACAACGAAATATTTATTAAGAAAAGCGTTTGCTGAACTCATTCCAGAGCATGTTGTTGCTAGGAAAAATTAGGATTTCCTGTTCCGTTACGTATCTGGTTAAAAAATGAGTGGTTTGAATGGGTAGAAGAATTAGTAAGAGAGAGTGAAATATCTGCCTATTTACATAAACCCTATATTAGGGAACTTTTGTATGCCCATGCTCGTGGTGATGCAGATAATAGCAGAAAATTATGGACGATTATTTGTTTCATTGTTTGGCACCAAGTTTTTGTAGAAGGAAAGTATGATTGTGAGAAATGGATAACTCCAATTAACGAAGATAATCAACAATCAATTTGTAGTATTAGTTAAATATACTTGTCGTATAGGCTTGTACGTAAAAGGTAAGTAGTTCTTTTCGTACAAGCTTTTTTTGTATGTAGCCTTTTGGGGAAAGTAGTAGAAATCATCCATTAAGAAAAGATGTTGAAGGAATGTTGATTAGTTACTACACTCTTTTTTAAAATGTATGTTCCCTCAATAAAATCGTCATACTAACAGTACGATTTGATGTGGAAGAAGAAAGGGGGAACATAGATGAGTGGTGAACAGGTGAAGCAGCAATATCAAAAGAACATTCAACTATATCAACCTAAAAGTCACATTATAAAAAAAGGTCTTAAAGCCTTTATTATCGGGGGTCTGATTTGTACCTTCGGGCAGTGGTTAAGCAATATATATATGACCTATTTACCTGTTACGCAACAAGAGGCAATGAGTTTCATGCTGGCAACGTTAATTCTTATTGCCGCTCTTGCTACAGGGTTTGGGATATATGATCGTTTAGGACAATTTGCTGGTGCTGGCTCATTAGTGCCCGTAACAGGGTTTTCTAATGCGATGACAAGTGCTGCTCTTGAACATAAAAGTGAAGGACTTGTTTTTGGGATAGGGGCAAACATGTTTAAATTAACAGGTGCTGTCATTGCTTTTGGAGTTGTATCAGCATATGTAGTTGGTCTCACAAGACTACTTGTTTCAATGCTGATTAATTCATAGAGAGGAGCGTGTCTATTTGGAAAGAAAAGGCAGAAATACGTGGTTTTTTAATGCTCCTGTCTATGTACAATCGACTGGAACGACTGTAGGACCCGAGGAAGCAAAAGGACCTATAAATGATAGCTTTGATAAAACGTACGATAGCCTATACGTAGGTCAAGATACGTGGGAATTAGCTGAAAGACAATTGATGAAGGACGCTATTCAAATTGCTTTAAAAAAGGCTGGAAAAAAAGAGGACGATATCAATTATTTTTTGCGGGGGATTTATTAAATCAAATTGTCACGTCTAATTATGTTGCAAGGGAGCTAGAAACTCCTTATTTTGGTTTATTTTCAGCTTGTGCAACAGTGATGGAAGGAGTATCGCTAGCATCTCTACTAATTGATACAGATGTGGCAGATCATATTCTTGTCGCTGTAAGTAGTCACAATGCAACAGCAGAAAGACAATTTAGAAATCCAACCGAATTTGGAGGACAGCGTCCTGATTCAGCTACTTTTACTGTTACAGGAGCAGGGGCAATTGTAATAGGTTCAAAGCAAAGTTCGATTCGGATAACTAGTGCTACAATTGGAAAGGTCGTCGACTATGGTCTAAAAAATCCATATGATATGGGATCAGCTATGGCACCAGCAGCTGCACATACAATTGTGACCCATTTTAAAGATTTAAACCGCGATCCATCCTATTATGATGTCATTGTTACAGGTGATTTATCTCGAGTAGGAAGTGGAATTTTGCGTAAACTAATGGAAGAAAATCATTATTCACTTACCAATCATGAGGATTGTGGTATTGTCATTTATGATCAAGAGCAACCCGTCTTTTCAGGAGGGAGTGGAGCTGCCTGTGCAGCAGTAGTAACATTTGGGCATTTCATAAATGAGATGAAACGAGGTGCCATAAAAAGAATACTCGTTGTCGCTACAGGTGCTCTATTAAGTCCAATTATGATGCATCAACATGAGTCTATTCCATGCATTGCACATGCTGTTTCATTTGAACGGGAGGATTAACATGTTTGAATATTTTGCAGCATTTGTCGTTGGTGGGTTAATATGCTTTATCGGTCAAATGTTAATGGATATCGGTAAACTTTCTCCTACACATACATTAAGTACGTTAGTTGTTGCTGGTGCACTACTCGATGGGTACCATCTGTATGATCGTTTAATTGACTTCGCAGGTGCTGGAGCAACGGTCCCGATTACGAGCTTTGGTCATTCACTTGTGCATGGAGCGATGTCTGAAGGTGATCGGTATGGTTTTTTTGGAGTTGGAATGGGAGTGTTTGAAGTAACGTCTGTTGGAATCTCTTCTACGATTTTATTTAGCTTTCTAGTAGCACTTTTCTTTAAGCCGAAAGGATAAAGGAGAATTACATGAAACGAAAAGTTATATTTATAACCGATGGAGATGAAGCGGCACGCAAAGCAGTTGAAAATGTAGCAAGAGAAATTGGCGGACGCTGTATTAGTCGTTCTGCTGGAAATCCAACGAAGATTGATGAGGATCAACTCATCTCATACATCCTCCAAACTCCATATGATCCTGTCTTAGTTATGTTTGATGATTGCGGTTATCGAGAGAATGGGCCAGGCGAGAGAGCTATGCAAGCAGTGGCTAAACATCCCGATATCGAGGTTATTGGAGCAATTGCCGTTGCTTCATCGACACACAGTTCGGAATGGACAGATGTAACAATAAGTGTTGATCGCTTTGGAGATTTAACGGAGTTGGAGTTGATAAGGAAGGATTACCTGATTTAGAACGCGGAAGAATAAACGGTGATACGGTTTATATATTAGATCAGTTGAACATCCCGATTATTATTGGAGTAGGTGATATTGGGAAGATGGCTGGTTGGGATTCTGTAAAAAAGGAGCACCGATTACGAAAAAGGCAGTGGAGATTATTTTAGAACGGAGTGGATATCAATGAGTCAAACAGAAGAAAAGCAAACGGCGATATCACCCGATATTCAAGAAAACGAAGAGCAATTAAAAGAGCGTTTAGGATTTGATGTTTCATTTGACGCTGGTGTTAGAAAAATTACGGTTTTTGATAAGGAACTACAAATTTATTTTGTAAATGGGCTCTGTGATAATCTATATATAATTGAAATTTTAAGGGAATTAATGTTACTTGATTCAGGGGGATTGAAATCCGAAGTAGATGATTTTAAACAAACGATTATCAATCATTTGCCTCACGTTCAAGTTGAATACGTCGATACACTTGAAGATGTGGCAACACAAATGCTTTCAGGTTTGATTTCGATCTTAGTAGAGGGCGAAAAGCAGGCGATTGTTATTGATGTTCGTAACTATCCAGGACGTGGTCCTGAGGAGCCTGATACAGAACGAGTCGTACGTGGAGCACGAGATGGCTATACTGAAAATATAATCATGAATACTGGATTAACGAGACGTCGTATTCGTGATGAACGATTGCGAAATGAAATAATGAAAGTTGGAACACGTTCAAAAACAGATATTTGCATATCCTATATAGACGGGATTGCAGACCCTGATCTCGTTGCGATCGTAAAGAAAGAATTAGAGGCGATTAAAATTGATGGAATTGCAATGGCTGATAAAATAGTGGAAGAGTATATTGTCAAACAGCGTATGAATCCATTTCCATTAGTTCGCTATACTGAAAGACCAGATGTTGCAGCAGATCATTTGTTGGAAGGTCATATTGTTATTATGGTTGATACATCTCCGAGTGTTATTATTACACCAACTACGTTATTTCACCATGTTCAACACGCCGAAGAATATCGCCAGGCCCCAATGATTGGTACAATTTTAAGGTGGACGAGATTCATCGGTATTATGTTTTCACTGCTAATCTTACCTTTTTGGTTACTATTAGTGATGCAACCGTCTCTTTTACCTGCTGGATTAGACTTTATCGGACCAGAGCAGCCGAATCATATTCCAATTGTCGTACAAATTCTTTTTGCTGAGTTAGGAATTGAGCTATTAAGGATGGCAGCTGTACATACGCCTTCTCCATTAGCGACGGCACTTGGGATAGTTGCAGCGATACTAATTGGTGAATTAGCAGTTGAGGTTGGTTATTTCACATCTGAAGTTATTTTGTACATTGCCTTAGGTGCAATAGGAATGTTTGCCACGCCAAGTTATGAATTGGGATTAGCCTTAAGGGTTGTTAGGGTTTTACTTATAATATCTGTTGCCTTTTTTAAAGCACCTGGATTTGTGATAGGATTAACGATATTTATTTTAGCGTTAACGTTATTGAAAACGTTGAATAAACCATATTTATGGCCATTCCTACCTTTTGATCCACCTGCACTATGGCACATTATTATTAGATCGACCGTCCCGTCCTTACGTTTCCGGCCATCGATTGTCCACCCACAAAATGTTACTAAGCAAAGAGCAGAATAAAATCAGAGCGTAAAATCCGAATGATTAATTAGGCATCGTTCGGATTTTTAATTGTTTAAACATTTATCATAAACAGACTGTAGCTGATTTCTTAAGTTAGAATAGCAGTCATTATAAGCTTAAACGATAACGCTTTTTCATTGAATAATGCACTTTTATATGATAAAGTTGAATGGATATTTTTTTTTTGGTTTTTAAAATAAGGAGAGAACATTATGTATAGATATGGTACGAGTCAAATAAATGAAAATGGCCATCTAGAAATAGGTGGTGTAGATATGGTCAATTTAGCTGAAGAATATGGAACACCTTTATTTGTGTATGATGTTGCACTTATTCGTGAACGTGCTAACCAATTCCAAGAAGCTTTTCGTGAAGCTGATGTACCTTTTCAAGTTGCATACGCTAGTAAGGCGTTTAGTTCTATTGCGATGTTTGAGCTTGTCAATCATTTAGGTTTAAGTTTAGATGTTGTATCAGGCGGTGAATTATATACAGCTATTGAAGCGGAATTTCCGATGGAACGAGTTCATTTTCACGGCAATAATAAGAGTATTGAAGAGTTGGAAATGGCCGTTGAAGCAAAACTTGGTTGCGTTGTCGTAGATAATTTTTATGAGCTAGAACAGTTAAGTCGCATTTGTAAGCTACGTAAGTCGCATATGCGTATTTTATTGCGAATTACCCCAGGAGTGGAAGCACACACTCATGATTATATTTCTACTGGTCAGGAGGATTCTAAATTTGGCTTTGATCTTATAAGCGGTCAAGTGCATGAGGCAGTTAAGCTCGCTCAAGAGGATGAATCTCTGACTTTACTAGGATTGCATAGTCATATTGGTTCACAAATTTTTGAAACGTCTGGGTTTATTATGGCAGTTGAAAAAATGTTTGAACTACTAGAAGAATTAAAAGAGCAATTTCAATTTGTTCCATCAGTAATTAATGTTGGTGGTGGATTCGGAATTCGTTATGTTGAGGGCGACACACCATTACCTCCTGGTGAATATGTAAAGGAAATGGCTAATGTTGTGAAAGAAAAAGCTCAGCTTGCAGGGATTGATATTCCTGAAATTTGGATCGAACCAGGCCGTTCTTTAGTAGGGGATGCAGGAACAACATTATATTCGATTGGTTCACAAAAACAAATTCCTAATGTCCGTCATTATTTAGCGGTTGATGGTGGAATGAGTGATAATTTACGACCAGCCTTATATCAAGCAGAATATGAAGGGGTACTTGCAAACCGTGCCAATGAAGAAGCAAATGAGACGTTTTCAATAGCTGGGAAATGTTGCGAAAGTGGAGATATGCTTATTTGGGATTTACCATTACCAAAAGCAAACCATGAAGATATTTTAGCTGTTTTCTGTACTGGTGCATATGGATATTCAATGGCGAATAATTATAATCGGATTCCTCGACCTGGTGTTGTTTTTGTTGAAAACGGAGAAGCTTTTGAAGTGATTGAGCGTGAAAGCTACCCAGATCTTATTCGTTTAGATGTACCATTGCCAAGCAATATGTTGAAATAGTAGAGTGAAAAGAGCATCGCTCTCTTTTCACTTTTTCATTAGGTTGTTTAGTCGCATTTCTAAAGTAAATCATGTAGAATAAGGTGAACGAAATTTTAGGAGGATTTATGAAATGAAAAAAGGTAGCATTGAATTTGAAAAATGGTGAAAAAATAATCATTGAATTTTACCCAAATGAAGCACCAAAGACAGTAGAGAATTTCGAAAAACTGGCAAATGAAGGTTTTTATAACGGATTAACATTCCATCGTGTTATTCCTGGTTTTGTTGCTCAAGGTGGATGCCCACTAGGAAACGGAACTGGAGGACCTGGATACACAATTAAATGTGAAACAGAAGGAAATCCTCATAAGCATGTTGCAGGTTCATTATCAATGGCACATGCTGGAAAAGATACTGGTGGTAGTCAATTCTTTATCGTGCATGAGCCACAGCCTCATTTAGATGGTGTACATACTGTATTCGGGCAAGTTGTAGAAGGATTAGAATCAGTATATCGTATTAAACAAGGCGATGTTATGGAAGAAGTAAGAGTTTGGGAAGAATAAATACAACAGGTACCCTCTCATTTTTAAAATGAGGGGGTTTTTTTGTGTTCATCTTAAAGATTAAAGAGAATGTACTTGTTTCTCTAAGGGAATACTTACTTTTATTGATTTTAATAAGGGGGTACTGTTATGTATGATGTTATTATTGTCGGTGGCGGTCCAGGTGGTTTGTCTGCTGCACTTGTTTTAGGTCGTGCGAGACGTAACGTATTAGTTATTGATAATGAGATGGCACGTAATTTTGTCGTTAATCAATCTCATGGCTTTTTAACCCGTGATTCTGTGTCACCAAAAAAACTACGGCAATTGGCGAGAGAAGAAATTGAAAAATATGAAACGGTTCAATTTATTATGATGACTGCTGAAAGAATTAAAAAAGAAGGGGAAACGTTCACTATTCAATCAGGTATTCATACATATGAAGCGAAAAAGGTAATCATTGCTACTGGGTTAAAGGAACGTTTATCCTCTATCAAAGGTTTGAAAGAAGTCTATGGGAACTTAATTTATTCTTGTCCTTATTGTGATGGTTGGGAGTATCGCAATAAAAAGCTTGTTATTATTGGTAATGGTGATAATTTGCTCAATTATGTAAAGCTAATTAGGACATGGAGTCAAGATATTTCTGTTTCGACGAATGGTCAGATAACGTGTTCAAAAGAAGACCGAACTTCTATAAAAAATAGACAAATACCGATAGTTGAAGACGAAATTGTAGAGATATTTAGTGATGCCGACAAGTTAAAAATTCTGTATTCAAATGGGCATGTTATTGATTATGATGCAGGTTTTTGTTGCAAACAAATGCTGTCCAGCATACAGATCTACCAGAACAATTAGGTATTGATTATGTAGAGAACGGTTCTTATAAGACGAGTGAGCACGGTAAAACAAATGAAAAAGGACTGTATATAATAGGAGATGCTGCAAAACGCTTTACCGGTTTAATCGGTGCAGCAAGTGAAGGCTATGAAGCTGGGATTAGTATTAACAAGGAACTTGTTGAAGATGATTGGGCGAAAATGTTTTAAGTCGTAGTCGAACCAGTTTTGTTATTTTGCATATGTTAGTATGAGCAGAAAATCAATAATAATTGGTCTTCTGACATTTTTTTAGGAGGGGATCATATGGGTTACGGTTATGATTGTTATGGTTATGGATACGGAGCACCAGTTGCTGGAGCTAGACATGGAGGCAGCGGGTTTGTACTAATCGTTGTCTTGTTTATTCTGCTAATTATTGTTGGGTCTGCATGGTGCTAAGTTCTTTTTTCTATGTGCTTGACGATTATCGTCAGGCACATATCCTTTTATCTACTAAGCTTTCTCAATCTTATACTAGGTTGGTGGAAGAATAATACACCAAAGAGTTGGACATGATACGTTTTAAACTAAGTATAAGGAATGATAAAGATGTGTGGATTTGTTGGAATATTTGGGACAAGCCTACCTCGAAGTAATCAATTAAAAGAAATGACGAACGTGATCGCACATCGAGGTCCGGATGAATTAGGGTTTTATGAGGATGATTTTATAAAGCTAGGTTTTCGACGTTTGAGTATAATTGATTTGGAAAACGGACAACAACCACTTTCATTTGATCAGAATCGTTATACGATTGTTTTTAACGGAGAGATTTATAATCATACTGAAATACGTAACCGTTTAATACAAAAGGGGATTACGTTTAATACCAACTCGGATACGGAAGTAATTGCCGCACTATATAGTTTGAATAAGGAAGATTGCGTGAAAGAATTAAGGGGTATGTTTTCCTTTATTATCTGGGATAAAGTCAACAAAGAACTTTTTGCAGCACGCGATTATTTCGGAATTAAGCCATTTTTTTATGTTGAAAATAAAGGGAAATTATATATGGCTTCTGAAGCAAAAGCGATTTTAGCTGTGCTCAATAATGTGCAAGTCAATAAACAAGCATTACAGCATTATTTGACGTTTCAATATACTCCCGAGCCAGAAACGATGATGGATCGACTTCTTAAATTAGAGCCAGGTCATTATATGAAGAAAAGCTGGGATGGCGAATTAGAAGTGAGAGCGTATTGGCAGCCTTCATTTACTCCAAATCATGAAACCTATGCAGTGCAAAAAAATAAGGTTTTAGATGTATTACGTGATTCGGTCAAACACCATATGCGTAGTGATGTACCAGTAGGATCCTTTTTATCAGGAGGTATCGATTCGACGGCAATCGTTGCTTTGGCAAGAGAAATAAATCCAAAGATAAAAACATTTAGTGTAGGATTTGAAATAGATGGTTACAGTGAGGTACAAGTCGCCAAAAAAAGTGCAGAAGATTTAGGTGTTGAGAATATTAATTATGTCATAACTGCAGAGGAATATTTACAAGAATTACCGCGGATCTTATGGCATATGGATGAGCCGGTAGCTGATCCCTCTGCCATTCCTCTTTATTTTGTAGCGAAAGAGGCAAGTAAACATGTAAAGGTAGTTTTATCTGGAGAGGGGGCAGATGAATTATTCGGCGGTTATAACATTTATCGTGAACCCGAATCGTTAAAGTTGTTTTCGTATATTCCTAATTTCGGAAAGAAGCTATTAAGACAGGTGGCTCTTCTTTTACCAGAAGGAATAAAGGGGAAAGGATTTCTCGAACGTGGGACAACAGAGTTGCATCGTCGATTTATAGGAAATGCTTATATCATGAGTGAACGAGAAAAAGAAGCTGTTTTGCTTACTTATCAAAGAGGGATGGAATCGATTGAGTGGGTAAGGCCCCTTTATGAACAAGCTGATACTTACGATGACGTTACGAAGATGCAATATATTGACCTTCATACATGGTTACGTGGCGATATTTTAGTAAAGGCAGATAAAATGACTATGGCCCATTCTCTAGAATTACGGGTTCCTTTTTTAGATAAGAACGTGTTTGAAATTGCTCGGAAAATTCAAACAGAGTATAAAATTGCTCATCAAACGACGAAATTTATATTACGCGATGCTTTGAGAGAGATTGTCCCAGAACATATTTTTATGCGTAAAAAGCTTGGTTTCCCCGTTCCTATTCGCCATTGGTTAAAGAAGGAGTGGTATGAACGAGTATTGAATATCTTTAAGAATAGTCAAACAGATTACTTATTGAATAAAGACGTGCTTATACAATTACTTGAAGCTCATAAAAAGGGAGAAGGGGATTACAGTCGAAAGCTATGGACGGCTATTGTATTTATGATTTGGCATCAATTATATATAGAAAAAAGTGACTCAGTGGACGAGCATGTAAGTGAAGTGGGAGTCCAGTTCAATGGTAAGTCAATACGAACATTGCGACCTAATTCGCTATATCTTCCTTATTAACTTAAAACGTATAACGTCCGCTAATTAGGATATCTAATCCCAATTAGCGGACTTTGTTGCTAATGAAACAATACCTGTTAGTCAGGTTCATTA
The DNA here is from genome assembly GCF_001310635.1 of Bacillus sp. JCM 19034. Taxonomy (GTDB): domain Bacteria; phylum Bacillota; class Bacilli; order Bacillales; family Bacillaceae_D; genus Halalkalibacter. The sequence goes on from NZ_BAXR01000001.1 coordinate 167,057, forward strand.
AGGATACCATGTTTAATATATTTAAACTTGAAGAAACTTGATACATACCGGATTTGGCACTGTAACCTCCACATTAGCAGGTGAAGGTGCTCCGGTTTTTTTGTCAATTGTAAATAAAACAATGTTACTTGTGTCACGGTTTGCTGCTAGAATGAAGTTTCCACTTGGGTCTATTGTAAAATCACGAGGATGTTTACCTCCTGTTGAGATGATTCCTTGTCTCGTTACTTGTCCATCTTCCTCATTAATACTAAAATAAGCAATACTATCATGACCACGGTTTGACGCATAGACAAAACGACCATCATTTGATAAGCAGATAGCACCTCCTGTATTTTCTTCATGAAAGTCATTAGGTAATGTTGATACAGTTTGAATTTCAGTTAGAGTTCCAGCTTCGCCATTATAGGCAAAGACAATTAATTCAGAACTTAACTCAGCATTGACATAGGCATATTGACCATTGTTAGAAAAACTGATATGTCTAGGTCCGCTGCCTGGCTTCACTTTTACTTCATTATGTAAAGTTAATGATTGATCTTTTAACGTATATAGAGCAATCGTATCTGTTCCTAAATCTACTACAACCACATATTTACCATCAGGAGTTAATCCAGCAAAATGGGCATGTGCTTTATCTTGTCTATCTTTGTTTGGTCCTTTTCCTTCGTGTGTCACTGTTGAAGAAGAGGCTTGTAATGCCCCATCGCGATCAATGGGATAGACATCAGCTTGCCCTTTATGGTAATTAGCCGAAAACAAAAGATCGTTTTTTTCATTTAATTGAACATGACAAGGTGAGCTTCCAGCTGTTAATTGGCGATTTAACTCAGTTAATGTGAGATCATCATTAATTTTAAATGCAGCGACACCACCTTGATCCCCTTGTTTAGCTACTGCATATAAATGAGAATTTGCCCCGCTAATCGTTAAATACGTAGGTCCTTCAATCTCTGCTGCTATTTGTACATCTGTTATTTTTGCTTGAGTAGAGTTGAAATCTAGGCGATAAATTCCTTTACTTTCTCCGTTCGTATATGTTCCAATATACGCATTAAACGAATCCATTTTCACAAAATCATCCTCCTTCAAAAATCTACTATTACTATATCATTTAATCGCCACATTTGCCTAATTGATGATTAGTAAATTACAATGAACATAAAGAAAATCGAAGTCGTGGAGGGAGAAAATTGAAGAGAGAACCTAATCATGTCATTCGCTTAGTGGCAATTGATATGGACGGAACATTATTATCAAAAGATCATTCTATATCAGAAGAGAATCGAAGGGCGATTCAAGAAGCTCAACAACAAGGCATTCATATCGTCATTAGCACAGGTAGAACACGAATGACACTAGACCCAATTATTAAAGATTTACCGTTAGATTCTTTTTTAATCACCGTGAATGGTAGTGAAATATGGGATCAGTCAGGAAATTTAGTTGAACGCAAAACATTACCAACTAATTTAGTAGAATATATGTGGAGTTTAAAAGAAAAGCATAATACGTATTGTTGGGCTGCTTCGGTTGGACGTGTATGGCGAGATGAATTTCCCGCCGAAGATATTCATGCTCATGAATGGATGAAATTTGGCTTTGACATTGATGATGAAGATGTACGATCGTTAATATATGATGACTTGTCTAAGCTTGGTACATTAGAAATAACAAATTCAAGCCCAACTAATTTAGAAATTAATTCTATTGGTGTAAACAAAGCGAAAGCGATTAAAACGGTTTGTGATCAGTTAGGATTTACAATGGATCAAGTTATGGCAATAGGTGACAGTCTTAATGACTTAGCAATGATTCAAGAAGCAGGTGTTGGTGTTGCGATGGGAAATGCACAGGATTTAGTAAAAGAGGCAGCAAATTGGATTACGTCAAGTCATGAAGAAGATGGAGTAGCAAAAGCGATTCGTAAATGGTGTTTATAGGTAAAAACATCTATGGAAGGCAATAGCCTTTCATAGATGTTTTTAAAATTTCATTTCCTCGCATTCCCTAAATGCTGTCATTAATATATTTATGATTTTAAAAATGCAGAGATTGCATTAGCAAAAGGGGCTTTGTCATATGAATTATAAAGGGCTGATGAAAGTCTAACGGGATCACCAAAGAAATAACGTTCATATTGCGTTTGTCTTGCACCGAATGAACTCATAGTTAAATCCCATGCCAATCTTGAAAGTTGAGTTTTGCCTTTACCATCAAGTGTTTGTGATTTTAAGTAATGGTGTAAGGGTGAAGAAATTTCTTCGCTGAAATCAGCTTCTGTAGGTAAAGATATGAGTCCGCTAGCACCAATTTGTTGGAGGGATTGAATAAGTTTAGGGTATGTTTTTTGATAATAAGTAGAGGCGACCATAAGTGGTGTAGCAAGTGGAACAAACATACCAAAATGGTTTTTCGCTCCTTCTATTTCTGCACGATATAATAAGGCTTGCATAATCTCAAGAGTTACAATGATTTCACTAATTTTTTCTTGGATATGTTGATATTGTGTGATTGAAATTGTTGATGCCATAGATTCACAAATACCTAGTAAAAATTCAGTTTTTATTATTTGTCTTGAAACAGCTTGAAATAACAACAGCAAATTTAAGTCTGTTTGATTATATACGGACTGTGCCCTTTCGCAATCTTTATAAAAGAGAACTCTCTCCCATGGGATAAGTACGTGATCAAAGACAATAATCGTATCAATTTCATCAAAACGAGAACTTAATGGATAGTTAAAGGTATTGTTTTTTGTATTAGGTGCATATGGTTCACGACAATAGAAGTGAATCCCCTTTTCATTTGAAGGAATAGTAAAAGCAAAAGCATAAGCAGGTTCCATTATGGGACTAGCCGCTGGTAAAACGAGCAGTTCATCGGTTATGCCACCTTGTGTAGCAAGTAAACGTGCACCATGTATAATAATTCCATCTTCAGTTTCTGATAAGTTTCGTGCAGCAATAACCGCTTCATCATCCAGATCATGTACAAATTCATCGTATTGGGTGGATCGGTTTGTTTGCGGATTAACAAATGTGTGAGTAAAAGAAAGATCATTCTGAACCGCTTGTTCATACGTAGTGATAATGTTAGATTGAAACCTTTGATCAAAGAAATCCTTAGAATGCCTTAAGGTCATAATGGCTGTATGAATATAATCAGGTGAACGACCGATTGTTCCCCATTTGACCTTGAAATAAGTTGTGTCGCTTCTCTCCTAGCTTGTAAGTCGCTAATCGACTCAGGTTTTTGAAAAGCCCTTTTAATGAGTTTTCCTTCTTTTTTACAAGTTAACATTGATTCGTGCTCTTTTTGTAAATACATGTCGTAGATTGATGCTTTTGTTTTTACGATTCCTTCAAATGCAGGATGTTCTGATACGTTTCCTGTTACGTTCTTTCCCTCAATGATAATACTATTTTCCATTTTATTAAGGCGGTCAATGAACTGGTTGCCTGATAAAAAAGTCAATAATCTCACACCTTTTATCCGTATGATGAAAGTTCAATTATGTATATGTATAGCTTTCTATACTTATGATTTATTTATCTCTTTCTTCTGACAGAAAGGTTCTTAATTTTTTTAAGCAAGTTCTATCGTTTATTAGGTTGTATATACTCGATTTATTGAAGTAAAGTTTTATATAAGGATACATTGAATGCTATTTATAGAATGAATTAGGAATCATAATAACTATTAGTCAACCTCTTATGGAGCTTCATTCCATGGGAGGTTTTATAACATTACGTTGTAGTTAATATGTGAAAATAGTATTGAAACCGTTTCCAAAATTGTAAAAAACGTAATAAAATAAAGTAAGCATTGTTAATGCCTTCCTGTCTGCTGCAATAGAAAGGGGTCGTAATCATGATAAATAAAGTCGTGTTAGTAGATGATGAGCAATTTGTGCGTGCCGGATTAAGAAACTTAATAAATTGGGAGAAATGTGGCTTTCAAGTATGCGCAGAAGCAGATAACGGTGAAGGAGCATTACATCTAATTGAGGAATATCAGCCTGATGTTGTAATTACCGATATACGTATGCCGGTTCTTGACGGATTAGAATTAATTCGCAGGGTAGTGGAAGAAAAACGATTAAGAACAAAGTTTATTATATTAAGTGGATATAGTGACTTTAATTATGCCCAAAAAGCTGTTCGCTACGGCGTTTTTGATTTTATATTAAAACCAATTGAGCAAGAGGAATTGGAAGAGACATTGAAGCAGCTTGCAACAGCATTAAAAGAAGAAAGGGTCATGAAGCAAAATAATGAAAGAGTTCTACTTGCTTCCAAGCTGGAAGAGTTATTGTGTGGGAAACAGGAATATGCCGTTCATTTTAAAGATATGTTTAAAACAGAACAAGCAAGCTGTTACTATTATATTGTTATTGAAGTGAATACCGCCTTTGCACATGATGATATAGATATTAATTACCAAAGCGAACTTGAAAAGATCATATTAGAAATCGTAACAGAACAGAGGACGTTTTTAATTAGAGCACACCGACGACATAGCTACGGACTAGTTGTATCTGATGCATTATTTTCACGTTGTATGAATTCACTAACTATTTTTGTTGAAAAGCTTCAGGAGGCAGTGGAGCGTCATACGAAAAAGGATGTATCTATATATATAGGACAAGATGTTAAGCGACTAGAAGATATAAGTTGCTCATTTGAAACAGCTAATACCACGATGCAGTTTAAATACACAATTGCAGAGCACCGTCCTCTTTTTTACGATGATGTAATTGGTAGAAAGATCAATCATACTGAGTTGGAGTCTGCTATTTACCATACATTATTAGCTGCCATTGAGGAAAATAATCAAAGTGAAGCAAAAGAGATTGTTGAGAAAATGTTTAACGATTTTCAATTAAAGCTATTTGCACCAGAAGCGATAAAAACATCCATTAATCGTTGTATTCATAGTGTTATTAAAACGATAAGAAATATGGACGGCAATGAAACTGAATTAACAAAATTACACCAAATTTTAAATTGGCATCATTATACGCTGACATTTGAACAATTAAAAAATATGTTCCGTTTATTCGTTGAGGAAGCGTCTAATTATCTTATGGAATTACGAAAGCAAAATGGTAAAGGTGATATTCAAAAAGTTAAAAAGTATATTGAAGCTAACTATTATAAAAATATTAGTTTAAAAAGTATTTCAAGTCAGTATTATATGAATCCGGTTTACATGGGCCAGCTGTTTAAGAAAGCGTATGGGATGTATTTTAAAGAATATTTACTTGAAGTGAGAATTGAAGAGGCGAAAAAGTTATTAAGACAAACGAATTTACGGGTCTATGAAATTGCCGAAAAAGTAGGTTTTCAAAGTCCAGATTATTTTGTCACTCAATTTGAGAAAACTGAGAAAATGACACCAACTGAATATCGGCAAAAGATAGTAAAGGAAAGTGACCCAAAGTCACAATAAGGGGTTACTTATGAAAAAATTCCATCTAAATAATATAAACTTGAAAAATCAATTACTCATCGTTTATTTTCTTGCTGTTTTTATCCCAATCTTACTAACAAATATTATTTTTTATCATGTGACGATTAGTAATGTCAAAAAGCAAAAAGAGGCTGATTTAACGTTAGCTATCGAGCATATGGCTGACAGTTTTGAAAGGGTAGTTAATGATGCGATAGGAATCTCTTCTACCTTATATACGGACAAAATGTTACATGATTTTCTTGAAAAGGACTATCATTCCATTGTTGAATACGTTCAAGATTACGATAACGTTTGGAGAAATTATAAATATAGTACACTATATTCTTCGATACAAAATATATTGTTATATACGGACAACCAAACTGTTTTATATGCAGGTGGTGTTCGAAATTTGACAGAAAGTGCTGAGACAAAAGAATGGATTAAAGAGGTGTTAGAATCAGATACATATATTCCTAAAGTCATTCGCACTAAAGAAGAAAGTAATCCAGAATCGTATGTTTTTAGTGTTATTAGAATTCTTAACCACTTCCATAGTAATACGAAGGAAAAGTGATCAAATTGATATAAATACAGAATTAATTAAGAAATCTTTTGAAAATGCAACCTTTCAAGGTGATATTTATTTAGTTAATAATCAAAATGAAATTCTTTATAGTACTGAATATAATGAAATTGAATATGACAATCGTTATTTTTCAGATGAGTATGTTTCAACGGATTCTTTAATTTTTTCAGAGACTTATCATGACAATTATATGGAGAATTGGCGTGTCATTGGTGTTGTGTCAGAAAGCGTCGCCCTAGAAGAAGCACAAAATTCAAGATTACTTATTTTCTTATTTGCATCAATTAACTTCATTGTTCCATCATTTGTCATCATTTATATCACAAGTTCACTGCACGTACGATTATTGCGGATTCTAAGAAAAATGAAAAAGGTAAAAAATCAGCAATTCGATATTATCGAAGGTGTTGAATATAAAGACGAAATCGGACAGCTAACCTCTGAGTTTAATAGAATGTCAAAAAAAATAAAGGATCTGATAAACGATGTCTATATTGCCAATCTTCAAAAGAAAGATTTAGAACTTAAAAGTAAGCAAGCTCAATTAAGTGCATTGCAAAGTCAAATTAATCCACATTTCCTATTCAACTCCTTAGAAACGATTCGAATGCGTAGTTTATTAAAAGGGGAAAAAGAAACTGCACATATTATTAAAAATATGGCAAAAATATTACGAAATTCCATCTCATGGGGAAGGGAATGGGTTCGTGTTGAAGAAGAAGTGAAAATGCTTGAGTATTTTTTAGAAATACAAAAATACCGGTTTGGTCACAAATTAGAATACGATATCATCATGGATGAAGATGTGATGGACTGTATGGTACCAAACATGGCATTTACCCCTTTTGTAGAAAATGCTAGTATTCACGGTGTCGAGCCAATGCTTGATATCGGCTTTATTACAGTGACGATCAAAATGAAAGGAAATTATATTATTTGTAAGGTTGAAGATAATGGGGTAGGAATGGAAGAAGCCTTTTTACAAAGTTACTTACATTCATTAGAAGAGGATGAATCGATGGGAGACCGAGTCGGAATTCGAAATGTTTACTATCGTATGAAATTGCTTTATGGTGATCAGTTTACCCTTACGATGAAAAGTAAACTTGGTAAAGGGACTACGGTTGAAATAGTTTGTCCAGCGAGTCATGAAATGAAACAGTAACATGAAATTAATTAGCTAGCTTAAAAGCACTGAAGAAGGTCGAACACGTCCTTTTTTAGTGCTTTTATTTGATTGGATAATGATTGGGAGCATGTGGGCTGTTCAATTTACCTCTTATTCTATAGGGATTAAAGTGTTAACTAGCAAAAGTATATTAATTTAATAAATCTAGTAGTTAAATGGCATTGAAAAAAACTTGTCGAATTGAATACTAAATTAAATTTTCAAAGTAAGATCTATAGTTTTGTAGGTCGTTTAATTAGAATGTAAACGTTAAAATGATTTTAAATAGTTGAAATCGCTTACAGGTTCTTTTTCAAAAGGGGGAAAGTAATTGTTTAGCTTAAAGCATGAAATGAACGTATGAAGGATTAATAGGGAGGGATACCATTGAGCCTAAACAGTCAGCCATCTACTGATGTTACGACAATTACAAAGAAAGAATCGAAAATAAAAGAAATAATTCGTTTATGTTCAAAGCAAAAAGCACTTTTAGCTATGACTGTCCCGTTTATTATTTGGGTTATAGTTTTTCGTTATTTACCTGTTTGGGGATGGACGATGGCGTTCCAGGATTACCGGCCAGCACGCAGCTTTTTTGAGCAGGAATGGGTAGGATTTGAGCATTTTTTATTTCTTTTTCAAGATAATGCCTTTTTAATCGTTTTACGAAACACGTTTGCCATGAGCTTTATTAATATGGTCCTTGGTTTTGTTACAGCAATTGGTTTGGCCGTTCTATTAAATGAAATCCGTAACGTTGGCTTTAGACGAATTGTACAAACGATTAGTTATATGCCTCACTTCTTATCATGGGTTGTTGCGGCAAGTATTGTTTCTTACACGTTGTCCTTAGAAAACGGTATCATAAATATCATTTTAACAAATTTACGGATTATTGATGAACCAATTTTATGGCTAGGTGTAGGGGAGTATTTCTGGGGAATTATCGGTGCGGCGGAAACGTGGAAAAACGTAGGTTGGAATACAATCATTTATTTAGCGGCAATTGCGATGATCGACCAAGCACAATATGAAGCTGCTGAAATTGACGGTGCTTCACGCCTCCAACGGATATTCCATATTACAATTCCAGCAATGAAACCTGTCATTATCATTTTAGTGATTATGAACCTTGGTTATATTTTAGAATCTGGATTTGAACCACAATATTTATTAGGAAATCCGATGAACTATCATTATTCGGAGAATATCGATATTTTTGTATTAAAGTACGGGATTTCAATGGGGAATTTCTCGCTTGCAACAGCAGCAGGAATTTTTAAAACAGTTGTTGCTTTTGTTTTCTTGTTTGCCGCAAATGGTTTAGCGAAAAAATTCGGTCAGGCGAGATTATTCTAGAGGAGGTGGTGTGCCATGGGTCTGTTTAATAAAAAGAAAAGAAATATTCGTAGAACACGTGAGGATTACATCTTTGATTCATTAAATACGATTTTTATGATATTCCTTTGTATTGTCATGCTCTATCCATTTTTAAATACATTAGCGATTTCATTAAATGATGCATCTGATTCGATTCGCGGTGGAATTTATTTATGGCCGAGGGAATTTTCCATAAAAAGCTATGAGCATATCTTTGGACAATCAACGATATACCAAGCCACTTTCATTAGTGTAGTAAGAACGTTAGTTGGTACTGCTTTATCGTTATTGTTTACAGCTATGGTAGCTTATGCGATTAGCCGTCGAGAATTTGTTTTTCGAAAATCATTTACGATCATCTTTGTCTTAACAATGTATTTTAATGGTGGATTAATTCCGACGTTTCTATTAATGCGCGATTTACAATTGATTGGGAGCTTTTGGGTATATATTTTACCTGGTTTAATTAGTGCATTTAATTTAATTGTTATGCGGTCCTTTATTGAGGGTCTACCTGAAAGCTTGTTTGAATCGGCGAAGATAGATGGTGCCGGGGATTTTACCGTCTTTTTCCGAATTGTTTCTTCCTTTATCATTACCTGTTTTAGCGACCGTTGCCCTATTTGTAGCCGTTTTTCAATGGAACCAATGGTTTGATGTGTTTTTATACAATTCAAGCATTCAGTCATTGAGTACATTACAGTATGAATTAATGAAGATTTTACAAACATCATCAATGTCGATGGGGGGAGGTTCTGCTGCTAGTGCCTTTGTTGATTCTCAATCTGGGCAATCTGAACGTGTAACACCAACTTCTATTCGTGCAACGATGACGATTGTCGCAAGTGTTCCGATTATTATGGTTTACCCATTTTTACAAAAATACTTTGTTAAAGGACTAACATTGGGTGGGGTAAAAGAATAAGAAGGAAGTTAAAAAGGGTGTCTTGGTCTTTTAGAGACATCCTTATGTTTTATTGAAAAGGAGGCATAAGATGAACAATACAATACCGCAATTACAAAAAGTGTTTCAAGGTGATTTTAAAGTAGGAGCAGCAGTAAATAAGCGAACCCTTCATTCTGCTCGCAAACTCATTACAAATCAATTTAATAGTTTAACAGCAGAAAATGAGATGAAGCCAGCATTGTTACAACCGAATGAGGGAGAATTTGATTTTACATTTAGTGATCATTTAATAGATTTTGCTAATCATAACGATATTTCCGTCAGAGGTCATACTCTCGTTTGGCATAATCAATGTCCTGATTGGATGTTTAAAAATAATCAAGGAACTTTAATTGATCGAACAACATTACTTAATAGAATGGATAAGCATATTGAAACAGTCGTTAGTCGTTACGCAGGTCAAATTGATAGTTGGGATGTTGTCAATGAAGCAATAGCAGATGATGAGGACGTTTTTTTGCGTAACTCACAGTGGCTTGAACTTGCAGGTGAGAATTTTATTGAACGTGCATTTCATGTAACACATGAAGCTGATCCGAAAGCCACACTTATCTACAATGATTACAATGAGTCAGATCCCATGAAGCGTGATAAAATTTATAAGCTTGCAAAAGCTTCTAGAAAAAGGTGTGCCAATACATGGGATAGGAATGCAAGCCCATTGGAATATATTTGACCCTTCACTAGATAAAATCCGTGAAGCGATTGAATTATATGCATCACTCGGTTTAGAAATACAAATAACAGAATTAGATGTGTCAGTCTTTTCATTTGATGATAAACGAACGGATTTACTAGTTCCAACAAAGGAAATGCTTAATTTACAACAGCAACGCTATGAGCAGCTTTTTCGTTTATTTAGTGAATATAAGAATGTGATAAGTTCCGTTACGTTTTGGGGTGTGGCTGATGATTATACTTGGCTATCGGATTTTCCTGTTTCAGGTAGAAAGAATTGGCCTTTACTATTTGATGAACGTCACATGCCAAAGCGAGCATTTTGGCAAGTTATAAAAAGTAAGGATAGAGGTGGGTTAAATGAACGTTAATGAGATGAACGGTTATAAAGCATGGTTAACATATGCTCCAATTAAAAATATAGCGTACAAAGAAAGGTTATTGAAAATCGTATCGGTTATCGAGTGTCGTGCCAAAACCGAAGTCATTCAAACAGCGATACAAGAATGGTCTAAAGCGATATTGTCTATGACAGGTAAGGAGGTAGCAGTATACGATTCAACTGAAGAGCCGTGTGTACGAATAAGAATAACGGATGAACGTGTAACTGAAACTGAAGGATATAAAATACAATTTCAGGATACGACTAAGCAAGGCTTATGCATTACGAGCAAGACAGATAAAGGTGTTTTATATGCCATTTTTCATTTAATAAGATTGATTCAAATGGAACTTCCGCTTGAAACGATTGATATCGACGAAGCACCAAAAAACGATTTACGGATGATTAACCAATGGGATGATATGGATGGCAGCGTTGAGCGGGGATACGCAGGTCAATCGATTTTTATAAAGATCATGATTTTATTCGAGATTACAAACGAATAGAAGATTATGCACGACTCCTTTCCTCTGTAGGTATTAACGGAATAGCAATTAATAACGTGAATGTGCACACAGTAGAAACAAAATTGATGACCGACTTTTTACCAGATGTCGCAAAGGTTGCCGATATATTTCGGAAGTATGGGATTAAAACATTTCTTAGTATTAATTTCGCAAGTCCGGTTGAATTAGGGGAACTAACGACAGCAGACCCTTTAGATAAAGAGGTGAAAGAATGGTGGAAACAGAAAGTGGCTGCAATCTATCAAGCTATCCCTGATTTTGGTGGAGTTGTTGTTAAAGCTGATTCGGAGCATCGACCTGGTCCATTTACATATGGCCGAAATCATGCAGATGGTTCGAATATGCTAGCGCAAGCTTTTGAGCCATTTGGTGGAATTGTGATTTGGCGATGCTTTGTCTATAATTGCATGCAAGATTGGCGTGATCGCTCAACAGATCGGGCGAGAGCGGCATATGACCATTTTAAGCCTTTAGATGGCGATTTCCATCCTAATGTTATATTGCAAATTAAAAATGGTCCAATGGATTTCCAAGTAAGAGAACCTGTGTCTCCTTTATTTGGAGCGATGGAAAAAACGAACCAGATGATGGAATTTCAAATTGCACAAGAATATACGGGACAGCAGCGACATGTTTGCTTTTTAGTTCCTCAGTGGAAGGAAGTATTGGAATTTGATACGTATGCAAAAGGAAAGGGATCGGAAGTAAAAAAAGTGATCGATGGCTCCTTGTATCATCCGACGTTAAGCGGAATGACCGCTGTTTCGAATATCGGTAATGATGATAATTGGTGTGGACATCAATTAGCCCAAGCGAATTTATACGGATTTGGAAGATTAGCTTGGAATCCGGATCTAAAAAGTGAAGATATAGCTGATGAATGGACACGTATCACATTTGGCAATGATCAAGAGGTTGTAGTGAAAACAACTACGATTTTGCTGCAATCATGGCGTACATATGAAAAATATACAGCTCCACTTGGTGTTGGCTGGATGGTTAATCCAAATCATCATTATGGTCCAAATGTAGATGGATATGAATATTCTCGTTGGGGAACGTATCATTTTGCAGATTGGAAAGGCATTGGGGTTGATCGAACGGTTGGAACCGGTACTGGCTATACTTCTCAGTACTTTACGGAAAATATGAATATGTACGAATCAATCGAAAGCTGTCCAGATGAGCTATTATTATTCTTTCATCATGTCCCATATACACACCGCTTAAAATCAGGGGAAACAGTTATCCAGCATATTTATAATACACATTTTGAAGGTGTAAAAGACGTCGAGTTCTATAGAGAAAGCTGGCTGCAACTAGAAGGGAAAATCGATGATGAACGTTTTCAAAAGGTGCTAAAGCGATTAAATGAACAAGTGGAACATGCGAAAGAGTGGCGTGATGTTATAAATACGTATTTCTACCGAAAATCAGGGATAAATGATGAAAAAAATCGAATAATTTATTAAAGAGTGGAATTTTTTTGACACAGTAGAGTAAGAAGATGGATAGTGAACTCATTGAATCTATGATATAATGAAAGGGTATACATAAGGGGGTGCTATGATATGAACAATCAAGAAGGTATGTGGGGAAGTTTTTACCGGATTTCAGAAAAAATTATGTATGCCTGTTATATTAACTTTTTATGGATTTTATTTACGATTCTTGGGTTAGGGATATTAGGGTTTATGCCGGCAACGGTGGCCATGTATGCTGTGTTTCGTAAATTTTTGATGGGGGAATCCGATGTAAAATTTTTAAGTTGTTTGTACAAACGTATAAGAAGGAATTTATTAAATCCAACTTATACGGAGTCATCCTCTTAGTAATAGGATATGTGTTATATATCGATTTTGTGTTTCTTTCAACGGTAAATGGATTGGCTAATCTGTTTTTAACAGGTGTGTTTTTTATAGCAGCCCTTTTCTATTTATTGTTAGTATTATACTTAGTGCCCGTTTATGTCCATTATAATATGACATTTTTCCAATACATTAAACAAGCGTTATTAATAGGTTTTATTAGCCCACTGATGACAATATCAATGGTACTAAGCTTGTTTTTATTATATTTGCTGTTTGATTTTATTCCTGGGTTAATTCCGCTATTCTTCTTTAGTGTTGTCGGATTTTCGATTATGGGAAATGCATTTATCGCCTTCAAACGGCTCGAACAAAAGAAGGAAGCATTGCTAGAAAAATCAGCAGAAAATGCATCCTAATTAAAAAAAGAAATCGACCAGGATTATGGTGGTCGATTTCTTTGTCATTTATACGTTCGGATGAAAAATTTGAAATTGCCCACTTAAAGCTAGCATAGCAAATAAGTACAAACAATTATCGTAATACCGTCGAACTCCCTTTCGAACGGGAGTATTCCAAAATAACTCAACCATTTGTTTTGCGTACGGACCATCTGGCGAGGCGAGTGAAGCCATTGCATTTGTTGCAATCAAGCCAACAGGATGAAGAGACTTTTCTTCAAAAGGGTCTCCCTCAATCGTGTAACGCCTATAATCGTTTGGCTCTATTTGAGCGAAGAATGCTTGGATTTTTTCTGCTATTTCTCGTTCCCAATCGTTTTCTCCAAACCATTCACTATCGAGTCCTATATTCGCTGCAACACGGTAGGAGTCACTAAAGAAATGCCCAAAACCACGAATATTATTTGGTTTTCCATCGAAAAATGCGTATTCAGGTGCTAATCCTGTTTTAGGATGACAAGCTTTTGGAAGGTATTCCCGACTAGCATATGCTGCTTTTTTCCAAAATGAACGATCCTCTTGATTAGCCCACAAACCAAAGAGCTCATAAAAGTGTGGTAAATGATATGAAGGATCAGTAAATTCACAATTTGGGATGAATTTAATGAGATAGTTTTCTGGATTCCACATTGGAAAGCCATCATGATTCTCCCCTTTATGAATGCAAGAGTGAAGGATGCTTTTAGCTTGTTCTCCGTAATTAAATGGTTCAGAGTCATCCCCCATCGATGAGAAGCAAAAAATAATGCCATTGCGAAAAACTCTTCTCCATCAGGAGCAGGTCCGTGAGCTAATTTTGTTCCATCCCGTTTACAAGACCAGGCAAAGTAGCCTGCATTTTCACCGTAATCCATATACATGTATGTCTTGGCCCAATTCCATAGCTTATTAAATATTGTTTGATCGTTCATTTGTACAGCCATCATCATTCCATAGGACATTCCTTCTGTCCTGACATCTTGATTACCTGTATCAAGTATGTAAGCATAAGCATCATCAACGTCAAAGTAAATTTTTGTCTCATCATCGCCATAAAATAATTTGTTCCAAGTATCCTCTACTTTTTGATTGATTTCTGTACTAGTGTAACCGTAATATGCAAATAGATTTCTATAATTACGATTGTAAAACGCTCCTTTATGTGTAACCATTTTTTCTCCTTTTCATAGGTTTTTGAGGTATTGATTATGACCGTGGATACGCTTACATAACCACGAAATATAATACTTATAAAAATTTTCAATCCCCCTTTTTATCAATTATTCATGAATTATAACAATTGAATGTAAAGTATAAACTAGGAAAATTAAAGAGAATCGTTTAGAAAATATAGATATCTTAAAAGAAAGCCTTTATTTTTACAAACTGGTATGGTAGTATGGTAATTGAAAAAGGGGGAAGAATGATGATAATTGACAAACAATTACGGAAAGCGTTTTCATCTACGAGAGATTATGTGTATCATGTTCTTCGTGACAACATCATTACGTTAAAGCTTGAACCGGGCACGAATATTTCAGAAAAAGAAATTTCCGAACGGTTAGATGTAAGTCGAACCCCTGTAAGAGAAGCCTTTTTAAAGCTTGTTCAAGATGAATTGTTAGAAGTTTATCCCCAAAGAGGATCGATTGTCACTCTCATTGATCTCGATCATGTAGAAGAAGCTAGGTTTATTCGTGAACATTTAGAATGTGCTATTTTAGAGACAGCCTGTGAATCGTTTGACACCGAGGCACTAACTAAATTAGAAGTGAATATCCATATGCAAAAAAAATGTGTAGAATTAAAAGACTACCAACAATTTTTTGCTTTAGATGAGCAGTTCCACGAAACGATCGCTGAAGGCTGCAATAAAAAAAGAGTTTGGAACATTATTCAGCATATGAATGTTCATTTGAATCGCGTTAGGCTTTTAAGTTTAGTTGGAAAATATGATTGGGCACCTATTTTAGAGCAGCATGAACAATTATGGATAGGAATAAAACGAGGGGATAAAGATTTTGTTCGAAACGTAATCAAAGAGCATCTCTCAATTGTGAAAAAAGAACAGATTCATTTATATAATGCGTATCCACACTATTTTAAATAAGATCGTTAACTAGAAAAAACAAACGTTGTTACAGTGTAACTGCCATAAGTTTAATAGAAACTACTTTCACATTTTCGAGAATCTATGAAACTACAAATAGGAGATGATTGAAATGAAAATGGTTTTTCGTTGGTTCGGGGAAGATAATGATTTTATTCCGTTGCAGCACATTAAACAAGTTCCTGGAGTGGAAGGGTTAGTTTGGGCATTACATGACATTCCAGTTGGCGAGGCCTGGCCACTTGAACGAATAAAACAAGTGAAAGATCAAGCGGATAAGTATGGGTTTCATATCGACGTAGTAGAAAGTGTTAATGTTCATGAAGATATTAAGCTAGGACTTCCAACAAGAGAACATTATATTGATAATTATATTAAGACAATAGAACGGTTAGCTGAAGTGGGGGTTAAAGTCATTTGTTATAACTTTATGCCTGTCTTCGATTGGACTAGAACGAATTTATTTAAAGAAATGGACGATGGATCAACAGCCCTTTTTTTCGAGAATGAAAAATTGCTAATATCGATCCGCTGGAGCTTGTAAATGAAATTGCTGAGAATTCTCAGTTAACTATGCCGGGCTGGGAGCCAGAGCGTTTAAAGCATCTAACTAACATATTTAAGCAGTATGAAGGTGTAACAGAAGAAGATTTATGGAACAATCTGCAATACTTTTTAGAAAAAGTAATTCCAATCGCACGCAAAAACGACATTAAAATGGCGATTCATCCTGATGATCCTCCATTCTCTGTTTTTGGTTTGCCTAGAATTATAACGAATAAAGAAAACATTAAACGCTTATTAAAGCTAGTTGATGATCCATACAATGGATTGACTTTATGTAGCGGTTCATTAGGAGCAAATCTTGAAAATGACGTTTCGAACATGGTATATGATTTCGCTGAACGGATTCATTTTGCACATATTCGTAATGTGAAAACATATGACAATGGAGATTTTATTGAAACCTCCCATCGTTCAAAGGATGGAACTGTAGGGTTAATAAACATTATGAAGGCGTATCATGATGTGGGATTCACAGGGTATGCACGACCAGATCACGGTCGACATATTTGGGATGAAAAATGCCGTCCGGGGTATGGCTTATATGACCGAGCATTAGGAATTATGTATTTATGGGGAATTTGGGATGCTTTTAATAAAGAAAAGGAGGTAAAGTCATGCTAGCACTGAATGGGAATTTAAAAGGCAAGGTTGCTGTTATTACAGGTGGGAGCGGTGTCTTATGTGGAGCAATGGCTAGAGAACTAGGGAGACAAGGTGTGAAAGTTGCTATTTTAAATCGAACAATTGAGAAAGGTAAACAAGTCGAAGAGGAAATTGTTCGAGCAGGTGGAACGGCTTTAGCGATTGCTTGTGATGTATTAAATATTGAAAGCGTTATAAAGGCGGAAGAAATTATTTCCAGGGAATTAGGAATTTGTGATGTTTTAATAAATGGTGCTGGTGGTAATCACCTGATGGAACGACTACAAATGAGACGTTAAAGCAAGAGGATTTACATAATTCTCATTTGAAGACGTTCTTTGATATGACGACTGAAGGCTTTCAACATGTTTTTCAATTAAATTTAACTGGAACGATTATACCAACGCAGGTGTTTGCAAAAAAAATGTTAAATCGACCTGGTGCGACGATTATTAATATGTCATCAATGAGTGCCCCATCACCGATGACGAAAGTACCAGCCTATAGTGCAGCAAAAGCAGGAATAGAAAATTTCACACAATGGCTAGCTGTACATATGGCAGATGTAGGAATTAGAGTAAATGCCATAGCACCAGGTTTCTTTTTAACGGAGCAAAATCGAAAGTTATTAACGAATGATGATGGTTCTTTAACGCCACGCTCCAACAAAATTATTAGTCAAACTCCGATGAGGAGATTTGGTAAACCAGAAGATTTGTTAGGTACATTATTATGGTTAGTTGATGATAACATGTCAGGCTTTGTAACAGGTATCACAGTTCCTGTTGATGGTGGATTTTTAGCCTATTCGGGCGTATAAATTGAAAGGGGAAATGAAGATGAAAAAATATCAAGTTTTACAAGCAATTGAACAAGCAGGAATTGTAGCTGTAATACGAGGTGATTCTTCTGAAGAAGCGTTACGTATTTCTACAGCATGTGTTGATGGTGGGGTAAATATTATTGAGTTAACGTATACAACTCCAAACGCATCTAGTGTCATAGAAGCGTTAACGAAAGAAAAGGATTGTATTGTTGGTGCTGGAACTGTTTTAGATGCTACAACAGCTAGACTTGCTATTTTAGCGGGAGCAACTTTCATCGTTTCACCAGCATTTGATGCTGAAACAGCAAAACTTTGCCATCTTTACAAAATCCCATATATGCCAGGTTGTATGACGATTACGGAAATAACGACAGCATTAGCATCGGGTGTAGATGTAATTAAGCTTTTCCCAGGAAGAATGGCCCAACCAGCGATTGTGAAAGATATTAAAGCTCCATTACCACAAGTAGATATTATGCCAACAGGGGGAGTGAGTTTAGACAACGTTCAAGAATGGATTCAAGCAGGAGTTTATGCTGTTGGGGTTGGTGGTCAATTAACGAAAGGTAGTTCAGAAGAAATTGCTCAGACGGCTGAACAATTTGTCAATAAAATAAAAGAAGCACGTTCATAGTTAGGAGTGATTCATAATGAAAAAGGTTGTAACGCTTGGTGAAGTCTTAATGAGATTATCGCCGCCAGGGCATGATCGTATCATTGGCAGTCAGTCATTTGAAGCTATTTATGGTGGAAGTGAGGGAAATGTGGCTGTTGCATTGAAAGCCTTTGGGATGCAAACATCACTAGTCACGAAAATACCTGATAATGCGATTGGTGATGCTGCCATTCATTCATTTCAAGCTTATGGTGTAGATACATCACAAATTATTCGCGGCGGAGAACGACTTGGAACCTATTATCTTGAAAATGGTTACTCTATTCGCCCAAGTAAAGTAGTTTACGATCGCAAATACTCATCCATTACGGAAGCAAACATAGATGAGTTTGATTTGGATGCCATTTTTGCTGATGCTGATCTTTTTCATGTATCGGGTATTACACTTGGGATTAGTGAAAAAGCCTTTCAATTAGCACAAGTATTTATGCAAGAATCTCGACGCCGTCATGTACCAGTAAGCTTTGATTTTAATTATCGAAGCAAATTATGGAAAACAGAAGAAGCTAAAGAGAAATTCTTACAAGTACTTCCTCACGTTAATATTGCTTTTGCAGGGCTACTAGATTTTACGACGTTCCTTGGCATTGATAAAAAAGTGGTTGAAAATGTTGATGAGATGAATGATTACCAAAGGATTTATGAATCCGTTAATAATCAATTTGGATTTCAATATATTGTTTCATCGTTTCGCGATGTTGTATCAGCTTCAAATAACAACTATCAAGGTCTCGTTTTTAATGGAGGAAATTCTAAAATTAGCTTATCGAAGAAATATAATGTTGACATCATCGATCGTGTCGGTGCAGGAGATTCATTTACAGCAGGCTTCCTATATTCCTATTTAACTAACCAAGTCGATACGTACAAAGTAGAATTTGCTACAGCCGCTGGTGCACTAAAGCATACAATATTTGGGGACTCTTTGAAAGCAACAGTTGAAGAGATTGAAAATTTATTTAAATCAGGTGCTTATCACGTTCAACGATGATCGTTAAAATGGTCGCTAAACAAATTTTTGTAGAATAAACTGGGTACAATAAGGTTAACCAATGAAAGAGGAGGTTAACATGGCTACTCAAGTAGAAACGAATAAGGTAGCGATCATAACTGGGGCTTCTTCAGGGATTGGTCGTGCTAGTGCAATAAAGTTAGCTGAACAAGGAACAAAAGTCGCTCTTGTTGATATTAAGGAGAAGAAAGCTGATGTAGTTAAGCATGAGATTGAACGTTTAGGTGGCGAGGCATTAGTCCTTGATACAGATGTGTCAAATGAAGAACGAATGAAAAATAGTTTTAAAAACGTTATTGATCAATGGGGTAGACTTGATATCGTTTATGCGAACGCGGGGATAAATGGAAAAGTAGAGCCGATAGAAGATTTGTCAGGAGATGACTGGGACAAAACACTAGCAACGAATTTAAGAAGTACGTTTCTTGCGACCAAATGTGCAATCCCTTATATGAAACAACAAGGTGGCAGTATCATTATAACGAGTTCGATAAATGGTACGAGGAAATTTAGAGGGTTTGGAATGTCCGCTTATAGTGCATCAAAAGCCGGCCAAGTCGCTTTTGGAAAGATGGCTGCACTTGAATTAGCTCGTTATAAAATAAGGGTAAATATCGTATGTCCTGGTGCTATTAAGACGAATATTGGTGAGAATACATTTAAAGAAGATGAGGAACTTGAAAAAATTAGGATACCTATAGAATACCCAGAAGGGTCACAACCATTAGAGCATCAACCAGGATCTCCAGAACAAGTAGCAGACCTTGTATCATTTTTAGCATCAGAACAATCAAGTCATATTACAGGAAGTGTTATTCATATCGATGGTGCAGAATCTCTATTATAATTCTCGTTGAAATCTAAAAAGGAGTAATTTTCTTTTTAGATTTTTTATTTTAAGGAAATATCCCGAGAAAATTACTATCCTCCATACTATGATAATGGAAAAACGTGCTCCTTTTTTGATTCTGAGTAAGGTTTCTCTTGCCCATACAGATGATTCACGTAATAATTATAGGAACAAATGAGAGTGCGATGAATGTATATCAATGAAAGTAGTTATGATGGGGTGTTGTCATATGACAGAAGAGCAAATCTTAATTGTCGAAGATGAAAAAATATTGCTAGAGTCCTTCAATTGGAGTTAGAACATGAAGGTTATCGTACCGCAATTGTAAAGGATGGTATATGTGCATTAGAAGAAATTAAGGAAGGGTCCTATTCATTGATTTTACTTGATGTTATGTTGCCATCTTTAAGTGGTATGGAGGTTTTAAGAAGAATACGAGCGATGAAAATAGACACGCCTGTCATTTTATTGACTGCTAGAGATACAGTGATTGATAAGGTAGTGGGACTTGATCAAGGAGCAAACGATTATGTAACAAAACCGTTTGAAATTGAAGAGCTGTTGGCTCGAATTCGTGCTTGCTTACGAGTGAATGGTACAAATAAAGTTGGAAGTCAAGGACAGATAACATTTCAAAAATTGTCAGTTAATGAACAAACACGTGAAGTGATTAGAGAGCAAAAGGCAATTGAACTTACGCCAAGAGAATTTGATTTACTTATTTTTCTCATGCGTCATCCAAAACAAGTGTTAACCCGTGAACAAATTTTAGAACATGTATGGGGGTTCAATTATTACGGTGATACAAATGTTGTTGATGTTTATATTCGTTATCTACGTCAAAAAATAGACCGTCCTTTTAACGAACCGTATCTTCATACAGTACGAGGAGTTGGGTATGTTCTCAAAGGTATTGAACAATGAGACTTTCAACTCGGATTAGTTGGTTTACAAGTGGATGGTTGATCATTCTGCTTTTGTTTGTCAATACTGGTATTTACTTTTTGTTTGAGTATCGAACAAAAGAAGCAGAATTAGTTCGTGTATCACAACAAATACAATTAATAGCTGAAGTTGTTCAACATACTCGTAGTGAATCAATTGATCAGGCGGAGCTATTAACTTCGTATTTACCGAGTAGCGGGATGATCCGGATTATTCGCAATGATAACCGTGTTGCCTTAACGACAACAAAACATCGTGAACTTAGTCAATTACCTGTAGAATACACTACGATTCAATCAGTTAGTCAAGTTCGTTTTTCTGGACATAGAATTGCTGTGGCTACGTTACCGATTATTTGGAATGACGGTTCAGTTGTTACAATTGAATATAGTGAATATATGCATACATTCGAATCGACGTTAGCGACATTAAGGATCGTATTACTCATTGCTTCAATAATCGTCATTATACCTGCGATAATAGCGAGCCGACTACTTAGTCAATTTTTAATAAAGCCTATTCAATCATTGATTCAAACAATGGAAAAAATAAGAATGAAAGGCTCTTTCGTTCGGATAAAGGGAACTGATCATCCTCAAGATGAGCTTGATCAAATGGGGCAAACCTTTAATCAAATGATAAATTTATTAGAAGAAAACTATCAGAAACAAGAGCAATTCGTTTCTGATGCTTCACATGAGTTAAAGACGCCACTTACTGTTATTGAAAGTTATGCTCGACTACTAAAACGTTGGGGGATGTCAGATCCTGACCGGTTAAAAGAAGGACTTGACGCTATTTATGAAGAGTCCCAGCGAATGAAAAGCTTAACCGAACAGATGCTTCTATTAGCTAAAGGTGAACAAGAAGCAACGTTTAAACAAAGAGAATCAGTGCCAATTATTGATATAACCGAGACAGTAGCTCAAAAGCTAAGAATGGTTTATCAGCGTACGATTTCGGTTAATAGTGAAGATGAATTCTATGTCAATAGCTCGGAAGATGATATCAAACAGCTTATGTTTATATTAATTGAAAATGGTTTGAAGTACAGTGAGGAGCAAATTGATGTAAGGTTTGAAAAATCTGTCACAGAAAAACATGTCAAGATTCTAATTCGTGATTTTGGTATAGGGATTGCTAAAGAGGATCAAGAATCGATATTTGAACGTTTTGTTCGTGTTGATAAAGCAAGAAGCAGACAAACTGGTGGGAGTGGATTAGGATTGGCGATTGCAAAAGCGATTGTATTGCGACATGATGGGACCATAAAGGTTGATAGCGAAGAAGGGGAAGGTGCAACGTTTATCGTTGAATTACCATTAATTAAGAGTCGCGTGAAAGGAGAGCAAATTGATTAATAGAAAATTTTTATTTTTGTTCAGTTTTTCTCTGATTTTTATCATAGTAGTTGTTCTCGTCATTTCCCGCTTCTATCTGCCACAAGATAAATTGTCCGAAAATGAGGTAGAGCAAATAATAGCTAATTTGTATGAAGGGGAGCTACAAGAATTAATTGAAGAGGACGGAATATATAAGGCAAAATGGCTAACAGAGCATGGAATTTATCACGTATATGTTGATGCGTATAAAGGCGAAATTTACGATTTACAAACTGATGGTGGTTCGGACATTGACACAGGAGAATTATTTGTTGATCAAGAAAATGTTTTAACAATAAATGCGGTTTTCGAAATTGTGAAACAATTTGTTGGTGATGACATTCAAATACAGGCAATAGAATTGGAAAATGTGAGGAATCAAGCTGTTTATGAAGTGGAGATAGTCCAGCAGAGTGGAAATGGTCACTTAACGTTAGATGCAATGTCAGGAGAAGTCTTATCATATACGTTCTCTGAGAACCGCACTGATAATCAAAACGATGATAAGTCGAATGCGACATTTATCAGTGTAGAAGAAGCTAAACGAATCGCATTAACGGAAGTTTCGGGTGTCGTTGATGATATTGATCTTGAAGAAAGCAATGGTCGTTACGTTTATGAAGTGGAGATCGAAGAAGGAGAAATAGAGGCAGAAGTGATTATTGATGCGATAACAGGTGATGTGATTACAATTATTTGGGAAGATTGATCGGCATAGTATAGTTTTTTCTCATCAATTTCTCATTTTTTACTCAGAGTGTTTTCATTTTCTCCAAGTAATATACAGATAGATTCAAATTAGGGAGGAAGAAAACATGAGAAAAACAATGATGATAATTGTAGGGCTCGCATTAATTGGAGGAACGGGTATTGCTGTAAGTGCCGCTACGTCTTTGGATACGATAGAACGTGTTATCCCCGTTTCAGCTTCAGAAGATATCGATGTTTCAACGGAGTTCGGAAATGAAATGGAAGAAGGCCCGCTAGTTACTGTAAAAGATGCAAAAGAGCTGGTGTTAGCACAGTTTGAAAATAGTCATTTTAAAGAATTAGAGCTAGAAAAGGATAACGGTCGTTATGTATATGAAATTGAAATAAAGGTTGATGGTAAAGATGGTGATGTGTACGTTGATGCGATGAACGGAGAGATCATTTATATCGATGACGACCTATTGAAAGATACAAGCGAAGAACATCGAATTTCGAATGAAAGAATAGGTGAATTCATTTCTGCACAGGATGCATTGGAGATCGCGTTTGCCATATCGGTGAAAAAGGTGAAGTGGATGAACTAGAATTGGAGAGAGATGAAAGCCGCTTTGTTTATGAGATTGAAATAGAGCTTTCAAATGATCGAGAAGTTGAGATGGACATAGATGCCAAAACTGGTGAAATTATAAATGTAGAGTGGGATGATTAAGCTCGGTCATTTCTATAAAAAAGGGACTAGGAAAGACTTTTACACGTTTTTCCTAGCCCTTTTTATATATTTAGAGTAACAATTTATAATGCAATTTATTTGAATAACACAATAAAAATATGTTTAGATAATAGGGTAAGCACTTTAAAATTACTTTGACAAGGAGGAATCACCATGCCTACAAACATAAAAGATGCGACAACATTACATAACGGTGTAAAAATGCCCTGGTTTGGACTAGGAGTATTTAAAGCGGAGAATGGTAAGGAAGTAATTGAATCAGTTAAAATGGCTATTCGCCACGGTTACCGAAGTATTGATACGGCTGCTGTTTACAAGAATGAAGAAGGAGTCGGAGAGGGAATTAAAGCTTCGGGTGTAAATCGTGAGGAACTATTTATAACGACAAAGGTGTGGAATTCAGATCAAGGCTATAATGAGACATTGCGTGCTTTTGAACAATCTATAGCGAATTTACAATTGGAATATATTGACTTATATTTAATTCATTGGCCAGGTAAAGATAAATATAAAGAAACGTGGAAGGCGTTAGAAAAGCTTTATAAGGATGGAAAAGTTCGTGCGATTGGAGTGAGTAATTTTCAGATACATCACTTAGAAGATTTAATTAGTGATGCTGAAATTAAACCAATGGTCAATCAAGTTGAATACCATCCACATTTAGCCCAATTAGAATTGCATGACTATTGTAAGAAGGAAGGTATACAGCTCGAAGCTTGGTCACCGTTAAAACAGGGTCAGTTGTTGGATGATCCAACATTAAAGGAAATCGCCGATAATTACCAAAAATCAGTTGCTCAAGTGATATTAAGATGGGATCTTCAAAATGAAGTGGTAACAATTCCTAAATCAGTTAAAGAATCGCGAATTATTTCGAATGCAGATATTTTTGATTTTGAACTATCAGCAGAGGATATGGAATTGATCAATCAATTGAATAAAGATGAACGTGTTGGACCAAACCCAGATGAATTTATGAATGGCTTCAAATAAGGTAGATTAATAGTAAGGGTGTAACATATAGCGGTACTTTTTTAGAAACCGTAACAATGTTACACTCTTTTTGTATGACAGTAAAGAAGGTGAAGGAATGAGGGTAGGAATTATTGGAGCTGGGATTTTAGGTGCATCTGTCGCATACCATTTAGCGAAATCAGGAGTTGACGTTGTCATTGTAGACCGTAATGATAAGGGAAAGGCGACAAGTGCTAGTGCTGGAATAATTTGTCCTTGGCTTTCCCAACGGCGTAATAAAAAGTGGTATGAGCTTGTAAAAAATGGTGCACGCTTTTATCAAGAAATTATTAACGAGTTAAAATGGTTAGGGATTGATCAGACGGGTTACGATCAAGTAGGTGTGTTAAGTGTACATTCGGATCTTACTAAATTAGAAAAGATGCGGGAAAGAGCATTAAAGAGAAAAATTGATGCACCTGAAATTGGCGATATACATTTATATGATCACGATGAAGCTAGCAGAAAATTTCCATTATTAGCTGATACGTATCATGGTTTATTTGTTAGTGGTGGTGCACGAGTAGATGGAAAAAAAGTGTGTCAAGCACTTATAGATGGAGCCATTCACTATGGTGCTAACTATATCCATGGAGATGCATCTATTTTGACAAAGGAGCAGCATGCAAAGGGGTTTAAGGTTGATCATGAAGAGGTGCTTTGTGATAAAGTTGTCGTGACTGCTGGTGCATGGGCACAAAAGCTGCTACGACCAATTCAAATATCCTTTCAGGTAGAGCCACAACGAGCACAAATCATACATATGAAACTAAAGACGAACATGGAAAATTGGCCTGTCGTTATTACACCTACAAGTAAATATATATTAGGTTTTGAGAATGGTTATATTATAGCTGGTAGTACGTATGAGGAGGCAACAAACTTTGAACCAACTACTTCAGTACGAGGCTTACATGAAATATTAAATGTAGTAGGCGACACTGCACCGCAGCTTTTAGAAAGCAATTTAATCGAGGCTAAGGTCGGCTTTCGCCCAGTCGTGCCCAATTTCCTACCAGTTTTTGGTGAGGTTGAACAGTATGAAGGCTATATATAGGAAATGGTTTAGGTGCAACAGGTTTAACTGCGGGGCCATTTCTTGGTGCTGAACTCGCTGCTCTAGTACTTGAGGAAGAAACGATTCTTCAAGCAAGTGATTATGATGTAAATGGACTTATCGAACAATTGTCATATGAATAAAAGCCTTAAAGGAGTGAGTTGTGTCCTTTAAGGGCAAGTATTTGAATTATAGTTTCTCAAAAAGTCCCGTATTTAATAATGCTTGATAGATCTCATCATTCTGCCCTTCACGTATTTCAATTTCTACCTCATGATCAGGTTGCAAAGAAACAGCTAATAGCCCTAGTAAACTTTTAGCATCAATTACCCAATGGTCCTTTTTAATTAAGATGGTTTCTGGAAATGTACTAGCAGTATTAACTAATGTAGTAGCCGTTTCAGCAAAGATTGGTTTAAGTACTTTGACACGCATTATTCGTCACTCTCCTTTTTCATTCTATTTTAAGTATATTATAGTTAAGGTTGATTGAATTCCCTTTTTTTTAAAAGGTACAAAATGATTGAATATTTTAACCTTAACAGTTTCATTAAAGCGAATCGTGAAAGCGTTGTCAATAAAAAAATCAAATTCTTTCTAGTGCTTAAAAGGGGAGAATGCTCATAAAAATTTTAAAGAATGTTCTTTTTTAAACTATAATAATGTCAGGAGGATTGATGTGAATAAGGTTAAAGGACAATCATTCTTGAAGCTCTTCAATCAATATCCCGTAAACGGTCAATCATTTTATTATTCTGCAACAGGTAATCATCATCTTTCAAAAAGTGTGTTTAATCAGCTCGTTACTAAATTGCATCACCATGAAGAAAGTATAAATCAGTTGTTGCTCATGATAAATCATGACTTTAGATTGAAAGAAGATTTGATTGATTCTATCATGCAAAATCAACGTTATTTAAATGAGAAGATGGAACAAATTTCTATAAAAATTGGAGCAATTTCAAATACATTATATTCATACACAGAAAAACTCGAGTTAGTTCAATCACGTTTTCATGTAGTAGAGCAAACGTTATTGCGTAAAATTAGGCAAATGGATTTGGGTGAAATAGATTATAGTGATTTGAAAATAGAGCTTCTAGAATATAAAACAAATCAAAGGGTGCTCGAGGAACAACTAAACGGTCTTATTCAAAAAATACGAGAGCTTGAAAGTATCCAAAGAAATCAAGAACAAGTACAATTAGATCTATACTCAGAACTACAATTACAGAAGCTATAATAATCTAGTAAGATCATCGCGGTCTTATTAGATTTTTTTACGTTGAATTGACAAAAGATTCTTTCTATATGTTAAAGACTAGACTTTTTTGACAGAAAAGTGGACAATATCATAATGGATCATTAGCTTTTTGGGGGTAGAAGAGGATATGTATCATGCCGAGACGTGGAAAGAAAAGTTGGTTTTGTTCTTACAAATACTGTGGCCAATCATGGTAACACAGCTTAGTCTACACGCCATGAATTTAGTCGATACGATGATGTCTGGGCGTGTCGGAACGGATGATTTAGCTGGGGTAGCCATCGGTTCAAGTATTTGGCTTCCCGTATTCACGGGCATAAATGGGATTTTGCTAGCCGTTACACCAATTGTTGCGTATTTGATTGGAAAAGGAAAAAAAGATGAAATTGGTGAATCGGTTACACAATCATTATATGTATCAGGATTGTTGGCAATTAGTGTGGTTATATTAGGTGCATGTCTATTAAAACCAATCCTCAACATAATGAATTTGGATGCTAATGTTTACCATATCTCATACCATTATTTAATTGGTTTAGCATTCGGGATAGTACCA
The DNA here is from genome assembly GCF_001310635.1 of Bacillus sp. JCM 19034. Taxonomy (GTDB): domain Bacteria; phylum Bacillota; class Bacilli; order Bacillales; family Bacillaceae_D; genus Halalkalibacter. The sequence goes on from NZ_BAXR01000001.1 coordinate 194,795, forward strand.
CTTTTTGCATCGAACGTACTGCGATATTTTTTGATGCACAAGGTTATACACGACTTACAATGATCATTACAGTAATGGCGGTTCCGTTTAATGTCTTGCTTAATTATGGTTTTATTTTTGGGGAATTTGGATTACCTGCGCTAGGGGGAATTGGAGCAGGGTATGCAACAGCTGTTACATATTGGCTGATCTTCATTTTTACAATTTGGACAACCTTTAAAGTTGATGCACTACGGCATTTTCGACTATTTGTTAAATGGGCTAAACCATCCTTAGCAGCATGGAAAGAACAGTTATCAATAGGGGTTCCAATTGGCTTGTCGATATTTTTTGAATCAAGTATTTTTGCTGTAGTAACGCTTTTAATGGGGATGATGTTTACGACAGTAACCGTTGCAGCTCATCAAATTGCACTTAGCTTTACGTCCCTTATTTTCATGATACCACTAAGTATTTCTATGGCTCTAACAATTGTCGTTGGTTTTTCAGTCGGTGGTGGGAAACTACCGAATGCAAAACAATATGGTTATCTAGGCGTATATGGAGGCATCTTTATATTGGCTATTGGGGCTATTTTCCTCTTTATATTCCGTGAGCCGATTGCGTATTTGTATACAAGGGATTATGATGTTGTCATTTTAGCTGGACAATTTTTTATTATTGCTATCTTTTATCAAATATCAGATGCAGCTCAGTCAGGGTTACAAGGTGTCTTACGTGGTTATAAGGATGTACAAGTTCCATTTATTATAGCCTTTATATCGTATTGGGTAATTGGTATGCCAGTTGGATATAGTTTGGCTGCTTATACAAATTTAGGGCCATTTGGATTGTGGATTGGGATTACGATCGGTTTAAGTTGTGCAGCATTAGGTTTTCTTATTCGACTACTGGTCGTCCAAAAAAGAGTCGAATCGGCAATAGAGAATGGGTAATGAAAGATAGATGGAAAAAGGGTGCTGAAAAAGTTCAGCATCCTTTTTATTAAAACCTACACAGTTAGCGACTAATAAACATCTGTGTCCAGTAGTTCCCTTGTTCAACATATCCGACACCAATATGAGTGTAATCAGGATTCATAATGTTTTCTCGATGACCTTGACTATCCATCCATGCTTGAACAACTTCTTGGGCAGAGCGTTGTCCTTGAGCAATATTTTCGCCAGCAGAACGATAAGAAATACCAAAATCTCGCATCATATCAAATGGAGAGCCGTAAGTTGGGCTCGTATGAGAGAAATAACTATTTTGCTGCATGTCTTTAGATTTTTCACGAGCAACTTGACTAAGTGATGAATCTGCTTGAAGCTCCGATAAGCCTTGGTTGCGTCTTTCTTGGTTCGTTAAATCGATGACTTGCTGTTCAATTGTACTAATTCCCTCTGTTTGTTGCGGAGCTTCTGTTCGATCAGGCTGCTCTGTTTCTTGTTGCGGAGGTTGTTGTCCACTTGGAGCTTCAGGTTGACCACCTGACTCATTGCCTTGCTGTGGCTGTGCTGGTTGTTCTGGCTGTGCTGGTTGTGCTGGCTGTTGATGTTGACCTTTTCCTTGGTTGATACGTTCCATTATTTGCTCGGGTGTTAACTGTGTAGCACCTTCAGGTATTAGTCTGTGTAAATCATCAACGGTTATATGATGAATATTTTGTGGTAGCCGTTGCATAACCTCATCAGGTAATAATCTTTCTATATCATTGCGGTTGATTTCTACAGAATTTTGAACAGTATAGTCATATTTTGCATGTTGAATTTGAATCGGAGACGTGTGAGGAAATTCTTCGCTTGATTGGGATGTATAGTCACTTGACAATTGACCGAACCCCTCATTACGTGCTTCATCTGCTTGGTTGTTACAGGCCACTAAAAGCAATGCAAAACTTATGAATAACATGCTTAGCTTTTTCATTTTTATAACTCCTTTTTCTTTATTTATTGTTCTAATAGTAGTATGAATAAAAAATGTATTAAAAAATATGGTAATTTATTGTAAATGTTAATTTAAGCGTCGAAATATTTATAAGCTAATTATTAGAAAAATTTAATTGAATCATGTAAGCTAAACAAGTTAAAAATATATAATGATTGTGTTCGATAGGAGAGAGAAGAACTTATGAGTATACCTAGTTATAATAGAAAAACAATTGTTACGTTATTGTTGGCGGGTTCGTTTATTGCGATTTTAAATCAAACGTTAATGATAACAGCAATTCCACCAATTATGCAGGAAATGGGAGTTACGGCAAATAGTGCACAATGGTTAACAACTGTTTTTATGCTAGTAAATGGAATTATGATACCGATTAGTGCTTTTTTAATTGAACGATTTACAACGAGGCAATTGTTTATTAGTGCAATGAGTATTTTTGCTGTCGGAACTCTTTTTGCCGCTGTTGCACCTAATTTTCAATTGCTATTAATAGGAAGAATGATACAGTCAGCTGGTGCAGGTATTATGTTGCCACTTATGACAACTGTTTTTCTCTTAATTTTCCCTATCCAACGACGTGGAGCCGTCATGGGGTTAATTGGGTTGGTTATTTCATTTGCTCCTGCTATCGGTCCAGCCTTATCGGGATGGGTAACTAGTCACTATTCATGGCGTGTGTTGTTTTATATTATTTTACCAATTGCGATTATTGACATTATCATCGCAGCTTTCGCCTTGAAAAACGTAACTGAGCAAAAGAAATCAAAGGTGGATGTCATTTCGATTATATTATCGTCGTTTGGATTCGGTGGATTGTTATATGGCTTTACAACTGCAGGCGATATTGGTTGGTTAGAACCGATGACTATTATCATTTTAGCAATAGGTATTATTTCAATTCTTTTATTTGTGGCAAGACAATTAAATTTGGCGAATCCAATGTTAGAATTTCGAGTATTTACGTATTCCATTTTTCCATTCGCGGTTTTGATTGGGATGATTGGGTTTATGGGTTTGATTGGAACGGAAACATTAATTCCATTATATATGCAAGAAATGAGGGGATTTTCGGCGTTTGAGTCAGGATTAGCACTTCTACCAGGAGCACTGATTATGGGCATAATGTCACCAATTACCGGAAGGATTTTTGATAAATATGGGGCTAAATGGTTAGTATTCATTGGTTTAACAATCTTAACATTATCGACGTTTGCCTTTACAATCTTAGGTCCCAATACATCCTTTGCATATCTTACTGCAATGTTTGCGATACGAATGTTTGGTTTATCAATGGTGATGATGCCTGTAGCTACAGCAGCTCTAAACCAGATTCCTAAAAAGCTAATACCTCACGGAGCAGCTATGGATAATACGATGAGAATGATTGCATCTTCTGTTGGTACAGCCCTATTAGTTTCTATCATGACAACAACAGAAGCTACAGCTTCTCTAGACGCAAGTATTGATTATCCAAATATTTATGGGGCAAATGTGTCATTTCTCGTTTTATCCTTTATCACATTAGGTGCGTTCATTATTGCCTTTTTTATTAAATATGATCAGCCTGCATCAACGATTAAACATGGAGATAGTACAAGTCAAGGCGAATAGTGCTAGAAAAAAACCTATTAGATAATTGTGTAATGAAGCCAATCAACATAGAGAAACTCCCGTAATGATATTCGGGAGTTTCATTTTTGTTTTAAGATAGAACTTTCGCTATTGCGTGTGCGACCCCATCTTCAAGATTCGTTTTTGTAACAAAATCACAAATTTCTTTTATGCCCTCCTCTGCATTGCCCATTGCTACACCAAAACCAGCCATTCTCAGCATTGATTCGTCATTGAAATTATCTCCAATTGCCATAACGTCTTTCATATCAATGCCTTTTTCATTTGCATAAAAGGATAAAGCGATCCCTTTTTGAGCTTTCGGGTGATTGAATTCTAAATTAGAAAATCCTGAAGAAGAAATAGCTAGGTCTTTATCATCCTTCAAACGATTATGTACAGCTTCAAGCTCTTGATCGAGTATTGAAAAGGCAAGTATTTTATAAGGAATAATATCTGGATTATTGAAGAGTGCTTCAAAGTTTTCAATCACTTCGATTTCCTCATCCTGAAAGCGTTGTTTGGCTAAAGCTTCAACATTTTCTCTATTCATATTAGGATTAGCAGATAATGTAATATCAACCATTACTTGAACAAATTTGTCACGACTATCTGAGAATCCACCTTTGTTTGTAAAAACTTCAAAGTACAACCCCTCTTCATTACATGCCTGTTGAATTCGGAAACAAGAAGAACGCTCTAAAGGTGCATCATAAATATTCTCGCCATTTATCGTGTATATTCGTGCACCATTAAGGCAAATAATCGGACAGTCAAGTCCTGCCTCATTCAGAGGTTTGTGAGCTGCTGAGTAAGATCTGCCTGTTGCAACAACTACTTCCATTCCTTCTTTTTGAGCCTGCCGGATAGCTTGAGCATTTTTTTCACTAATCTTATGTTTGTCGTTTAAAAGAGTTCCATCTAAATCGGTTGCAATGATTTTCATTTTATTGATCTCCTAACTATTTAGAAATTAACTGTAGCGGTTCCTCTCCATCATAACGATAATTTTGGGAGATTTCACGTTCAGAAGGTTAATTTTTATATAAAGTTAATGTAACCGATCACATTGCCACAATTCAATGTAATCTTCTTTCATTGCATAGGTAAATGCACAAGAAATCCTAAATATTAATGAATACTATGCAGTATGAGACATTTAGGAGAAACTATCTGTAAGGTTATAATGGGAAAGGCTGGTGAGCGTACATGGGTGGAAGGTACGGACGTCCTCAAGTAGGCGATTGGGTAAAAGGGAGAACGATGATCGGTGAGTTAGTTCATGGCTATGTTGAGCTTGAAGAAGTTTATCATACGTTTATTAAAGTAAGAGTTCTATTATCTGATAATAAAAAACTAATAGGTAAAATAGTACGTATTGATGAGAAAGACATACAAGTTTACGCGACAACAAAACAGTGGACAAAAGAAGAAATGGCTAATTTAATTGATTTAGCATTAAGTACGAGAGACCGAGAATGGTTTGATAAACTCTCATCCAAAGTAAAAAAAGGAGAAGTTTTAGATACCGGAAAAGGTCAAGAGTCTTTTTCACGATATGCGAATAAGTAATTTATTTGAGATAGGAGATTGAAACGTGGACAATAGAAGAGTGCGAATTTTGTTACGTCCAATTAAAAGCGTTCTTTTAGTTGGACGTAACTCATATTTTAAATCTCTTTACTCATTTAACGACTAGATAAGCGATCATTGGAACGTGGTGTTCATGAGAGGAATGAGTACTACAAATTAATCGATAAATTCCTTCTTCTTCAAAATTTACTTGTACGATAGTCTCTTCTCCTTTTCTGATCATGCCATTAATATCGGTGCCATCAATATGGAATGGGTGCTCGTGACCATTTATTCCATATATCCTTAACATAATGTCTTCTCCTTTAGGGAGATAGATGGTTCCGGGGTCCCAACGATAAGATTCAATTTCTTCACCATCAGGAGTTGTCGTTTTAAATTCTGTTGTAATCATGTGAAATTCTAATTCCTCGTCAAATGGATTAACCGTTGTCACGCTTTTGTGATCACCATTAAAGTATAAGAATGCTCCTATAAGTGTACAGACAAACACAATCGTTAGGTAAAGCCAGCTTTTCTTAATGAAAATGAATTTCAAAATAGAATCCCTCCTTCTAAACTTTATTTATCTATATGCATGTCCTGTCAGAATACTTGTCTAAAATGGAAAAATTTAAAGCAATTACATGATATAATGATGAAATGTTAAGAAAGAAAAGGTAGAAGGGGAAGGATCAATGGAAAATATAACAGAAAGAAGTTTAAATGTATCAGAATTAATGAATGAATTAAAAAATGACAATCAACAAATGGAATATGTAATGAAGGAAATACAAGATATTTCTATAAAATCAAACATTCTCGCATTAAATTCAGGAATAGAAGCAGCTAGAGCAGGTGAAGCTGGTCGAGGCTTTTCTGTTGTTGCATCGGAAATTAAAAAGTTTTCGGAAGACAGTTTGAATGCTAGTAAGAAAAGTGAGGAATTAATTAAACGAATCCAACAAAAAGCGAATGAAATTATTGCCGTTCGTACGGTAGATGTGGCTTTTGACACGATCGATAAAATAGACCGAAATCTTTTTGAACGGAATTGTGATGTACAAGCATGGGCAAGCTTTAACGTAGTAAAAGATTGTTTGAGTCAACCTTCTTATGAAACAAAAAAGTTGGCTGAGGACCTCTTGCAGAAGATTCATCGTATCTATGAAGTTTATTACGATTTATTTGTGTTAGATTTAAAAGGGAATATTGTCGCAGTAGCTCGGAATAAAAGTCAAGTAGGAGAGAATATGGCTGATCGTGAGTGGTTTAAACAAACAGTTGATAAACAGGATGTTTATGTAACTGATATGTACTACTCAAAGGTCGCAAACGGATATACAATGAATTATTCTAGTCCCGTTTTTGATGACGATGGTAATGTAATTGGTGTTTTTTCAACTAGATTTAATTGGGAATATATTTATGATATTATTGATTCGGTAAAAATTGATGAGGCAAGTAAATTATACGTAATCAATGATAAAGGCGAAGTGATTGCTTCAAAAGATCGCAATGATGTTTTTCAAACAAATTTAGAACATATAAAAGCAGTTCAAAAGGTAGTTTCTCGTACTGATGTACAAGGGTATACAATTGAAGGGACTAACATTTATGCATATTGTTTAACGAAAGGATATAATGCTTATAAAGGAAAGGGATGGGCAGTTATTGTTGAGGAGTCAATTGTTTCATGACAATTGAAAAGGGCTAGTGCTTTTTGCCTTTAGTATGATTAATCGCTTATATGATATAATTATATTTCATGACTAAAGTAAATATAATATCATTTTATATCGGATTATCCTATGGATCGGATGAGGAGGACAAAAATTGTCAGAGGAATATATTACAAGGTTAACGGTTAATGATAAAGAGATCATTTTAGTCGGAACGGCCCATATCTCAAAACAAAGTGTGGAGCAAGTACGAGAAGTCATTGAGCATGAGCAGCCAGATTCGGTTTGTGTTGAACTCGATGATCAGCGCTATCACTCTATCATGAAAGGTAACTCGTGGAAGGATATGGATATATTTAAGGTGATTAAAGAAAAGAAGTCAACCTTACTACTAATGAATTTAATTGTTTCCTCATTTCAGCGTAGAATGGCGAAACAATTTGGGATTAAACCTGGGCAGGAAATGATACAGGGAATTGAATCAGCGAAGGACGTAGGCGCAAAGCTTGTATTAGCAGATCGCAATATTCAAATTACGTTTGCTCGTATTTGGCACGGGGTTGGATTTTGGGGAAGAGCGAAGCTACTTAGTCAACTTGTATATAGTATATTTAGTAACGATGAGATTTCAGAACAGGAACTCGAAAAGATGAAATCTAAGGACATGCTTAATTCAATGCTGACGGAGTTTACAGAGACATTTCCACGTCTGAAAGCACCCCTCATTGATGAGCGTGATCAATATTTAGCACAAAAAATTAAACAAGCACCTGGAGAAAAAGTTGTAGCTGTATTAGGAGCAGCTCATGTTCCCGGTATAAAAAAAGAGATTAATAATGAACATGATTTAAAGGAATTAACGAAAAGGCCACCAAAATCAATTGTACCTAAAGTGATAGCATGGATGATTCCAATTGTTATTTTAAGTTTAATTGCTACGCCTTTTTCTCGAATCCTGAAGTAGGCATGAATTTAACGTGGAGTTGGATTTTGTGGAACGGAGCGTTTGCTGCTATTGGAGCAGCTATTGCATTTGGACATCCTTTATCAATTCTAACAGCATTTTTAGTTGCACCAATAAGTTCCCTTTATCCTTTATTAGCAGCAGGGTGGTTTTCTGGATTAGTAGAGGCAATGAGACGTAAGCCAAAGTCGCTGATTTTGAATCGTTAACTGAGGATGTTTTCACAGTGAAAGGCTTTTGGCGAAATAATGTTACCCGTATTCTGCTTATGGTTGTCTTAACAAATTTAGGAAGTACGTTAGGTACCATTATTGGTGGTGCTGATGTTGTTCGTTTGTTTTTTCATAATTTATTTGGGTAAGAGGATGAAAGGCATTTTCGTTTTTATAACGAAAGTGCAGCCTGTCGACAAAGTCTCACAAAAGCGAGACAGTCGACAGGCTTTTTTATTGCCAGGAAATCGTCCTCCGACCACGCCACCGGGATGGGGGGCACGCTTTTGGCAGGAGAGTTTTGAAGATGTGTAATCGTTCTAAGCTAACTGTCTTATATTCGGACTAACAACGGAAATCGTTAGACTTCTATCGAAAGGTAGGTCGACTATTATCCTAATTTATAGACAGTGATTATCCCGTATTGCGATTACTAGGCGACATAACCTTATTATAATTAGGTTTGTGGTGGTCGATTAGTTCACACTGTCTAAACGACAAGTAGCAATATGCTTTTAGCAATCGTTAATGCCTTAAAGGAGAAATTACTCCTTTAAGGCAAGGAAATACATGAATGTTAGTTACGTATTTCTTTACGCATAAACAATACATATGATAGAGCAAAGCAGACAAGTGTAGCTGCTGCTAGACCAATTAAGTGAGGAGTGATTAAAAAGAGACTTTGCGTTAATGGTAACGAACTTGGGATCGCTCCAACAATTTGTTCCATTGATAATGGCCCAAGAGCTCTTACAGTCGGAGTTAACAACGTCGTCGTTGCCTCACTAAAAAGCTGACTAGGTGCAATACGCATAAGTGATTGTAAGGTCCGTTCACTTAAATTAAATACAGAATGAAGCATATTAACAATTAAAGAATGAAATACGGTAAAATATAGCCAAACAGAAAGACTTGATAATGCTGATGTAGCTGCTTGTGAAAATTGAATAGAGAATAATATCGCGAGGTTTAGCCAAAACGCAATATAACAAATACTTAGAAGCAAAAAGCTAATGACTCTTAAAAACTCTTCGGGAGTAGGAGGAATACCAATGATGATAAGCCCTAAACCCATAACAAGAAAACCTAATCCGAAAATTAGTGTGCTTATAATTAAAAGTGCTGCAACAAATTTAGCATTTATGATGTAATCTCGTGGTATAGGCTGAGAAACTAGTCGGCTTAATGTCCGTTTTGACCATTCAGCATTGATTGCATCGAAGCCTAAAGCGATCCCAAGCAACGGTCCGATAAAGCTAATAAATATAAAGAACGGTGGTAGCGATTGATCGGAAACTGTAAACAATTTTAAAAATAAATAGTGATCATCATCTGTTAATTCACTAGCAACATCATAAATAGCACTTAATGCAGTATATAACGAAGCAAAACACGTAAGGGTAAGAAGAATGACTAAAAGGATTACACGCCAACTCCGTATATGATCAGCAATCTCCTTTTGTACTAATACCCAAAACGGAGGCATCGAATTTGTTTCTTGATGAGTAAATTTGTGGAGGAAACGTTGACCGTATTGTACGAATTTACTCATACCTCTTCACCTTCTTTGAAGTAGCTTTGGTAAATTTCATCAAGACCGACTTGCTGTTGATGAAACGACTCAATCGTTACATCACTTTTTGAGACGAGCTCGATAATTGTTTGTATTTGTCGTTTATCTGCAATTGTAAATGTTACTTCAGTGTCACTAATCTTCTGAATGTTCTTGATTCCTTCACGATTGTTAAAAGTTTTCATTAAACGATCATGTAAACCAGAAGTAACCATGTGTACACGATGCCCTTCTTGATTCATTAATTGTTTAGCCAAAGATTCAATGTTGCCTTCTGCTAATAATTGCCCTTGTACGAATAAACCAACTCGATCACAAATTTGTTGAACTTGCTGAAGTTGATGCGAAGACAATAATACAGTGATGCCGAGCTCTTTACTTAAATGGCGTATAAGTTTAAGTAATTCTTGTACCCCCATAGGATCAATTCCAAGAGTAGGCTCATCTAAAATAATCACCTCAGGCTTTTTCATTAAAACATCTGCTAACCCTAATCTTTGTTTCATTCCACGGGAATACGTGCCTGCTTTCTGATTAATTGCGTACTTTAGACCAACTTCGATTAATGTTTTTTTGCACGTTCTTTAGCCTCTTGAAAGGTTAGTCCATTTAACATTCCCGTTATGATAATATTATCTAAACCAGTACGGTTATCGTAAAAGCCCACTTGATCGGGAGATAACCGACCCTTTTCTTTACTTCTATTGGTGAAGTTGTAGAATTATGTTCACCAACATGGACTGAGCCCGAGGTCGGTTCAGATAATCCTAAGATCATCAATATGGTGGTAGACTTACCGGCTCCATTTGGACCTAGTAAACCAAAAACCTCGCCTTTTTTAATAGATAGATTTAATTGATCGACAGCGACTTTATCACCATATACTTTAGTTAAATTTTCAATTCGAATCATGGAACACACGATTTATCTCCTCCCATATTTACGGATCAGAAAATAAATCCCACCTATGACAATGGCTATTGTTAAAATACTAACCCAGCCCCAAAGTAACGACGTTTTTACAGACATACGGAATGACGTATTTGCATTGACTTCTGGTGCATTTGCTGTTATGTCTACAACATAATCACCGGCAATTGCTTGGCGACTTGCAGTAATTGTTGCTTTCACCAGCTCGCTTTCACCAGCCTCTAATACGGTTATCGTCTCTTTATCGAATGTAATGTCCCAATTGTGTGGCTGACTTGCTGATAATGAGATATCTGTTAACGTTGCTGACCCAGTATTTTCAACAATTAATTCAATTGTTTTTGATCTTCCTGCCGTTAAAGAATCACTTAACCGTCCAGATGGTGTCGTTAATTCGATATCATATGAGCCAGTGATCACCGCTTCTAAAGTTAATTCAGCTGAAGTATTTTCATTTCTAGCTACAATTGGAATTTCATAGCTTTCTTCTGACACTGTTGTAGCAGGTGTTACGTTAACTGTAACGTTTTGTGATGAATTCGATTCAACGGTAACAGCAGTAACCGTCTGTCCATCTACAGTGAAATCTACATGCCAGCCATTTGGTGGTTGAGCAAGCAATGCATAGTGTTGCTCATCTGCAGTGCGATTTGTAATCGTTGTATTATAAGAGAATGTTGAATCAGAATGACCTTCTAAATTGAGTTGATCCGAAGTGAATTCAGATGCAAATGTTCCTTCTTCTGTTACATTAACCGTTAATTCTCTTTCAGCAGTTAAGCCATTTTCTGTTTGGGCAACTGCTTTCATTTGATACAATCCTTTTTCTACTTCAAGTGGTACAACTACTTCTATATCAAACTCTTGTATATCATTTGGCTTTATGGATAAAGATTGGACATGCCAACCATCGGAAGAAAGTGTATACTCCCAATCATTAGTTTTCTCCTCTAACTCGACAGTCACTTGTTGGACGTTTGAAGTATGATTTAATATTTCAAACGTATAACGAATTGATTCCCCAGGAGTAACGGAAATTCCTGTGTAAGGTGTGTAAAGTTCGATACCTTCCGCTGCTGTCATCGACTTAGGCAAGCTTATGCTCATCAACATAACAAAAAGCATTAGTACAATTTTTTTCATATTCATCCCCCTTAAAATGTTTAATCTGTGGTTATTACGATCAAAATGATGGAATTGGATTTATAAAATGACTATTTTTTTTGAAATTTGGTATCCCTTAAACTGAAGCAGAAATAAAGTACTTGCCAAAATGATCAGTTTTGATAAAAATTAAGATAAAAAAAGTTGTTGAGGGTGATAAAAATTGAATCGGGCGGATGAGTTATTAAAACAGATTGAAGCTGGTTCTATTGAAGCATTTGAGCTTTTTTATGAACAATATCATCGATTCGTCTTTTCAATTGCATTCAAACACTTGCAAAATCAACAAGAGGCTGAGGATGTCAGTCATGAAGTATTTATTGAAGTAGCTAGAAAGGCAGGTCAATACGAGAGTTCACGAGGGAGTGTGGAAGCATGGATAGCGATTAAAACGAGAAGTCGTTCGATTGATTGGCTGAAACGTAAGAAAGAATATGCTTATGAAAATATTAACGAATTTCAAGAAAAAAAGCATCAAGTGCAGCTAGAAGAGAATGTATTAAGAAAATTGGATCGCGAAGCATTAACTACTGCAATGAGTCGATTGCCATACCCGCAAAGGCAGGCTATTTATCACAGTTATTTTAAGGAGCTTTCACATCGCGAGATAGCAGATAAGCTTCAAGCCCCTCTTGGTTCAGTTAAATCAGCTATTCGTTATGGATTGAATAATCTACGAAAATATCTGTCTGAATCAAAAAGGTTTCAATCTATGAAGGGAGAAGATAAATATGACATGTAGACATCGATCCGATGAAGAAATGATCGACTATATCGTAGGGAATTTATCTTTTTCAGAGACGAAAAAAATGGCTGAGGAGATTGATTACTGTGAGGATTGCTATGAACATTTTTCCTATTGGTCAAACCTATTAACTAACCAAGAAGAAATAGAACCTTCCCATCATTTGAAAAAAAGAGTGATGTCCTCATTTAAGAAAGAAAAGAGTTCTAAAAAAAGAGCTACAGTTGTAAGGAAATGGAAACCCGTTGTTTATACAATGCCTCATGTATAATCGTTAGTCTTATAACATATAGCATGCTGCAATATGAACGTACAACAATTAATGATCATTATCAGAATATTGATTTAGAAAATGCAAAGCAATTTCAACTAGTTTCTAATTCAGAACAAGAATTAGATGGGCAAGTTTTTTTTAATGAACAAACAAATGAGTTGTATATATATGTTGACGGTCTGCATTCCTTAACGAAAGAAGAGCAATATCATGCATGGATTACGATAGCAGATCAAACGTATTTGCTAGGCCATATGCAATGGTTAGACGGAAGAGGGTTAATCTATAGCAGTGATCATTCATTTGATTTTATTGCACCAATGGTCATTACGGTGAAAAAATCTCCTTCTTCAAACATGTGGGATAATGACATGATCATTATGCAGCTAAGCAATTAAAAAGGGGTGGGCGTTGACGAATAATTGAAAATATGATAAAAAAACTATAGTGTTAGCACTCGATCGTAATGAGTGCTAAAATCTCTATATGGAAATGAAAGGGGTCAAAAACGATGACAAAAAAGCAATTTCAAGCTGAATCAAAGCGTCTATTGGAAATGATGATTAATTCAATTTATACGCAAAAAGAAATCTTCTTACGTGAGTTAATTTCGAATGCAAGCGATGCAATTGATAAGATGTATTATAAAGCATTAACAGATGATTCAATTCGTTTTGAGAAAGATGATTATTACATAAAAATTGAATTCAATAAAGATAAACGTACCTTAACGGTTGAAGACACAGGAATCGGGATGACCGAAGAGGAGTTAGAAACTCATTTAGGAACAATTGCGAAAAGTGGTTCATTAGCTTTTAAGAATGAAAATGAAATTAAAGATGGCCATGATATTATCGGTCAGTTTGGAGTAGGTTTTTACTCGGCTTTTATGGTTGCAGATAAATTAACTGTCGTAAGTAAATCTGTTGATAGTGACCAAGCATATAAATGGGAATCAGATGGTGTAGATGGTTATACGATTGAACCAGCTGAAAAGGATTCCGTTGGTACCGTTATTACATTAACCATTAAAGAAAATACAGACGAGGAAAACTATGATGAATTTCTTGAAGAATATCGTCTGAAATCTATTGTGAAGAAATATTCCGATTTCATTCGCTACCCAATTAAAATGGATGTACTAGAAAGACATAAAAAAGAAGGTAGCGAGGATGAGTGGGAAGAGTACACCGAGGAAAAAACGATTAATAGTATGGTACCGATTTGGCGAAAGAATAAAAATGAACTAACGGATGAGGATTACGAGAATTTTTATAAAGAAAAACATTATGGCTTTGATAAACCACTTACACACATTCATATAAGTGTAGATGGTGCTGTTCGTTACAATTCTATATTATATATTCCTGAAACGATTCCATTTGATTATTACTCAAAGAATTTGAAAAAGGGCTAGAATTATATTCAAGTGGTGTTCTAATCATGGATAAATGTGCGGATCTATTACCTGATTATTTTAGCTTCGTAAAAGGAATGGTTGATTCAGAAGATTTATCTCTTAACATTTCTCGTGAAATATTGCAGCATGACCGTCAATTAAAGCTGATTGCCAAAAATATTAAAAAACAAAATTAAAAGTCAGCTACAATCATTATTAAAAAATGAACGAGAGAAATACGAAACGTTTTATCAATCGTTTGGACGTCAATTAAAATACGGTGTGTATTCTGAGTATGGTAGCCATAAAGATGTTCTCCAAGACTTATTAATGTTCTATTCTTCAACAGAAAAGAAACTAGTAACATTAGAAGAATATGTATCACGTATGCCTGAAGAGCAAAAATTCATTTATTATGCAACAGGTGAATCGTATGAGCGTATTGAAAAGTTACCGCAAATTGAAGCAGTGAAAGATAAAGACTATGAGGTATTGTATTTTACTGAAGATGTTGATGAATTTGCAATTAAAATGTTAGCAAGCTATAAAGAAAAAGAATTTAAATCTGTTGCTAGTGGGGACCTCGGAATAGAAGATGATGAAGAAAACAAGTCTGAGGAAAAAGAAGAAAGCTATAAGGAATTATTCGATAAAATGAAATCACTACTATCTGGTAAAGTGAAAGATGTTCGCATCTCAAAACGTTTACGTACTCATCCTGTATGCTTTGCAACTGAAGGTGAAGTGTCAATTGAGATGGAAAAAGTGTTAAAAGCAATGCCTGACAATCAAAACATTGAAGCCGATAAGATTTTAGAGATTAATGTCAAACATGATGTATTCCAATCACTTCAAAAGGCGTTTGAGCAAGATGAAGAAAAGCTAAATCTTTATACAAATTTATTATACAATCAGGCGTTGCTAATTGAAGGCTTACCAATTCAAGATCCAGTAGAATTTACGAATGACATGTGTAAAGTGATGGTATAATCTCTTATAAAAGGAAAAGCAGCTGTTTGCTGCTTTTTCTTTTTTTAGAATAAGAAATGATAAAATCAATGAAGAGAAGAGTATGCGTTTGTCTAAAAAGTTCTCCCACTTTCAGACAAACTTAAAAACATTGAAACGGCTCAGCTACACATTTTAAGTGTCTTAAGTATAAGTGAAAAACAGAGTTTGCATCTAGGTAGCTGTTCCATTATTAAACTGTCACAGGCCAGCCATTCTCTTGCATAGGCTATGGTGGAAAAGAGAATATGAATGGGAGGAATATAATGTGTATGTAAATGGCTATTATCCTCATATAAAACCACACGGACATCATCAACCATTCGGGTATCAACATAATCGTCAACAACACTCTTACAATGGCGTAAATAGCTCTTATTGGCGAGAACAATTGATCTCTGGTGACGCCACATGGACGAATGGTGGAGCAGTTACGAAATGTGGTTTGCCTTGGACTATGAATCAATCGATGACAGTTGCTGTTAGTGAGCAGTCAAGATTTCGTTGTGGTGAGAAGTTGAGGATTAGAATCGAAATACACATAGAGAAATTACGGTAACCATCGTCGATACAGTTTCTAATTCCCCAGAAAATAGGCTAAATTTACACCAACAAGCATTTCTTGCTCTAGGTGCAAATTTAGAGGAAGGCTTGATCCCGATAGAGATGACTAGTTATGTTCCAGAAGAGGATCGATGGAGTTCATATGTTAGACGAATGATACAAACTGCTTATCCCAATTATCAGCTAATTGGTGATAAGTTTTTACATGAACAGATAGAAACATTTGCTCTTGTAAGAAGAATGTATGAATTACAATTACAGTCTGCACAAGAGAGAATGGGTGTTCAAGTAGCTGTGACATTTAGTCTGAGATGAATCGTGTTCGTTCGTTTGAGATACAAGAAATAAATGTGTAAAGGAGGGTTTGCCTTTAAGTTTTTTATTGAAATTATAAGCATTTAAGTACGTATATAAATTATTTTTCGAGTTTGAATAAAGAAAAGGATTTTCCCAATATAGTCGGATCTGTCTACCTATTATGTGCATCCTACTACCGACAATATGACATCATCATGATAAGATACAACAAAATCATCCTGTTTTATTAGGAGCTAGGAGGATGTTTCATGCACCAAGTCCAATTATTAGAGGGTATTTTCAAACAGTCCGAATTAAAAGGAAAAGAATACTTACTTAATTTAGATGTCGATCGACTAAGTGCTCCCTGTTATGAAGCTATCGGTCAGGAAGCAAAAAAGCCTCGATATGGCGGATGGGAATCAACAGGGATTAGTGGTCACTCGATAGGTCATTGGTTATCAGCGATGGCACAAATGTATGCGGTAACAGGAGAAGAAATTATAAAAAGAAAAAATTACTTATGCAATTAGCGAACTGGCTTATTTACAGTCTTTAGACGAAAAAGGCTATGTTGGTGGATTTCCCAGAAAGTGCTTTGATATAGCCTTTTCCGGAGACTTTGAGGTAGAGCATTTTAATTTAGCTGGTCAATGGGTACCTTGGTATAGTTTGCATAAGGTATTTGCTGGTTGCATTGATGTCTATCAATTAGTTGGATTAAAACAAGCGTTAGAGGTAGTTACAACATTAGCAGACTGGGCTGCAAAAGGAACGGATCAGTTAACGGATGAACAATTTCAACGAATGCTTATTTGCGAGCATGGTGGCATGAATGAAGCAATGGCTGATTTATTTTTAATAACTGGTAACGATGCTTACTTACGTTTAGCGATTCGCTTCTGTCATCAAGAAGTTTTAGAACCTTTGGCAAAAGGAATTGATGAGTTAGAAGGGAAACATGCTAATACACAGATACCAAAAGTAATTGGAGCCGCAAAACTATTTAACATTACAGGTGAGAGAAAATACAAAGATATGGCCCTGTTCTTTTGGAATGTCGTAACGAAGCATCGGTCCTATTCAATAGGTGGAAATAGTATAAATGAGCATTTTGGACCAACGAATAGCGAACGGCTTGGAGTACAGACAGCGGAAACGTGTAATACGTATAATATGTTAAAGTTAACGGAGTTTTATTTGCTTGGGAACAAAAAATGAATATATAGATTTTTATGAAAGGGCATTATATAACCATATATTAGCTTCACAAGATCCTGATACGGGGATGAAAACGTATTTTGTTTCTACACAGCCTGGTCACTTTAAAGTGTATTGTTCTGCGGAGAATTCTTTTTGGTGTTGTACTGGTACAGGGATGGAAAACCCAGCTCGCTATACGAGAGGAATTTACTATCATCATGACAATAACCTATTTGTTAATTTGTTTATTGCATCAACGTTCAAGGCCAGTCATTTGCCAATAGCGATTAAGCAAGAAACAGAATTCCCAAAGTCATCTCAATCTGTGCTAACAATTGAAGAAACAAGTAATGAAGAATGGAATTTACACATTCGTGTACCTTATTGGATAAAGGAAGAAATGCGTGTGTATGTAAATAATCAAGAAGAAGAGGCTAGAAGTGCTACTCCAGGTTTTATAAGTTTAAAACGGAAGTGGAAAAAAGGGGACAAAATCACGCTACACTTACCAATGGGCTTGCATTCGTATGTTGCTAAAGATGATCAAAGGAAAATCGGCATCATGTATGGCCCGCTCGTATTAGCTGGAGCATTAGGGAGAGAACAATTTCCTGATTCCGATATATTAGATAATCACTTGTCATTAAATAATCATCCGCTCATTGATGTTCCAACCCTTGTTACTGATCCCAAGGATTTATTAAACAAAATTTCACTCGTTGATCATAATACGTTAACTTTTGAAGCCGAAAAAATAGGTCAGCCTGGTAATCAATCTGTCAAGCTAATTCCGTTTTATCAGCTTCATCACGAACGATATACACTTTATTGGGATGTCATGGACGAGCATACGTATGAACATTTTGTTGATGAAGAAAATATAGCCTTACAAAAACTACGAGAACGTACAGTCGATGAGGTTCAACCGAACGAACAACAGCCGGAAGTTGAACATAACCTGCTAAAAAGCAACTCGAATTCCGGATATTTAAATGTGATCCAAAGAGGGTGGAGAGATTGCTATAATGGTGGTTATTTTAGCTATCAATTAAAAGTGTTGGAAAATGAACCTATGGCACTAAGAGTGATGTATTTTGAAGGGGGAACAGGCGTACATGTTGATGGTAGTTGGTACAAGCGCCAATTCTCTATTGAAGTTGATGGGGAAGTTATTGTTGAGCCAGAATTTACAAAAGGGATAGAAGACGAGGAGACGTATATTGAAGAATACCCAATTCCTCTAGCTTTAACAGAAGGGAAGCAATCCGTTGAAGTGAAATTTGTAACAAAAGAGGATCATGCTTCAGGACGGATTTATGAAGTTAGAATGGTGAAAATTTAAAATAAAAAACAAATTAGAGGTTGGGACAAAGCCCTCCTCACAAGTGAAAAGCCGGTGAATTTTACGATCAGTAAAACTTCACCGGCTTTGATGATCTTCAACAATAAAGTAAGGGCCGGACCACTTCTGATAAAATTCAGTTACCACACCAAATCAAATCAGAAAGAAGTATCCTAAAGATTTATATGTAAAATTAAAAAATAATGATATTGCCTTCTGTGTTCATCATAGTTGAAAGTATCCTCATGAAGTGTAAGAGCTTTTGTGTAACGCGGACTGTCCTGTCTCTCATCTACGAATGATAATTAAAATTATCTTATGATTAGTTAAAGTTAATCATCCTGCTTTTCATTTGAAAGCCTCTGACACTAAAGATAAACCAAATATTTAAAATAATTCATATTGTTATTTGTCACTAAGGAACATGACATTTGTCATCTTAAATATTTGACGTTCATGACTTATAATATTTAACGTTCTCACCTAAAATAAGGTTAAACGATTCAATAAACATTTCAGGGGGAACGAAATGAGTAAACAAAAATTAGCACAATTAAGAAAAATGGTCATACCTTTTGAAAAATCGGATCAACGTACAAGCTTGAAACAAATAATAAATACAATACCGCCATTCTTTATTCTATGGTATTTAGCCTATGTAAGTTTAGACGTATCTGTATTTATTTCAATTGGTTTAGCGGTTATTGCTGCAGGATTTGCAGTTCGAATTTTTATTATTTTTCATGATTGCTGTCATGGTTCTTTTCTGAAAAACAAAAAAATGAATACATGGTTAGGTACGATAACCGGTATCATCACTATGTTTCCTTTTGAAAAGTGGAAGTGGGAGCATTCGATGCATCATGCATCAAGTGGGAATTTAGATAAGCGTGGCATTGGTGATATGTGGGTTATGACAGTAGATGAGTATATTAAAGCTTCTTTGAAAGAAAGAATCGCTTATCGTATTTACCGTAATCCGATCGTAATGTTTGGTTTAGGTCCTGTTTACTTGTTTTTTGTAACAAATCGCCTTAATCGTAAAGGTGCAAGAAAAAAGGAACGGATAAATTTATATTTCACAAACCTAGCGATTGTACTTATATATGCTGCAATGATTTGGCTTGTTGGGTGGCTACCATTCCTCATTATACAAGGGACGATTATGTTCGTATCAGGGATGTTAGGAATATGGTTGTTTTACATTCAACATCAATTTGAGGATTCATATTTTGAAGATGAAACTGAATGGGATTACGTAAAAGCGGCAATTGACGGTAGTTCGTATTATCAGCTTCCAAAAGTACTGCAATGGATTACAGGAATATTGGTTATCATCATGTTCATCATTTAAGTCCTCGTGTACCTAATTATCATTTAGAAAAAGTACATGAATCTGTTGTTCCCTTACAAAAGGCAACTACTGTAACGATAAAGTCAAGCTTAGCAGCACTGCGATTTCGTTTATATGATGAAGAATCGAAAACGTTTCTTACATTTAAGGATATAAAACCGCAGCTCCAACAAGCAAAGCGAACAAATCGATTAGAAAAAAGAAGGCTTAGCTTATTAGGGAAATAATATAGATTTGCTGCTTTTATTAAATATGCTGCAATGTTGGGTTTGTTTTCAAAGGTACTAATAATCTTTGGGAACAAACCCTTTTCTTTACTAATAATGGATGAAATAAAGTATACTAAACAGAGAAGCTTTACTATATAGAAGAGAGGTTCATATGCAGAAATGGTATAATATATTTCCGAAAAATACAGGTTTAAGTATTTATGTTTGGATCATTTTTTGTTTGTTACCCTTTTACTTTATATTTAGAACGACGTCTGCCTTTGAGATTATTTTTGGCTGTATCATGATTATTCTCTTTTTTATGGC
Source organism: Bacillus sp. JCM 19034 (assembly GCF_001310635.1). Taxonomy (GTDB): domain Bacteria; phylum Bacillota; class Bacilli; order Bacillales; family Bacillaceae_D; genus Halalkalibacter. The sequence continues at coordinate 215,151 of NZ_BAXR01000001.1, forward strand.
ATACCGCCTTTCCTTTATTTCAAAGGGGAAATTTATATACCTTTGGGTTGCGATGGAAATGGTGATTAGCGTGACGATGACCCTGTTGTACGGATATGTCTATTTTTCTTTATTCCTTGCCTTTTTTATTGGAAATATAAGAAGCAAGATTGGTTTCTTTACACTTTATATTATTCACTTAATAACGACGATCATATCAATTTGCATTTGTTTTTTATAGAAAGAGAATTATTTATGTCTCAATTTCCGTTTATTGTAATGTCCGTCATTGGTGTGATCTTATTGCCATTTAATACGTATAACCGCAATAAGCAAGAGCAATTGGAAAGTCAGCTTGAGGATGCCAATAATCGTATTTCAAAGCTAATGGTTATCGAGGAAAGACAACGGATTGCCAGGGACCTTCATGATACACTTGGCCAAAAATTGTCTCTAATCGGATTGAAAAGTGACTTAGCAAGAAGGCTAGTTTATGTTCAACCTGATAGAGCAAGAGAAGAGCTTACTGATATTCAACAAACAGCTAGAACAGCACTAAAAGAAGTACGTGAGATGGTATCGAACATGCGCGGCATCAAGCTGGAGGAAGAAATAGAACGTGTTCAGCAATTATTACGAGCAGCTGAAATTGATTTTTCATTAAAAGGTACAACAAGCTTAAAGTACACTCCATTACTTGTTGAAAACGTAGTAAGTATGTGTATAAAAGAAGCAGTTACGAATGTTGTTAAGCATAGTCAGGCCACGTTATGCCAAATTAGCATTGAAGAAACGTCTGAGGAATTATGTATTCTAATATGTGATAATGGTACTGGATTTCAATTTGATAAAGAAACAAAAGGTAATGGATTAAGAGGGATTGAAGAACGTTTGGATTTTCTTAATGGAAGTTTACAAGTTTCCAATAATAAAGGGACGATACTTACAATTCGCGTACCGAAAATTATAAAACAAGAAATGGGGGGATCATGACATGATTCGGATTGTCATTGCAGAGGACCAAGGTATGCTGTTAGGTGCACTAGGAGCACTGTTAGATTTAGAAGATGATATGGAAGTTGTTGGGAAGGCACGTAATGGTGAAGAAGCTATCCAGTTAGTTCGAGAGAAGAAACCAGAAATTTGTATTATGGACATTGAAATGCCGATAATGAGTGGGCTAGATGCTGCTGAATTATTAATGGATGACGAATGTAAAGTCATTATATTAACAACATTTGCCCGTTCGGGTTATTTTGAACGAGCAAGAAAAGCGAATGTTAGTGGTTATTTATTAAAGGATAGTCCAAGTGAAGAGTTAGCAAGTGCAATTAGAAAAATTATACAAGGCCAAAAAATGTATTCACCTGAATTAATAGATTTAGCATTTGAAGAAGATAATCCTTTAACGGAACGAGAAAGACAAGTCATAGAGTTAATGGCGACTGGAAAAAGCACTAAAGAAATTGCAGGGGAGTTATTTTTGACTAATGGAACGGTACGAAATTATATTTCCATTATTTTAGATAAGCTTGATGTAAGTAATCGAATTGAAGCAATTACGAAAATTAAAAATAACGGTTGGTTTAAATAAGAGATTTTTTGAAAAAGTTCGATAGTACTTTTAGGCCTATAAATAAAGCAATGTAAGCGCTCTCCCTCTTCTATAGACTTCGCGAAGATTAACTTTTGGAATATTGACATCCCTCTCCTTTCTGAATAAGATAAGCTTAGTCGACAAAATTCTTCGAATTTTTTATACATTTTGATTTCGGGTAATGGAGAATATATTAGGCTGACTTATACTAGAATAAAGAAATTGAGTGGGGGATCATACGTGAAAAGGCTATTTAGTGTACTTATTATTTTTATTTTGTTACTTGCTGCATGTAATGCCAATGATGATAACGATGATGTGGCAGAAAATGAAGGTGCTGTTGAGGGAGCAACTGATCTGAAAATTGCTCTTATCTTACCAGAACCTATTGGACAAAATCCTTTTTTTCAACAGATGCAGGATGGAGCAAAGCAGGCAGCTGAAGATTTTGGCGTTGCTGTAACTTCTGTTGAATCGACTGATTATTCAGTCATTGAGGAGAATTTACGGGTTGCAGTTGCTGAAGGCTATGATTTAATAATTTCTGCCGCATTCGAAGCAGAAGACCCATTAAAAAATGTTGCAACAGATAATCCTGAACAAGCATTTGCAATCATCGATACGGTAGTTGACCTACCAAATGTAAGTAGTGTCAATTTTGATGAGCATGAAGCTGCTTATTTATTAGGTGCAGCAGCAGGCTTATTAACTGAATCAAACGTTGTTGGAATGGTAGCAGCAATGGATATTCCACTTCTATCAAAGTGGACGGAAGGCTTTGAGAATGGTTTAAAAGCTACTAATGCGGATGCTACATTTCTTCTAAATTTCGTGAATGATTTTGCTGATCCAGCTCGTGCAAAAGAATTAGCCTTTATGCAAGAATCACAAGGAGCTGATTTTATTGCTGGAGCTGCTGCAGTTGGTGATTTAGGTGTCTTTGAAGCAGCAGAAGAGAAGGGCTTTTTAACAGCTGGACAAGATATAGATTATACGGTTCAATATCCAGAGCATGTTGTGCTGTCTCAATTGAAAGGAACCGATGCTGCAGCTTACGAAACAATTAAGGCCTTTGTAGAAGGAACCTATGATTCTGGTGTCATTAGTTATGGTCTAGCAGATGGTGGGGTTGGCCTAACATATGTGACACATGAAAGTGAAACGCCTCTTAGTGATAAAGTCGACGAAGAGGTTATAAAGCAGGTTACCGAGATTAAGGATAGTATTGTTTCTGGTGAATTAGTAATTCCCAACCCTTTACAAGGTGAATAATGCTTACATTAATTTTGTAAGGAGAGAGCTTCCTTTTTTTACAGTAAGGTGACTAAAAACTTTTTAATCTTGTGGAAGATTAATAGTTTTCAAGTCACCTTTTCCTTGTTTGTTAAAGCAATTGAATTGAAATTGTTAAGGAGGGGGAACTTCATGTCCACTGTACTTGAAATGAAACATATGTCAAAAAGATATGGTGAGTTTTATGCGAATAAAGATATTTCATTCTCATTAAAGAAAGGAGAAATCCATGCAATTATCGGTGAAAACGGTGCCGGGAAAACAACATTAATGAGGATGTTATATGGAATGGAAACACCAACGGCAGGGGAAATGATACTCCATAATAATAAAGTGAATTTCTCAAGTCCAGCAGATGCGATTAATCAAGGGATTGGTATGGTTCATCAGCATTTTATGTTATTTCCATATTTAACTGCTGCGGAGAACATAGTTATTGGACGTGAACCAAAAAAAATAGGTTTTTTTCAACGTAACGAAGCAATAAAAGCAGTTGCTGCTTTGTCTGAACAATATCGGATTCCCATACACCCTACGAAAAAAATAATGAAATGTTCCCTTGGTGAACAGCAAAGAGTCGAAATTATCAAAGTATTGTATCAAGGGGCAGATATTATCGTTTTGGATGAGCCAACAGCCGTTTTAACACCATTAGAAGTTCAAGAACTGCTTAAAACGATTCGATTTTTGGCATCCCAAGGTAAAAGCATTATTATTATTACCCATAAATTGCAAGAAGTAATGGATGTAGCGGATAATGTGACCGTTTTACGAAATGGAAAAGTGACAGGCACCATGGCAATTAATGAAGCGACCTCTCATAAATTGGCAACATTAATGGTTGGTCGTGAGTTGAAGAACGTCGAAAAAAGAAGATCAATAAGTGGAGAACGTTTTCTAGAGCTTGCGGATGTTCGAGTGCAAGAAAATAATGCTAAACCAGTGTTGAAAGACGTTTCTTTTCAAGTGAGTCGTGGTGAAATTGTAGGAGTTGCAGGAGTATCGGGGAATGGACAGTCTGAACTAATTCAGGCGATTGCCGGATTAATTAAAGTTCAAAATGGCTCTATTAAGTTGAATGGTCAACCAATTAACGAACTTTCTGTTAAAGAAAGAAGGGATATTGGGCTAGCTCATATACCAGAGGATCGATATAAATGGGGAGTTGCGAAAGACGCGACCGTTGAAGAAAATGCAATCATTGGTTTTCATCGTAAAAAGAATTATGTGAAAAGTGGATGGATGAAGAGATCGTCACTACGTCCTATCATTCAAGAATGGATTGAGCAATTTTCTATTAAACCGAATTCTTTAACAGAACAGGCAGCAAATCTATCAGGTGGAAACTTACAGAAGCTGATTGTCGCTCGTGAGTTAGGACAAAATACTCCTTTTTTGATTGCGGCCGAACCCACTAGAGGGGTCGATATAGGTGCAATGGAAGTCATCCATGATGCAATCGTAAAAAAACGAAATGAAAATGGATCGGTGTTACTAGTTTCTTCAGAGCTTACTGAAATTTTAAAGTTATCTGATCGCATATTAGTTATGTTTGAAGGTGAAATCGTAGGAGAATTAAGCCGATCGGAAGCGACTGAAGAAAAGCTTAGTATATTAATGGCAGGAGGTAAACTGGGAGATGCGGTTCGTAAAAATTAATGCACTTATCCAACCTCTTTTTGCTATTTTAATAGGTTTGATAGTGGGAGCTATTGCAATGAGAGCATTAGGAGAACCAATACTACAAACGTATGGTGAAATGTGGAAAGGTGCTTTTGGTAATTTATATTTTGTTATGTCAACTCTTGCTAGAGCAACACCGATTTTATTAATTGCATTAGGTGTAAGTATTGCTTTTCGTGCTGGAGCGTTTAACTTAGGTGGAGAAGGACAGATGGTATTAGCCGCCGTTAGTTCAGCTCTGGTTGCTCTTTATATACCTGGACCTGGTTTTGTTAAATTAATCGCAGCAATTTTAATTGGTTTTTCGATTGGCGGAATTTGGTCTGCATTAGCTGGTATGATGGAAGCAAAATTTAAAGTCCAACTCATTATCTCAACATTGCTAATGAACTATATAGCTGTGTTATTTGCAAGTTATTTAGTTAGTCATCCATTTCAAGACCGTGACGGTTCCGCAGCGTTAGCACAGACGAAATTACTCGATCAAGCAGCTTATATTCCAAAATTAATTGCTGGTATGAGTGTTCATTACGGTTTTGTAATAGCAATTGTGATTGCGATTGGATTATTTATTGCTTTTCGTTATACAGCAATCGGGTATGAAGTGAACATGCTTGGGAAAAACCCATTTTTCACTTCATATGGAGGAGTAAATCGATCAAAAGTAATGTTAATTAGTATGTTTGTTAGTGGTGGAATAGCGGGATTAGCTGGTGTCTTTGAAGTGTTAGGATCTCATTATCGATTTGTCGATAATGCCCTCACAGTTCCAGATTATGCTTGGACAGGTATAATGGCAGCACTATTGGCTAAATCTAATCCACTTGCGGTTATTTTCAGCTCCATTTTCTTAGCTGCTTTACATACAGGATCTTTAGGAGTAGAACGAAATACCGATGTTCCATTAGAAGTTGGCAGTATAATACAAGCAGTTCTAATTTTATTTATATCTGCGAACATAACATTCGCGTGGATTAGGGCCTATAAGAAAGAGAGGAAAAACAATGGAGTTATTTGATCTTTCTCTTTTAAATTCAACATTACGAATGGTTACACCGATTTTATTAGCTGCTCTTGGAGGTATGCTTTGTTCTCGGGTTGGTATCTTTAATGTAGGTCTAGAGGGATTAATATTAGTCGGAGCGTTTAGTGCAATTGTTGCGAATTATTTTACCGGAAATTTGATAGTTTCAGTCATATTTGCTGCATTCATTAGCTTATTATTTTCTCTTATTTTAGCAGTTATGGCGATTCAATTTAAAGCGAATATGATCGTTGTTGGAATCGCCATTAACTTCTTAGCTTTAGGCTTAACGACCTTCTTACTGCGTGCGATCTTCGATGTGAAAGGTGCCTTTTACGATAACACAATGACTGGATTACCTAATATTAATATTCCTATTTTAGAAAACATCCCAGTACTAGGGGCGATCTTTTCAGGGCATACGATTCTTGTTTATGTTGCTTTAGTTGTCCCGTTTATTTTATTTGTCTTCATGTATCGAACAGTGACTGGCTTTCGAATGTTATCTGTAGGCTACAATCAAGTAGCTGCTCGTAGCTTAGGTATTCATGTAGAAGGATTACAATACTTAGCTATTGCATTAAGTGGTATACTCTGCGGGTTAGCTGGAGCCCAGTTATCATTAGGGTTAGTAACGATGTTCTCTGAAGGTATGACTGCTGGCCGTGGCTTCATCGCCCTTGTTGCCACAATGTTAGGTCAATCTCATCCATTTGGTGTATTAGGAGCAAGCTTATTGTTCGGTTTAACAGATGCATTAAGTACACGGATGCAAAGCTTTTCAATACCAACACAATTTACAAGTATGATTCCATATGTGTTAACGTTAGTAGCTATGTTTTTACTAAAAGGACGTGGGGTCGAAACCGATGAAACGAATCAACAAAGTTCTCGTTAAAGGAAGTGATCATTATGAAAAAAGCCGATCGAATTAAACGTATGAAAACACCGAAGAACCAAGAAGATTTTAACGGTCGTTTGCCAAGAGGACAAGTATTAACAGAAAAATTTCCAATTTTACATGAAGGCGATGTTCCTACATACGATCTTGATAATTGGGATTTAAAAATAACAGGAAAAGTGAATAAAGAAGTCAGTTTAAAATATGAGGATATTTTGAATATGCCGCAAATCGATATCACGGTTGATATTCATTGTGTTACTAGGTGGTCACGATTTAATAATACGTTTACAGGTGTACGCTTTCGTGATTTTTTAAAGGAAATTGGTGTACAGCCAAAAAGCAACTATGTGATGCTGAAAGGTGATTACGACTACACATCAAACATTGAGTTAGATGATTTAATGGGAGATGATATTCTTTTAGCACATTCATTTGAAGGAAAGCCATTAACAGATAAGCACGGGTGGCCTTTAAGACTCGTCGTACCACATTTGTATTTTTGGAAAAGTGTGAAATGGTTACGTGGCTTTGAATTCATTGATGAAAATGAACCAGGATTCTGGGAACAAAATGGGTTTCATTTACGAGGAGACCCTTTCAAAGAAGAACGGTTTTCTGGTGAAGATTTAGATATACCTGAAGATGAGTGGGAGAAAAAGGAGTTTGATTAAGTTGTTACCGAACCTCAAAATTGATTCGAAACAATTGCCAAAAAAAGTAGTAGTTTGTGGTGATCCAGAAAGAGCCAAATCTATCTCAACATATTTAAAAAATGCTGAAAAACTAGCACGAAATCGAGAGTATCATTCGTACGTAGGTAAATATAATGGCGAAGAAATTGCTGTTATTAGCCATGGGGTAGGTGGGCCTGGGGCAGCAGTTTGTTTTGAGGAATTAATCATGGGCGGCGTTGAAACGATCATTCGTATTGGTACAGCTGGTTCTTATCGTAAAGAGATTCCAGCTGGGAGCATAGTTATTAGTACCGCTGCTGTCCGATGTGATGGTTTATCTAAACAGTTAGTCCCTGTTGAGTTTCCAGCTGTAGCTAATCGTGAAATTGTTGAATCGTTAGTAAAAGCGTCTAAAAAGCAATCGGTTTTAACATACGAAGGAATTACATTAACGCTAGATGCATTCTATTTAGGAAGTATTACTTTTCCTCATGATATTTATAAAAAATCGAATGTATTAGCAGTTGAAATGGAAAATGCCGCTTTATTTACGATTGCAAATTTAAGAGGAGTTCGTGCTGGAGCAATTTTAGCAATTGATGGTTATGCAGATGATAATTTAAGAGAAAATTATCATCCTGATACGGAGAAAGTGAAAGAAGCGATTTCCCAAGAAGTGAAGGTCGCTCTTGATGCGATTACATCACTATCATAATATATAGGGTAGGAAGCCGTTATCGTTTAATACAAACGGCTTTTTCCTATGTGGAGAGTTATTGATATTGACGTATCAATGATTTTTAGATGATGTTGAAATATAGAATTTATCCCAATTTTGATCCCTTAAAATGATATTTTGCATTCAAATGGTAATTCTAAATTTGAACGTGGTGGAGGTATTGGTTTGTGAATGATCTAATGAACATTTTACAGAAAATAGACCAAAAAGGGTATAAAGCTTATAAAGAAATAAAAGGAACTTACTTATTTCCAACTTATTTATTACATATAGACTATGTCCAAGGTGATCCCTTTGCTAGTCCATCCAAAGTTAGAATTTCGATTCCCTTAACAGAAGTGGCTATTAAAAAAGAATGGTGCAAAAAACGTTATCGACGAGTTCGATGTGAGGATACTGTTGCAAGAAGGATTGGAAGCCATTTAAATAAGAAACGAAGTAATGTAAGAGGTGCTGGAAAAAGTGGACATATTTTGTTTGATGCACCTAAACAAAAAATTATCGAGCGTTCAGCGGTGATGATCGATGAGGAAGAGCTCATCGTTTGTTTAAGCGTTGTCTTACCCGCAAATGGGAGACGCATTGCTGCAAGGGATGCAGAAGCGTTATTTTGTTCTTATATTCCTGAAATTATTGAACGTGCAATTTTAAAATTACCAAATAATGAGATTTCGAGTGCGATTAAGTTAGCAGACCAGCAGTTTACCATTCGTCAATTTATAAAGGAGCATGACTATATTGCCTTTATTGCAAATGGATCTATTTTACCTCGTGAAAGTGGAGTGAGCGATTTACCGCTTAAAGACGGAGTCATTCCTTTTAAGTCACCAGAAAGTTTGGAAATTTCTATAAAAGTACCACATCAAACAGAGCCGGTAAAAGGAATGGCAATAAAGAAAGGAATAACTCTAATAGTAGGTGGAGGTTATCACGGGAAATCAACGCTGTTAAAGGCTATTGAAAATGGAATATATGATCACTGCGAAAAGGATGGTCGTGAATTTGTCATTACAGATGATCATGTTGTGAAAATTCGTGCAGAAGATGGACGTAGTGTAAACGAAGTAAATATCTCTCCTTTTATTACTACACTGCCATTAATGAAAAATACAATGAAATTTTCAACAGATAATGCAAGTGGAAGTACGTCACAAGCAGCGAATTTAGTAGAAATGTTAGAGGTAGGTGCAAAAGCGTTATTACTTGATGAAGATACAACAGCCACTAACTTTATGATACGTGATGCGAGAATGCAGCTGTTGATTGCAAAAGAGTTAGAACCGATTACACCTTCGTTGATAAAGTTGAACAATTAAAAGATGAAAAGGATGTTTCAACTATTATTGTGATGGGAGGATCCGGTGATTACTTTGATGTAGCTGATCTCGTGATAAAAATGGAGCATTTCCGCCCTATCAATGTGACAACTGAAGCAAAACGGATATCGAAGCAAATAAAAGGGAATCGTCATCATGAAGGAGGGGCTTCATTTGGAGAAATTTCACATCGAGTACCGAAACCAATTAGTTTAAACAGTAGAAATGGTAAGAAGGTTCAAGCTAGTGCTCGCGGCTTAACAAAGATTCAGTATGGAGTAGAAATCATTGACCTCCAATATGTAGAACAATTAGTTGAAGAAAGTCAGACTAGGATGATAGCAGACGTTTTGTATTATTTGGAGCGAAATGGAATAATGAAACATAAAAAAACGATAAACGAGCTTTTAGAACTAGTTGAGAAGCAGTTAGAAGAGAAAGGAATATCGTTTGCATCGACATTTTATGGTCATCCAGGAGAAGTAGCTAGACCTAGACGATTTGAAATAGCTGCTGCCCTGAATCGTTTACGGTCTTTAAAAATTCAATAAGTAAGATTAAGGGACAGTAGTTTAGACGTACGTTCCCTTAATTTTTAGAAAGAATTTTGTAAACCAATAAGAAATCAATGTTATCACAATGTTAATTAGAAATAAATAAAATAAATTCATTCCATTTTCAAGCCGAAGGAGGTCCAGGATTAGAGAAAGACCACCAAAACCATAGGCAAAAATAAATGAAGCAATGATAGTATAAATATACATGTTACGTTTATAGTCCGTACAAAATTGATAAAGAAGCATAAATGTTACGGGGAATAACACAGTCGTTACGGTAATGCCGACTGGTAGCATATGAGTTAAACTATGAGGATGGATAATTAAGTTATTCATCGACATAATATTATCAATATTAGCCCACAAGACATGAGTTGTATATCCAAAAAAACATATTTCAAATAGCCTCTTTTTTTCAATTAATATGTATAAAATGATTAAAGGTAAAGTGATTGTGGCTACGTTTACCCAAAAATACCATGTGTCAAAACCGGCATAACGCGTCCAAAACTCAGTCGTTAAGGTTACAAGCTCTTCCTTTGTTTTTAAGATGTCTTCATATAAGTGTTCTTTATCCATAATGAGCAAACCTCCATGTAAACAATTACATATAAATTAGTATGACCTATAGTCGAAAGTTTAACTCATAATAAAAAAATATAGTGTATATTGCCTAAAGCTTTAGTATGATAATGATAGAAACTTTTGCTAGACTAAGAGAAGGTGACAATATGGAAGATATGACTAATAGTGATGTATATCAGTATTATCAGTCATTGTTTAAATTAAATAACAATCCATGTTTTATTTTAAACATGATGGTGAATTTATTTTATGTAATGAAGCAACATTAAAGCTATTTGATTACACAAACGAAGAATTTATAAAAAAACCTTTTATTGAATTAATAGATGAGTCAAGACTAGCACAAACAGAGAAGCATATTAAGCGTATTTACCATGGTTATAAAGATCATTTTGAAACAATAGTTCAAACGAAACATCAACAACGTTATGAATTAGCTTTAACTGCTGCCCCTATTTATAAAGACGGACAAATAGCAGCGGTAGTTGTGATGGCAAAAGATATTACACTCGAAAAAAAGCAAGAAATTCTTTTAAGCAGTCAGAATAAAATTTTAGAAATGATAACAAAGGACGCTCCGATTTCCGTTGTTTTAAATCACGTTTGTTACTTAGTTGAAAGTGTATTGGACGGAGGAGTTACTTCGATTCTACTATTAGATCCTAGTGAAAATCGCCTAATTCAAGCTTCTTCGCCTAATTTGCCAGCGAAACTTCCGAAGGTTATAAATAATATCCCAGTTGGTTATGGTAACGGTTCATGTGGTACAGCTGCCTATTTAAAAAAACCTATCATTGTTACGGATATAGAAGTTAGCCCTCTTTTTAAAGACTTCCGAAACGTTTTGTTAGATTATGATTATCGTTCTTGTTGGTCAATACCTATTCTTGATAATAAAAATAATGTCTTTGGCGTATTTGCTATCTATAATCAAGGTTCATGTGTACCAAAGGAAGATGATTTAGAAATTATTAAAAAAGCAACATATTTAGCCCATTTAATAATCAAACATTATCGAGCAGAAGAACGAATTAATTTTATGGCCTTTCACGATGACTTAACAGGTCTCGCTAATCGACGTCTATTTGATAAAAGAGTGAGAAAGACGATAACTGAAGCGACGAAAGATATAAAAATCGGACTACTGTATTTAGATTTAGATCGTTTTAAATTAATTAATGATTCATTAGGACATAAAATCGGTGACCTATTATTAGTTGAAGTAGCTAAACGGTTAAATGCTTGTATAACGGATCAAGATACAGCTTCAAGGCAAGGCGGAGATGAATTTACAATCCTTGTAAATAATGTAAATAAAGAACGTTTGGAAAATTTAGCAAAAGTCATTTTACATAAGCTAGATACCCCATTTTATATTGAAGGACATGAAATCTTTGTCACACCGAGTATAGGAATTAGCTTATATCCTGATGATGGAGATGAAGTGGCAGAGCTTATTCGAAAAGCAGATGTTGCGATGTATCAAGCAAAAACCAAGGAAGAAGTCATTATCAATTTTATGATCCGCAATTGGACAAACGGAATTATGCCAGACTAGAGCTCGAAAATGAGTTAAGAAAAGCCCTTAATCGAGAAGAATTTCACCTTGTGTATCAACCGATTATTAATTTAACGTCAAATGAAATGGTGAGCGTTGAAGCATTATTACGTTGGAAAAATAAACGACTTGGTTCAGTATCACCTCAAAAATTTATTCCAGTCGCAGAAGAAACTGGGATGATTATCCTATTGGTGACTGGGTTTTAAGATCAGCTTGTCAGCAATTAAAAGAATGGGATCAAAAGGGTCTTTCGAACTTCACATTATCAGTTAACTTATCGATAAGGCAGTTTTATCAGCCTGATCTCATTAATAAAATTGCTGAGTACTTGAAGGTGACCAATATTGAACCGAGCAGGTTAACAATTGAAATTACTGAAAGTATGACGATGAATGTAGAGACAGCTACCTTAATTTTAAAGGATCTAAAACGTTTAGGTGTTAATATTTCTGTAGATGATTTTGGGACAGGCTATAGTTCATTAAATTATTTAAAGACATTTCCAATAGACTATTTAAAAATTGACCAATCTTTCACAAAGGATATTACGAAATCAAAGGATGATGAAAATATCGCCAATATTATTCTTTTGATGGCTCATAATCTAGGGCTAAAAGTGATTGCGGAAGGTGTTGAAACATATAAGCAACTAAAAATATTACGTTTAAATGAATGTGATGAAGCACAAGGATATTTATTTAGTAAACCGTTAAGACCTTTGGAGCTTGAAGAGCTGGTCAATAGTTTTAATCAGTTATTAACTAAATTAGCAAGTGAGAATTCATAAAGTATATGAAAATGGGAACGTGATAATAGAAAATCAGAAAAGAGTACTGGCATACAGTGCTTTTTTTGTTTTGGAATAAAAAATGGCTATTGAAGTTAATATATTTTACTATTATCAATGAGATAAGTTAGTAAATTGAAAGCGTTTAATCTACTTTGATGTTACAATTTTCATCATAATTAAATTATATTATCATGCCTATTAAGGAGGAAATTATGTCATTTAAAGTAGCATTTATCGGTGCAGGTAGTATTGGGTTTACTAGAGGACTATTACGAGATTTGTTAACGGTTCCAGAATTTCATAATATTGAAATTGCATTTACGGACATTAATGAACGTAACTTGGAAATGGTAACGGAATTATGTCAGCGTGATATTGATGAAAATGGATTAAATATCCAAATTCAGTCATCGTTAGACCGACGCAAAGCATTGCGAAATGCAAGATATATATTTACTGTTGTAAGAATAGGTGGATTAGAAGCATTTACAACAGATATAGAAATTCCTTTAAAGTACGGAATTGATCAATGTGTTGGTGACACACTTTGTGCTGGCGGCATTATGTATGGTCAACGAGGGATTGCAGAGATGATGAACATATGTAAGGACATACGTGAGGTTTGTGAACCTAATTGTCTGCACTTAAATTATGCGAATCCGATGGCAATGTTAACATGGGCTTGTAATCAGTACGGTGGGGTACGAACAATAGGCTTATGTCATGGTGTGCAAGGCGGGCATCGGCAAATTGCAGAAGCGTTTGGTTTAGAAAAAGAAGACATCGATATCATTTGTGCAGGTATAAATCATCAAACGTGGTATATACAAGTGAAACATAAAGAAATAGACTTGACCGATAAGGTGTTAGAAGCGTTTGAAAACCATCCAGAATTTCGAAAGACTGAAAAGGTTCGAATCGATATGCTCAAACGTTTTGGTTATTATAGTACAGAATCTAATGGGCACTTGAGTGAATATGTACCATGGTATAGAAAGAGACATGATGAAATTCATGACTGGATTGATTTAGGAACATGGATTAATGGTGAAACAGGAGGATATTTACGTGTATGTACAGAAGGTCGAACATGGTTTGAGACTGATTTTCCAAATTGGTTAAAGGAACCGGCGTTATCTTATTCTTCTCGGGAGCGTGGTGAAGAGCACGGTTCGTACATTATTGAAGGATTAGAAACGGGAAGAGTGTATCGTGGTCATTTTAATGTTGTCAATAATGGAGTGATTTCTAATTTGCCAGACGATGCAATTATTGAGGCACCCGGTTATGTTGATCGTAACGGTATTAATATGCCACATATTGGTGATTTACCTCATGGATGTGCAGCAGTTTGTCAAGCAAGCATTTCTGTTCAAAGACTTTCAGTTGAGGCTGCAATTAATGGAAATGATAAATTGCTGCGACAAGCGTTTATGGTGGATCCCTTAGTTGGGGCGGTTTGTAACCCTCCTGAAATTTGGCAACTAGTTGATGAAATGCTCGTTGCCCAAGAACAATGGCTACCACAATATAAACTAGCAATTAAAGAGGCGAAGAAGAAACTTTCAACAGAACCGTTTATTCCAACACGTCAATATAAAGGGGCGGCTAGAATTAAACCAAAAACAGTCGAGGAAATGCAGCAAAATCGTCATGAAGCAATGAAAAATGCTTCCGAAGCTGATAAAGCAAAAGAGAGACCTTCTTCATAATTGAAGTGCTCATAAGAGTTTTTCTTATGAGCACTTTTTTAGGTAGCTATATAAATGAAGTCGTAAATGGAAGCAAACAAATAACGTTATTATGTTAATTTTGCTGTTTTTATACTGAGAGTTAAAATTTGTTTGTTTTGAACTTTACAACCGGAAAATAGTTTATTATAATTATAGAAACATTAACTAATTAGTAAATTAGTTAATATATGTTCAAATATTATTTAGTATATTGAAAACGTTTTAATTGTAGGAGGGAATACGATGAAAAAGGCTAAAATGGTAGTAGACAAAGAGTTTAAGATTGCAGAAATCGACCAAAGAATATACGGATCGTTTATTGAACATTTGGGAAGAGCGGTTTATGGAGGAATTTATGAACCAAATCATCCTAATGCAGATGAGCATGGTTTTCGCCAAGATGTTATTGATTTAGTTAAGGAACTTCAAGTACCAATTGTCCGCTATCCAGGAGGAAATATGGTGTCCGCTTATAATTGGGAGGATGGAGTTGGACCTAAAGAAGAGCGCCCTCGTCGATTAGAGCTAGCTTGGAGAACAATCGAAACAAATGAAGTAGGTACGAATGAATTTGTTGATTGGGCAAAAAAGGTAAATTCCGAAGTAATGATGGCCATTAACTTAGGTACTCGAGGTATTGACGCAGCTAGAAACTTTATTGAATATTGTAATCATCCTGGAGGAACATATTGGAGTGATTTAAGAAAAGAACATGGGTATGAACAGCCTCATAATATTAAAACGTGGTGTTTAGGAAATGAAATGGATGGCCCATGGCAAGTTGGGCATAAAACAGCTGACGAATACGGAAGATTAGCTCAAGAAACTGCTAAGGCAATGAAATTAGTTGATCCTTCTATTGAGCTTGTAGCTTGTGGTAGTTCAAATTCTAATATGCCGACATTCCCGCAATGGGAGGCAACTACGTTAGAGCATACGTACGAAGAGGTAGATTATATTTCATTACATCAATATTTCGGTAACCGTGATAATGATTCAGCAAATTATTTAGCTAATGGTTTGGAAATGGATCGTTTCATCAAAACTGTTATCGCAACTTGTGATTACATTAAGGCTAAAAAGCGTAGTAAAAAGCAAATGTATTTAAGCTTTGATGAATGGAATGTCTGGTACCATTCAAATGATGCCGATAAACAAATCGATCCATGGACGATTGCCCCCCCTCAGCTTGAGGATCATTATAATTTTGAAGATGCTCTACTAGTGGGAAGTTTATTAATAACATTTTTGAAGAATGCTGACCGTATTAAAATGGCTTGTATGGCTCAATTAGTAAATGTTATTGCACCAATTATGACTGAAAATGAAGGGCGTTCATGGAAGCAAACCATTTATTATCCGTACATGCATGCGTCTGTCTACGGGAGAGGTGTATCGTTAAGTCCAGTAATTTCTTCTCCTGTATATGATACGAAGGATTTCACCGATGTACCATATGTGGACAGTGCAGCTGTTTATAATGAGGAAAACGATGAAGTAACAATTTTTGCTCTTAATCGACACGTTGAGGAATCTCTAGAATTTTCAATCGATGTACGTAGTTTTGAAGGTTATCGTTTAGTTGAACACATCGTGTTAGAGCATGATGACTTAAAAGCAGTTAATACTGTAAATGAGCAAGTTGTTAAACCTCATAATAAAGGAAATGCTAAATTAGACAATGGCGTTGTTCAAGCTGTTTTATCGAATGCTTCTTGGAATGTTATTCGTTTAAAGAAATAATGGGTTGAAACGTGCCTAATGTAGGAGGAGAATCTCCTTCCCATTAGGCTTTTTAATCAAAAATAACTATTTTCGAGTGATTAAGCTTCTTTACCATAGATTGTTTTTAAGAAGTGGACTAGTGTATGATAGTGGATGAATTCTTGAATAAATTGATCCATACAAGAGGAGGAAAGAGAAGTGGAAGTTGTTAAACTTTATTCGGACAAGTTGATAATCAAGATGTACATGAATATACGTTGAAAAATGATAATGGCATGGAAGTTGCATGCATTGATTATGGCTGTATTATTACGAATATTTTAGCACCAGATCGAAATGGGAACTACGAAAGTGTTGTATTAGGGTTTGATTCATTAAAAGAGTATCAAGAGCACTCGCCTTATTTTGGGGCTATTTGCGGACGAGTAGCTGGCCGTATTAAAGCTGGTCAATTTAGTTTAAATAATAAATCATACAAGTTGGCACAAAATGACGGCAATAACCATTTACACGGTGGAGTTAAAGGTTACGATAAAGTTGTTTGGAAGTCAGAACATTTTAAAGAAACAGACAAAGTAGGCGTCGTGTATTCGTATTATAGTCAAGATGGTGAAGAGGGCTACCCAGGTAATGTGTCGATTGAGGTAACTTATTCATTGTCAAATGATAACCAATTCTCAATTGATTATAAAGCTGTCCCTGATCAGGATACATTGATTAATATGACGAACCATACATACTTTAATTTAAGCGGTAATTTAAAATCAACGATAAAAGAGCATACGTTAACGATGAAAAGTAAGCAATTCTTAAGTTTAACAGATGATTTAATGCCAACAGGTGAATTCGTTGATAGTGAAGGTACAGTATTTGACTTTAGAAACGGTAGAAAGATTATCGAAGGAATTCAATCGAATGATAAGCAAAACCTTTTAGCTGGAAAAGGTTATGACCATCCATTTTTATTAGAGAAGAATCACGATGAAGAAATTCGCCTCGAGGATGAGCAAAGTGGACGAGTACTAGTCATTGAGACAAATGAGCCGAGTGTCGTATTGTATACCGGCAATATGATAAGTGATAATTTTTCAGTTAGAGGTGTTCAGGCGGAGAAATATTTAGGCTTATGTCTTGAGACACAAGGGTTGCCTGATGCTATTCATCACGAACACTTTCCATCTGTTGTAACCAAGAAAGGTTCTACTTATAAGCGCAGAACGACGTATAGCTTTTTGACAAAATGAACTGTTTAAATAAGTAGCCGTTGGCTTTAATAAAGCAAATGCAATCAATAAGTAAGGTCTATTATGTATGCACTAGGTTTAATCGTGGATATTTATGAGTAACTTGTAATGAAATTAGCATTACGATCATGTTTCACTTTAAAGAATTCCAACAAATTTATTATAAAACTATTTATTTATTGTACGTACAAGTGTATAATGAACTTATAGATAGTAGTGAGAGGAGTGGAATGGTTTTGTTAGAAAGCTTAAAAGAAGCAGTATTAGAAGCAAATCTCGCCTTACCTAAACATGGACTTGTTACGTTTACGTGGGGAAATGTAAGTGGTATTGATCGAGAGTCAAACCTTGTAGTTATCAAGCCAAGCGGAGTTGAATATTCCGACTTAAAACGTGATGATATGGTTGTAGTGAATTTAGATGGAGAAGTGGTCGAAGGAGATCTTAAGCCTTCATCTGATACAGCTACTCACGTTACTCTATATAAGGCATTTTCAGAAATAGGTGGGATTGTTCACACTCACTCTCCATGGGCAACAAGTTGGGCACAGGCAGGAAAAGCTATTCCGGCGTTTGGAACAACTCAAGCTGATTATTTTTATGGAGAGATTCCATGCACGCGTGATATGACACAAGCTGAAATTCGCGGTGCTTATGAAATGGAAACAGGAAATGTCATAGTTGAAACGTTTGATAAAATTGATCCAATGCAAATTCCTGCTGTGCTAGTTAAGTCTCATGCTCCGTTTGTTTGGGGAAAGGATCCAGATAATGCAGTTCATAATGCTGTTGTCTTAGAGGAAGTTGCAAAAATGGCATCTAGAACATTACAATTAAACCCACATACAACAGCAATGGATCAAGATTTACTTGACAAGCACTTTTTACGTAAACATGGTGCAAATGCTTACTACGGGCAAAATTAATATTGATTGTAAATATGAATGGTCAATTAGGAGGATGAAGAAATGTTAAAAGTAAAAGAGTACGAGTTTTGGTTTGTAACTGGTAGTCAAAATTTATATGGCCCTGAAACATTAGAACAAGTTGCTAAACATTCTAAGGAAATTGTAGCAGGGTTAAATGAAAATGACTTTGATTACAACATAGTATTTAAGCCTGTTGTCAAAACACCAGATGAAATTAGACAGCTTTGTATTGATGCTAATTCAGATCCAAATTGTGCGGGGATTATTACGTGGATGCATACGTTTTCACCAGCGAAAATGTGGATTTCTGGTTTAACAGAATTACGTAAGTCGTTGTTACATTTGCACACACAATATAATCGTGATATTCCATGGGATAAGATTGATATGGATTTCATGAATTTAAATCAGGCTGCACATGGTGACAGAGAGTATGGCTTTATCGGAACAAGAATGAAAATTGGCCGTAAAGTTGTAGTTGGTCACTGGCAGGATAAAAAAGTAATCAATCGAATTGGTAGTTGGGTCCGAACAGCTGTAGCTTACGAAGAAAGTAAAACGTTAAAGATTGCCCGGTTCGGTGATAATATGCGTGAAGTTGCTGTTACGGAAGGAGATAAGGTTGAAGCACAAATTCAATTTGGTTGGTCAACATCATATTTTGGTATTGGTGATTTAGTTGCAAAAATGAATGAATTTACTAATGAAGATGTTGAAAAGCTTTTTGAAGAATATAAGGAAAAATATGATATTGCTGAAGATGAAAATATTGATTCTATTAAATATCAAGCAAAAATTGAATTAGGCTTAAAGCTTTCCTTAAAGAGGGTGGATTTACGGCATTTACGACAAACTTTGAAGATTTACACGGTATGGAGCAACTTCCAGGGTTAGCTGTACAACGTTTAATGGAACAAGGATATGGATTTGCTGGTGAAGGGGATTGGAAAACAGCAGCACTAGTTCGTTTAATGAAGATTATTGCTAATAATGAAGGAACTTCATTTATGGAGGACTATACTTATCATTTAGAAGAAGGAAACGAACTAATTCTTGGTTCACATATGTTAGAGGTTTGTCCAACTGTGGCTGCTACAAAACCGACATTGGAAGTTCATCCACTTGGTATTGGTGGTAAGGACGATCCTGCACGTATGGTCTTTGATGGAGATGCGGGTGAAGCTGTAAATGCTTCAATTATTGATTTAGGAAATCGTTTCCGACTTATTGTTAACGAAGTAGAAGCTGTTAAGTCGGAAATCGAAATGCCTAATTTACCAGTTGCTAAAGTTCTTTGGAAACCGAAGCCATCTTTAAGTGAATCAGCTGAAGCGTGGATTTATGCTGGTGGAGCTCACCATACAGTCTTTTCATTTAAAGTTACACCAGAACAATTATACGATTGGGCAACAATGGTCAACATTGAATGTGTCTTTATTAATGATAAGACAGAAGTTATGCAGTTCCGAAATGAATTAAAATGGAATGATATTGCGTATCGTTTAGATAAATAACCTTTATTAATAAGTGTCTTAGATGGTGAACCCATTTAAGGCACTTTCTTAACCAATCGAATGAATTTTGCCTTATTGGAAGAAGTTGTGGTAACATGTACGTATATTTATTAGTACGTAAAGAATTGAGGTTACGACTGTGACAAAATACGGTAAAGTAAAACAAGTCATAAAATCTAGGATATTAGATGGGACGTATGTGCCTAATCAAAAGATAAATTCAGAAAATGAACTAATGAAGGAATTTGGAGTTAGTCGACATACGATTCGAATCGCAATAGGAGAATTAGTTACAGAAGGTTGGTTGTATCGTGAGCAAGGTTCGGGTACTTTTTGTGCTGATCGAACAAAACAAGATAAACCTAGTAATTACGATACTAAAAACATTGCAATTATTACAACCTATATCTCAGATTACATTTTCCCTAGCATTATTCGCGGTGCAGAATCATATTTAAGTGAGCGAGGTTACCAAGTTAGTCTATTTAGCACTAATAATAATATTGAAAATGAACGACGTATACTTGAAACGATTTTATCCCAATCTTTTGATGGTATTATTGTAGAACCTACAAAAAGCTCCTTCGCCAACCCTAATATTAATTATTACTTTAATTTAGAAAGAATGGATATCCCTTACATTATGATTAATGCTTATTATGATGAACTTGAACCAGTTTGTTTATTAGTCGATGATGAAAAGGGAGGCTATTTACAAACGGAACATTTGATTAAACAAGGGCATACAAACATCGTAGGCTTATTTAAGACAGACGATAATCAAGGAATAAAGCGTATGAAAGGATATGTAAAGGCACACCGTAAACATCAAGTACCGATAATTCCAACGAATATTGTTACGTATTATTCCGAAGAAAAGCTCGATAAACCAGCAAAAGAGCTCGAGAGGTTATTGTCACAGGCAGAAAGACCAACTGCTCTTGTTTGTTACAATGATGAATTAGCTCTTATATTAATGGATTTGTTGCGAGCCAAGCGGTTACAAGTACCAAAAGACATATCATTGGTAGGTTATGACGATTCCTTTTTAGCGGAGATTTCAGAAGTGAAATTGACCTCCATTAATCACCCTAAAAGTAAAATGGGTGAACAGGCAGCTGAAATGATTATTCAAATGATTGAAAACGACCCGAATCGGAAAAAAGGTAATCTACAATTAGACTCAATTGTGTATGAACCGGAACTCATAGTAAGACAATCAACTGTTGAGCAGGAATAATGATAGAGCTGAGGGGTGAGCGTTTTTAAGGTTTGACTTAATTTAAAAAACGCTCGTTTTTCATATGACGAATTGTAATAATAAGTGCGACACCAAAAAATGATTGTCACTGCTGTTCGCTATTCATTTTGATAGACCGCTTCTTTTTTTAGAAAACGAGTAGCTAATAATGGAAGTAATATCTTGTAATTAGAATGAATAACGTTTACAATAATATTGTACGTACAACGTTAATCGTTAAACGTTTCTTTTTTTGGTCAAATCATTAACATATATATGATTTGATTAACAAAGATAAATGATGAGGAGATGAGAATTAATGACAACACAACCTTACAAAAATCCATTAATTGAGCAACGAGCAGATCCTTGGGTGTATAAACATGAAGATGGATATTATTATTTTACAGCTTCTGTACCTGAATATGATCTCATTGAACTACGTCGTTCAAAAACGATTGATGGTCTTCGTGAAGCGAATCCAGTGGTGGCTTGGAGAAAGCATGAGACAGGTATGTTGAGTGCCAATATTTGGGCTCCTGAAATACATTACATTGATGGTAAGTGGTATATTTATTTTGCGGCCGCACACACTTCGGAAACGAATGAAGGTTTATTTGATCACCGCATGTACGCACTTGAAAATGAATCAGCAAACCCACTTGAGGGTGAATGGGTTGAAAAGGGACAAGTGAAGACGAAATGGGAAAGCTTTGCACTAGATGCTACTTCATTTGAACATAAAGGCATTCGTTATTATGTTTGGGCTCAAAAAGACCCAAATATTGAAGGTAATTCTAACTTATATATTTCTGAAATGGAGAACCCTTGGACTTTAAAGGGAGAACAAGTAATGATTTCAACTCCGGAATATGATTGGGAGAAAATAGGATTCCTTGTTAATGAAGGTGCAGCAGTTCTTAAGAGAAACGGCAAGATTTTCATTGCATTCTCTGGTAGTGCGACTGATTATAACTATTGCATGGGCATATTAGTTGCTGATGAGGATAGTAACTTGCTTGATCCGAATTCTTGGCATAAGCATCCTGAACCTGTATTTAAAACGAATGAAGAATCTGGACAATACGGACCAGGTCATAATAGTTTTACTGTCTCTGAGGATGGCAAGCATGATGTACTAATTTATCATGCTCGAAATTATAAAGAAATTGAAGGAGATCCTTTGTACGACCCAAATCGTCATACACGTGCACAAATATTTAGTTATGATGAAAATGGTTTCCCACAATTTGGCATCCCTGTACCAGATGAAAGATAAAATATTATAATTTTAAAAGTGAGTATTGCACGACTAGTGTAATGCTCACTTTTTTGTGGTTTAGCAATCAGCTATAATCATTTTCATGCTGTTTTTTTATTATCGAAATTTAATTAACTATCTATTAACCCCGTCCTAAATTTTAGAACGGGGTTATCTTATTTTACAGTGATTATGGAAAAAGTAAATTTATTTTTAACATATTGATAAGTAACACTTATTAAAAATGGGCAAGTTAGATAATAAGTGTTCTTTAAATGGCCCACTAGGGGGATGTATATGAATAAAATATCAAGTGTTTTTTGGATTACCATTACGATTGTATTAGTTTCTGTGATCTTCGGTGTTGTGGCACCTAATCTATTTGAGCAGCTCACGGAAAATGTACAAGCATTTATTACGTCTACTTTTGGCTGGTATTACTTAATCCTTGTCTCAATCATTGTTATTTTTTGTCTTTTTCTTATATTTAGTCCCGTTGGTGCAATCAAGCTAGGAAAGCCCGATGAACAGCCGGAATACTCAAAACGAACGTGGTTTGCCATGCTTTTTAGTGCGGGGATGGGCATTGGCCTTGTATTTTGGGGCACAGCTGAGCCGTTATCTCATTATCTTGTCCCACCAATAGCAGATGGAGCTACAGATGAGGCTTTTAAAGAAGGAATGAGGTATACATTCTTCCATTGGGGGATACATGCTTGGGGCATCTATGCAATTGTAGCACTTGCCTTGGCTTATTATAAATTTAGAAAAGATGAGCCAGGGTTAATTTCCGCAACAGTAAAGCCAGTGTTAGGTAAATCAATGGAAGGCCCTTTAGGCGTTCTAGTTGACGTTCTAGCCGTATTTGCAACAGTAGTCGGGGTAGCTACAACGCTTGGATTTGGTGCTGCCCAAATTAACGGGGGATTATCGTATTTACTTGGTATTCCAAATAATGTTATGATTCAATTTTTGATTATTGCCATTGTTACAGTGCTATTTATGGTTTCTGCGTCGACCGGTTTAAGTAAAGGAATGCGGTATTTAAGTAATACGAATATGGTATTAGCCGTCCTATTATTTTTATGTGTTTTCATTTTAGGGCCATCGATTTTGGATTTGAATATGTTTACAGATACACTTGGAACATACCTCCAAAATATAGTTCGCATGAGTTTTCGGATTGCCCCTTTAAATGAAGAGCATCGAGCATGGATTAACGGTTGGACTATTTTTTATTGGGCTTGGTGGATATCTTGGTCGCCATTTGTAGGAATCTTTATTGCACGAGTTTCTCGAGGCAGAACTATTAGAGAATTTATAATAGGAGTACTATTACTACCTGCACTCGTTAGCTTTTTATGGTTCTCAGTGTTTGGAACGACTGCAATTGATGTGCAAATTTCAAGTGTCGATTTAGCACAATTTGCTACAGAAGAGGTATTGTTTGCAGTATTAAATGAAATTCCATTCTCGACGATATTATCGATTCTTGCGATAGGGTTAATTACAACCTTTTTCATAACATCTGCTGATTCTGCTACATTTGTACTTGGAATGCAAACAACCTATGGTTCGCTCACTCCGTCCAACTCTATTAAATCGATATGGGGAGTTGCCCAATCCTCCGTAGCGGCAATACTATTATATAGCGGGGGTTTACAAGCGTTACAAAATGCACTTATTATTGCCGCACTACCGTTTTCGATTATCATGCTATTCATGCTCATTTCATTATATCGTTCGTTAACGAAAGAAAAAAAGGAGCTTGGTTTATTTTTTAAGCCTCGTAAGAAAAATGGATAAGGTGATATAATCTAGAGGAGTATGATAACGTATACGACTCTAGATTTTTTTAATGTACGTAATCATCAAAATCACGGTAAAGCGTATACATTTGCGTCGAATTGTCAGAAAATATTTGCCTGTTTTCTTTAGAATATGATACTATCAATAGTAGTGTGTGTATTGTTAGTGTATATGCCGATGGGACTAAATGTGTCCGGGTGGGATGATGGAAGTCCCTTACTTATTAAGTAACGGTGATAAAGTTCGTAATGTGTTTTAGTTTTTGGATAAGGAGATGATTACATGATTGATGTGAAAAATAGTCATTCACAACTTAGGAATGATGTAAAAAAACTTGGTAACATTCTTGGCGAAATTTTAGTACATCATGGTGGATTAGATTTATTTAATAAGGTGGAATTAATAAGAGAAACAACAAAAAACTACGTCAAAATAATAATGAGGAATTATATAATAAATTAAAAGAAGAAATCCAATCTTTAAAGCCACCGGTTCGACAAAATGTAATAAGGGCATTTTCTGTATATTTTCATTTAGTTAATATTGCTGAGCAAAATCACCGAATTCGTCGACGCAGACAATATCAATTGAAAGAAAATGGTGTGGTACAACCAGTATCAATTGAAAGTGCTGTTGCAGCGATTAAAGAGCATGGCTTTTCAGAAGAATATGTACAAAATGTCATAGATGATTTATCAATTGAACTAATTATTACTGCACACCCTACGGAAGCGACAAAAAGAACGGTTTAGAAATCCAAAAGAGAATTTCGTATATTTTACAACAATTTGATAATCCGAATTTAACACAAATAGAAAAGCAAGCTTTAGATGAAGAATTATTTAATGAAGTAACTACCTTATGGCAAACAGACGAATTACGTCACCGTAAACCAACAGTTATTGATGAAGTGAAAAATGGATTGTATTACTTTGATCAAACTTTATTTGATGCATTACCTGATATTCACCAGGAATTAGAGGATCAGCTTGAAGAATATTATCCGAACGCGAAATGGACTGTACCTAATTTCTTGCAATTTGGTTCATGGATCGGAGGAGATCGTGATGGTAACCCAAATGTAACGCCAGAGATTACATGGGAAACATTAACACTCCAAAGAGAACTCGTACTGAAAAATATGAAGAATCCGTTATTGAGATAATGAAGCGATTTAGCCATTCTACTAATCGCGTAGCCATTAGTGAAGAATTAACGAATTCAGTAGTGGAAGAAGAATCAAAATATTTAAATGAAGATGAGCTATGGCCTGTTGAATCTGAACTATATCGCCGTAAATTCGCTATTATTTTAAAAAGAATTCGAGAAGTTGGGAAGTCAGAGATTGGATATGCGAATGCAGAGGAGCTCTTAGCTGATTTGCTTATTATTAAAGCAAGTGTTGAAAAGCATCAGCCGTCTGGTCGCAAGTTACGTCTAATCCGTAAGTTAATTAAGCAAGTTGAACTTTTCGGTTTCCATTTGGCGACATTGGATATTCGAAATCATAGTGGTGAGCACGAAGCAGCAATAGCTGAGCTTTTAAAAGTTGTTAATATCGCTGATGATTATAAAAACTTGCCAGAAGAAGAAAAGTTAAAGGTTCTTGAAAATGTTTTAACTGAGCCACGTCCCGTTTTATTACTAGAAGAGGATTACTCTAAAGAAACAAAAGAAGTACTTAAAGTATTTAATATGATTAAACAAGCACATAAAGAGTTCGGTCCTCGTTCTATTCAAGTTTATCTCATTAGTATGACGCAAGCTTCAAGTGATTTACTAGAAGTGCTAGTGCTTGCTAAAGAAGCAGGTATTTATCGTTTATATGCTGACGGGAAAGTTGAAAGTGGCCTAAATGTAGCTCCATTACTAGAAACGGTTGATGATTTAATCGCAGGACCACAAATCATGAAAACTCTATTTGAGATGGATGTTTACCGTAACCACATTAAAGAACGTGGCGATCATCAAGAAATTATGTTAGGTTACTCTGATGGTAGTAAAGATGGTGGTACGTTAACTGCGAATTGGAAATTATTTAAGGCACAGCAAGAAATCCATGATATGGCGAAAGAATTTAAGATTGGCTTGAAATTCTTCCATGGTCGTGGTGGTTCACTAGGTCGTGGTGGCGGTCCTTTGAATCGCAGTATTTTATCACAACCTGCAGAAACGTTAAATGATGGAGTGAAAATTACAGAGCAAGGTGAAGTACTTTCGTCACGTTACTTACTTAGGGATATTGCTTATCGCAATTTAGAACAAGCAGCGTCTGCTCTATTAGAAGCTTCAGCTAAAGTTTCTAAGAACTCTGAGCAAGGGCATTTCCGCGAAAAAGTATGGGAAGAAGCACTTGAAGAAATCTCCAAAATGTCATTAGTTAAATATCAGTCGCTTGTTTTTGGTGATAAAGACTTTTTAACATACTTTAATCAGGCTACTCCATTAAAAGAACTTGGTGCACTTAACATAGGTTCTCGACCGATGAGCCGTAAAAATAGTCAACGCTTTGAAGATTTGCGTGCGATTCCGTGGGTTTTTGCTTGGACACAATCCCGCCAAATGATTCCTGCATGGTATGCTGCAGGTACTGGATTGGAGTCTTTTGCATCGAGCAGTCAAGAAAATCTTGAGCTTTTACAAACAATGTATAAGAAATGGCC
The DNA here is from genome assembly GCF_001310635.1 of Bacillus sp. JCM 19034. Lineage (GTDB taxonomy): Bacteria > Bacillota > Bacilli > Bacillales > Bacillaceae_D > Halalkalibacter. The sequence continues at coordinate 241,971 of NZ_BAXR01000001.1, forward strand.
GTTTTTCCAATCAACTATTAACAATTTGCAAATGGCTCTTGTCAAAGCAGATTTATCAGCTGCGAAAGAGTACTTACAGTTAGTGGAAAATAAAGAGGTCGCTGACCGAATTTTCGGTGACATTGCTGATGAGTATGAGCGTACGCGTCAAGTATTACTCGATATTACAGGTAATAAGGAGTTATTGGATCATACACCAGCGATTAAGGAATCGGTTCAGCGTCGTAATCCATACGTTGATCCGCTCAACTTCTTACAAGTAGAATTGATTAAACAATTACGTCAGTCTGATGATCCTGAAACAGACGAGTTATTAACAGAAGTATTATTGACGATTTCTGGTATTGCTGCTGGCTTAGTTAATACAGGTTGATTCATAAAAGCTGTTAAAAGTGTTACTTTTAACAGCTTTTTTTAGTTTAAATAAAGGGAGAAGCTACAAAAATTTGGTTGAGGTGTGAAGATACAAAGGAACTATTCATTTTATTACCACTCATACTAGAGTGATTTGTGTCGATAATAAATTTTGTACCATATCAATTTCATACGGGGGAATGATCTTTATGCATATGCAGCAAATGGGTGGGCAAGCAAATCAAATGAACATGAATCAAAATATGATCAATGCTTCACAAAATAAAATGATGCAATCACAACAAATGCAGTCTCAAATGAACCATGGGGGACATGAAGTTTTTGATTTGCATGAAGTATTAGACGGAATGATTAACGTGCTTGATTCTTATATACTTGTTCGGACACATGTTAAGGATCAGGAATTAATGGATATATTAGAACGCCAATATTCTTTTATTCTTGATCAGTATAATATTACATGTGAATGTTTTCAGACTGGACAAGATCCATCTCATCCTACGAAAAAATATATGATGAAGCAAAGTAATCAAATTACGTATGGCATCAATCCGTCTCAGCCTAAAAAACCAATGCAATCAATGCATGAAGTTAGTGATCAAAGAATCGCTGTTCATATGTTAGGTTTAATTAAATCAATGGCAACAAAAATAACCATGTCTTCATTAGAGGCTACCAACCCGGTCGTTCGTCGTGTGTTAGCTGATACGGTACCGAATTATATTGAAATGGCTTATGAGATTTTCTTATATCAAAATAAGCTACAGCAATATCAAGTACCACAATTATCACCTCAAGACATGAGTGCGATGATGCAAAGCTATGCTCCTGTTATGAATCAACCAATTATGCAGAACAGGCCAATGCAGTAACTCATTAATGATGTGAGCTTGTTCGAAATCTTGGCCCTTAAAGGATTAACACCTTTAAGGGCCGAGCTTACCATAGTCGCTTAATCATTTATTGCAGTAAGAAGAGGGAGTTAAACAGAATCGTTTCAGACATCTTTGCAAGTGAATCCTTGTTGTTTCAACATTTTGGCAATGTCAGGGTAATTTCCATTGTAATGCTGGTTTTCATAAAAGCTAGCTACTCGTTTTGTCCAAGTTGTTTGCTTTTTCCCGTTCGTACGTTCTTTTGTGAATTCTGCATAGTTTTTGTTATATTGTTTAACGTTTGCTGTTTGATCTGCATGATAAAATTCTTGATGATAAAATGCTTGAAGTGGTAATCGTAAATTTTTCCCAGGATCATTTTTTCCATAACCAATACATAAACCAACGATAGGAATGACATATTTCGGTAACTGAAGTAGATTAATCACCTCAAGTGGCTTTTTCGAATTCCACCAATACTCACAGTTCCTAAACCGTATGATTCTGCTGCTGCAATGGCGTTTCCTAATGCAATACCTACATCTGTCGCTCCTACAATAACACTATCAATGTCTTCTATCGCGTTAAATGAGACACCTTCTAAATCACTTGCGATTTTTGCACGATAAAAGTCTGCACAAAATACGAGAAAGACGGGAGCTTGACGAATATGATCTTGATTTCCGCAAAGGTCCGCTAATTGATTTTTTCGTTTGTCATCTACAACAGAGATAATCGAAACTTGTTGCCCGTGAATCCATGATGGTGCTGATTGTGCTGCTTTAATAATCGTTTTTAGTTCCTCTTCTTTTATTTTCTCGTTTGAATATTGCCGAAAAGAGCGGTGATTGGTTAACGTTTTTATGACTTCATTCATGGATAAACACTCCTTTTTTTCATTATTACCTGGAAATTCTTAACGGTGATAAGTGTACTAGACGTCCTTTATAATTTCAAGAAGATTGAATTCAGTGTATGATGTAAAGAAAGACAAATCTAGGAGTGGGATAATGGAAAAGTACAGAGCAATTGTATTGGATATGGATGGAACGCTGTTGAATAATCAGAATGAAATTTGCGAGCCGATAAAAGGAGTTATTGAAGAAATTCGCCAGCAAGGTGTATATGTTTTTATTGCGACTGGTCGGACAATGAAGGAAGCTCAAGGTGTAATGCCTAATGATTTTAAAGTAGATGGTTTTGTTACAGCGAATGGGATGAGCGTTTCAATTGGTGATGAAGTATTAGTGGAGCATGCTCTTCCTGAAAAGGTAGTGCGGGCAGTGATAGATGGAGCTAAAAAAGTCAACGTATATTATGAAGTACACCCGATAAAGGGATCTAGATATTTGTTAAAGGATGATTATCAAATGGTTAAGAATCATTTGGTTGAACCAAAACCTCATACAGTTGATGAAAATGAATGGTTATATCTCCATGACGATTTTGATAAGGAAATACATTGGGTTGAAGAACTGATATATTCAAATGTCACCAAAATGTATTTTTTCAGCCGAGATCGAAAGCAAATTGATGAATGGAAAAAAGAGCTTGCAAGTTTACAAAGTACATATGAGTTTTCGATGTTTTCTTCAACTGCTCATAATGTTGAAGTGACTGTAGCGAATTTATCAAAGGCTACCGGAGTTAAAAAACTTCTTGAACATATGGAAATTCTTCCTAATGAAGTGATGGCTGTAGGAGATGGAGAAAATGACTTGCCTTTATTCAACTATATTGGTTATCCAGTTGCAATGAAAAATGGCACTCCGATAGTTCGAAGTGCGGCAAAAGAAGTGACACGTTTTACGAATGAGGACGATGGATTATATCATTTTTTAAAGGATTCTTTTCTAGGCTAATGTTTTACTAATGATTAATGAATAAGGAGTTTGCCTTTGGCATATGTAATAATGGTTACTATTGCTTAAGGAGGTAGAAAATGAACTCTTATGATCAACGATTAACTGTTTTTGGGCAAGCGAGTGAATCTAGTGCACCTAATAAAGCTCTGCTTATTCTTGGAACAGTAACAGAGAATCAGCAAATAAGTGTTGCTCAAGCAGAAAATAGTGCAAGAATCACAAATGTCGTCCAACAATTAGAAACGTTTGGGGTTAGCGGTGAAAGTATTCAAACAGAGTCGTATCGTGTCTCACCTGAATATGACTACATTGAGGGACAGCAAATACTTCGGGGCTATCGTGTTACTCATTTATTAAAAGTGGATGTGGCACGAATGGATCTTGTTGGAACAATTATTGATGCCGTTGTGGAAGCAGGTGCAAATTCGATTGTCTCCATTTCCTTTATGATAAGTGATGAATCGTTCGTCTATGAACAAGCATTAACGCAGGCTATTGAAAATGCTAAACAAAAAGCAGAAGTAATTGCAGGGACAATTGGAGCTATACTACAGCCGCTTCCAACTAAAGTTATAGAGCATTTTAGTGTCACTCCATTAGAGAGAAGCGGCTACCCAATGGTTTTATCTGCTTATAGTGAGAATCCCCCATTCAAGCGGGCGATTTAATAGTTCAAGCAAATGTTGAGGTTGATTTTATTTATCGTTCGAATACTTCTTCTTAGCAATGGGTCTTTTTTTATTTGTAATTGGTTGCTTTTGTTCAAGGTTTGTTTCTGTCTTGTCTTGATTTTGAGAAGAACGGTTTTTTTGCCGGGCATACCATGATATTATTTTCATTTCATCACCTCATTGTAAGTCTTTGTCCTATACTATGTACGATCGTTGGCGAGTATGACCCCACAAGGAAATTTGCGTTTACTTTAGCTAGTTCCTCCCTTGTTATCGAATGTATGTTCGTTTATAATTAGAACATGTATCGGCATAAGGAGGAAGTGGTACCGTGGATATAAAGCATAACGAACGATTGTCAAGAGGCAATAAATTATGGGAAATGAAGTTTGTTCTTCCAGAGCATAAGCAAGAATTAACCGATTGGAAAAAAGAGCAAGAGAAAGTTCCGTGTCCACAATTAGATGAACAGGCACGAATAGAGATCGAACGACTGCTACTTCATTCATTGTATCATCACAGCTCGATCGAACTGGTTTATTGGCACAATGGTTATTTACATAAAATGAAAACGGTAATCATGCAATTGAACTATGAGAAAAAGCTATTGACTTGTAAGGATGGAGAAGGAGTTATTTCCATTCGTATGAAATATTTAAAGGATGTAAGTAGTGTAACTGATTAATTTAAAATGAGCATACTAAAGATTGCAATAATATGGTAGTAAGGATGAGGAAGGAATGTTGAGCGTGGAAGGTAAGTTATATATAAACGGGAAGTGGATTGGTCAAAACTTACCCGAAATAGAGGTTATGAATCCAGCAACTGGAGAATGTATCGGCACAATTCGAAAAGCAGGTGAGGGGCATATTAGGGAGGCAATTTATGCTGCAAATGATGCTTTTTATGCATGGTCAAAGACGTCTGCTCACAAGCGAGCACTAGTGCTAATGAAATGGCATAATTTAGTGTTAGAACATAAACAAGTGATAGCTGAAACAATTACAGAAGAGATGGGTAAGCCAATACAGGAAGCTTTGGGTGAAGTAGAATATGCAGCTTCTTTTATTTCTTGGTATGCTGAAGAAGGGAAACGGATGTATGGACGAACGATCCCTGCACAATCTAAAAATAAGAGAATTCAAGTTATCAAGCAACCTGTTGGGGTAGTTGCGGTCATAACGCCGTGGAATTTCCCGGCAGCGATGCTCACCCGTAAAGTAGCTCCCGCATTAGCAGCAGGCTGTACAACTATTATAAAACCAGCAGAAGAAAGTCCACTCACGGCAATACGGTTAGTAGAACTCGGTGAACAAGCAGGAATTCCGCATGGGGTTATTAACTTACTAACAGGTGATGCTGATCAAATCGGCAAGCGGCTAACTCATAGCTCAATCGTTAAAAAATTGACGTTTACAGGTTCAACGAGGGTCGGTAAACTATTAATGAAGCAAAGTGCAGAAACGATGAAAAATGTCTCATTAGAATTAGGTGGACATGCTCCTGCTATCGTTTGTGAAGATGTTCATATCGACTCAGTTGTTCAGGCTATCGTCGCTTCAAAATTTCGAAATGCTGGTCAAACGTGTATATGTGTCAATCGTGTCTATGTTCATGAGTCTATTTATGCCCCGTTTATTAAGAAACTGACAGAGAGCGTATCAAAGTTGAAGGTTGGACAAGGGTTAAGTGAGGACGTTCAAGTAGGACCTTTAATAAATAAAGAAGCCTATGAAAAAGTTAAACAACATGTAGAAGATGCACAGCAGCATGGTGCGAAGGTAACAATTGGTGGAGAAGGTTTTGTTAATAAAGGATATTATTTTAACCCAACAGTTATTATTCATGCTACAGATGAAATGCTGATTATGCAAGAAGAAACATTTGGGCCTGTTATTCCTGTCACCCCAGTACAATCTGACGAGGAAGCTGTCAGAAGAGCTAATAATAGTAGCTATGGATTAGCGGCTTACCTCTTTACAGAAAGCATGTCCAGAGGAGTGCTGATCTCAGAACAGTTAGAGTATGGAATCATCGGTTGGAACGATGGAGCACCATCGATAGCGGAAGCTCCATTTGGCGGGATGAAAGAGAGTGGGATTGGAAGAGAAGGTGGGATAGAAGGGTTAGAAGCCTATTTAGAAACGAAATATGTATCAATCGGTTTAATGTAAATCGGTGTCTTTTTAAAGTGAGCTAATTCAGTAGATGTTTTGTTTGAAAAAGAACTTGAGAATAGTATCTGTTAAAAGGTTTTTATTGAAAAGCAGGAGTGATTAATAGGTGAAAAAACCATACATAATTATCTTTATTGCATTTATTATTGCGGCATTGCTCTATTATTATTTTGTTTATAACAAAGAAGAACATACGGAAATCATGAATGACGAAGTGAGCAAACGAGTTTCGCAAGAAGAAGTAGAAAATAATGAGCGAAACGAAAAGAACGAAGAAACTCAAGAGGGACCAGTTATTGAATACATTGAATCAGAGCTGGATATTGCTTATCATGAGGGACAAGAAGAGAAAGTGAAAAAGGTGATTGCTGAGCGCCATGAATATTTGAATGAATTAGCAGGTTGGGGAAATGCTGAAATAATAAGGTTCGAGGACCTTTTAGATAGCACGGGGTGGCAACAACTAAAAGAAGATATTAAGTGGTTATATGAGGACGGATTCGCCCCATCATTAGTTATAAATGATATGTTAAACGCAGAACAATTTATCCACGTAGCAGAAAACGGTGATCGGATGTCTGTTCGTTATATTCATCGAATATTCCATGACTTAGACGCGGCAATTAATGGAGCAGATGTTGATCGAGTTTGGGGTGTAACACAAGCATTCGGGGAAGCACGTCAACAACAAGAAGTTATGAATTATTTGAACCGAACCCCATAACCTAACATGGGAAACTATGTTATACTAGTTGGTAAAATAAAAGTAATATGAATGGATCTTAGAAGATGAAACAATTGATACAAAAGCAGAAAATAGTAGGAGAACGTATGATCAAAACTGCGGTAGCTGTTTTTGTAACAGCTACCGTTTGTCAGTTTTTTGAATTACCTGCTGTATTTGCAGTAATTATTGCCATTGTGACTATTGAACCGACAGCAGCTGCCTCGATAAGAAAAGGAATCATTCGTTTTCCGGCAGCCTTAATCGGGGCTGCACTGGCAATGACGTTCACTTATTTTTTCGGGCATACCGCGTTAACGTATACGTTGTCTGCCTTTTTGACGATTTATGTTTGTCATAAATTGAGATTAGAAGCAGGAGCACTTATTGCGACGATTACGGCAGTTGCAATGATTCCTATTACAAATGATCACTATTTTCTATCTTTCGTTGAACGAGCTGGGACAACGACAATTGGATTATGCGTTTCGACATTAGTTAATTTAACGATATTACCGGCTCACTTTTTAAAGGATATTAGTAGAAGAAATCAAGAGTTGTTAAAGCGTATCGCGATATTATTAGAGCAGCAAATTAAAGATATACAACAAAGGAGGCCGCACCAAGCTAGTAGAAAATCCGCTTATAGAGAATTGAGTGCTGAATTAACTAAAAATGAAATGTTGTGCCAATATCAATGTGATGAGTGGAAATACCATAGCCATTCTATTCGTGAACAGCGTGTGTATTTACATGAGCGAAATAAACTTGAGCATATTCAACAAATCCATTATTATATCGGTCATTTATTTACAATTCATCCGTTAGAAGCACAACCTAATGATTCGCACTCATTTGAATTAGATGAAATCGTTAGACTACTAATCAACAGGTTACATGAACCTTCTCAACCGGTAAATGAAGGATCTGTCACTTTACTTGAGCAGTTTGACCACCGTTTTTGGAACGAAAGAAACGAAGGATTGGCAGATAAAAAAAACGACAAGCATCTCTTTTCACAACAGGATTTAATTACGTTTGTGTTACTCTCTATTGATGATGAATTAGATGAGATTGCAAAAATAGAAAAAAAGAAGCAGAAACTTGAAAGGATTAGATAAAGTGGAGATTTATCAGGGAGAAAACTTTTGGTCTGTTAGAACGGCATATAAACCTGGAATGCCTTTAAATCAAGAAAAACGACATATAATTGAAGGAAAATTAGGAGTTACTTTACCAGATGAGTATATTGAATTAATGAACAAACAAAACGGTGGAGAACTTCAATATAGATATATTGTATTCGAAGATGGCGAAGCAATCATTATCCCGTTTTTCTTTGAAATGGATGTAGACAGTGGAGTTGGGATGTCTCCAATTATTGTTGATCAATATGGATTGCCAGATGAATTAGTATTACTAACAGGTGATTTAGAAGCGTGGGTTGCCCTAGATTACCGAAATCGAAAGATACCGAAAGTAGTATATTTTATTCAAGAAGAGACTGGGATGTGGCAAGAGTTTGAAATTGCAGCCTCTTTTTCTGAGTTCTTAAAAAAGTTAATTAGGAAATAATTCATTAGCCAAACAGACTTTCTATAAAAGGAAGTCTGTTTTTTCATGTAAGTCTGTTTTAAAAGTGGTTATGATTTTGAAAAATAAATGTTAAATGTTTCTTATTCATAGTTTTATAAAGTTATGGATAGTAAAATGTAACCTTACAAATAGTTTGCAAGTTAAGTATTTGTGTTTTATAATAAACTAACAATTAGATTAACAAAAGATAACCGATAACAGAGATTTTAATTTACGAGAGGGAGCGGATATTCTTGAATAAAAGCATTTATACTGGGGTTACGACGAAAAAATATCAAATTGGACCTTTAAACAAAGTGATGAGGGAAAATGGTTACAAGCTTTTGTACCGGGCTTTGTCCATACAGATTTAATTAAAAATGGAATAATAGATGATCCTTCTATCGAAAAAATGAATTAGATGTTCAATGGATTGATAAGAAGGATTGGGAATACAAGGCAGTTTTTGATATAGAAAAAGATATGTTACAAGCAACCAACATAGAGATTGAATTTGAGGGCTTAGATACATATGCAGATGTTTACTTAAACGATAATCACATATTGTCAGCAAATAATATGTTTCGAAAGTGGAACATGAATGTGAGAGATTACGTTAAGGAAAAAATAACGAGTTAAGAGTATACTTTCGCTCACCGATTAATGAAGATTTGCCAAAGCTTGAACAACTAGGCTATCAATTACCAGCTTCTAATGATCATTCTGAAGATGGACAATTAGGTGCTAAGAAAGTTAGTGTTTTTGCACGAAAAGCACCATATCATTATGGTTGGGATTGGGGCCCTCGTTTTGTAACGAGTGGTATTTGGAAAGATGTTAACATCAACGCATGGGATGAGCTACGAGTACAAGATTTGTACATTCGCCAAGATCATATAAGCTCTAGCTTAGCAAATGTTACAGCTATTATAGAAGTAGAAGCTGATCAAACTTGGAGTGGAACTGTAAAATTAGCAGCAGATCAATGTTTAGTAGAAAAAAAGATCAATCTCAAAAAAGGAACCAACGAGCTTGAAATTCAGCTAGAAATAAATAAACCTAATCTTTGGTGGTCAAGGGGCTTAGGAGAGCAGTATTTATATCATTTTACAGCCACTTTTGAACAAAAGGGTGAAATCGTTGCGAGTAAAACTGTTAAAACTGGATTACGTACAATTAAAGTCATTCGAGAGAACGATCAGGATGGTCAATCATTTTATTTTGAGTTAAACGGAATTCCTGTTTTTACAAAAGGGGCTAATCATATACCAAACGATAGCTTTGTTACAGAAGTCACATACGAGCGGTATAAGCATGAAATTGTCAGTGCAGTTGAAGCTAACATGAACATGCTTCGCGTTTGGGGAGGAGGTATATACGAATCTGATACTTTCTATGAATTATGTGATGAATACGGGATATTAGTTTGGCAAGATTTTATGTTTGCATGTAGTATGTACCCTGGTGATTATGCGTTTTTAGAAAATGTTAAAGAAGAAGCGATCGATACAGTTAAGCGGTTACGCAATTACCCATGTATAGCTATTTGGTGTGGCAACAATGAAATTGATATAGCGTGGTCACACTATGTGGAGAACGGAGGATGGGGTTGGAAAAAAGACTTTACCGACAAGCAGCGAGAAAAAATGTGGAAAGATTACGAAGCTATCTTCCATCAATTATTGCCAAAGGTTGTAAATGAGCTTTCGCCTCATGTATTTTATTGGCCGTCTTCACCAATGCAGGGAGTAACAAATAATGAACAACAACATGCAACAAATAACTCAACAAAAGGGGATATTCATTATTGGGAAGTATGGCATATGCAGAAGCCGTTTCATGAATATAATGCACACGTCGGTCGTTATATGAGTGAATATGGATTTCAGTCGTTTCCTGAATTGAAGACAATTAAATCATTTGCGACAGATGGGGAACTAGCTTGGGAATCTGATGTAATGTTGCATCATCAAAAGAATGGCGATGGAAACTTCTTAATTAAACAATATATGGATATGTATTTACCAGAACCGAAAGATTTCCGATCTTTTCTTTATATGAGTCATGTATTACAAGCAGAAGGAATTAAGAGTGCAATTGAGGCACATCGTCGCAATAAACCGTTTTGTATGGGAACTCTTTACTGGCAAATAAACGACTGTTGGCCTGTCGCATCATGGTCAAGTATCGATTATTACGGACGATGGAAAGCTCTTCATTATTATGTAAAGAAAGCGTTTAAAGATGTTGCTATCGTAATTGATGGTACTGAACATTCAAACATTAATATACATGTCATTTCTGACCAACTAGAAGATGCTAAAGGGATTTTACAAATGAAGGTGATGACATTTAATGGTGACGAGATACTCTCCGAAAGTGAGCCTGTTACAATTGTAGGGAATAGTGCCGAGATAAAATATTCTACCTCTATTGAGAAGATTATCAATAACAACAATGTAGAAGAAATCGTTTTCGTTGCCCAATTACTTATTGATGAAAAAATCATTGATGAAAAGGAGCATTATTTTGTTCAAAGTAAGAATTTAGTGTTGAAGGAACCTAAATTAAAGCTTGACCGTATCAATGATACCGAATTTGAGCTATCAACGGAATCGTTAGCGAAAAATGTTTATTTAGAGACGGAAGAGGAAGGGGTCTTTTCTGATAATTATTTTGATTTACTGCCGGGAAAAAAGAAAAGAGTGACATTTATGCAGTTGGATCAGCATACGTTTACTGCTCAATCCTTCCCGGCCCTACAAATTACTTCAATGTTTGATCACATGAAACATTCTTAAATTGATTAGAGCTACTAGAGTAGGATTTATCCTTTACTAGTAGCCTTTTCAATTGGTAAAAGTTCCTTTTTATCTTTTTTGTTCCCTCTTTTCTCTAAAGTATTATAATGGTATGATCATAAGTGATGATTTTAGAGCAATTATTGGAGGATAATGTGAGATATCTCAACAAACTAATTACGGTAATATTCATTTTGATCATAGTTTGTGCTTGTCAAAATGTAAATACCATTCAACCGCATTTAGCTTTCGAAGATGATCGGCTAGAAGCATATATAGAATCGTTAGCAAATGAAAATGAGATCGACTTTATCGACGAGTTACATACAATTAAGAAACTAGATTTAACAAACTTTGGTGTAGTTAGTCTAGAAGGTATTCACGTGTTAGAAGGGTTAGAAGAGATTATTTTATCTGGAAATGATTTAGATAGCTTAGAACCTTTACTTCGTTTACCTAACCTACAAATGGTTAATTTTGAAAATGTAACAATTGATACAAAAGAGCATTCAAATGATATAGATGTGATACAAGAACTACTGGAACGTCAAATAGACGTTATTTATGACAAGGAAGAAGAGCAAATTTTTTCAAAAGGGTTATTATATCAAGTTGAGCATAACGAAAATTCAATTTTTTTATTTGGGACGGTCTATGTTAATAGTGAGGATTTATTTCCATTGCATCCATTTATAGAAGATGCGTTTGATCAAGCTGATCAAATTGCATTTGTTGTAAATGTTAATGAAAAAGATGAAGTTGCTATCATGCAGGCGATGGTGGAGTTAGGTGTGTATAATGATGGTACGTCACTTGAAGAGCATATCTCAGAGGAATTATACAATGAGCTACTCACATTTATTGGGAACTATGATTTAGAGCAGGAAGCGATTCTGCGATTTAAACCATGGGCTGTTGCGATATGCTTCAATCATTGATAGTAGAAAATTACGGGTATTCAAATCGCAAAAATATGGATCAATATTTCTTGATGAAAGCTGAAGAGTCACAAAAGCCTGTTATGAGCTTAGAGAATTTTAAAGATCAAATGGAATTAAGTGATAAATTAGATCTTACACTGCAAGAAGATCTATTAAAAGAAACGTTACAAGAAGTACAGCATTCTACAGAAGGTACATTGTCTCAATTAAAAGATTCATGGGCGAATTCCAGACTAGAATCGTTGGCAGCGTTGCGAAATAATAAGAAATATCGTGATCTTGAAACAAATCCCTTTTCTTTAGCTTTGGTCGCTGAACGTGATCAGAAAATGGCTGAAAAGTTACACGAATTACTTGAAGAAGAGGAAGGAGAAACGACATTTGTTGTTATTAATTCCCTTCACTTAGTTGGAGAGGATAATATTATTGAACATTTAGAAGAATACGGTTATATCGTAGAGAATCTATTTCAAGAATAGTTTATAATAGTGATGGGTATCGTTTAAAATTGTCTATTTCCTACTTTTCTTATTGGGTATTTTACGATATTATAATGATGGTATCCGAAATGAAATAATGACAAACTTTGAGGAGTGTAAATATGGGAAAAGTTTTGATTTTTGGGCATAAGAACCCAGATACAGATACGATTTGTTCAGCACTAGCGTATGCTGACTTGAAAAAAGAATTAGGCTTGGATGTTGAAGCAATCAGATTAGGGGAAATAAACGGAGAAACGAATTTTGCGTTAAAGCAATTTAATATTGATCCCCCTCGTTTAGTAGAACAAGTGTCTAATGAGGTTGAAGAAGTCATACTTGTAGACCATAATGAAAAGCAACAAAGTGCAAATGATATTGAGCAAGTACGTGTATTGGAAGTAATTGATCATCATCGAATTGCTAATTTTGAAACGAGTGATCCGCTTTACTACCGAGCAGAACCAGTCGGTTGTACTGCAACGATCTTAAATAAATTGTATAAAGAGAACGGTGTAAAAATTAAAAAGGAAATCGCTGGATTAATGTTGTCAGCTATTATTTCTGATTCATTACTATTTAAATCTCCTACTTGTACGGATGAGGATGTCGAAGCAGCTCGTGAATTAGCTGAAATTGCTGGAGTAAACCCGCAAACATATGGATTAGAAATGTTAAAAGCGGGTGCTGATATTAGTGATAAATCAGCTAAAGAGTTAATTACACTTGATGCAAAAGAATTTGAAATGAATGGCAATAAGGTTGAAATTGCTCAAGTGAATACAGTTGATACAGATGATGTGTTTGCTCGACAAACTGAATTAGAAGCGGAAATGAACAAAGTGGTTAATGATAAGAATTTAGATTTATTCTTACTTGTTGTAACTGATATTTTAAATAATGATTCAGTAGGCTTAGCTGTAGGCCAAGCGCAGTCGGCTGTAGAGAGAGCATTTAATGTTACGCTTGAAAATAATCAAGCATTATTGAAGGGCGTTGTATCTCGCAAGAAGCAAGTTGTTCCTGTTTTAACGAAAGCTTTTTAAGCTGTTAAATAGTTATTGACAAAGTTCTATTTTTTAGCTATGATTTGTCTATTAACATACATATCTTCCTAAAGGGGAGTAGCTTTTACAATACTATCGTCATTACAGAGTGTACGCTCTCGGTAGTATTGGCAACCAATCGTTGTTAGCAAGACCTTTACTAGTTACAGTAAAGGTCTTTTTCTGTCTTTTTTTGGACCTTTACCTAATAGGTGAGGGTCTTTTTTATATTTATAAAAGGAGTGGTTTATTAGTGGAATGGTCGATTCTATTAGAATATAGTTGGGTATTGATTGTGCTAATTGTGTTAGAAGGGCTGCTTGCTGCGGATAATGCATTAGTCTTGGCAATAATGGTTAAACATTTGCCTGATGAGCAGCGTAAAAAAGCCCTGTTTTATGGGTTAGCGGGAGCGTTTGTATTTCGGTTAGCTTCGTTGTTTATGATTTCATTTGTTGTTGGTGTATGGCAAGTTCAAGCGATTGGTGCTCTGTACTTGTTGTTTATTGCCTTTAACCATCTATTCCGAAAGATTGTGATAAAAAACAGGAAGATTCATTAAAAATAGAAAAAAACAAAAATACGGGATTTTGGTTAACTGTATTAAAAGTAGAAATAGCTGACATTGCTTTTGCGGTTGACTCTATTTTAGCAGCTGTTGCCTTAGCGATGGTATTACCAGATACACCGCTTCCGACAATTGGAGGGCTAGATGGTGGAAAGTTTCTTGTTATCTTTTTAGGAGGATTTATTGGCTTAGTCATTATGCGTTTTGCTGCTGGAGTATTTGTGAATTTATTACATGCCAAACCCGGATTAGAAATCGCAGCTTTTGTCATTGTCGGTTGGGTTGGAGTAAAGCTTGCTGTTTATACATTGTGTCACCCAGCCCTAGACGTTCTCCCTGAATCGTTTGCGGAATCAACGATATGGAAGGTGACATTTTATAGCGTCTTAATTTTAATTGCTTTATGTGGCTGGTTTCTATCAAAGGACAAAGAAGTGAACGAGGAGAAAAAACAAACAGCTTCGTAGTTGTCATGTTATGATAATAGCGAAGAAGAATTTTCTATATAAATGAAAGAGGAGTGTACATGAGATGGCTTATTTTGCAGCAATTCTACATATGGAGAAGCCTGAATTAAATCAGCAATATAGAAAGGCTCATTTAGACTATTTAGGAAAACGTAAAGATGAAGGAAAAGTATTCGCAATGGGCCCGTTTGTAGATGGAACAGGTGGAATGGTGATTTACGAAGCTGATAGCATAGATGAAGCAAAGCAAATAGCTAGTGAAGATCCCTATATCTTAGCTGGAGTACGCAGACTAGAATTACATGAGTGGGGGATGTTGAAATAAAATAAGAAACATAAGGCACTGTGCTGCCGCTGCAATAACAACAAGCGAAGCACAGTGCTCTTTCACTCTGAACTATTATGTTTCTGCTAGTTCCCTCTACTACATCTCATTAATTTCATTCATAATTTCTGCGGTAATTTCAAATGAACGAAGTCTTGCGTCATGATCATAGACTTGCGAGTGTACAATAATTTCATTAGTACCCGTTTTATCTAAGAATTCTTTTAGTTTCTGTTTCACCGTTTCACGGCTACCAATAATGGAAGAACCTAATTGACGTTCTAGTATCATTTCCTCATGTGGCTCAATCATTTGATCTATGTTATTGACAGGTGGCTGTAATTTCGTTGGTGTGTTACGAATTAAATGTAAAAATGACTGTATTAAAGAAGAGCTTAAAATGTTTGCTTCTTCATCAGTGTCAGCGGCAATAATATTAACCCCAACCATTAAATATGGTTGATCAAGCTCCTTTGATGAAGTGAAACGCTCATTATATAAACGTATGGCTGGTAATGTATTTTCAGGTGAAAAATGACTGGCAAAAGCAAATGGTAATCCTAATTCAGCGGCTAGTCTTGCACTAAAGTCACTCGAGCCTAGTAACCAAATGGGAATATCAAGCCCTTCTCCAGGAAATGCTCTAACCTTTTTTACGTTAGGATCAGTAGGTGGGTTAAAATAAGCACGTAGTTCTCCTAATAACTCAGGGAAATCTTGACCGCCAATCCGATTTCCTCTTCTTAAGGCATGTGCTGTTATTTGATCCGTACCTGGTGCTCTTCCTAAACCAAGATCAATCCGGCCGGGGAATAATGATTCAAGCGTACCGAATTGTTCTGCAATGACGAGTGGTGAATGATTTGGTAGCATTATACCACCTGAGCCAACTCGAATGTGTGATGTTGCTTGAGCAATGTGAGCGATCAATATAGATGTTGCTGCACTGGCGATTCCAGGCATATTATGATGTTCAGCTAACCAAAAGCGGTGATATCCCCATTTTTCTGTATGTTGTGCTAAATCAACTGAATATTTAAATGAATCACTTGCATTTTTCCCTTCTACAATAGGTGCTAAATCAAGCACAGAGTAACGGATTGATTCTTGTTTTGACAAATGTAATCACTTCTTTCTTAAAGGTCTTTATTATTTTGTC
Organism: Bacillus sp. JCM 19034; assembly: GCF_001310635.1. Lineage (GTDB taxonomy): Bacteria > Bacillota > Bacilli > Bacillales > Bacillaceae_D > Halalkalibacter. Next base: position 258,019 of record NZ_BAXR01000001.1, read on the forward strand.
TATTTTATCAATAATATATTGTCTTTTAAAATAAATTGCTTACGTGAATATTTTATGGGACAATCACCTAAGTCACAATGCCTCCATATACTAACGTGATTAAGTTAATAAAGGAGGCAATTTGATGAACGAAATTTATCAACAACCGTCCGTTCAATATCTTCCACCGACGGTCATTTCACGATATATTAATCGCTGGATTACAACATCTATTCCAACTTATGGTCAAGTAGTAGCTTATGTAATCAATTATAACAATCGAACAGGTATGGTTTCTCTGTTTATGTATGCACCACCTCGCTATGTGTCTCAATATATTCAAGTACACCATAGCGACCTAATTGGAATAAGTCCATATTACGGACCAATTCCACCACGACCAACTCGTCCACCTTACCCATATCCAGGAGGGCCAGGATATTGGCCTTGGTTGTATTATCAAGTTGGATCTACTATTCTCGGTAGATAGTAATTTAGAATGTGTTGAACAGAGTTCAGCACATTTTTCTAGTTTTTTTAACTCTGTTTGTGTAAACTAAGGTGTATGTTAAAGAAAAGGGGTAAACAAAAATGATTGATCGAACAGTTTTATTACAATTTTCAAAGGATACGACAGAGGAACAATTGGAGGAAGTTATTAAACGTTTTAAGTCATTAAAAGGAAATCTTGATGGAATTGTTGATCTGCAGGCGGGACGAAACATTTCACCTAGAAATCAAGAATATCAAGTGATTCTTTCTGTTCGTTTTAAGGATGAAGCGGCATTAACTGCATATAGTGAAAACCTTGAACATAAAGCAGTTGCAGCATACATAAATGAAGTGGGGAAACTAAATAGTATTGGTGTTGATATTGAAGTTGAATAATATTCTAAGAAGTGCGGGTTACACAAATCCAAGAGTTCCGTGCACTTCTTAGCCCTTTTTATGGTTCAAATACAACTTTCAAAGCTTGCTGTTTCGTTTTATTTCCGGCTGTACTCAATGCTTCGCGATATTCATCCAAGGAAAATTGATGCGTGATGAGTGGAGATAAGTCAATTTTGCTTTGTTTAAGAAGCTCTACAGCGATTTGTAGCGTCTTTTGCATATGGCTTTCAAAATAATTCGTGCCATATGCAAAACTTCCTTTTATCTCAAGTTCATTGAGCCATATCATTGTCATATCTAATTTATCGACAAAACTAGCTAAGCCGATTAAAACGACTTTTCCTCCCTTTCGAGCAAAACGAAGCGAATCATATAGGCTTCGTTTATTTCCTACACATTCAAAGATGATATCAGCTCCGCCACTTACAATTGGTTGACCAATAATCGGATGTAAAACTTCTCCGTTAAACAATTTAGCCGCTTCATGTATATAACCGTTTTGTCGAGAAAGAAAAATAACCTCATTTGAGCCAAAATAGGTAGCTAAATCACCTTGAAATGAATGTTTAACTAGGGTAATAATTTTGCAGTCAATATTTAAAGCACGAATAGCAGCTACAACACATAATCCAATGACACCAGCCCCAATGACAAGCACCGTATCATTTTGAGTCGGTTTATTTTGCAGTACGGCATGTAAAGCACAGCTAAAAGGTTCAATTAATACTCCATTTTGATCGTCAATACAATCGGGAAGGCTTATAATTTGACTTTTATGAGCAACAACATAGCGACTCCAGCTCCCGCCAGTATCGGTACATGTACCTGTTAGAAGACCAGGTGAAAGAATACCATTATTCATATGTTGACAAAGGTTATAACGTCCAGCTTGGCATTCGTTACACTTTGGAGTAATACCCCTTGCTTCACAAGCGAGAAGGGGGTCAATGATAACTCGTTGACCGATCTTTAAATCGTCAACTTTTTTCCCTACTTTTGAAATCATACCGACAAGCTCGTGACCGACAGTAAAAGGGAACGAAACGAATGGTGAAGTTGAAGGACTATCTTTTAGATATATTAAATTAAGGTCACTGCCGCAAATTCCACCATATTTCACTTGAACTTCAACCCATTCTTCGTTAGGTAAGGCAGGCTTTTCGACTTCTTTTAATTGTAAACAAGAAAAAGGAGATGAGTAATAAAGCGACCGATTCATTGTACCAATCGCTTTTGTAAAAAGGTATTTCGGTATCGTTACGTCAAATTGCAATGCCTTCATTTTTTACACCTACTTAAGTCATTCTGAGATCATCGGTACTTGAGGGAGGATTTTTCCTTCAATCCGATCAAATATTTCTTCAATGCTCCTACCTGTAATCGTTAACCCATGGTTTTTGAGCCCGATAACTGCTTGTGAAGGGTCTGGTGCGTTTCTTATCAATTCAGCCACTGTTTGTGCAAGCTCAAGTGTTCCACAAGGATAATTAAACGTTGTAGCCTTAATACCGTCCATCCATGCATGAATATGTACGATCGCATTGACTTCTGCATGCTCCTTATAAATCATCCAATGTTCAATCGCGTCTACTGATGCTCTTTTAGGAGTAACATTCGGAGGTACGCTCACTTTCATCGCTTTTTTCTCGGAATCATATCCAGCGATATAGAGAAGGTCTACTCCAACATCATTCATATTCGATTTATCGATACCACTTGCACTCATCCAAAAGCTTGCGTTGTCCTTCCTGGCACTTAAATTTCCGTAGCTTAGACCGCCAATTCCATATAACTTTTTTAAATGGCGAATATCCCGTGCAGATAAGACCTCTTCTAACGGGAAGGGAGCGGGTAAGAGATTCATCTTAGCCAAACGTTTTCCTGCCTGACTTAAAGAATTCGTAATTTCATCTCCACGCCACAAATCCTTTGGAAGATTATCATAAAAATCGTTATTAATGATTAATTGAGATGATGCCAACGGTTCTAGTCGTTCAAATAGTTTTTCGAAAAACGTACTATCTTGTTGGCCAGAATGATAGGTTAACGTATAAAGGCCTTGTTCAGGAGTCAAAAAGTAAATAGTTAATTTGTTCGTAGTGAAAACAACATACATTAAATGATTAGATAATGTACGAATTAAATAAGGATAAGCTTCTTTATGGATATTTTTTGGAAAATGATTTGTAGTAACAATCGATACAACAAAGGTTCCTTGAGAATTTCTTCGATAAGGTATCGGTTTATTCTCATCGACAAAGTTGAAAACAAGCTTTGGATTCTCAGTTGAAGAGTAATATTGATAGCCTTTTGAGGAAAAAGATTGCTTGATTCCTTCGTAAAGCCATTTTGAAATTGAGTTATCTTGTAAATTAAAAAATGTAAACGTATTCAAATTATAACCTCCATGTTGTTTTCTAAAAGAACAGCAATAAATAAATGTAAAAAAACATAATGTTTTTGTATCCTATGGATAATATTTGCAATAAAAGAAAAAAATATACAAATGTAAAATGAAGTATAGGAAATCTAGTGCTTTATACGAAGAGATAATGGAGGGTTGATTGATGTATGGTTTTATCGTTAACCGTGTTTCGGGCAAAGGTAATAAAGTTTGGAGAAAGGTTGAAGAACTCTTAAAGAAAGAAGAAAAAGATTATATTGTTCGTTTTACAAATGGTCCCCAGCACGCCACCACAGTAGCTCAAGAACTAGTAAATGATCAAATGCAAGCAATTGTAGTTATAGGTGGAGATGGGACTATTAACGAAGTAGCAAATGGTCTCGTCGATAGTGATATCCCATTAGGTGATTCCAGCTGGTTCTGGTAATGATTTTGCTCGGAGTTTAGGTATTCCTCTTCACTACAAAAAAGCATTGTTACGAATCTTTGATCAGCGGTATAAAAGAGTAGACCTTCTTCAATTAGAAAAAAGATATTGCTTAACGGTTACCGGGTTCGGTTTTGATGGGGAAGTCGCCCAAGCTACAAATAAGGCCAATTATAAACGGTGGTTAAATCAGTTTGGCTTAGGAAGTTTATCGTATGTGTTCAGCATGTTGAACGTATTACGAAGCTACCGTCCGACAAGTATTAAACTAAGAGTAGATAAAGAGGAATTATCCTTCTCAGATGTTTGGCTAGTAGCTGTTGCAAATTCCCCCAATTACGCAGGGGGAGTGCGAATTTGCCCTCAAGCAGTACAAGATGATGGTGAATTAAATATTTGTATCGTTCATGGCCTTAGCAAATGGAGGTTACTTCTGTTATTTGTCCGTGCTTATAGAGGGACACATATAAACCATAGAAGTGTCCATTTAGCCAAAGGAAAGGAAGTGTTTATTCAAACGAGCGAGCCTGTATCAGTTCATAGCGATGGAGAAACTATTTTGGATAGACCTGTCCATCTAGAAATTAAAAAAGGGGCTCTTAAAGTTGTGTAAGTATGAATACTTAAAGATAGCCGACATTATTTATTTGTTTAGGGAATGCTACTATGAAAAGAAACTTCGGAGCTTAAAACATAATCCTTTTTTAAACTATGATTAATAAATTCTCTTTTGTATTAATTCCAATTACTCAAAAGAACCATTACCTCATTGCTCTATAGATCAATCCTTATTGTATCGTTAGTACTTTAAAAAAAGAGGAAATATACAACAAATGGATGAATGATTCTCTCTAACATTCAAAACATAATAATTAGACATCTTAGAAGTATTGAAGGAGGGGTATTAAATGAAGCCTAAACCGCTGATTTTTTCTGCATCAATCGGACATGGCCATAATCAAGCAGCTACTGCTCTGCAAATTGAGTTTCAAAAGCGAGGTTACGAGCCCGAAATTATTGATACGTTTTATACGTTGAACCCTTTACTTCATAAATTAATGTTGAAAAGTTATTTACATTTGCTGAAGTTCTATCCGAAATTATGGAGAGCCATTTATTTTCATGCTGAGAAATCACCTGTTTTTTAAATTTAGATCGATTCGGTATGCTTTTTACAAATCAGTTATATCAGCTTATTCAAAATCATTCGTGTCCTTTTATCATTTCAACTCACCCTTTTGTAACAGCGTTTTATCAAGTTTAAAAAAGAAAAAACAATTAAATTTACCTTTTTATACGGTAATTACTGATTTTATTTTACACCCTGCATATGTCCGTCCTGAAATAGATGGTTACTTTACAGTTGATAACAATGTTTTTGATTTTGCAAAGCATCATAATGTTTCTGAAGAACTTTTTTTTCTACTGGTATTCCAATTAGAACTGATTTGGCTTTGAACCTTTCTAAATTAGAGCTACGCAAAAAATTAGGTCTTCGTGAAAGGATGAAAATGATATTAATTGCTGGTGGAGGAATGGGTTTAACGAAATACATGGATATTATTCATTCGATCAATCAATTTCAAGAAACGATTCAAGTGATATGTATGGTTGGAAATAATCACAGGATGAGAAAAAAAATAAAAGCGATTCCGTGTCGACACCACATTCACATATTGGAGTTTACAAATGATTTTATGCTGTATTTGAAGGCTAGTGATGCTATTTTTACGAAAGCTGGTGGATTAACATTGGCTGAATCTTTAGCATGTGAAACGCCAATTATCATTTTTAAACCAGTACCAGGTCATGAGGAACAAAATGCTGAGTTGTTAATGGAAGTAGGTGCGGCGTTAAAGGTTAATCATAGAAATGAAATAGCCTCCATTTTAAGAAAGGTCTTATTTGAAAAAGAACTTGTTATAAGTATGAAACGTAAAGCCCGTAAATTGAAAAAACCAGATGCAGCTAATCAAATTGTTCAGCAAATTCTCCAGTTAGAATCAAATTATAACTGAGCAAAGTATATCTCTTGATTTATTTAGAATTAAGTGGTAACATTCGAGTATTCAAAATCTAATATCGTATTCCTTCGGGGCAGGGTGAAAATCCCTACCGGCGGTGATGTAGTTGAAACTACTTAGTCCGTGACCCGTCTTCATATTTATGGAGCCGGTGGACCTGGTGAAAATCCGGGACCGACAGTGAAAGTCTGGATGGGAGAAGGAGTTAAACAGTGTAAAAAAGGTTTTTGTTTTTTTAACACCCTTTTTTATTTCAGGGAGGAGTGTGCCCTTTTTTAATCTGTTCGCGTCAAAAAATAATCACTTTGACGTTTATTTCGTAATCTCAAAAAGCCCCGAGCAAATTGCTTTGGGCTTTTTTTAATACTTGATAGATTATAGTTGGCTTTGATTTCCAAAACTCTCTGATACGTGCCCATCCATAAGCACTGAAATTCATATATAAGAAAGGAGGTTGTGTAATTGAATGATGAACAGTATATGAAGTTAGCTCTACAACTAGCAGAAAGTACAAAAGGGCAGACATCACCTAATCCAATGGTCGGGGCAGTCGTTGTAAATGATGGTGCGATCGTTGGGATGGGAGCTCATTTAAAAGCTGGTGAAGGTCATGCGGAAGTTCAGGCTTTGGCGATGGCTGGTGATAAAGCTGAAGGAGCAACGATTTATGTTACGTTAGAACCGTGTAGTCATTATGGAAAAACACCACCATGTGCCGATTTAATTATTGAAAAAAACTCAGGAGAGTTGTCGTTGCTACAGTAGACCCAAATCCTGCAGTCTCAGGAAGAGGGATTAAAAGAATAAAAGATGCTGGCATTGAGGTTGTAACTGGAGTATGTCAGAGAGAAGCGAACGAGTTAAACGAAGTATTTTTTCATTTTATGAAGTTTGCGACCCCTTTTGTCACATTAAAATCGGCGATAACATTAGATGGAAAAACAGCAACCGTAGCAGGAAAAAGCAAGTGGATCACAAGCGAGGAAGCACGATTGGATGTTCATACGTATCGCCATTCTCATGATGCAATCCTTGTTGGAATTGGAACGGTATTAGCAGATGACCCATCATTAACAACCCGGCTTCCAAATGGAGGGATAAATCCAATACGAATTGTTCTAGATCGCCAATTACGAATTCCTCCTAACGCAAAGCTCGTTCAAGATGAAGCAGCTCCAACTTGGGTGATTACAACAGAGCAAGCCCCGTCTGATAAACGAATTTTGCTACAGCAATTAAACGTAAAAGTGATTACTTTAAAAGAATTTACGATTACATCTATTTTGCGTGAATTGGGCCAATGCGGGATATTATCAGTCTTTGTTGAAGGCGGTGCTGAGATAAACGGTAGCTTTCTTAAAGAACGCATGGTTAATCAAGTGATTACATATGTTGCTCCGAAGTTATTTGGAGGGAAACTTGCACCAACGTCTATTGGAGGAGAAGGCTTTCTAGAGGTCGAGGAAGCACTAGAACTCGAAATGGTCGACGTAACGAAAATAGGAGAAGATATTAAAATCATATCACGCTTAAAGGAGGGAAGTTAAATGTTTACAGGGATTATTGAAGAAGTTGGTACAATTTGTGATGTTAGGCAAAGTGGTGAAGCAATGGAGATGATTGTAGCATCAAAGCGGGTTATTACTGATGTACAATTGGGGGATAGTATCTCGGTGAATGGAGTTTGCTTAACGGTAACGAGATTTACTGATGACTCATTTTCTGTTGATATTATGCCGGAAACAGTTAGAGCAACAAGCTTGCGAGGATTAACAAAAGGAAATAAAGTGAACCTTGAGAGAGCGATGAGTGCCAATGGACGCTTCGGTGGTCATTTCGTATCGGGTCATGTTGATGGGATTGGAACGATTCTATCGAAAAAAGAGAGCATAATGCCGTTTACTACCGTATTGGTATAGACGATTCATTAAGAAAATACATGATTCAAAAAGGTTCTGTTGCTGTTGATGGAACGAGCTTAACGATTTTTGCAATTGATAAAGAAAGCTTTACGATTTCAATTATTCCACACACGTTAGATGAAACAATTATTGGATTGAAAGATGTCGGGAGCATTGTCAATATTGAATGTGACATGGTTGGAAAATATATTGAACAATTTATTGTCCAACGCTTTTCAACTGGCACAACATCCTCATTGACTGAAAGCTTTTTAGCAGAGCATGGGTATAAATAAAGACAAGGAGTTGAGGATTATATGAATCAAAATGACGAACAATTGAGATTTGATACGATAGAGTCCGCAATTGAAGATTTAAAACAAGGAAAAGTTATTATCGTCTGTGATGACGAGGATCGTGAAAATGAAGGAGATTTTGTTGCGATAGCAGAAAAAACAACTGACGAAGTAATTAATTTCATGGTCACATATGGTCGTGGATTAGTATGTGCACCGATTACAGAAGAACGAGCTAGGGAGCTTGATCTCGTATCAATGGTTGATCATAATACAGATCCTCACGGTACAGCGTTCACCGTCAGTGTTGATCATTATACATCAACAACAGGTATTTCTGCTCAAGAACGTGCAGATACTGTCAGAGCATTAGTTGATGAACGTGCAGAGAAGCATCACTTTAAGCGACCTGGACATACATTTCCTTTAGTTGGAAAGAAGGGCGGGGTGTTAAGAAGAGCAGGGCATACAGAAGCAGCTATTGATTTAGCCCGCTTATCAGGTGCAAAACCAGCCGGAGTCATTTGTGAAATTATGAATGAGGATGGAACGATGGCACGTGTTCCTGAATTACGTAAGCTGGCGGATGAACATCATTTAAAGCTGATTACGATAAAAGATTTGATTCGTTACCGTCGTAATAAGGATAAACTTGTAAAACGAGAAATTGAAATTCAATTACCGACAGATTTTGGCGATTTTAAAGCAATCGGCTATACGGATATTTTAGAAGGGAAAGAAAGCGTGGCAATTGTAAAAGGAGAGATTACAGACAGTGAGCCATCATTAGTTCGTGTTCACTCTGAATGTTTAACGGGCGATGTGTTTGGCTCCCATCGTTGTGATTGTGGTCCGCAACTACATGCAGCTCTCGCTCAGATTGAACAAGAAGGAAAAGGAATTCTTCTCTACATGCGTCAAGAAGGAAGAGGAATTGGCCTAATAAATAAATTAAAAGCCTATAAACTGCAAGAGGAAGGTTATGATACAGTTGAGGCAAATGAGAAACTTGGATTTGCCCCCGATCTGCGAGATTATGGTATAGGTGCACAAATTTTGCGAGATTTAGGTGTAAGGCAAATGCGGCTTTTAACGAACAATCCTCGTAAAATAACTGGTTTAAAAGGGTATGATCTAGAAGTGGTTGAGCGAGTACCATTACAATTACCACATAATAAAGACAATGAACGTTATTTAAAGACGAAATCTGAAAAATTGGGACATATGCTTCATTTTAAGAAGTAAATCTAAGGAGGAAACGAATATGGGACAAACATTTGAAGGACATTTAGTAGGAACTGGGTTAAAAGTAGGGATTGTTGTAGGGAGATTTAATGAGTTTATTACGAGTAAACTATTAGGTGGGGCTGAAGATGCTCTAAAAAGACATGGCGTACAAGAAGAGGATGTAGATGTTGCATGGGTACCTGGTGCGTTTGAAATTCCATTTGCGGCAAAAAAAATGCTTGATAGTGGTCGTTATGATGCTGTTATTACGCTAGGTACAGTGATTAGAGGAGCAACACCACACTTTGATTATGTATGTAGTGAGGTGGCAAAAGGAGTCTCATCATTAACATTATCTTCAGGAAAGCCGGTTATCTTTGGTGTTTTAACGACTGATACGATTGAGCAAGCTGTTGAACGTGCAGGAACAAAGGCTGGAAATAAGGGCTGGGATGCGGCAACAGCAGCAATTGAAATGGCGAATTTAGGTAAGTCCTTTGAGTAATTTATGGTAGTACCTTTTTATTACATTAATGCATAGCCTATAGAATAGACGTTATATTTATCAGAAATCACATGTGAAAACTAGTAAAATATGATAAAATATTACAAGGTGAGGCGAAATATATAACGTTGAGAGGTTTATAATGCTTATACCATATAAAAAGAACCATCAAAAAATTGCAATGGGGTTACTTTCTTTTATGCCAGCTGAAAAGGATTTAGTGAAATTGCGACAAACGATGGAAATGTATGAAAAGAACCCCGATTGGAAGCTGTATGTTTGGAAAGAATCGGATATAATCGGTGTTATCGGTGTAGTCATTGACAATGGAAGTGCCTATTTACAGCATATATGTGTAAATCCTTCTCATCGAAAAGAAGGAATCGGAAAGAAAATGCTCGAGCAGCTAAAAACAAATCTACCGTGTGATTTAATTCCAACAAAATCAACAGAGTCGTTTATGGCTGCTTGCCAAGAAGAGGAGAACTAAGATTCTCCTCTTTTCTTCATGTTTGTTTCTTTTTTAACTGTTTTTCTCTTTCAACTATCACTTCACTACGATCACGTAAGCAATGTTTATTTAAAATGTAATCGGGCACAGGAGCTGTATTGTCTGGTAATAACCACTTAATCCCTAATTCGTGGCATCTATTTTGGCATGCCTTAAGTAACGAATCTGACATCGGTAAATGTATATCAGTAAAAGGATTGGATTTGAGCAATTTCTCCACTTTAATTAGTAGCTGATCAACTTCAAGTCCTAATTCATTTATTTCATCCTTGTATTTAGAGATTAACGTAATCGACTTATGATACATTCGGTTCGCACCTGTAACGTTTCCACGACGGTGATGATAGTTACCAACAGCTAATTGAATTAGAGCAACCCATTGATTATGTTCAAGCGGACGTGTAACTTTCTTCCAATATTCTTCTAAAATTTCGTGACATTCAAAATAATCGCGTTGAATATGGTAGTGGATTAAATAGTCTAAATATTGATTAGGATACATGATGTTTTGTTCCTCCATTAACAATTGACTAAATTATAGACGGTTTTTCTATTGTATTGTAACATATGAGATGTTATACAAGAAAAAGATCGAGAATACTCATTTTCTTTATTAAATTATATGGTATAATTTCGAGGATGATTTAGAGAAACTAGTGGTGGTTATTGTGAATACATATAGTGTAAAAATAGATGCTTTTGAGGGGCCTCTTGATTTGCTGCTTCATTTAATTAATCAAGCAGAGGTTGATATTTATGATATTCCTGTCACCCAAATTACCGATCAATATGTTACGTATATTGAAACGATGCAGGAATTAGAATTAGATATTGCCAGTGAATATTTAGTGATGGCAGCAACTTTACTAGCAATAAAAAGTCAAATGCTACTACCAAAACAAGAAGAGTTGTTTGAGGAAGAATGGACATTAAATGAAGAAGAGGATCCGCGAGAAGAACTAATGCAGCGTTTAATAGAATATCGTAAGTATAAGGAAGCAGCTCTTGATTTAAAGGAAAAAGAAAAAGAAAGAAGTTTAATTTATACACGTGCTCCTCATGATTTAGAACAGTATGTTACAGAGGAGGAGAGAAGAAAACTAGCAATAAGTGATATTACTTTATTTGATATGCTAGGTGCGTATCAAAAGTTAATGAGACGAAAGGCTTTGTTAGCACCGAGAACAAAAACAGTGAAAAGTCAGGATTATTCGATCGAAGATAAAATCGAATATGTGCTAAAACAAATAAGTGACCTTAATCGTCCATGCCAATTTGAAGAGCTGTTTGTTGAACGAGAAAAAGGAGAAGTTGTCATGACATTTTTGGCAATTTTGGAGCTAATGAAAACGAAAACGATACGTTGTGTTCAAAACGACAATTTTACAGACATCGTGATTTACCGTGTAGGAGGTGGAAATCTACATTGATTTTTCGGGAACTCCAAGCCGCTATTGAAGGACTATTATTTGTTGTTGGTGACGAAGGAATTACAACAAAACAATTGGCTGATGTGTTAGAAGTCGATACGACAGTTGCTCATGAAGCGGTTCGTAGCCTACAAATAAGGTATGATGAGGATGAAAAGGGAATCCAAATTGTTGAACTTGCAGGAGCCTTTCGAATGACAACACGAAGTAAGCATGCTCCATATTTTAAAAAGTTAGCTACTTCGCCTATACATTCGCAGCTTTCACAGGCTGCATTAGAGACATTGGCTATCATTGCTTATAAGCAGCCGATTACACGAATTGAAATTGATGAGGTACGGGGAGTAAAATCAGAGAAAGCTCTACATACATTAATGACAAAGCTTTTAGTAAAAGAAGTTGGACGTGCTCAGGGAACAGGTAGACCGATTTATACGGAACGACCTCTTTTTTTCTTGATCATTTCGGTCTTAAGTCATTAGGAGAATTACCTCCATTACCGGACGAAATTGATGAAGGTAATTTAGAGGAAGAAGCTGATTTGTTCTTACAACAATTTGAGGAAATACAATAGAAAAAACAATATAGGTACTGAGGGAGGCGATTCACCTTTTTCGGTACCTTTTTATTTTGTTAACATATAGAAGATTGAAAGCATGAGGCAACCTATCCTACTCATAAAATGAATAGATTACATCATAAGGGGGATCCCATGTCATCGATTAATGAACAAACCAATTATGTCAAACACGTTAAACAGTGGGCAGAAGCTTGAGTCAGGCATGTGACATTGCCAAGTATGATCTTGTTGCACATAGTGAAGAGAAGCTGGCTATTTTTACAAACACATTGAATTCTTTATTAAAAGAAGTGGAGGAAAATCAGGGAATACGAAAGATAAATGAAGAACAAATACATTTATTGGCAATGGAATGTTATGAACAATGGCAACAGCTACGTCATCAAGAGAGGTCAGATTCGGTGAATAACCGTGTACCAATCGGGAAGCATCAATTACCGCCTCTATCTTATCGTTATGACGAATTAGAACCTGCTATCGATCGCAAGACGATGGAACTACATCATTTAAAGCACCACCAAAGTTATGTTGATGGATTAAACCGAGCAGAGAAAGAAATTCAAAAGCGAGGAAGAGTGGTAACTATGACCTGTTGAAGCATTGGAGTAGAGAGTTAGCCTTTCACGGTGCAGGTCACTATTTGCACACGATATTTTGGAAGGTAATGAACCCAAACGGAGGGGGGCAACCTTCAGGTGCTTTGCGAAGACAAATAGTAGAAGACTTTGGAAGTTTTAATAAGATGAAGGAGCAGTTTTCAAAAGCAGCTGAACAAGTAGAAGGAGGGGGATGGCACTCTTAGTTTGGTCACCACGTTCTCATCGATTGGAGATTTTACAAGCTGAAAAGCATCAAAATTTGACGCAACAGGATGTTATCCCACTATTAGTTCTCGATGTTTGGGAACATGCCTATTATTTACGTTATCAAAATGAAAGGGAAAAATATATAAATAACTGGTGGAAAGTCGTCAATTGGCCAGAAGTAGAAATGCGATTTCATGATGCCTCTAAGTTGAAATGGGAGCCTTATTAAATGATGTTTCACTTTCCATAAAAGCGTTCCCTTTTATGGAAAGTGAAATAACTTTAGTCAAATAATGTGTGAAAGTACTCGTATAAATCGCTCATTCTACGTTTTTCAGGAAGTTTATTACGGTTCGATATAATCATAGATGTAATGGTATCGTCTTTATGAAGCCCACCGTGCTCACCACCACCAGCATGAACTGGAGCCCCTTCACTTTGCAGGGTGTAGCCAGGTTTTGCAGTAACAATTAAGGATTCAGTATGGCTGTTTAAAGCAGATTCAAGCTGATGAAAAATGTCTGGATAATCCTCATATTTAATAACGCCATTATCGTCTATAGTAATATGAGCAATATCAAGGTTTCCTTCAAAAGACCATTTTTGGTCATATTTATCAATCCATGGTCCTCCGTTGCTTACTCGTAAATATCCCTCTTTGCCTTGTTGTTGTATTACAAGATCATCACCGTCTAACCACGCAACGTGATCAATTCGTTCGTCACTTAAAAACATTTCACCAAGCTCATAAAACGTCAGTCTCTCATTAATTGCATATATATAAGCCATACGATGGTTGTTAGCAACAACTACATCACCCAAGCTTGGTGAGTCATATAATGGGGCAATTGTATAAGGGTTTACAATCGTCTCAACGTCAATTCCAGCACGTTCCCTATCATCTACTAGAGCACTTTGGCCGTGGTCTCCTAAGATAACAAAAGTGGTATCTTCTAAAGCCTTTTCCCAGCTATCGTATGCGTTTAGTATTCGTTGAATATGTTGATCCACGCTAGCAAAATAGTCAATTGCGTAGGGACCATGATGGTGTGCTAGCTTATCGAAGTCAGGAAAATAGGCCATAAGAAAATGAGGCTGCTGATTCTCTTTTATTAAATGAGCAATCACTTCAGATGAGTAATGGTCGTTCAAACCAAGGTTTTCTAAAGCACTGTCAGGTAATGAGCTATTCGTTTTTGGTTGGATCGCTTTTCCAAATGTTAAAACATCTGGCCCTTTTGTTTGATATTCAGATGAATCTAGATGAAACAACGTTTTCACAAATGTTGGGACGACTAGTTTATGTTCTTTATTTCCACGATAAACGAGCATATTAACGGAACCAGATGATAATTCATTTCGTTTAATGCTTTCATAAATTGTTTCAGACTGTTTATTTAAATGTTCATTATTTAAATTGATTAAAGCATTCATAAGAGTCGTTTTTCTACCTAACTTCCATACAGAAGGTATAGAGTCACCATAACTGATAAGTGTGTCTGAGTGAGCGTCATACCACGTTAGTCCAGGTATTTGATGTTCATGAGGAGAATCCCCGGTAAGCAATGAGCTTTCAATTGTAACCGACATAGAAGGAAAAGGTGCAACTACATCATGATAGATAGTACCTTGTTCCGCTAAATAGCTTAATGCAGGCAGACGCCCCTCACGAAAGCCCTTTTCGAGGATTTTTTCTGTCATGGAATCAATCATAATCACGATCACTTTCTTTTCATTGTTAGCGGTTTGTTGAATTGAAAAGGAGGTTTGTCCTTGCTGCTCTTTTTGACAACTGACCAATAATAGAATTACTAAAATGACCAATATTTTCTTCATGATGTCTTCCCACCTCTAGTTAATAAGTTTGAATTTCAAACCCCTCACTTTCCAACCATTCTGCATAAACAACTTGTTTAGGCCCAGCTATTCCGCGTTTAAATAACTCCTCCTTTAGCCAATAAGTATCTTTATTTAACATATTGAGCCTTCTTCGATGACCTCTCCATCAAGTATTAGGAGGATAGGAAATGTAACGGGTCTTTCCGGATAATGTAAATCCTTTTTAGTCGGGTAATGGTATGGTGATTTTTTTAATACACTAACAGATCCGTTCGTCTCTAATACACCATATTCGACTTCTCTAATTGAAAAAACTCCTTGTGATCTTAATAAGTGAAGGAGTTGATCAAAGTCGAGCTTATTCTTTTTTAATTCTTTAAATTGGATTTTTCCATTTGCAATGATAAAGGACGGCTTTCCTTCAAGAAAAGGTCTAGAGCCACGGAACTTTTGAGTAATCATTTCGACTGTATAGATTAACGCACCCCATAAAAAACAGCATAAAGAACGTAATGTAGCCCAATTTCTTTATCATAAATGGCATTACCTACTAATTCTCCAAGTACTAAGGCAGATATAAAATCAAAAGGTGTCAATTGTGTAATTTGATTTTTACCAAGAAATTTTGTTAGAACGAGTAAGGCAAAAAATCCAACAAACAATTCAACAGTAAGAGCAAGAAAGTTTGTATCCATATGCCCCTCCTTTAACTCTCATCACTAATGCTAGTTTGAGCGATAAAGAAAGATTTATGTGAGCGAATTTAGCTTTGAAATTATTTGATCAAAGTATGAAACAAGCTTTTTTGATTCGAAATGAAGTTGTCCACGCTCGCTTGTGGGATTGTCCTGTGTACCTTGAAATACCGTTTTCATTCGATTTTGTTTCGTGAGCCAATGCTTATCAATATAATCTTGATATTTAGACCAACATTGGTCTATTAGCAATGCTGCTTCTTTTGGGAATAAATGACTTAGCTCATCTGCAGAAAGTCCGTGGGTTGTTGGTAGCTCTTTAATATAGTGAGGTCGGAGCTCTTCTTGTTGTTTGGCTACTGCTTCTCTCATTCGATAAACCATCAATAGAATATGCGTTCGTTTTTCTTCTGCTAAATTTGATTGCAATTGGTTATCGATCGTTGCCAATGGAGTTTTGAATTCTTCCAATAATTGTTCAATATTCTTCATTCTTTTATGAATGAAAAAAAAGGTGTAGAAAAAACTGAAATTATCACGAACGTACAGATAATGATAATGATTACTTCTATTGAAATCATCAGCTAGCTCCCTTTGTTAAATTTTTCCTCTAATAGTTCTTTATTGATTTCAACAAAATAATAACGAAATTAAATATGTAAGGAGGTTGTAAAAATGACAGTTAGTTCAAAATTGAAACAAACAATTGCAGGTTTAAAAAGTGCTCAAGCAAGCTTAGAAACGTTTGCACTTGAGACAGAAAATCAGCAAGCAAAGCAATTATATCAACAAATGGCTATAGATACACAAAACGTTATTGATGGTTTAACACCGAGAATGCAGCAAATTGAACAAGAGGAGCCTCAATACAAAAATTAGTAAATAAAGTTGGTTCTCGCAATGAGACCTTCTTTTATTATATCGAATTTGCTCTTTTCATTACATAAACATATCTAAGGAGAGAAAAGTATGAAGAAGATCTTCATCATCATAATTATTATGATCGGCTTAGTCGGTTGCCAAATGAATGCACAGCACGATGTGAAGGTTTTACAACTAGACGATGCGATTGTTGAACAAACGCAAGCAAATAAAGCGAAGGAAATTGTCTTATCAATGGAAGAGGTAACAGAAGTAAGAGGCGTCTCCTATGATAATTCAATATATATTGCTACCCATGTTAAACCTTTTGACCGCTTTTTTTTAAACGAAATTCGAAAAAAAGCACATGATAACGTTAAGAAGAGATATCCAGAGGCTACCGTTCACGTGACAACAGATGAAAAAATATTTATTGAATTAGAGAAAATAGAACAGCAATTAAAGAAACAAGCGATTAGTGAGGAAAGATTATCAAAGCGGTTAAAAGAATTAGATGAGATGATGAAAGGTTAGGAGGAGCTATGATATGTCGCAAAGTAAAAAGAAAAATACGACTCCGAAGAAAGACCACTATCAACAAATTGGCAAAAAAGCATGAAGTGAAAAAGGCCTGTATTTAAAAATTGTCTACGTGCCTTTTTAATTGGCGGCTTCATTTGTGTGATTGGGCAATTTATTACCATTTTTTATTATACGTTTTTTGATTTTACTCAACGTTCTGCGGGTGACCCAACGATTGCGACACTTATTTTCATTTCAGTGCTATTAACTGGTTTTGGTGTGTATGATAAATTCGCTCAATTTGCCGGAGCAGGTACTGCAGTCCCTGTAACTGGTTTTGCTAATTCGGTAGCATCTGCTGCGATTGAACATCGCACAGAAGGCTATGTGTTGGGTGTTGGGGGAATATATTTAAGCTAGCGGGCTCTGTTATTGTATTTGGGACAGTCGCAGCTTTTGTTATTGCCTTAATAAAAACCATTTTATTGCAGTTGGGAGGAATGTAAATGCTTAAAGGGCATCAATCATGGGTGTTTGAACGACAGCCAGTTATCATATCAACGTCTGCTGTAGGTGGTCCATTTGAGGCAAATGGGAAATTAGCTGACGATTTTGATCTACTTCATAATGATCTTTGGATTGGACAAGATTCATATGAGAAAGCACAGAAAGTCTTGTTAGAAGAGTCCGTCATTCGTTCTTTGGAGAAGGCTTCATTACAAAAAGAAGATATTCAATTTATGATA
Source organism: Bacillus sp. JCM 19034 (assembly GCF_001310635.1). GTDB lineage: Bacteria > Bacillota > Bacilli > Bacillales > Bacillaceae_D > Halalkalibacter. Next base: position 275,663 of record NZ_BAXR01000001.1, read on the forward strand.
GCTGGAGATTTAATCAATCAAATGACACCGTCAAGCTTTGCAAGTAGGACGTTAACGATACCGTATTTAGGCTTATTTGGAGCTTGTTCGACGTCAATGGAAGGTTTGGCCTTAGGGTCACTATTAATTAATTCGCAAAGTGCTAATCATGTCGTAACAGCTGCTTCTAGTCATAACGCAGCAACAGAAAAGCAATTTCGCTATCCGACAGAGTATGGTGGGCAGAAGCCACCAACGGCTCAATGGACGGCTACAGCTTCTGGTGCTGCAGTACTTGCACAAACAGGTGAAGGACCAGTAGTAACATCAGCGACAATTGGAAAAGTAGTCGACATGGGGGTATCTGACCCATTCAATATGGGTGCTGCTATGGCACCAGCAGCTGCGGATACAATTGTTGCCCATTTTCGTGATCTTAATTTACCCGAGGATCATTATGATTTAATTGTATCAGGTGATTTAGGGAAAATCGGTTTGCCTATTGCAAAAGAATTGATAAGTGAAAAGCAATTAGATATAAAAGATGACATTTTTCAAGATTGTGGCTTAATGATTTATCGCGAAGATCAACCGGTTCTAGCAGGTGCAAGTGGACCAGGCTGTTCGGCTGCTGTTGTATATGGACACTTACTAAAGAGAATAAAAGAAGGAGACATTAAACGGCTATTGGTCGTTGCAACAGGTGCGTTATTATCTCCGTTATCCTACCAACAAAAAGAAACAATACCGTGTATCGCACATGCTGTTTCCATTGAGGCAGGAGGGGGACATTTATGATCTTTTTATTTGCGTTTATCGTTGGTGGGCTTATTTGTGTTATCGGTCAATTGTTAATGGATGTAGGAAGATTTACACCTGCTCATACGATGAGTATTTTAGTAGTAACTGGTGCCGTTCTAGATGGCCTTGGATTGTATGAACCGCTAATTGATTTTGCAGGTGCTGGGGCAACAGTACCAATTACAAGCTTTGGTAATTCACTCGTTCATGGGGCAATGGCTGAAGCAGAACGAAATGGTATTATCGGGGTATTAACAGGAATCTTTGAAGTGACTAGTGCCGGGATATCTGCAGCTATTATTTTCGGCTTTTTAGCGTCACTCGTCTTTAGATCAAAAGGATAGGTGATATACATGACAGTAGGTACAAAAATAGAAAGTGCACTCGTATCGTTAAAAGCGATTGAAGCAAGCTTGTTATCTCTTTCAGTTAAAACAAATGAAAAGCAAGCAAGTGAAGCATTTAGGCAAGCGGCACTGAAAACGAGAACAGTTGTGGAGGAAGTTCAAAAAAGAAAACAGGAAATAGAGTTTGAAGAGCCGCAATATGAGCTTCAATAAGTGGTAGGAGGTCTTTGAAATGCCAGGATGGCTAGAAGTTGTCATACGAAGCGTAGTTGGCTTTGTGTTGATATGTTCAATTGGAAGACTCTTTATTCGTAAACCAATTGGAGAATCATCGGCTCTTGAATTTAGTCTAATTTCAATTGTCTCGATTATTGTTGCCGTTGGTTCTATTCAATTAGCTATTCCAGTTGGTTTTATTTTGATTTCGATCATTGTTTGGGTGTTAGGCATTATGAGTATGACGTATTTAAGTACTTTTAGTAAGTCAATACGCAAACTATTTTATGGAAAAGGAATCCCTATTGTCAAAGATGGAAAAATTTTAGAAGATAATATGAAAAAGCAACATTTAAATACAGATGAGCTATTACGTAAGCTACGTTCAAAAAATGTCTTTCAATTTGCAGATGTAGAATTTGCTCTATTAGAAGGAAATGGTGAATTAAACGTTTTATTAAAAAAAGATAAGCAACCAGTTACAGCGAAAGTTTTGAATAAAACGGTTCCGGCTATTAAAGAACCGGAGACGGTTATAATGGATGGGAAAATATTAGATGAGCCATTGTCTACAAGAGGATTTAGTCGTGAATGGCTTCAAACTGAATTGAAAAAGCAAAATGCCCTTGTAGAGAATGTTGTCTTAGCGCAAATCGATGAATATGGGCAACTAACGATTGATTTATTTGATGATCAACTAACTGTACCACAACCGACCGAACTTCCCTTACTAGAAGCAAGTATTAAACAAGTACAAGCTAACTTAGAATTATTTGCTTTAGATACGGAAAAGCAACAAACGAAGAAACAATATCGTTGGTGTGCAGAGCAAATGGAACTTGTCTATGAAATCGTATCCCCATATACGAAAGGAAATTAAATATATGGGGTTGGATGTTCATCATTCGTATACGATAATTGAATGTCTCCATTTTGTGTGATTGTACAAAAAAAGATATCTTCAATTCGATGAATCCCTTTTTCAACTAAATGTTGACGAAGGGATGTTTCTGTTATGTTCAGATGTCTAAGTACTTGATAGACAATGCGACCGTCAACGATCAGTGGATAGGCAATTGTATTTACGTTCGCAGTGAGATTTAATTCTTCTCTAGTTGGAGTTAGATGATCGTCTTTTTTTTGAACACTGAGTGAACCGTTAGCTTCAACGATTGCGGATTGAACGACATCAAGATTAAATATATTCTTTTCACGTAGAAGTTGCAAAATGTTATCGATTGAATATTTTACTTTCTTTAAGTTCTTCATTAACAATTTCCCATCTCTAATCACTTCAATTGGTTGAAACGTTATCCATTTAGCAAAAAAACGTTTCTTAATGAGCAGAGTAGAAACAGCTTTTTGAAAAAGGGCAATGATGACAATGGCAAAGGCCGTATATGTATGTTTAATGCTAGGATCTGCAATGTCTGCCCCCGTAACAGATGCTAATGTCATCATAATGAGAAAATCAAAAACGGGCATTTGTCCAATTGAACGTCGACCCATGTAAAGCGTCATAAATAAGAGTAAAGGCATAATTGTCATAACTCTGCCAAATATTTGTAGAAGTTCTTCCATTATTACCACTCCCTTAATTTTATTTTTCCAATAAGGTAGTAAATTATGAGAGTTTGCGGGTAAATGATCATAACTTTGTCCTTTTTGCATACAATGGGCTAATAAGAGTATGAAAGGACAAGTCAAGTCAAGGACGGGGATAAGGAATGAAAAAACGTATAGTATTTCTTGCACTCACCATGATTATGATTGTTTCGGCTAATGTACCGACTGTCTATGCGGATTATCGTCACGTTTCTGCCGAAGCGGCTATTTTAATGGAAATAGAGTCAGGAAGAATCTTATTTGAAAAAAATGCTCATAAACCAATGCGAATAGCAAGTATTACGAAGATTATGACAGCTATTTTGGCGATTGAATCAGGGAAAATGGATGAAATGGTAACAATAAGTAGTCGTGCTGAAGGAACGGAAGGGTCATCTATTTACTTACGAGCTGGGGAAGAAATGAAGCTAGAAGACCTAGTTTATGGCCTAATGCTTAGAAGTGGGAATGATGCAGCAGTTGCAATAGCTGAGCATGTTGGAGGTAGTCTAGAGGGGTTTGTTTTTTTAATGAACGAAAAAGCAAAAAGAAATCGGAATGTATAATACCATGTTCCAAAACCCTCATGGGCTTGATGATCATGAAGATCATTTTTCAAGTGCATATGATATGGCGTTATTAACACAGTATGCGATGAAAAGTGAGAAGTATCAAACGATTGCCTCAACGAAAAGTCATAGAGTTGATGGTGAGCAAGTGCGAGTTTGGAGAAATAAAAATCGTTTACTAACAGAGCTTTATTCGAATTCAACTGGTGGTAAAACAGGATTTACGAAACGTGCTAAACGGACACTTGTATCAACTGCACAGAAAGATGGAGATCAATATGTTGTTGTCACATTAAATGCCCCTAGCGATTGGCATGATCATATGAATTTATTTGAATGGGCTTTTGAAAATTATGATACAGAGTTAATCATTGAAGAAGGTATCGTTAAAAATATTGATCACTCTTTTGAGAATGGAAGGCTATTTGTGGAACGGTCTTTTTTCTATCCGCTAACTGAAGCGGAAAAGAAAGAAGTAGATTTAACGATTTCACTAGAAAAACCAAACGATGACAATAGAAATGGACAACATCTAAATAAGCAAGTTGTCGGTAAATATACGATTCTTCTTTATAACGAGGAGATTGGTAGCGTACCAATTTATTATGAAGCAGAAGTTGAAGAAAAAAAGAGCTTTTGGTCGATTTTTCGCAATGTGTTTTCATTATTTATTGGGGTTGAATCAATATGATTAATAAAATCTGGATGTCGATGCTCGTCATAGGAGTCATTTTTGCTGCTATTAACGGTAGGATGTCAGAGGTTAACGAAGCCATTTTTGCTGGTGCTAAAGATGCTGTTACGATCTGTATTGGCCTAATAAGTGTACTCGTTTTCTGGTTAGGGTTGATGAGGATCGCTGAGGTTGCTGGTATGTTAAGAGGATTAGCACGATTATTAGAACCGATTGTTCGAAGAATATTTCCTGAAGTTCCAAAAGGTCATCCCGCGATGGGCTATATACTATCCAATATGTCTGCTAATCTTTTTGGGTTAGGGAATGCTGCCACTCCTATGGGAATAAAAGCAATGCAACAGTTAAAAGAGCTAAATGGAAACAAAGATACAGCAAGTCGTTCTATGATTACATTATTAGCAATTAACACGGCAAGTATTACGTTAATACCAACAACTGTTATTTCAATTAGAATGAGTTATGAATCTGTGTCACCGACTGAAATTGTTGGAACCACACTCATTGCAACTTTTTGTTCAACAGTCGGAGCTCTACTTATTGATCGCTTCTTTTATTATCGGCGTCTTAGAAAGGAGCATTCATAATGGAATGGGTGACAGTCATTTCAATTTGGCTAATCCCTTTTTTAATTGCCTTAGTACTCGTTTACGGAACGTATAAACGTGTACCGACTTATGAAACATTTGTAGAAGGCGCTAAAGAAGGCTTTGGAATGGCTATTTCGATTATTCCGTATTTAGTCGGTATGTTAGTAGCCATTTCTGTTTTTCGTGCATCTGGAGCTATGGATTTTATCATCGATCTCATAAAACCGATACTGCAAACGTTAGGAGTTCCATCTGAAATAGTCCCACTCGCTTTAATTAGACCAATTTCTGGGACGGGAGCATTAGGAATGACCTCAGATTTAATTGCTACTTATGGCCCTGATTCATTTATTGGGCGATTAGCGTCAACGATGCAAGGTAGTACCGATACAACGTTTTATGTATTAACTGTTTACTTTGGTGCAGTTGGTATACGGAAAATGGGTGATGCCCTCAAAGTAGGTCTTTTAGCTGATTTAGTCGGAATTGTTGCTGCAATCATTGTTGTTAGCTATGTATTTGGAAGTTAAAATAAAAAATGTTAACTGGTTACCTTTTTGGTTATGATGAAACTAAGGTAATCAGTTTTTTGTTTTTCAAGTATTATTTAAGAAAAGTGCTGTTCGTATTTCTTAGTTCACAATATTGCAACGGTTGATTTACTTGTGAAATGAAAGCTGTACGAGTATGATGTTATATGAGGTGAACATATGGAACGTCTACAAAAAATCATTGCACAAGCAGGAGTAACGTCTAGAAGAAAAGCTGAAACGTTAATTGTCGAAGGGAAAGTTACGGTTAATGGGAAGGTTGTGCGCGAACTAGGTGTAAAAGTCACACCAAATAAAGATAAAATTGAAGTGAATGGTGTGCCAATTGATCGGGAGCAGCCTGTTTATTATTTATTGTATAAACCGAGTGGTGTAATCTCAAGTGTAAGTGATGATAAGGGTCGGCAAGTAGTGACTGATTTTATCGAGACAAAAGAGCGAGTATACCCAATCGGTCGTCTTGATTATGAAACATCGGGTTTATTATTACTGACAAATGATGGGGAATTTGCTAATCAATTAATGCACCCTAAGTTTAAGATTAATAAGGTTTATGTTGCGAAGGTGAAAGGAATACCGACAAGGGATCAGTTAAATCAATTGCAATATGGTGTCATGTTAGAAGATGGGAAAACCGCTCCAGCAAAAGTGAAAATGATGTCAATTGATAAGAAAAAGCAGACAGCGATTGTACGGTTAACGATACATGAAGGCCGTAATCGTCAAGTTCGGAGAATGTTTGAAGCAATAGGACATCCAGTCATGAAATTAAAGAGAGAAGAATATAGTTTTCTAAATTTAAAAGGAATGAATCCAGGTGATGTACGTCCATTAAAACCAATAGAAGTAAAGCATTTAAGAGAATTAGCTGTCACGAAACCGTCATAAAACATCTAATCACCCCCTATATTGAGACGTTATAATAACATAGAGTTATCTCTATTAATGGGAGGAGGATGAATAAATGAAGCAGAAGCGTTTAGTTATGCGAACAATAGTACTCGTTATAATAGGGGCTGCTCTTGCTTATACGTTTTATTCTCAATTTTTCATGGATAAAAGCATAGCAAAAGTCGGCGATGAGTCGATTAATTTTGCTTTAACGGACCTAAATGGTGAAAGAGTCGAATTAAGTGATTTTGAAGGAAAAGGTGTATTTCTTAACTTTTGGGGAACATTTTGTCCGCCTTGCGAAAAAGAAATGCCGATAATGGAAGAACTATACGATGAGTATAAAGAAAAAGGTGTTGAAATCATTGCCGTTAATGTCAATGAACCAAAATTAACGGTTGAACGATTTGCTAGTCGGTATAATTTGACGTTTCCAATCGTAATTGATAAAGGGAGATCGGTAACGAATGCTTATGGTGTTCACCCATTACCGACAACAATATTAATTAACGAGCATGGATTTGTCGAACAGGTCTTTGAAGGTGGAATGACAGAAAGTATGGTAAGAGATTTTATGGAACGGATAATACCTGAAGGACAGTAAATTGGGGTGTGGGGAATGAAACAAATCAAGTGTGAGTGTGGGCATACGAATCCAGTAGGAACGCTAGTATGTGAAGCTTGCGGAAACCCATTAGGAGAGCAGAAAGAATCAACGAAGCTGCTTGATATGAAGTATGAAGGCGTTGCTCGTCGCTCACAAACTTATACAACTACGTTCATAGATAAGATTTGGATGTTCTTTTCTTCTGTTAAAGTCGGAATTTGGATCATTGTAATTACATTATTAGCATCATCTATCGGAACGATTTTTCCGCAGGTCATGTACATACCAGGTGGAGTAAGTCCAGCTGAACATTATGAAACAGAATATGGAGTCTTTGGTAAGATATATTATGAACTTGGGTTTCATAATTTATATGGCTCTTGGTGGTATATGCTCCTTGTAGCTTCATTAGGTGTTTCTATATTAATTGCTAGTATTGATCGATTCTTCCCATTATACCGTGCATTGAAAAATCAACGAGTGACGAAAACACCGAAATTTCTTAAAAAGGCAGAGAATATACGGTTATTCGGAAGTTGCAGATCTTGATCGTAAGTTGAAAGATATTAATCAAAAATTAAAACAAAAGAAATATCGTGTTCAGTATGAAAATGGCAACATTTTGGCTGAAAAAAATCGTTTTGCTAGATGGGGACCTTACGTAAATCATATAGGCTTAATTATTTTTTTAATTGGTTGTATGCTTCGATATTTTCCAGGAATGTATGTGGATGATCATATGTGGATTCGTGAGGGGGAAACTGCTGAAATTCCCCATACAGATGGTCAGTTTTATGTTGAAAATGAGCAATTTATTATTGAAGTTTATGATGAAGAGCATGAACTGTACAGAGAAGCGTTAAATCGAGCTGAAGGAGCAATTGCTAGTAATTATCAAACAAATGCCGTATTATATGAGCGACAAGATACAGGCGTAATCGGTGATGATGCAGAATTGGTAGAAATAGAGCGCTTTCCGATCCGTGTTAACGATCCTTTAAAATTTAGTGGATATTCCCTTTATCAAATGGATTATCGTCTACATGAATTAGGATCAATGAGTTTTACATTAGAGCATAAGGAAACCGGAGAGCATTTTGGACAATTTACGATTGATCTTTCAAGTCCACAAGCTGAGTATGATCTAGGTGACGGTTATCGAGTTGGAATTCGCGAATATTTTCAAGACTTTTATATGAATAATAATGTGCCTTCAACACGTTCAAATGTACCGAATAATCCAGTATTTATTTTCGAAATGTTTACACCAGAAACACCTGAAGGAGAAGTAAGCATTGTCGGAATTCAGACAAACCATGAGCCTCTTGGAGAAAATGAGTATAAAATGACTTTCGTCGACGTTGAGACACATCATGTAACAGCATTAGTCATTAGAAAAGACTATACGTTTCCATTATTAATAATCGGTGGGGTTATCTTTATGATCGGTTTAATTCAAGGTTCATATTGGCACATCGACGTATTTGGTTTCAACAAATCGACGGGGAGTTTGTTATTGCAGGTCATACAAATAAAAACTATTTATCGTTACGAAAGGATATTGATGAAATATTGGATGGTACCGAAATTCCTTCACCTGTAGACCAACTTGAGAAGGAAGAACAAGACCAAGAAATTAATCATTAAATCATTAACTAGTAACAGCATTAAGGAGGTTAGAAAATGGTTCAATTAAGTGGTTACCTTCTATACATCGCATTCTTCCTTTATTTGGCAGCAACGATTCTTTTTGCTGTTTCGGTTACTGGAAGAAAGTGGCGTAATAAAGAGGGGGAGATGCGCGGAAATCGCTGGGCAATTTTAGGTTTCCTTGCTTCTATTTTTGCTTCCATATTTTCTATTGGTTATTTTATTACACGCTGGTATGTTGCCGGACATGCTCCTGTTAGTAACATGTATGAATATATGACCTTTTTTTCCATTGCCATTGGTCTAGCATTTATCATTCTATATGCGATTTATCGTTCAAATTATTTAGGTCTATTTACAATGCCAGTTGTGATGTTATTAATTGCCTATGCATCAATGTTTCCAGGTGAAATTTCGCCATTAATTCCATCGTTACAAAGTCATTGGCTAATGATTCATGTTATTACAGTCGCCCTTGGACAAGGGATTTTAACAATTGGGATGGCAGCTGGATTAATATACTTATTACGAACGATTGATTTCACGAAATCGAATTTACGTTCTCGTTCAATGGAGTTTATTATTTTTTGTGTGCTAAGCTTAATTGGCTTTATTGTTGCTGGTTCACTGTTTAACGCTGTACATTATGAAGCTGAGTTTAAATATATTAACGAGTTTGAAACGGAAGCTACGATCATCTATAAAAAACCTGCTCTAATAGGACCAAATCAAGGTGAGCTTATTACAGAGGGGGCTTTCTCTCCTTTCTTTAATGTTCCTGGAAACATCCGTGCTGATGATCTGAATACGGTTATTTGGTCAATTTTAACAGGGCTCATTTTATATATACTGCTTCGACTTATTTTACGAAAGCGAATCAGTGCGGCAATCCAGCCACTTTTAAAAGGAGTTAGTCCGCAATTTATTGATGAAATTAGTTACCGTGCTATTGCGATTGGATTCCCAGTTTTTACACTTGGTGGTTTGATCTTTGCTATGATCTGGGCAGAAATTGCTTGGTCCCGTTTTTGGGGTTGGGATCCAAAGGAAGTATGGGCATTGATTACGTTTTTATTCTATGCCGCATATTTACATTTAAGACTTTCAAAAGGCTGGCATGGTGAGCGTTCTGCTTGGCTATGTGTCATTGGATTTGGTATTATTATGTTTAATCTCGTATTTGTAAATTTAGTCATATCGGGGTTACATTCATATGCCCTATAATAAAAAAGGGGTGTTCCTTTATAATGGGGCACCCCTTTTAACAAAAGGTTATAGTAGAGCGGCTTTTTAGATTGAGGAGGTAGAAGACATATGGAGCAACATGCTCACATTTTGGTTGTAGATGATGAAGAGCGTATTCGTCGATTGTTAAAAATGTATTTAGAACGAGAAGATTACATTGTTGAAGAGGCTGAAAATGGTGAAGAGGCTCTAAAGCTTGCACTTGAAAAAGATTTTGATGTTATTTTATTAGATATAATGATGCCAGGAATAGATGGAATAGAAGTATGTCAAGAGTTAAGAAAATCAAAAGCTACCCCTGTTATTATGTTAACAGCAAAAGGGGAAGAAGCAAACCGGGTACAAGGCTTTGAAGTTGGAACGGATGATTATATTGTTAAGCCGTTTAGTCCTAGAGAAGTCGTGCTACGTGTAAAAGCACTGCTCCGTCGTGCATCTGCAACGAAATTTATGCAAACGGATACGCTCGCAAAAAATGTTTTAGTTTTTCAAGACTTAATGATTGATCACGATGCACATCGTGTAATGGTTTCGGAAAAAGAAATTGCACTTACTCCGAAAGAGTATGAATTACTTCATTATTTAGCTCAATCACCAGATAAAGTATTCTCTAGAGAACAGTTATTAAAAGACGTTTGGAACTATGATTTCTTTGGTGATTTAAGAACTGTCGATACACATATCAAACGATTACGCGAAAAATTAAATAAAGTTTCACCAGAAGCTGCTGCGATGATTGCAACAGTATGGGGAATTGGTTATAAATTTGAGGCACAGAAAGACTAATGCTTTGGCGTAGTGTTGTTGGTAAGCTATGGCTTACAATTATTTTACTTGTATCTGTTGTGTTGACGATTTTAATGATCCTTCTTTTACAGTCATTTGAACGTCTACATCTTAACACTGCTGAATCGCAATTAATGAATCATGCAGAGATGATTGCCTCCATGTACGAACGTTACGAGGGTGAAGAGGCGTTATATCTTATTGAAGAGTATGCTGAAACGTTTGATACGAAGCTAATATTAATAATAGAGGGAGAAAAAGTATTAAGCACGGAAACGAGCGGATCACATTATTTGGCTTTACATTCATTATACAATAATCAAATCTTAAACGATGTCTTCTCTGGTGACCATGTCGTTCAGACTGAAGGAGATTTTCCTTTTGAAAGCAACGATGAGAACTTGAATTCGGAAATTATGATCGTCGGTGTTCCAATAAAATCGGATGAGCTTGAGGAATCGGCAGTGTTTTTGTATCAATCGTTAGAAGTAATTAATGAGGCAACTGCTGAAACGAGACGCATAATTTATTTGTCTGCGGCTATAGCAATTGTTATGACGACTGTATTTGCTTTTTTTCTCTCCTCAAGGGTAACGGCTCCGTTACGAGAGATGAGGGAAATGGCCTTAGGAATTGCGAAGGGCAATTTTGAAACGAAAATCCCGATTTTAACCCATGATGAAATCGGTCAATTAGCAATGGCCTTTAACCGTATGGGAAGAGAATTAAATACGAACATCCATGCACTTAACCAAGAAAAAGAACAGCTTGCCCGTATTTTAGGAAGTATGGCCGATGGCGTCATTACGCTAAATAAATACGGAAAAGTTGTTTTAGCGAATCCACCAGCAGAACGATTTATTCAATCCTGGACTTATGAGCAAGGTCTAATGCATCAAGAGGATCAGTTACCAGATACAATTCAGTCTTTATTTGAAAAGGTTGTCTCTTTTGAAAAAGAGCAAACGACGGAAATAGAAGTACAAGGACGTAGCTGGAAGATTTTAATGACGCCTTTATATGATGAAAATGTCATTAGAGGAGCAGTTGCTGTTTTTCGTGATATGACAGAGGAACGACGTCATGACAAATTACGTAAAGATTTTATTGCGAATGTTTCTCATGAATTACGAACGCCTATTTCTATGCTCCAAGGTTATAGTGAAGCAATTATTGATGATGTTGCTCAATCAGCCGAAGAAAATAGAGAGATGGCTAAAATTATCTATGATGAATCGTTGAGAATTGGTCGCCTTGTTAATGAGCTATTAGATTTAGCTCGGATGGAAGCGGGTCATGTTGAATTACATGGCGAAACGATTGATCTACATGCCTTTGTAACAAAAATCGTACGAAAGTTTCAAGGGTTAGCGAAGGAACAGAAAATTTCACTCGAATTAGATGAAAAAACAGAAAAAGAAGTTACGTTTGATCCAGACCGAATTGAGCAAGTGTTAACGAATTTACTTCATAACGCGATTAGACATACAAGCGAAAATGGGAATGTTGTGTTGAAGGTTCGTTCATTTGATGAAGGTACGAAATTTGATGTCCTAGATACAGGAAGCGGTATTCCTGATGAGGATTTACCTTTTGTATTTGAGCGTTTTTATAAGGCAGATAAAGCGAGAACTCGTAGTAGGGGCGGAACTGGTTTAGGACTCGCTATTGCAAAAAACATCGTAGAGGCTCATAATGGACATATTTCTGTACAGAGTAAATTGAATGAAGGAACAGAATTCACCTTTTTTATTCCTAAAAATATATCGAAAGAAGATAAGGAGTAAATTATTTATGAAGCCTTACAATCAAGTAAGGCTTCTATTTTTGTTATATTATTTCTTTAAGTATCGCAAACCAACGTTCCTTTGCTTCTAACGAAACATATTGTAAATGTTCTATTAAAGTGTGCAATCCCTGTGCATCCAATTGGTAGATACAATGTTTCATGTCCTCAACATTTATTGTATCTTCAAGAAATTGAACGATTTCTTGTCGCATAGTCAGCTCCTAAGCCTGGTTTGTGACGTTTATTCTTTCTCGGGCAGTTTTTGCTGCTTCAACCATCTTCTTCAATGCTAAAATCGTTTCTTCTTCTGATCGGGTTTTTAATCCACAATCTGGATTAACCCAAAAGCGTTCCACTGGTAAAACGTTTAAAGCTCGTTCAATAATGGATAGCATTTCTGAAACCTCAGGAATTCTTGGGCTATGGATATCGTAAACACCTAAACCAATCCCTTTTGTATAAACCGTCTTTTCAAAAGCTTCAATCATTTCTCCATGACTTCGAGAAGTTTCAATCGAAATGACATCTGCATCCATATGATCAATGGCATCAATAATTTCATTAAATTCGCTATAGCACATATGAGTATGAATTTGTGTTAAATCATCTACATCAGACGTACAACGTCTGAATGCCTCAATACTCCATTGCAAATAGTCCTTTTGTTTTTCCTTTTTTAATGGCAGCCCTTCTCGTAAAGCCGGTTCGTCGACTTGAATCATCGTAATCGTTGCATTTTCAAGTGTTTGAACTTCAGTTAAAAGAGCTTCGGCAATTTGAAAGGCGATTTCTTTGTTTGAGATATCATTACGTGCAAAAGACCAATTTAGGATTGTTACAGGTCCGGTAAGCATCCCTTTTACTGGTTTATCTGTTAGAGATTGTGCGTATACGACTTCATTAACGGTCATTGGTTCAGTAAATTCAACATTCCCAAATATAATAGGTGGTTTTACACATCGAGAACCATATGATTGTACCCAACCATTTTTCGAAAAAGCAAAGCCTGATAATTTCTCACCAAAGTACTCAACCATATCATTACGCTCAAACTCGCCATGAACAAAAACGTCTAAATCTAGCTCTTCTTGAATTTGGATCCATTTCATTATAAATTCTTTGATTCGTTGATCATACTGTTCATTGGTTAGTTCACCTTTACGCCACTTTTGACGTATTTGTCGTACTTCTTTCGTTTGTGGGAAACTGCCAATGGTCGTAGTTGGTAAAGTTGGGAGTTTCCATTTTTCTTGCTGTAGATCTGCTCTTTTACTAAATTCAGTGTCCCGAGTCGTTTTTAATTGCTTTAATTTTTTTTCTTTTCGCCAATCGGATTCTCGTAAAGCTAGAATCCCTTTTTGATGTAGCTCTAATTCGGAAGCAAACTGATCTGGTTCAATCGTAAGATTTTTTAATAAGTGTAATTCCTTAAGCTTTTCATCTCCATAAGCTAATGCTTCTTTTACTAGTGAATCAATTGAATCCTCAAACTAAGGGTTACAGGTACGTGGAGTAAGCTTGATGATGGCTGTAACAGCTGTCTTGAATAAGGGACCACTTTTTCGATTTGTTTTAGGAGCATAATTGACTCTTTTAAATCTGTTTTCCAAATATTACGACCATCAATAATACCGACACCTAATATTTTTTCTTGTGGAAATCCAAATGTAGCTAACGCTTCTAAATGCTTTTCTTTTCCGTAAACAAAATCAAGTCCAATTCCTTTTACCGGTAATGAAATGAGTTCAAGATAATGATCAACACTTTCAAAATAGGTTTGAACAAGTATGTCGATGTTTGTTGCATTTGCAAGTTGTGTATAGGCTTGCTTAATGACTTGCCAATCCTCTGTAGTTAAGTCTGTTACAAACATAGGTTCATCAATCTGTACGAGCTCTGCACCTTCAGCTTTTAACTCTGATAAAACCTGTGAGTAAAGTGGGATTAATTGCGATAAAAGACTAGTGAATTCGGATTGGTCATAGCCTTTTGATAAAGATAAAAAGGTAAAAGGCCCTACGATAACCGGTTTTCCATTTATGTTAAGCTCTTCTTTTGCTTCTTTGTACGCCTTTAACGGTTTATTTTCTACTAATGTTGGTTGTGCATCTGTCCATTCAGGAACAATGTAGTGATAATTTGTATCAAACCATTTCGTCATTTCACAAGCTTGAGTTTTTCCGCCACGGGCCATTTCAAAATAGGTTTCTAGAGAAACTGGGCCACCGGTATGGTTGAAACGTTTAGGAACAATCCCAAACATTGCGGCTGTGTCCAACACATGGTCATAATACGTAAAGTCATTTACTGGTATATAGTCTACACCAAAGTCCTTTTGCTTTTTCAAATGGTGCAACCGAATCATTTTCATCTCTTTGTGCAATTGCTCTTCAGAAATTGAACCTTTCCAAAACGCTTCTAAAGCCTTTTTCCATTCACGTTGCTCCCCAATTCTAGGATACCCTAAGTTACTAGTTTTTACAGTCATCCATTTTCCTCCTCCAGTTTTTTGTTCTCATACAAAAAGGATATTATTACATAGAAGTAGTGTAATAATATCCTAATGACGCATGCCAAAATAAGCTATTATAACACCTCCCTATCTCCCGTAGGTAAAAACAGTGTTGTTGAAATAGGCAGGTCTCCTGGCTTTAGAGTCAACGTTACAATAACCTTCCCAGCATTTTGCCAGTGGTTTAAGCAATTGCAACTCATCATCTACAGTGGCGGGACCGCTTCGGAATTTCACCGAATTCCCTTTTAAACTTTGAAATTATTAGCATTTTCAAAGTACCTATTTCCACAATATGAAATTTTTTATACTTTAACGTGAAGGAGAGGAAATGTCAAGAGATTTTTTATATGTAAGAAAGTAGGTGAGGTGTATTAAAGCGTACTATTTATTTAGTTTCTCAATGAAAGTGAGTTACATTTGATGTATACTAATGAAAAACGAGAGGAAGATGAGATTTTATGAAGTTGTATACTCGTACAGGAGATCAAGGAAAAACAAGTGTTATAGGTGGACGAGTGTTTAAAAACAATAAAAGAGTTCAAGCATATGGGACTATTGATGAATTAAATGCATTTGTAGGTCAAGTGATTACGCAATTGAAAGGGAAGGAATTTAAAGAAATTAAGAAAGAATTAGAGATTATTCAACATGAGTTGTTTGACTGTGGAGGAGATTTGGCAATTGTGAAAGTTACTGAGAAAGTTACGTACAAAACAACTCAGCAAATGATCGATCAATTAGAGGAGAAAATAGATACGTACATAAAAGAAGCACCACCAATTGAACGATTTATTTTGCCAGGTGGTTCAATTCCAGCAGCAACATTACATATTTGTCGTACAGTTGCTAGAAGAGCTGAACGTGAAATAGTTAATATGTTGACTGAAGAGGAAGAGTTTAATCTTTATGTACTGAAATACTTGAATCGCTTATCTGATTATTTCTTCGCTTTAGCACGAGTTGTAAATGCAAAGTTAGAAGTAAAGGATATAGAATATATTCGGGGGACATCAGTTTTTAACAACGTAAATAAAATCGCGGATGATGAATAGTGTACAGAGCTTTATAGGTGAATCGCACCTATAAAGCTCTATTTCTTTTTGGTTGGTACGCATAATATCGCTTTCCTCTTTTCATACTAACGATAACGTGAGTATATAGGTGGGTGAAAGAAGTGCTTAGTAGATGGCTTTTATCTAAAAGAAAACAAAATAACTCGCATCCATTAGAGAGTATGTTATCTCTATTCAAGCAGTCGGAGGACTTTGTTGAAGAAGAATATACTTTAAACGAAAAAGTGTTTTATCTCGCTTATTACGAACCTCTCATTGATATGAAGCAGTTAAATGAAAACGTATTAAAAGCCCTACAAGAGCTACAAGATGATCCGAAATTGTATACACTTGAAGATATTAAAGACGTGATCCCAATGATTAAATCAGATTGGATTACGAATAGTGATGATTTGAGAGAAAAGGTCATGCAAGGATTTGTCGTTATTTATGATCAGTCTGCTCCTAATCGTTGCTTCGCTATTGAAGTTAGTCAACATTTTAATCGTTCTGTTTCACCACCAGAAACAGAATTTAGTGTTTCAGGTCCACAAGAAGCCTTTATTGAAGCAATAGATACGAACATAAATTTAATCAGGAAACGTTTACCGATTCCGCAATTTCAAATTAAAGAATTAAAAGTTGGGAAAATAACCCAAACACGAGTAGTAATCATGTACATAGAGGGAATTGCGGATCCTGTCAATATTCAAACGGTTACACAAAGGCTAGAATCCATTGAAATTGATCAGGTAATTGATGCAAATGCACTTTCTCAGATGATTATTGACCAATCGATGTCTATTTTTCCTCAATTAATTCATACAGAACGACCTGAAAGGGTTGCCGCAGTATTAACCGAAGGAAGGTAGCATTTATGACGGACGGTTCTCCAGATGCGATAATAGCTCCGGCGAGTCTCGTTGAGTTTTTCTCTTCCTTAGAGGATTATTATTTACATTGGCAAATTGCTTCTTTTTTTAAGGCTACTTAGATTCGGTGCTGTTCTGTTTTTCTGTTTTTGCTACACCGATTTATGTTGCCGTTTTAACGTTTCATTATGAGCTTATTCCAAGAGATTTACTAGCAACAATTATTGCTTCAAGAAGTAATATTCCATTTCCACCGATTATTGAAGCCATCTTTTTAGAATTAACAATTGAGCTTTTACGTGAAGCCGGTGCAAGATTACCAACAAAAGTAGGACAAACAATTGGGATCGTTGGGGGGATTGTTATCGGGCAAGCATCAGTTGAAGCAGGTTTAACAAGTAACATTCTCCTCATTATCGTCGCATTAGCGGCACTTGCTTCTTTTACGACACCCATATATCAAATGGGCAATACAATTCGGGTCATCCGCTTTCCAATTTTGTTTATGGCTGCTTTTTGGGGTGCAATTGGTGTTGCGTTTTGTGGTTTGTATATTTTGATCCATTTAGTAAGGCTTACATCAATTGGTAGACCTTATTTAGAACCTATTTTCCCGCCTAGAATGGTTGATTGGAAGGATGCATTTATTCGTTTACCATTTAACAGAATGTCAAAAAGACCGATATTTATGCGCCCCCTTGATAGTGGTCGCTTTAATTTTAAACGAGCAACACATAAAAATGACATTGATGAGTAGGGGGGAAATGCATGAAGCCAATTAAAGAGCAATATTTAGTTTCAGGGTTTTTGGCATTATTTCTGATTCATTCCGTTCAAGTCGGTGTTGGTATGTTAGGTTTTCAAAGGACAGTTGTCAAAGTTGCTGGCTATGATGCATGGATTTCAATTTTAATTTCAGGTATTTCGTTACATCTCATCGTAGCTTGCATGTATTTATTATTGAAGCGTTCTGATGGTGACTTAATGCATATACATGAACAATTGTTCGGTAAATGGTTAGGGAAGGCACTAAGCTTTCTTGTTGCACTATATTTTATCGGGTTGACGATCACTGTATTACGATCATATGTTGAAATCGTTCAAGTATGGGTATTTCCTGATTTATCGACATGGGGAATTACACTTATCGCAATGGTTTTCTTCTATTATGTCGTGTCTGGAGGATTTCGTACGGTTGTTGGTTTAGCGTTTTTTGGAGTGATCATACCGATACCTTTATTTCTAACGCTTGTATTGCCATTAGAATACGCTCAATTCATTAACATGTTGCCGATTATGAAGCATTCTGTAGAGGAGCTATTTCTTGGAGCAAAAGAAGCTACGTTAAGTTTCATAGGAGTAGAACTCCTCCTCCTTTTTTACCCATTCTTAAAAAATAAAGAAGATACTCAAAAATGGTCTCAACTAGGAGTTTTTTAACAACCTTTAATTATTTAGTGATAATGATTGTTAGTTTAGCCTTTTACAGTGAGGAACAGTTGAATAAAACAATCTGGGCAACTTTAACGTTATTTAAAGTTGTTCAATTGCCTTTTTTAGAACGTTTTGAGTATGTAGGTATTTCGTTGTGGATGTTTTTAATTGCACCAAATATAGGAGTGCTCTTGTGGGCTGCCTCTAGATGTGGAAAAGAAGTATTTAAGATGAGTCAAAGGAAGGCTTTGATTATCGCAATCATTATAACAGGAGCTGTCTGCCTGATGCTCCCATCTCGTGAGGAAATTAAAATGTACAATAATATCATTGGTGATGTAGGCTTTTACTTTATATACGTATATATTCCGTTCTTAACGGTATTACAAACACTCGTATTGAAATTAAGGAGGAAGAGCCATGGGCAGAGTACTTCGCTTTAGCTACTTATTCCTATTTTTATTAATTCTAACTTCTTGTCTAGAAACGAGTGTCGTTGATGAGGTGTCTCTTATACGAGTAATTGCCATTGATAAATCAGATCAAGAGGAATTTGTAAAGATCACAGTTAACTTTCCTACCTTTGTTGAACAAGGGGAAGAAAGCTTGTTACAACAAGGGACCATTTCTGCAGAAGGGCAAACGACAAAAGGTACAAATATTTTACTCAATCGACGCTCACAAAAGCCATTGAAATATGGACAAGCACGAATTATGTTGTTTGGTGATGAGTTAGCAAAACAAGGAGTTGAACCTTTTTTAGATAGTATGTATCGTGATCCCTCAGTTGGAAATAGAATATTGCTTGGGGTAGTTGCAGGAAATCAGGCAGGGAAAATGTTAGAAATCGAAATGGGGGGGGGAGAATTGGCTGGTGTGTTTATTCCCGATTTGGTTCAGCATAATATGGATTTAAATACGATCCCAATGACAAATATGCATCAATTTTTATTTAGCATGTATAATGACGGAAGAGATCCCTTTGCTCCAATTTTAGGCATTAAAGAAGATCATCCTCGTATTGTTGGTACAGCATTGTTTTCCGGTCAGTATTATCATTCTGACATTGGCTTAGATGAGTCATTTCTTTTAAAAACGTTAACGTCTGTAACAAGAAGAGCGACGAAACAATTTGAAATACTAGATGAGGAAGGTAATTCAGTTTATATAGTTATTGAAAAAATTAATAGTAATGTAAAGAGAAATGTTGACAAAACGGGGGAAAGTCCTCTGTTCATTTTCGACATTCATATTGATGGTGAGATTCAAGACGATAGTGGACAATTTAATTTTGAAAATACTGAAATTGTAGAGTACTATGAAAAGAAAATTAGTGAAAAGCTTGAAGCACAAATAATCGATATGCTTGAACGTTTCAGAGATCAAGATATCGATCCAGTAGGGATCGGAGAATTGTATCGAAGCAAAACGAGAGATTGGGATGCATCATTGTGGCGTGAAACGATTTACCCGTCTGCACGTTTCGATGTACGCCTCAATTTGGACATAGTTCAATCCGGCGTTGTTGAATAAAAAGCATAAAATCGGTCAAGCTTCATATGATAGTACAGTCATTGTCAAAGTTTGGAGGAGGATATAATGATCGATATAATAAAAAGGTTATGTATTGTATTAGGGATTGCTACTTTTTTAGGTATTTTATTTTTCAGCACAACTTATACAATTGCAGCCGAGACGGAAAATGTGCCAACCGAGTGGAAGGAAAATTTCATTTGGCCAACAGTCGGTGAAATAACAGATTTTTTTGGAACGAGAGATGGCTACCATTACGGAATTGACATCGCTGCAAATGAAGGAACATATGTCGTGGCAGTAACTAATGGAGTCGTTTCACGTTCCTATTATTCTGATACATACGGAAATGTAGTATTTATTAATCATGACGATGAGATGGAGACCGTATACGCTCATCTTCATGAACGTTTAATAGAAGAAGGACAACCTGTCGTTGAAGGACAATTAATTGGTACCGTAGGATCAACAGGACGTTCTTCAGGAAATCATTTACACTTTGAAGTTCATCATGCAAGTTGGAATGTAGATAAATCAGAGGCCATTGACCCATTAATTGTTTTATCGCAAGAGCCAGAGCATATATATGCTTCATTACAGCCGAAACGTGGAGAAGCGGTCCCAGCTAGTTCTCATCAAAATGAAGCAGCTAATAAGACAATAACTGTACAAAAAGGAGATACGCTTTGGAGCTTGGCAAATTCCAATGGTGTAACGATTGATCAAATAATGGAATGGAATGAGTTGAATAATGAACTCATTTATGTAAATCAACAACTACATTTATATCCAGCGAGAACGGTACATAATGTAAAAAAGGGGACACGCTAACAGCGATTGCAAATCATTATGAAAAACAGTCGAACACGTGATGGAATTAAATTCATTGGAATCAGACGAAATTATTGTAGGAGAAGATTTATTTATCGATCATGATTAATAGAATAGCGATACTTATGTAATGAGCTAGTTGCTAATCTTACTAAAAAAAGAAAATGACGAAAACATTCCGTCATTTTCTTTAAAAGCTATAATATTAACATTCAATTGTATCAGCAAAGTGTATATCTTCAATTTGCAGTAGGTCATCAATAACAGATTGATCGACAAGTTTATCAACAGCAACCATCATGATAGCTTCGCCGCCTTCTTCTTTTCGGCCTACTTGCATTGTTGCGATATTGACGTCATGCTTTGCTAATAATTGTCCCATACGGCCGATGACACCAGGTCGGTCATTATGTTGAATGTAAATAAGATGACCTTCTGGTGTAAAGTCTACATTGAAACCATTAATATTGACAATTCGCGGACCGTATTCTTTAATAAACGTTCCTTTTAGCTCAAATGTTCGGTCTTCACCTCGAACAACAGCATGAATAATATTAGCATAGCCATACGTTTGACTCATCGTTTTTTCACCAAAAGTAATGCCGCGCTCTTTGGCAATTAAACTGGCATTTACATCATTGACACCAGCATCAACACGAGGCTGTAAAAAGCCTGCCATCAAGCTGCGCGTAATAATAGATGTTTCTAAATCAGTTACTGAGCCACCATATTGAACGTCAATTTCTTGAACAGGTGTACGCATAACTTGTGAAAGGATATTTCCCATTTTTTTCGATAAATCATAAAATGGTTTCACTTTGCTGTAAACTTCTTTCGATAATGTAGGCAAATTAATTGAATTACTTACAGGCTCGCCTTGTAAGAAGCGCAATACTTCTTCTGAGACTTGTGCAGCTACATTCAATTGTGCTTCTAAAGTAGAGGCGGCAATATGTGGTGTAGCAATTACACCCGGGTAAGACATTAATTCTTGATCGACAACGGGTTCTTCTTCGAATACATCTAATGCGACACCAGCAACATGTCCATTTTCTAAATAAGTTTTTAGTGCTTGCTCATCAATAATACCGCCACGAGCACAGTTAATTAAGAATACACCTTTTTTCGTTTTGGCGATATTCTCCATGCCTAAAAGGCCTTTTGTTTCTTTTGTAAGTGGTGTATGAACCGTTATAATATCAGCTTCGGCAAGGACCTCATCAAGTGATGCCGTTGTTACACCAACCTTTTCTGCACGCTCTTTTGTTAAAAATGGATCAAATACGAGTAATGACATTTCAAATGCCTTTGCCCGTTTCGCTAATTGGGTACCAATACGTCCAAAGCCGATGATACCAAGTGTTTTACCACGTAATTCAAAACCTTGAAATGCTTTACGATTCCACTCACCAGCCTTAATGGATGCATACGCTTGAGGAATATTCCGCATTAATGACATCATCATTGCAAATGTATGTTCAGCAGTTGAAATCGTATTACCATCAGGAGCGTTGATAACAACAACACCATGCTTTGTTGCGGCATCTAAATCAATATTATCTACCCCAACACCAGCACGTGCAACAATTTTTAAATTCGGCATTTTTGCTAACAGATCTGCATTAACAGTTGTTGCACTACGAACAAGTAATGCATCAAAAATTGTTAAATCTTCGACATCATTTACATTTTTTTCAATACAACGAACATTGCTACTTTCTAGTAAAGGTAAAAGTCCTTCTTTACTCATGCTGTCAGAAACTAAAATATGGAAAACAGCTTCATCTTTGTTCATTCTCTACACTCCTCATTGATTTTTATAATTAGAAACCGCTAAAAGCGTCTTTCTTAAACAAATGAAAGCGTTACAACAAAAAACCTTCAGCACACGACGTGTGTCGTGAGGGGCGGAAGGTTGTAACCGCGGTGCCACCCTCATTTTTGCTTAACGCAACTTAGTGAGAATCATCTCAAAGATAACGGTTTAACCGTATGTACCTACTAAAATGGTTCAGTACATGAACTCCGAAGGGCTTACTAAAAAGGAACCAAACTAGTTCTCAGCAACCACTAGCTCTCTGAAATTGGTTTCACATTCCGTTTTTCTTCATCATCGTTTCTGTTATGTATAAGTAACTATTTTTTATTTAATAATGTAGGATAAAAAATAGTATTAATTGTTTGATAATTTAACATAAACGTTACCACTATGTCAATTAGTGTTTAAAAGAAACAAGTGTAAAGAGCATAAATGACAATGAAAAACATATATAACTAGGGAAGGAGGAAAAAAAATGTTACATATTGTTCAATATGGCGAGACAATTAGGAAAGTTGCTTTTCAATATGGCATTCGTCCTGTCGATATTTTGTTATTTAATCGTGATGTTTATTCAGAGAATCAATATTTGTATCCAGGTATGAAATTATATGTTCCTAAAGATTCAGTGAAAAATGATCAAATGGATTGGGAAGGATTGACAGAATTTAACCAATTTGACTTAGAGCGTTCCATTCCAAAGCTACAAAATAATGGAGTGAAAAGTGAGGTGATTGGGTATTCTGTCATGAATAAGCCATTTACGCCTTTACAATCGGAAGCGGGAAGAAAAAAGTATTTTATTCAGGTGGCTGGCATGCGAATGAATGGTTAACAAGTAAATTATTGTCGTATTTTATGTACTTATTAGCAGAAAAAAAGAGCAGAAACGAAACTTGGTATGATTATAATATTAAACATATATTAGAAGATGTGACATTACTTGTTGTTCCGATCGTTAATCCGGACGGAATAGAATTGGTTCAGCAAGGAATTTATAAGGATCATCCTTTTTACAAAAAAGTTCTTGATATCAATAAAGGGATGAAGAGCTTTGATCATTGGTCTAGCAATATTAGAGGAGTTGACCTTAATCACCAATGGCCAGCAGGTTGGGAAAAAGAAGCAGAGGAAAGCCCTAAAGTCCCTTGGTCAAGGTATTATAGTGGGGAAAAACCATTATCAGAACCTGAAGCCAAGGCCATTTATCACTTTACAAACAAACATCAATTTGATTATGTATTAGCTTTTCATTCACAAGGACAAGTTATATATTGGGGCTACAATGATTTTGAACCAGAGGTTAGTGAAGATATGGTTAAGCGACTTTCCTACGTTAGCTCCTATGTTCCGGTTAAAACAGCTGATAGCGATGGAGGCTATAAAGATTGGTTTATACAACATTTTAGAAGACCAGGGTTTACTATTGAAGTTGGGGTAGGTGTAAACCCTCTATCACCACGTCATTTTGCAGAGGTATGGTCAAATAATTGTCTACTCGCATTGGAAGGATTGTCACTGTAATAACAAAAGGTCATCATTGAGATGACCTTTTGTTATGTGAATGTTATTCAAATTTAAGTGGATCACCATCAAATGATTCGTCTGCAACTTTAATGGAGTCGGTAGGACAACCTTCAAGAGCATCAATCATATCTTCTTCTAATTCATCTGGAACTGCAGCTGTTCCTTGATTATCATCTAAAATGACAAATGCAATCCCTTCATCATCATAATCATAAATGTCTGGTGCTGCAGCACCGCATGCACCACAAGCAATGCACGTATCTTTATCAACAATTGTATATTTCGCCATTTTTCAAAACCCTCCATTTTATCTATATCTATACTACCTTATCCAAAGCAACGAATAAGTGTTCTTTTATAACAATGTTGAATAAGTTTCCCTAATGACTTATTGTAAAACGTAATAGTCAACATTTCAACATATTCGTTCAAAAATAGTTAATCGTTTTTATTTTGTCACAATCTGATCGAATAATGATCTTTTATTCCTTCTTGTGATTACGAATAATTGAGCCGCTTTTTTAGTGGGTTTTTGATACAATAGATACAAGTGCAAAACGAAGTAGGTGAATGTGTCGTGGATGAAAAACAATTTGTCATTCTAACGGTTCTAAAGGCATTAAATGGGGAACGATCTATATATGGCGCCTATCACTTATTACAAGGTAAAAGATCAGTTCAGACAATTCAAGATGGGACAATCTTTAATATGTCAGGATATTTTGGGATTTTACCATTATCAAGAGAGCAGTTTTTAAATGAAGTTAAGAAGTTAGTTGCATATAAGTATTTGGAATGGCATGAGAAAGAACGAGTGCAAGTAACGAATTTAGGGATGCGGATGTATGAGCATAATCTAGAGAATTATCGTTTTATCCATGACTTTAATGGATGGAAATATGATAAATGGACAGAAATTGTTTGGTTAAGACTTGTATTGTACGTCCAAACGTTATCATTTTTACTTGAGAAAGAATCAAGATTTTATCCGTTAACCCAACAGAAAAGTATACAAAAGTGGGTTAAAAGCCACATTCCTAAAAATGAACTAGCCCAAAAAGAACAGTTTACTTCTTTGCATCACGAGCTATTAACAATTTTAGAAGATTGTGTAAAAAAACAAGCACTCGCTTTTTCCTTGCAATTGTCAAGTAAACATCAAATAGGGTTGACGAAAAAGCAAATTGCACATCGAATAGATGGAACAGAAGATACGGTTGCTTTGCTACATAAATCTGTTATGCATAAAATCTGTGAGCGAGCTCAATGCTCAGAAACTTTCCCCATCTTGAATTATTTATTAGATGGTGTAAACACTCAAGCCCCTTTAACAGAATCAGCACGAAAAACTTATCAATTGCTTCAAAAAGGAATTAGTTTGGAGGAAATCCAAGATAGGCGTCAATTAAAAATAAGCACAATTGAAGACCATATTGTTGAAATTGCTCATTCTGATCTTTCCTTTCAATATCGTTCTTTTGTTTCAGAAGAAATAGAGCAGAAAATATTCGACTGTGTCAATCAGCTAAAAACAACTAAATTACGTTTAATAAAAAATAGATTAGGTGATGAGTATAGTTATTTTATCATTCGCCTCGTAATGGCAAAAAGGAAGGTACAAAATGGATTATAAAATACCTTTAAAGAAATATTTTGGCTATAATCATTTTCGTAAAGGCCAGGAACCAATTATTAAATCGTTAATGGCAAAAAGAAATGTTATTGCCGTGTTGCCTACAGGTACGGGGAAATCAATCTGCTATCAATTACCAGCTTTATTGTCAGAAGGTTTGACGATCATTGTTTCACCTTTATTATCATTAATGGAAGATCAAGTACAGGAGCTACGATCGATTGGAATAAAAAAGGTAGTAGCAATAAATAGTTTTGTAAAAAAAGAAGAACGTATTCAAACGATTAAACATTTGTCTCAATATAAATTGGTCTATTTATCGCCAGAAATGTTACAACATCGTCAGTTAGAAAAAAAGTTATCGCAAGTAAACGTATCCTTATTTGTCGTGGATGAAGCTCATTGCATTTCGCAATGGGGGCAAGATTTTAGACCAGATTATTTGCGTTTAGGTGATATTATTAAAAGATTAGGCAATCCGCCCTGTTTAGCGATAACAGCTACTGCTACACAGCAAGTACAAGAAGATTTGATGGAGAAATTGTCTCTAAATCAAGTAGATCGTTTTATTTATTCGGTTGATCGACCCGAAATAGCTTTGTCTGTTGAACACTTATACTCAAACGATGAAAAAGTAAAGAGAGTAAAGGAACTTGTTCATCAACTAGAAGGCCCAGGTATGATTTATTGTTCGAGCCGGAAATGGACACAAATCTTGTATGACCAATTGATTAGTGACGGTAGCAAACATATTGCTTATTACCATGGAGGATTATCAACAGAAGATCGGCTTTTAATTCAAGAGCAATTTATGAGAGAAGAAATCGATCTCATTTGTTGTACAAGTGCATTTGGAATGGGCATTAATAAAAAAAATATTCGTTATGTTATCCATTTTCATATGCCAATTGAGTTAGAAGCCTACGTTCAAGAAATAGGTAGAGCAGCGAGAGATCAATCTCCGAGTGTCGCGATAGCTCTTTATAGTGAAGAAGATAGAGGATTAGCTAAAAACTTATTGGAAAAAGAATTTCTTTCAAAAGAACAGCTTACGATTATTCTTAAGCGACTATTATCTTTTGAATATGTTGATGACATTCCTGTTGAAACAATTTTGTTAGAAGCAGATTGTAGTGAAACAGCATGGAGGATTATTTTATATCATTTGGAGAAATTCAATATAATTTCACACACAAAGATTGTCTCCTTTGATTTAAAGGATACGGTAGATAATCTACTGAAGCTACAAGAAAATAGAGTAATAGCAAAGCGGAAAAAATGGAGGGAAGTTGAAACGTATGTAATGAATACTTCTTGCCGCCGAGCACACTTGCTACGATATTTCTCAGAAGACTATAATCAAAAAAAAGTAAATCAGTGTTGTGATATTTGTAAATTCGATATAGTTAAATATTGTCGACAATATCCTGATGAAATCTCAAATGAACTACCTATCACGTGGCAAAACCACTTAAAGAAAAGTATTTAATCAATGAACTATTTAAATATAATAAGGGGGTACAAATTTTGAACAATGATATAAATGCTCAAGCTGAATCATTACGTGAACACGTTAGTGCGAATGAACAATCATTACCTCCAAGGAGTAGAATGCATAAACGCAAATCTAGAAAGAGAAATAATAAATCAAAGTTGCGGTTTCGTTTTATCCTAATAAGGATATTCCTAGTTTTGTTTTTTTATTAATTTTCGCGGCATTAGCTTTACCAAAATGGCTATAGATGATTCTAAATTTGCTAATTAGGACATACCATCTTTATAGAGGTGGTATGAATGAAAAATGTTACTGATTGGAGTATAGAGGATTATCAAGCTAGTCCGGTAATTAAGATTATGCTTAAGGAATTAATCGAAAGGAAATCCAAGGTTGAGAAATGGAAGAACTATCAAACGTATTGTGGTTATGGAACATGTTTCCTTCTATTATTATTACTAGCAATCAGTTATTTTACATTTTCTCAACCTGCTTTTTCGTTTCATTATTCAATTTTAACGCAATTAACCGATGAAACATTGTTCATTTTTGCACTGTTATTAATTGGGTTTAATTTACTCTTACTGCAATATTTCCATAAGAAAACGATCAAAACGGAAAAAGAGTACGAAGAACTTCGAGAGGAATTGATTGATCGCAACTCAGAATTATGGGAAGAAGATACTGGATGGCAAGCTCGAGAACACGTATTTCAATATTTAAAAACAAATCATGATATAAATTTATATTTTAAGTGAGGTTAGGAGCTTTTTTCTAGTTTAATAGCTCCGAAAAATAAATACGAATTTCGGTTGTATTGATGACCGTGGATTTGAATGAAATCATCATTTAAAATTTGGATGCGACCGAATGCAATCGTTCTTTTTGTATGTAGACAAAACACTTCTATAGGTAACCCAAGACGATAATTGTATGAAAGCTCATTAGTTGTGACAATTGAATAATTTTTAACTTTTATTAATTTCATCATTAAGCATCCTTTCTATTTTATGTGGAAGCGCTTACGGATTAAGTATATCCAATATGTCATTCAATTTCAATGACCATTTCTCGAGAATTGTTATATAGTATTCTTTATATATTGTCACAATCATCATTTATGATTGTGATGTATTATGCTATAATTTTAATATCATTATGTGAGTGATCAGTTAGTGTAAGGAGTGAGAGAAGATGTCTGCGATTCAATTAGTTGCAATTTTAGGTTTTGGATTTATCGCATTAGGGTTAGCGGTATCGATGGCCATATACTTATTAAAGGTATCTGAGCATACTGAATAATGAACATTTATGTAGGCAGGTGTAGGGTGTCTAAAAGGGTCTAGCCCCTTTTAAGACGCTCCTTTTTTATAACAGTGAGTTCGTGTAGAAAGTAGGGATGGGATGGAGAAGCAATTGTTTCAAAGATTAGAAGAATTATATCCTGAAATGGTTCAAATAAGGCGACAGCTGCATCAATTTCCTGAGCTTTCATTTCAAGAAGTGAAAACTCCACAAATGATAGCTGATTTCTTAGAAAATATAGGAGTTGAAGTTAGGAGAAATGTTGGAGGACGTGGAGTGTTAGGTTATATCAAAGGAGGGCATCCTGGTAAAACCGTTGCAATAAGAGCTGATTTTGATGCATTACCTATACAGGAAGAAACAAATCTTCCGTTTGCATCTCAACATCCTGGTGTTATGCATGCGTGTGGGCATGATGCACATACAGCAACATTACTCGTTTTAGCAAAGGCATTGATGGAAATTCGTGCTGAGCTGTCAGGTACAATTGTCCTTATACATCAATTTGCAGAGGAATTAGCACCTGGTGGAGCGATTGAAATGATAAAGGATGGCTGTCTACAAAATGTAGATGTCATCTTCGGTACACATGTATGGAGCTCATTTCCCTTTGGAACAATTGGTTACCGACAAGGGGCTATTATGGCAGCGGCAGACCGTTTTGAATTAACCATTTATGGGAAAGGTGGTCATGGGGCAAGCCACATGAGACAGTTGATGCTATTACAGTGGGAACTTCTATCGTTACACAATTACAGCAATTAGTTAGTCGAAATATAGATCCCCTAAAATCTGCAGTTCTTTCTGTCGGCTCATTTCATGCTGGAAATGCTTTTAATGTGATCGCTGATCAGGCTCAATTAATAGGTACCGTTCGCACATTTGATGCTGACATCCAAAATTATCTTATTGAACGTATGGAGCAAGTTATTAAAGGTATATGCGATGCCATGAGGGCAACATATTCTTTTCAATATATAAAGGGTTATCCGACTGTTGTAAATGATCATCATATAACAGAACAATTTGCAATGTTGATGAATGAAAGCTTACAGAATGTTAAAGTGGAGCAAATGGATCCCGTTATGGGAGGGGAAGATTTCTCCTATTATTTACAACGTGTACCAGGTGTTTTCTTTTTTACAGGAGCAGGAAAGAAAGAAGGAACATCTTACCCGCATCATCATCCTAAATTCGATATAGATGAACGTGCGATGCTTGTCGCCGCAAAAGCATTAGGAAAAGCAACAATCGCATTTTTATCTAATTCCTTTAAATAGTACGAATGAATGCCGCTAGTACTTAAAGCTATGGTTGTATCAAGAGGTGCAAATGACACCTTTCGATACAACCTTTTTTATTGTGCGAAAAATATTTAAGAAATAAAAGCTGGTAGTTGTTGAATTCGATTGAACATCGATCTTTCTTTATAACAAATTCGGAATGATTCGGAATGAGATGAAATCAATTCTAAATAATAACATACTTTTCATTTGTTGTGAGATGATAAAAGTACGAATTCAGTGAGGTGATACTGTGGTTACCTTAATATATCTTCTCGTATTTTTGGCTTTAATGCTTCTATCGACAGCATTTAATGCATTTATAATGAAACAAACATTTTGGGAAAGCTTAACTTATATTTATTTAATTGAGATGGGAACGAAACGTATGATTGTTGTAGTTGGAAGCATTATAGGAATAATTAGTGCAATTTGGATCGATGTAAATAATCGGAAAAAACATAAGAATGAGGTTCAAAATGAAAGCAAATGAAAATGAAAAAATATCATTATGGCAAATATTTGTACTCATGCTTGTTTTTTAATGGGTACAGCCGTAGTTGTTGGTGCTGGTGAAGAAGCAAAACAGGACTTTTGGATAGCTGAATTGATTGCGATTATTTTAGGAAGCTTAATTGTTATCGCTTACTTTTATTTAATTCGCTATGGTGGTGATCGAAACCTATACCAACTTATAAAGGATCAGTTTGGTACTTATCTTGGGGGAACCATTATTTTTTGCTATGTTATCTATTTTCTTTACTTAGCAAGTCGAAATATTAGAGATTTAACGGAATTAATGCGCGTTACAATTATGCCACTTACGCCAATTGAAGTCGTTTCTATCATGATGATCCTATTAGTAACGTATACCGTATTTTTAGGGTTAGAAATACTCGGTCGTGTAACGGAAATTGTTGTACCTTATATTGTTGGCCTGATTTTATTTATAGCTCTGTTACTATTTGTAAGTGGGGAAATGGATTTCCAAAATCTACAACCAATCTTTGCGGAAGGCTTTCAACCTATATTAAAGGCTATCTTTCCAACTCTCCTTACGTTTCCTTATGGTGAGTTAATTGTTTTCACCGTATTTATGGCATCCACAAATCACATTTCTTATGTTGGGAAAATTAGTGTTTCTTCTATCCTTTGTGCTGGTATGCTCATTCTTTTATCAGATTTAATTCAAATAACAGTATTAGGCGTTGATTTAAAAGGACGTTCGTTATTTCCTTTACTAGTTGCGGCAAGAGAAATCAATATTTTAGGTTTTTTCGAAAGAGTCGATATTCTCGTAGTATTTATTTTAACTACAGGTATTTTTATTAAAGTAAGTGTATTTTTCCTAGCGTCTATAAAAGGACTGCAATTTGTATTTAACGTACATTATCGTGATCTAGTACTTCCGATAGGAATGCTCATTTCTTATTATTCCATTGTTATTGCAAGTAATGTTGCCGAGCATTTTGAAGAAGGGCTACAATTAGTGCCATATGTATTGCATATCCCTTTCCAATTTATTATACCGACATGCATTTTTCTTCTATTAGCCATTAAAAAAATGAGAAAAAGGGGCAATCTTTATGAACATTTTTAAGCAAGTAATGGAATCGATGAGATTGAATAAGCCAAATGAGAGTACTACACCTGATTCCATTCTTAATGGCGAGGAGAAAGTAGCACTTCCAGAGACAATTGATGAAACAAAGGAAATGTTTCAAACGTTATTAGGAAAAAACTTTGATTTTTATTTTGAATCCTTTTTTATTCATAATAAAATAGGTGGAGTTTTATATTTTACTACAATGGTTAATCTAGAAAAAATATCTGAATCAATTACAGATACAATCTCGATGATTAATCAGTTTGGGAAAAATGTCGATACTATAACCGAACTTGGTCAACATTTCTTTAGTAGTAAAGATTGTGAATATTTATCGTATAAACATGAAGTCATTTATTATGCATTATCAGGATACGCCATTCTTTTTCTTGGTGGTACAAAGAAAGCATTAGCGATTAATGTTTTACATAATGCTGAACGATCAATTGAACAATCGGAAACCCAGACCATTGTGAGGGGTCCGCAAGAGAGCTTTATCGAGGGGATCAGTACAAATATTTGCTTGTTAAGAAAGAAAGTTAAAAATAAACAATTAATTTTTGAAAAGTTTATCCTTGGTAAAGATACAAAGACGACGGTTTGTATGGCATATTTAGACGGTGTGGCGAATGAAGATATAAAGAAGCAAGCAAAAGAACGGTTACAGTCAATAAATATTAGTGCGATATTTGATTCGGCTAATATTGAAGAATTAATTAGTGACAAAGTGATAACGCCTTTCCCGACCGTATACCATACAGATCGACCAGATACAGCAGCAGCAAATTTGACCGAAGGCAAAATCGCTATTTTATGTGATGGTAGTCCGTTTGTTTTATTGATACCAGTTGTTTTTACGGATTTCTTTCAAGTTAGTGAAGATTATTACCAAGGGTTTATGATGAGTTCGTTTTTGCGTGTACTACGCTATGTCGGCTTTTTAATTGCGTTACTTCTCCCTTCTTTTTATATAGGCGTAACGACGTTTCATCATGAATTAATACCGACTAATTTGTTAATAAGTGTACAAGCCCAAAGACAAACGGTACCCTTCCCAGCTGTAGTAGAAATTTTGATCATGGAGTTAACCTTTGAAATTTTACGAGAAGCTGGAGTACGAATGCCGAGAGCTGTTGGGCAAACTGTCTCGATTGTTGGAGCATTGGTTATCGGACAAGCGGCAGTAGAAGCTGGTATTGTATCACATATTCTTATTATCATTGTTGCGTTAACGGCTATGGCTAGTTTTGTAATACCTGTCTATTCATTTGCCAATGCGTTAAGGTTGTTACGATTTGCTTTAATCATTATTACAGGAATATTTGGCTTACTAGGTACTTTAATTGCCTTTTTAATGATGATCGTACATTTAACTCATTTACGTTCATTTGGTGTCCCGTATTTAACACCAATGGGTCCATTTATCATTGAGGATCAAAAAGATATTTTCTTTCGCCTGCCGATATTTATGTACAATCGTCGTCCAAGTTATTTAGCAACAAATTCAGAAGTGAAATCGACTTCTAAAAAAATGAAGAAAAATAAGGGGTCATAAGCGAATCATGAAGCGATGGAAATGGCTTTGTATCATAGTAATCGTATGCAGTTTAGCAGGGTGTTGGGATCGAAAGGAGATAAATGAGGTTTCAATTGTTTCTGGAATAACGTTAGAAAAAGAGACATCAGGTGATATTACGTTAACAGTAGAAGTTGTCAATTCTCCTGAACTTAGTCAACAAGCTGAAGGATTTACGCCTGTCATCACCTATAGTGACACAGGAAAAACAATGAGCGAATTGTTAAATAAAATGAACAAAGGTCTTGCACGGAATTTAGTTTTTTCTCATTTACAGACCGTTATTATTGATGAGAATTTAGCACGAGAAGGAATTGGTCCATACTTACAATATATTGAAAAGGATGCTCGTTTTCGCAGTGATTTTATACTTCTAGTATCAAAAGGTGTAAAAGCATCGGATGTTGTTAAAACAGCTTATCCAGTTCATAAGGTTCCTTCTTTAAAGTTGTTCAATCAATTTGAAACGGTTAAGGAAAGGTGGGGGGATTTCCCGATTCTACTTTAACCGATTGGGTTAACTCATTAACAACAGACGGTATTGAACCTATAGCAGGTGTTGTAACTATTACAGGGGATGTGGGAAAAATGAATACTGTGGAGGGAAATCATTCCTTAGATCTTCCTGCGGTTGTTGAATTTGATGGTGCTGGCGTATTTAAAAAAGATCGTTTGATAGGATTTTTGTCATTAGAACAAACAAGGTTATTACTTTGGTTAAAAAATCAAGTAAATGAAACCGTTTATAGCACCCCTTGTGAGACGAGTGATGACTTTATTGCAGGTCATATATTCCATTCTAATACAAGTGTTGAATCCTCTTATCATGCTGGCGTACCTCATTTTAACGTAACGATAGTCTTAGAAGGAGAAATAAGCGATAATCAGTGTGGTCTGCCGTTAGATGAAGTCGATACATATGAGCGTTACGAAAAGTTAGTTTCGGAACAACTTACTAAAGATTTACATACGCTGATTGAGGAGATAAAGTCTGAATTTGGAGTAGATATTTTAGGTTTCGGTGAAATCTTCCAACGTCAGCAATATCCTATATTTAAAAAAATAAAGGATGACTGGAATGAGCAGTTTACAAATTCAATTATTGAAATCGAAGTGAGTACCTACGTAAGAAGAGATGGTATTCGTACAAGAGGATTTTTACAACATGTAAATGATTAAGACCCATTCTGTTTCATTAAGAGTAATCACAAGGAATTGGGGGACGCTAATAAAACTAAATCTTATATTGATTTACATTTGAACCGTTGTCAATGTCGAACCTTCTATTTCATTTAATCATACCGTATAGTGTGGAGGTTTTGATACGAATTGACAGAAAGTAAGGAGGGTGAAAATGTTGCGTTTAGAACGATTAAATCCCAATAAATTTAAAGCATATTTATCCAATGATGATATGAAAGATCGAGGGATAAAAAAGGATGACCTTTGGAAGGATTTACCTAAGGTTCACGATCTTTTTCGCGATATGATGATTGAAGCAGATGATGAGCTTGGTTTTAAGATAGATGGTCCTATAGCAGTAGAGGTTTTTGCAGTGCCATCTCAAGGAATGGTTATTGTCGTTTCAAAATGTGATGTAGACGAATGGACAGAAGACGAATTTGAAGATGGTTATATTGAAATGCAAGTAACTTTAGATGAAATGAACGACTTTTATTATGTGTTTGATGATTTTGAAAATTTGATTTCCTTATCAAAGCGGCTTCATGCTTTAGGGATTAAAAGTGGTGATTTATATAGCTTTAAAGAAAAGTACTACTTAGCTTTCGATGAATTCGATATAGATATAGAACTAGAAGATGCAGTCATAGCTTTGTTAGCCGAATATGGAACAATCGCGACAGCGTCTATTCACCTTGTAAGAGAATACGGAAAGTGTATCATCGAAAATAATGCCGTTGAATTAATCGTTTTGCACTTTATTTAAAGAGTTTAATGGACTGAATAACATCAGTCTCTTTTTTTGGCTATTTTTATGCAAAATTTCATTATTTTTATTATTAAAAATTTAATAAACTGTGGAAATTCATTGAGGCATTGATTATATTAGATTGAGATGAATATTGATTTTTGTATAACTCATTTGAGGTGAAATTGAAGATGTTAATGATGAATGAAAGTACGAATGAAAATGACGTACTTTTAGTAACGAAAGAGCAGTATGCGACCGCTTTAGACAAGCTAGGCTATACGGAAAAGGATTATTTCTTTTTATTAGAGCCAGCTCAATTAATGAGAGTAAACCTTCCTTTGAAACTTGATGATGGAACGTGTCGATTATTTACAGCGTATCGTGTCCAACATACGTTAGCAAAAGGTTCAACGATGGGGGGGGTTATTTGTCATCCAAATTATGATGAAAACGACGTGCAATCACTTGCGATGATGATGAGTGTAAAAACCGGTATAGCAAACCTTCCTTTTGCTGGAGCGAAAGGATTAATTGTTTGCGATCCACGCGAACTGTCGTACCGTGAAATGGAACGATTAAGCCGAAGTTATATCCGTGCATTATACGGACGTACTATAAATCATAATGATATATTAACGTCTGAAGGTCAAGCCAACACACAAATGATGGCTTGGATGTACGATGAATTAAGCTATTTTAACGAAAATGCAAACTGTGTCATCATGGGCAAACCTTACGAACTTGGTGGTACATATAGTCGTGAGAAAGCTATGGCCATTAGTTTGATAACGACAATTAACGAAACATTAAAACGAAATCAACTTAATTTACAGGATACGAGTATTGTGATCGATGGATTTGGTAAGGTTGGAAGTTTTCTTGCACAATATGTTCATCAAAAAGGGGCAAAAGTTGTTGGGTTATCAGACCAGTATGGTGGTCTTTATGAGGAAGATGGTTTGGATATCGATTATTTGTTAGACCGCCGCGACAGCTTTGGTACTGTCACAAAATTATTTAAAAAATCAATTTCGGTCGAGGAATTAAGAGAAAAAACTTGTGATGTATTATTATTAGCGAGTGAAAAACCAGACATGAAGGCGATTAATTTTGAAAACCTCGATGCCTCAATTGTTATTGAAGCGACGAATCATTTTATGACGCTATCGCAGACAAACAAACTTACACAAAAAGGTGTGGTTATTGTTCCGAACCTATTAGCAACTGTCGGAAATGAAATCATTTCGAATTTAGAATGGATACAAGCAAAGCAAGGATATAGATGGTCTGCAGATGAAGTCGAACAAAAACTTAAGGCTATAATGGTTCAAAGCTTTGAAGATGTTTCATATTTGGCGAATAGCCGGAAGGTTGATTTACAATTAGCGTCTTATATGTATAGCTTACGTTTACTAATGGAAGCACAACGTTTCCGTGGAAGTTATTAGTTTGATATACTAAAAAGAAAAAAAGGAGAAGCCAAGTATGGCACTCCTTTTTATGTAGTAGGTGGTATTTATGAAAAGAGAAGATGTCATTATTATTGGTGCTGGTCCATGCGGATTAGCAGCGGCAATTGCTTGCCAAATGAAAGGGTTAAGAACGTTAGTCATTGAAAAAGAAAATGTCGTTCACTCCATATATCGGTATCCAACTCATCAAACGTTTTTCAGTACTAGTGAGAAGTTAGAAATAGGCGATGTCGCTTTTTTAACGGAAGAGAGAAAGCCAAAACGTAATCAGGCGTTAGTTTATTATCGTGACGTCGTGAGAAGGAAAGATATACGTATTAATAAATATGAGTGCGTATTAAAGGTCAAAAAAGAACATAAAAAGTTTATAATAGAAACGTCAAAAGATAAATATGAAGCAAACTTCGTTATCGTTGCGACAGGATATTACGATTCACCTAATATGCTCAACGTACCTGGCGAAACATTAGATCATGTTCATCATTACTTTAAAGAAGCTCATCCTTTTCTTTGATTTGGATGTTGTTGTTATTGGTGGTAAAAATTCAGCTGTAGATGCTACGTTGGAATTGCAAAAAGCAGGGGCACGTGTAACGAATTTATACAGAGGAAATGAATATTCTAGTAGCGTAAAGCCTTGGATTTTGCCTGAATTCGATTCATTAGTCCGGCATGGATTAATTAAGATGGTTTTTAACGCTGACGTTAAGGAAATTACTGAGGACACTGTTAAATATCAAGTTGGTGGAAGCAGTTTTGAAGTACCTGCCAATGCTGTATTTGCTATGACTGGCTATCATCCGAATCATCGTTTTATTGAAGCGATGGGTGTAAAGGTTGAAAAGGAGACAGGTCGACCATATTTCCATCCAGATACAATGGAAACAAATATAGCAGGTTTATTTATAGCAGGAGTGATTGCAGCAGGTAATAATGCAAATGAAATATTTATCGAAAATGGGCGCTTTCATGGGGAAGCAATTGCCAATCATATCGTATCAACTTACGGATAGACTGAACTGTTTTAACGAAAACTGAAAATGAATGTGTCGAAAAAGGGCGTCGGCTAAAACTCCTAATACATGGATTATACGAAACTGTAAACCTGTAAAGATTCCCGCCGACGCTTTACAAATATATGTTCTTATTCAAATTGTTTTTGAATTTTAGTAAGATCATTTGTGTGCTCTAATAAAACCATTAATTTGAGACGTGCTTTTGGTCCATTTAAGCCATTTGCAAAAATGACACCTAATTCTTTTAGTATTCGTCCCCCACCTTCATATGAATAAACATCTTGAACAATTCCACTAAAGCAACGTGATACTAGGACGACAGGAATGTTTTTCGATAGTAGTTTTTGAATTGGATCTACTAAACCAGGTGGGAGATTCCCTTGTCCAAAAGCTTCGATCACTAAGCCATCGATCTGCGTATTTGCAATCACTTCAATAAGCAGTGGATCCATTCCTGTATAAGCTTTTAATAAGGCTATATTTTTTGATAAGGATGTAAGCTTAAAGCATTCTCGTTTAGTTAGCGTGTGGTGGAATCGAACACCTCTTTTCGTCACAATTCCAATGGGACCATATTGTGGACTTTGAAATGTTGCAATATTGCTTGAATGTGATTTTGTAACATTTTTCGCCGTGTGAATTTCGTCATTTAATACAACAAGTACACCTTTACCTTTTGCGTCATCACATGATGCTACTTTCACTGCTGAAAGTAAGTTGTGTGGCCCGTCAGCACCAACCTCATTACTTGAACGCATTGCCCCAGTGACAATTACTGGTATATCCCAATTAAGTGATAAATCGAGTAAGTAAGCTGTTTCCTCGAGAGTATCCGTTCCATGTGTAACGACAACCCCGTCTAGTTGATCTTGTTTTACACGTTCGATTAACCGATCAGCTAATTGAACCATTAAAGCTGGTGTCATATGTGGAGACGGAATATTTAGGAAATCATCGACAATGATCGAAGCAATTGTTGATAGCGATTCAATCGTTGCATATAATGGATTTATATCATCTTTTAAAGAGGTTCCGAAATTATTTTCTTGCATAGCTATTGTTCCGCCAGTGTTAACTATAAGTATTTTTTTCAATGTAACAATTCAACTCCATTTAACTTTATCTTATTTAGTATAGCAAAATAGTGTTGTTTATGGGTAGCTGGTTGATCAAAATGTTGTATCAATTTGTAAGATTGAGGCACATAGGAGAAATGTATTTTCCTTTGCTATGTCCAATAGCTAAATAGGTATAAGAGAAAGGGTTTAAAATGATAGCACTTATAACTGCGGCTATAGCTCCAGGTCTGGCATTATTATCATATTTTTATTTAAGAAATCACTATAGTGGAACAACAATTGGCTTTATATTAAAAACATTTTTTGTTGGTGCTTTATTAGTGTTTCCAGTGATGGTTTTACAATATGCTTTTTTGGCAGAAGGTTACTTTATCCAACCTTTACTAAGGACATTTATCCTTTACGGCTTTGTTGAGGAATTTTTTAAGTGGTTTCTTTTATATATTTTTACATATCAGCATGCAACGTTTACAAAACGTTATGATGGAATTGTATTTGCCGTTTCTCTTTCATTAGGTTTTGCCACATTAGAAAATGTGTTTTATTTGTTAGCAAATGGTCTAGACGCAGCATTAGGGCGTGCTATATTTCCTGTATCAAGTCATGCGTTATATGGTGTAATTATGGGATATTATTTTGGACGTAGTAAATTAGAAAAAACTGGAAAGTATAAAAATTTACTGCTAGCGTTATTATTCCCCGTGCTTCTACACGGAACATATGATTATATTATCATTTTATTTGAGATGTATTTTCTTTTTGGCACGATTCCATTTATGCTGTTATTATGGTGGATAGCGATAACGAAAATGAAACGAGCTCATCAATTAGATATTTAGAAAGGGGATCACTAATGATGCACAAAGAACGATACAAAATTGTTATTCGTTGTTTAA
Source organism: Bacillus sp. JCM 19034 (assembly GCF_001310635.1). Lineage (GTDB taxonomy): Bacteria > Bacillota > Bacilli > Bacillales > Bacillaceae_D > Halalkalibacter. Next base: position 314,860 of record NZ_BAXR01000001.1, read on the forward strand.
TTTGTGGAGAAAAGTATATTCTACGAGGTCACTTAAAAGAAAATGGTGAGTTTGAAACAGGATTTAAACGCTGTGTCTGTGATAATGATCAACAATTACATACAGATGCTACTCTTGAATAGACTAAATATTTTATGTTACCTCAATCCATTCATTTGTTTCCTGTGTGAAACGTATGATGGATATTTTTATAAAAAGTAGGGGATAGCCCCTTGCATTCTTTTCAAAAGTATTGTACTTTTATTAAAACACAATATGTTGATTTCTTATCACGAGAGGCGGAGGGAATGGCCCTATGATGTCTCAGCAACCAGCCAAAAGGTCAGGTGCTAATTCCAACAAGTCACAATTGACTTGAGAGATAAGAAGAAGAGCTGATTGACTATTAGACACCTTCTTCTTATTTTGAAGAAGGTGTTTTCTAATTAAAGCTATTATTCTGAGTTATCACATTTGAATTGGGGGTTATTAAATTGAAAAACAGACATTTACAAACGGAGCTTGTACAAATAGGGAATAGATCACAAGACAGAACAGGAACAATTAATACTCCTGTCTATTTTTCAACGGCGTATCGTCATACTGGAATTGGTGAGTCAACGGGCTATGATTATTCTCGTACGGGAAATCCAACAAGAGAAGTATTAGAGCAGGCGATTGCTAGTTTAGAGAAAGGGGATCGTGGATTTGCATGTAGTTCAGGAATGGCTGCCATTCAAACGGTATTTTCTCTTTTTGAATCGGGAGATGAAATTATTGCATCAAAAGATTTGTATGGTGGTACATATCGCTTGTTTGAACAGGGATGGAACCGTTGGGGCTTACATTTTTCATATGCGGACCCACGAGATTTACGGAATGTAGAAGCATGTTTGACCGATAAAACAAAGGCACTATTTATTGAAACACCTACTAATCCACTTATGCAGGAAGCGTCTATTAGTGAATTAGCAGTATTCGCAAAAAAACATGATTTATTATTGATCGTCGATAATACGTTTTATACGCCATTAATTCAACGTCCGTTAGAAGAAGGAGCTGATATCGTTATTCATAGTGCCTCGAAATACTTAGCAGGCCACAATGATGTGATTGCTGGGTTAATCGTTGCTAAAGGTGAGGAACTTTGTGAGAAGATTTTTATTACCAAAATGGTGTCGGAGCTATTTTATCACCATTTGATTCTTGGTTACTAATAAGAGGTATGAAAACCTTAGGATTACGAATGAAGAAGCATCAAGAGAACGCCAAAGAAATTGTCAATTATTTAGTAAGCGAGGAAGGAGTTCATGAAGTATTATATCCTGGAAAAGGTGGAATGGTTTCGTTTCGAATTGAGCATGAAGAATGGGTTAATCCTTTTCTCCAACAGTTACAATTAGTATCATTTGCTGAAAGCTTAGGCGGGGTGGAAAGTTTAATGACTTACCCTGCAACGCAAACGCATATGGATATTCCAGAAGATATTCGCATTGCAAACGGTGTATGTAATCGGTTGTTACGTTTTTCCGTCGGAATTGAAGAAGCAGAAGATTTAATAGCTGATTTAAAACAGGCGTTTCATTTTGTCAAAGAAAATATTAAATATAAGTAAAGAGAGGTGACAGTGTCTTGTCATTCTTAACTCAACTACAGTCTAAAGTTATGATCGGCGATGGAGCAATGGGAACTCAACTATATGCAATTGGTATTGATCAATGCTTTGAAGAGCTCAATTGCTCACAACCGGATATTGTTCTTAACATACATGAACAATATGTCAACGCTGGAGCAGACCTTATTCAAACAAATTCTTATGCTGCTAATGCTGTTAAGCTTGAGAAATATGGGTTAGAGAAACAAGTGAGAGATATTAATCACAAAAGTGTCCAACTAGCAAAACGAGCGGCAAAAGAGGGGACGTTTGTATTTGGAACGATTGGTGGAATTAGAAGATTTCAATTAGAAGAAGTGGAGCTCGAAGTTGTTAAAGACGTATTTAAGGAGCAAGCAGAAGTATTACTTGAATCGGGAGTAAATGGTTTATTACTCGAAACATTTTATGATTTAGAAGAAGCAAAAATGGCAACTAATCTTATGAGAAGTTTAACGGATTTGCCAATTATTACAAATGTATCGTTAGGAGAAATCGGTGTATTAAATGGAGGTATTTCCGTAACAGAAGCTTTTGATGAATTGTATCAACATGGTGCAGATGTTGTCGGTTTAAATTGTCGAATGGGACCCTATCATATGCTTCGTTCATTTGAGTTTGTGCCTACTCCTAAAAAAGGCTATTTAGCTGCTTATCCAAATGCAAGTTTACCAGATTTTCGTGATGGGCGTGTTTTTTATCAGTCGAATGCGGATTATTTTCAAACAATGGGGAAAAAATTTATAGAACAAGGAGTAAGGTTGCTCGGTGGATGTTGTGGGACGACTGCTAAACATATCGCTGCTTTTTCCAAATTAAAGGAAGAAGCAGTACCTGCAACAAAAAAAGTAGTTCGCCAATTTCATCATCTAACAATCAAGCCTGCTCATACGAAAGTAGAAAAGCCTTTACAAGAAATTGTGAAAGAACGCCCTTCGGTAATAGTAGAATTAGATCCACCAAAACAATTAAATACACAACAGTTTATGCAAGGAGCTAAAAAGTTAAAAAAGTCTGGTGTGGACGCAATCACTCTTGCTGATAACTCATTAGCCTCACCACGTGTAGATAATTTAGCCCTTGGTTCACTTGTGAAGCAGCAGTTAAATGCTCGCCCACTCGTTCATATTACATGCCGAGATCGAAATTTAATCGGATTACAATCGCATTTAATGGGTTTACATGCACTAGGAATGAATGATCTTTTAGCTGTTACAGGTGATCCTACAAAAGTCGGTGATTTTCCAGGTGCAACTTCAGTGTACGATCTAACTTCCTTTCAATTAATTCAATTGATTAAGCAGTTAAATGAGGGAATTTCATTTTCAGGGAAAGAGTTGGGTGAAAATTCGCAATTTTCTGTAGGTGCAGCTTTTAATCCGAATGTAAAATACTTAGATAAAGCCGTTAAACGACTAGAGAAGAAAATCCACAGTGGAGCGGACTATTTTATGACACAACCGGTTTTTAATGAAAAGCAAATTGAAGCACTTTATAATGAAACGAAACATTTATCTCATCCTATATATATTGGAATCATGCCTCTTATTAATAGTCGAAACGCCGAATTTCTTCATAATGAAGTTCCTGGAATAAAATTAACAGACACAATTCGCGATGCTATGGCAGCTTGTGGAGAAGATCGCCAAAAATCCACTGCTGAAGGCTTAAAAATAGCTAAATCCTTAATCGATGTAGCACTCGAATATTTTAACGGTATTTATGTAATTACACCTTTTTTACGTTATGAAATGTCCGTTGAGCTTAAAGGTTATATTGATCAAAAAACAAAGGCCGTTAGGAAAGTTTAAAATGAGAAAGGGAAGCGAGTATGACAAAATCAATGTTTGAACAACAGCTAGAAAAGAAAATTATGATTCTTGATGGAGCTATGGGAACAATGCTTCAAGCTGCTAATCTTACTGCAGAAGATTTTGGTGGTGAAGATTATGAGGGTTGTAATGAGTATTTAAATGAAACAGCCCTCATGTAATTGAAAGAATCCATCGTGAATATTTAGAAGCTGGTGCCGATATTATTGAGACAAATACGTTTGGTTCTACAGATATCGTATTAGATGATTATGATCTTGGCTATAAAGCAGAGGAGTTAAGTCGATTAGCTGCAAAAATTGCCAGAAACGTAGCGAATCAATTTTCAACTTCAGAATGGCCTAGGTTTGTCGCAGGAGCAATGGGGCCAACGACAAAATCACTTTCTGTAACTGGTGGAACTACATTTGAAAGATTAATCGATTCCTATCACGAGCAAGCACGTGGATTAATTAAAGGAGGCATTGACCTTTTCTTATTAGAAACTAGCCAGGATATGAGAAATGTAAAAGCGGCTTTTATAGGAATCGAAAAAGCAAGCAAGGAAATGAATGTCAAATTGCCTTTAATGATTTCTGGAACAATTGAACCGATGGGAACTACTTTAGCAGGGCAAAATATCGAGGCATTTTATTTATCATTAGAGCATATGAAGCCACTAGTTGTTGGTTTAAATTGTGCAACTGGACCCGAGTTTATGCGTGATCATATTCGTTCATTATCTGAACTTGCAACAACGTATGTAAGCTGTTACCCTAATGCTGGATTACCTGATGAAGATGGTCATTATCATGAATCTCCAGATTCACTTGCGAAAAAGCTGATAGCTTTTGCTGAAAAAGGCTGGCTAAATGTGATTGGTGGCTGTTGCGGAACAACTCCAGAACATATACGTGTTATGGTGAAGGCTACGAATGGTCTTCAACCGCGAACATTTAAAAGGGAACATGGGCATGCTGTATCTGGTATAGAACCTCTTATTTATGATGATAGTATGCGTCCTTTATTTGTTGGAGAACGGACAAATGTGATTGGATCACGAAAATTTAAACAATTAATAGCAGATGGGAAATATGAGGAAGCATCCGAAATTGCTAGAGCACAAGTTAAACGCGGTGCACATGTCATTGATATTTGTTTAGCTGATCCTGATCGAGATGAATTAGAAGATATGGAGAAGTTTCTTTCATTCGTTATTAATAAAGTGAAAGTTCCGCTTATGATCGATTCAACGGATGAGAAGGTAATTGAAAAAGCATTAACGTATTCACAAGGTAAAGCGATTATTAATTCCATTAATTTAGAAGATGGAGAAGAGCGTTTTGAAGCTGTAGTTCCTATAATAAAAAAATATGGTGCTTCGGTTGTCGTTGGGACGATTGATGAAGTAGGGATGGCCGTTACTGCAGAACGAAAGTTAGAAGTGGCGAAACGATCATATGATCTATTAGTTAACCAATATGGCTTACAGCCTGAAGATATTATATTCGATCCACTCGTCTTTCCTGTAGGAACTGGTGATGAACAATATATCGGTTCTGCCAATGCTACTGTTGAAGGAATTCGTTTAATTAAAGAAGCTCTGCCAAGATGTTTAACGATTCTTGGCGTTAGTAACGTTTCATTTGGATTACCGCCAGTCGGACGTGAAGTTTTAAACGCTGTTTATTTGTATCATTGTACACAAGCTGGACTAGATTATGCGATCGTCAATACAGAAAAGCTAGAACGATATGCCTCTATTTCTGATGAAGAAAAACAAATGTCAACTCAATTATTATTTCAGACAACAGATGAAAATTTAGCGAACTTTACAGCTTTTTATCGTGGAAAAAAAGCTGAGAAAAAAGTAGAACATTCAAATTTATCATTGGATGAACGACTAGCTTTATATATCGTTGAAGGAACCAAGGATGGTCTTATTAAAGATCTAGATTTAGCGTTAGAAAAATTTGACGATCCATTAGACATTATTAACGGCCCATTAATGGATGGAATGGATGAGGTTGGTCGCCTATTCAACAATAATGAATTAATTGTGGCTGAGGTTTTACAAAGTGCGGAAGTTATGAAAGCATCAGTGGCCTATCTTGAGCCAAAAATGGAGAAAAAAGCCGATGATAATGGTAAAGGGAAAATTCTTCTTGCAACAGTAAAAGGTGACGTTCATGATATTGGAAAAACCTAGTTGAGATTATTTTAAGTAATAATGGATTTAATATTGTTAACTTAGGTATTAAAGTGACATCAAACGAATTAATTGAAGCGGTTAAAAAAGAGAATCCTGATGCTATTGGTTTATCAGGTTTGCTCGTGAAATCTGCCCAGCAAATGGTTTTGACTGCGCAAGATTTAAAACAACAGAAAATTTCACTCCCCATCCTTGTCGGTGGTGCAGCTTTAACGAGGAAATTTACGAATACGCGTATTGCACCCGAGTACGATGGTCTCGTCTTATATGCGAAAGATGCAATGAACGGGTTAGAAATTGCAAATCGCTTAGCGAAGAAAGAGGAAAGGGGGAAGTTAGCAGAAGAGGTAAAAGCAGCTCAAGAAAAGCGAGAGCTTGTAAATGAGACGAAAAAACAAGAAGTGAAATCAACTTTTGTTATTCCTGAACGTTCCGATATTAGTGAAGCACCAGTATTTAAGCCGAATGATCTTACTCCCCATATTTTACGTGATTACGAACTGTCACATTTAGAACCGTATATTAATATGCAAATGCTACTTGGGCGACATTTAGGTTTACAAGGGAAAGTCAGTCGTTTGTTAACAGAAGGTGACAAACGGGCTATTGCTTTAAAAGAGAAGGTTGATCAATTTTTATTGGAAGCAAAAAAGAACAAGATGATAAAGGCACATGGCATGTATCAGTTCTTTCCTGCTCAGGCTGAAGGGAACGATGTTATTATTTATGATCCAACAGATCAAAAAAAGATTTTGCAACGCTTTCGTTTTCCTCGGCAAAACCATAAGCCATTTTTATGTTTAGCAGATTATTTAAGACCTGTTTCCAGTGGTGAAATGGATTATGTTGCTTTCTGGCCGTTACAGCAGGACAAGGTATTAGAGATTTGGCAGAGCAAGCGAAACGTGATGGAGATTATTTGTATAGTCATTTAATTCAAGCAGCAGCATTGGAGATTGCTGAAGGATTTGCTGAACGTGTTCACCAATTAATGAGAGATAAAATGGGCTTTCCAGATTCGCCTGATATGACAATGGATGAACGTTTTGCGGCAAAATATCAAGGGGTTCGTGTATCGTTTGGATACCCAGCATGTCCAAATTTAGAAGACCAAGAGAAATTATTCTCTTTAATAAAGCCAGAAAAAATCGGAATATCTTTAACGGAAGGGTTCATGATGGAACCAGAGGCATCCGTAACTGCGATGGTTTTTGCTCATCCTGAAGGACGATATTTTAATGTTTTAGCAAAATAGGGAACTGTCTCCTTTGTTAACTCGTGATTTACTTTTTATGACTCGTGACTTCTTTAGACTTCTTAAGGAAGTCACTTTTTAAAATGATATTTTCTATTGCCATTCCATATCCTATTTTCCCCTCTTAATTAAACAGTACATAAACCCCCTATACATCTTAATCTTTCCTAAGTATAGATATATCAAAAATAGTATTATGTGTTTGTTTGATGAAAAGAAATGTTAGAAAATGATTTGTTTTTATGATCAATTTGTATAAAATATGCTTCCCTACAAACAATATCCTTAGTAAGTCAGCCCGAATGTTAAGTATGGATGATAAGGAGGGAAATAGTTTGATTAATAAGATAGCAAAAATCATTTGTATAGCGATTGTGCTAGGTTTTGTTAGTATTTGTAGTGTATCTCAACACTCTTACGCATTTTCAGATCAAATCATTCAAAGGGGAGCTACGGGAGACGATGTCGTAGAATTACAGGCAAGGTTACAATATATCGGTTTTTACGATGGGACGATTGATGGAGTTTTCGGTTGGGGAACGTATTGGTCTGTACGGAACTATCAAGATCAATTCGGGATGACAGTTGATGGTTTAGTAGGTCCAGAATTAAAGGAACGTTTAGAAAATTCAACACAGTATCATGAAGAGTTTGTGCAAAAAGCATTAACAGAAGGTAGGAATTTCACTCATTATGGAACAACACCAATAGAAATTCAAAAAGGACCAAAAGGAAGTGCCAAAAAAGGACAGGCACCTCAAGCACAAAAAGGTACAGATAAAAAACATCCGCAAGAGGACAAGGGGCAAGCAGTGCCTCCACAAGATAACAGAGAAAGTCCATCTCCTGGGCAAGACCAGGCACCTAGACAAGAGACTGGTGGTCAAGACCAACAACCTCAACAAGGAGGAGATCAGCAGACACCAACTCCACCAGCAGAACAGGGAGAAACACCACCTACTGAAGGACAAGGAGAACAACCTGAACAAGAGACACCACCTGCTCAGGAAGAGCCTACTCCTTATGAAGAAGTACCAGACCAACAAGATAATCAAGCTAATATACAAAAAGCAAATAATGTACCACCAGGGTATTCTGACAATGATATCCAGATAATGGCTCAAGCTGTTTATGGAGAGGCTCGAGGCGAACCATATGTTGGTCAAGTTGCTGTTGCTGCGGTTATTATTAATCGTGTGAACAGTCCAATTTTCCCTAACACAGTGTCTGGAGTTATTTTTGAACCACGTGCATTTACCGCTGTTGCCGATGGACAAATTTATATGGAGCCTGATGAAACAGCAAGAAGGGCCGTGTTAGATGCTTTAAACGGTCAAGATCCAACAGGTAATGCGATTTATTATTTTAATCCTGATACAGCAACATCTGGATGGATTTGGAGTCGACCGCAAATTAAACGAATTGGTAAACATATTTTCTGTCATTAATTTTTGGAGGTGAGTAGGATGGGTAAAAATCTTGTTATCGGCTTATTAGCAATTGCACTAGTCTCGACAGGAGTATGGGGCTACCAGCAACAAACTCAAAGTCAAGGTCTACAAATACAAGCAGAAAATAACTATCAAAGAGCCTTTCATGAATTAGCTTATTACTTAGATCAAATTGAAGATCAATTAGGTTCTAGTTTAGCGATGAATACGAGAAGACAGCTTTCTCCAGCACTTGCCGAAATATGGCGCCTAACTAGTCTGGCTCAAGAAAGTATCGGCCAATTACCATTAAGTTTCGTCGATATTGGAAAAACAGAGGAGTTCTTATTTAAAATTGGACGTTTCTCTTATCGAACCTCAATTCGTGATTTGGGTAAAGAGCCTTTAACTGATGAAGAATACGATACGTTGGAAAAGCTATACGATTATTCAAAGGAGATACGTCAAGAGGTGAGAAGAGCACAAGCCATGATGTTACAGCAAGGGTCAAGGTGGCTTGATGTTGAACAAGCATTAGAACAGACGGGTGAAGCTAAAGAGAATGAAGTAGTTACGAACTTTGAAGTAATGAATAAAGCAGTTGAAGGTTATAGCGAAACAGATTGGGGAGTAAGTTTAGCAGCTATTGATGATCTAAATGGTGAGTTAAAGCGAGCCTTAGAAGAAGGTGATGAAATTACGGAAGAGGAAGCAAAGGAGAAAGCTTTAGCGTTTATAGGGATAAATCAAGAAACAGAGGTTGAAGTCTCCAAAACAGGAAACGGACTAGAATATCCTGCTTACAGTATTGTTGTGAATGATCCTGATCATGCATCAAATTACTATATGGATATGAGTGTATTTGGCGGTGAACCAATATGGTTTTTACAAGAACGTCAAATAACGGAGATTAATAAGAGCTTAAATGAAGCTTCAGAAGCGGGATCTGAATTTTTAGAAAATCAAGGTAAGGATAATATGCAGTTAATTGATAGTACGCAATATGACTCTATAGCTGTTTTAGAATATGTATACCTAGAAGATAATGTTAGAATTTACCCTGATCAAATTACACTTCAAGTTTCGTTAGACGATAATGATATTTTAGGATATGATGCTGTAAGCTACTTAGTTAATCATAAGGAACGTTCTATTCCAAAACCTGATATTACGGTAGAAGAAGCAATGGAAAGCTTGAATCCACGTCTAGAGGTGATGGAAGATCACATAGCAGTGATTGAAAATGAATTAGGTGAAGAGGTTTTATGCTATGAGTTCTTCGGAGTCATAAATAGTGACACGTACCGTATATTTATAAATGCAGAGGACGGGGAAGAAGAAAAAGTTGAAATGCTTGATCAAGCTGAACCATCTTATCAATTTTCCTAAGTTATGTAAAAAAGAAGGGGTGCCCTCCTTCTTTTTTGCGTTAGAGAATAGGAAAAAAGTTTGCAATTTTCATGAAACGATAGTGTTACTTTTGTCTTATTATGTCATAATAGGAGAAGGTGAGTAGTGGTAATTAGGAGGTAATATTAGTGGTCGAAATGGGGACAACGATCGTATTAGAATTAAAAGATAAAAATACGAATCAACAGAAAAAAAATATCGATGTCGGTTAGTTGATTATATTGACTCTCATTTAGTAGTTGATTATCCAATAGATATAGAAACGAAAAAACAGAGCTATTTTTTAGACGGAACGGAGTTTAAAGCCTCATTTGTTGGTAAGGATGAAGCTGTTTATATGTTACATACAAAAATCGTAAGCAGGAAAAAATTAAAGGTACCTGTTCTACTGTTAGAAGATCCAGGTAAGGAAACTTACAAGCGTATACAGCGGCGCAATTATGTCCGTATTGAGACTGCCTTGATGTGGCTGTTTATCCAGAAGATCATTCATACCCTCCATTGCGTTCAGTAACATGGGATTTAAGTGGTGGCGGATGTGCAGTGATTGTTCCAGAAGAATATATGTTTCCCAATCAAGGTGAAGTGAAAGTATGGCTCGCCATTCATCAACAAACCGGTGAAATCTACTATTTACAAACAAAATGTAAAATTGTTCGAGTAACACCAAGTAAAGGTAATTTAAATAAGCGTGTTTCATTAGAATTTTTAACATTATCTAAAGAGGAAAGACAGTTAGTTGTACAGTATTGTTTCGAAAAGCAGTTGGAGCAACGGAGGCAAAAACGAATTTAATGCTAGTATTTTAATCATTCGTTAGACCAAATGCCAATACATGTGATAAAATTAAGATAAAATACTATTAGTTGATTCGTTTGGAAGGTGTAGACAAGATGAATATTGCCATTGATGGGCCTGCTGGGGCAGGGAAAAGTACGGTTGCTAAGTTAGTAGCCGAGAAACTATCTTTTGTATATATCGATACGGGAGCGATGTATCGATCACTTACATATGCAGCATTGCAGGAAAATGTTAACATTAATGATGGAGCTTTACTCTCACATTTATTAAGTGAAAAAGAAATCGAACTCAAAAATGGGAAGCAAGGAACGATTGTACTTTTAAATGGTGAGGACGTGACGGAGGAAATCCGTTCAGCATCTATTACAGCAAATGTTTCAGTTGTTTCTCAACATAAAGAAGTTCGAAATGATATGGTTGAACGCCAACGCCAGTTAGCGAAAAAAGGCCATGCTGTTTTAGATGGGCGTGATATAGGTACATATGTATTACCGCACGCTGAATTAAAGGTGTTTTTAACAGCAACCGTTGAAGAGCGTGCCAAAAGAAGATATGAAGAATTGATTAACAAAGGAGAGCAAGTTCACTTTAAACAATTAATTCACGATATTTCAAAACGAGATGAAATGGATTCAAATAGAGAAATCGCCCCATTAAAAAAAGCCATAGATGCTATTGAACTAGATACTACTTCATTAACAATAGATCAGGTTGTCAATCGAATCACCGATTTGGCTAAGGAGAGAGCCGGACAATGACGATATATAATCTTGGTAAAAAATTTGTTTCTTGTTTTTCTCATGTTTTTTTAAAGTAGAAGTAAAAGGGATGGAAAATGTACCAAAAGAAGACGGCGTATTATTATGCTGTAATCATATTAGTAATTTAGATCCTCCTTTATTAGGGTCATATCTTAAGCGAAACGTTCACTATATGGCTAAAAGAGAGTTGTTTGAAAATCGCTTTTTAAACTGGCTTTTAACGAAACTAAATGCATTCCCTATTCGACGCGGCATGAGTGATAAACAGGCGTTACGTACAGCCATCACATTACTTAAAGAAAATCATATTGTAGGGCTTTTTCCAGAAGGAACGAGGAGTAAAGACGGAAAGCTTGGTAAAGGATTGTCTGGGGCTGGTTTTTTTGCATTACGCACGAATGCTAAGGTAGTACCAAGTGCTATCATTGGACCATATAAATTCCGGAAAAAGGTGACATTAGTATACGGTCAGCCGATTGATTTTTCAGAATTAAAGGAAAGAAAAGCTTCTGCAGAAGAAGCAACACAATTAATTATGAGTGAAATTCAAAAGTTAATAAATCACAATAAGTAAACGTTATTAAAATTCTTTCGCAAGCGTGAAAGATTTAATAAATATTTTGTTTAAAATACCGTATATAGACGGCGAGTAATGAAGGAGGCAGAAGTCAATGGTCGAAGAAATGAACAACGAAATGGCGGAGATGAAATCTTTATCTTTAGGAGATGTTGTCACAGGAAAGGTAACAAAGGTCGAAGATAAACAGGCGTTTGTCGATGTAGGCTTTAAAGTGGATGGAATTATTCCTATCAGCGAATTATCAAGCTTACACGTAGAAAAAGTAAGTGATGTCTTATCTGTTGATGATGAAGTTGACCTAAAAGTTATTAAACTTGATGATGATGAATTAATCTTATCCAAAAGAGCTGTCCAAGCGGATAAAGCATGGAGTGATCTGCAAAAGACATTCGAATCAGGTGAAGTACTTGAAGTTGAAGTGGCTGAAGTTGTTAAAGGCGGACTAGTTGTTGATTTAGGTGTACGTGGCTTTATTCCGGCTTCATTAGTTGAGAGACATTATGTAGAAGACTTTTCTGACTATAAAGGTCGTACATTACGCTTGAAAATTGTCGAACTTGATAAAGAAAATAATAAGCTAATCCTATCTCAGCGTGCCGTTTTAGATGAAGAGTTAGAGCAAAAGAAAAAAATGCATTACACTCCTTAAAAGAAGGTGATGTTGTTGAAGGGAAAGTACAACGCTTAACATCATTTGGAGCATTTATTGATGTGGGTGGTGTAGATGGACTTGTTCATATTTCACAGCTAGCACATCATCGTGTAGAAGATCCATCAGATGTAGTTGCTGAAGGAGATACAGTAAACGTCAAGGTGTTATCTGTAGATGTAGATAGTGAACGTATTTCATTATCAATTAAAGATACGCTACCTGGACCATGGGAATCGTTCTCTGGTTCTGTTAAAGTAGGCGATGTTTTAGAAGGTGTAGTAAGAAGACTTGTTCATTTTGGAGCATTTATTGAGCTAGCTCCGGGTGTTGAGGGACTTGTTCATATATCCCAAATAGCAAACCGCCATATCGGAACACCTTCGGAAGTGTTAACAGAAGGCGAAACAGTTCAAGTAAAGGTACTTGATGTAAATATTGAGGAGAAACGTATATCATTAAGTATACGTGCACTTTTGGAAGATGAAACAAATGATGAAGAAGATTATAAGCAATATGAGGCACAACAAAATGAAGAATCGTCTGGTTTCTCCTTAGGTGATATGATTGGTAATAAGCTTGATCAATATAAAAAATAAAAAATTGTAAAGAAGAAAGGGTTAGTAACGGAACATCGTACTAATCCTTTTTTTTACTCGTTTACGAGGATTATTTACGATATTTCCGTCCATAATGAGGATGAGGTGGTATTATGGACGGTGTTTTTGTATATTGGTTAGGTTGGCTATTTTGGGTCGTGATCACTTTTTTTTGTCGTGTTCATAGTAAAAACTATTGGCGAAGCTGTGCTTTATTGCTCTTGCTTATACTAATACCATACGAACTTAAGGTCGTTAGTCAATCATTTCACATTGTTTACATCATTTTGGCTATTTATCTTTACGATCAAATACGGCTATTAAGAAAAAGAGAGAAATATTTTTCTTTTCTTCTCATGACGTTATCTGTAGCAGCGTGCTTTGCAGGCTTTCGACTATTACTTATTTATGATCCTGTTATTGCCTTTATTGATAGTCGATGGCTATTAGCTAGTTTAGTTTCAGCTATCGGTTACTTTTTAGTTTCGACATTAAAAATGAAATGTTTACTCTCGATTTCAGGACTTATTCATGGAGAATTTCTATATTCATTAACACCTTTTTTTGATCAAAATGCCTCGGTCGGCAATTTATATTTTTTTGATATAGTAGGTATTGTTTGCATGTATTATGCGTTAGGTTATTTCCTGCAATTACTAGTAACTTTCATATCTTCACATATAAAAGGCTACGTAATCGTTAGAACAGGTCGACAATATTCAGGAAATCAGCTAAAATAAAATGATTGTCAATGAAAATAAGAAAAGGTTGTGGTAAAATGCCAAATCCAGTTGTGGCAATCGTTGGTCGACCAAATGTCGGCAAATCGACGATTTTTAATCGGATTGTTGGAGAACGAGTTGCAATCGTAGAAGATATGCCTGGGGTCACTCGTGATAGAATATATAGCAAAGCAGAATGGCTAAATAGAGAATTTAATGTCATTGATACAGGTGGAATTGAACTCGGGGAAGAACCGTTGCTCGTTCAAATGCGTGCTCAAGCGGAGCTTGCTATTAAAGAGGCTGATGTTATTATTTTTATTGTAAATGGTCGTGAGGGGGTCACATCCGCTGATCAAGAAGTAGCTAATCTTTTATTTCGCTCTGATAAGCCGATCGTTTTAGGTGTAAATAAAATTGACAATCCAGATATGCAAGAACAGCTTTATGAATTTTATTCATTAGGAATGGATACACCTTATCCTATCTCAGGTGCTCATGGATTAGGGTTAGGAGATTTATTAGATAAAGTAATTGAGCATTTCCCTGAAGAAGAAGAGGAACTGTATGACGAGGATACGATTCGGATTGCGTTAATAGGTCGTCCGAATGTTGGGAAATCATCGCTTGTCAATGCGATGTTAGGTGAAGAACGGGTCATTGTAAGTAATATTCCTGGTACAACTCGTGATGCGATAGATACCGCTTTTTCACAAGGTGAACAAGAATATGTATTAATTGATACGGCAGGTATGAGAAAACGTGGGAAAGTATATGAAGCAACCGAAAAATATAGTGTCCTTCGTTCCTTAAGAGCGATTGAACGCTCTAATGTTGTGTTAGTTGTCATCGACGCAGAAGAGGGTCTCATTGAACAGGATAAAAAATAGCTGGATATGCCCATGAAGCTGGTAGAGCAGTTATTATCGTTGTTAATAAATGGGATGCAGTGGAGAAAGATGACAAAACGATGCAAAATTTCACGCGAAAACTAAGGGATGAATTGCTGTTCTTAACATATGCTCCTATTCTATTTGTTTCGGCAAAAACAAAGCAACGGTTACATACTGTACTACCAATGGTTCGTAAAGTTTCTGAAAACCATCATTTACGTGTACCGACAAATGTATTAAATGATATGATTATGGATGCAGTAGCGATGAATCCAACGCCAACTGATAAAGGACGTCGTTTGAGAATAAATTACGTAACTCAAGTGGCCGTACAGCCACCAACATTTGTCTTTTTTGTTAATGAACCAGAGTTAATGCATTTTTCATATGAGCGTTTTCTAGAAAATCGTTTAAGAGATACGTTTGAATTTGAAGGGACACCTATAAAAATTATAGCTAGAAAGAAAAATAGTTAAAGGGAGTAGATGAAATGGGAGAAGGAGCTATTGCAATTTCATTACTATTTGTCATAATCATTAGTTATCTCCTTGGTTCAATCAGCTTTAGTTATATCATTGCAAAAAAAATAAAAAAAGTTGATATCCGTCAGCATGGAAGTGGTAATGCCGGTGCAACAAATACATTGCGTGTGCTCGGTGTAGGTCCGGCTATTTTTGTGTTAAGTTTAGATATTGCTAAAGGAATCGCTGCAGTGTGGTTAGGTCATGCTTTTGCCCCTGATGAGGCTGGTGTATTTCCGGCTTTAGCGGGATTTGCAGCGATTGCTGGACATAATTGGCCTATTTATTATGGTTTTCGTGGTGGAAAAGGAGTAGCAACGACAATTGGTGTGTTAGCAACACTTGTTTTTTACCAGCATTGTATGCCGGTATAATTGCAATCGGAAGTATTTTCATTACTCGTTATGTTTCTTTAGGTTCGATTATATTTGTCATCGGTACTCCTTTATTTATGGTGCTATTATTCGACTATCCTAATCCTTATATTTATTTAACCATTGTTATTGCTGTTTTGTTAATTTGGAGACATCAAACGAATATAAAACGACTTCTTACTGGTCAAGAAAGTAAGATTGGACAAAAAAGTAAATGAATATATATTGAGGTGGAAGAGATTTGAAACGAGTAGCCGTTATAGGAGCAGGTAGCTGGGGAAGTGCTTTAGCAATGGTGCTTGCTGATAATAATCATGATGTCCGTATTTGGGCAAGAAGATCAGAACAAATTAAGGAAATAAATGCTCATCATACGAATAAAGAATATTTACCAGGTATTGTACTACCTGAAAAGGTAAAAGCCTTCGAAAAAATGGAACAAGCTCTTCAAAATGTTGATGTCGTTATTATTGTTGTACCGACGAAAGCAATCAGGGAAACGATTAGGGAATTAACGAAAAAATTGATTAATAAAGTTATGATTATTCATGCAAGTAAAGGTATTGAACCTGGTAGCCATAAAAGAATATCTGAGATGATTGAAGAGGAAATGCAAGCTTCCGGAAAGCTAGAACACGTTGTTGCTTTATCAGGTCCAAGCCATGCAGAAGAAGTGAGTAGAAGACAGCCGACAACGGTAACGGTTTCCTCAAAAAGTGAGCAAGCTTCTGAGTTTGCTCAAGATTTATTTTTCAACCAACATTTTCGGGTTTATACAAATCCAGATTTAATTGGTGTTGAAAATTGGAGGAGCATTGAAAAATATTATTGCTTTAGTATGCGGATTAACGGAAGGACTTCAGTTAGGAGATAACTCTAAAGCAGCGATTATGACTCGTGGGTTAACGGAAATAGCACGACTTGGGATGAAACTCGGGCTAATCCAATGACATTTGCTGGTTTATCAGGCTTAGGTGATTTGATCGTGACGTGTACAAGTTTACATTCTCGTAATTTTCGAGCAGGATTAATGTTAGGAAAAGGAAAAACATTAAATGAAACTCTTGATGAAATGGGTATGGTCGTTGAGGGAGTACGGACTGCCCAAGCAGCATATGAGTTAGCCAATAAGTTACAGGTTGACATGCCTATTACAATAGCTCTATATAAAGTGCTTTTTGAACAAATGAAACCTCAAGAAGCAGCCGAAGAATTGATGGGACGAGTAAAAAAGCATGAAGTTGAAGATTTGCCCGTAGATCTTATACATTCAACTTATAAAGAAGATTAGGATAAATAGTTAGTTGCTCTCACCATCTGTTAACCAATGCATATGATATGGTGATTATAGATTTGAGGGAGGGCGAACCATGGTTGGAAATAATGATTCATT
Source organism: Bacillus sp. JCM 19034 (assembly GCF_001310635.1). GTDB lineage: Bacteria > Bacillota > Bacilli > Bacillales > Bacillaceae_D > Halalkalibacter. Next base: position 331,904 of record NZ_BAXR01000001.1, read on the forward strand.
TATGGATCAGATTCAGAAAAAGACGAGTGTGAAACCAGATCAAATTATGAAACTAGCTAATTCAGTTAGTTCGGCTAATTTGCAAGATGAAAAGACAGTTCGACAGCTTATTGCTCAAGTAGCTAAGCTTGCTAATAAAGAAGTACCAAAAGAAAAAGAAGACCAAATCGTCAATGCAATTGTAAACAACAATATGCCTGCAGATTTCGCTTCACTTGCTAAATTGTTAAACAAAAAGTAAAGTTTACAACTTAGGCAATATCACAAGCATGTTCCATCTAGGAGCATATACTTTACTGAAAGAATATAATAATAGGGCTGTGTTTTAGACGAAGGGTTTCGTCATTGTTGAAGGAGTGTGCCCCGCTTCTTCAACTTTTTATGTTTAAACGTTCGTAAGTCTGTCACGTTGTTTTTGGACAAGTATGTTATAATAACTGTTAAAAGATTATGAAAGAAGGAAGGGAACTCAATTGTCACAAGCGATGTTTAATATGTGGGTTTCATTTTTTGCACTTGCCTAATGTTTGTTTCGGCAGGTACAGCGATATTTAGTCGAGAGAAATTATCCGGTTGGGTTCAAAAAGTAGTTTTATCATTTTCATTTATTTGTTTAGTGGTTGCTGGGATTATTGTGTTTATCATTGTCATTGGAGGTCCTACTGCAACAGTTTAAGTTAAAAGGAGCTAAAGTGGTATGAAGCGAACATTTAATTATATAGTGGTAGCATTATTAAGTAGCATTTTTCTTTCTGGGTGCTTCCTACCGGATGAACAACGCCTTGAAAATCAAATCACTTATCCCGATCAGTTACAAGCTGTTCAGTCTGCTATTGAACAATTTCAAATAGATACAGGTGTATTACCCATTTATACGTTTGATGAACATACTTCACTATATAATCGTTACATAGTCGATTTCAACCAATTGGTGCCGCAATATTTACAACAACCACCTGGTACTGCTTTTGAGAATGGTGGTGTGTTTCGTTATGCACTCGTCAATGTCGAGGATGAACCAGAGGTTAAAGTTATTGATTTACGACCGCAATCCACTATTCAGCAGTACCATCGAAGGGTCAATGATTATATTAGGAAGCATACATATGTTCCAATTAAAGAAATCGTTGATAATGGATTGTTTATGCTTGATTTTGAAGAGCTTGGCTTTTCCGAGGAGCCACTAGTGAAAAGTCCTTATACGGATCAGTTCTTACCATTATTGTTTACAAATGACCATGAGGTTGTCATAGATTATCGACTGGACCTTTATCAAATGTTGACAGAGCACGAGCATGATTTTGAAGAAGGGGAAGACATTCGCCCTATACTAGTTGAACATTCTCACTTTGTCCCTGCAAGGAGTGTTCCATATGTAATTGATGAACACGGGGAGCCTGTCTATGAAATGTCTCTAAGAAATAAAAATCATAAAAAAATTGGTCTATAAGATCCTTCTTTTTGATATATATAATCAGAGGAAGGGGCTTTTTTTTGTATGGACCCTTCTCGGTAGCTAAGAGATTTCATTCTACTAGTAACTTCTTGTCATAAACCTTGTACACCATCATAGTAATGGTAATGTCCAAGGTTTGTTTTAAGAAGTAGGTAGATGAATCTCAAATCTTTACTGATCGGGAGGGGATCATGTGGAAAAGGTTGATATTTTCAAGGATATTGCCGAACGAACAGGCGGTGATATTTATCTAGGGTTGTAGGTGCAGTTCGAACAGGGAAATCGACATTCATTAAAAAATTTATGGAGCTAGTCGTACTCCCGAATATTGAAAATGAAGCAGAAAAAGCAAGAGCACAAGATGAATTACCACAAAGTGCAGCCGGAAAAACCATCATGACAACAGAACCTAAGTTTGTACCCAATCAAGCGGTTTCGGTACATGTTGATGATGGATTAGATGTCAATATACGTTTAGTTGATTGTGTTGGCTATGCTGTACCAGGTGCAAAAGGTTATGAAGATGAGCATGGCCCAAGAATGATCAACACTCCTTGGTACGAAGAGCCGATTCCGTTCCAAGAAGCAGCTGAAATTGGAACGAGAAAGGTCATTCAAGAACATTCAACACTTGGTATTATTGTAACCACGGATGGAACAATCGGTGAAATCCCACGACATGACTATAAAGAATCAGAACAACGAGTAGTCGAAGAGTTAAAAGAAGTTGGTAAGCCGTTTATCATGGTTATAAATAGTGTTCGTCCTCAACACCCAGAAACAGAACAATTAAGAAAAAGTTTAAGTGAAGAATATGATATTCCTGTCCTTACAATGAGCATTGAAGGGATGACTGACCACGACATTAATAATGTTCTAAGAGAAGTACTTTATGAATTTCCTGTTCATGAAGTAAACGTGAATTTACCTAGTTGGGTTATGGTTCTTCGGGAGGAGCACTGGCTTCGTCAAAGTTACGAAGAATCAGTAAGAGAAACAGTACAAGATATAAAACGATTACGAGATGTTGATCGTGTTGTTGGACATTTTACAGAATATGAGTTTATTGAGCAGGCACGATTAGCTGGAATTGAAATGGGGCAAGGGGTAGCAGAAATTGATTTATATGCACCTGATGATTTGTATGATCAAGTATTAAAAGAAGTTGTTGGTGTAGAAATCCGTGGAAAGGATCACCTCTTACAACTAATGCAAGAATTTGCTCATGCAAAGGAAGAATATGATCAAGTCGCCGATGCCTTGCGTATGGTTAAGCAAACAGGCTATGGAATCGCTGCACCTGCATTGTCTGACATGAGTTTAGACGAACCTGAAATTATCAGGCAAGGCTCTCGTTTTGGTGTAAGGCTTAAAGCAGTAGCTCCTTCTATTCATATGATTAAAGTCGATGTTGAATCAGAGTTTGCACCAATTATCGGACTGAAAAGCAAAGTGAAGAGCTTGTTCGTTATTTAATGCAAGATTTTGAAGAGAATCCGCTCTCGATTTGGAATTCGGATATCTTCGGTCGATCATTAAATTCAATCGTTCGAGAAGGCATTTCAGCAAAGCTTTCCCTTATGCCAGAAAATGCACGCTACAAATTAAAAGAAACGCTTGAGAGAATCATTAATGAAGGCTCAGGAGGATTAATCGCCATTATCCTGTAAAAAGTGAAATAAATAGTTGAATAATGTAAAAAGTAGCACTTCAATTGAACTGATATTGTGATCAATGATTGAAGGTGCTACTTTCTTTTGCTTTTTTATTTAGGAATATGCTAAGATTTTTACATATGCTCTTGTGACAGCGTAAAATTAGAATGTATGATACTATATGTGTATGAGGATTAGCCGAGAAAATGATCGGATAGGAGAGTTTTAGAATGAGTAATCAAAATGAATATTTTGTGATTAAAGCTATGGAAAATGGTGTTAACGTAATAGGATTAACTAGAGGATCAGATACACGGTTCCATCATTCAGAAAAGCTTGACAAGGGTGAAGTGATGATTGCCCAATTCACTGAACATACTTCAGCAGTAAAAATTCGCGGGCATGCTATTATTCAAACAAGTTATGGGAAGATTGATACGAAAGAATAATTATCAGATAAGGATTTTTGGGGGACATACAATGGGAAGTTTATGTTTATTTGAAGAGAATATCGAGGCAATTAAAGAGCAGTTTAACCAAGCAATAAAACATCATTATTTACAATCGTATGTTTCAAAGGTTGAAGTAGATAATGATAAAATTCGTTTTTTATATGCGATGTTACATAATAGGATTGCCAAGCACGATTTAGATGTATTTATTTTGTCAACTTTGTTAGTTCAAGCTGGGCTTGATTTACATGATAAAGTGACACTACAAGATGTACATACTGATCACTTAAGAAAAAGAAGACAATTAACCGTTTTAGCAGGTGATTATTATGTGGCACTTTATTATCATTTGCTTGCTAAAAGTGGCAATGTTCCCCTCATTCAAAAATTAGTTATACGATTCAACAAATTAATGAAGTGAAAATGAAACATTATGAACAAGAGCGACTAACATTGAAAGAGTTTGAAGGCATCGTTAACATTGTTGAAACAGGCTTAATGCAACAAATCGCTTCACACTTTGATGAAAAAAAATGGCAGATTTTAATAAAAGAATTCTTTTATTTAAAAAAGCTTATTACTGAAAAAGAAACCTGGCTGTCGGGAAATGAAACGGTTTTTATGAAAACGATGCAAAAGGAATATACACGTAATCGCCTCGAGTTTATCCTCGATCAAAAAATTGAAGAATTAAAAGACCGGATTTTACAATTTACAGAATCATGGACGTCAATGAAGCCGTTTGTTATATGGCATATTGATAATCTTAGTTACTATGATTCCATAGAGAATATCGCAGAGGGTGAATGAAATGTCTCAAACGAAAGAGGAACGTGTCCATCAAGTGTTCCAATCAATTTATAAAAAGTATGATGTTATGAACTCAGTTATTAGCTTTCAACGTCATAAGGCATGGCGGAAAGATACAATGAAAAGAATGAATGTTAAAAAAGGAAATCACGCTTTAGACCTTTGTTGCGGGACTGCTGACTGGACGATCGCATTAGCCGAAGCCATTGGGAGTAATGGACAAGTCATTGGGTTGGATTTTAGTGAAAACATGTTAAAAATCGGAAAAGAAAAACTTAATGACTTACAACTGAATCATGCTCATCTAGTGCTTGGTAACGCGATGGATTTGCCTTATGAATCAAATTCATTTGATTTTGTAACAATTGGATTTGGCCTACGTAATGTGCCTGATTATATGAGAGTTTTAAACGAAATGTATCGCGTTACAAAACCAGGTGGAAAAGTCGTTTGTTTAGAAACATCACAACCGACAATTCCAGTTTTTAAACAATTATACTTCTTTTATTTTAAGAGGGTTATGCCGCTTTTCGGAAAACTATTTGCCAAAAGTTATCAGGAGTATTCCTGGCTCCAAGAATCGACCATGTCATTTCCTGACCGCGATACACTGGCAAAAATGTTTGAGAAAACCGGTTTAGAAAATGTGACAGTAAAACCTTATTCTGGTGGGGTTGTAGCGATGCATATGGGGATAAAACCGATGGAAGATAAGAGATAGGAGCCGATTGTGTTGGTTAGAAAATTAAAAATCATCTTAGAAATGATCAAGTTTGAACATACTGTTTTTGCTTTACCTTTTGCTTTTTTGGGAGCGATACTTGGTAGTTTTATTATTCGGGGAGAGTTCCCTTCTCTTTCGGAATGGATATGGATTACTCTTGCCATGGTAGGGGCAAGAAGTGCTGCTATGTCTTTAAACCGAGTCATAGATGCCCAAATTGATAAGCACAATCCAAGAACAGCCAAACGAGCGATTCCAGCTGGATTAGTTTCAAAAATGGAAGTGTGGTTATTTATTGTTATATCATTTGTTGTTCTGTTTTTTGCAGCGTACCAATTAAATATGCTTGCTGTGTATCTGTTGCCGATTGCGGTCTTTTTTCTTGTTATTTACTCATATACAAAAAGATTTACTTGGACTTGTCATCTCATATTAGGAATTACAATTGGTATAGCACCATTAGGTGGTTGGGTCGGAGCAACAGCTACATTACCAGCTGAAGCTTTTTTATTATTTTCTGCTGTTGCATTTTGGATTGCCGGATTTGATGTTATTTATGCAACACAAGATGCGAGTTATGATAAAGAGCATGGTTTGTTTTCTATACCAAGTCGTTTTGGGATAAAACGGGCATTGGTCATTGCTAGAGGTTTTCATTTAATTAGCTTTCTCTCCTTTTTAAGTTTATTTTTTGTAACGCCGTTAGGATGGCTTTATTTTGTTGGGGTGATAATTGCTGGCGGGATACTTGTATATGAACACTCTCTCGTGTCAGAGCATGATTTATCGAAGGTACAAATCGCCTTCTTTCCTATGAATGGGATATTGAGTGTTGTGTTATTTCTTTTTACGATTGGGGATGTACTCATATGGACCAATCTTTAAAAGTGAAGGGGACGTATACGGTTGGGATAACAGGGGCAAGTGGTGCCCAGTACGGTATTAGACTTGTTCAAAAGCTATTATCTATATCATGTAAAGTACATCTTGTGTTAACAGAAGCTGCATGGCAAGTTTTTCAATTAGAGTTGAATTTAGATACAAGTAATCGAGAAAAACTGTTGAATCAACTTTTTTCAGAAAATAGCGAGAGGTTACAAATTCATTCCTTGAATGATTACAGTGCGGCGATTGCAAGTGGTTCCTACCAGCATGATGGCATGGTGATCATTCCCTGTTCAATGGGGACTCTTTCAAGTATCGCAAGTGCCTCCTCTAATAATTTGTTAGAACGGGCCGCAGATGTTATGTTAAAAGAGAAACGAAAACTAATTATCGTACCACGAGAAACACCTTTAAATGAAATTCATTTAGAAAACATGTTGAAGCTTTCAAAAATGGGTGTAACAATTTTACCTGCAATGCCAGGTTTCTATCAACAGCCTACCGATATTAATGATTTAATTGATTTTGTCGTTGGGAAAGTCCTCGACAATTTAGGGGTAGATCATTCTTTGTTTACTCGATGGGGGGAGAAGTCATGAGCCTAACAATTGGAGAAATTTCATACACAAACATACTTCCTTTCTTCTATTATTTAAATCGGGATCAATTAAAGAAGGATGATGTTCGTTTTGTCCCTCAAGTACCTTCGCAGCTAAATCAGGCTATGGCCAAAGGTTTAGTTGATATCGGGGGAATTTCATCATTTGCCTATGCAAAGAACGATCATGCATTTACGTTATTGCCTAATTTATCAGTTACAACATATGGTAAAGTTCAATCGATTTTTATGTTTTCCAAGTATAGAATTGATCAGCTTGACGGAAAAAGAGTTGCACTTACTTCAAGCTCGGAGACTTCTATTCATTTGTTGAAAATTATAATAGAATATTTTTATCAAAAGGACGTTTCCTATGAAATTGTAGAGCCCCATTTTGAGCGAATGCTAAATGAATTCGATGCATGTTTGTTAATTGGTGACGACGCCATTATCGCCAATCGGCAAAAGCAGAACGGATTGTACGTATATGATTTAGGGGAGATCTGGTATAAAGAAACAGGTTTACCAATGACATTTGCTGTTTTCGCGGTAAGGAACGAGTGTATTAAACAACAACCTAGCAAAGTATTAAAAATCTATGAGGCTCTCGTGGAAAGTAAAAAGAGGAGTGAACTGCACCACTACCAACCAATGATAAAGGATATTTTACTTACACATGGTGGGATAAAGGATTTTTGGGAAAGTTATTTTGAACAGCTTTGTAATGATTTTGGTAAGCAAGAACAAAAAGGCTTGCTCTATTATTTTGAGCTACTGTTTAAACTAGGCTATTTGCATAAACCAATTGATCATTTACATGTATGGAATCCAGTTATGCAATATTAATACTTGCATGATATGTGAAACAATGTTCTAATTAAAGGAAGTGTAATGAATTCGTTTGAATAATAAGGTGGACGACATGAAGCTAGCAGAAATCTATATGCAATTCCAGTCAGATATAGAAATGATTGAAAAAGAATTAGAAGCAAATGTACAAGCACAACATGACGTTTTAACAAATGCATCGCTACAATTGTTAAAGGCCGGTGGAAAACGTATACGTCCAGTTTTTGTATTACTTGCAGCACGTTTTGGTTCATATGATATAAACTCCTTAAAACATATCGCTGCACCTTTAGAATTGATTCATATGGGCTCGTTAGTACATGATGATGTGATCGATGATGCAGATTTGAGGCGAGGTAAGAAAACGATCAAATCGCAATGGGATAACCGGGTTGCCATGTATACAGGTGATTTTATTTTCGGCAAAGCATTGGAGACCTCTACTCATTTTGATAATCCTAAAATTCATCAAATTCTATCAAACGCTATGATGGAAATGTGCCTCGGTGAGATCGAACAAATTCGAGATCAATACAATTTAGAGCAAAATTTTCGAATCTATTTAAGGAGAATTAAGCGTAAGACAGCTCTTTTAATTGCTGTTAGTTGTCAGTTAGGGGCATTAGCGGCAAATGCAAGTTCCTATATCCAAAATCAGCTTTATCGATTCGGTTATTATGTTGGTATGTCTTTTCAAATTACAGATGATGTTTTAGATTTTGTCGGGACGGAAAAACAGCTTGGGAAACCTGCTGGTGGTGATCTATTGCAAGGGAATGTGACACTCCCAGCTTTATATGCGATGTATAACCATGATGATATTCGTAAGCAAATCCAATCGTTCTTTCAAGATATTGAAAAAAATGCTGAGTGCATTTCAGATATTATAGCGATGATTAAAAACACAAATGCAATTCAATATTCCATTAAGATTAGTGATCAATATTTACATAAGGCATTTGAAACGTTGGAGACATTACCAGATATTATAGAAAAGAAATATTTGTATGAAATTGCTTCTTATATTGGTAAAAGAAAATTTTAGGGGAGGGTTGGCAAGTTTGCCAACTTTCTTCTTTTTATATTAATCTTTTAAACATTCCGGGTGACTACTAACACTTAAAGATCTAAGAAGTACTCTGTTCTTTCTCATATTGTCGACTCTAGTCTCATTTGCTATACTTGGGAGTGAATCTATTATAAAGGAGAAGATTATGGAGCGTACATATATTATGGTTAAACCTGATGGCGTTGAACGAAGTGTTATAGGGGAAATTATGACACGATTTGAGAAAAAGGGGTTTACTCTTGTAGCTGCTAAATTGTTAATGATTACTAATGAAATGGCAGAAGAACATTATGCTGAACATAAAGGGAAACCGTTTTTTGAAAGGCTTGTTGATTTCATTACTTCAGGACCAGTGTTTGCTATGGTTTTTGAAGGTCCAAATGTAATTGAAACAGCTCGTTTAATGATTGGTAAAACGAATCCAGCTGAGGCGTTACCAGGCACAATTCGGGGAGATTTAGCAGTACAAATTCCGAATAATATTATACATGGATCAGATTCAGTCGAAAGTGCTAAAAGGGAGATTTCCATTTTCTTTAAAGATTCAGAATTAATTGATTATAAGAAGTCTATTTCTAAGTGGACATAAGATATATATAGGTGACCGGAGACTGGAGAGACAAAATGAGTAATGATTATGAAACGTTTATAGAGAAAGTGAAACGCAAAACGGCTATTGACCTTGCTTTATATAAAGAAGCACAAATGAAACGGCGATTAACATCATTATATGAAAAGAGAGGTTTTACATCGTTTCATACATATTATGATGCAATGACTCAGGATGAGCATCTTTTTAATGAATTTTTAGAAAGAATGACTATAAATGTGTCAGAATTTTTCCGCAATGCTAGTCGTTGGGATGTGTTAGAGAAAAAGATATTACCTCGATTATATCGTGAAAATAATAACTTGAAGGTATGGAGTGCAGCTTGTTCAACTGGTGAAGAGCCGTATACACTTTCAATGATCTTATCTCAATTTATGCCTTTATCAAAGGTCTCAGTATTGGCAACAGACCTTGATAAGGAAGTACTAAAAAGGGCAGCGTTAGCACTGTATCCAGAGCGTTCAATAAAAGAAGTTCCTAACTTTTATTTAAAAAATATTTCAATAAGGATCCAATGGGTTATAAAGTGAAAGATGAAATCAAAAATACAGTAACGTTTAAGCAACAAAATTTATTAGCTGATTCATTTCAGCAAAATTATGATTTAATTGTATGTCGAAACGTTATGATCTATTTTACAGATGAAGCGAAAAATGAACTTTACCATAAATTTAGTCGTGCATTGCGTTCAGGTGGTGTTCTATTCGTTGGTAGCACGGAACAGATTTTTAACCCAACGACGTATCAATTTGAAACAGAGGATACATTCTTTTATAAAAAATGTAACTGCTTAACTGATAATCTCCTGTTTAAAATATACTATTGCAATGATTTATTTTCAAAATGTACGAGACAGACATGCTCAATCATGTTATAATTTAACGCATAAAAGCGATAAAGAGAATGGAAACGATAATGGAGGCAGGAAAATGAGATATTTAACAGCGGGGGAATCACACGGACCACAATTAACGACAATTATTGAAGGGATTCCAGCACAGTTAGAGTTAGTTGCTGAAGATATTAATGGGGAGTTAGCACGGAGACAAGGCGGTTACGGTCGTGGGAGACGAATGCAAATTGAAAAAGATCAAGTACAAATATTGAGTGGAGTACGTCATGGGAAAACAACAGGAGCACCAGTAGCTTTAGTAGTAGAAAATAAAGATTGGACTCATTGGACGAAAATAATGGGTGCAGAGCCAATCGGAGAAGATGCAGAAAAAGAAGTGAAAAGGAAGCTGACAAGGCCACGCCCTGGACACGCAGATTTAAATGGAGCTATCAAATACGGTCATCGTGATATGCGAAACGTACTTGAACGATCGTCTGCTCGTGAAACGACAGTGCGAGTAGCAGCTGGTGCTGTAGCTAAGAAATTATTATCTGATTTTAATATTCAAGTAGGTGGTCATGTCCTTGAAATAGGAGGAGTGAAGGCTGAAAAAACAGATTATGAATCGATAGCAGACCTTAGGGAACGCTCAGAGGCGTCTCAAGTTCGTTGTCTTGATGAAGAAGCTAGTACGAAAATGATTGAAGCAATTGATCAAGCGAAAAAAGACGGTGATTCAATCGGTGGAATTGTAGAAGTTGTGATTGATAATGTTCCGATCGGTTTAGGAAGCCACGTCCAATACGATCGCAAGTTAGATGCAAAAATTGCGGCTGCTATAATGAGTATTAACGCCTTCAAAGGTGTTGAAATTGGTATTGGTTTTGAAGCAGCTCGTCTTCCAGGAAGCAAGGTTCACGATGAAATTATTTGGGATGAAGAGAATGGGTATTCACGTAGAACAAATCGTCTTGGTGGCTTTGAAGGCGGTATGACAAATGGAATGCCGATAGTCGTGCGAGGTGTTATGAAACCTATCCCAACACTTTATAAGCCATTACAAAGTGTAGATATTGATACGAAGGAGACTTTTGCTGCGAGTATCGAACGTTCTGATAGTTGTGCGGTTCCTGCTGCATCAGTTGTTGCAGAAGCTGTTGTTGCTTGGGAAGTGGCTAACGCACTGCTGGAAACATTTGGACATGACAAAATGTCGACGATTAAAGATAATGTGAAGCGACACAATGATGAAGCGAGGAAGTTTTAATGCAGACTGTTCATGTTGAGACGGAATCCAAACGATATACTGTGATAATTGATGAAGGATTAAGACATCAGGTCGGGTCATTAGTTAAGGAAATGATACCATCGATATCTTCCGTTTTAATTGTAACTGATTCGAATGTTGCACCACTGTATCTAGAAGACGTGAAAGAAAGCTTTGACCAATCTACCACTGTTTTTGATTATGTTATAAAAAGTGGAGAGGGATCTAAATCATTTACTGTTTATGAGCAAGTGTTAACAAAAGCTTTAGAGTCCCGACTTGATCGTAAATCAGTCGTGGTGGCTCTTGGTGGAGGTGTCGTTGGAGATTTAGCAGGTTTTGTTGCAGCAACCTACATGCGGGGAATACGTTTTGTACAAGTGCCTACAACACTACTAGCTCATGATAGCAGTGTCGGGGGGAAAGTAGCGATTAATCATAATCTTGGTAAAAATATGGTTGGCTGCTTTCATCAACCCGAAGCAGTTCTATATGATACACAATGCTTGACATCATTACCTTTAGATGAGTGGAGATCAGGCTTTGCTGAAGTGATAAAACACGGATTTATCCGCGATAACAATTTTCTAGAGACGTTAAGAAACCATTGGCACTCATTTGATTCAATACCGACACAACAAATAAATGAAATGCTCGCTAAATCAATAGCAGTTAAGGCAGACGTAGTAAGTGAAGACGAAAAAGAAATTGGGATCCGGCTCATTTAAATTTCGGCCATACATTAGGGCATGCAATTGAGGCAGAGCTTGGTTATGGTGCGATGACTCATGGTGAGGCAGTAGCGATTGGTATGCTTTTCGCATTACGACTATCAGAAGAAATGTTAGGTACATCTCTTCCTATCGCTCAATATGAAGAATGGTTTAAGCAACTAGGCTATCGAACGAAAATTCCTAACTCATTGAGTAGAGATCGTCTTCTGAAAACGATGAGTCAGGATAAAAAAGTTGAAGCTGGTACGATTCGAATGGTGTTACTGAAAAAGTTGGGAGAAGCAATAATTGTGAATATTCCACCTGAGAAAATTTGCAAACTTCTTGAAGAACGGATGGAGGTTTCACATGGTTAGAGGAATTAGAGGGGCAACAACGGTTCAAGATAATACGGTAGAGGATATTTCAAACGAAACATTAAAGCTTGTCAAAAAAATAATACAGGAAAATCAAATTGAACCAGAGTCGGTTGCACATGTCTTATTTACGGTGACAGAAGATTTGGACCAGGCTTTTCCTGCAAAGGTGTTGCGGGAAATAGATGGTTGGTCATATGTACCAGTTGTCTGTGCACGTGAAATTCCAGTCCCCGGAAGCTTGCCACTTTGTGTGCGCGTATTAATGACTGTTAATACAGAAAAGAATCAAGCTGACATTAAGCATATTTATTTAAGGGAAGCCGTTAAACTTAGACCTGACCTTGACGAATAAGTAAGTTCAGAGTAGACTTAAGGCGAGTCGAGATATTTAGATTATTCCAATCTAAGTTGAGTAAAGATTAGTTTAGTAGAAGAATGAGAATGAGATTGAGTTGAGGAGAGCTGAGTGTAGTTGAGTTTTAAAATAAGTTCGCCTCCTATACCAGTGGTCTTAGGAGGTTTATTCTGTTTATCTTTTTCCCCCTCCCACTCATTTCATTCATTCCAAAAAAGGAGTGAAGGTTATGATTACCCCAACGTATTATGAATTTTGTCAGTTTTCTCGTGACTATAAGACCATTCCAGTTGTGGAAAAGCTTTTTGCTGATGGTCTAACACCTGTGCAAATTGTTCACCAATTAGGTGACCAAGTTTCATTTTTATTAGAAAGTAAAGATGAACATTCACCATGGTCACGTTATTCATTTATTGGAATTAATCCAATTTACGAATTGGTTGAAGAAAAAGGAGTCTATTCTTTCGTTCATAAAGAGAGTGCAGAAGTCTTGTCAAAGTTAGACAGTTTTCAAGCAGCTTTTGACTACATGATGACTTATATGAACGTACAACCGATTGATGTGGAAATCCCATTTCGGGGTGGAGCAGTTGGCTATATGAGTTATGACGCAATAGGTACAATTGAACCTTCATTAAATCGTGAGGTTAAAGAGCGAATTGCCCATTATCAATTCTTAATTTGTGAAACGCTCATTGCATATGACCATATCAAAAAGGAATTAACAATATTAGTCCATGCTAGACCTGAAGAATATGGTGATGAAACAGCTTATAGTCGTGCGAAAGCTGAAATCAACCGCGTGTCTAAGTTACTTGAGCAACCTCAGGCACCATTAGTATTAAAGCGCCTTCCTGAAACAGAAGGGGAGGTATCATTTGATGGTGTAAAATCTAATTATGCCCGAGAAGATTTTATTAAAGATGTTGAAAAGATAAAAGAATATATTCGGTCTGGTGATGTTTTTCAAACAGTTCTTTCTCAACGATTTGAAATGAATGTAACATCATCGGCAATCAATATTTACCGGGTCTTGCGAATGATTAATCCTTCTCCGTATTTATTTTACTTAAAATTTAACGAGATGGAAGTCGTAGGGAGCTCTCCAGAACGATTGGTACAAGTTCAGGAAGGCCATGTCGAAATTCATCCAATTGCCGGGACACGTAAAAGAGGTAAGAATGATGAGGAGGATGCCGAATTAGCGTTAGATTTATTGGCAGATGAAAAAGAGCGAGCAGAGCATTATATGCTAGTCGATTTAGCCCGAAATGATGTCGGTCGAATTGCCGAGTATGGGTCTGTTGAAACCCCTACATTACTTGAAATCGGAAAATTTTCTCATGTTATGCACATAATCTCGAAGGTAACTGGACGTTTACGTCAAGGAAAAGAACCTTTAGAGGCATTATTAGCTTCGTTTCCAGCAGGAACTGTTTCAGGAGCACCAAAGATTCGTGCAATGGAAATTTTGCAAGATCTAGAACCAACTAATCGTGGAATCTATGCAGGTGCGATAGGATATTTGGGATTTGACGGAAATATAGATTCTTGTATTGCGATACGGACAATGGTCATTAAAGATCAAATTGCTTATATCCAAGCTGGAGCTGGAGTAGTAGCTGATTCGGTACCTGAAAAAGAGTACGAAGAAACACAAAACAAAGCGAAGGCGTTAATACGTGCAGTCCAATTAGCTGAGAAAATGTTTGGTGGTAAGGGGGAAAATAACGATGCTTAAAGATATTTTACAAATTTGTATGAACAATGAAACGTTAACGAGTGTTCAAGCTGAGCAGGCGATGAATGAAATTATGATAGGGAACGCTACTCCTAGTCAAATAGCAAGCCTATTAACGATATTACGTTTTCGCGGTGAGACCGTTGATGAAATGATTGGTTTTGTCAAAGCGATGCGTGCCCATTCAGTGAGGATTAAAACGGACGGGTTGAATGTGATTGACACTTGCGGAACGGGAGGCGATAGCCTTGGTACGTTCAATATTTCTACAGCAACTGCAATTGTATTATCTGGATTAGGCGTTCCAGTCGCAAAGCATGGTAATCGTGCTGTTTCTTCAAAGAGTGGAAGTGCGGATGTATTAGAAAAATTAGCAATACCGATTCAACATTCTGTTGATGATGCCACAAAGTTTTTAAACGAACATCGTCTTTGCTTTTTGTTTGCACCACTTTACCATCAGTCAATGAAGCATGCAGTTGTTCCGCGAAAAGAAATTGGATTTCGGACGATCTTTAATTTGTTAGGACCTATGACAAATCCAGCTCAAGCAAAACGCCAATTAATTGGTGTATATGATTTTGATTTCGCACAAAAAATGGCCGATGCTCTTATGGTTATCGGTACGGAAAAGGCACTGTTTGTAACAGGTCGAGAGGGCCTTGATGAATTATCGATCACAATGGAATCTGATATTATAGAGGTTGAAGGAAATAAAAAAAGAAGCTATACAATTTCTCCAGAAGATGTCGGCTTAAAGCGTGGTAATTTACGCGATATTCAAGTTGATTCACCAGCAGAAAGTGCAAAGTTAATCATCTCCATTTTAAAGGGTAGGGCGAACGAATCAGCGACTGGGATTGTAGCGTTAAATGCGGGTGCAGCACTCTATGTCTATAATCATGTTGACTCAATTAAGGCGGGAGTTGAGTATGTACAATCTGCTTTAAAGTCAGGAGAATTATTTGAACATTATCATTCGTTAAAGAAGGGAGCGATGATCGATGCTTGATCGTATTCTGCAAACTAAGCAAAAAGAAGTAGCTGAGTTACAATTACCTAATAAAAAGGAAGTTCAGCATTATTCACTTTTTGAATCACTTAAACATTCAACACACTCAATCGGTTTGATCGCAGAAGTCAAAAAGGCCTCGCCTTCAAAAGGGTTAATCTGTCCTGATTTCCATCCACAAGCTATTGCTAAAGGTTACATGGCAGGCGGTGCAGATGCGATTTCTGTTTTAACAGATGTAGAATACTTTCAAGGACATCGCGATTACCTATCGGCGGTAAAAGACGTAACCTCAATTCCTGTAATGAGAAAGGATTTTATTATTGATAAAAAGCAAGTAGATGAAACGGTTCTGATTGGTGCAGATGCGATGCTTCTAATTGTCGGAACGGTTCCAATTCAGACTTTGAAAGAATTATATGATTATGCATATGATTCAGGCCTAGAATGTCTTGTTGAGGTTCACGCTAAGAACGAGTTAGTAGAGTTATTAAACTGTTTTACTCCGAAAATTATTGGTGTAAATAATCGCAACTTAAAAACATTTGAAACATCCTTATCACAAACAGAAGAGATGGCCCCACTCATTCCAACTGGTAGCTTATTTATAAGTGAAAGTGGTATCCATTTAGAAGATGATATTAAACGAGTGAAGGCAGCGGGGGCAGCGGGTGTATTAGTTGGTGAATCGTTAATGAGAGCAAGCTCTCCAGAAGAAGGAATTAAAACTTTGTTTGGAGGGGAATACCGTGCATCATCGTCCGCTACTTAAGCTTTGTGGAAATCATTCAGAGCATGATGTTAAGGTTGCATTGGCGAGTAGTGCCGAATATATTGGCTTTGTTTTTGCCAAAAGTAAACGTCAAGTATGCCGAGAACAATTGAAACGTTGGTTACCAAACGAAAAGAATCATAAAAAAATCGTTGCTCTATTTGTAAATGAATCAATTGAAAACATTCAATACGTATTAGAGAGTGCTCATGTTGATGTGATTCAATGTCATGGAAATGAGACGCCGAAATATATGAATGATTTGAGAAAACAAGTCAAACAATCATTATGGAAAGTTATCCATCATAATGATCATGCTCTTGAAACGATGCAATCGTATAGAGGCATTGTTGATGGTTATGTTGTTGATTGTAAGGTTGACAGACAATGGGGTGGTACAGGGCTCTCGTTTGACTGGAATTACGTCCCGCAATATGTAGAAGAGGGACATAGACAAGGTGTAAAAGTGTGGATTGCTGGTGGAGTAAACCCTAGTAATATTCATAAATTATTACCTTACAAGCCTGATGGAGTAGATTTATCTAGTGGTATTGAACACGAAGGAAAGAAATCACTTGAACTTGTTCGCCAGTTAGAGGAAAGGATGAAAAGAAATGATACCAGATAATCGGGGGCGCTTCGGTAACTTTGGAGGGAAATATGTCCCGGAAACGTTAATGAATGCTCTAGAGGAATTAGAAACTGAATTAGATAAAGCTCTAAAAGATGAAGCGTTTCATGCTGAATATATGGAGTATTTAAAGGAGTATGCTGGTCGACCGACAGCATTATCATATGCTGAAAATATTTCAAATGAATTAGGTGGAGCGAAAATCTATTTAAAAAGAGAAGATTTATTGCACACTGGTGCCCATAAATTGAACAATGCAATGGGGCAGGCGTTACTTGCAAAACGAATGGGGAAAAAGAAAATTGTTGCTGAAACTGGTGCTGGACAACATGGTGTAGCTTCAGCAACAATTGCTGCAAAATTCGGATTAGAGTGTAAAGTATTTATGGGTGCTGAGGATATGGAGAGGCAGGCGTTAAATGTCTTTCGAATGGAGCTACTAGGTGCGGAGGTTGTTCCAGCAACATCTGGAAGCCAAACGCTAAAAGATGCAACTAATGAAGCGATCCGATATTGGGTTTCTAACGCGGAGGATACGTTTTATTTAATTGGCTCGGTCGTTGGTCCACATCCTTATCCAAAAATGGTTCGCGATTTCCAGCGGATCATCGGTGATGAGTCAAGAAAGCAATTTATTGAACGGATCGGAAAGCTTCCTACTGAGATCATTGCCTGTGTTGGAGGAGGAAGTAACGCCATCGGTATGTTCTATCCTTTTCTAGAAGATGATGTTGTACTTCGGGGAGTTGAGGCAGCTGGAAAAGGCGTTGATACGAATCAGCATGCCGCGACGATTACGAAAGGGACAAAAGGGGTTATCCACGGTTCAATGACGTATTTATTACAGGATGAATCAGGACAAATTATTGAACCATACTCTATTTCAGCAGGTCTTGATTATCCGGGAATCGGACCAGAGCATGCTTATTTAGCTAGTACTAGTCGTGTAGAGTATGAGGCAGTAACGGATATTCAAGCACTTGAAGCTCTAAAACTACTTTCGGAAACAGAGGGTATTATTCCTGCTATAGAATCTGCCCACGCATTAGCAAAAGCATTTGAACGTGCAAAAGAATTGACCCCGGAAGATACTATTCTCGTTTGCTTATCAGGTCGAGGAGATAAAGATGTACACACATTAATGAAGCATTTTAAGGGGGATCAAGATGGCAACTGAGAGAATGCTAGTCGCAACAAGTGGTGAAAAGCCACTTTTTATTCCATTTATAACGGCAGGAGACCCGTCTAGTGAAGCGACTATTGATATTGCGTTAACATTGCAAAAAGCAGGTGCTTCGATGATAGAGCTAGGCATTCCATACTCTGATCCGCTAGCGGATGGTCCGACGATCCAAGCAGCTTCAAAAAGGGCATTGCAACATGGAATGAGTTTAGAAAAGGCACTGAAGCTTGTACCAAAGATGCGTGAACGTGGTTTAACCATTCCTGTTATTATATTTACTTATGTCAATCCACTCATTCAATATGGCGAAAAGAGAATAGTTGAAGAAGCCGCTCATTACGGCATCGATGGGTTTATCGTTCCTGACTTACCATATGAGGAAAGTGAAGAATTTGCCGATCTTTGCGATCAATTTAATCTATCTCTTGTTTTGTTAGTTGCTCCGACTTCAAAGGAGCGGATGGTGAAAATTGCACAAAGGTCTCAAGGATTCCTCTATTGTGTTTCTTCATTAGGGGTCACTGGTGCTAGGGCTCATTTCGATCCGAAAGTTTATGAATTTCTCAAGACGGTCCGAGAAGCAAGCTCAATCCCAACAGCGGTAGGCTTTGGTATTTCAACTCCTGAACAAGTAAAGGTGATGCGTGAGCATGCTGATGGAGTTGTAGTCGGAAGTGCACTTGTAAATAAAATTGGCGAGCTTAAAGAACAACTATTAAATAGTGATAAACGAACGGAAGCATTAAATGAAATTGAAAAGTTTGTTTCATTAATGGCAAAAGCGTAACAACGTGTTAAAATAAGAAGATAGATTGGAGTGAAAACACTATGAATATTAAACGACAAATCGTTGGTTTACCTCCATATAAGCCTGGAAAACCTATTGAAGAAGTGAAAAGAGAATTAGGTTTATCTAAAGTCGTAAAATTAGCTTCAAACGAAAACCCTTATGGATCTTCAAAAAAAGCTACAGAAGCAATTCGCAATGCAGCTTCCGAAACGACTATTTATCCTGATGGCTATGCAGCAGAGTTACGACATAAAGTAGCGAGTAAGCTCGGGGTAAAACCAGGACAGTTAATATTTGGTAATGGTTCTGATGAAGTGATTCAGTTTTTGTGTCGTGCCTTACTTTCTCCTGATACGAATACAGTTACTGCCGATCCGACATTTTCACAGTATAAGTTAAATGCGATTATTGAAGGAGCTGAAGTTCGTGAGGTTCCTTCGGTCGATGGCGTTCATGATTTAAATGCCATGCTTGAAGCGATTGATAATAAGACAAGAATTGTCTGGATCTGTAACCCTAATAATCCTTCAGGTACATACGTGAATGAAGAAGCATTCAAACAATTTTTAGCTTCAGTACCTCTGATGTACTAGTTGTTTCAGATGAAGCATATTACGAGTATGTGACAGCAAATGACTATCCTAATACCATTTCACTTATTGATCAATACCCAAATTTAATGGTATTACGTACATTTTCAAAAGCCTATGGGCTAGCTGCTTTACGTGTCGGCTATGGAGTAGGAAATGCTCAATTTGTTTCTAGCATAGACCCTGTACGACCACCATTTAACAACAATTCATTTGGCCACGTGGCTGCAGCAGCAGCTTTAGATGATGAAGCATTTATTGATGAGTGCGTGAAAAAGAATACAGAGGGAATGCGGCAGTTTGAACAGTTTTGCCAAGAGCATAATCTTTATTATTACCCATCTCAAACAAACTTTATTTTAATAGACTTTCAACAATCAGGTGATCAAGTTTTTGATTACTTATTAAAAAAAGGATTTATTGTACGTTCTGGTGAGGCGTTAGGTTATCCTACATGCATTCGTATAACGATTGGGAAGAAAGAGGAAAATGAGGGATTATTTGTCCATTTGAAACAATTGTTAGAAATGACTGCCATTCGATAACGTTTTTCTTAAAGTCCGTCTTTCATATATGGATGAGAGGCGGATTTTTACCGAATAAGTAGGGTAGAGAGTCGTTTTTTTGAAAGTACACTATTTACATAAACTCGCACGACATTGTTAAATTTTTATCATAGCCGTGTAAAATTGCTTAGAAAGGAGAACGGCATGAAGCGAACAGCATTCATTATCGGCCTAGGGTTAATAGGTGGCTCAATTGCGTTAGCGATACGAGCTGAACATGATGTTACAGTCTTAGGCTATGATATTTCACAACAGCAACAAAAGATGGCACTTTCATTAAAAGTGATTGATAAAGCTGTGGATTCTATTGAGGACGGTGTTAAACAAGCTGATTTAATTGTACTTGCAACGCCTGTATTAAAAACAGAAGAATTAATAAGGGAACTTTGTCAATTAGAAATGAAACGAGGGGCAATTATAACAGATGTTGGAAGCACCAAGAAAAAAATTGTCGAAACTGCAGCTTGTTTAGAGGATAAAGATGTTGTATTTATTGGTGGGCACCCAATGGCAGGCTCACATAAAAGTGGTGTGGAAGCAGCACGTGTTCATTTATTTGAAAATGCTTTCTACATTTTTACTCCTGTTAATCAAACGGATGTCAGACACATTATTCAATTACAAAACTGGTTAAAAGGAACGAAAGCCACCTTTATGGAGCTAACTCCGGAAGAGCATGATCGTTTTGCCGGGCTATTAGCCATTTTCCACATATTGTAGCAGCGTCACTTGTTCACCAACTATCTAATTTAGATAGTGATGATCGTGTTGTGTCACAGCTTGCTGCTGGTGGCTTTAGAGATATTACGAGAATTGCATCATCAAGTCCAACGATGTGGCGTGATATTTTATTACATAACAAAGAAAGTATATTAATGCTTTTAGATAAATGGTCAAAAGAGATGGAAAAAGTTCAGACAATGCTAGAGCAAGAAAATGCTGATGCTATTTTTGATTATTTCCAAACGGCAAAAGCCTTTCGTGAAGGATTACCACCACGTGAAAAAGGGGCCATTCCATCTTTTTATGATTTGTTCGTAGATATTCCTGATCACCCTGGTGTGATATCCGATGTAACAAGTATTTTAGCTGAGCATGAAATTAGTTTAACAAATATTCGGATCTTAGAAACACGTGAAGATATAATGGGCGTACTTAGTATTAGCTTTCGATCTGAAGAGGATCGACAAAGAGCAAAGAAGCACCTTGAACAGGCAATGTATGAAACGTATATTTTATAAGGGGGACATGTATGACTAACGTACAAGTAAATCAAGCTCGTACCGGTTTAAACGGTTCAATTCAAATTCCTGGAGATAAATCGATTTCGCATCGAGCCGTCATGTTTGGAGCGATTGCAAATGGTACAACAACAGTTGAAGGGTTTTTACCTGGAGATGATTGTTTAAGTACGATCAGTTGCTTTCGAAAATTAGGTGTCAAGATTGAACAGGAAAATGAACGAGTTACAATTGAAGGAAAAGGGTGGACAGGTCTAGAAGAACCAAGTGAAATTTTAGATGTAGGTAATTCTGGTACAACGACAAGGTTGATGTTAGGTATATTAGCGACTCGACCATTTCATTCAGTCGTCATAGGCGATGACTCGATTGCCAAAAGACCGATGGCAAGAGTGACAAAACCATTACGAGAGATGGGTTCGATAATTGATGGTCGCGATAACGGGAATTTCACACCTTTAGCAATTCGTGGAGGTGCTACAAAAGCTATTCAATTTGAATCGAAGGTAGCAAGTGCACAAGTAAAATCGGCAATTCTACTATCTGGACTACAAAGTGAAGGAACGACATCGGTTACAGAACCGGCTTTATCACGTGATCATACTGAACGAATGTTAGAAGCATTTGGAGTTTTAGTGAAACGAGATGGACTAACCGTTTCAGTTGAAGGGGGACAATCGTTACAAGCACAGCATATTGTTGTACCAGGTGATATTTCTTCCGCCGCCTTCTTCCTTGTTGCCGGAGCAATTGTCCCGCAAAGTAAGATTACGTTACGAGGTGTTGGAATGAATCCGACTCGTTCAGGTATTATCGATGTTTTACAGCAAATGGGGGCTGAACTGCTCATTGAAAATGAGAAAATGGCAGGTGGGGAACCGATTGCTGATTTAACAATCACAACCTCTAATTTAAAAGGAATTGAAATAAGTGGTGATTTAATACCACGTTTAATTGATGAAATTCCAGTTATCGCTGTATTAGCTACTCAAGCTGAAGGAACGACGGTTATTAAAGATGCAGAAGAATTAAAAGTAAAGGAAACAAATCGTATTGACACAGTTGTCAGTGAGCTGACAAAGGCTGGGGCTCAAATTAAGGCAACAGATGACGGAATGATTATTGAAGGTAAATCACCTTTAAAAGGAGCTAAAGTTAGTAGTTATGGTGATCATCGTATCGGGATGGCTATGGCAATAGCCGCACTGATTGCACAAGAACCAATGACTATTGAAAGAAGTGAAGCAATCGCAGTATCATATACAAGCTTTTTTGAACATATAAACGCATTACAAAATAAGTAAAAAGCTTATAATAAACGGTTTGCCTTGATATGTATTGAGGTAGATCGTTTTTTCTATAAATGGGGTGGAGTTTAGAACTATTGTTTATGTGGAATGTCAGTTTTGAATTACTAGAATAAAAAAAAGCCTCGCTAGTAAACTAGTAAGCGTTTACAAATGCGAGGTAAAATAAGCTAAGTTGTATGGATAGGAGTGGAGAGAAACCATACGCTTGATTTAAGTATACTTCATTTTTGGGAAAAGTCAACTGGTTTGGTGAAATTTTAGAAATTAATTATCGTATTGCTCTAAGTTCTGATTCGTATTTCTACAACATAGCTTGTCTAGTAGAAAGGAAAATCAAGGGGGCTTAGAGAATGTATTTATTAGATAAAGTGACTAAAGTAGATGAACGTAAATGGAAGAATCGTTGTTACATTGTGGAAGGTGGAAAGATACGTTATGCAACTTCATCATTTCAGCAATGGAATCGAAAAAGAGTAAATATGAACGGTACTTTAATATGTAATGGACGTATTTATTTTGAAGATCAATTACTGAAAGACCCCTCTAATCAGCATTTTTCCGATAGGCAAAAACAGCTCATTAAAGAAGGGTGCACAACAATTGCAGTTGCTCCCTATGTAAAATATGAAAGCGAATTGCCGAACATTCCGTTAAAATGGTCTAAATTTATGGAAAGAAGTACAATTGACTATGTTGTAGGATTAACGGTACCGGTCAATTTAGTTCGTCCAAGTTTTATTCGGAAATGTCAAAACCTACTAATACCATTTTTAAAAGTAGAAATTAAAAAGGTAGCAGATATTCATTCGATCCAGTGGACTCATATATCTCATTCATTATTGCATTACCCATTAATGCTGATACCAATCTTTCATTCTTCAGTTAAGAGGAAGAAAACCCTCTATATGACTTGGAAAAAATATTGTCTAGAATACGGTATTCACACAGAACTTAATGAATTATCTAATTCCACATTAAGTAAAACATTTTTACAGAAAATCGGGTTATTCCCGCAAAAAGGAACGTTGATTGCTGGAAGTGATCTCGATTATATTGCTTATATAAATGGAAAAGTTAAGAGCAGATATGAACGATTAAAAGTTTTGAGAGGAGATGATGAACTTTATGAACGTGCTGAACCAGACCTTGTCGTTTTAAGGGGTAAAGTTTTAAAAGTTTTTCAGGACATTGATTTAGATCAAGGTTACGGACAAAGAATAAAAATCATTCGACCAGGTCGTTTTTTATCAATGAATGATGTTATAACGTTAGAAAATGGAATATATCGCTGATCAATATGGAAAATTGGTCATATTAAGAAAGTAGAGTAGACTTCTCTACTTTCATACATAGAAGTACGTTTCCTTTCTTCATAACTGAAAAAATGATACGATATCGGTACCCTTGTGAAAAAGGAGGAATAGTAATGAATCTTAAAGAAATTATTGATAAGATCGAAAATGGTGAAGTTGATGAAGGGTTACTTGAATTAGAACGGCTAGAAAAAAAGCAGATCACCAATCAAAATATGAAATTGCTCAAGTTTATCACGAGTTAGGACATATTAAAAAGGCAAAAGACGTGTTAGATGAATTGCTCCTATTGTATCCTGATGAAGGAGAATTATATACATTTGCTGCGGAATTACTTATTGATATGGACGAAGAAGACGAGGCCATTGAAATGCTAAATGAAATTAAAGAAGATGACCCTGTTTATTTGCAGGCCCAATTATTATTAGCTGATTTATATCAAATGCAGTCATTAGATGAGGTTGCCGAACAAAAATTACTTAACGCGGTCAAAAAAGCTCCAGATGAGCCAATTATTTCTTACGGTCTAGGTGAATTTTACTTATCAAGAGGAGATTACGGAAAGAGTATTCCTTATTTAAAGAAAGCTGTTCATTCAGGTGAAACGATTCCAGACGTATATTTAGAATTAACATTAGCAGAAGCCTATAGTGCAACTGGACAGTTTGAAGATGCACTACACTATTATCAACGAGGCGTTAAAAAAATATGACCCCTGATGGTCTGTTTGGATATGGATTTACCGCTTACCAGATGGGTGATAATGTTTTAGCAATAGAACAATTCGAAACGTTAAAAACATTAGATCCTGATTATTCAACTGTGTATCCTTTTTTAGCAAAAGCGTATGAAGCAGAAGAAAGAATAGACGACGCACTAGATGTCATTAAGGCTGGGATGAGTGTTGATGAGTTTAATGAATCGTTGTATATTCAAGCAGCAAAACTAGCGTTTAAAAAGAATATTCCTGTTGATGGGGAAGAGTATTTAAAAAAAGTCATTGCATTAAACCCTTCAAATGTAGAAGCGGTTCATACGTTAGCAGCATACTATAAGCACCATGAATTGTTTGATGATCTGCTTGATTTAATGAATCATATGAAAGAATACAAAGAAGAAGATCTCATGTATAAATGGTATGAAGCAGCAGCATTAAGAGAAACTGATGAGTTTGAAGAAGCATATCGTTTATATGAGCAGATTGCTCCAGATTATAACGATGATGCGGATTTCTTAGAAGAATACGGTTATTTCTTAATGGAGTATGGAAAAAGAGAAAAAGCAAGGGAGATTTTCAAACGACTTTTAACAATGAAACCAGAACGATATGATATTGTAGAAGTATTAGATAATCAATTTTAAAAAGGGTTAATTATTTGTCATGTAACTAAAGGCATTTTAGGTGGATGGCTATAAATACGTATGAAATTACGAGGGAGGATACGAATGGGTCATATGATTTCAGTGAGTGAGAAGAAGGATTTTTTAAAACAATTTCTAAATGAATATGAATTAAAGCGTCGTGAGTGTACGTGGTTACTAAATTATTTAATGAATCATGATAGTATTATGAAATATGTTCATTTCGTTGAGAAAGCAGCTCATACTCCTAAAGGATTAATTATCTCTGCAAAAGGAGTAGATCAACTCCCTTTTTCTTTTCATAAACAATATCATGTGACAACTGATACAGAAAAAGCGTTTCATGATATCCGTTTAAATCATACCGAGGATGTCTATATTGAACTGCATTTTCGTGAATCTAACCGCTATCCTCCTTATGTAAGTGTGCTAGAAGAAAACCCATTCGTACCAAAAAATGTTGAATTAGACAAAGTGTATGACGAAGCAGCATCATTCATTTTAACAAGATCATTGACAGACTATCGCAAGCAGCTATTAAAAAAGGAAATTGACCGAGCATTAGATGAGCGAAATCATACTTTGTTTATGGAACTTCTAGAAGAGTTAAAAAAGCTTGATCGATAATTTTTTAGTGATCGTATGTGATAAAGAGGTGAAAATATGAAATGGAATGCAAATGATCTGGATACATATTTACAAGCGAGGGAATATATAGATACAGCGGTTATTCCATTAGTGCCAATTACATGGGGAAATGATGTTAAAACAACTGTATCGATGGGCGAGTTTATAACAATTATTTCCCATGAATTAGAAAACCAGTTTCGTGGACGTGTTATATTATTCCCAGCATTTACTTATTTGTTATCTGAGGCAAGTGATGAGCTTTTAAACAAATTAAAAAAATGGGAGGACAAGCTAGTAGCTGAAGGGTTTAAGCATGTCATTTACTTAACTTCTGATGGCCAGTGGCGTCAAGTAGAACAGCATTTAAACGGTTTACATATTTGGTTACCGTCTATTCCATTGGAACATCTTGATAACGAAAATCGACAAAGAGTCATACAAGATCAAATGAAGCAACTGATCCCATTTGTGACAAAAAAATGGCAAACAGTAGAGTAAACAAATTTGCCGAATTTGTGCCGATATTTAGAAGTTGTTGCACATTCATCTTTGTTGTATTATCATGAGTATGTCCTAGTATAATATGTGCTTATTGCCCATTTGGGTTGACTTTACTTATGCAAGGGGGGAAAATGAGTGAGCGAAAAAAACCACAAAGTATCACGGAGACAGTTCCTAACGTATACGCTTACTGGTGTTGGTGGATTCATGGCAGCTGGTATTTTGATGCCGATGGCACGATTTGCTTTAGATCCGGCATTAAAAGCAGGAGCAGAATCTGAGTTTCTTTACCTATGTGATCTAGATCAATTGACTGAAGATCCTCAAGTATTTCCATTTACATTCAATCAAATTGATTCATGGTATGAATCAGAGGTATCAAGAGACGTCTATGTTTTTATCCGTGATAATGAAGTAACAGCTTTATCTGCTGTTTGTACTCATCTTGGTTGTACCGTAGCGTTCGAAGGCAATGATGATTATCCGGATCAATTTTTCTGTCCATGTCACGGCGGACGATTTGATAGGGATGGGCAAAACATTGCTGGTACTCCGCCAAGACGACCGCTTGATGCGTATGAAGTCAAGGTAGAGGATGGAAAAGTTTATTTAGGATCAATTTATCAACGAACATAGGGAGGGGCGTAATCAATGCTTCAAAAAATTTATGACTACGTTGATGAGCGTCTAGATATTACGCCAATGTGGCGTGATATTGCTGACCACGAAGTTCCTGAGCATGTCAATCCTGCTCACCACTTCTCTGCGTTCGTATACTGTTTTGGCGGACTAACGTTCTTTATTACAGTTATTCAAATTTTATCTGGTATGTTTTTAACAATGTATTACGCACCAGATATTATTAACGCTTATCAATCTGTAGCTTTTTTACAAAATGAAGTAGCCTTCGGTGTAATCGTACGTGGGATGCACCATTGGGGCGCAAGTTTAGTTATTGTTATGATGTTTTTACACACGTTGCGTGTCTTCTTTACAGGTTCGTATAAGAAGCCTCGTGAGTTAAACTGGGTTGTTGGTGTCCTCATTTTCTTTGTTATGCTCGCTTTAGGTGTAACAGGTTACTTATTACCTTGGGATATGAAAGCTTACTTTGCAACAGCGGTTGTTCTTGAAATTGCTGAAAGTGTTCCGGTTATCGGTGGTTTTGCAAGGGCATTACTTGCAGGTGGAGACATTATAGGTGCTGCAACTTTAACACGCTTCTTTGCGATTCATGTATTCTTCCTGCCAGGTGCTTTGCTAGGCTTACTTGCAGCTCACTTCTACATGATACGTAAGCAAGGTATTTCAGGTCCATTGTAAGATTAAAGTGATGCGAACTTAGTAAAGGAGGGAATAAAGATGGAACGTGGGAAAGGATTACAGTTTGTCGGTGATTCTCGCGTAAAGGCAAATAACCGTAAACCTAACATACCAAAAGATTATTCAGAGTATCCAGGGAAGACAGAAGCTTTTTGGCCAAATTTCTTATTAAAAGAATGGTTAGTCGGAGCTGTTTTCTTAATGGGTTTCCTATGTTTAACGGTTGCACATCCAGCTCCGTTAGAGCGAATGGCAGACCCGAATGATACAGGCTACATACCATTACCTGACTGGTATTTCTTATTCTTGTATCAATTATTAAAATATCAATTTGCTTCTGGTGATTACAATGTCATTGGTGTCATTGTCATCCCGGGGTTAGCCTTTGGTGCTTTAATGCTTGCTCCATGGCTAGATACAGGTAAGGAACGTCGTCCGATTAAACGGCCGATTGCTACTTCATTGATGATTTTATC
This sequence comes from Bacillus sp. JCM 19034, assembly GCF_001310635.1. GTDB lineage: Bacteria > Bacillota > Bacilli > Bacillales > Bacillaceae_D > Halalkalibacter. The sequence continues at coordinate 360,003 of NZ_BAXR01000001.1, forward strand.
GTTTGTAGCAGTAGCCTATTTAACTTGGGAATCTGTTGCTCAACATGATTGGGAAGCAGCGGCGCAGCAAGGTATGATTGTTGAGGAAGTTGAAATTGATATGGAGGCACAGGGCTATGAAATTTATTCCGTGCAAACGAGCTGTATAGGTTGTCACGGAGATACGTTAGCTGGTGTTCCGGGAGTTGGTCCTTCTTTACTTGATACAGAGCGTTCAGTTGAAGAAGTGATTGAAGTTATTACGAACGGTATTGAGGGTACAGCAATGCCTGGGGGAGCGTTCGAGGGAACTGATGAAGAACTCGAAATTCTCGCTGAATATATCGTTTCTGGAGGACATCCAGAAGAATAAACATACTGACATATACGAGGTGTCCTAAAAGGTCAATTGTGCCTTTTAGGGCACTTTCTTCGTAATACATACATAAAGGAAGGTACAAAGTATGCTAAAAGAAAGAATACTCCCTTTTTTTAATTATAAATCTATTCTCGTTTGTTTGTTGATTATTAATATTTTAGGCACAATATACGGATATTACTGGTATCGTTATCAATTAGAGCAAACCCCTTTTTATTTTCTTCCATTTGTCCCTGATAGTCCAACAGCTAGTTTGTTCTTCGTTTTTGTATTATTGGGCTTTTTATATAAAAAACGTTCCGTTGCTTGAGGCATTTGCGGCTGTAACGTTAATTAAATATGGATTATGGGCCGTCGCAATGAATATTGGTGCTGGTGTAGTAGGAGACCCGTTAAACTGGCAGAATTATATGCTCATTTTTTCTCATGGAGGTATGGCATTACAAGCATTATCTATTCTCCTTATTTCCGGATTAAGCCGTGGCATTTACTGATTGTTGCTAGTTGGACGATCTTTAATGATTTTATCGATTATTATTATATGATGCATCCTTGGGTTTCAAGAGGTTTATATCCATATATTGAACATATTGGTTATTTCACTTTCGGACTTAGCCTATTCTCACTACTTGTCGTATATTTGTTAGCAGTTAGAAATAAACGTTTCACACTTAATTTACAATAACCTTCTTTTTATTGGTCTACTCTTGTCCACATAATCATAGGATGAGAGTAGAAAAAAGGAGGGACAAGGATGCGACAATTAATCCTCGTTATTATGCTCGTTTTCATCATTCCACTAACTATATATGCTGATGACTCTCCATCTGAACAATCATGGAAAGAGCTTAATCACATGTCTGATCAAATACTTCAATTAACGAAACAAGAAAAATATTCAGAGGCTAAGCAATTAATGGATTATTTCTCTACAGCTTTTTTAGAAATTGATTTTAGTCAAGAAGGAATCAGCATGAGTGCATTGCGTGCGGTGATTTTAGCTTATGAAAATGCAGAACAATCAGTAACTGCCGCTGAAATGTCAATTGAGGAACGGATAAGAGCAGTTACTTCGTTTCGTTTAGCAGTTGATGCATTATCTAGTGAATATCATCCATTATGGCTCCATACAGAGGATGCAGTTATTTCTGCGTTAACTGACATGGAACTAGCAATAAGTGAGGAAAGTGAGCAAACATTTCAATTGAGATTAAATCAATTTCTAAATCAATATGAAATGATACGTCCAGCCCTTTTCATTGATACTGATCCACAACAGCTCCAAAAATTGGATGCACAGATTACGTATTTAGAACGTAATAGAATGGGGGATGTTAAACAAGAGCACTTGACGGACCACCTTATCCTAATGCAAGAGGAATGGACGAACCTTTATAAACGAGTAAAAGAGGATAATACTGATCCTTCATTTTGGTGGGTGATATTTACGATAGGTAGTATGATTACTATTTCTTTAACGTATGTTGGCTGGCGGAAATACCGTGCAGAACAGAAACGGGTTCGTCAAAAGAATAACAGCTGAGCTAGTAAGTGATCGATAAGTGACAATTTTTTGTCATTTATTTGAAATGACCGTAATTGTTTGACTTTATTTGATGTTCTCATTAAACTATTATATAGAATAGATCAACATGAGAGGTGATAGGACAAATGGGGTTTATTATTTACTTTATACTACTCTTAATAATTCCGCTTTGGGCACAGTCAAAGGTAAAAAGTGCTTATCGGAAATACTCACAAGTTCAAGCTTCATCTGGATTAACAGGAGCTCAAGTAGCACGCAAAATTTTAGATGATAATGGCTTGTATAATGTTAGAGTAGAGGAAGTGAGGGGAACATTAACCGATCACTATGATCCTCGTACAAAAGTTGTACGCTTGTCGACTAATAATTATCACGGAACATCAGTGGCAGGTGCAGCCGTTGCAGCACATGAGGTTGGGCATGCGATTCAAGACCAAGAGAATTACGCATTCTTACGTTTCCGCCACGCACTTGTTCCTGTAGCAAGCTTTGGTTCCAATGCATCATTTTTCTTAATTTTGCTTGGTATTATCCTAACAAGTCAAAATTTACTTTTACTCGGTATTGTAGCAATGGCAGCAGCAGTGTTGTTCCAAGTCGTCACTTTGCCTGTAGAATTTAATGCAAGTAGTCGGGCAATGGAGCAAATTGTTTCAGCGGGTGTAATACGAAACGATGAAGAGCGCGAAACAAAGAAAGTGTTAGATGCTGCAGCATTAACGTACGTAGCTGGTGCATTAGTTGCGTTGCTTGAATTAGCACGTTTTATCTTAATGTATATTGGCATGAATAATGACGACTAAAATAACCGGATTACAGTGAGAATATCTCATTATTTCTTGAGTATAATCAACTTTATTTCTTAAAAGACGGCATTACAGCCGTCTTTTTTGCTTTTAAGATGTCCAATTGTGCTTCATCAACGTGATAGAGGACGCTTTTGTTCGTCAAGTGTAAAACCTTCTCCAATAACGTCTTGAACATCATTAACAGTTACGAATGCGTGAGGGTCAATTTTTTCAACGAGACCTTTTAGTCGCATTAGCTCGTTTCGTCCAACAACACAATAGAGCACTTCTTTATCCGTACCAGAAAATGTCCCTTTCCCTCTTAAAATCGTTGCACCTCTATCCATTTCAGTTAATATTTTGGCTGCAATTTCTGATACGTGCTCAGATATAATAAAAGAGGCTTTTGCAGAATAAGCACCTTGTTGGATAAAATCGATCACCTTCGCTGCAATAAAAACAGCAAGCAATGTATACATAGCTTCTCGATAATTTAAATAAAGTAACGAAATACTTATCACGACCGCATCAAAGATAAACATCGTTTTGCCCATACTCCACCCTAAATAAGTAAATCCTAATTTTGCAATGATATCAACTCCACCAGTCGTGCCACCATAACGAAAAACGATACCAAGTCCTACCCCGATAAATACACCTGCAAATAAGGCAGCAAGCGTCATATCATCATGAAGAGGTATGGAGACGAGCTGAAAACGTTGGAAAAATTCTAGAAATAACGATACACTGAATGTGCCGATTAATGTATAAAAAAACGTAGTTCTTCCAAGTATTTTCCATCCTATAAAAAACAATGGAATATTGAGAACTAAATTCGAGATTGCTGGATTTATGTGAAACATGAAATATAAAATAAGGGTGATACCTGTAAAGCCACCATCAGCTAATTGATTTTCCATGTTAAAATAAACAAGTCCAAATGATAAAATTGCTGAACCAAAAATGATAAATACGATTCTCTTAAAATGGATGAGAATATTCATAATGATTCCTCCTTGCCTTTATTTTAATGTAGAATTATTATATGAAATCATGGAGTATATAGCAAAAAACAATTTTCTATTTGTCAAATGAACAACAATTCGCTAACATGTAGAAAGGAGGATGGTCAGAATATGGGAAAATCAATGAAGCAAATGCAAGATGAAGTTGACCAATTTATTGGTCAGTTTAAAGAAGGTTACTTTACTCCTTTAGCGATGCTTGCCCGGATGACTGAAGAAGTAGGTGAGCTAGCACGTGAGGTTAATCATTATTATGGTGAAAAGCCGAAAAAAAATAGTGAAGATGAAAAGTCAATGGAGCAAGAATTAGGGGATTTATTATTTGTACTCATTTGTTTTGCCAACTCCTTACATATTGATTTAGATGAAGCCTTTGATTTAGTTATGAAGAAATTTAATGAACGAGATCAAGATCGTTGGACAAGATTGGATAAAGAGGGTGCTATAAATGGAGAAAATCGTTAATATTGTTATCGCAGGACCACGAGGGAATATGGGAAGAGAGGCTGTTAAGCTTGCAGAAAATACAGAACATTTCAAATTAGTTGCCGTTGTTGATTCAAAAAATGATGGTAAGCAATTAGCTGATGTAGAAGGCTTCTCTTCTGTAAATGTCCCCATTTATACTGATATGGACCGCTGCTTTCAAGAACATGATGTTGATGTCTTAATTGATTTAACAGCACCGCAATTTGGTAGGAAACACATGGAAATCGCCTTTGAACACGGGATAAGACCAGTAGTAGGTACAACTGGATTTTCAGATGAGGATATAGTGGAGCTTCGTAAACAAGCAGAGGATAAAGGAATCGGTGCAATTATCGCTCCAAACTTTGCTATTGGAGCCATTTTAATGATGAAATTTTCCCAGGTGGCAGCTAAATATTTATCAGACGTAGAAATTATCGAAAAACATCATGATCGTAAATTAGATGCCCCTTCAGGTACTTCATTAAAAACAGCACAATTAATCTCTCAAGTTCGTGAAGCAAAAAAACAAGGTCATGAACAGGAATCAGAGGAATTAGCTGGTGCTAGAGGTGGAGATTTTGAAGGAATGAGGATCCACAGTGTTCGTCTACCAGGCTTAGTAGCACATCAGGAAGTGATCTTTGGAGGAGAAGGACAGACGTTAACGATTCGTCACGACTCGATCAATCGAGGTTCTTTTATGCCTGGTGTAAAGTTAGCCGTTGAAACAGTACTAAAAATTGATACACTTGTATATGGTTTAGAACAGATAATTGATTAAAAAGGGAGAGAAGCCGGATGAGAATAGCTTTAATCGCTCATGACAAGAAAAAAGATGATATGGTTCAATTTACAGTAGCCTATAAAATAATACTTCAAGAACATGAACTGTTTGCAACTGGCACGACTGGCACAAGAATTATGGAAGCCACTGGCTTGCCTGTAACTCGTTTTAAATCAGGTCCTTTGGGTGGAGATCAACAAATTGGTGCTTTGGTTGCTGAAAATAAGTTTGATCTGATTGTATTTCTGCGAGACCCGCTAACTGCACAGCCTCATGAACCAGATGTAACTGCATTAGTTAGATTATGTGACGTACAAAATGTTCCGCTAGCAACTAACCTAGGTACTGCCGAAGTATTAATTAAAGGGTTAGAGCGTGGCGATTTATTATGGCGTGAAGGATAGGATTCAAGTGGAAAAATTAGATTTATTAGCGTTTGGTGCCCATCCTGATGATATCGAAATCGGGATGGGAGGAACGCTAGCTAAATATGCAGACGCAGGTGTACGTGTCGGAATATGTAATTTGACTAAAGCAGAATTATCATCAAATGGAACGACTCAATTACGTCAAGAAGAAGCAGCGCTTGCTAGTAAAAAGCTAGGGGTGTGTAAGCGTATACAACTAGATATCCGTGATCGTGGATTGAAATACATAACTGAACAACAGCTTTCTGAGATTGTTTCAATCATACGTCGCTACCAGCCTGACATTCTCTTTGCACCATTTGAAGTTGATCGTCACCCTGACCACGGGGAATGTAGCCGTATCATTAAAGAGGCTTATTTCAATGCAGGCATTCACCGTTATCAATGTTCAGAAAAGAGAAACGCTTATCGTCCTTCAAATCTATTTTATTATTTTATTAACGGATATGAACATCCGGATTTTGTCATTGATATATCAGAATATATTGAAATAAAAAGAGAAGCTTTACAATCATATAAGAGCCAATTCTCTATGAATAGGCAATCTGTTCATACCCCGCTTACAAACGATTATATAAATACGGTTGAGGCGAAAGATCAACTCTTTGGTAAAGAGGTAGGTGTAAAAGCAGCAGAAGGGTTTAAAACATCAAAACCGCTAATCGTCGAACAACTGTTAAGTGGAAGGGGGATTCTTTAATGAAATTAAAAATTGGAATTAGTTGTTATCCTACTGTTGGAGGATCAGGTGTTTTAGCAACAGAACTAGGCAAACTTCTTGCAGAAAGGGGACACGAAGTTCATTTTATAACGTCAAGCGTACCTTTTCGTCTGGATCGAGTATATCCAAACATCTATTATCATGAAGTAGATGTTAATCAATATTCTGTATTTCAATATCCCCCTTATGATTTAACGTTAGCAAGTAAAATGGCAGAGGTTGCTAAACGAAATCAATTAGACCTTATACATGTACATTATGCAGTTCCTCATGCGATATGTGCCATTTTAGCGAAGCAAATGGTCAATAATGGTTTGAAGATTATGACAACACTTCACGGTACCGATATTACGGTTTTAGGCTATGACCCATCTTTACGAGAAATAATTCGTTTCGCTATCGATCAATCAGATTGCGTAACAGCTGTCTCGCAAAGTTTAATGGAACAAACGAAAGAGGTTGTTCGAACCGATAAGGAAATTGCAACAGTTTATAACTTTATTGATGAACGTGTATATACAAAAAAAGAAGTTGGTCATTTAAGGAAACATTACCAATTAGCTGACGATGAAAAAGTGATTATACATATATCTAATTTTCGTCCCGTGAAACGTGTTTGTGATGTGGTTAAAGGCTTTGCTGGTATTCAAAAAGATCTAAAGTCTACACTACTTCTAATTGGAAATGGTCCAGAATTACCTGTTGTTAGGCAGTTGGTGAAACAATTAGGGATCGAAAGTCGCGTTCAATTTCTCGGAAATCAGAAGCATATTGCAGAATTGCTTTCAATGAGTGATTTAATGTTACTATTAAGCGAGAAGGAGAGTTTTGGCCTTGTAGCTTTAGAAGCAATGGCTTGTGGGGTACCTGTCATAGGTAGTGATGCAGGAGGAATACCTGAAGTTGTTGTTGATGGTAAAACCGGATACATTTGTCCTGTTGGTGACATTGATTGTATCGTTTCGAAAGCTGTTGCATTACTTAAAGATGAGAAAAGACATCAGCAATTTTCAAAAGAAAGCATCAAGCGTGTCCATGATGTATTTCATTCAGAGCATGTTGTAAGTCAATACGAACAATTATATGCTAAAATGTTAGAACGATAATATGAGTGGATGATGATAATGAATAATTGTTATATCGATCAAGTGCTGCATTTATTGCACGTTTTTAATGATCAAGGTTATAAAGCATATATAGTAGGTGGGGCTGTTCGCGATTTCTTACTTGAAAAAGATTGTTCAGACATAGATATCGTGACAACAGCCTCACCTGAACAAATTTCTACATTATTTAATAAAAGCTTTCAAATGAATACAGAGCACCAAACAGTCATTGTCCATTACGATCAACTCCAATTAGAAGTAACGACAATGCGCGGGGATTCAATTGAAGAGGATTTAAGAAAGAGAGATTTAACAATCAATAGTATGGCAATGGATGTGTCTAGAGATATTATCGATCCTTTTGGTGGTCAAGCAGATTTGAAACAACGGTTACTCCGATCTTTACAGCCTGATCAGCGGTTTGAAGAAGATCCGTTAAGGATGTTGAGAGTCATTCGATTTGTAAGTGAATTGGGCTATAATGTTGAACAAGCATCGAAGCAAGTAATCGCTCAAAAAGCTTCGATGCTTCGTTCTGTCGCACCAGAGCGCCTCTCTAAAGAATGGCTAAAATTATTAAAAGGTCATTACGTAAAGTTCGCAATTGACCTACTTTTAGATACTAAGCTTTACAAGGATATTCCTATTTTACAGTTAACTAGTAATGAACTTGAAAAATTGCGTTCGATTTTACTTGAAAATCAAATGTCAGATGTTCTAATATGGACCACGTTTTGCTTAGTTTATAGTCCACCAAAATCGCAATTTCTAATAAATATGGCTGTTCCAACAGCGATAAGGCGTCAGGTTAAAACGAGATTAGACTGGTTTAAAATGAGAGTAAACAATACTTGGAATCGTGAGATGCTCTTTGATGCTACTCTTGAAGTAGCATTAGATGTTGAATATGTAAGAAAAAAGTTCCAGTACACCTTTATTAATAGCGATGAGCTGAAAGAAAAATGGTTAGAGCTTCCGATCCATTCTCGTAGTGAATTGGCTATTACTGGTCATGACCTTTTAAAAATAGGGAAGAAAGCGGGTTCGTGGATCAGTTCTGCTTTACGAGAGGCAGAAATAGCCGTCATAAAAGGGACATGCAAAAATGAAAAAATGAGCTATTAAGATGGTTAGAAGGGAGTTCGTTCATTTGAAAGAAACATTAATAAAACTACTAGAGGAAAATGAGGGTGAATTTGTCTCAGGAGAGCATATTAGTCGCTTATTAGGCTGTTCTAGGACAGCAATTTGGAAACATATTGATACATTGAGGAAGAATGGCTATGAAGTAGAATCTGCTCCAAGAAAAGGATACCGCTTAATCAAAAGAGGAGATGATATACAACCTCACGATATTAAGCTGAATTTAAAGACTGATGTATTTGGTCAAGAGCAAACGTATTATCCTTCTATTCATTCTACTCAGAAAGTGGCACAACAGCTTCAACAAAAAGGGGTTAAAGAAGGCCATTTAGTCGTTGCAAATGAACAAACAGACGGAAAGGGACGTATGTCCCGCGAATGGTATTCGCCAGCAAATACGAGTGTGTCGATGAGTTTACTATTACGGCCGAACGTCTCTCCGCAAAAGACACCACAACTCACATTATTAACCGCCGTTGCAATTGTGAGAGCGATAAAACGGGTGACAGATGTAACGGCACAGATAAAATGGCCAAATGATGTACTAATAAATGGGCGAAAATTAGTAGGAATATTGACAGAAATTCAATCGGAGCCTGATGTTGTGCATTCAGTTATTATAGGAATCGGAATCAATGTGAACCAAACAGCGGAGGATATTCCTCCACATTTACAAGAGAAGTCAACCTCGTTATTATTAGAGTCAAAAAAATATGTACAACGTGCTGAATTGATAGCAGAAGTCTTGAATGAATTAGAAGTGTTGTATAAACTCTATATGAACGATGGATTCGAAGCGATCAAGCTAATGTGGGAAACACACTCAATTAGTATCGGAACTTATTTAACTGCACGTACACCAACGAAGAACATTTATGGCTTTGCTAAAGGAATTACCAATGAAGGATGTCTTCTCATTGAAGATGAAAGTGGAGAAGTTCACCAGATTTATTCTGCTGATATCGAGAATCACTAGAAGTTTGTTATACTATTTTCTTACGGGCGGTATCTTTACACGAGCTGCACCATTTTATCGTTATTTAAAAGTGAAATCAATCTGCCTTGATCAGGATTGACTGGGACAGAGGAGTCATAATAAGTCTATTTTTATGCGAGGGATATTTGAGTCTCTTGCATATTAGTAAATAGCTTATTCTAGTTGACCTATCCTCTTTCTTGTTTATTGAAAGTGGATTATTTGTGTTTAACACAACTCCTCTTCATTATAAAAGGAGGGTGAAAGGAATTGAAAAAAACAACGATACATTTTAAAAAAAATGAAAGAAAATAATGAAAGAATTACGATGATGACTGCTTACGATGCTCCAACGGCACGCTTTGTTGAAGAAGCTGAAATTGACATGATTTTAGTAGGCGATTCACTTGGAATGGTCGTATTAGGCTATGATTCAACAATACCAGTTACAATTAACGATATGATTCATCATACAAAGGCGGTTAAAAGAGGAGCTAATGATACGTTTATCGTGACAGACATGCCGTATCTCTCTTACCACGGAGATTACCAACAAACGTTAGAAGCAGCTAAGCGAATCATGCAAGAAGGCGGATGTGATGCCTTAAAACTTGAAGGAGCTGGCGATGTCGTTCAAACGATTGAAAAATTAACGAAAGCCGGAATTCCGATTGTTGGCCATCTTGGCTTAACTCCACAGTCTGTTGGTATTCTCGGTGGGTATCGTGTTCAAGCGAAAACCGCACATGATGCAAAGCAATTGCTTGCTGAAGCAAAGCAACTTGAAAAAGCAGGTGCACTTGCAATTGTTGTAGAATGTGTACCTGAGGAAGTAGGTAAGGCGTTAACAAACAGTTGCCAGATACCGATTATCGGAATTGGTGCAGGAAATCAAACCGATGGTCAAGTTCTTGTATATCATGACTTAATTGGGTATGGCTACGGCCATGTACCAAAATTTGTTAAACAATACACACAAGTATCAATATCGATAAAAGAGGCACTTAAGAACTATCGAGAAGAAGTAAAGCAAGGGATTTTTCCTAGCAATGAACAAAGCTTTTCAATGGATGAAACTGAAGTGAGTACGTTATATGGAGGAACAGATGAAAGTCATTAAAACCATTCCGTTACTCAAAGAAGAAATAAAGAAGATTCAGCAAAGTAATGAAACAATTGGATTTGTGCCAACGATGGGGTATTTACACGAAGGTCACCTATCATTAATTGAAGAAGCTAGAAACCAAACAAATAAGGTGATTTTAAGTATCTTCGTAAACCCACTCCAGTTTGGTGAAAATGAAGACTTAGACCAATACCCTCGTGACTTTAAGCGTGATGAGCAATTAGCGAGGTTAGCCGGTGTAGATATTCTTTTCTATCCGGATATAGCTGAAATGTATCCATCTGAAATACCAATGATGATTCACGTTTCAAAAGGTGTAGATGTTCTTTGTGGAAAAAGTCGACCAGGCCATTTTGATGGTGTGGCAACAGTCGTTATGAAGTTGTTTAACATTGTGCAACCGACAAAAGCCTTTTTCGGACAAAAAGATGCTCAACAAGTTGCTGTCATTATTAATATGGTTAATGCGTTTAATATTCCAGTTGAAATCGTACGTTGTCCTACGATACGAGAAGAGGATGGTTTAGCTAAAAGCTCGAGAAATGTCTATTTGACAAACGAGGAACGAAAGGAAGCACCGATCATATATAACTCGTTGCTACGTGCTTCTCATGCGATAAATGAAGGAATGCGAAAAAAATCAGATGTTATTAAGCTTATAAAAGATCATCTTTCACAAGGAAATGGTAAAATCGATTATGTCGATGTGCTAACATATCCAGCACTCGAAGATAAAGGAATTGTATCTGGGCAAGTGATTATTGCGGTAGCTTATAAATATAAAAAGGCTAGATTAATTGATAATTATATTATGACTGTTAAGGAAAGGGATTGAATGCCATGTTTAGAACGATGATGAAATCAAAAATACATCGTGCTAGAGTGACAGAGTCAAATTTAAATTATATAGGTAGTATTACGATTGATGAAGACATTATGGATGCTGTAAATATATTAGAAAATGAAAAAGTGCAAATTGTAAACAATAATAATGGTGCAAGATTTGAAACATATGTAATTAAAGGGGAAAGAGGAAGTAAGGTAATGTGCTTAAACGGTGCAGCAGCACGTCTCGTTCAAGAAGGTGACATTATTATTGTCTTAACATACGCAATGATGACCGATGAACAAGCACAAAAGCATGTACCAAAAGTAGCGATTATGAATGAAAATAATGAAATTGTCGAAATGTTAGGAACTGAGTTAGCTTCTACAACTCGAACATAACGCATATTCCCTTCTTCTTCGATAAACACTTTAAGTAGTTGATTTAGAAGAAGGGAATTTTCTTATTTATAATGCTGGCTACTCAGTTACAACCTGAGTAGAAGTTGTGTATAATTTAAGGTGAACGCCTACTTGAATGATATTGTAAACAGTGTTTAATTTAGAACAGAATCAAAAAGAAGTCTTAAAAATCATTTCCTTAGAATTCAAGGCTTCTTTTAAATTCAACGATTAAAGTTGAATGAAATAGAGGTGTACGCATGTACGATCGTTTTGTTGTTATAGACTTAGAAACTACGGGGCATTCCGTGGAAAAAGGCGACCGCATTATACAAATTGGTGCAGTTGTTTGTTCAAATAGTGATATTCTCTCGACCTATTCATCATTTGTGGAACCAGGGGTGTCAATACCAGCTTTTATTGAAGAATTAACAGGAATTACTGTTGATATGCTTGAAGGAGCACCAAAATTTCGAACAATTATCCCGACGTTACTAGATTTACTAAAGGATAGTTGCTTAGTAGCTCACAATGTTGATTTTGATCATAGCTTTTTGAAGAAACAGTTCGAACTTGAAGGCTTTAGCTTTCCTGATATTCCAGTTGTTGATACGGTTGAACTTGCCCGTATTTTTTGCCAAGACAGACAAGCTATAAATTAAGTGAACTAGCAGATGAGCTTGGATATGAACATGACCGTCCCCATCAGGCCGACAGTGATGCGTTAGTAACGGCTGCTCTTTTCCACAAAATAGTGACAAAGTGTCGTTCACTACCAATAGTGACATTACAGCAATTAATTCCTCTAATGAGGAAGTTAAAAAGCAATTTTGAGCCTATCTTGTCTGACATCATTCAACAAAAGAAAGCCACACAATCAAATGAGGAAAAGTTTGACTGTTATCGACAATTAGCGATCAGGAAAGTTCCTGATACACTTCCAAAGCAATCAGAGAATGTACTCTCTTATGAGGAGTTTATCAAGTCCGATTATAAAAAGGTATCGAAAATGGCTTTTGATCATTTTGAACGGCGTAAAGGACAGGAACAAATGATGCAGGAAGTTCATGAGGCTTTCTTGCATAATGAATACAAATTAATTGAGGCAGGTACTGGTACAGGAAAATCCTTAGCTTATTTACTCCCGGCTCTTTTTTATGCAATTAAGCAAAAGCAACCTGTCATTGTGAGTACACAAACGATACCTTTACAAGAGCAGTTGTTAAAAAGAGACTTGCCAATATTAGAAAAGCTTGTTAAATTCCCTGTTCATATGGTTTTATTAAAGGGGCGAAATCACTATTTATGTTTGCGCAAATTTGAGCAAAGCTTATCAATAGAACATACTAGTTATGAAGTGAATCTAACAAAATGTATGATACTCGTCTGGTTAACAGAAACGATGACAGGTGATATCGATGAAATCATGATTCCTGCTGGTGCAAAATCATTATGGTATGAAGTCCAGAGTGATGCAAGTAGTGACATCGGGAGGGCAAATCCTTGGTTCACAAGGTGTTTTTATCATCGTGTTCGAAGAGACGCTCAACTAGCACATATTGTTGTTACAAACCATGCCCTATTATGTACAGATTTATTGCATGAGAAAGCGATTTTACCTGCTCATTCCCATGTTATTTTAGATGAGGCACACCATTTAGAAGAAGTGGCAAGTGATCATCTCGGTTTAAGGACAGATTATGTGGCATTTGCCATATCTTTCAACGGTTATCATCTGATCAAGATTATCATTGGTATGATCAATTAACAGCCATTTACAATCGGCTACAGTTACCTATTTCAACCTCAGATCTTCTTTTTAAACAATTAATCGGAGCGAAGGAAGAAATTGATGAATTATTTCGAATGCTATATGCGTATATTCAACAGAACCAACAGCTAACGACAACAGATGTTGGCCGTGTTCGATACCGGTATTTTAGTTTTAAGGAGCAAGGAGCACTCTGGCAAGCAATATTGGAATGTATGATGAGAATACATAGTAACGTCAAAAAAGTGATTTCTTCGTTTAAGGAACTTTTAGTGCCAATAAAAGAAGGAAATGAGAAGCTCACTTACACTGATGCATCTTTTCTATCGGAATTAGAAAAATGGGTGACTCTTTTAAATGAGGAAGAAGATAAATTATACCAATTACTATTAGAATATGATCCAGATGCTGTTTATTGGGCTGAAATTGAACCTAGAGGTGCACGCAATGCAACTTATCTATATAGTAAACCTTTAGACGTGTCGCAATTGCTAGCTGACGGTTTTTTTGCAAAGAAAAAAAAGTGTCATCTTAACATCTGCTACATTAGCGGTTAACGGATCATTTTCATTTCAAATTAAACGATTAGGATTAGAGGATTTTGCTCCACAAACGTCCATTATTGGCTCCCCTTTCAATTATAAAGAGCAAGCACGTTTGTTAATACCAACTGATATACCTGCGATTAAAGAAGTGACAATGGAGCAATTTTCTTATGAAGTCGCCAAAAAGCTATGGCGCTTATCATCAATGACTGAGGGAAAGACGCTCGTATTATTTACATCGTATGAAATGCTTCGGATCGTTTATGACTTCATGAGAAAGTGGAATGAGGATCATATTCTCCATTTAATCGGACAAGGGATAACGTCAGGAAGTCGTGTGAAATTAATGAAAATGTTTAAACAAAGTGAGCAGGCAATGTTATTTGGGACAAGTAGTTTTTGGGAAGGAATTGACTTACCTGGAAACGAGTTAACGACCGTTGTCATTGTTCGGTTACCATTTTCACCACCAGATGATCCTTTAATTCAAGCTCAATTTGAGAAAGTTAAAGAAGAAGGTGGAAATCCTTTCATGGATATTTCATTACCTCAAGCGATTATTCGCTTTAAACAGGGATTTGGTAGATTAATTCGTTCTATGACAGACAAAGGGGCAGTATTTGTGTTTGATCGACGTATTACGAGCTCACGATATGGAAAGCAGTTTATTTTATCACTACCAGATGTACCTGTTTATAAAGGGGAATTTGATCAATTATTAAAAGATCATCATACGTATTTATAAAGGAAAAGGAGACACATATCGTTCATGTCAATTATAATTAAAAATGCAAAAATTGTGACAATGACTGATGTTGGGATAGTTGAAGGCTATGTCGTGGTGAAAGATGGACAGTTTGAGCGTATTGCAAGCGGGAATCCCTCAGCCCAACTTGAAGCCGAAAGTCTAGAAGTTATTAATGCAAATGGGAAGTGGCTACTGCTGGATTCATTAATACTCATGGACACACTGGAATGTCGCTATTACGTGGTTATTCTGATGATTTACCGTTACATCGATGGCTTAAAGAAAAAATGTGGCCATTCGAAGCTAAATTAGATAGAGAATCGGTTCGTGCTGGTCGTCAATTAGCTGTTGCTGAAATGCTTTTATCTGGTACGACAACATTTCTGGAAATGTATCATTTGTATATTGACGATTTTGCGGAGCAGTTAGCAGAAATAGGAATGCGTGCAACCTTAATGCGCTCAATGATTGGGCTTTGTCCAACACGAGAGCAAGAGGAAAAATTACAGGAAGCCGTTACCTTAGCTAAGACATGGCATAAGTCAGCCAATAATCGTATTCAAATGATGTTGGCTCCTCATGCTCCATATACGTGTCCACCTGATTTTATTGAACGAATTGTTGAGGAAGCCGCAACGTTACAGCTTCCGATTCATATGCACTTAGCTGAAACAAAAAAAGAAGTTGAGGACCATATTAATACGTATGGTGTTCATCCTTTTGATCATTTGCAAAAATTAAAAGTATTAGATAAAACACCTTGGCTTTTTGCACACTGTGTTCACTTATCACAAGAGCAAATAAAAGCTATGGCAAACTATCAACTATCAGTAAGTTATAATCCAAAAAGTAATTTAAAGCTCGGATCAGGGATAGCACCTATTGCACAAATGTTAGAAGAAGGCATTAATGTATCCATTGGTACTGATAGTGTAGCATCAAATAATACGTTAGATTTATTTGAAGAATTACGCGTTGGTACTTTGGTGCAAAAAGGAATAAAACAAGATTCAACAACTATTCCGGCATATGAAGCATTAAAACTTGTTACAGTTAATGGAGCTAAAGCATTATCTTTACAGGGTGTGGGGCAAATAGAGGTTGGGTATGATGCAGACTTTATATTACTTTCTTATGAAAGCCCACACTTACAGCCTAATGATCATGTTTATTCTCATTTGGTTTATGCAGCAAAAGGGTCGGATGTCACAGATGTGTATGTACAAGGAAAAGCATTAGTAAGAAAGAAAGAACTTGTTACATTGGACCTGGAAAAGATCATCTTTGAAGCAAATAAAGCATACAAAGAAGTAAATGAACGTTAAGAACATTTGATAAGCTGATATACCGAGAATCTACATACATTCCTATTTCGCTTACAAAAGCTCATTTTCTTGCTTAATTACACATTAATGGAGGGGAACATAGATGGAACAAAAAATGGAAGTTTTATCAAAGGTTACGGTGAATCGAACAAGCGATCTATATAAAATTGTCGATTCATTAAACCGTACTTTAAAAGAGCAGGATTTAATGTTTGGTCTAGCTCTTGATCAAACTAATGAGGAAAAAATGGTTTTCACCATTTATAGAACGTAGGGTTATTATGAAAAAGTGGATCATATCCTTTACCTTTATTGTTTTCATGCTTCTTATAGCAGGTAGTATATACTTTTTTACAATCATCAGAGAACCACTTGTGGAGCAATTTGATCAAGTGGAACGATATGTGTTAAACCAAGACCTTCTAGATTCGATTGACGAAATATCTTATTATCATGGCCAAGAAGTTGTTTATGTTGCACGAGGTGAATTAGACTCCATTGAACGTTATGTTTGGGTAACAGATGATTTAACGACTGCTTACGAAGCGAATGTCGATGAAGGCATTACAGAAGAAGAAGCAATATCGTTAGTACATCAACATGAGCCAATAGTCGAATTACAAGCGATACGAATAGGTTTAGAACGAAATCGACCTTTATATGAAATAACATTTATTAATGAAAATGAACGAAAATCTTATTATTATTTACACTTTAAAGATGGTACGCTTATCAAAAGATATTCATTACGAATTGAATGACAAATCTTTATTCGACTTATTGCGAATCAGTGATGATCGTGTATAGTATATAGTAGGAGGGAAAAATATATGAATTTATCAAAAAGAGTATCAACTTTAACACCTTCGTCAACGTTAGCGATAACAGCGAAGGCAAAGGAATTGAGAGAGCAAGGTCATGATGTAATAGGGTTAGGTGCAGGTGAACCCGATTTCAATACGCCACAATACATAATTGATGCAGCTATTCGTTCAATGGAAGAGGGACATACGAAATATACTCCTTCAGCTGGGCTACCGGCATTAAAGGATGCGATTATTAATAAGTTTAAAATCGATCAGCAAATCGACTATAAGCGTGAGAATATATTAGTCGGTTCTGGTGCAAAACATGTTCTTTATACGCTATTTCAAGCTATTCTAGATGCCGAAGATGAAGTGATTATCCCAACTCCTTATTGGGTAAGCTACCCAGAGCAAGTGAAGCTTGCAGGAGGACAGCCTGTTTATATCGATGGGCTTGAGGAAAACGAATTTAAAGTAACGGCAGAACAAGTTGAAAAAGCGATTACGAATAAAACAAAGGCATTTATTTTAAATTCACCGAGTAATCCTACAGGATCGATGTATAGTGAAGACGAGTTGAAGGCACTTGGTGAGGTTTGTGTAAAGCATGACGTTTTAATTGTGTCAGATGAGATTTATGAGAAGTTAGTCTATGATGGTGCGAAACATACGTCGATTGCTCAATTATCTGATGACTTAAAGCAACAAACCATCGTTGTAAATGGTGTATCAAAATCACATTCCATGACAGGATGGAGAATTGGATATGCAGCAGGTGATCCGAATATCATTAAAGCAATGACAAATTTAGCAAGTCATAGTACGTCTAATCCTACGACGAGTGCTCAATATGGAACAATTGCAGCATATAAGCAAGATGATGGTTCCGTTGAAAAAATGAGATCTGCCTTCGAAGAACGCTTAAATGGTGTGTATGAAAAATTAATAAGCATTCCTGGTATTTCATGTGTTAAACCTAAAGGAGCATTTTATCTTTTCCCTAATGTAAGCGAAGCCGTTAAAATGAACGGGTTTGACTCCGTTGATGATTGGGTTGCTGCGTTACTGGAAGAGGAAAAAGTAGCACTTGTTCCCGGTTCAGGATTTGGAGCACATAACAATGTACGCTTATCATATGCGACTTCTTATGATTTACTTGAGGAAGCATTAAACCGAATCGAGAACTTCATTAAGAATCATTCTAAGTAATGCAAAATACAAGGGACAGTCTTAAAAGGTCGGTTAACCTTTTGGGCCTGTCCCTGTTCATTTCTATTTACTTTTCACAAATGTATGATATGGGTATAATATTAACTATAATAGATGATTGAATATTGGAGGGTACATATTGAAAACGACTATTGCAAAAATTGGTCAATTTTCTAATAAAGAAGTAACGATTGGGGCTTGGTTAGCGAATAAGCGTTCAAGTGGCAAAATAGCCTTTCTACAATTGCGTGATGGGACTGGCTTTATTCAAGGGGTAGTTGTAAAAGCAGATGTTGGCGAAGAGCTGTTCCAGCAAGCGAAATCATTGACGCAAGAAAGTTCATTGTATGTCACTGGTATCGTTCGTGAGGATGAACGTGCACCATCAGGATATGAGCTTACGGTAACGTCATTTCAATTGATTCAAGAGGCTGATGGTTATCCGATTACACCGAAAAATCACGGAACAGAATTTTTGATGGACCATCGTCATTTATGGCTACGATCTAAACGTCAGCATGCAATTATGAAAATACGTAACGAAATCATTCGTGCGATCTATGAATTCTTTAATGAGAATGATTTTGTTAAAGTTGATCCGCCTATCTTAACGGGTAGTGCTCCTGAAGGTACGTCAGAATTGTTTGCTACAAATTATTTTGATGAACAAGCCTATCTATCACAAAGTGGTCAATTATATATGGAAGCAGCTGCGATGGCGTTAGGACGAGTTTTCTCGTTTGGTCCAACTTTCCGAGCAGAAAAATCAAAGACAAGAAGACATTTAATTGAATTTTGGATGATTGAACCGGAAATGGCATTTGTTGAATTTGAAGAGAATTTAGAGGTACAGGAGCAATTTGTTACGTTTATCGTCCAAGCAGTTTTGAAAAATTGTCAGCTCGAATTAAAAACGTTAGAGCGTGATATAACTCAACTTGAAAAGATAAAAGCACCATTCCCAAGAATAACGTATGATGAAGCTATTACCTTTTTACACGAAAATGGATATAATGACATTAAATGGGGAGATGACTTTGGTGCACCACATGAAACGGCGATCGCAAACCATTATGATAAGCCGGTTTTCATTACTCATTACCCGACCACATTGAAGCCTTTTTATATGCAGCCTGATCAGGACCGCAAAGAAGTTGTACTATGTGCAGATCTAATTGCCCCAGAAGGGTATGGTGAAATCATTGGTGGTTCAGAACGTATTCATGATTACAATTTATTAGAGCAAATGGTTGCCTTGCATCAGTTATCTGAAGAAGCGTATCAATGGTATTTAGAATTAAGGAAATATGGTTCCGTACCACATTCAGGATTTGGCCTAGGATTAGAGCGCACGGTTGCTTGGATAACAGGAGTGGAGCATGTGCGTGAAACGATTCCTTTTCCTCGCTTGTTAAATCGCTTATATCCTTAAATTGAACGAAAGCTTACTATGTAACATGTAAGAATTGGGTTTTATTCAGCCTAGAACATCACTTATAATGATTGGGTGATGTTCTCTTTTGTTGTAAAACGGCAAGTTGACTTATATTTTAAATGTCCAATCTGAAGAAAAGACTAATGGGAAAGCGATGGTTCTATACTATCAATTATGGGACTTTTTTTATTAAAGGAACGCTGCTTAGTATTGTTGAATCGGTGTAACTAGTTTGTAAGAAACTAAAAATAAACTATTGCATTTAATTTGATTTTTATCGGTAGTATATTGTTGTTGTTGTACAAATAAGGATGGGTGGAGCAGTTATATTTACTGCTCTCCTATCCTTCTTCTTATTCCTTTATCATTTAAGAGGGGGAGTTGCTATTAGCAAAATGTTCTGTAGTTAATGTTTGCGACTCTCATGTTATAATAAAAGGAAGAGGTGTTTCGCAAATGAACGAAAAAATATTACAAAAATGGACAACACAACGTTTCGTGACAATTCCTGCTCTATTATTAAAGCATTATAAGGAATTATATTTAAAAGAAGAAGAGCTAGTGATTATTCTACACATTCAATCATTTATTGATGAAGGAGAGCCGTTTCCGACCGCTGATCTTGTAAGCGAAAGAATGAATATTTCTTCATCAATGTGTTCGAATATAATTGGTCGTTTATTAAAAAATCAATTTTTATCTATTGAAAAAAGATGGGATGAAAACGGTATTCTCTATGAAATGCTTACATTGGAGCCTTTATGGTTAAAGCTAATCAATGCTTTAAACAAAGAGGAGCATATTCAAAGCGAGCAGACGAAGCAACAAGAGGAAGGTCAATTATTTAAACGATTTGAAGAGGAATTTTCACGCCCACTTTCGCCAATTGAAGTAGAAACGTTGTCGATGTGGATTGACCAAGATCAACATACCCCGAAAATGATATTGGCTGCACTTCGAGAAGCTGTTGTTTCGGGAAAGCTCAACTTTCGATATATTGATCGAATATTATTTGAATGGAAACGAAATGGAATTAAAACAGTTGAGCAAGCGAAAGAACATGGTGAGAAATTTCGAAAATACCAACAGCCAGTAAAACAGGAGCAAACGAGAACACAAGTTGATTCAGCTCCGGGATTTCAATGGTTGGAGCAATCATAAAGGAGTAGAAAATGAGTTTAAAATCAAAGAAGCAAACGATCGAAGCCCTAGATGTTATCGCAGAACTTTATCCTGAGGCAGAATGTGAATTAGTTCATTCAAACCCTTTTGAATTATTGATTGCCGTCGTGTTATCGGCTCAATGTACGGATGCACTTGTCAACAAAGTGACCCCTCGTCTTTTTGAAAAATATCAAAAACCGGAGGATTACATACAAGTTCCGTTGGAGGAGCTTGAACAAGATATTCGCTCAATCGGATTATTCCGGAGTAAAGCTAAAAATATAAAAAAACTATCGCAATCATTAATAGAAAATTATAATGGACAAGTACCCAGCGATCGTGATGAATTAATCAAGTTAGCTGGTGTAGGACGAAAAACTGCTAATGTTGTTACTTCAGTCGCTTTTGGCGTACCAGCTATTGCCGTCGATACACATGTTGAGCGCGTTTCGAAACGATTAGGTATTTGCCGTTGGAAGGATTCAGTGAGGGAAGTCGAAGAAACGTTAATGAGAAAAATCCCAAAAGAACGTTGGTCAGATTCACACCATCAATTGATTTTTTTGGTAGGTACCACTGTAAGGCACAATCACCGAAATGTTTCGAATGCCCGCTTTTTGAGCAATGCCGGGAAGGAAAAAAACGTTTAAAAGGCCAAGTTTCATGAAGATCGACAAAGCGTATGAACATAGTCCTTTTTTGGAGATATCAATTGGATGATAGGTAAAGGGAAGGGATGTAACATCATACGTTCCTTTCCTTTTTATTTTGACATGACTGGTACTTTAAAGCCTTGGCTTTCATTTTCACAATTTGAAAAAGAATTATGGAAGATTGCTGAAGAAGAATTAGCTGAACTAAAAATTAATCTAAAAAATCTCAGTAAACCTGAAAAAAATAAAAAAGTAATCATCGTGATTGCTCTTTATATTGATTTATTATTTTGGTCACATGGTAAAAGAGTTAACAGATTAGGTGTTGACTTATATAATGACATTGAACAGTTACTATATAAACCATATAATTGTGGGGAGCGTTTAAAGTTTATAATTGAGCATGTTCATCATTTTCAAGCAGTTGTACAATTAGAGCATTTATTTGAAGAACAAAGAAAAAAGATTGCGAAAATGAAATTAATTGAAAAAAAGTAGGTGGAGTGGATGGTCGAAACACTCGAGAGAGTCGTTCGAGAAACGGAAAAGGAACGATACAAAAAGATAGCTTTAGAGAATAAAATAAAGGAAGAAACATTTCAAATAGCTTTTTGTGGGCATTTTTCGGCGGGGAAATCAACGCTGCTTAATCAATTAGTTGGAACAGAATTATTGCCAACAAGTCCCATTCCAACAAGTGCTAATATAATATGTATCAAACATGGCCAACTAGGATTGAACATACAAAACAAAGATGGAGAATGGAAAAATTGGGAAGGTGAAATACCGTGGGATCAAGTCCGGAAATGGGGGATGGATGGAGCCCATATCCAGGCTATTACCATTCAAGCTCCACTACCTTTTCTACATAAAAAGAGTATGATTTATGATACTCCTGGAGTTGATTCAACTGATCCGACCCATCAAGAGGTTACGTTAGAGGCGTTACAAGAGACCGATTTAATTGTTTATGTAATGGAATACAACCATGTTCAATCTGAGACAAATTTGTCATTTCTTAAACAACTAACAGATGAAAACAAGCCAATTTATATCATAATTAATCAAATTGATAAACATGATGAAAAAGAATTATCATTTCAAAGCTTCGATCACTCTGTTAGTGACACGTTAAAAAATGGGGAATCCGTTACATCCAATTACATTACACAAGTATGAAAGCACCTGATCATCATTTAAATGAATGGCCAGTAGTAAAGCAACAACTGCAATCATTACTTTATTTCTCTAAACAATTAATTCCATTTGCAAATAAACGATTATTACAAGGACATTATTTACGTATGATCTTGCGCCTACAAGATGATTGTCAGGCTACTATCGAACAATTAAAAAAAGAAATGGTTGCTGCCGGTTACAATCCAAAAGATCTTGAAGAACGAGAAGGTTTAATGGAAACATTAGCAGAACTTTCAAATGCCAAGAAAAGCCTAGAAGAAGATTTCACAGTCAAATTCAATGACTTAGTGAAAAATGTCACTTTATTTCCATATACAACAACTGAATTAACGCGACAATGGCTTGAAGTAATGGAACCAGGATATCGGGCAGGTTTGTTCTTTGCAAAAAAGAAAACAGAGAAAGTACGAGAGGAATATAGTAATCGACTTATTGCTGAATTAGAGGATAAGATTAAGAGCTTACTTGTCTTTCACTTACAGGCTATTTTTCAATCCTATCCGTTAACGCAGCTTACAAATCGCGCTGACGTGGAGAAAGAAATTGATCAATTACCAATTACGTTAGATGCTCACTTTTTCTATCAGGCTGTTCAAAAGGGACCAAAAGATCGAAATTATGTATTTACGTTTACAAAAGATCGGACTAACGCAATAATTACTATTTTGAGAAAGAAAGCAGCTTCTGTCTTACGTCTAATCATAATAGGTATGGAAGAATATTGGAATCGCGAATATAACAAAAGTAAAGAGCGTTTAGACGAGCTTAATCAGATTGAGCATTATGTTGACAAAAACGCAGAAATACAAAAGGATTACCAAGATGTAATTAATGAATATAAATTAGAAGCAGATAAGTACAAAGATAGTGAACATTTTGAAAGGAAATTGAATGAAATAATACAACAAGCTCCTCCAGTATTTGAAGAACATGATTGGAAAGAAGTAGCTTTACCTGACGACAGTGTGATTGCTGCCCATACAGAGGAAGATCAAACGATAACGCATAAAACATTTGATGAAAAGGCGATAATGGAATGGGTTGATATTGTAAAGAAATATGGGGAAACTCCGGGTCATCCAGTGGTTGAAGAGGAAAAAAAGTCACTACTAAAACGTGTCAAACGCTTTAAAGATCGGACGTTTACGATTTCATTATTCGGAGCATTTAGTGCGGGGAAATCAAGTTTTGCTAACGCTTTACTTGGTGAATCAGTTCTTCCTGTTTCCCCAAATCCAACAACTGCAACAGTTAATATTGTTCGAAAATCAGATGAGCAACATCCAAATCAGACTGCCATCATTCAAATGAAATCAGAATTAGCTATTCGAAAAGAAATTGAATTTGTAGCAAAGCAGTTAGAGCTCGAACTTTCATTTGAAACGATTCATACGTGGAATCCGAAAAAAAAGAGTGCAACAACGAGGTGGCAAAAAACGTACTATTCTTATTTAGAAATGCTACAAACAGCATTAAAAGAGGAACAGCGTTTTGAATTAGGTGAAAAAGGAACCGTTTCGTTAGAAGATGTACATCCTTTTATTGCAAAAGAAGAGAATGCCTGCCTTGTTGAGAAGGTGACTGTTTTCTATAACTGTCCATTAACAGAAAGCGGAGTCGTGTTAGTTGATACTCCTGGTGTAAACTCGATACATGGTCGTCATACACAAGTTGCCTTTAAGCAAGTCCAGCAATCTGATGCGATTTTCTACATTACGTATTACAACCATGCTTTCTCAAAAGCTGATCAGTTATTTCTGCAACAGATGGCCAAAGTAAACGAAGGCTTTAGAGAAGATAAATTATATTTTGTTTTAAATGCAGCTGATTTAGCACATAGCCGTGCTGAATTAATTGGGGTGCGAAATCACATATTAGATCAATTACAAAAGAATGGATTTAAACATCCACGACTTTATTCATTATCAATAAACAAGGTTTACAGAAAAAGCAAGAGGGGACAGTCGATCGTGATTTCCAACAGTTCGAAACAGCTTTTTATACAAATACAATTTACGATATTATCCAGTTAAGTTTTCATTTACTTATAGAAGAATTGAAAAGATACAAGCATATGTTGAATGAAAGCGTTCATTTTATGGTGGCAGAAGCAAGCCAAAAAGAAGCGAAGCAAGCAGAACTAAAAGAAAAACGTTGAAAAATGGAAAGAAACAATTTCAAAAACAAGCTATGAGATTGTAACTCAACATTGTCAACAAGAGCTTGAGCAACTATTCGTTTATTTAAGAGAAAGAATTCGATACCAACTAAATGATTATTACCAAGAATGTGTGAATGTCACGACCGTTATCGGGGATACAAAACGAGAGCAAAAAGCAGCTTTACATGCAGCATTAGTTGAATGGATAAATGAAGGAGATCATTTTATAAAGCAGGAATTACAGGCGACGATCATCCGAGTCGATGCAAAGATGAAACAAACAATGGATCAATGGTTCATTCAATATATGAGAAAATCCAAACCGATTTTCCATCGATGTCTGCACCAACTTATAGTGGGGATTCGTTGACCATCGATTTATCTGAGAAATCATTTTGCAATTAGATGTAAATACGTATAGTCAACAATTCCAATCATTACGCCGCTTTTTGAGGAAGGCGAAAACCTGCGGTTGAAGGAAACACTCGTTGATTTAGGGACAGATTGTGTCCAAAAAAGTCTTAGAACCACTGAATCGGAAATGATTGAGCAATTGATACCATTTATTGACCATTCAGTTAGAGAAGCAAATCAACTCTTTTATGAAAAGCTCGAACGTGAATGGAACCGTTTTACGTTCCTCATTAATAATGAGTCGGAATTTCAACAATTGAAAAATGAAGTTGATATGATCTCAACGTTTATTCAGGAGAGTGAACGACTAACTACCTGAGGTAAAACGCGATTTCAACAACAAAAAGGCGTATTCAGTTATTATTGAATACGCCCTTTTGATTGATAAGTGATTATTCTGTTTCCTCTTCCGTTTCCTCATTCACTACATTTGTATCATCCGCATCATTATCATTAGTTGGTGGTGAGGTAGGCTCTTCAATTGAGTCTTGATCTTGATCCGGCTCAGTTGGCTCTTCATCTTGATTCGGCTCTTCAGTGTCATCATTCCCAACGTCATCAATTGGATCAGGAATGTCAGTTGGTTCATCTATTGGATCTACTTCAGGTGGCTCTATTTCGTCGTCATCTGGTTCATCAGCAACTGCTTCTGGGATCGTTACTTTTACAGTTGCAGTATCGCTCCGAGTATTCGAGTGTTCATTTGATAGAGCAGTGACATAAAATTCATAAGTCGAACCTTCTTCCGGAGACCCGTATATATATTGCATATCTTTTTTCGATCAAGAGTTTGTCGATCTCCACCATCGACCGAAACTTGTATTTCAAATGTTACTTGGTCTTTAAAATCATCAGGATAATCCCAGCTCATTAAAATTTGATTTGAGCTTTCCTCATACTTAGCCATCAAGTTTCTAGGAGCTTCAATATCCAAATATTCTTCGGAAACTCTAGTTGGTTCATTTCCTCGAACGAACAATTCATAAATAATTTCGCTGCTTGGCGTAAAGTCACTTGGAAGTAACCCAGTAGAGCGCTCAACACCAACACGTACTACTGAATTTGGCATTGTAAAGTCAGGTGTTTCAATATTTGCTGAAACTTCTTCCATCACGGCTTTAAATATTCGTTGTGCTATTTGTCGGGATGGGTCCTGCCCTGGAAAATAATTATCTGGCCCATGTTTGTCAAATCCAGTCCACACAGCGGCCGTGTATTGTGTTGTATAACCGGCAAACCAAATATCCGGTGCTGCATTAGTTGGAATGTTATACTCTTCACGGGTATCTTTATCAAAGTTTGTTGTCCCCGTCTTACCTGCCATAGGTAAACCAGAAATATTAGCTGTACCTCCAGTACCATTTGTTACGGCTGTTTTTAACATATCCGTAATCATATATGCTGTATAGTCACTCATTGCCATGTGTGAATCAGGTTCTAATTCTAATATGCGCCCATCGGGAAATTCAATTTTTCTCACAGAATACGGTTCTGTATACGTGCCAGTATTTCCAAATGCAGCGTAGGCACCTGCAAGTTCCTTTGTAGATAAAGAGATGGCACCTAAACCATAGGATTCATGCATTGTTTCGATCTCTAAACCTAGCTGTTCGCCAAATTCCTTTGCTCTGTCAGTTCCAACTTCTTGTAAAGCTTTAATAGCCGGAACATTTCGAGAATCAGCTAATGCTCTTCTCATAGACATTCGTCCTTTAAAGCCACCATCAAAGTTACTAATTGGATCACCAGTGGAATAAGAATGGGCCTCATCGACTATTATATGACCTGTTGACCATTGTAAATACTCAATGGCAGGACCGTAATCTAGCAGTGGCTTTGCCGTTGAACCGATTTGTCGTTTAGCTTCTGTCGCATAGTTAAACCCTCTTTGAACACCTTTATCTTCGCGGCCACTTCCTACAGCTTTAATTTGACCAGTTTGCGTATCTAATAACGTTATTGCAGCTTGGAAATCTTCGTTATTAGGGTAATCTTGAATAAATTGATCGGTTTGCAATACTGCTTCAACGTGATCTTGAGCACTCGTATCTAGCGTTGTATAAACTTTTATACCTGAATTGTATATGTCACTGCTCGTAATACCTTCCATTTCCTCAAGCTCATTTAAGACAAGATTATAGAATGCTTCATAAGGGTAAGATTCTCGTTCAGTAAGATCTAATTGATCTTCAATCGGTATAGCTTTAGCAGCCTCGGCTTCTTCGGATGTTATTTTCCCATGCTGTTCCATTAATGATAGAACTAAGTTTCGTCTACTTTCAGCAGCCTCAGGATTAACAGTAGGATCATAATAACTTGGACGTCTTGGGATACCTGCTAGTAGAGCTGCATCCTCTAATGAAAGCTCATCAACAGATTTATTAAAATAACGTTGTGATGCAAGTTCTATACCGTATACACCTGAACCTAAATAAATTTGATTTAAATACATTTCTAATATTTGATCCTTTGAATATTGTTGTTCAAGTTTTATAGCTAAATACTGTTCTTGAATTTTTCGCGTCATTTTCTTGTCATGCTCGAGAAATAGATTTTTGACAAGCTGTTGTGTTATCGTACTAGCACCTTCTGCACCAAAACCATCTGTTATATTTGCAGCAACTGCTCCAAATAACCGACGAACATCAATCCCAAAATGTTCGCGGAAACGAATATCCTCAACAGCTATAAACGCATCCTGAACGACTACAGGAACATCGCTTATTGAGACGTTCATTCGCCGTTCTGAAGTTTCAAGCTGGGATAAAAATTCGTCATTTTGATCATAGATTAAAGCTCCTTGAGTCAATACAAGCTTTTCTTCATCTAATTCAGGAGAGTTACTTATAATCGCAAACACTGAAATTCCACCAACGATCATCGCAATTAGTACTGCGATACCCGTTATGATAGCTATTTTTTTAATTAATTTCTTTTTTGACTTTCCATTTCCATTACTTTTCTTTTTCATTTGGGCTTGACGACGCGCTTGCCTAGTATTCAGTTGATCTGACATCGTTCATTCTCCCTTTCTTTTCATCGTCATCATGACTCGTCCATGAAATAAAGCGAATCAATGATTTCTAAATAATCAATACGAGGATGATATCCTATTTTAATCAAATGACCGTATTTTTCAATATCTTTTTTACGTATCGATTTTCGATTCGGTTTCTTTTTTCGATAAAACGGATTAAGTGATCTGCTTCTAATAAAAACACTTCTTCAGTAAATGCAAATCGTAAAATAACAAATCCGATTCCATCATGTTTAATAACTTGTTCCATATGATTAACTTGATGTTCATGAAAATTATTCAACGGAAATGACGTTTTATTTCTTGTTTCCTTCGCTTCAAAATCTAGATAACGACCTCGATAAACACCATTATAATCAGTTGTTGATGCCTGTTTAAAATAGGCCTCTTTAATAACAGCAGCACTGCGTTTCGGATAATCGACTTGAACAATTTGTACAGGTGTTGGTTTTTTATGAATAATGGCTCGATTATGCTCTAGATAAAATTGGTTTGTACTATTTAAATCTTCCTCAAGGTTCATTCCACGGTTACTATACACTGTATTTGAAGACTGGCTTTTTTTTATTTTTTTTGAAGTTGGTTTCGTTTGTTTAAATCGTTTGCCGTTTGGATAATGGATTGCCATTGTTACTATCACTGCCTTTCCAAACTGATATGCATGTATTTGAATAGACAGAACAAGAAAACGTAAGAATAATCTTCATCACATTATATTACCATAAGTTACAAAGAGTTGTCTTAGAACTTTCAAGTAGAAAGGTGAAAAAAAATGAGAAATCATGTAGTGGGCTATATTAAACATAAAACCGATAAGGCAAATATAGATAATATATCACGCACCACATTTTATTTAAAATATTACAAAACACACCCAGAAATTAGATGGGCTTTGCTAGCGAGCTCTGTTTCCAGAAATGCCGGCTGGAATATAACGGATTTAGCTAGTAAATGGTTTCAAGGTCTTCTTCCAATCCATAAACGAACGTTATTATTTCACACGTACGAAAGGGCTAATTGGACGATTTTTGCTGATGCATATCCTCAGCTTTTATGGTATGAATACACGAAAAAAACGAAAGAGATTGATTTAACGATTTTGCAAAAGTTAAACGTATCCCAATTTATGCAAAAGGAATGGTTACATTTTATAGAAAAACGTGACGAAGAACGATTATGTATTGCACTCATTATTAATGAACAATTTGTTATTCAACAAACCGTGATAGATCAAGAGCTATACCGAAAAAAAGTATTCTCAACTGCTTTATATTGGTTAGAAGAACATGCTCATTTCAGTTACGTATTATTTCCCACTCTAGATGGGCGTATTTACGGTTATTATATTAGACAATTTCCAAAAGTAGAAAAACGAATAGCATTAGGCAAACATTTAATGAACCTGCTTTTTCATCCAGAAGTGAGTAGAGAACTTTACGAATTTGCTTCTCAAGTAATACCCATTGGTTCCCGCAAGGAATATAGAAGGTTTCTAAACTGGCGATCGGCAAATACTAGTCCGTACTTAAGATGGACATTTCCTATCATTGAGCATCGTTGGGAAAATAGGAGGGATTGGAGTACTGAATTTAACGGAGCACGTTTTTTGAAAAAAGAGAAATTAAAAAAACCGAAGGAAATTAGTCAGTGGGTAAAAAAGAAGGAATTTGAATTAGAGTTATTTGCATCGTTATCTTCTTTAATTAACTAAATGATCACTGAAAAAGGTCTATTATTACCTTTTTCAGTGAGGTTCATGACTTTAATTATTCTGCCGGACGGTTAGGACCACCAAGTTTTTTATCGCCTTTGTTTAATTCTTTACGTTGCTTTTCTTGTTGTTTCGTTTCTTTATTGGTTTTTCCCATCAAAATGACCTCCTTTTTGTTGAAATCGTTCCATAGTTTATCCAAAAGTCTACATTACATACAGAATTAGCACTTTCTTTGGCGAAACAATACTAGTTTTGTCTTCTGTAAAGGAAATTGAATGCTCTTGATTGAAAAACTGTTTATATGATAAAGGAGGTTAGCAAATATGGATTATTGCTTACAAGTACGTGAACATGAATTGAGTTGTAGCACTGATTCAAACGTGAAAGAAGACCATTTTGTATCTGGAATTTTGATGGAAAATCGAATTGAACGGATCGAAACCGTATTATCTCAATTTGAAGAGAAAAATAAAGAACAAAATGAACAGATGAACTTTGAGCTAACGTCTATTCAAAACACATTATTGATAATGAAAGAAAAAGTTGCAGCTTTTAATGAACATCATCCTGTATAAAAAATGTTATCAATAAGAGGTTTCATCCTTTAAGTCTATACACTCCATTTGGTATGATAAGAATAGGAGGGTATTATGATTAAACAAAGTAAGCTAATTGAACTAGAAGCATTAACAAACACACTACAAAATTTAAATACGGAGGCAGAGGACTTCTTTGTTGAAGTTGCTAAAAAGGATGGTTATGAAGTAGATTTTTATAATCATGTAAAACCATTTGCAGATCATGTAAAATATGTTCGTGAAAAATGGCTGCCATTAGCGATAGAATTTGTCCAACATGCGAAGCCCCTACATTTACACCCAGTCCAACTCTCTCAGACGGAAGAGAACCTAGAAATTGTTGCGATTAAATCGTTCTATAGTAATACTAGTCGAAAAAGACAAATGGAAACCTTTAAGTCTGTTTCCTATGTTCTTACACAACTTAAACTTGCTATTGATCAATATA
The DNA here is from genome assembly GCF_001310635.1 of Bacillus sp. JCM 19034. Taxonomy (GTDB): domain Bacteria; phylum Bacillota; class Bacilli; order Bacillales; family Bacillaceae_D; genus Halalkalibacter. Next base: position 390,910 of record NZ_BAXR01000001.1, read on the forward strand.
AAAAGAGAGTGAATAAAACCTCACTCTCTTTTTATATGTACTCTTTCTAAACTTGTAACAATGATTAGTTAGGTTTACCCGTTATCACGAATCTCGAGGTAAACTAAATAGACCATCGTGACAATTGATAAAATCGTAAGTGCAGTAACAATTAAACCTGATGGTTCAGATTTTGCAGCTTCATCACCGTGTTCAACAGCTGCTGCAAATACTTGCACAGGTACTAAACAGATTAATGTCGTTATCATTGCAATAAAAACGTTTTTAACTTCATATCCTACCCTCCTCAAAGCCAACTACAAATACTCTCTACTCTATTATAGTAAGCAAAAAATAAATAATCAATCTTCAATATACGAATTTCGTTTTAGGCATAGTACTTCGCAAAAGAAAAGCATTGTGATACTATAGATATACTGTAAACTGAATCGAAAGGGATAGGATCATGGGAATTTTACATATAGAAGATATTATAATTGCAAACCAACGTTTAAAGGATGTTGTCACACATACACCCTTGCAAAGAAATGACGTATTATCAGAACGTTATGAATGTAACGTCTATTTAAAACGGGAAGATTTACAAGTTGTTCGCTCATTTAAAATTAGAGGAGCGTATTACCAAATTTCAAGCTTATCAGAAGAAGAGTTAAATAACGGGATTGTTTGTGCGAGTGCCGGTAACCATGCCCAAGGTGTAGCGTACTCATGTCGGACGTTAAAAATCCACGGAAAGATCTTTATGCCTTCAACCACACCGAGACAAAAGGTGGATCAAGTTAAGTTTTTTGGGAAGGAGTATGTTGAAGTTCTACTTACAGGTGATACGTTTGATGATTCATACAACGAGGCGTTAAGTTATTGTAATGAGTACAATATGGCTTTTATTCACCCATTCAACCAAGAGAAGATTGTAGCGGGGCAGGGAACTGTTGGCATGGAAATTATGAATGATATTGATGATAATATCGATTATTTATTTTCCTCTATTGGTGGCGGTGGGCTTATTAGTGGAGTTGGAACGTATATTAAAAGCATTAGCCCCGGACAAAGGTGATCGGATGCGAACCTAGTGGAGCAGCTTCAATGAAGGAGTCTTTAAAGCAAGGAAAAGTTGTCCAATTAGAGAAAATTGATAAATTCGTCGATGGAGCTGCTGTTAAAAAAGTTGGGGATATTCCATTTGCGATTTGTCAAAATATTTTAGATGATGTTGTATTAGTGCCAGAAGGTAAAATCTGTACAACAATTTTAGAGCTATATAATCAAAATGCAATTGTTGCTGAGCCTGCGGGGCAATGTCGATTTCTGCACTCGATTTTTATCGCGAAGAAATTAAAGGGAAAAACGTTGTTTGTATCGTTAGTGGAGGAAATAATGATATCGGAAGAATGCAAGAGATGAGAGAGCGCTCGTTAATTTATGAAGGTCTGCAGCATTACTTTATCGTCCAATTCCCACAACGGGCAGGGGCATTAAAGGAATTTATTACAGAAGTGTTAGGGCCAGACGATGATATTACTCGTTTTGAGTATACAAAGAAGAATAATCGATCAAATGGACCTGTTTTACTCGGAGTAGAGCTGAAATATGCGAGTGATTACGATCAGCTAATTGAGCGTTTATCGAATAAAGGATTTGCTTATACAGAATTAAATAAGGACGAAAGTTTATTTCAACTTTTAATTTAAGTCTGAAACGCTTTTAGCTTAAGGGAGAGAAGTGAGGGCATGAATGAGAGTAAACAAGAAATTTTATTAGAAACTGGTACAAATGAGTTAGAAGTGATCGTTTTTGAAGTAGGCTCTTATTTTTTCGGTATTAATGTCATGAAAGTTCGCGAGATTATTTCAGCACAAACCATTACACCAATTCCTAACAGTCACAAGCATATTGAAGGCATTATTCGGTTGCGAGATGAAGTAATAACGGTTGTGAATTTAACTGACGTTTTAGGGCTTGAAGCTTCGGAAGACAAAAGCGAGGATAAGTTTATTATATCTGAATTAAATCAATTAAAAGTTGCTTTTCGCGTTCATGACGTGTCTCGTATCCACCGAGTTAGTTGGCAAGATATTCAAAAGCCAAACGAACTCGCACAAAACGTCGATACAGCGGCAACAGGTCTACTCAAAGTAGAAGATGAGATGATTTTATTATTAGATTTCGAAAAAATCATTGTCGATATTAACCCAGAACGAAGTATTTCTGTTGAAAAAGTTAAACAGCTTGGCGTTCGTGAGCGCCGTAATAAAAAAATAGCGGTTGCTGAAGACTCCGCCACTCTCAGAAAGTTAATAGGCGATACACTCCGAGAAGCTGGTTATGATCAGATAGAATTCTTTGAGGACGGCGAATCATTATGGAACTATTTATATGATCGAAAAGACGATCCCAATTTAGTAGATGATCTTCATTTAATAATTACAGATATAGAAATGCCGAAAATGGATGGCCATCATTTAACTAAGCGAATTAAAGAAAATGAAGAGCTGAAACATTTTCCAGTAATCATCTTTTCCTCTCTTATAACAGAAACTTTATTTTATAAGGGAAAAGGAATAGGGCTAATGCACAAATAAGTAAACCACAAATCATTGATCTTATAAAAGTTATTGATCAATTAATTCTATAAAAAACGTAGGACAACCCTTTAGAAGCACTGTCTACTGTCGTTACAGAAGTAACGAACGAAGTCAGTGCTCCTTCCCGAATCATCCCAAAATTTTAGCAGTAATTATATAACATTTCAAAATCGTTTTGCCCCTAAATAACGCTCAGACCAATAACTTCCATCTAAACTTGCAATCGTCACTCCCGTTGAGGAACCTGCATGAATAAATTGTTGATTTCCTAAGTATATGCCAGCGTGTGATGGGCCACTTCGATACGTAGTGAAAAAGACGATATCTCCTACCTCTAAGCTAGATACATCAGCCCCTTGGTTATATAGATCTTCCGTTGTACGTGGCAGCTTTTTATTATGTTGATTAAATACATATTGAATAAATCCACTGCAGTCAAAGCCAGAAGGAGTTGTACCACCCCAGGAATATGGTGATCCTATTAGTGACTCGGCTGTATCAATTATAGAAGAACTATTACTAGTTTTATCTTTTTCTTGTTTTCTGTTCTTGTTTTTGTTCTTGTTTTTCCTGAGTCGCTTCATTTTCAGTTGTGTACTCCGGTTCGTTAGGTTCGTCATTTGAATGAACCTCTATCACCTGCTCAGGTTCATACGTAATGATATCGCCTTCATTTGTTAATGCCTCTTTCGTTTCAGGTCCAATAATGCCATCAACCTTTAAATCATGAGTTTGTTGAAACAATTGTACTGCTTCCTTCGTTTTAGGCCCAAATATTCCGTCTACTCCATCATAATAACCGTATTCATTTAATATTTTTTGATATTTTTCTACTTGTTTACCTTGATCACCTTGCTGAAACACGTGCTGTGAATGTCCTTGTAAAGACGTAGTTTCCTCGTTTGCTGTTAACACATTATTTAAATTATTTGGCTGTTCATAGATCATAGATTGAATCATTTGTGATGAATGAAAATTAAGCTGAATTTCTGTTGAATGAAGGAGATGCTCCAGCGTTTTTTCGTCAGCTACACCTGTAACTTCTAAATTGTGCTTAGTCTGGTAGGCGATGATAGCTTCTTTTGTAAGCAGACCATATTGCCCATCATGCTCACCACGATAGTAGTCAAACGCTTTTAAATAACCTTGAAGATTGTAAACGGACCCGTTCATATCACCGAAACGAATTGGGTTAAAATGCTGCCATTTTTTCGAATGGGTAGAAGATTCAAGTGGTGATTCAGGCTGATCAATAGGAACAGAAAGGATAGAGCCTACTGAGCTTAGCATCGCTGTTGATACTAAAAGAGTTCCTTTTGTATTCGTGTTCACGATTCATACCTCCTAAGGTTTTGATCATCACTGTTTTTCTATCTTTATGTGACAATATTAAACATAGAACTCGTGTAACAATTTTGAAAAGAAGTCGAACATGTTATACTTACAATACAATGAATAGAGGATGTGATAGTATGCGTTTAAGTAATAAGAAAATAATCGCATTAGTTGATGAAGAATTTGAAGATCTAGAACTTTGGTATCCAATCATGCGGTTACAAGAAGAGGGAGCGACAGTACACCTTGTTGGTTATGAGAAAGATAAAAAGTACATTGGAAAATATGGTGTCCCAGCAACATCAGATTTCTCGTTCTCTGAAATAAAAGCAGATGATTATGATGGTATTTTAGTACCTGGTGGTTGGGCTCCCGATAAACTTCGGCGTTATTCAGGTGTGTTATCGATTGTGAAAGAGATGGATCAAAAGAAAAAGCCAATTGGGCAAATTTGTCATGCAGGTTGGGTTCTCATTTCAGCAAAAATTTTAGAAGGTAAAAAAGTTACAAGTACACCTGGCATACGAGATGATATGGAAAATGCTGGTGCCACATGGGTAAATGAGGCTGTAGTTGTTGACGGTCATATTATCTCAAGCAGACGCCCACCAGATTTACCACCGTATGCTAAAGTATTTGCTGATGCACTTGCTGGGGAGTAACGTATGGAATTTCATTTTTTAGGTACAGGATCCGGTGTACCTTCCACTTCTAGGAATGTAAGTTCACTAGCCGTTCGTTTTTTACAAAAAAAAGACGTATGGTTGTTTGATTGCGGAGAAGCGACGCAACATCAATTACTTAAGAGCACCATTACACTATCGAAAATATCGCATATCTTCATAACACATTTACACGGAGATCATATTTACGGTTTACCTGGCTTGCTGTCATCACGTTCTGCTCAGGGAGGACATACACCTTTAACCATTTTTGGCCCTAAAGGTATAGATGACTTTATAGAAACTTCTTTTACTGTCTCTAAAACAACTCTGGGCTATCAAATTAATTATCAGTTTATTGATGATGGATTTGAATATTTTGAACAGGGGATTAGCATTTATGTTAAAAAGCTAAATCACGTCATTGATAGCTTTGCATACAAATTGGTTGAAGAAGACAAGCCCGGTCCGCTTCTCGTTGAAAAACTAAAGGAAACCGGTATACCGCCAGGTCCTATTTATCAAGAGATAAAAGAGAAAAGCTATGTTGAATTACCGAATGGTGATAGATTACTACAGCAAGATTTTGTTGGGGCTAAAAAAGGGGAAGGACAGTTGTCATCGCTGGTGATACAAAACGAGTCAAAAACTTCGAAGCGTTTATAGCTACGTGCGATCTTTTGATTCATGAAGGAACATTTACGTCAGAACGAAAAGATCAGGCTGATTTATATGGCCATTCAACGATTGAAGATGTGGCAATGCTCGCGAAACAGGCTCGAGTTGGTACGCTTATTTTAACTCATATCAGCTCAAGGTATGCCGATATGGCTGAACAGTTAGAGCAAACAGCAAAAGAGATTTTCCCAGCATCGATGATCGCATCTGATTATTTCATTTATAGACTACGTGAATAGAATGTTGCTTTAAAGGAAAAAGTAAGGTCAGTTCATCTTAGGGAGGCTGATCATTTGACTGAACGTAGTCATCTTAAAACCGTATTAAATCGTATTAATGAACAGATGGAAATTGCCGAAGAAATGTTTGAAAAATCACAAACTGTAAATGAAATTGATGAGTCTGACTACATAAAAACACAAGAGGACTTAGAAGAGATGCATAATGAACTCGATATTCTCCTTCGTTCGGCTACTCCAGAACAACGTGAAGAGCTGAATCGAAAGCAACAACAAATTCGGCAGCTTCAAAACCATATGATTTTAAAACGGTAATTGACAAAAACCAATTTTATTTTAAAGATGTATGAAAAGAGAGTAGTCTTTTCATACATCTTTTCTATTAGAGACGCAATAGGTGATAAGAGAGCGGTTGATTCTAAAAATGCAACTTACAGTTTTCTTATGAGACATATTGGCAGATTTTTGTTACAATGAGAGGTGAATTTGTGAGGTGGCTTTATGATTGAAATAACAGTTGATGAAGTAAATAGTCGTATAAAAAATAGAGAAGAAGTCTATCTTTTTATTTATACACCTTTATGTGGAACTTGTTCTCTTGCTAAAAGAATGATGGACGTAGTAGAAGAAATGTTACCATCACTACAAATTAGTAGTATGAACCTTAATCAGGCACCAGACTTCGCACAAACTTGGGAGGTAAAAAGTGTACCAGCGCTTTTTATATTTCAGAAAGGGTTTCGTGTAAAGGAAATGTATGCTTTCCATTCAATTATGTATGTACATCAACTATTAAAGCCTTATTCGCTTATGGAGAAAGGGGAAATATAATATGTCAATGGCTTATGAAGAATACATGAAGCAAGTTGTATTACCAATGAGGTTAGAGTTAACGGAGAATGGTTTTCAAGAATTAACGACTGCTGATGCAGTAGATTCTTATATGGAACATGCATCAGGTACAACGCTTGTGGTCATTAATTCTGTTTGTGGATGTGCGGCAGGTTTAGCTCGTCCTGCAGCTGTTACGTCGCTACAGCATGATCATACACCAGATCACCTTGTTACCGTTTTTGCAGGGCAAGACAAAGAGGCAACAGCACGTATGCGTGAATACATTGGCGACTTACCACCTTCTTCACCGTCAATGGCTTTATTTAAAGGCAAAGAATTAGTACATTTTATTCCGAGGGAACAAATCGAAGGGGCAGAACCAATGGATATTATTCGTAATTTAGCTCTTTCATATAATGAGCATTGCCAATCTTAATGAATGTAGAAGGGACGTCATAAGACGTCCCTTTTTACATATTACGGTCGAACTCCGTAAAAAATAACAGGAGCCATTGTTTGTGTATTGGGATAGCCAGCTTGCTTATAAATTTCTACAACGTGTTCACGGTTATAAGGAACACGGTTTAAATGCAAGCGATGTCTTCCTTCTTCAATATCGGCAATTAAATATGAAGCAAGTGGATGACCGTCGAACGGTAAACCAACACTTCCAACGTTAACAATGTTTTTCCCGTGCATCGAACGAATATAAGGATGATGAATATGTCCATATACATATAAATCGGCATCGTCACGTTGCATTAACGTATTTTCAATTTTCTCCGTCTCATCTGATAACACAACATCAAATAAGCTTGTTGGTGTTGCATGAAATGCATGGATAATTGTGTCAACACCTTCATCGAGAACTAATTCAGTAGGTAATTGATCTAAATAATCTAAATCACTTTGATTTAAGCGCTTTAAAGTCCAGTCACGCTCTTGGTTCATCATTTCTAATGCTTGATTAGAAACCTCACCCTCTTTAAACCCTCTAACGAGCCACTCATCAGCATTCCCTTTAATAACTTGAGCATTTAATGACTGTACCGTTTCTAGTACACGTTTTGGCTCAGGTCCCCGAAAGCAAAGGTCACCTAAAACACAAATCTTATCAACTTGTTGTTGGCGAATATCTTGAAGAACGGCTTCCAACGCAGTTGCATTTCCATGAATATCTGATAAAAAAGCGATTCTCAATAGAAAAACCTCCTTTTTTCTATTAGTATAGACTACTTCTAGTATACAGTAATTCATTCCTTTTACATATACTTTTAAAACATCAATTTTATCTTACATGCGAATGGTTGGCATTGAAAGGAATGGTATGATAAAGTAAAGTCAAATGTATTGGAAATTGGAGGTATTCTTACATGTACATTGAATCAATTGAGCCGACACCAAGCCCGAATACAATGAAACTAACACTTAATGAGAGCTTGGGTGATAGTGCTAGAAATTCATACACTAATAAAAATAAAGATGAAGCGCCTGATTATATTCAAAAGTTATTTGCTATTGACGGAGTAAAAGGCGTTTATCACGTCGCTGATTTCATTGCCATTGATCGCCATCCTAAAAAGGACTGGAAAGAAATCTTGCCTAAAGTAAGAGAGGTATTTGGAGAAGAGAATTTAGAAGACTCAAAAGGCGAACAAACTGTTAACGAACATTTTGGTGAAGTGAATGTATTTGTCCAAATGTTTAAAGGAATACCGATGCAAATTAAATTGACTGATGGAGAGCAAGAAAAGCGCCAGGGACTACCCGAGCGATTTGTAGAGGCAATCACCAAAGTACAAAAGCCTGATGATAACGTCGTGTTAGAACGAAAATGGGTTGAAAAAGGCGTTCGTTACGGTGAATTAGATCAAATAGCAAAGGAAGTAGCCGAAGAGATTTCTGCTGCTTATACAGATGAAAGACTTCAAGCACTAATTGGTTTAGCAAATGGAAATCCGACAGAGAAGGAAGCAGCGTTTGCTAGTCGATTTATTGATGTGACACTTGATATGTTAGATGAGGAAGATTGGAAGAAGCGTTATGCAGTACTAGAGCGAATGGACCCAAGTGAAAAGGATATTCCTGTATTAGCGAAAGCACTTGAAGACGAGAAGGCTTCTATCCGTCGACTAGCAACCGTTTATTTAGGGATGATTGAAAAGGAATCTGTCTTACCTTATTTGTATAAAGCATTAAAAGACCAATCGGTTACCGTAAGAAGAACAGCTGGAGATTGTTTATCAGATATAGGGAGCGAAAAAGCGATACCTGCTATGATCGAAGCTCTAGAAGACCCTAATAAGCTTGTTAGATGGAGAGCAGCGATGTTTTTATATGAAGTAGGGGACGAGACAGCAATAGAAGCATTAAGAAAAGCTGAATCTGACCAAGAATTTGAGGTAGCATTGCAAGTGAAAATGGCATTAGAACGCATAGAAGGTGGACAGGAAGCTAAAGGTTCTGTGTGGAAACAAATGACTGAAGCTAGAAAAAATGAAGGGTAAGATTGTGATGACAAAAGAAGCGATCATTGAAGAATTAAAAAAGAAAAATCTAGATGATTTGCTAGAACTAATTGAGGATGCAGAAACAGGAGATTTAGAAGAGTTAGAAGTTGTTGAGTCAGTCGGTCTTCTCTATGACCGTGAATTAAATAAGCATGTATTGAAGTTATTTCAAGACCTTGGAGTTAAAATCATTTATATAAAAGATGAGGAGTAACTAGAGGAGGAAATACGTTGCGCGGAAAACCTATAGAAACACTTCCCAAAAAAGCATTACCGTTATTTCGTTTACAGGCTGTTATCAATGCATTGTTCATAGCCTCATACCAATTGGGTATGGGGTGCTATTATATTTTTTTTCATTCCCTTATTGGCCACTATGGTTAATGATTGGTACATGGGTTATTTACAGTTTTTTTTCAATCATTATTATACCTCCAATTAAATGGAAACGTTGGAGCTATGAAGTGCTAGAAGAAGAAATCGATTTGCAATATGGGGTTATTATATTGAAACGAACATTAATCCCGATGCTCGTGTACAGCATGTCGATACTGTTCAAGGCCCGCTATTAAAGAAATATCAATTGTCAGCTGTCTCAATTTCTACAGCAGCAACTGTTCATACGATCCCAGCTTTATCTCAAGAGGTAGCAGATCATTTACGTGATCAAATTGCTCGGCTTGCGGCGGTGGCTAAGGATGACTAACTTAAAACGAATTCATCCAGCAACGATTATAATTGCTGCTATTTTAGCATTAAAAGAATTTATCATCCCTATTATTATTAGTTTGTTTATTGGCTCAACGACAGAGCCTATTGGATTTTTCCGTTTTGAATACATATGGATTTTCATCGTTTTAATGGCCTTAATTACAGGTTTCTTACGTTGGCTATTTTTTAAATACCGTGTCAGTGAAGGGCAATTGTATGTTCAGCATGGTGTTTTTGTTCGTAAAAAGAGGTTTATTTATGAGCATAAGGTTCAAAGTATTGACATTACCGCTGGATTATTTCAACGTATGTTTGGTCTCGTTAAGCTTAAAGTGGAAACCGCAGGTGGGGGCTCTGAACCGGAAGTCTCGTTACTTGGGGTTACAAAAGACGAAGCCTATCAAATTAGAAATTATTTAAAAAAGAATTTTAAAGAGCAAAAGCATAATGAATATGCTGGAGAGAATGAAGACTTTTCACAAATAGGAAACGACGAAACAGAGCAACCAGATTTTAAATGGGCATTATCTACCTCAAGATTATGGATTGCTGCTCTAACATCAAGTGGGATCGGCTTAACTCTATCTGCAGTAATTGCCTTATTGAGTCAAGTTGAACAATTTCTACCTGAAGCCGTATATGATCGAGTATTTTCTTTTTTTCGTGATAGTGGACTTTGGTTTATCATATTTTTATTATTTACTGGATTTTTAATTGCTTGGCTAATTTCCATTCTCGCACATATGCTAAAGTATGGCAGCTTTACAATTGAAAAGTACGGTAACGAATTAGTCATTTCACGTGGGATTATTGAAAAACGTCAATTAACGATTGCCCTAAACCGGGTAACAGCTGTCTCAATTGAGAAAACAATCTTAAGGCAGCCGCTCGGTTTTGCCACAGTCTATGTTGAATCTGCTGGTGGCGGAAGTGTTGATGAACAATTTTCAACGGTTGTATTACCGTTAATCCGTCCGCAAGAGATACAATCGATTATTAATGAAATTTTACCTCAATATAAACTGGATCATTCGTTAACACCAGTTCCTAGAAGAGCCCTATTTCGAGCTTTAAGAAGAATGGCTTTATTGCCTATCATTGCAACATGTGTAACTTGTTACTTTACACCATACGGTTACTGGGGAATTATCATTATTTTAATGGCTTTACTATTGGGCTATGCACAATACCGCGATGCAGCTACAAATATACATGATGACTTCATTTGCTTCCGTTTTAGAAAAATAAAGCAAGTGACCGTTATTTCTGAAAAAACTAAAATACAAGCAATAGAGCGTCATGTTTCTATTTTACAGATGCGAAAACAGTTAGCGTCTATCCAATTTTCAGTACTATCCTCGATTGTAGGTAGAACATATAAAGTAGTTGACCAGGATGAACATATCGCAGGAGAAATACTAATGTGGTTATCAAAAACCGAACAGAAGAAGGATTAAGTCCCTTTAAAAAGTAAGGTTCTTTTAATAAGTACCTTACTTTTTTGTGGAATAAATATAAAAGATGGAGCTTATTTTTTTCTATCATACCGCATCGATTGTAATTTAAATAATTGATCCATTCGGGCAACACGTTCTTTTTCTATTTTTTCTTTATAATCTATTAATGTGAGCTCCATTTTAAATAACGTTAAATAGACATTTTCTTGTTGCTCTAAACGGTGTTTCGTAGATAAAGAAATATACGAGTGTAATAAAGAAGGGATATCTTCCCGCAACATGCGACGAACAGTATGTCTTTCTTCAAAATCAAGCATAGCAAAATCTTCAACTAACATAGAAGAGTGCTCTAAAATTCGTGCTAAACGGTGCTCAATAGAAGGATCAACTTGAAACTTTGCTAATAGTTGTTTATAACGTTTCGCTTCATCAATGAGTACATGTAATTGATTGTGATCACTAGTTTTTAATAATTGTTCTTGATGTTGGAGCAGTGATTTAGGTGATTCTGTTATAGTTGAAATTTCATTTGATAGAACGGAATCTAAATAATGAATCCGATAAAATAGCGTCTGAAACAAAGGAGAATCTTTTATTGAACGTGTATGGGATCGGCCGTCTTTTAAATAATGGATAGATGCTTCTTTACAAACGCCGACGCCATCATTTGCTTTTACATATTTTCGATAACAAATTATCGTGAATCTTTTTTTAATAGGAGCAGTAGAGTGCTTCGAATCAGTCATGATTACATGGATCATTTGCTGTTTTAACTTTACTTTTATCGACCATTCCCTTTGCTTTCTTTTGATGACATTTGTATTCTTAGGTTTATTTTCTGAAATACGAACTAATAAGTTTTCCGCATCTTCAATAAGACGTCGCGTTGTCGAATCACGAATCAAATGTTCTTCAACTGGCTTTTTATGAGCTGGAGTAAAAAAAGATCGTAATTCATGCATTAACTTCATGTTCTAGCACCTCCGCAGCTCAGAGTTATTTATGTTAAAAGTTTCGTTTTCATCTCTTTGTTTAATTGATCAAGCTCTGTTATAAATTTCTGCCCAGTTTGAATAATTCGATCATTTGATTGTTCTGTCAATTCAATTGCTGCAAATACATTGTCATATGCTTTTCGGAACGATTCCAAGGCGATAGCAGGCTCTTCCATCGTTTTTAACGTTTCTTCTGTATTAGACTTTAAAAGTTCCGAATTTGAAAGCAACATCGATTCTGTTGCTTCATTAACACTTTTTACAGCTTTAATCACTCTTTGTTGATTTGCAAGTGCCATTTGAATAGAAGCGGAAACCGTTATGACATTTTTCGTCATCGTGATCGCATTAAAAATCGCTTCTTCCAGTTTCTCATTATTTTCTTTAATAAGATCAACAGATGCGAGAGATTGTTGTAAAACCATTACAGCTTGGGACATATTCTTCACACGAGAGACGACTTTTAACTGTCCCTTTTTAATCTCATTAATCATCTGTTGGTCTTGTTCATGCTCTAGCTTTTCATTTAACATTGCTTGTAATGTTTGTCCAGTATCAATTTGTTTGTTTAATTTTTCAATTCTTTCGACTGCGACATCTTTTAATTGTTCAAGCATAACATTGTCTTCTTCAAGTTTATCTTTACCTGATAAAAGTCCTTCAACAATTTGCTCTACTTGTGCTTCGACAGTTTGGTATTTTTTCGCATATTGCTCTATCGGATTTCTCCGTAATAGCTTATTCATCAACTTTTTTGTTTTGCTGTCTTTAAGATGTGTCGGTTCTAACTGACTGACCGTTTCTTTTAGTTCATGAAGCTTTGTTGGCAATGTATTATGTTGATCCCTCATCATTTCCTTAACTGGACGCTTTAATGCTTCAAGTGATTCACCGGCTTCTTTTTGTTCTGTTTCTCCAAGCTGATCAAGCGTTGATAGAACCTTTGCTAAATCTTCATCTTTTATGTTTGTAGCATTATGATGTAATTCCTTATTTTCGCTCATCAAAATCCTCCTTCACTTCATACATATCCTACTTCTTATTATGATTGATTTTCTCCTATAAAACAATCCTCACACATTACGTTTATACATATAATATAGAATAGTTATGACAAATCCCATAATTAAGTGCTATAATTGATATGCCGCAAGAGAAACGTTACCTCCAACGTTACCCGCAAATTAATAACCTATCTTTCATTGCTAGTCTTCTATATACAAAGGTTTTCCCAAATATGTAATCTATCGTTCGGAATTGTACAAATGTCCACTACAAATAAACACTCGCAGATAAAAATAGTAATCATTCAACATTATGTATATTTATTCAATACAGGAATGATATGTGTATAAATTTCTTATTATTTTTATTTTATCACCGGAATATAAAACCCTATATTACACAGGCAAAGTAACCGTTTTCAATATAAATGCATAAAAAAAATAATTTGCGGAAATGTCAGAAAAATGATATGATCCTGTATATTAGCTCATTTATTTAGGGAGAGTTGATTGTTTTTTATTTTTTGAAGAAAGGTTGATGCTCATGCGGTACACACAATTCCCGAAGAAACAAGGCTTATATGATCCGCAATTTGAACATGACAATTGTGGGATCGGCTTTTTAGCTCATATGAAAGGGAAAAAGTCGCATAAAGTAGTTCAAGATGCTCTTCATATTTTACGTAATCTCGAGCATCGTGGTGGTCAAGGTGATGAAGTCAATACTGGAGATGGTGCAGGTATACTTCTACAAATACCACATCGATTTTTTGAAAAAGTTTGCTTGGAAAATGGGGTAAATCTCCCTAACCAAGGTGAGTATGGGGTTGGGATGCTATTTTTGCCACAGGATGAAGAAGCGAGAGGGGCATGTGAGAAGGAGTTAGAAACCATCATAACTGAAGAGAAACAAGAGTTAATCGGATGGCGTACAGTTCCTGTAGATGACTCGATGCTTGGTAATGCGGCAAAAGGAGCTATGCCATTTATTCGTCAACTATTTATTAAAAAGAGTAACAGTATAAAAACAGAAATTGATTTTGAACGTAAGCTATATATCATTCGTAAACGTGCTGAACGTGAAGTAGGTTCAAAGATCCCTGAAGGGCAATCATTCTACTTTACAAGCTTATCAAGTCGGACAATCGTTTATAAAGGAATGTTAACAACAGAGCAAGTGAACCAGTTTTATCTTGATTTAAACGATGATACGTTTGAGTCAGCGATTGCTCTCGTTCATTCGCGTTTTAGCACAAATACATTTCCGAGCTGGGAACGTGCACACCCAAATCGTTATATGATTCATAATGGCGAGATCAATACGATTAGAGGAAATGTGAACTGGATGCACGCTCGTGAAGCGAAGTTTCAATCCGACCTTTTCGGAGAAGATTTAACGAAAGTGTTCCCTGTTGTTGACAAAGATGGTTCTGACTCTTCGATGTTTGATAACACGTTAGAATTTTTGTCATTAGCAGGTCGGTCAATGACACATGCAGCAATGATGATGATTCCTGAACCGTGGCAAAATGATCATCAAATGAGTTCTGAAAAGAAGGCTTTTTACCAATACCACAGTACATTAATGGAACATGGGATGGACCAACTGCGATTGTTTTCACAGACGGTAAGCAAATTGGAGCTTCGCTTGATCGTAATGGATTACGACCTTCTCGATATTATTTGACTAAAGATGATTACATTATTATGTCATCTGAAGTTGGTGTACTAGAGGTAGATCCAGAAAATGTACTAGCAAAGGAACGACTACATCCAGGTCAAATGCTTTTAGTTGACATCGAAGAGGGTCGGATTATTCCTGATGAGGAAATTAAACAGGAAATAGCATGTGCAAAACCATATAAGGAATGGGTAGATCAATATTTAGTTGAGCTTGAAGATGTACTAGAAACAGCTCATGTGGAAAATACTGATTTTCATTCGTTAGTGACGCGTCAATTAGCGTTTGGATACACGTATGAGGAATTATCAAAGTTGATCCAACCGATGGTAAAAGATGGTGTAGATCCAGTTGGCTCAATGGGATATGATTCACCGATAGCGGTTTTATCGAAGAAACCTCAACTTCTTTATAATTATTTTAAACAATTGTTTGCCCAAGTAACGAACCCTCCGATCGATGCTATTCGTGAAGAAGTTGTTACAGCAATTGGTACAACAATTGGAAGAGAAGGTGACTTGTTAAATCCGGATCCAGAAAGCTGTCGCCACATTCATTTACCTTATCCAATTGTAAACAATGAAGAATTGGCAAAGCTGAAGTATAACAAAATGGAAGGTTTCAAGTCTATCACTCTTTCAATGACGTTTGACTATATGAAAGAGAATCAACTGGAGGCTGCTTTAAACTCATTATTTGCCAAAGCGGACCAGGCAATTGAAGATGGATATACACTTCTTATTTTAAGTGATCGTAGCATCAATGCGGAGCATGCACCAATTCCAGCATTATTAGCTGTAGGTGGTTTACACCATCACTTAATCCGTAAAGGAACACGTACGAATGTGAGTATTTTAGTTGAATCAGGGGAACCGAGAGAAGTTCATCATTTCTCCGTTTTATTAGGCTATGGGGCTGAAGCAATTAACCCTTATCTTGTATTTGATTCAATCGATGGTTTAATTCAAGATGGATTACTTGAAGACATTTCATATATTGAAGCTGTCAATAAATACATTAAAGCAGCTGCAAAAGGAATTATGAAGGTTCTATCAAAAATGGGGATTTCAACAATTCAAAGTTACAGAGGAGCTCAAATATTTGAGGCTGTTGGAATCGCACCTTCTGTTGTAGATAAATATTTCACATGGACAACAACTCGAATCGGTGGAGTGAATTTAGAAACGATTGAAAAAGAGGTTCGTGACCGTCACAAGCGTGCTTATTCAGATCAAGAAGGTGTTGATAAAGCACTTGATCCAGGTGATGATCTGCAATGGCGTCGTAATGGGGATCCGCATCAATATAACCCTCATACGATTCATATGTTACAAAATGCATGCCGGACAACAAATTATGACTTGTTTAAGAAATATACAAATTCGATCAATGAACAATCGAAGGAACAAACAACTTTACGAGGTTTGATGAAATTCAAAAACGGACAGAAATCTATTCCGTTAGATGAAGTAGAATCTGTTGAAGATATCGTTAAACGTTTTAGAACGGGTGCGATGTCATTTGGTTCGATATCACAAGAAGCTCATGAAACGTTAGCAATTGCGATGAATAGACTTGGTGCTAAAAGTAATACAGGTGAGGGTGGAGAACATCCAGATCGTTTTACACGTGACGATAATGGTGATTTACGTCGGAGTGCGATTAAGCAAGTAGCATCAGGACGTTTTGGTGTAACAAGTCATTATCTCGTCAATGCCGATGAAATTCAAATTAAAGTTGCACAAGGAGCGAAACCAGGTGAAGGTGGTCAATTACCAGGAAACAAAGTGTATCCTTGGGTCGCTGAGGTTCGTGGATCAACTCCGGGAGTAGGACTTATTTCACCTCCACCACATCATGACATTTATTCAATTGAGGATTTAGCGGAACTAATCCATGATTTAAAAAATGCGAATCCGACAGCAAAGGTTAGTGTTAAGCTTGTAGCTGGTACAGGAGTTGGTACGATTGCCGCTGGTGTGGCTAAAGGGCGTGCCGATGGAATTATCATTAGTGGTTATGATGGTGGAACTGGTGCTGCGGCACGAACAAGTATTAAACATGCAGGTTTGCCGTGGGAAATTGGTTTATCTGAAACGCATCAAACATTGTTGTTAAATAATTTGCGTGATCGTGTCACATTAGAAACAGATGGAAAGCTTATGACAGGTCGAGATGTTGTCATTGCTGCAATGCTAGGTGCGGAAGAGTACGCTTTTTCAACAGCTCCGTTAGTTGTTCTCGGCTGTATCGTTATGCGCGTCTGTCATTTAGACACATGTCCTGTCGGAATTGCGACTCAAAACCTGAACTCCGAAAGAAGTATATGGGGAAGCCTGAACACGTTGAGAACTTTATGAAGTTTATCGCTCAAGAAATGCGTGAAATTATGGCTGATCTGGGTATTCGCAAATTAGACGATTTAATCGGTCGTACAGATTTGCTTGAAGTAAATGATCAAATCGAAAATGAAAAAGCAAAATTAATCGACTTATCTAACCTATTATTTAAGCCTGAAATCGATAGTCCTGAGCGAAACTATAAGACGAAAGAACAAGACCATTTACTTGAGCAATCGCTCGATCACCGCGAATTATTACCAGCAAGCATGCCAGCATTAGAACGCGGAGAAAAGGTGCATGGAACATACAACGTCCGTAATATTGATCGGGTAGTTGGTACAATTGTTGGTAGTGAGATTAGCAAACGATACGGATCTGCTGGTTTACCAGATGATACGATCACATTTGATTTTAAAGGATCTGCCGGACAAAGCTTTGGTGCCTTTGTTCCAGAAGGTATGACTCTTCGTCTAGAAGGGGATGCAAATGATTATATCGGTAAAGGTTTGTCTGGTGGTAAGATCATCGTTTCCCCGCCAGCTAACGCTAAATTAAAAGCTGACGAAAATATTATTATTGGGAATACAACTTTTTATGGTGCAACAGCTGGTGAAGCATACATTAATGGTATTGCTGGGGAACGTTTTGCAGTACGTAATTCTGGTGTGAATGTCGTTGTCGAAGGTGTCGGTGACCATGGCCTTGAATACATGACAGGCGGAGTTGTCGTGAACTTAGGAAAAGCTGGTAAAAACTTTGCTGCTGGTATGTCTGGTGGTATTGCATATGTATACGATCCAACTGGAACGTTTGATCAACAATGTAACCAGGAGATGGTTCTATTAGAATCCGTTTCAACCCAGCAAGATTTGAACCAACTTAAGACAATGTTAGATAATCATAAAAATAATACAAGTAGTGAAATAGCAACATATATCCTCGAACATTGGACAGAGGAAGTACCAAAATTCGTAAAAGTCATTCCAAAAGATTATAAGAGAATGCTTGAGGCGATTGAGCGTGTAAAACAAGATGGCTTAACAGGTCTTGACGCCGTAATGGTAGCTTTTGATGAAAATAAAAATGACAAATCTCGTGTAAGCGGGAAATAAGTAATTAAAATGGAACAACGTATGTGGGAAGCAAATCGTTGCTTAAATGTAGTAGGCAACGATGCTCTCATGTACACGTACGTTTGTTCCTGTAATCCTTCTTTTTTAAAAAGAAGGCGAAAGAACGAGATTGGAGTGAATACGATGGGGAAGCCAACAGGATTTTTGGAATATAAGAGAGAAAATCCACCAAAAAAGATCCATTTGAACGCACGAGAAGCTGGAAGGAATTTCAAATCTTAATGCCTGAGCCTGCCTTACGTCAACAAGGTGCTCGTTGTATGGACTGTGGTGTCCCATTTTGTCAAACTGGGAGACTATGGATGGTTCCGGGGAAATTGGATGTCCAGTTTATAACTTAATTCCTGAATGGAATGACTTAGTCTATCGCGGTAAGTGGAAAGAAGCTCTTGACCGACTTCATAAAACGAATAATTTCCCTGAATTTACGGGACGTGTTTGCCCAGCACCGTGTGAAGGGTCATGTACGGTAGCGATTAGTGATGATGCTGTAACAATAAAAAGCATTGAATACCATATTGTTGAGCGCGGATTCCAAGAAGGTTGGATCGTACCTCAACCACCTACTAAACGTACAGGAAAAAAAGTTGCTATCGTTGGTTCTGGTCCAGCTGGATTAGCAGCAGCAGCACAATTAAATAAAGCAGGTCATTTAGTGACGGTATTCGAACGTGAAGATCGAATTGGTGGTTTATTAACATATGGAATTCCTGATGTTAAATTAGCAAATGAAATTGTCGAAAGAGTATTACAATCTTGAAAGAAGAAGGTATTACGTTTAAGACGAAAACTGAAATCGGAAAAGATATATCTGCTAAAGAGCTTCACAATGATTTTGATGCTGTCATTCTTTGTACAGGTGCTACAAAACCTCGCGACGTAGAAGTTGAAGGTCGTGAATTACAAGGAATTCATTTTGCAATGGATTTTCTTACAAAAAATACTCGTAGCCTGCTAAACTCTGATCATAATGATGGACAATATATTACTGCTAAAGATAAACATGTCATCGTGATCGGTGGCGGGGATACTGGGGTAGACTGTATCACAACTTCAGTACGTCATGGTGCTGCATCTATTACTCAGTTCGATATTAATCGTGAAAAGACCGATCAGAGGGCAGAAGGGAATCCATGGCCGTTATTTCCAATTGTTCATACTGTAGAAGATGGACAGAAGGAAGCAATTGCAGTGTATGGTAAAGATCCACGTAGTTACCAAGTAAGTACAACAAAATTTGTTGGTGACGAGAATGGCCAAGTTAAGGAGCTTCATACGATTGGTGTTGAAACGACGATTGATGAAAATGGACGTAAAGTTCGTACACCTATTCCTGGTACTGAAAAGGTATGGAAGGCTGATTTAATCTTACTAGCGATTGGATTTACTGGACCTGAACAGCGTATCATTGAAGAGTTATCAGTAGAAACGACAAAACGTTCAACAATTGATGCAGAGTACGGTAAGTATTCAACGAATGTACCTGGTGTATTCGCAGCTGGAGATAATCGTCGCGGACAAAGTTTAGTTGTATGGGCGATTCATGAAGGCCGAGAAGCAGCAAGAGAATGTGATCGTTTTTTAATGGGAAGCTCTAATTTGCCATAAAAATAGTAAGCGAGAATGCCATAAGAGGCCTTATAACCTTTTATGGCATTTTTCTTAAGATGCATGAATAAACGAGGAATCACAGGAAATGTAAGCTGATTTGGTGCAGAACGTCAACTCCAATTGATACACACATCTCTGTTTAATACCCTCTTTTACATTGCTCATATCATCGAAACTCTTCTTCTAAAAAAAAAAGTGGCGTTTTCATTATTTTCATGAGAAAATAACAGTAGATTATTGGAGTGAAAGGACGTCATGAAAATGATAAAATGGATGAAAAGAAGTCTTATTCTTTCATCAGTCCTTCTATCATTTGGGTTCACTACTTCCGGCGACTTACACTATGCTGTTGCTGCTGAATTAAATGGAAAAGTAGACAAAGCTCAGGATGAAACTGATGAGAGTTTAATTTATAAGATCGACCACAATGATTATGACTTATATAAAGCTGTATTACCTGTTGGTACGGAGCATTATATTCATCGTGATGTTGCGTCTGCACCTTTATTAAATGAATACATAAGTATGCTAGCTATTGAACAAGGCGTTAAGAAGTTTGGACCAACTATTTCAAATGAAATAGCAAAAGAGTATAAACAAAGAATTATTCCCCCTTTTAAAGAAGTTATAGGGGAAACAACAAAAGACTTCTCAACTAAAGATTGGATGTCATTAAAATGGACCTCTCAACCTACAGGAGGCTTAGGGGAAAAAATAATTCATTTATATCATGATGAAACAGGTAAAGATTTATTAAGGTTTCATGTTCGCCGTGATCAACGACCGAAACAAGGCTACTATTTTAATTTTCATTATCACACAATTGCCGATAACTACGAATTACATCATGAATTAGGAACGATTTATTGGGGGAAAGACATCCCACCACGTTGGAATAGTGAAATAAACATGTAATTGATAAACCAGTGACTAGATAAAATGCGTCACTGGTTTTATGTTTTTCAAATGATTTGTGTGTATTTATTTTACTACGTGGAAGAGGAGGAACTTTTTTATGAAAACAATTGGTTTAATAGGAGGTATGAGCTGGGAATCCTCAGCAATGTATTATCGTATCATTAATTAAGAGACTAAACGAGAATTAGGAGACTACACTCTGCAAAATGTATATT
Organism: Bacillus sp. JCM 19034; assembly: GCF_001310635.1. Lineage (GTDB taxonomy): Bacteria > Bacillota > Bacilli > Bacillales > Bacillaceae_D > Halalkalibacter. The sequence continues at coordinate 411,820 of NZ_BAXR01000001.1, forward strand.
ATATAGTGTCGATTTTGATGAAATAGAACGATATCAATCTAAAGGAGATTGGGAAAGTGCTGGAATACAATTAGCTGAAGTGGCATTATCTTTAGAAAAAGCAGGTCGTGCTCTGTACAAATACGATGCATAAAGTAATTGATTATCTAGAAAAAAAGGTAGCTATCCCTTATTTACATATTGCTGTCGCAACCGCTACACAAATGAAGCAATCGAATATTAAAAAAGTAGGTCTACTTGGTACGAAATATACAATGGAACAAAATTTTTATAATTTACGAATTGAACAAAAGGGTATTGAAGTAATCGTACCTAATGAAACAGAGCAAAATCAGGTAAATGACATTATATATGAGGAACTTTGTCTCGGAATAATCAATGATTCCTCTAAAAAATATTACCAAAGGGTCATAAAACGTTTAGTGAGAATGGAGCAGAAGGCATTATTTTAGGATGTACTGAAATTGGCTTATTGGTTAAAGCCGAAGATTCAGACACTCCATTATTTGATACAGCTGTTATTCATGCACAAGAAGCGGTGAAACATGCTTTAGGAAACGCAAAAAAAATAAAATTACCGTGAATATAAAAAGTTGTTGAAAAGAACAATACGTTCACGAATGGAATTAGGACGATTACGACAAAACACCAGTCAACAATGTTAAATATGGTACGATATCGTTAGTTTCAACACATAAATAAGGGAATAAGGTGGATAGTAAATGAAACGAAAAGTGATAATCGGTTTTTGTGTAATCATGGTAGCATTATCGGCTTGCTCCTATCGTGAATTTGAAGATTCAATTAAAACGCTCAAGGAGAATGATCTAGAAGATAATATCGAGAATACGGTTAAAGTTTCTGAAGATGTTGAAAACGGTGACGAGCAAATTGTTTATTCAATCGGTGATACGATTGTTTATCGTACGAAAGACATGGAAATAGAGGAAGAAGTGGAGCAATATCAATATACATTGAATCAAGTGCAAGTCGCTGATAATATTCATGATCTCGGTTTACAAATCGATGATTTCTTGCGTCGGAAGATGATTGCTGAAAATGGTGATATTGAGGATAACCTACGTATTGTAACGATTGATGCAACGGTAAAAAATCTACAAAATACTAATCCGAGTGCAACATTACAGGTTGAAAATTTTATAGGATCACAATTGGATATTGAAGATCCTAATGGTCCTTTTTTTCTAGAAGCTGTTTATTTCAGTGAACATGCTCCATTTGAACTAAACAATGGCAGTGATTATTATTACTTTTCTCTAGATTTTGGAGAGGAGCTTGATATTACCGTCGGCTGGCTTGTTCCATCTGAAATGATTGAAAATGAATCGTTGTATTATGCGATCGGAACCACTAGCATGGAATTACAGTTTTTTGAGTTAGACTTTAAATAAGACAATCCATTAAAAACAGAACGTTTCGTCGTTCTGTTTTTTTGTTGAGATCAAATAAGAAATACGCATCAGCGTCTTTTCTTTAAAGAAATAAATACCTCATTATGAATCAAACCTTCTTGTTTTAGGATGAAAAACAAAAACGTTTACGACAACCTGAAAGGCAGATCAATGAACGTGTGCTACCCTATGGATAAGCTAACAAATGAAACAGGAAGGGGAAAAAACAATGGATCGACCATTTACAAGATTGGTACAAATCGAAATAAAAAAAGCTATAACGAATAAGTATTTTATCATTACTTTTCTTATTGCTATCATTTTCGCATTGCTTAGTGCATTGTATATGATTGGGTTTTACAACGATAATCTCTATTTGAATGACTTAAAAGGGGGGAACATGCAATTACATAATAACTCGCTCTATAACCATTGGCTTGGTGGTGAGGACCGTTCATTTGGATTTACTTTATTTTTTACACTGTTGCCACTGATTGCAACCTTCCCTTATGGCTGGTCATATTATTTAGAAACGAAACAAGGCTACGTCAAATCAGTCGTTATAAGAAGTGGAAAGCAATCCTACTTTTTAGCAAAATATATCGCAACGTTTCTAGCAGGAGGAATCGTAATCTTTCTCCCATTATTGTTTAATTTTCTCATTATAGCAGCGTTCGTTCCTGCTACTATGCCAACTAACATTGCTAATATACACACACTCGCTTATCCGGTTGCTAATACGAGCATGTGGTCCAGTTTATTTTATACACAGCCACTATTGTTTGTCTTCCTTTATCTCATTTTAAACTTTGTCTTTGGAGGACTATTTGCAACGATGAGCTTGGCCTTATCTTTTTTTGTGAAAAATCGCATTGCGGTTCTGTTGGTTCCGTTTTTTATTGTTATGATGTTGCATTATAGCCAAGGGTATTTCCCGAATCCGTTTTTGATTGAATTTTCCCCACTCTATTATTTACATGCATTAGAGATTATAAACGAAACAAATGGCTGGGTCGTACTAGCGCAAGGTCTATTATTGTTTGCCGTAACGTTTACAATTACGATGAAATTAGGTGTCAAACGTGAGGTTTTATAAACTATTAAAATACGATCTAAAAAATGGACTTGTCTCAGACTATATGAAGCTCTCCGTGCTAATAGTAATCATCATCGCATTTTGTTTTGATTTTTATTTACGGAAATACAATGTTTATCTGTTAGCAGAGCAAATTCCATCAGGGACGTTTGTCGATTATTTACTTTATATTTTTGCTGGGATGAAGGAATACTTGCCGACAGATGAAGAAGGCTTTATTTTCCCGATTCGATGGAGCCTGCTCCATCTTTATATATTCTATTGTACCCTACATTATCCGAGTAAAGATTTAACATCGGTAGGTGTCAATATTTTATTAAGAACGAAAGGACGCACAAGCTGGTGGCTGTCAAAGAGCATTTGGAATATTTGTTACGTTTTAGCGGTTTATCTCTTGATTTTTCTTACGGTTATGCTATTTTGTCTCGTTATGAAAGAGCCAATCCATTTAGACATAACGGCGATGTTTATGAATGACATTCTCGAAGCGAAAAGCCCATATGAAACATTTTCAACGAATTTAATCTGGATTACACTCTTTTTTCCGTTACTATTTTCAATTGGGATGAATTTATGGCAAATGACGTTAACGCTTTTCTTTAAACCGTTGTATAGCTTTGGTGCTAGCGCTGTTATTTTGTTAGCATCCGCTTATTTTTTCCATCCGCTTTTTTCCAGGGAATCACGCAATGCCAATTCGAAGTGTGTATGTAGTCGAAAACGGCTTTTCGATTAGTGGTGGTGTATGGATGTTTCTCGTACTCTTGTGTAGCTCAATGGTGATCGGTACTTTCTATTTTCAGCGTTATGATATTTTAGGAGAAGAATCTTAACAATTTTTTTATTAAATGAGGGATGAATAATGACAACAATTAAAATAGACAATGTCTCAAAGAAAATCAAAGGTGTAACAGTCATTCACAACGTATCGCTAACATTATCTTCTGGCGAAGTTATTGGCTTACGTGGTGTAAACGGCTCTGGTAAAACGATGCTTATGAGATTAATAGCTGGTTTAATATTACCAACAGAAGGCTCAATTGAAATAGATGGCAAACAACTTGGGAAAGAGTTAACGTTTCCAGAAAGCATCGGTTTACTGCTCGAAAATCCGGCATTTTTAGATAGCTACTCTGGTTTGCAAAATTTACAAATGCTTGCCGAAATTCGCAATGACATTAATATGACGAGAATTCAACAAGTATTAACAGCTGTTGGTCTTAGTTCTGAAGCTAGTAAAAAGAAATATAAGAAATATTCGCTTGGAATGAAACAACGGCTTGGTATAGCAGGGGCGGTTATGGAGCAACCAGATATCGTCATATTAGATGAGCCAACTAATTCGTTAGATACCGACGGTGTTGAGCTGGTTAAGAACATTGTTCGTCACGAAAAGGAGCGTGGTGCTCTAGTTGTAATGACTTGCCACGATACAAGCATTTTAGACGAGTTAGCAGATAAGATTTATTATCTTGAAAATGGATCAATCGTAAGGAGTTCATAACTATGAAAAAAATAATCGTTAGTCTATTTGTTCTCGCTCTTATCGGATGTTACAGTGTTCGTGTTTGGTCTATTAATCAAAATGTTCCACTTCCTCCTGTTTATACGTACAAAATCGGAGAAGAGGTCGCTATTGAAAACGATATATTCCTAGATGCTTATGAGAATATGAACGGTTACACCGTTACAGTAGATGAAGCTACGATTTTGTCAATTGACGATTTTATCGATAAATATGATGCTTATAACCGTCTAGAAGAATGGGAGGGGGACATAACAGAGATGGTCTATGATTTGACTATTACAATAAAAAATACGAATGTCATGGATGATCCGCTAGATGATTTTAATGGTATGCAATTAATCCATTATAACTTGATTGCTACTAATTTTACATTAAGCTATAATAGTGAATTATTTCAAATGGCCAACCCTGACTTAGCTGAATTAGATATGATGTCTAGTTTTAAATTACGTCCCGAAAGTGAAATGCAATTACATGTGCCGTTTCCTTTTTCACCGAATTCACAATTAAAGTCGAGTGTGGAAACGATCAAAAATAATGATCTATATCTTTATGTATCTTTATATCCAAATGAAAAACGGATTTTAATTCATGAATAGAGTCCGTATCGTTCCGATGATATAATAGCCATATGACGATTCGGTGGAATTAGTAGCAGATAAAGAAAGGCCGCATAAGCGGTTATTGAGAGAGGTTTGATGTACCATCGTTACTTCGTTAACATTTTTTATCGTAGAATTGTGTGCGATTCTAGCTGGATTATTTTATACGTTAGAAGTACGACCTACGTTCCGAAAAGCATTATTAGTCACTTTGCTTATTCCTATACCTGCGATTTTCTTATATTTATTTGTTTTGAAAGGACTAAGCCTTGTTTATTTAATTATTGTAACAATTGTTATATTCTATATCTATACAAGAAAGTTAAGAGCTTTATTTGATGCGATCATTTTGGCTATCGTGAGCATTTTCTTCGATAATTTCATTGAAATGATTAAATATTCTCTTTTTCCTGTTGATACACCTACGATCACAACAGCAAGTATAGGTCTTTATTTGTTACTATTCATGCTGTTCATTTACGGCTATCGCATCGTCATCAACAAAATTTGGGCAGTTCTTCAGTTCTCACTAATTGGACAGTTACTATTAATTATTGTTGCAGCTAGTACGATGGTTGTCGTATATATGAACCTTTTTGTCGCATTAAGTCGTAATCTTTATGCGGCAGCGATGTTAAATTTACTAATGGGGACGAGCTACTTAGCTTTTATGTTCATTTTATCTGTTATTCTTATTCGAAATACGAGAAAAGAAGCGAAATTAAAACAAAAAGAAATCGAACAAGAGCAGCTTTTTCAATATATGCAATCATTAGAGCAAGTCAATAAAGATATGCAACGGTTTCGTCACGACTATCAAAATATTTTATTGACGTTCGAAGACTATTTAGAAAAGAATGATATTCAAGGCTTAAGAACGTATTTTCACGATAAAATTCTGCAAGTAGAAAAAAAGACGTTACAAAATCATTTCATTATCAACCAATTGGATCGTCTAGAAATCATTGAATTAAAAGGGCTCCTTTCAACGAAAGTGTTGATGGCAGAAGAAAAAGGAATTGCTGTTAATATTGAAATTCCAGAAACAATTGAAAACATTGAAATGGATATCATCGATTTAACTCGTATCGTTGGTATTTTAATGGACAATGCGATTGAGGCAACGACTGATCTACAAGAAGGAGAATTGAATGTCGCCTTACTGAAACAAGAGGACGATTCGGTTTTAGTCATTATCGAAAATCATTTTAAAAAGCAGCAAGTCCAGATCGATCAATTATTTATTGAAGGCTTTTCAACAAAAGGAGCAGAGCGAGGCTTTGGCTTAGCAACTGTCCGTAGCATTATTAACCAATATCCAAATATCACGATGAATACGCGGGTCGAAAACATGTTTTTTATTAACGAAATCGAAGTGAAAGAGACTGTTCAACAAATGATGTAAAAAGTGATAAGGAGAGATTGTTTTGAAAATCGTTATTTGTGAAAATGAGGCGAGCCAACAAGAATTTCTACAATCGGTTATTTCCAATTATGCGATGTTTCATGAGCCTAGTATGAAGGTCATATTGAATACATCTAAGCCAGAAGACGTATTAGAATGCGTGCAACATGGCGGTGCAGATTGTTATTTTTTAGATATTGAACTCGGATCCTCTATTGATGGCATGGAACTAGCTCGTATCATTCGCAAGCAAGATCCGTTAGCGAATATTATTTTTATTACGATGCATGCAGATAAGATGAAATTAACGTTTAAATATAAGCTTGCTGCTCTTGATTTTATTGCAAAAGAGTTTGGGCAAGATAGAATAGCAGAACAGGTGAGGGAGGCACTCCGAGTTGCCTTTAATAAATATTTACAAATTGGTGATCATGACGAAACAAATTTTATTCAAATAAAAATAGGTGAGCGGATTACGAACATTAGCATCGATGATGTTTATTATTTTGAAACCTCATCACAAGTACATAAAATTAGACTATACGAGCGAAATGGCGAATACGAATTTTATGGTAAGTTAAAAGACTTTGAACAGATTGATGAACGATTATTTCGCAGTCATAAAAGTTATCTAATTAATTTACAACATATTAGGCATATTGATAAGAAAAGGCGAATGATCACAATGGCTAACCACAGAGAGTGTTACGCTTCATTTCGCACGCTGAAAATGTTAGAATCCAAGCTTGAGCAAACAAACGTAATCAAACAATCCTCTCTGAATTCGATATAATCACAATATGAAAAGAACATGTTATATCTTCTACATGTTCTTTTTGAATAGGATGAAACACTGTGAAAAGGGGAGAAACAGTAGGCCATCCCTCAACATCTATGGGGTAACGATTATTTTCTCCAAAATACACTCTAGAGCAGCATACATTGGATGTAAGAAGGATGTTCGGATCATTTTTTGCACTTTTGTGATCTTTTTCACGATAATGTGACAAACGTTTTATACAATGGTAGAATAAGATTAATAGATTTACCCTAAATTAGGTGGTGATAATGTTGAAAAAGCAGATCGGTTTATTGATTGGAGTTTTCTTCCTGTTTTTTGTGTATGGGGATTGGTCTTTTTTCAAGTGATCGGAAAACAGAGTGAGGTTAAATCTGAACCACCAGTTGAGAAAGCAGAGTTAGATGAGTTCGTACTACTAAATAAAGAAGATGATTTTGAAGAAACAGTTATTGAAATTGATAACATAAGTGACAAGGGTGTGGATTATTCGGAACGTCAAGACCAGCTTATTAATTTGGCAGACTATGATTTTAGTGATATTTCTTCGGCGGATGGTATACCAGTAGAAGGCATCCTTGAGAAAATTGGTCTAGGCAATTAAATGGATTTATGTTGTGGGAGGAGAAGTCTGTGACTAGGGAAGAAAGTAAAACAAGAGTGATTCCTAATTGGTTATTATGGCTAATAAGAATTGTCATTGCTTATGTTATTTTTCTTGCTATCATTTTAGCTATAACAATTATTTCAATATTAATTACATTCTCATTTGTTGTTGTCGATTTATTTACTAACTCAAATCGACTAGGATTGATTTCTGAGCAATATTTAGTCCCATTATCAGAATTTATGTGGGAGCTATTTACGTTTTTAATCCCTGGATTGTAAGTAGATGAAAGGAGATGGCGTTATCTTGGCAGAATGGGTGCGTGCTACATATAAAACAGGTGTCTATGTTGGGAAACTTCTCGACCGAAATGAACAACAAAACCGTGCTTTAGTTGAGGTAAAAGCAGTATTAAAGCATCCGATTCAAGGGGATTTGCACAACCCTAAAGAAGCAGATGTGCCCTTATTCCATCAAAGAAAAGCACTAGCACAAAATGAAAAAGCATGGGTTCCTTTATCCTCATTAAAGGCATTTCAGGATCCGATTCCGGACTATAAAGAATCTTTAAAACATGCGTTGCAAACACAAATTAGTTCCCTCGTAAACGATTCATCAGAATGGGCTAAAAAAAGCATAGAAAGATTACGTGAATGTGAAAAAGAGTACAACTTATCTTAAAGTTGTACTCTTAATCGTTTACTATGCACATACATATACGAAATGGAATGTACATGATATGATTACGTATGTATGTTAAGTGGCAACGTAGAGAGAAGGGGTTTCATGAAGAATTCGTTACTAGTAACATATGGTGTTGTTTTTTTTGTGATGATCATTTGGGGAATTAATACAGTCATGCTTAAAGTGCTCGTTGAACATTTTCCCACGATTTCAATGACATCATTACGCATTATGCTAGCTGGTGTGGTTGTCATGCTAATCGTCTATTTTTCAAATATTTTACGGCGTTTAACGAAAACAGAATGGAAATATACATTGTGTGGTGCCTTATTTGGCGTTGTAGGACACCATTTCTTTCTTGCTGAGGGATTAGTCTATACAGGTGCTTCAAATGCTGTATTAATACTTGCTTTACTTCCAGTTACTACCTCTATTTTAGCCGTTTGCTTTTTAGGAGAACGAATGTCGAAATGGAGAATACTCGGTATTGTTATTGCTTTTATTGGCGTTTTCTTCATTCAAAGTGGTAATGGTTCACTATCAATTGACAGGGGAGAGCTGCTAATCTTTATTGCAATGGTTTTTCAAGCGATTAGCTTTATCTACATTAAGCTAGCAACAAAAACACTCGATTCTAGGCAAATGACAGGCTATATGCTGATCATAGGCTCGCTATGCTTAGTCGCCATTAGTTTAGCTATTGAGCCTAACGGATTGGTACAAATGGGGAAAGCTCCATTTTGGCTTTATGGTGTTTTTATCATTTCTTCTGTTATCGCCACAGGTGTTGGCCATTTTCTATTCAATAGTGCCATTGAGAAGGTAGGTGCTGGTCAAACAGCAATTTTTAATAATTTTGTTCCATTTTTCGGTTTAGTTAGTTCAGCCATTTTTTTTAAAGGAACAGATTTATTGGTATCAAGGGGCAGGCTTTTTACTCATTGTGATAGGCGTATTATTTGGAACGGGTTATATAGAGAAAGTGACGCATCATAGAAAAAACGTTTCTTATGAAAAAAGTGCATCTTAACAAGAAAAAAGCAGCTATTTCCTACAGGGAAATGGCTGCTTTTTTCTAATATGCTTAAATGAATTAGCTAACAAAAAAATTCATATTAGGATGAATCACTGATTGAAGCTCTTGTTGCTGTTCATTCGTTAATGGAACTAATGGCAGACGCACTTGACCAACCTTAAACCCTTTCATCTCTAGAGCTGCTTTAACAGGTGTTGGGTTTGGTGCCATAAATAGCTTTTTCATCACTGGAAGTAACTGACGATGTTGCATAGCTGCAGCGGTAACTTGTCCAGCTTGAAAGTTACGAACCATTTGCTGCATCTCATTTCCTACAATATGAGAAGCAACTGAAACAACACCGGTCCCACCGATTGAAAGAATAGGTAATGTTAAACTATCGTCACCGCTATATAAGCTAAACCCTTCAGGGGCATTTTCAATAATCTCAGACATCGCTTCTAGATCAGCACTTGCTTCTTTTGTCGCAACAATATTTGGTATTTGTGCTAGTCGTAATGTTGTTTCAACACTCATGTTAACGGCACTCCGACCGGGAATATTATAAAGCATAACAGGCAGTGATGTTGATTCTGCGATAGCTTTAAAGTGAGCATACATTCCTTCCTGAGAAGGCTTGTTATAATAAGGAACTACTAACATAATAGCCTCAACACCCAGTTGTTCAGCTGCTTTTGTCAATTCTATTGATTCCCGTGTATTGTTGGAACCAGTTCCCGCAATAATGGGGACTTGACCATTTACCTCTTCAACAACCGTTTTGTATAAAAGGTGCTTTTCATCCTTGGATAATGTTGGTGACTCACCAGTCGTTCCACCAACAACGAGTGCATCAGAACCATTTGCCAACAAATGGCGAACAAGTTCTTTTGTTGCCTCAATATCAATTAATCCTTCTTGATCAAATGGTGTTACCATTGCTGTAATTACTCGACCGAAATTCATCCGATTCACCCTCATTCTAATATATAATTTTCAAATTGGTATTTGGGCGACTAATGGAAGCACAAAAAAATAACAATGAGGTTTATCCCATTGTTGATGGTTAGCAAAGAATAGCAAAACCAATTCAATGTGTGAGATAGCCCTCCATATAGCCACGCTATATGACAGTCCTGTTCTTATTCAAAACAGTCCCAGTGATTTGGAAAATGAGTAACCAAACACTTCGGCAAATATCCCTTTTAACATGATTCATTGGAGCTCATTCTCCTCAACATGCTTACTAATGATCTTTGCACCTCTACTCTCACTTCAAATGATTTATGAAGTAAGTTTAAGTATGAATTTGTGTTTACCTTAACAAATGTATTAAAGCTTTGCAATGGTTTTACATAAATTTTTTTTAAAATTGTCGAAGAACGTTACTTTATTTGTGGCTTCTTTTGTACCATATTTAATAGCATGTCCAATTCTTGACTACACTTAACAGTAATTTTTGACGTCATTCCATGGTTTTTAGCGAACTTCAACATTTCCATACGTTTATCTTCAATCTTCCCCATAATCATTATTCCCACTCCAGATGGCTTAATCTAAAAAGAAAATTAATTTCTTCTACACGTATTATAAGCGAAATAGCGATAAAATAAAGAGATTCTACGAAATAAGTCAGCATCATTAAATTTATGAGTTTTATCGACATGATTTTCTTTTACATTGGTTAATATTACATTGTTTATCTCTGATTGAATCTGAAATGGTTGATGCACACTAATCGTAAAGAAAGGAGAAGTGAATATGCTATTAAAGAAACTTATTATACTCCTTATGATTTTATTTACTTTTACTGCATGTACAGTTCCACAAAAGCAGCCATTCGGAGCTAATAGTCACAATATGAATGGTGAAAATGAGCATATTGCGTTATACCGCCAGCATGAAGGGCCATTAACCGATTTAATGATTCCTGACCAATCACCGTTAGGTATAGGTCAACACACAACTGAAGTTTTACAACAAAAGGGGCAATCTACAATAAAGAACCTCGGTAAGCATGAGGGCAACCAATTTAAAGGTTCTAGAATTTTTACAAATCGCCCTGGTGTGCTACAAGATAAATATGCACTTCGCCGTCAAACTAATGATCAGCAGCTAAAAAAAGATCAGTCCCATATAGTAATCCAATCAAATTCAACAAAAGAACGTGAAATAGAAAAAAGAGTTGAAAAATTACAATTAGTAAGGGATGCACATGTTATTTCAGAAGGTAGTCAGTACGTGATCGGTATTGAATCTAATGAATCTGATCGAGAGTATTTAATTAATGAAGTAAAGAAAGAACTTGGTTCATTTCAGGATGAACAAATCTATATAACAACAAACCGAAAAGTAATCAATCGAATCAAAGCGTTAGAGCATCATGTATCACTATCTGAGCCGTTTGACACATTTGGGGCTGCTATTGCCGAAATCATTGATCTTATTGATGATTCTACTCATCAGCATCGCTAACAAAAAAAAGATCACCTAAGAATACATCTCATTGGGTGATCTTTTTGCTTTTTTTAATAAATCCCTAATTCGTCTGTCAGAGTTAAGAACTCCCTTTCCATAAGTTGATGTGACATAATCGCATTTTCATAATGGCGACGAGCAGCTCCTAATGAAGAAGATGATGAGTTAGCCTCATGTAACGCTTTATATAATTGCTCAATTTCATAAATCATTACACTATGAACATCTTGAAACCCTTCAAATGATTCAGGTATCTCAACATTCATGTATTTACCATACTCTTCTAAAATGTTAGTAGCCGACTGTTTTGCACTTTCAATATCGGAATCGGAAACGTTATTTAAGCTAAACAGTGGTTCAATTTCAAGAAGATGATTATATGTGGAATAAATGTATGTACCAGTTACATCAGCATATTCATTTAAAGCTTTTGCATTGTTATCATCCGATTGTATGTGATAATTTTGTTCCATATTGTTTGGCTGTTCCGCTTTTGAAGTTGACTGTGTCTGCTGTTTCGTTACATCCTCGACAATTTCCTTTTCACTATCATTAAACGTACAACCAGTTAAAATGACGATCATAGACGTGATTATGACTAAAACGAATGTTTTCAAAATGAGCACCCTCCTAATACAATTCCTTGTTGTTAGTATGATCAATAGAAGGGGAACTATGTGTATTTGTTAGAGTCATTTTCCATTTTGAACAATATTATAAAAAAAGCTTGCAATGTACATTAGAATCGTATATAGTTAACGTATCAAGAAAAGTTGTTCATGTTCTTTTACGTTTAAATACTTTTGTATCAATTGCAATATAATGAGGAGTTCAGTATTCACATACTATTAGGGATATTTACTCAGGTTGTTGTTGATGTTCCTAATAATATGTGAATTTTTTATTTGCTAGAGGCAAATGTGAGTGTAGCATATTAAGAAAAATTTATTTACGATTGGAGAAATTTATTCATGCAAACTGGTACAGTTAAGTGGTTTAACGCAGAAAAAGGATTCGGTTTTATCGAGGTTGAAGGTGGAAATGACGTATTTGTACATTTCAGCGCTATCACTGGCGATGGTTTCAAGTCTCTTGATGAAGGTCAATCAGTAGAATTTGAAATCGTTGATGGTGACCGTGGTCCTCAAGCAGCTAACGTTGTTAAGCTTTAATCTGCGTTAACTCTTATTTCATATGATACCGCATAGAGCATATGTGGTAAAGATAGCACCCTAGGGAGATAATTTTATCTTTTTGGGGTGTTTTCTTGTTATAATAGTGTAGAAATACATAATAAGTATTCATATTGACTATCAAACAAAGAGGGGGGAAAGAAAATATGAAAATAAACCTACTATTTAGAGGTTGTATAAGTTTGATTCTTGTTCTGTTCATTGCGGCTTGCTCTAATCAGAATCCAACTCCAGAAGAAGTTTTTGAAGCTTATGTGGGGCATTGGCTAGATGGAGAGTACGAGCAAATGTACGAAATGATCTCAGAGGATGTTCGTTCATCTCTAACGCAAGAGGATTTTTCAAATGCTTATCAAGAAGTTTATGATGCTCTCCAACTAAGTGATATTCATGTGGAAAGTCCCATTCTGCAAGATGATGTAGAAAAAGAGCAACGAGATAAGGATGTAACTGAAGTGTATTTGCCGTTCGTACAAACGTTAGAAATCATTACAGGTTCTATTGATTTTGAACAGAATATGTTTCTTGTACAAAACGGAGAATCCAATAAATGGGAGATACAATGGGACCATTCCTTAGTTTTGCCAGTGTTAAGTGAGGGGGATTCTATTCAAGTTCGTTATCAAATGCCTGAGCGTGGTGAAATTTTTGATCGAAATGGTATTGGTCTTGCCATTAATGGACAGGCGTATGACATCGGACTCGTCCCAGGTCGTATGGAAGGGGTTGAAGAGGATACTTTTGCCTTTCTAGAAGATGAATTCGGTTTATCCGAAGAGTTTATTGAATCTAAGTTAAGTCAATCTTGGGTGCGTGATGATACATTTGTTCCACTCATTAGCGTTGGAAGTGACATGGAGGATTATGTAAAGCATTTACGAGAAACCGTTCCAGGAGTCAGTTATTTGCCTTTTGATACACGAGAATATCCACTTAGAGAAGTAACTGCCCATTTAACTGGTTATATCGGTGCCATCCCAGAAGATCAGTTAGAAGAGAAAATAGAAGAAGGCTATAGTGACAATAGCCTTATCGGTCGTGCAGGTCTTGAATCGGTATTTGAAGAACAGTTAAGAGGGGAATTCGGTGTCGAAATTGCGGTTGTTAATGAAGAAGACCAAGAAAAGGACATTATTACTCGGAAAGACCCTGTTAATGGTGATGATGTCCATTTGACCATTGATAGTAACTTACAACGCAATATCGTTGATTCATTTTCAGAAGAAGATGCAGGTGTGGCTGTTGCGATTCAACCGCAAACAGGAGAGGTGCTTTCTCTCGTTAGTGCACCAACGTATGACCCGAATTCATTTGTTATCGGGTTTAGACCTGGTGAATATGATGATTTGGAACAAAATGAAAACAGACCATTTACAAACCGATTTACACAATCTTTTGCTCCTGGATCATCAATTAAACCAATTACTGCTGCCATTGCTTTAAAGGAAGGGTTAGATCCAAGTCATGAACGAAACATTCAGTCCCGACAGTGGCAACCGGAAGATTCATCGTGGGGTGAGTATTTTGTCCGTCGTGTGACAGATCCGGGTCACCCGATCGATCTAAATAGTGCGATGAAATACTCTGATAATATTTATTTTGCACAAATTATAATGGAGTTAGGCTCTGAGTCATTTACAGACGGGCTAGAGCTATTTGGATTTAATGAGTCAATTCCTTTTTCTTATGGGATGAGATCTTCGACTTACGCCAATGAAGGCATTTCAAGTGATTTACAATTAGCTGATACAGCTTATGGACAAGGCGAAATGCTTGTAAACCCATTACACTTATCATTAATGTACACTGCTTTTGTAAACGATGGTAACATTGTGAAACCGACATTACTCCAAGGTGAAGAGCCTACTTATTGGCTTGAGGATGTGATCTCTGAGGAAGAAGCAGCACTAATTCATCAAACATTACAATTAGTCGTAGAAGATTCTAATGGCACAGGACACGCTGCATACATGAATTCATTGCCAATCGCAGGGAAAACAGGGACGACTGAATATAAATTAACACAGAATGACGATGGGGCAGAATCTGGTTGGTTTGTTGCTTATAATTCTGAAAATCCAGAACTACTGCTAACTTATATGATTGAGGAAGTAGAGGATCGTGGAGGAAGCAAATACGTCGTTCCTAAAGTAAAAGAGATATTCGATAAAACATTCCATTAATTTATAGAGGAGACGTTTCGGTTTTATTTAATAGACGAAACGTTTTTCTTTTTCATTAATTAGTTACCTACAATCCATTGACTTATATTGTTATACCTTATATAGTAATTGTAAACGATTGCATACTATGCGATGAAAACGAAACTCTTTAGATGTAGATGAGTTTCTTTTTAACACGCAAATCTGGGATCGTTTTCATACACAAACAAGCAATCAAATTATGATTGAAATTAGGAGAGGTGTTAAAAGATGAAATTAGGAGTGTTTTCTGTTTTATTTTCTAATTTAAGCTTTGAAGAGATGTTAGATTACGTTAAAGATGCAGGCTTAGACGCGGTTGAAATCGGTACGGGGGGCTATCCTGGTAATGCCCATTGCCCATTAGATGAGTTGCTTGAAAGTGAAGAAAAACGTAAAGAATATATGGAAAAAATTGAATCTCGCGGCTTAACGATTAGTGCATTTAGTTGTCATGGAAACCCGATTTCACCTAATAAAGAATTTGCGAAGGAGTGCCAGGAAACGTTTAAGAAAACGGTTCGTTTAGCAAAACTGTTAAGCGTTCCCGTTGTCAATACATTTTCGGGAGCAGCAGGAGATCATGAAGGAGCAAAATACCCGAATTGGCCTGTTGCACCTTGGCCAAACGAATATGGTGATGTCCTAAAGTGGCAATGGGAAGAAAAGCTAATCCCTTACTGGAAAGAAGCCGGAGCATTCGCAAAGGAACATGGCATTAAAGTTGGACTAGAATTGCATGGTGGCTTTCTCGTACATACACCATATACGATGCTAAAGTTGCGCGAAGAAACATGTGATGCGATTGGAGCTAATTTAGATCCCAGTCATTTATGGTGGCAAGGAATTGATCCAGTAGCAGCAATTAAAATTCTTGGTAAAGCAGGGGCCATTCATCATTTCCATGCAAAGGATACGTTTATTGACCAAGATAACGTTAATATGTACGGTTTAACAGATATGCAGCCTTATGGCGAAATTCAAACACGTTCATGGAATTTCCGCTCTGTAGGGTTAGGTCATAGCAGCCAAGAATGGACAAATATTATGAGTGCATTACGCACATATGGTTATGATTATGTTGTAAGCATTGAACATGAAGATCCTTTAATGTCAATTGATGAAGGATTTAAATGTGCAGTGGACAATTTACAAAAAGTACTATTAAGAGAACAACCTGCAGATATGTGGTGGGTTTAAACATTTGAGAGCTGTCAATGGATCTAATTCTTTTGACAGCTCTATTTATGGTTTAATACTATAACACACATTATTAAATGACTCGTTTTTGTTGTATGCGTAGTCACAAAACTTCGCCTGCGAGATTGATATTTGCTTTACATTTAATGGAGGATGTCTATTTCAGCAAAAATAGTATGTTTTTTCGTTCATTTGAATTGTGCCTAGCAATTGTATCATTTGAGATGGTGATTCAATCAAGAAAGAAATTTTATTTTCCTGTAGGTGAATAATACAGTATGTTTTGAAACGTAGTTGCTGTATCATTTTCATTGCGATATACATGAGGAGTATGTGCTTTAAAGTGAATAGCATCGTTTTTAGAAAGGGTATAACGACTTTGATTCACCTCTAAAATTAACGTACCTTCTGTCACGATAATATATTCTTCAACTCCTCCTTGATGTGCTTCAGAGAAATGGATACTGTGTGGATGTAAGTTAATTGTATAAACCTCAAACTGCTTTCCTTGTTTAAAAGGGAAGATAGGGTAGACATTATATTGTCCATTTGATTCAGATAACGGTTCAATTTCTTGAAAAGATACAAGAGCAACCTCTTCTTTCTCTTCTTCAAAAAACTCTGAAAAGGAAACCTTTAATCCGTTAGCTATTTTCCACAATACAGAAACAGTAGGATTGGAAACGCCGCGTTCAATTTGACCAAGCATTGCTTTGCTTACTCCAGTGAGATGAGAGGTTTGTTCTAGACTAAGTCCTTTAAATTTGCGAAATGACTTTAATTTTGTTGCAATTTGCTTATTAATTTCTTCCATAACGTCACCTTCTCAATTTATTGTTGTAAATAGACCGTACAATAAGTATCTTATCTATTATAGCATATAGAAGTATGTTATATTAGACATAGAGGGAGGGGCTTTATTTTGAATGAATCATCCA
Organism: Bacillus sp. JCM 19034; assembly: GCF_001310635.1. GTDB lineage: Bacteria > Bacillota > Bacilli > Bacillales > Bacillaceae_D > Halalkalibacter. The sequence goes on from NZ_BAXR01000001.1 coordinate 428,978, forward strand.
CAACAGAACAAAAAGAAATAGAAACGCCCTTTAAAAAAGGACTAAAAATAGGTATACCTGTCGCTATCGGGTATATTCCCATTGCCATCGCTTTTGGTTTATTAGCTAAATCTGCACAAATATCAGACATTGTTACATTGATGATGTCGCTCATTATATTTGCCGGTGCAAGTCAATTTATTGGTATTAATTTAATAATGGCTGGAGTAGCCTATTGGGAAATTGTCTTTACAACCTTTTTATTAAATGTTCGCCACTTTCTTATGACTGCGTCCTTGTCACAGCGATTACCTAAAACACATCGAAAAAATGCTTGCCACCCTTGCATTTGGAGTGACAGATGAAACGTTTAGTGTCGCATCAACACAACGAGAAAAGGAATTACAGCCGACATTTTTACTAGGATTAAACTTAATTACCTTTTCCGCTTGGAACGTTGGGACTTGGATTGGCGTTTTCCTTGCAGTTGGCCTTCCAGCTTCTGTTCAATCTAGTATGGGCATCGCTCTTTATTCCATGTTTATCGGCTTGCTTGTCCCCGCATTAAAGAAGGGAAAAGAAATTTCAATTGTTGTTGGAATTGCAATCATCGTCAGTTCATTGTTTTATTGGGTAGTCCCACTATTCATAAACGTTTCCGATGGTTTACAAATTATTGGAACAACTGTTATTGCAGCAGCAATCGGTGCATTTTTGTTTCCAAAGGAGGAAGTAAGTTGATTACTTATATCGTTCTTGTTCTCATTATGGGACTTGTTACATATGTTCCACGAATGTTACCGATGGTGTATCTCCATTCTATGGAACTACCTCATTTTCTGCAACGTTTTTTGCAGTTTGTCCCTTACGCTGTTTTGGCAAGTTTAATCTTTCCAGGTATATTATATTCTGTTGACCATATATACTCAGCGTTTATCGGCGGTCTCGTTTCCGTTGTTCTTGCCTTATCGCGAATGAATTTAATGATTGTTGTTCTCGGTGGCATTATAACGGTCTTTATCTGCGATCAATTGTTTTTTTAGCTTCATTTCTATCTTACTAGATAGAAATGAAGCTTTTATAATGTAAGGAAGAAACAATTCTAAAGAAGTGGCTTGAAGAAGCACTGTAATAGATATAGGTAGATTTTAAGAATAGATGACTTTTCACACAAACAAACATTCGCTATAATAGAGAAATAGAATTGGGGTGAACTAGATGTTTAAAAAAGACTTACAACAATTACTCGAAGAATTTCGTACTCACGAAGAATATAAAGAACAAATTGTCCATTGGCATGAAATTACTGCAACAGAAGCAAAAACTGTTCCTTTTCCAAACGGTCTTAATTCGAACCTCGTAAAAGCATTACAAAACAGAGGTATGCAATCTTTATACATTCACCAAGGCGAGGCTTATCAAAATATTCAAGATAAGAACCATATCGTCACCGTAACGCCAACTGCATCAGGTAAAACACTTTGCTATAATTTACCTGTTTTACAGGAGATAACAGAAAATGAAGAAAGCAGGGCGTTATACCTTTTTCCAACGAAAGCATTAGCACAAGATCAAATGAGTGAAGTAAATGAGCTAATAGCCGAAATGGGAATCCCTATTAAAAGTTATACCTATGATGGTGATACGCCACCTAACATCCGTCAAGCCGTACGAAAGGCTGGTCATATAGTTATTACAAATCCTGATATGTTACATTCAGCTATTTTACCTCATCATACAAAATGGATATCCTTTTTGAGAAATTAAAATATATTGTTATAGATGAACTTCATACATATCGTGGAGTATTCGGAAGCCATGTGGCAAATGTGATTAGGAGATTAAAAAGAATTGCCCGTTATTATGGAAGTGAGCCTATTTTTATTTGTACGTCAGCAACGATTGCTAACCCAAAGGAATTAGCGGAAACGTTAATTGGCGAAAGAGTTGTGTTAATTGATAATAATGGTGCTCCCAGTGGAAAAAAACATTTTTATTTTTTATAACCCGCCACTTATTAATAAGCCTTTAAATATCCGTAAAAGTGCGACAACTGAAGTGAACATGCTAGCAAAGCATTTCCTGCGAAACGATATCCAAACGATTGTATTTGCTCGTAGTCGTGTACGTGTGGAGCTTATTTTAAGTCACTTGCAATCATTAACGAAAAATGAGATTACCGATCAATCATTACGTGGGTATCGTGGAGGCTATTTGCCAAAACAAAGAAGAGAAATTGAAAAAGGATTACGTGAAGGCAAAATAAAGGGAGTTGTTAGCACTAATGCACTTGAATTAGGTGTTGATATTGGACAATTGCAAGCGTGTATTATGACAGGATATCCCGGTACTATCGCAAGTGCTTGGCAACAGGCTGGACGAGCTGGTAGAAGACAAAATGAATCGGTCATTATTATGGTTGCAAGCTCGTCTCCGCTAGATCAATATATTATCTCAAACCCAGATTATTTTTTGAACGTAATCCCGAATCTGCACGTATTAATCCAGATAATTTAATTATTTTAGTAGATCATTTAAAATGTGCTGCATATGAATTACCTTTCAAACGTGGCGAATTGTTTGATGGCAATGATATTGAGGAAATTCTCGATTTTCTTGCAGAAGAACAAGTGCTACATCATCGTGTTGATAAATGGTATTGGATGTCTGATGCTTTCCCTGCACATGGAATAAGTTTACGATCTGCATCTCAAGAAAATGTCATTATTATAGATCAAACAAATCAAGGAGCGGAAAAGGTTATTGGCGAAATGGACCGGTTTAGTGCAATGACTTTGTTACATGATGAAGCTATATATCTTCACGAAGGTGAACAATATCAAGTGGAGCTGTTAGACTGGGAAGAGAAAAAAGCGTTTGTACGTCATGTTGCGGTTGATTATTTTACTGATGCTAACTTAGCCGTTCAGCTGCGTGTGTTAGAGGAAGATGAAAATCTTCAAGCACCAGAAATCGCGACTTTCTTTGGGGATGTAATGGTAAATGCAAAAGCTACTATATTTAAAAAAATAAAGCTTACAACATTTGAAACAATTGGTTCAGGCCCGATACATCTTCCCGAAGAAGAATTGCATACAAATGCGATGTGGATTCAATTTTCTCCTAAATGGTATGAAAGCTATTCCGAAAAACGCCTTGATGCTGTTTTGTCAGGAATTGCACAATTACTCCAACATATAGCTCCTGTTTTCGTCATGTGCGATCAACGTGATTTGCATGTTGTCCCACAACTAAAGTCAGACCATAATAATTGTCCTACCATTTTTATCTATGATCGTTATCCAGGTGGAATTGGTTTAGCTAAAGAGGTTTTTAACAACTTTCGGACCGTTATTAGGCAGACGGCTGATCTATTAAATAATTGTCGCTGTTCAACTGGTTGTCCAGCATGTATCGGCACAACTGATGATGACAAAGTAAAACAATTAGTCGAGCAGTTCTTAGCCTTATTAACAAGTGGGTACGAGTGATCATGAAGAAGGCAAAACTAAATCGTCTAAAAGGGCATATGGGCTTAAATAATACAAAAAAAGTAGAAACAAGTTTACATGATCAAAAACAGAATACGGTCATCCCGTACGAACAGGAATGGACGAACTTTCGAGTATATCCGTATTGGTTTGACGGCCATTACATTTTTATTCGTGAAACGTTTTACCCATTAGATCAACAACATGGATTATATAAATTTGAACAGCTTCAGGATTCCATAGCCTTATGGGAATCAGTGCAAGTGGATCATCCACTATCCACTAAAGGGATAAGAGCAGATCAACTGTTGTTCTTTGATACAGAAACAACCGGTTTAAGCGGTGGGGCTGGTAACACCATCTTTTTATTAGGCTTCTGTCAATTTAAAGATAATGGCATTTTAGTTAAACAATATTTCCTTCCAGGTCCTGAAGCAGAAGTAGCACTATACAATGCTTTTTTAAATGATATTGGTAACGATAAGTACCTTGTGACGTATAATGGAAAAGCTTTTGATTGGCCACAGGTTAAAACGAGACATACATTTGTTAAGGAGCATGTTCCTAAACTTCCTCCTTTTGGACATTTTGACCTATTACATGCAGCACGTAGGCTTTGGAAAAATGTCTTGCCTACTTGTCAATTAAAAGTAGTAGAAGAACATGAATTACAATTTATGCGTGAAGCAGATACACCTAGTTATCTCGTCCCAATGTTATATTTTGACTTTTTAAATGATCCTAACCCTGAATATGTCCAGTCTGTTTTCTTGCATCATGAATGGGATGTACTATCTCTTTTGAGCCTTTACATTCATTTAAGCCAGAAGATAATTAAGCCTTCCGCTTTTGCAACAAGTATAGAAACGTTTGAAATAGCACGTTGGTTTGAATTTGTTGGAGAAGCCGATCAAGCAATGAATTTGTATCAAAGTTTATTGACAGAGACAAGCGATTTAAAAATGAAAAGCTTATTTGCATATGCCAGCTTATTAAAAAAGAAAAAAAGCTATTTGGAGGCAGTCCATTATTTCAAACAGTGTGTTAAATTACAACCGGACCACGAATTAGCAATCATTGAGCTTGCAAAATTATTAGAACACCAATTTAAAGATTACGAAAATGCACTTTTTTATTGTGAACAACTATATAAACGAACAAATTCAAAAGAGATCCGAAAGCGTATTGATCGTTTGCAAAGAAAAACAGGAAAAAGAATATTTCCAGGGCAAGCGCAAGAAATGTGGTAAATCAACAATTTTTTTCAAAAAACGATCATTAAATTGGTAAGTGTTTGTAAATTCTAAAAAGAAATTGTCATTTCACATTAATCCTATTAAAATGATAATCGCTTGATATGCTTTTTTAGGAGAAGGTGAATGAGGTTGCATCGTGCAATATTACTTTTATTTTTCATCATGATTTGTTTAACAGTAATTATTATGACTGAACTACGTCAATCGGCATTATCAATTCTTGTTGGATATTAGGCACGAGAAATAGGTAGTTGACTAGGACAATCGTTAGTTGAATTACATAGATTATATGGAATCAACTATTAAAGGAGGAAGTTTCCTATGTTTTGTAGACCGAGACCTAAACATTGTAAGTTGCCAACTACGACTCAGGTAATGCCAGCTCAAGTGGCACCCGCTCAACAAAACTTCATTGAGAAAACATGTGAGTATATCGTACCTGAAGTATATCCGACTCATACGCATAAGCAAGTAAATCATGTGTATAAGCATGTTCAAAGCTACCCACATACTTTTTCTCAAAATGATACTATTTCTCACCAGCAATTTGCTGCACCAGGCCAAGTAGCAGGTGCACAGACAGGCCCTGGATTTGGTGGAGGATTTGGTCCTGGATTCGGCCCTGGTATGGGCAATCAAGTAGCAGGTGCACAATCTGGCCCTGGATTTGGTGGAGGATTTGGTCCTGGATTTGGCCCTGGTATGGGCGGCCAAGTAGCAGGTGCACAATCTGGTCCAGGATATGGAGCAGGACATGGAGCAGGACATGGTCATAAAGGATGCAAATGTCGTTAATGTTTAAGTTCGAAGCGAGCTGAAAATCAGTTCGCTTCTTCTTTAAAAGGTGTGATAAAAATGAAAATTGTAACAGTTTCTGGATATAAAGCCCATGAATTAGGAATTTTTGATCAAAATCATATTGCCATTACATATATTAAGAAAGCGTTAGAAAACCGATTACGTGCTTTATGTGAAAATGGCCTAGAATGGGTACTGATTAGTGGACAACTTGGAGTTGAATTATGGGCAGCCGAAGTGGTTTATACATTAAAATCAGAATTCAGTGAATTGAAAATCGCGATATTAACCCCGTATTTACAACAAGAAAGCCATTGGAAGGAAGAAACACAGCAATATTATCAATCAATAACGGAACGTGCTGATTTTATAGATAGTATATCAAAAAGGCCTTATGAACACCCAAAGCAATTAATGCAAAAAAACCAATTTCTTTTACAGAAATCTGATGGACTACTATTATTTTACGATGAAGAAAATCAAGGTTCCCCCCGGTACATGTTTGAAATAGCTAAGAAGATGGAATATAACAGGGAAATAGAGCTACTATTAATTACAGCATATGATATTAATGAAATCATACATGAAGAACAAATGTTGACAGCAATGGATCATGAGAATATAGATGAAAATTGACAACTGAACAAATTTTTGAAAAAATAAATAATAACATCTATATAATACAATAAGATAAACAATGAGAGATTATTTTGCTAGTTGCTCCTGCTTTTAAATTTGTAGATGATATGAATGGAATGAATTATCATACATATATAAATGAATGAACAAAAAAGATGAGGTGAAAGAGATGAACCACGAAATTAAATTTACGCCAAAAGAAATTTTAGAAAAAGATTTTAAAACGAGTATGCGTGGCTACAATGCAGATGAAGTGGACAAATTTTTAGATGCTATTATTCAAGATTATGAGATTTTTCAAAAGAAAGTCAAACTATTAGAAGAAGAAAACCTTCAACTTAAACGTGAGTTAAAGAAAACAGCTGAAAGACAGAAACAAGCACCTTCACAACCAGTGGGAAGTACGAATTATGATATTTTACAAAGGCTTTCTAATCTAGAAAAAGCGGTATTTGGAAATAAATTATAATGGTTGAGGTTTATATAGACGGAGCAAGTGCGGGAAATCCTGGGCCATCTGGTGCAGGTGTTTTCATTAATTATAAAAATGGGAATGTTGAACACCACTCATCTTATTTAGGCAACATATCTAATCACGAAGCCGAATTCGCAGCATTATTATTAGCATTAAAGCTCTGTAGAGAACGACAAATTAGAATGGCTTCTTTTCGAACGGATTCAAAGTTAATTGAGGATGCAATTGAAAAAAAGTATATCAATAATAAGACATACCAACATGATTTAAAAGAAGCACTGTCTATTATTGAAAGTGATTTTGATTTATTTTTTATTAAATGGATACCGAGTAAACAAAATCAACAAGCTGACCAATTAGCTAGACAAGCCATACAAAAAAAACGGAAATAATTTCATATTGCTTACTGGTGTTATAAACGGTATAATGAAGATTGTCGCTTAAGACATAACAATAAGCATTCAGGTAATCGCTGCATGACAATGTAGAGGAAAGTCCATGCTCGCACGGGCTGAGATGCCCGTAGTGTTCGTGCCTAGCGAAGTCATAAGCTAGGGTAGCCTTGTAGGCTAACGGCAAGGGAAGCACCTAAGTCATCTGATATGGTGTGAGCCTTTGAAAGTGCCACAGTGACGTAGTCCAATCGGAAACGCTTGGAGTGGAACGCGGTAAACCCCTCGAGCGAGAAACCCAAATTTGGTAGGGGCATCTTCTTAAGCGGAAATGAACGCAAGAGAAGGACAAGGTAATCCCTTGTAGATAGATGATTACCACCGGAGTACGAGGCTCATCACCGTTTGTAGTACAAAGGTACAGAACATGGCTTATCGAATGCTTATAAGATGTAAGAAAACCCCATTATGGGGCTTTTTTTATAAGGTTGGATCCTGGAAAATAATAGTGATATATTTATGATTAAGAACTAACTCAAAAAAAGGAGCTCGTTATGACGAAAGTAACATTAATAGCAACTGCTACAATGGGCTTGGAAGCGTTGGTTGCTAGAGAAGTGAAGAGTCTAGGATATGAAGACGTTGAAGTTGAAAATGGAAAAGTAACGTTTACGGCCGATATATCAGCGATCCCTCGTACGAATTTATGGTTACGAACAGCTGACCGTGTAAAGCTTCAAATTGGGCAATTTAAAGCATATTCATTCGATGAATTATTTGAGAAAACAAAATCTTTACCTTGGGCAGAGTTTATACCAGTCCATGCTGAATTCCCCGTTATCGGAAAATCGGTTAAATCAAAATTGTTTAGCGTCTCAGATTGTCAAGCGATTGTAAAAAAGGCAGTAGTAGAAGCAATGAAAAAACGATATAAAAGAGGCTGGTTTGACGAAAATGGACCTTTATATCGAATCGAAGTTGCCCTCCATAAAGATGTAGCAACATTAACAATTGACACATCTGGGACTGGCTTACATAAACGTGGCTATCGTTATTTGCATAATGAAGCTCCTTTAAAAGAAACATTAGCTGCTGCTATGATTATGCTTACAACATGGAAAGCTGATCGGCCTCTAGTTGACCCATTTTGTGGTTCAGGTACGATCCCAATTGAAGCGGCCATGATTGGACAAAATATTGCTCCTGGTTTCAATCGTGAATTTGTTTCTGAGGAGTGGCATTGGATCGGAAAAGATAACTGGAATATCGCTAGACAAGAGGTTGAGGATCTAGCTCAATATGACAAACCGCTTGATATTTTAGGGAGTGATATCGATCATCGTAGTGTAGAATTATCAAAAAACAATGCGATGGAAGCTGGTTTTGCCGATTTGATTTCATTTAAACAAATGCAAGTAAAAGATTTTACAAGCTCAAAAGATTATGGGGTTATGATTGGAAACCCACCATACGGGGAACGTTTAATGGAACGCCCCGAAGTAGAGCAAATGTATAAAGATATGGGGAAGATGTGTGAAAAACTAGAGACATGGTCGATCTATATGCTAACTTCACATGAAGGTTTTGAATCTCTATTTGGCCGGAAAGCTTCAAAAAAGCGAAAGCTATATAATGGGAATTTAAAGGTAGACTATTATCAGTTTTTCGGGCCAAGGCCACCAAAAAATAAATAACGTAGCATATTGGTATATACAATCTAGGATCAAAACGATAATTCATTAAGTGGTTATTGCTTTGATCTTTTTTAGATCGATAGTTTACATAATAAAATTATGAACAATTTCTATCTTGAATGGAGTTAAAAAAGTTGGGGAAGATATTCTTGTATGAAAGGAGAATGAGGGATGTCTAAAAATCAAGAATATAATGATCTCAAACAAGTAGAAATGGCTATTTTGTCTGCCGAGCATATGGTAGGACAAGCTACTCGAACAATGGATGAAGGCCAATTAAATGCAGCAACAAATGCCATTTCAGATGCAAAAAAACAGCTTCGTCATGCAATTTCTCACCAAACTGGACTAGATGACAGCTTTTTAGAAGTGGCTGAGGAGTTTATTACTAAAGCAGACCATCAGTTATCGGAAGCCAAAAAACATCGTGACAAAGACGAATAAAAATTGAAAAACCCATTATGAGTACATCTCAATAATGGGTTACATTCAGCTTAACGATGTTCAGGATGCTCTAAATGTTCTAGTGTAGCATGTTCAAAATGAATATAATCTAAATCCTCACTATAATCGATGTCCATCCCGTTAAAGTACCAAAAATCATCTTCCTCAACAAAAAAAATAATCCCTTCCTGTTCAACAGTATAGCTAAATTGGTTCGGTTTATCTTTCATAACGCCTACTGAAAATCCACCAGAACCGACTCCTCCAATTCGAACATATAGACGCAATGAATCCCCTTTTTGAAGATCCATTTCTTTTTTATATAATATGGCTGCTTTCTTTGAAATCGATAATTGCAATGTGTATTCCTCCTTACTTTAATCACCTTATCATACAACTCTGAAGAATACTATTATAACGAAAAGGAATTGATGTTATAGTGCGAATGAATAAGGTAAAATAGTGAGTGAGGTGATCACATGGCAAATAAAACTATACAATCTATTGAAAATGAATTTAGAAATTATGTAAAAAAAATTGAGGATTTTAATCAAGCACTTTCTCTTCTAGCTTGGGATTCTAGAACTGGTGCACCAAAAAAGGAGTGGCACAACGCTCTGAGGTTATTGGCACATTATCTTCAGAAGTATTTCAAATGTCCACTTCCAAGCAAATGATGGAGTACTTGGATGTTCTTAAAGAAAAAGGTGTTTATGAAAGCTTATCACGTATTACCCAAAAAACAGTTGATGAATGCCAGAAACAGTATGACCGAAATGCGAAAATCCCAAAAGAAGAATATAAGGAATATGTAATGCTTGAAGCACAGGCGGAATCCGTTTGGGAGGAAGCAAAAGAACGATCTGATTTTGACATGCTGCAACCTTATCTTGAGAGAATCCTCTCATTTAAGAAAACGTTTATTTCATATTGGGGCTTTGAAGGGCATCCATACAATACGTTATTAGATGATTATGAACCAGGAGTATTTGTCAACACGATTGACGATGTATTTTCTGAGTTACGAGATGGCCTAATTCCTTTAGTAAGAGGCGTATCAGAATCCGCTCATAAACCAAAAACAGATTTCATCTACCAAACGATTCCTTATGAACAACAAAAGCGACTAAGTGTCGAAATTTTACAGGAAATAGGCTATGATTTTTCTAAAGGACGCTCGATGAAACGATACATCCATTTGCAATTGGTATAAACCCCAATGATGTACGCGTCACAACTAAGTATGTTGAAAATGATTTTAAAGTTGCTCTTTTCGGTACCATTCATGAAGGTGGCCATGCTTTATATGAACAGAATATTGCCGAAGAACTAATGGGTACACCACTCTGTGATGGGACATCAATGGGAATCCATGAATCTCAATCATTATTTTGGGAAAAATTTATAGGCAAAAATGAACGTTTTTGGGAACGCAATTATGACCTCTTAAAAAAGAATACGAACGGGCAGTTTGACCACATATCCTTACAAGACTTTTATTTTGCGATAAATGAAGTGAAACCTTCCCTTATCCGAATTGAAAGTGATGAATTGACGTATTGTTTACATATTATTTTACGTTATGAGTTAGAAAAGGCATTAATCAAAGGAGACCTACAAGTAAAAGATTTACCTTCTATTTGGAATGAGAAAATGGAAGAATACTTAGGTGTAAAACCAAAGAATGATGGCGAAGGGGTGCTTCAAGATGTCCATTGGTCAAGTGGAGCATTTGGTTATTTTCCTTCTTACGCACTCGGTTATATATATGCAGCCCAGTTGAAAGAAACAATGGTAAAAAGTATCCCTCATTTTGAGCAGTGTATAGCTAGTGGACACTATCAAGATATTCATAAATGGTTAAAAGAAAAGGTTCATCGTCATGGTGCTATGAAAAAGCCAGCAGAACTTATGAAAGAGATAACTGGTGGTGGAATTGACGCGAAACCGTTATTACATTATTTGAGTGACAAATATCGTCGATTATATCATTTTTAATAATTTCTATTGTTTTATAAAACGTTCTAATATATATTCATCTCCATGAATAGGAGGAAAATGAACTAGCATGTTAGAAATCCTTTGGATGTATTTACTTGTCTTTTTATTGTCTGCGTTACCTTTATTAGAAGCGGTAATCGTCATCCCGTTTGCTATTTTTGCTGGTATGCCAGCAATACAAGTTACAATTGTTGCTTTAACAGGGAATTTACTAACCGTTTATGTCATTATTATATTTATCGAGCAAATCAAAAATTGGCGCCAAAAAAGAAAGACTACTGTCGATAAAAAAGAGAATCGTCGCTCACAAAGAGCTGAACGTATTTGGAAAAAATACGGGTTACCTGGGTTAGCCATCATTGGCCCTCTAATCGTAGGCAGCCATATTACTGCGTTAATGAGTCTTACATTCGGTGGAACAAAAAAAGGAGTTACATACTGGTTAACAAGTAGTCTAGTCTTTTGGTGCATCGTAGCAGCTATTCTTGCCCATTTAGGCTTTGATTTATTTAACACTCGAGATCGTGATTTATTTTAATTAAAGGATAAGACTATCTACAATTGAAATGGTAGATAGTCTTTCCTAATACCAGTGTATGTCACTTGTATCTTACGACAGTTTGCATTAAAACTATGATGAAGAAGTAAGATAAAGTAAGATGTGTAAAATTAATAATGACACACAACTGAAACCGCTGTCGTATTTTAATTTAGAGACGTTTATTGTGAATAGATGAAATATAAAACTAATAAACATGTCCTATCATTTGTCTTACACCTTAATTAAATGGATTAAAACATATAAGGGAGTAATAAGAATGCATAATCGAACTGATCAACAAATGAAAACACTCTTTCAGCAAGCTCGAAGAATTGCTGTCGTCGGACTTTCCAATAACCCTGAACGAACCTCCTACCAAGTAGCTCGTATCATGCAAAATGCGGGGTATGAAATTATTCCGGTCAATCCGATGATTGATGAGACCTTAGGAGAAAAAGCAGTCTTATCATTGCGAGAAATTAGTGGTACTGTTGATATTGTAAACGTTTTTAGAAGAAGTGAATATTTACCGGAAATCGCCAAAGACACGATAGATATACAGGCACATTGTTTTTGGGCTCAGCTTGGTATTTCAAACGACGAAGCATACTCATTACTTGAGGAGAACGGAATTATGACCGTAATGAATCGTTGCATTAAAGTAGAATATAACAAGACAATAATGTAACAAATATTAACAAAAATATTAAAAAATGGTGAAATATTTATGCAGGAATTTAAAAAGTGGTTGCGAATAATGAAATAACCGCTACAATAGATTAGGCAACGTAAAGACACGAATAGAAACATTCGTTCGTGTGTGCTACAATGTTTCTGTAGCACCGTGAAAGGAGTACGTAATTTGATTAAGAATCAGATAGAATATAATGACGAATCAATACAAGTGTTAGAAGGTTTAGAGGCCGTACGGAAAAGACCAGGTATGTATATAGGTAGTACGGATGCAAGAGGACTTCATCATCTCGTTTATGAAATTGTCGATAATTCAGTAGATGAAGCTTTAGCTGGTTATGGTGATACAATTGAAGTGACGATCCATCCAGACCAGAGTGTGTCCGTTTCAGATTACGGTCGTGGTATGCCAACAGGAATACATAAATCAGGAAAGCCTACACCAGAAGTCATTTTAACCGTTCTTCATGCAGGAGGGAAATTTGGTCAAGGTGGATATGCAACGAGTGGGGGGTTACATGGAGTTGGTGCCTCAGTTGTAAATGCATTGTCTGAGTGGCTAGTTGTTGAAATAAAGCGTGATGGACACATTTTTAAGCAACGTTTTGAAAATGGAGGGAAACCTGTTACAGGTTTAGAGAAAGTCGGTAAAAACGAAAAAAACAGGTACTACCATTCATTTCAAGCCCGATTCGTCTATTTTTAGTACGACACTATTCAACCTTGAAACACTCACAGAACGTTTACGTGAAGCGGCCTTTCTTTTAAAAGGATTGCGGATAAAAATTACCGATTTACGTGGTGAGGGTGCACAGGAAGAATTTCACTTTAAAAATGGAATTGAAGCATTTGTTGAGTATTTAAATGAAGATAAAGAAACATTAAGTCAAATTGTGTTCTTTTCAGGAGAACAAAATGACATTGAAGTTGAATTTGCTTTTCAATTTAATGATGGATATACAGAAAATGTTTTGTCTTTTGTTAATAATGTACGGACGAAGGATGGCGGAACTCATGAATTAGGGGCTAAGGCTGCAATGACTCGTGCAGTTAATGAATATGCCAGAAAGGTGAAGCTTTTAAAGGAAAAAGATAAAAATCTTGATGGCTCTGATATTCGCGAAGGATTTACGGCTATTATATCTGTTAGAGTCCCTGAGCAATTACTACAATTCGAAGGGCAAACAAAGAGCAAGCTTGGAACAACTGAGGCACGGTCAGCTGTCGATAGCGTCGTTTCGGAAAAATTATCTTACTTCTTTGAAGAAAACCCTGATGTCAGTACAATGCTGATCAAAAAAGCGATTAAAGCAGCACAAGCACGAGAAGCGGCTCGAAAAGCACGTGAGGATGCTCGTAATGGGAAAAAGAGCAAACGAAAAGATGTATTATTAAGTGGAAAGCTTACCCCTGCACAATCGAAAAATCCGAAACGAAATGAATTATATTTAGTTGAGGGTGATTCAGCTGGTGGATCAGCAAAGCAAGGTCGCGATCGGAAGTTTCAGGCTGTACTTCCGTTACGAGGGAAAGTTATCAACACCGAAAAAGCAAAGCTTGAAGATATTATGAAAAATGAAGAAATTCGTACGATTATTCATACGATAGGAGCAGGTGTCGGTTCAGACTTTGATCTTTCCGATGTAAACTATGACAAAGTTGTCATCATGACCGATGCCGATACAGATGGTGCCCATATTCAAGTATTACTATTAACTTTCTTTTATCGTTACATGCGTCCACTTATTGATGCAGGTAAAGTTTATATTGCCCTTCCGCCATTATATAAGGTTAGCAAAGGAAGTGGGAGAAAAGAAGTCATAGAATACGCTTGGGATGAACGTGAGCTAGATGCGAAAATAAAAATTGTTGGTCGCGGCTATATGCTACAGCGTTACAAAGGACTTGGTGAAATGAATGCCACGCAACTATGGGAAACAACAATGGACCCTGCAACTAGAACATTAATTCGAGTTAAATTAGAAGATGCAGCCCGAGCAGAAAAACGAGTCACTACGTTAATGGGTGACAAGGTTGAACCACGAAGAAAATGGATTGAATCACATGTTGCATTTGGCCTAGAAGAAGAATCAAACATTTTAGAAAACGAAAATTTAGCAATTATTGAGGAGGAGTAAGCTTGGCACAAACAGAGCGTTACTTAGATCTTCCTTTAGAAGAAGTAATCGGCGATCGATTTGGCGATATAGTAAATATATTATTCAGGAGCGGGCATTGCCTGATGCTCGTGACGGATTGAAACCTGTACAACGCCGGATTTTATATGCGATGTACAAGGAAGGCAATACTGCTGAAAAACCTTTTAGGAAATCAGCAAAAACAGTCGGTAATGTAATAGGTAATTACCATCCACACGGTGACTCATCCGTTTATGATGCAATGGTTCGAATGAGCAAGAGTGGAAAGTCCGAAATATTCTCATTGACATGCACGGAAATAACGGGTCAGTTGATGGTGATCCTGCAGCTGCTATGCGTTATACCGAAGCACGCTTATCTAAAATAGCATCACAGCTATTACGAGATATCGATCGTAATACGGTTGACTATATTCCAAATTTTGATGACTCTGAAGAAGAACCAGTTGTACTACCCGCTATGTTCCCAAATTTACTTGTCAATGGATCGACAGGTATTTCTGCAGGGTACGCAACGGATATTCCTCCTCATCATTTAGGGGAGATTATAGATGGCGTAATCATGCAAATGGAACGCCCAAATGTCACTTTAGAAGACTTGTTAACAGTCATTAAAGGTCCCGATTTCCCAACAGGTGGGATCGTTCAAGGAATTGATGGAATTAGACAAGCGTATCGAACAGGAAAAGGGAAAGTGGTTGTTCGAGCTAAAACGGACATTGAACAGTTAAAAGGCGGAAAAGAGCAAATCACAATAACAGAAATTCCTTATGAAGTAAACAAAGCTAATTTAGTCAAAAAAATGGATGAATTACGCTTTGATAAAAAAGTTGACGGAATTGCTGAAGTACGTGATGATACCGATCGTACTGGATTAAGAATTGTTGTTGAATTAAAAAAGAAGCAGATGCTAATGCCATTTTGCAGTATTTGTATAAAAATACTGACTTACAAATTACATATAATTTCAACATGGTTGCTATTGCAAATAAAGCTCCGAAACTAATGGGGTTACAAGAATTAATTCAAGCATACATTGATCACCAAAAAAATGTTTTTCGCAGACGTTCGCAATATGATTTAGAAAAAGCGAAAGAACGACATCATATCGTTCAAGGTTTAATGAAGGCTATTTCAATTTTAGATGATGTTATCGCAACCATTCGCTCTTCAAACGATAAAAAAGATGCAAAAAATAACCTTATTTCCCAGTTTGAATTTACAGAAGCACAGGCAGAGGCGATTGTAACGCTTCAACTTTATCGTTTAACGAATACCGATATTACGACCCTTGAGGAAGAAGCAGCAGAACTGGAAAGACGAATACATGAATTAGAAGCGATTTTAGCTAGTGAAAAGAAGCTGATTCAAGTCATTAAGAAGAGTTTATCAAATATTAAAAAGGATTTTGCTGATCCACGGAGAACAGCAATCAAGGAAGAAATCGAAGAAATTAAAATTAATATGGATGTCTTAATTGCATCAGAGGATGTAATGGTAAGTGTTACACAAGACGGTTATGTGAAACGTGCAAGCATCCGTTCATATTCAGCTTCGAATGGTGAGCTGCCGACTTTGAAGGAAGGTGATCACTTACTTGATTACTTTGAGTTGAATACAACTGACACGTTACTTTTATTCACTAAATTAGGGAATTATCTTTATATCCCCGTACATGAACTTCCAGATGTACGTTGGAAAGAGATGGGGCAGCATGTAGCAAACATTGTTTCGCTTGATCGAGAGGATAAAATAATTGCTGCAAAGCCGATTAAAGAATTCACCGATGAATTTTCCTTCTTATTTATTACACGTAACGGGATGGCTAAACGTTCATTGCTCTCACTTTACCAAGCGCAACGCTATTCTAAACCACTTATGGCAATTAAATTAAAAGATGGTGATGAGGTCGTTGCCGTGTTTAAAACAAATGGAGAACAAGAGTTGTTCATTGCTACTCATCAAGGTTATGGCTTATGGTTTAGTGAGTCTGAGGTTAATGTAGTTGGCCAACGGGCTGCGGGAGTAAAAGGGATTAGCTTAAAAGAGAATGATTATGTCGTTAATGCCGACGTATTTACACTTGAGGAGAACGTAGAATTTTTAATTGTTACCCATCGAGGAGCAGTTAAAAAAGTAGCAATCAGTGAATTCGATAAGTCGAGCAGAGCTAAAAGAGGTTTAACATTATTAAGAGAATTAAAATCAAATCCTCATAGAGTTGTTTCATGTACGAAAATTCGTCAAGACGATACGTTAGCCTATTATTTGTTAACAGAAAAAGGAACAAAGGAGGAAATAAACCCTAATCTGATCCGCAAAAGTGATCGATACAGCAATGGTTCCTTTATGGTAGATTCAAATGTAACAGGAGACGTTATCGATGTGATCAAATACCGAAAATGATGAATGAAATAAACCGAGGTTTTGAATCTCGGTTTATTCCTCTGCAACTTAAACTCTATTCTGCTCTTAAATAAAGGGGTGAAAAAATGAAACGAATCACACTACTTTTTTCTATTTTTTTATTGACCTTCCTTGCAACACATTCAGTATATGCTGAACGAGATGTTGAATATACGATTACAGATTTACATGTCAAAATATATGTAGATGAGATGGGGCATTTGCATATTGAAGAAGATTTTACATATGATGTGTCTTTTATTAACGGTATCATACGCGGAATTGAAACAACGGGTACTGATGGTATTAGTTATTTTAGAGCATATGATATTACAGATCCTGATAATGCATTAGAACTGTACTATGAACAAACTGGTTCAGACTTTCGCATTTTTCAAGAGTCGGAAGACGAATTGAAAACCTTTCGAATTCATTATACACTCGATAACGTCGTTACAGCATATAATGATGTCGCCGATTTATATCATAAATTATATGATGAGAGTAACACAGAAAGAATCGACCGTGTTACAGCAGATGTTTACTTGCCTTATCAAGCAGAAGAGCAACACGTTAATGTATTCGGCCATGGACCAACCCATGGTAGCGTACAGATCCATCCAGAAGGATTCATTACATATGAAGTAGATCCTCTACCACCTAACGAAATGCTTGAAATTCGAGTTTTATTTCCACCCGAATGGGTACCGTTATCTTCAAAAACGATTTCTGAGAATCAATTCGCTAGCATTATGGACGAAGAATTAGGATGGGCAGCAAAACAGCAGCGTAATCAAATCTATTCCAAAACTCTACTTTCACTATTTTTTATTTTTTCTTTTGGAACAGTCATTATTATGATATTGCATTATTTATCAAGAAGACATATAACATTTTCTAATAAAAAGTATGTAAAATCACCACCTTCAAAACGTGATCCGATCTCAATGTCAGCACTATTACAAAAAAATCCTAAACCTAACTCTAATATGATGTACGCCGTAGTACTTGATCTAGTTAGGAGAGGGTATATTGAAATGCACGAAAACCTAACAGACTCTAATAAGAATAACTCATTTTATTTTTCAATTATTAATCCAAAACGATTAGTCGAATTACAAGATCATGAGGCTCAGTTAGTAAAACTTTTATTTTACGATAGTGGTCAAAATGGAATATTTAATGGAGCATATGTGAGCGAACAATTACGTTTGTCTAATGAGTTTCGCCGTATATTTAGGAAAGGATTTAAAGAATGGCAACTAGCAGTAAAAATATTCATCCAAGATAACCAACTATTAAATAGACCAACAATTATGAGCATTATGTTAATAGGATGGGGATTAGCAGGAACATTAATTAGCATTTTATTATTTTTCTATGACAATGATCTAATGGCTATCATGGCACTTCCGGGTGTTGTGCTTTCGTTATATTTTCTAACGTCTTATCAAGAAAGGATCTATTTACTTTCAAAAGATATGAAAGAAGAAGTAAGGGATTGGCAATTGTTTAAACACTATCTCACTAACTTCAGTAATTTAAACGAAAGACCAACCTGGTCGATAGCTATTTGGGAACATTTTTTGTGTATGCTATCGCGATGGGAGTAGCACAAAAAGCGATTTCCGAGTTTACAATTCTTAATCCGAATTTCTCTACTAGAAAAGATAGTACCTTTACAAAATATTGGCACACCCATAATTTGGATTATTCGTTTGACAATTTATTGAAATTTACAAATGCTCTTGAAAGTGATTTTAAATCGGTTACGAATCAATCGTCTCCATCATCTGGTTCAGGGGGCAGCTTCTCATCAGGAGGGGGCGGTGGTTCCGGCGGTGGACGCTCAGGAGGTTTTTAATAAGACATGACAGCATAACAAAAAGAGTGTTTTTTTAAACACTCTTTTTTACATGTTAAAAGTGATAAGAGTAATAGAACCATAATTTTCTTTTTCATCTCAAAATAATAAGTATTCTTAAATTCTGAGATAATTACACTCTTTTTTATCTAACTTCCGATAATATATATTATGTAAACTAGATAGAGGTAACATAAAATTAAGAATATTCTCCTTCTCTTCATTGTACAAAATGAAAAATTTAAAAACATTTTATTTAGACAGGATAATTAAGAACTAAATAATGAGAACCCATTATTGACCTGCTTTTATCAATGGGTTCTCATTATATTAATTTAAAATAATTCGCATAAGTATTTTAGTTATCATCGTATTAATATTTTCTTTCTCATAATGGTTATTTTTCGACAACTATTCTGGTCTATTAATCTCCTATGACCAAAGCTTTCACAGGCATTTCAATAGAAAATTATTCTGTACTAATAATAAACTGTTCTGTCCCCTTATCAATCATAAATTCCTCTTCATATATCATTTCTGCTGTTCCTTCACGTAATTTATCCTTATCTATATCAGCATTAGGTTCTATTTCAAAAACCTTCAGTTTGTACAAGAGTTCTTTTTCAATAACTACTTCCACCTTTTGCCCATCTGTAAGATATAAATACATATTAGCCTCAAGCTCTTCTTGGTTGTCCCACCAAATTGCTTGAGTTCCAATATATTGAGGTTCTTCCAGTGGTCTAATTTCTAAAATGTACTCTTGCACAATACTATCTCGCACTGAAAATTCAACTTCCGAAACATATTCATCATTACTATTATCAGAATAACAAGATGTCAATAGCAAAAATATTAACATACTAAAATATTTCATTTTTTCACATCCTTTTATTGTCTTTTCTGGGATTTATGTGTGGAATTAAAATATAATAAAAAGGAGAGTGTGTCATCTTAAAACTTAAACTTCTTATTGCCACCCTTATCTTTGTTTTATTTCTAATTCCCACACAAACACTAGCAGAAGGAAATGAATTTATTGGAGAATTTGATTTACCAGAGCTTACAGATAAAGAATTAGAAAACTTATAACAAATATTAGAAGAGAATAATGCTCCCGATTTTATCTATCCCTCCTTTACACCTCTGATATATCTTATGTAAACTAGATATAAGCGATGTGTTATACTAGCTTTCCTTTAAACATACGTGTTCATTAATAGGAAGAAACGCTTTATCACTATTACATTTAAGAAACATAAAAAATCCCCTATCTCTATATTATGTAAACTGTATGATATCAAATAAATTAACCAACCTTTTTCTTTTCTTCACGCAGTTGATTCATTAAAACCGTTAATCTACTTATCTCCTCTTCATTTAGTTCTTCATATCGCGAGAGTTCGCTTTTAATAAATTCTATAGTCGGGTTTTCTTTTGATTGACCATTTATAAAATAAGTAGCAATTGATCCAGTTATCATACCTAATAGCCCAATACCAAATAACATTAAAATAAGTGCAATCACTCTTCCTATATTTGTTTCTGGAGAAATATCTCCATATCCGACAGTTGTTGCCGTAACGATAGACCACCATAATGCATCGGCATAATTTTCTATGCTTTGTTCTAAAGATTTTATAGGTATTGCAGATACAAAGATTAATATAGCAGTAAAAGTCATTACTTTATATAAACCATTAGTTCTAATTATTTCAAAAAATGGTTTTAAAAAGTGAGCACTGATCGCTATTAACCTGATCGCACGAAACAACCTTGCAATTCTCGCCAATTGAAATATAGAATCAAATGGAATAATAGCAATCAAATCAAGTGGATTCTTTTTATATACCCCACTTTGAATCACTGGTCATTAATCGTACGGTTACGTCAATAAAAAAAATCAACCAAACGATTCGATCTGCAAATGAAAATAGCTGAGTTTCACCCCAGATCATTGAAACTGAATATGTCGCTAGTGCTACCATTATGATTTCATAGATTAAATTCCATTTATTTTTCATCTAAAAATCCCCTTTAAAATGGCTCTTTAACTATATTAAACCAATTTCTAAAAGAGAGAAACCGAAAACATTAAAGTTTAACAAATAAATAATAACCATCTAAACGTATAGTATTCGACAGTTACGATTCAAAAAAAAATAAAAATGCCTCAAGATTTATTTATCTTGAGACATCCTCGGTATTTATTCAGCTTATTCACCTCGTGCTCTATTCGCTTGCTCAATCGCTGCATTGATTTGATCTACAACCGATTGGTATGCATCGTCCACTGCTCCACCGTTATAGACGGTTTCTAGAGCCGTTTCTGTAATACGGCGTGCTTCCGGAATCATATCCATAATAGCTCCTTGAGTTGCATAATTAGAAGTTGTCGCTTGTAGCTGATCTACTGTTACTTTTAATTGAGGCATTGTTTCATATGCTTCAACAACGACATCTTCGTCATAAGCCGCTGGGTTAATCGCAAAATATCCCGTTCCAACATGCCATTGTGCTTGTACTTCAGGTGTTTGTAAAAATTTCATAAAATCCCATGCTGCCATTTGCTCCGATTCTGGTTTACCATCAACCATCCAAAGGCTAGCCCCTCCGATAACTACACCGTTTCTATCTTTATTTTCAGGATAAGGCAAGAATGCTACACCTACTTCAAATGGGGCATTCTCAACAACGTTCTTTACACTAGCAGAGGACTGTAAAAACATTGCAACATCACCAGACATAAAACCAGAAACCATATTATCACTATTCGTTCCATAGTTGGCAAAGGTATCGTCTTCGATCATTCGCTCAACCCATTCAAAAACTGATTTTCCCTCTTCATCTGAAAAGCCAATCTCTGTAGGTGTGCCACTTCTTCCGTTATCATTGTTCATAAGTAGGGCACCTTGATTCGCTAGCAGCTGTTCATATAACCAGCCGTATGCCTGTAAAGCAAAGCCCTTCATATCTGGATTTGAATCAACAATTTGACGTGAAGCTTCTTCTATTTCTTCATATGTTTCTGGTGGTGAATCAGGTCAAGTCCAGCCTCTTCAAACGCATCCTTGTTATAATACATAACAGGTGTAGAAGAGTTAAACGGCATAGAATAAAATTGATCGTCAATTTTATAGTAATTGATAATATTGTCTTCAAGGCTGCCCATATCATAACCATCTGCATCGATTAACTCTTGAATCGGAGTGATCTGACCACTATGTACCATTGACATTGTTCCTATTTCAAATACTTGAATCATCGTCGGGGCACTGTCTGTTCCCGCAACACTGTGAAACTTTGTTAATGCCTCATCATAAGAACCCTGGTATTCTGCTTCGACAATCACATCATCTTGAGCTGCGTTATACATTTCAACTAACCCATCAAGTGCTTCTTGTAATGCACCTCCCATTGAATGCCAAAATGTTACCGTAACAGGCTCATCCGAGTTTTGATTCTCATCAGCTGCTTGATCTTGATCTTCATTTTCTACCTCATTAGTCGTATCATTCTGTTCATTTGCTTCATCGCCAGTCACATCGCTATTGTTGCAAGCGACCACAATTAGCATAAATGCCAAGCAAAGAATAAACATAAATCCTTTTTTCATCATCTTCTCCACTCCTCTATTTTTTTCAATTTATCATAGATGAATAACACGTTGGTTATCCAAAAATGCCTTATTTAAGTGCCCCTTCTGCTAACCCTCTTTGTAATTTCTTTTGTCCTAGAAATAGTAAGATTAATGTCGGCAGAACAACAATGATCCCACCAGCCATAATGATGCCCCATTCATTTAATTGCTCTTGCGATTGTAACTGCTTTAAACCAATTTGTACGGTTCGAACAGAGTCATTTGTCGTTGCTAGTAATGGCCATAAGTACATATTCCAAGATGATAAGAAGCTATAAACGGCTAATGTCAATAAGCTTGTCCGTGCAACAGGAAGAACTATTTTAAAAAAGAACTTAAAATCTCCCATTCCGACAATTTCACTTGCTTCTTTTAATTCAATAGGAATTTGCTTAAAGTTTTGTCGCAATAGAAACGTTCCAAAGGCCATGGCAAAGAACGGCAACGTTAGACCAATATAAGAATCTATAAAACCTAGGTCACGAATGGTGTGGAAATTCGGAATAATGGAAGCTTCAAATGGTACCATCATCGTCGCAATGAATATAAAAAATAGAACATCTCTCCCCTTAAAATGTAGAAACGTAAAAGCATATGCAGCCATGCTCGATAAAGTAAGCTGGCCTATCATAATAACAATTGAAACCACAAAACTATTAATTAAATAATTCATTAAAGGGAACCGTTGAAAAACTTGAAAGTAATTATCAAATGTGATTGATGAAGGAATGATTTTCCCTGTCATAATATCTTGTCCTGACATAAAACTCATACTAAAAGCCATTAAAGCAGGTGCAAAGATTAAAAAGGCTGATATGATAAGTAAAATGTAGAGGATGACTTTTTGTAATGTAGGCATTCTCATTGATAATGAACCTTCCTTTCACCTAATTTAAATTGGATAAATGTCAGAACTAGGATTATCACAAATAAAATTAAGGCTTGAGCACTTGCAGTACCATATTGATAATTCATAAAGGCATTTTGATATATAGAATAAACTATTAAATTCGTTTCATTTTGTGGTCCTCCACGTGTTAGTAAATCTATTTGACCGAATGTTTGAAAGGCGTTAATCAGTGTAACGGTTACAACGAAAAATAATGTTGGTGATAGCATTGGCAGCGTAATGCGTCGTAGCTTATAAAAATAGCTTGCTCCATCAATGTTCGCACTTTCATATAAATACGAATCAATCGATTGTAACCCGCCTAATAAAATCAAAAACGTAAAGCCAACATTCATCCAAATCGTTGAAATTGATACTGATATTAGTGCCCATTGAGGATCTGTTAACCAACCAATTGCACTAATGCCAAATACACTTAACATTTGGTTGAGCCAGCCAATGGTCGGATGAAATAGGAATAGCCAAAAAACAGACGCTGCTGCAACAGATATCCCCATCGTTGAGGAAAAAATTGTTCGAAACATCCCAATTCCTTTTAGTTTTTCGTTAGCAATTATCGCTAAAAATAACCCTAATAGAACAGTACCAGGAACAATGTATAATACGAATAAAAAAGTAGATAATAAGCTTTTTTGAAATATTGGAGATGTGAAAATGGTTATAAAATTATCAAGGCCGACAAATACAGTAGGACTTCCACTATTATCTGTTAAGAAAAAACTTAAATAGATCGTTCGCCCGAGTGGGTAAAACAAGAACAGTCCAAACAAAAGAATAGAAGGCAGAAGAAAAAGCATACCTTTAAAAAACTGCATCCGTTTTCCTTTTCTTTTTGCTTTCTCGATCGTTGCATCATCTATAATTGATTCTTGTTTGACAATTACATCATTCATATAGCAACGACCTCTTTTGTTCCACCAATCGCTGCAGCTTTGACTAGCTGTTGAGTGTCTTTATCAAAAAAGCATAAAGAATCAATTGATAGTTGAATCGGAACTTTATCTCCCATATTTAATCGCCACTGTCCAAGCCATTTAGCTGTCCATACCTCTTGTCCTACTTCAAAAGAGAGTAATGTTTCATTCCCTAATTGTTCAACATTAATGACATCTATTAAATGGGTTGTTTTCTCTTGGCTACCGTGAACAATATGTTCAGCACGAATTCCGACGATATATTCTCGGTCCATCGGAAGATTCGTCATATTGATCGAATCAACAGGTATTTTCAGTTGCCCTTCTACTAATAAATGATCACCGCTATCATCGAATAACGCCCTGCCCATGTTCATCTTTGGAGAACCAATAAATGAAGCAACAAATGTATTAGCAGGTTCATTGTATAGAGCAATAGGCTCTCCTAACTGTTGAATTTGACCATCATTCAACACCATAATACGATCACCCATTGTCATCGCTTCAACTTGATCATGGGTAACATAAATCATCGTTAAACCCAATTTTTTTTGTAAGCGACGGATTTCCATTCTCATATGAGACCGTAATTTCGCATCAAGATTAGACAGTGGTTCGTCCATTAAACAGAGTGGAGCTTCACTGACAACTGAACGAGCAAGAGCAACACGTTGACGTTGACCTCCTGATAATTCTTTCGGTTTTCTATTTAAGAGATCCGTTAAACCCATCATTTCTGCTGTTTCATGTAACCGACGTTTTTGTTCTTGTTTATGTACTTTTTTTGCATGTAGCCCAAACAATATGTTTTGTTCGACCGTTAAATGAGGATATAATGCATAATTTTGAAAAACCATCGATAAATGGCGGTCTTTAGGAGGTAAATGATTAACGACTTTATTGTTTATTAATAGCTTGCCATCCGTAATCTCTTCTAAGCCAGCAATCATGCGGAGTAACGTACTTTTTCCTGAACCAGATGGACCTACTAAAACAAAAAACTCACCCTTTTTAATCGTTAAATTAATTTCTCTTAAAACATTCGACTGCTTGTTATATGATTTTGAAACGTTTATTAACTCAACTTGGTTCATGTAATCGCCTCCTCGCCTATATTAAAGCATAAGAAAAACTTGAAATTATGGAATTAACCTATTTTATACAAAATATATACAAGTGATTAATCATTTTACATTTTTTACATTAGTTACAGTAATGTAATATTTCTGACCGTGTCCTTTTAGTTAAATTTACGTTGACTTATATCGGCTTTTGTTTCTATAATTCTAGCATTGGTACTATTTTCAAAAATATAGTACCAAAATAAAGCGAAGGAGATTGTTAGTTGAAAAAGGCATTACAAGAAACAACATTAGAACTCATTGTGGAAAAAGGATTAAAATTTACGATTAGTGATGTAGCGAAAAGACACGGGGTGAGCAAAAGGACAATATATGAACATTTTGAATCGAAGCAAGAGCTCATACAATCAATAGTCGACGATGCAATAGAAGAAGTGAAACAAAAAGAGCGATTGATTTTTCAAATGGAAGCTTGGAGTTATGAGACAAAATTAAAAGCGATTTTATCGATCGTACCAAGTGGACTGAGATTCGGAGATATGAGATTACTTGAGCAAATGAAAAAATTTGCTCCAAAAGAATGGGAAAAGATTGACTCTCTCCTTCAACAGGAGTGGGAAACGGTGAAGGTTGTAATTGAACATGGCATTCAAGCTGGAGAGTTTCGACCGTTCCATGTTCCGAGTGTCATTCAATTGTTACGCGGGGCCAACTTAGCTATTTATGACCCTGATTTTCATTCCCATATTGATAGGCCGTTAAGTGAGGTCTTGGAAACAATGGTTGATCTGGTACTGAAAGGATTAATTATAAAGGATGAATAAGGAGGCATCACATGCAAGTGATCGATAAATCCCCTTCAATGGGTGTGTTGAAATGGTTTTTTCTCGTCATTGATATATCGTTTATTTTGTATTTTAGTGCAACTGCATTGACATTGATTCCTGCTGAATACGCATATTCAGACTATACAAATCCAATTTTAGTTGCTTGGAACTGGTCCTTTTTCCCGTTAGATATGGTCATCTCTATCACAGGGTTAAGTGCAATCTATTTACATAAAAAGAGAAATATAGCTTGGAAATCACTAGCATTAATATCACTTGTTCTCACATTCTGTTCGGGTTTAATGGCAATATCATATTGGTTAATTAGACTCGAATTTGATTTATTATGGTGGCTTCCTAACTTAGCTTTAATGATTTATCCATTGTTTTTTATCCCTCGCTTTATAAAATAAAGGCTCAGTTAAAACATATTGAGAAATTGTCACACACAGACAAAGATTTTGTTTTTCATCAAATTAGACACTATAATCCGAAACTTCTATCTAATAAAATCGTCTATTAAATAATGGAGTGATAATTTGAACAAGTTGGTTTCAATATCAATACTACTTTTATTAACAATAACTTTAACTGGTTGTAATTTATTTGATTCTAAAAATGATTTACCTATTGAGATGGTAACGTTCAATAGCCTTACGAATGAAGAAAAAGATTTAATTCCAGTAAGTCCAAAAGATTCAGTCGTTGAGAAAGTAACTGTTAACAGCGAGAACAAACCTTTGATTGATAAGGACTATGACAAGGGTGAAGTTTATTCAGTTACTTTTAATAATACAGAGACAGACTCTTCAGGAAAACTTGCTGTTTTCGTTGATTTAGATAAGAAAACGGTTGTTGGGAAAGGTTTCACCAATAACTAAAAACAGTATAATCTTGTTAATTTCAATATAAACGGGAAACCCTTGAAAACGTGGATTCCCTTAAATTCTAACTAATTATCAACATTAAAGTTTAACAGAGCCAAAATAAAAAAAGAGTAGAGCCATTACTAATGGACTCTACTCAAAATCATTCTATTAAGATTATAATACATCATGGTCAACGTAACGCTCACCATTTAATTCACTAATGACATTAATTGCTACCCTTGCACCATCACCAGCTGTAATAATTGTGTGTACACTTTGATTTGCAACTGTGCCGGCAGCCCAAATGCGTTCTTTGTTCGTTTTACCTGAAATATCAACATCGACAACTTGTTTAATACGAGGCTCAGATCCCTCTTTTGTAGCTACTCCACTTTTTTCAGCAAGCTGTGCAATAGCTCCAGTTGCTAGAATGATATGCTTCGTTGTGTATGTACCGTTTTCTGTTTCAAGCACGTATTCATTTTCTTTTTCAGTAATTGAAATAACCTCTACTTCTTTCAATTCTGCACCGAATTTTGTTGCTTGTTTCTGTCCAACCTCTAACAGCTGTGGTCCTTCTATTCCATCGACACCATAATGATTTTCGACCCAAGCTCGTGCTGTCATGCTTTTTCCATGATCGAATAATACGGTTTTCTTACCCGCCTTTGCTGAAAATAATGCTGCACTTGCTCCTGCTGGTCCTGCTCCAATAATTGCAATTTCATAACTCATACCTATCACTCCTCTTTCTAAAGTTACATACTATTTTATCGAAAGTTGAAGAGAGATAAAAAGAATTTGCTTACAATTTTTATTATTTAAACAATTTAGATTATTGGTCTGCTTGATGGTGTTCCGATCGTTGAAATTGGAAGATAGCTGCTATTACAAGTAATGCAGTGATAATCAAACTGCTAGTGCACACAATCCAAAAATGAGACGATGGTTCATTCATTAAAATAAACATTGCTTCGTTACTCAAATTAGCGGGACTCCATTCCATGTATTTCGGTAGTAATTGACTTAGAACAGTTATTCCAACTAAAGCAACGACACTCACACCTGCAATTCCACCTGATTGTTTTATGACAGTACTAACAAACGTGACAACGGCAATTGTCAACAGCAACCACAAATGATAAGTAAGGAAACTTTTAATCATTATTTCAAATGATACCGAAGAGAATAACACATTCGTATAATACCACGTTAGCAAATAGCTTAAAAACATTGAAACAGATAATATAAAGAAATGTGCTACATATTTGCTTAAAATAAAGTGAACGGAATGAACTGGTCGAACCATAATAAAAGTTAAAGAGCCATTTCTTCGCTCATGAGCAATCATATTCATTGACGCTAATATAAATAGAAGGGTTCCAATCATTCCATATTGAGATAATGTTCCACTTAATACTTCTGCACCTGAAGGTGTTGGAAGTTCAATCACTGTACCTTCTGGTAAATTGCCGGCCATTTCAAGAAGTTGAGGCATATAATAGCTTGTAATCGGTTGAGAAATACCGATTACAATTAGCGTAATCGGAAGCCAAATCCATTTACCATTTCGAATACTTTCTTGCATTTCTTTAGTAAATAAAATCAAAAATGTTCTCATTGATCCACCACCTTTAAATATGCGTCTTCTAATGTCTCTCTTTTTAACTCGTAATGTGTTACTAGAATTTTTTCATAAATAAAAGTAGCTAAAATTGATCCACCTTCACGTTTGCTGTTTACATAAACGAAAGCAGTAGACTTATCTACTAGTTCATATTGATGATCTTTAAATATAGACAGATATTCTTTCATATGACCATCAATTGTTAATTTTAGAACGACCGACTCGTCATGCTGTAACTCCCCTAGTGGGCCATTCCACTTGATTCTTCCTTCTTTTAGAATAATAATATCATCACAAATTTGTTCTGCATCATGAAGGATATGTGTAGAAAAAAGAATCGTCATTTCGTTTTTTAATGTTTGAATTAAATGTAAAACATCACGTCTACCTTGTGGGTCTAATGCTGACACGGTTCATCAAGAATTAATAAATCAGGCTCATGTAGAATCGCCTGTGCCAATCCTAGTCTTTGCTTCATTCCACCAGAAAAGCTAGCTATTCTCTTCTTTTTTTCATTGGACAATCCGACAAATTCTAGAACCTCATTCATTCTTAATTTTAGTCGATCTTTGTTCATTTTCGCTAACTGCCCTGATAATTGCAAAAACTCACTTGCTGTCATCCAATTAAAAAATGAGGGATATTGTGGTAAGAAGCCAATTCGTGATCGAATATCTTGTTTTGTTGCCTCGTTAAAGGAAATGTCACCGGTTGATTTCGTTAATAATCCAGCCAGCATTTGCAAAGTTGTCGTTTTACCCGCCCCATTAGGACCTAATATCGCAACACACGTGCCTTTACGAATTGAAAACGTTAATGGATGAACAGCTGTTTGATCTTTGTATTTTTTTGATAAGTTTCTAACTTCAATAAACAATCGTCTCTCACTCCTTAATTGTGTTTACGTCCGAATAAAAAATACCCAATTGCACCGAGTGGCATAACGAACAAAATGAGGATAACCCAAAGCCATTTCGGACCATTTGTTGTTTCTTGCTTCATTAAATGAAACATAGCAACCAACATTAAAATAAGTTGTAAAACAATAAGCGGTGCTACTAGTGTAAAGACATTCATTTCATTCATTTGTAACGAACACTTCCTTTCTTCTTCCGTCGATTCTCAGGCCATATAACAAATAGAAAATAAAAAAGAATTGGCATTGGGAAACCTGTAAGCCCCAAATACCCCAAAACCATTTAAACCCTCTTCTTTTCTGAGCATCTTTAAATAGCCAAATGCTTTGTATAAAAAGGATAATGCTTAGTAAAATGAGGATGCTCAGATTCAATTCTTTTAATTCATTCATGATGTCACCTTCTTTTTCTTACGATTAAGGTGAAGGAGAAGGAGTGGTGCACCTACAAGTGCAGCAATTTGTAAAATGAAATAAGCATGAAAAGATTGGTAAATGATTGTAATGGAACCGATCATTATACAAACAGCGATGAGTATAAACAAATAAAGCTCTTTTTGATAAGCTCGTTGCTTTTCTTTTTGTAGTTGTTCAAATAACTGTTGTTTATGAACCGATTCATTCCATTCATCACCAAGTCGATCAACCTGCTCCCAATCCTGCTTTAATGATTGGATGACTCGTTGTTCGTGGCTACTCATTTTTCTTTCATCTCCTTTCTAATAAGTTTAATACCGTAATAAACTCGTGATTTAACAGTTCCTCCTTTCATTTTCAGCATTCTTCCAATTTCGTCATACGTATAGCCATAATAATGATGTAACAAAATCGGTAGTTTGGTTTTTGCTTCGAGTTGATTAAATTCTTCAAAAAACTCACTCCAATCTAATTGCTGTTGATCGGCTCTCCATTTTAATTGCCTCGTTAGTGCAATCTTCATTTGTTGCAATAAAGACTTATCACGCTTTTCCTTCCTCATTTTGTCAACATACAGACGAGAACCGATTGAAATGAGCCATGTCGAAAATTTACTATCACTACGAAAAGAATCGATACGCAGGTATGCCTTTAACATCGTTTCTTGACATAAGTCCGCACTAAACTGTTCATCTAACGTTAGTTTTAAGAAATATTTAAATAGAAAAGAATAATAGCGATTATATAAAATTGAAAAAGCTTCCTCCTCTCCGCTAATGGCTTGTTTAATTAAAACTTGCTCATCTTCTGTCATAAAGACCTCCTATACGTTGCGGACATCCATAAGACGTTCCCCAAAGTACAATCGTTCAAATTATTTCATATTTTTTTTAAATAGTTATTTGCATCCAACTGAAGGTTGGTTATATTGTTATGAATGAATTAGTCCGTTCACAATCGGGCTGAATTTTTCAATAAAACGAGACACGACAGGAGAAACGTGTTATACAAGTATTTACTATCAATCATATGGAAAATGAAAAAAGGTGCTTTACGTGGTTCATTTCCCACATAAAGCACCTTTAACGATTATTCGTGAAAATTAGTACCGTCTGTTGTCGCCTTAATAATGCCAGCACGAATCACAAAATCACCAAAATGTTCACCTTCGTTACGCTCTTTTGCATATCGTGGTAGCAATTCATTTAACTCCGCTAAAATTTCAGCTTCACCAATGTTTTCGCGATAAAGCTTACTTAAACGACTTCCATCAAATGCTGCACCTAAGTACATATTATATTTTCCTGGTGCTTTTCCAATAAAGCCAATTTCAGCTAAAGTTGGTCGAGCACAGCTGTTCGGACAGCCTGTCATTCGAATTGTAATCTCTTTATCACGTAAGCCATTTTTATCGACGATTTCTTCAATTTTATCAATTAAAGTTGGCAAATAACGTTCCGCTTCAGCCATTGCTAAACCACAGGTTGGCAACGACACACAAGCAAGTGAGCTTCGACGTAAGGCAGAGTAAGGTGCACCATCGGTTAAACCATATTGTTCAATGATATCACTAATTTGCTTTTTCTTTTGACTAGAAACGTTAGCAATAACGAGGTTCTGATTTGCTGTTAAGCGAATATCTCCAGTATGAATTTTAGCAATTTCTTTTAACGCTGTCTTTAGCTTATAATTTTCTGTGTCAACAATTCGACCGCCTTGAACAAAAAGAGTATAATGCCAGCGACGATTTACACCTTTTTCCCAGCCGTAACGATCACCATTATGATCAAAGTGAAATTCTCGTGCCTCTTCTAATTTCCAACCGAGACGACGTTCAAGCTCTTCTACGACATTTTCTAAACCTAAGCGATCAACTGTATATTTAAAACGCGCATTTTTTCGAACAGAACGATTTCCGTAATCACGTTGAATCGTGATGATTTTTTCGGCAACATCCACCATTTGCTCTGGCTTACAAAAACCAATGATCTTACCTAGCTGCGGATAAGTTGCCGTATCACCATGAGTCATGCCCATACCGCCACCAATTGCAACATTAAATCCTACTAACTGATTATTTTCTATAATCGCAATATAACCAATATCCTGTGAAAACACGTCAATATCGTTTGATGGTGGAACCGCAATTCCAATTTTAAATTTACGTGGTAAATAAAGTGGACCATACATTGGCTCTACTTCTTCCACATCCGGTGTTCCCGCTACTTTTTCTTCATCTAACCAAAGCTCATGATATGCTTTTGTACGTGGAAGAAGATCATCACTTAACTTTTTAGACCACTCGAACACTTCAGCATGAACTTCCGATTGGTATGGATTTGGATTACACATCACATTACGATTAACGTCACCACAGGCTGCGATCGTATCAAGCATTGACGCATGGATTTCTTGCATCGTTTTCTTCATATTCCACTTTAGAATCCCATGCATTTGAAATGCTTGTCGTGTTGTTAGCTTTAATGTGCCGTTTCCATATTTATCTGCAAGCTCATCCATTACTAACCATTGCTCAGGTGTAGAAACCCCACCTGGCGTACGAACTCGAAGCATAAATTGATAGGCAGGTTCTAACTTTTGTTTTTGTCTTTCGTTACGCAAATCGCGATCATCCTGCAAATAACTACCATGGAACTTCATCAAACGGTTATCGTCGTCAGGAATACCTGAACTTAGACGATCAAGCATCGTTTCTTCTAACGATCCACGTAAATAATTACTTTCTTCTTTAATTCGTTCAACATCACTTGGCTTACCTTCTGGTGTTGTTAAGTTTGAATTACCCATGTTGCATGACTCCTTCCATTCCTAAATCAATAAACATCTCGTTGATATCGTTTTTGTTGCTGCATTTCTGAAAGGTATTGTTCTGCCTGTTCACGGTTCATCTTACCTTCTTGCTCGATAATATTGATTAAGGTTTCGTGAACATCGTGTGCCATATGTTTCTCATCACCACAAATATAAATAACAGCCCCTTCTTGAATCCAAGAATATAGCTCTTGACTATGCTCACGCATGCGATGTTGAACATAAACCTTTTGATCTGTATCCCGTGAAAAAGCAACATCCATTTTCGTTAAAACACCATCTTTAAGCCATTGTTGCCATTCTGTTTGATAAAGAAAATCCGTTACAAAATGTTGATCGCCAAAGAACAGCCATGACTTACCTTGTGCTTCCTGTTCTTCACGCTCTTGCATAAATGCACGAAACGGAGCAATTCCTGTACCAGGGCCCACCATTATAATAGGCGTGTCTGGATTTCCAGGTAATTTAAAGTTCGGATTTTTTTGAATGTAGATCGGTAGCGTGTCACCAGGTTCAAGACGTTCCGCACATAAAGTTGAACAAACGCCCTTACGCTTTCGTCCATGAGCTTCATAACGAACAGTACCAATCGTTAAATGAACTTCATCTTCACTTGCAGCGTAACTACTCGCAATCGAATACAAGCGACCAGGCATTTTACGTAAAATAGAAATCAATTCTTGTGCTGATACGCCCCATGGGCCAAAATCTTGTATTAGATCTAATAAGTCACGTCCATGTACATATTCTCTTAATTCAGCTTCATTCCCAGCTGATAATAATTTACGTAGCGATTCGTGATTTGATAACTTTAATGCTTGCTCCAATAACGGTTTGGTTAAAACAGTAATTTCAAAATGCTTCGTAAGAGCATCTTTTAATGATAAAACATCTCCTTGCTTGTTTATGGTGACAATTTCCTCTGGATCCCAATTTAACTCATCCAATATTAATTGGACTAATCCAGGATCATTTTCAGGATAAATCCCTAACGCATCACCCGGCTCATATTGTAGTCCTGATCCTTCAAGAGATAATTCAATATGACGAGTTTCCTTATTAGAACCACGTCCATTTAAATTAATGTTTTCCAAAACTTCAGCATAAAAAGGATTTGTTCGCGAATATTCACTTTCAACCGTAATGGCTGTCGTCTCATTCGTTACTTGTATAGCAGAGGTCGTACCTTCACTCAATCCTGCAAGCACACCGTCAAGCCATTCTGCCGCAGGCTCATCAAAATCTAAGTCACAATCGACACGCGGATGAATACGTGTAGCACCAAGCTCTTCTAAACGTTGATCAAATTCTTTACCAGTTTGACAGAAAAATTCATAAGAGCTGTCACCTAGCGATAAAACGGAATACCGTAACGAATCAAGTTAGGTGCACGCTTGCCGTGTAAAAATTCATGAAAAGTTAATGCGTTATCAGGAGGATCTCCTTCTCCGTGAGTACTAACAAGAATTAATAAATTTTCTACCTTTTTTAAATTTTTTCGGTTTGAAATCATTCATTGATAAAATCGTGCAGTTAAATCCTTTTTCAGTTAACGTTTTGCCTGAATGCTCAGCTAGATGTTGAGCATTACCGGTTTGTGATCCATACAAGATCGTTACATCTTTTGAAATAACCTGCTCCACAGCTGTATTTGCATCTGGTGCTGCTTGATTTTCTGAAGATTGTGTTTGAGGAGCGTTTGGATGAATAGCTGTTTGATTTTGCGTAGCAGCTAAATATCCAGTCAACCAAATTTTTTGTGATTCTGTTAATGTAGGTAACAGCTTATTCAATTGCTCTACCTGTTCTTCATTAAACGGACTGTTCAAAACATGGAGTTGCAACAAATTCCACCTCACAATTAATATAAACTAATCATACGTTATATTATGTAATAAGACTAGTTTCGACATTTTCTACTTCATTATTTCATACGATATAAAAAAATGATACTATAATCATAGCTTCACTATTCCTATAAGTCAAGTTGGATTTAGCATTCAAACCGTTTATTTTATTGAATTTCAGCAAATACCAAACATAGAAAAAAGCTATTCAAAAGGGCTGTATTTCCCCTATTTGAATAGCCTTAAATTTGATTATACTGGCCACTCTTCTAACGTGTAGGCCATTTGCCAAAACATATATTCATACTTACTGCTTTTAATAAATATGTCCTCCATCCGCTTTTTCTCTTCATCAGAAGCACGACTTGCCAATTCATCAATTCGGTCAATTTGTTCTTTAACAAGATTTCCAAACCATTCGTCGCCATATGTATCAATCCACTTTTGATAAATCGCAACTCCAGGCTTAGCTCCTTTAAACTTTTCTCCAATTTCCCAGTATAGCCAGTAGCACGGTAAAATTGCAGCAATAACATCACCTAACGTTCCTTTATAGGCAGACGCAAATAGGTGGTTCGTATAAGCCACAGCAGTTGGTGCTGGGTTTTCAACAATAATTTGCCCATCATTTGAAAGACCAAGCTCTTTTGCGAACCCTTCATGTAGCATATGTTCCGCATCATAGGTGGATTTAGCATGTAAAGCCATCCGGCTTGTCGTATAGAAATCGTTAGCCTTTGCTGCACCGATCGATTGTACCTGTGCATATTTCGATAAATAATAAGAATCTTGCTTTACATAGTGTTTGAATGCTTCAAGGGGTAAAGTACCATCAGCAACTCCTGTCACAAATGGGTGTTCAAAGCTTGCTTTCCAAATAGAATCTACTTGCTTTCTTAAGTGTTCTGAAAATTTCATAAAGTCATTCATCCCTTCTAAATTAATTGTTTAGTGATTGCACTAGCTTACTCTTTAGTGACATATACTCATCTGTAAACGACATTTCTTTCTTTCTAGGTCGTGGAAGGTTAACCTCGTATTCTGTGAGAACGTAGGTTGGCCGTGCTGCTAAAACATAAACACGATCTGATAAGAAAATAGCTTCATCAATACTATGCGTAATAAACAAAACCGAGCGCTGCCATTTGCTCCAAATATCTAACAGCCATTCATGCATGCTTTCACGGGTTAACGCATCAAGAGCACCAAAAGGTTCATCCAATAATAAAAGGTCATTTTGGTGAAGAAACGTTCTTAATAGTGCTGCTCTTTGTTTCATCCCACCCGATAAAACATGAGGGTAATAATGAGCATAGCCCTCTAGGCCAAATAAAGGAAGTAATTCCATTGCCTTTTTACGCGATTCTTTAACATTTTTGTTTATTAATTTGAGCACCAATTAATGCATTCTCCAAGACAGTCTTCCATGGTAGTAATAAATCCTTTTGCATCATATAACTAACGTGATTACGCTCACCGATTATAGAACGTTTTTCTAGGAGAATATCTCCTTTTTGCGGTTTTTCTAAACCAGCAATTAAATTAAATAAAGTACTTTTCCCACACCCGCTCGGCCCAATTAACGAGACAAACTCCCCTTTATTTACTGTTAAGTTTAATTTATCTATAACCGTCGTTTGATCTGAAAATGCGTAATGAATATTAGACAATTGTAAATACATAGCTGCTCCTTTTATTTAAGGAAGAAATTGATTCGTCATCGCTTCTTCAGTTGGTACATCTTCTTCAATTAATTCATTCTCCAGCATCCATCCCGTATAAGTATCCCATATGTCAATTTGCTGATGTCCCCAAGCCTCGGCATCTCCTTTATAACGCGAACTTAACCATTCTTGTGATGCACGAATTAAATCCTCATCTGTCTCGGGTGTTGCTTCAATTAGTATATCTGCAGCTTCATCAACATGCTCAATTGCAAATTCGTAACCACGACTAATCGCATGCATAAATTTCTCAACGAGTTCAGGACTTTCTTCTACAACTCCATCACTACTAATAATAACGGGTGAATAATACGTGAAAACTGGGTCAATATCACGTAAATAAATCATATTAATATCAACACCACGTACTTCTGCTTCAACTCCAGTCCATCCATAGAAAATCCATTGAAAGTCGATTTCTCTAGATGTATTGACAAAGAAATCAGATGTCCCGACTGTAACATTTTCAACCGTTGATGCGTTGGCACCTTCTGTCTTCATAACTTCAGCAATCATAACGTCTTCCATAGGAGATCCCCAGCCTCCGTATGTTTTTCCTTCAAAATCTGAAGGAGACGTTATATCCTTTTCAACAGGTGACGCAAAACCAGATGTATGTTCTTGAATGATCGCTGCTAATGAAATAACTGGAATGTCTGTTGACCGTGCGACAGTTACATTATCTTGAGAGCTAATCCCAAAATGGGCTTGTCCAGAAGCAACCATTTGTTCCGCTCCTTCTAATGCAGGTTCAATAATCGTTACATCAAGTCCCTCTTCTGCAAAATAACCATTCGCTTGTGCAACATAAATACCTGTATGATTCGTATTCGGTACCCAATCTAGCACAATCGTTGCTTCAAGAAGCTCATCATCGTTTGTAGCCGTTTCCTCTTCTTCGGAAGAGGGAGGCTCAATTTCGCTTGAAGGATTTTCATCCACCTCCTCCTGCTCTGTTCCACAACCAACTAAGCTCAAAGTGATCGCTACTATCACCATTACCCAAAAATGTTTCATATCTCTCCACTTCCTTCTCTTTTTTATATGTATATTTCCAAGGCATCGCCCAACGGCTAATTAGGACGATAATCGAAAATAAGATACAACTTAAAAATGATATAATCATAATCGATACAAATACTTTATCAGTAGCAAATGAGTTTTGTGCTCTCACTAAATAAATACCTAATCCTTTACTAGCACCAACCATTCAGATATGACTGCCGCCAAAACACTATAAGTTGCAGCTATCTTTAAGCCAGTAAATAAATACGGCAATGCATGGGGAATACGGACAAAGCGTAATGTTTGCAGTCGACTGCTTCCCATTGATTGCAATAACCGAATCATGTCACGATCACTAGACTGCAAGCCTTCGATCATATTTACGGCAACAGGGAAAAACGTCACTAATGCCACAACTAATACTTTCGGTAACATTCCATACCCAAACCAAATAATTAATAAAGGTGCAATTGCGATAATTGGAATCGTTTGCGAGAAAAGCAGCAATGGATATAGGCTTTTTCGTAGCATAGCCGATGAATCCAATGTTAAGGCAATACATAAAGCTACTATAATGCCCAGACCAAAGCCAAGTAATGCTTCCATTGTCGTAACCCAAACATGTTCCGGCAATAAGCTCCAAGACTGACTAAAAGCAAGAACAATCTCAGTTGGAGCTGGTAGGATATAGGACTCAATTTCAGTCATCCATACGACTAGCTCCCATATCACAACAAATACAAAAACCGTTATAATTGCTGGTAGCGCACTTCTTGTTGATTTTAAGATTTCTTTCATGAATACCCCCCTCCTCTTCAAACCAAAAAACGTCTACATGCGTGGAGGCATGTAGACGTTCATTACTGAAATACGTATACAAAAAATAACACATACATCCCTCCGCTGGAATTACCCAGATCAGGTTAAAGGGTCGATATCTTCATCGGGATATCCTCTCAGCCAACCTCATAGCTCCCCTAGCCAATTTAGTTTTCTAGTAAATCATAACATAATCATTATTATAAGCCAAGCTAATTCATTAACTCTACGATCCACCAAGCAACTAACACAACGACTAAAATGACAGGAAAGACGAGAAAATAAACAACTGACATATGTTTCATGCTTTTTTTGCTATCGTATTCTTCATCTGTTGCAGATGTTAATTTTAATGTAATGACTAGTGCAACAACGCAAACAATAAATGACAGTACAACAGGAAATAACATATAAGACTCCTTTTTGAGGATTTTAAAATTTCATTTATTTTAACATATTCCATTCGAAAATGAATGGGATAATGTAATGACCATAAATATATTATGTAAACTAATTAATGCGATAAGCTCACTATTATGATAGAGCTTATCGCATTATTGCTATAGGTTCGTAACAACAGGTTTTCGATTAATAAAATATACCCACTCTTTATAACCGATTTCTTTTAATTTTTGGCGAACAACATCGAAATCATCAGCTATTCGCTCCGGATGATGTGCATCAGATCCAAACGTAACAGGAACTTCGTAGAACAAAGCACGTTCTAATATATCATCTGCTGGGTACCATCCTCCAACATCCTTAGTTTTCCCAGACGTATTGATCTCTATTGCCACTTGCTCTTCACCAATGATTTTTAAAGTCTGATCAACCATTTCAGTTTTTAACGTTGAAAAAGGTGGATAAAAGCCTTTCATTGCATCAATGTGTCCCAATATTTGAAATAAACCACTTTGAGCTGATGCTTTTATTTGTTCGTAATATCTCTCTTTTACTTGAATACGCTCTGCATCAGTTAATGAATCGAACCTTCCTCTTTGAAATATATTAATGCCATCAACGAAATGAACAGAGCCGATAATATAATCAAATTGATATTTCTTATATTGCATTTCGTAATGGCTAATATGTTCAGCAAAGAAATCACTCTCTACGCCCAGTAGTACGTGAATACGATCTTTGTATTTCTCCTTTAACCGACCTACTTCTTCAACATATGCCTGAAATTCACTCTTTTTCATCGTAATTCCTGGGTACAAATGATCATCTTCACTATAAAAGTGAGGTGAGTGATCTGATATGCTATATAATCTAAATCATATTGAATCGCTTGCTTAATATAGTCCTCAATTGTGCCAATTGCGTGACCACATCGTTCGTGATGAGTATGTAAATCAAATCTAACTGCCATATTACCCTCCTAGTATTACCATTTATAGTTATTAGTTTATCATATTTCGCACTACTACAATAAGGGTAACTCTATTAAATCTAATTTCCTCTCAACACATAAGGTAACATAGCTTTAGCATTACCTGTTTTTATTCTATGATTTTACAATCGTTAAAGGCAAATCATGAAATTCTGCTAATTGCTTATCAGTCGTAGAATGATCTGTGATAATTATCTGCACACTTTCTAAGGAACCTATACGGGCAAAGGCTTGAATTCCGAATTTTGAATAATCAGCTAATAAATAGGTCTGATCCGATATTTCTATCATTTTCCTTTTCACAATTGCTTGGAGCTCATTTGAATCACTAATCCCTCTTTCGTGATGAATGCCCTGACAAGATAGAAAAGCTTTATTAACATGATACTGCTCAAGAAAGTCCGTTGCCATCGGTCCGACAAATGACAAAGACCGAGGAAGCAACATCCCACCTAATGAGATAACCGTTACTTTATCGTGCTGGGCCAACTCCATTGCTACTTTTAATGAATTTGTTACAACAGTCAGAGCGATATTAGGTAAAAGCTTTGCCATATACCAAGCCGTCGTACTTGCATCTAGAATAATTCGATCATGCTCTTCCACATACGTGAGTGCTGCCTTTGCTACTTCTGTTTTTTCTTTTACATTACGAATCTCCCGTTCAAAATATGGTGCTTCAACTTGATTTGTTTTAATGCTAACTGCTCCACCGTGACTTCTGCGCAGCTTTCCTTCCTTTTCTAGCCGTTCTAAATCTCGACGGATCGTTTCCTCTGTCACCTGAAAATGTTGACTTAGCTCTGTAACTCGAATACTACCACGTTCATTGACAAGTGCTATTATTTTTTCATGTCTTTCCGCTACAAGCATTTAGTCACCCCATAATTATCTTTGTTTATGTTTGAATGTTTTTATTTTAGCATGATCATGTTGACTATCATAGTCAATTACGATAATTTCTAACGATTATATGTAAATAAATTGAATCCATACTCAACGATGAATCAGCTCTTGCAGAAATATGTTCTAGCAATTCATAATGATAAGTATAAGCTCTGAAAGATCGATTAGTTTGATATAAAGGAGAATGCACAATGATTGACGCACATATACATTTAGATCAATACTCTGATAAGAAATTACGAACTAATATCCCCCTATGGCAAGAATTAGGGATCAAACATGTTATTGCCGTTTCAACAAATTTAGCTTCAGCTTATAGAACACTTGAACTGAAAGTAGCATATCCCCATTTTGTGAAAGCATGTATTGGCTTCCATCCTGAATTTGCACAACCAACATCTAAAGAAATCGATGAGATGAAACAATTGATCAAAATAGAACGTACAAAATTGACTGCCATTGGAGAAATTGGTCTCCCTCATTACGAGGCCAATCATGTAGCAAAAATGCCGTTTTATATTCAATTACTAGATGAATTATTAGCCACGGCAAAAGAATATCAACTACCCGTTGCCCTTCATGCTGTTCATGATAAAGCAGCTACGGCTCTTTCCATATTGCAAAAGAACGACATTCAACAGGCTCACTTCCATTGGTTTAAAGGGCCAAAAGACGTGTTATCTGACATCATTCAATGTGGTTATTATGTGTCTATTACACCAGAAATTTGTTACCTAGAGCGCGATCAAAAACTCGTTCAGCATGTACCCCTTCACCAATTGTTAATTGAAACGGATGGACTTGGCAATATGACAACGTATTTCATCATCAACAAACAACACCTCTACTTCTATTCGAGATCATAAAATGTTTACGTCTGCTTACAAACAAAACGGAAAAAGAGCTCATTCACCAAATAGAATTAAATACGAAACAATGCTACTCATTGTAGATAAAGTATAGTTCAACAATTTTGTTTATCATATCAAATGAAAGGAACTCCTTAATAAACTACCATAGATGATTGCGATACTGGAAAAGACCAATAACGTTAATAAAACCTTTATTGAAATTGACATATACCTCTCAATCCTTTCATCTATTATGTTGGTGCTGAATCCTATATATAGAAAAGATTAGAGAGATATAAGAAGGAGAGTATAAAAATAGAATACTTAGTCGTAATTATTACTTCATCTAACAAATGATAATAGTATAGACATTGCATTTTAATATTATTTTCTACTTTCCATGTGTTTCCTCTTTTAACAACCTTAATAAACGACTACTTTTAAACACTGCAAGAAAATATATTAAGATATTTTTTTGTTAAAACTGTAAATTTTTTAGGGGATTATAGTAACTAATGGAAAGTTATGTCATTGTGCCTATATAAGATTTATAATGGGAATGTTTAGTAGAGGAAGTGAGCTTATTAAAAAATATCTTGGCTTTTATTTATTTTGTGTTTCTTTTAGTTAATTTCTTGTATGTCTCTTGAAAGTACAGAGGACAAAGAAACTCCTTTCCATACCTTTAAATTTGATGAGGTGACTATTCACTTCATTAATATAGGGAATGCAATAGAGTCTCAAATTTTAACTGAAGACAACCTCATCAATTCGAGCATAATTTCAAATGAGTTATTGAACGACGATATCGTATGGGAATACGAGGTGATAAATACACCTGAAAGAACTTTCTCTTATTTTTGGGGGACTTACTCAGGTGATATAGACAATATAACTTTAGACATGGATTACGATACACATATCCTATCAATACCTCTTAGGGAATACGAGGTGGAAAAAAGTAATTATTTATTTTATCTACCTTTTTCAATTTAATAGATAAAAGTGATCTTTTACATATTAATATAGAAAAAGATGAAACTATAAGTACATTTAATATTAAATAATTGAATTAATTATTGAAAGGAGATGAACTGTGAAAAGGTTATTACTGTCTTTAATTGCATTCTTATCATTGTTTGGTTGTAAATCTGATATGCTTTTTGACACAAAAACAGAGGCAATACATTACTTTATGTTAGAAATAGCACAAAAAGATTATAAGATCATTACGCAATTTCCAATTTCTCATGATGAAGAGATTATTTTTTCGAGCAAAATAATACTATAAGTCATTTGAAATTAAGTTATGAAGAGGGATCTTATAGAATTATCGAATTTGGCGGTAGTTATAGTTTGCCAGTACAAGAGGATTATAGTTTCATTGCTTTCTCTATGGAAGACACCACCATATTAATTGGAAAAGTTTTTGATTCATCGATAAAGAGTTTAGTTTATAAGACTCCTACTGAATCAGAACAAATTGAATTAAATGATGATGGTTATTTCTACTTCATTACTGATGATTATTATGGGAATATTGAGTTAAACTAATTATATTCTTGAGGAAAAAGATGAAGAAATTTACTATTATTTTATCTATTTAATTTGCATTATTATTAGGTACTCATTCAGTTTCTGCTAGTAGTAGTGAAAGATATGAAGTGGATTATCAGGAAAACGCCGTTTATGATACACATGAGGATATTTATCTAGAACGTCCTATTCTAGTAACCGAAAATGGTATAGAAGAGATAGACTTAGAGGATTTTCACCTAGATTAAACAGAACTTGGGGTTGGCTTTCATAATACTTGAATGGCGTACCAATGGGAGAAACTTATGTTTCAGCTTCTTCTCCTAGAAAAGTTGGGAGTTTTACTGAAGGTACTTATTATTTAGTGCGAACTTAATAATAAAAGTGATTCAAACTCCCGTTTAGTTTCAAATACAACCTGATTAAGGAAAACTTTTAAAAAGTATTCCTTATTCGGGTTTTTTATATTATATAATTTAAAACATTCAAATATAAGAACCTGAGTAAAATCCCCAATGTTACCAATATATAAAATATCATTTGTTGGTTTTATTATGAGGAGTATTGAATATGGACCATGATTTTTCAATAATTATAACGTTCCATGAAACATATATTTCACAGAACGTAAATTTTGCGATAAAATACTATTGAGGTGATATAGTTGTCATTACTAGCAAAAATTAATGTGAAGATAAATGATCCTAATTCAAATAATAAACAGTTGCATTCATTGAAACATTTCAAACAAGTTCACCAAATGCCAGTGTTTATCCAGGAATACTTACTCAACCTTTTGTCATTAAAATATTCAGCTAATACGATCCAACGTTATATTTATGATTATGTAGACTTTTTCCGTTTTATAAAATTTGCAACTGATAATAAGGATTTAGATTTAACAAAAATTACACTAGATGATTTCCTTGAAATTAAAAAAGAAGGTATCGAACATTACATATCATATTTGTCTATTGAAATCGAAAACGAACCAAAAACGATTAATCGCAAAATCTCTGCTTTACAATCATTATTTGATTTCTTGATTGTACGTGACTATACCACTTATAATCCTGTCGCATCTGTAAGCCGACCAAAGAATCCAAAAAAGGAGCCTATCTATCTTACAAGCCATGAAATAAAATCGTTGCTACGTTGGCTGAACAATCGAACGTATGAAACAGAAAAACAAGCCTTTTACCAAGAAAAACTTAACAAACGAGATTATGTTATTTTTTACTTGTTCTTATTTACTGGGCTACGCGTTTCGGAGCTGGCTTCTTTACAACTTAATTCTATTGATATGTCTAATCAACTTATCAAAGTCATTGGAAAAGGAAATAAAGAAAGGTCGATTCCAGTGACTGAAGAAACAC
The DNA here is from genome assembly GCF_001310635.1 of Bacillus sp. JCM 19034. GTDB lineage: Bacteria > Bacillota > Bacilli > Bacillales > Bacillaceae_D > Halalkalibacter. The sequence continues at coordinate 473,300 of NZ_BAXR01000001.1, forward strand.
TAACCATTATCCAAGATTATTTACATTCAATACCTACGAACCATCGTCCAACTTTACTGACTGATCATTTAATCATCGGTTATGATCTTACCAAAAAGAAATACACGAAAAAATTAGATATTACAACAATTCAGAAAGCAATTAATAGGACTCTAAAAAAAGCCAAAGATGATTTACCTTTCTTATATAATAAACGTATTACTGCACATAAACTAAGACATAGTTTTGCAACTGAACTGACAGCAAAAGGGGTCGATATCCTAACCATTCAAGTGTTATTAGGACATAGTAGTGTGTCTACAACTCAAATCTACTCTCATGTACAGAAAGAAGCACTTAAAAAAGCTATTACATCATTAAATTTTAATTAAAAAAAAGCCAAGCGGTTTGTATTACCACTTGGCTTGTTCTATTATAATCTAAGAAATCAATCGTTATTGGCTTTACCTTTTTATCCACTTACCTCTACAACTTCTTTTTTTTTTGAGGAAGTTTTTCTTTCAACCTGATTCTATGATCATAAACTCTCTTTAGACAAAAATTAGTTCAAGATTATTAACAACTATAACTAAACTGCATGTTTGTTTTCCTCAAACCCTATTATGCTACTACAATTTCAACATCGACATTATTTATGTTAACCATTAATAACACCCTTTTAAGTTTTTGTAAAGATCACGCTACTATCGAAGGAAACTTATTCGTTCGTAACGAATATAAGCAATATCGAAGGATAGAAAAAGGAGCGTATTCATATGAAACAACAAACAGCCATTTTTGCTCATCGAGGCTTTTCTGCACGTTATCCAGAAAATACGATGGATGCTTTTCGGGCAGCACATAAATTTGGTGCAGACGGAATTGAACTAGATGTACAATTAACAAAAGATAAAATACCAATCATTATCCACGATGAAACGATTGACAGAACAACAAACGGTACAGGCTATGTAAAAGACTACACATTAAATGAACTGAAACAATGGAATACAGGGACGCAAACAAACAATGACCATTTCGGATCGATTCCAAGTTTAGAGGAGTATTTCAAGTGGGTACAACAAACCGATCTTGTCACTAATATCGAATTAAAGAACGGCATTATTTTATATGACGGGCTGGAGGAAATAGTTTTATCATTAATTAATGAATACCAGTTAGAAAACAAAGTGATTATTTCTTCTTTTAACCACTATAGCCTTGCAGAAGTTTCGCGATTAAACCCGAAGATCGAAACAGCGATCTTATTTTTGGAAGGATTGTATAAACCGTGGGATTATGCTCGAACAGTAGGTGCTAGTGGCCTTCATTGCTATTACCCTATTGCACAAAAGCCTTTAGTTGAACAAGCACTAGTGGAGAATATCGCAGTCAGACCATTTACTGTAAATAGTGAAGATGATCTAACAAAAATGATTTCGTTTAACTGCTCGGCAATTATAACCGATCACGTTGATAAAGCGGTAGCGATACGTAATCAGCTTCAAGACAACGGATAGAGTACATCTTTTATACTAAATAAAAAACCGCTCCTAGAAGAAATTATTCTTTGGAGCGATTTTTTAGCTGTAACAAGTTTGATACATTTTGCTTACGTCACATTTTTCCCCATAATTTCCTCCGCCCGAACTGAAGTTGCTTCGACTAGCTTTACAGTTTCCTCATTTTCATGTTTTAACGTTTCAATCGTTGCGGTAAGTTCTTCAAGACTAGCTGATGTTTCATAAATAATGCTAGCAAGTGAGCGAGTTGATTCATCTACGTTTGACGATTGTGTTTGGACATCATCCGTAAGCTGATCAAACTCATTAAATTGATTTGTTAGATGCTGCAATGTATCTGTTATTGTAGAAAAATTACTTGTCACAACATCTGTTGATTGTAAAATAGACTCAAATTGCTGATCACTTTGTGATAACTTTTCGACAGTGAGCCTGTTATGTTCATTAACATCTTGTAAATTTGCCGTGATTTTCTCTGTCATTTGATTTGTAACATCTGCTAACTTCTTTATTTCATTTGCCACAACAGAAAAGCCCTTCCCAGCTTCACCAGCTCTAGCTGCTTCAATGGATGCATTTAATGCGAGTAAATTGGTTTGCTCAGTAATATCACGTATATCACTTGTAAAAGTAGTTGTTTCCTCTATTTTTCCTTGTTAATGTTTTAAACGTCTCATTTAATTCACCGAAAAAGGTTTGGAGTTCATTCATCGCTAGCTGTAATTCACTCACAAGCTTCTGTCCTTCGCTAGCTTGATTGGCAGTTGAACTCGTTTGTTTTTTAATGAAACGGACTGTTCGTTTAAATGCTTCATCATTGATAACGTTGTTTGTGCATTCATTGAAATATCAACAACTTGTTCACTTTGCGTTTGGCTCCCTGCAGCAATTTGGTTAATAGCAGTCGCCATTTCGGTTTGTGACTCAAGATTTGTTTGCAATTTTCCTTTAGTTTGGACTACATTCTCGGTAATATCAGTTAAACCATTAAATAAAAACATTTTTTGTCCTGTTTCTTCAATACTTTTCTTCTCCTCATTTTTAAACATCTCTTGCATCGAAGTAAACTGCTTCTGGTTAATCCGGATCATACCAAATAAAACAAGACTGAATAATAAATAAATTAATAAAACAAACGGCTGTAACGAAACAAACGGCTCTTGCTGTGCTTCACCGAGATTAAACTCGACGACCATCATGATTAAACCCATTATTAAGCCAATCCCATACACAGAATAGCGATAATGAAACGAAGAGAAAAGCAAATAGAAAAACGCAATAAAGATGACACTAAATCCCCCACCAAAAAATAAAGTAAACGAGATCGTATAGGTGGCAACAATTAAAGTATAGAAATATGGAAATAATTCAATCTTATTTACTATGTATGAAACAATGATAAATGCAGCAATCAAAACAATCATTTGACTAAAATAATACAAACCTAACTGAATATCTGCTCGTACAAAAGCTAAAGACATACCAACTAAAAGACTAATCGAATAAATAATTAGCATCATTTTGTTCTTTAATTTATAATCTTTTAGCACCATTCCTTTTACACTATCCATGCTGCTCCACCTCTTCAAATAAGATCAATCACACTACTATTTTACCATATTTTAATTTCAATTTGTTTTACAATTAAGTATGAATACTTTGTGAAATATTGAGCAAACTTATGGATAAAATTTGAAATAGTGGTATGATATCTATATAGTATAAATCAATTGATTAAGGGTGTGATTACATGACTGCTATTAAATTAAATCGAGTTGCACTAATCGGGACAGGTTTTGTCGGTTCAAGCTATGCCTTTTCACTTATTAACCAAGGTATTGTTGATGAATTAATTTTAATTGATTTAAATACGGAAAAAGCACAAGGAGATGTGATGGATCTCAACCATGGGAAAGTGTTCGCACCAAACCCAACACATGTACGTTTTGGAACATATGAGGATTGTCATCATGTAGATATTGTTGTCATATGTGCAGGTGCGAATCAAAAGCCTGGAGAAACTAGATTAGATCTCGTTGAAAAGAACATCAAAATCTTCAAAACAATCGTTGATAGCGTGATGAATAGTGGGTTTGATGGAATCTTTTTAATTGCAACAAATCCAGTCGACATTCTTACTTATGCAACTTGGAAATTTAGCAAACTCCCTAAAGAGCGTGTTATTGGTTCTGGAACAACACTTGATACAGCACGCTTTCGTTTCATGCTAGGTGAGTATTTCAATGTGTCACCTGCAAATGTACATGCCTATATTATCGGAGAACATGGTGATAGTGAATTACCAGTGTATAGTCTCGCAGATATTGGTGGGGTTCCGATTACAAAAATGATTGAGCGTAATGAACAATTTAAAGAAGAGGATTTACAACCATTGTTTGAAAATGTTCGTGATGCCGCCTACCATATTATTAAAGGAAAAGGTGCGACTTACTATGGTATTGCGATGGCCTTAGTTCGGATAACGAAAGCGATTTTAAACAATGAAAATGCTATTTTAACCGTCTCATCTTATCTTGATGGTGAATATGGAAATCACGATGTTTACATTGGTGTACCTTCTATTATTAACAGAGAGGGCATTCGTGAAATTGTCGAGCTTGATTTAAATCAAGAGGAAGCTAAAGCCTTTTCTAATAGTGCTAACATTTTAAAAGATATCCTTTCTCCACACTTTCATATAAATTAATTACAAGATGACTTTTAGTAAGCAGAGTGGGTTAACCTCCTCTGCTTACTACCTTTCACAAAATAATTGGCTCGTTTTTAGTTGAAGTACGGCTTTTTCTAATACTTCATCATCTTGAACAAAAGCAATTCTCATATAGCCTTCCCCTTCCGAACCAAATGCTGTACCAGGAATCATAACAACCCCCGTCTCATCAATGAGTCGATATGCCAAATCTGACGATACGATCGAAAAAGGTATTTTCGCCCAAATGAACATCGATGCTTGCGGTTTTCAACCATCCAACCGATTGAATGTAATCCATGAACTAACGTATCACGTCTTTTTTTATAAACCTCTCGTAAATGATCGCTATAGCCTGATTTATCCAGTAACGCACGTGCTGCAGCCTTTTGAATAGGTATAAATACACCAAAATCCAGGTTTGACTTCAAGCGTTTTAATGCTTGAATAACGGTCTCATTTCCCACTACATATCCAATACGGCAGCCGGCCATATTAAAGCTTTTCGATAGGGAATTAAATTCAATCGCGACATCTTTTGCACCTTCAATTGATAGTAAACTTATTGGTTTTCTCTCATAATATAGCTCTGAATAAGCAAAATCATGTAATAAAAAAATGTGATGCTTTTTTGCAAACTGAACGACTTTTTCAAAAAATGCTTCATCTGCCATAGTTGGTATCGGATTTCCTGGCATATTTAAGATCATTAATTTTGCTTTTTCTCTTATGCTGTGTGGAATGGCTTCTAGATCAGGTAAAAATTCATTTTCCTGCTTTAATGGCATAGAATAAGGTATAGCACCTGCTAAACTAATTCCTGCTGAGTATGCTGTATATCCTGGATTAGGCACTAAAATGATATCTCCTTCATTAGCAAATACACTTGGAATGTGTACAAGACCGTCTTGAGAACCCATTAGTGTTAAAATCTCATCTTCCTTGTTCAACTTCACATCATAATTTCGAACATAATACGAATGTATAGCATCATGCAGCTCACTAATCCCATCTAAAGCATACTTATAATGATGAAGGTTTCCTACTTCCGATTTTAATTCTTCTATAACAAACGGCGGCGGGGGTAGATCAGGACTTCCGATACTTAAGTCGATAATTTGTTGACCTTCTTTTGCTTTCTTTATTTTATAATCGGCTAATTCATTAAAAATACTCTTTTGAAAATGCTCCATTTTTTTAGAAAACGCTACAAACATTTAGACACCTCTAGTTATTGTTTTCCTGTATTATACCAATTTCACTTATCCAAACAAGTAAATCCGAACATTTTTATGAAAATATTTAAAAAAGTTCACTATTTTTCTTTTATTTGCTTTATAATGTTGGATGTATGTCAAAGTTCGTTTGAAGGAGTGTACTTCGCTGTGGTATGGGATGTTTTAAATATTATCGGAACAATTGCTTTTGCCCTAAGCGGAGCGATGGTTGCATTAGACAAAGAATGTGATTACGATTTATTAGGTGTTTATGCACTTGGGTTTTGCTGTGCATTTGGTGGTGGGGCAATCCGTAACTTACTTATTGGCGTTCCCGTTTCAGCACTATGGGAACAAGGAACTTTATTTATCGTAGCCTTTATTTCTATTACACTATTATTTATTTTCCCTCGTCTTTTTATGAATCATTGGCATAAGTGGGGACAGACAATGGACGCATTCGGACTTGCCGCTTTTGCGATACAAGGAGCCATGTTTGCAATAGATGCCAGGCTACCTTTAATTGCAGTTATAACGGCAGCAGCCTAACTGGATGTGGCGGTGGAGTTGTACGGGATTTACTTGCGAAACGTCAGCCAATGATATTTAGAAAAGAAATTTACGCACTTTGGGCGATGGTAGCTGGTCTATTAATTGGACTTAATTTATTTCCATCAGATATGAGCTTATATTTATTACTTGGAATCATTGTTACACTAAGGCTTTTGTCCGTTCATTTTGATTGGCAATTACCAAAATTACAATTTAAACAGACAAATTCCTCGCACTATTATAAATCATATAAATAAGTGATCTCTTTTCATTCTAGATAGAAAAAGCGAATGAAGCTACATTATTAGCTTCATTCGCTTTTTTATTTAAAAATTATTTTAATTATTTTAGACATCGACATGCTGCTATCAACCTCATACGTACCAGGTTTTAAGTTTTGAGATAAATCTTGATCTTCGACTTCATCAAAGAAATCCATTGCTCGATCTATGATGTTCGCTCGCTCAAGTGCCTGTCCTACATCAATACTAGTCATCCCGGATGTAACGGTTAATATTGTTCGATAAATAACTTGCCCGTCTTCGACATTTTCTAATTCATCTTCTAATTCACTAATTTGCTCAAGTAAATCAGTGAGTTCATCTTCATGATCCGCCGTCATATCATCAAGAAGAGCTTGCCACTCTTCTTCTTTCTTAACGATATAACCCTCAGTTAGTAATTTATCCATTATTTCATCTACTGACGGTTCATGTTCAACAATCACATCTAATTCAGTCTCTTCAATTTCTAAATCGAGTGATTCTTCTTCTACCTGGTCACTCTTATTGGAGCCTCCTGATTCTACCGTATACGTAATACCGCAAACAGCACCGGCAAGAAGAAGACCTGAGGCAAATGCCCTTACTGTCTTAGCTTTCATTTGCCGCTTGTCTCCTTTCTGGCTTGCTTTCTATATAAGGAGTTAACAGTAGCGTAACCTCATTAGTCGTTAATCCTTTTTCATTTGCTATCCCTTCTACTGAATACCCTCTTTTGTACAAATCTAATAAATCTCTAAATATTTTACGATCTTGTGCCGTTCTAGAAGGTATTTCCGCTTCTTGGGCGATAATTTCTTGATCTAGTTCTAAATTGCGTATTTGCTCTTGCAGGCGATCAACCTCCTCCATAACAGAGACTGAAAATTGTTCCATCTCTCTTTTCTCTGCTGATTGCTCTTTAGAAACGATAGACCAACAAAGTAAAATAATCGCAACTATAAAAATGAGAAGTAACGCCCATCCCATCATTTACACTTCCTTCCTATTAAATGTACGTAATTCAACCATTTCTTATTATACATTGAAAGTAGCATAATTTCGATTTAAAATATAAAAATACGACAATAGTCAGAAGTTCGACAAGAAACATAGTCTATTTATATATCGGAGTTGACCGACATTTATGAAACCACTACGGATAACTGAGATCATTATCTATGCGGTGCTAGGGGGATTTATTGCGTATTGGCTTTCTATCCCACTTCCATGGTATTAGGTCCATTTATGATGATCATCGTATGGAAGTACATTCGAAAAAAGTCCTATATATGGCCAAACCCATTAAAAAATTCAAGTTTATCTATTTTAGGAATCTATTTTGGGCTTTATTTTTCACTAGCCTCCTTGCAAATAATCGTTCCATATCTACTTCCCTATGTATTTATTACTATTTGTTTAATCATTATAAGCATCACTATCGGACTATTGCTTTCAAAGTGGCTTCCTATTGACCAAGTTACAAGTGTATTTAGTACGATTCCAGGCGGATTAACGGAAATGGTGATTGCAAGTGAAGATATGAAAGCAAAATCATCGTATGTTCTAATTTTTCAAACGATTAGACTTATTACCGTACTCTTTACCGTTCCAACAACTGCTGTCCTTTTATTTCAAACGACAAGTTCACAGCCAGAATCACTTTTAGCTTATCACGAACCTACAGCTGCTTCCCTATTAACATACGGCTGGTTTATTATTCCTATTGCTGTCGGATTTTTCTTTAAAGACAAAATACCAGCTGGAATAGTCCTAATCCCGATGCTCCTAACTGTCGGTATTAACTTAACGATAATTGATTTACCATCAATTCCCGAATGGATACTGATTGTCGCTCAAATCTCAGTGGGCATCAGTTTAGCACAAAATATTTCGATAAAAGATATTAAAAGTGGAGGCGTTTATTGCATTCCTTATTTTCTTGCCTCTATGTTAATCATTAGTGTGTCATTCGGATTAGGCATCTTAATGTCAGTCATTACTACGATGGATCATGCAACTGCAATATTAAGTATTGCACCAGGCGGATTAATTGAAATGGGATTAACAGCCTCCTCCGTTGGTGGAGACCCAGCTGTTGTTAGCTCCTTACAAATGATTCGCATATTTATGATTATTACCATTGTCCCGGTAACTTTAAAGTGGTATTTTAGTCGAAAACATAAGATTCATGAATAGCGTATCCATAACGAATAAAGAGATCGCTTACTAACGCTACTACAAACACTTGGCTCTTGTCCTGCAAAAGTGCTATTTCAAGGAATATAAAAAAGTCCACTTAGGAAGAATTCATTCTTAACCTAAGTGGATTTGTTTTACTTGTTTGAAAGTTCCAGGCCTTAGTTAGATACCTTTATTTGTATCAGACTCTTATAATTTTGTTCGTAGTTTAGAAAATATGTAGCTATCTTTTTTCAGATATCGAATCTAAGCTATGCTTTTGATAAGTTATTATTCTCCTTACCATTTAATACAACTTCCCTTGCTTAAACAAAACATTTGATAGCTTCATGACAGAGTGAATATAGCAATTTTGCCTTAATGGAAATGGATCTCCAAAAAACTGAGGTAAGATCGTTTCCAATGTTGTTTGCATTTTTTGATAGAGCATTTTCGTAATTTCATCTTCTGAGCGAAATTGTGTTTCTCTTCCTTGCAGCCACTCAAAATACGAAACAATAACCCCACCTGCATTTGCTAAAATATCGGGAATAATAATAACTCCTTTATCATTTAAATGCTCATCTGCTTGTGCTGTAACAGGTGCATTTGCTCCCTCAACGATAATTTTCGCTTTAACATGTTCAACGTTTTCCTGATTAATTTGATCTTCTAGTGCTGCTAGAACTAATACATCCACATCTAATGTTAAGATATTATCATTCGGATTAATCGTTGCTTTAATATTATATTCATCTAACTGCTGTTCATTTGCTGGCAAATCGCCATTATGTGCTTTAGCAAATGTCATTAATGATGGTATATCTAACCCTTCTGAATTGTACAGCATCACATTTCGATCACTTACACTAACAACTTTATTTTGTAAGTACGTGCAATGGTAAGCTTCGAGTGCCGCGATAGAACCTACATTCCCAAACCCTTGTACTGCAATCGTCAATGGTTTATCTTCATACGATAATAAAGATTTTGCATATTGATTACCCGTATTCGTTAACAATGATTTATTTTCCTTTAAAAACTGATGAAACAAATAACGTAATGAAAAGTAAACTCCTTTACCAGTCGCTTCTCGTCTTCCTAAGGATCCACCATTGGCTATACTCTTTCCCGTTACACTTCCTAAATATGGCTCCCCTGGTCGAATGCTTTTATATTCTGCCATCATCCAATCCATTTCTCGTTCACTTGTGCCAACATCTGGGGCTGGTATATCTTTATCTGGACCTAAGCTATCACTAAAATATTGAACATATTTCTTACAAATAAGATTTAATTCCTTGATAGATCGTTCACGTGGATTAATAATAACTCCACCCTTACCACCTCCAAATGGAACATCATGTAAGGCATTTTTCAACGTCATCAAAGCTGCTAAATTAATCACTTCTCCTTCATTGACCGTTTCGTGAAATCGAATGCCTCCCTTATATGGACCTAACGCATTGTTATGTTGAACTCGAAAAGCTGGAATTCGAACAACTTCACCATTTTCTAAAGAGATACGTAGAAATGATTTATGTACTTTGTTAGGTGTTGATAAAATGGCAGTTAATGATCCAAATGCTTTCGTTCGTGCTTCTCCGGTTAATTCCCGTAAAAATTCACCATTTCCCATTAATGCCTCTAACGACTGTTTAATAATATCACTCGTTTGTTTTGCCATCCTAACCCCTCCATTTTCCTTAAGCTTTCCTTATTTACGTAATTTAGCCATATGTTCAGTTATATTATACATGAATCATGATGGGTACACTAATGAAGTAACAGAATAAGTTTAGAAGGAGGCGTTAAAATAGATGTCTGATGAAAAGATACATGATCGTTACGTAGCTGCTAACTTAGACTCGGAAAAAGTTGCCGAGATCCAAATGATTGAAGAGCGTTTTGCAAAAGAATTAGGTAAGAATGTTCGACTTGTCGCATATGAAGAGAGCCAGCATAATCCAACATAAAAGAGAGATGAGTGAGTGAAAATCACTTTTTTCCTTCACTCATCATAACATTCCAAAGATCATGCCATACATGTTCTTGATATAAGGAAACAGCAATTACTAATAAAATTGGACCTAATGCTAAACCAATTACACCAAATAATTGAAATCCAGCAAATAGTGCGATTAACATTAAAAGCGGATGCAAGCCATATTTGAAGATAATACTTTAGGCTCGATTAATTGGCGGATTAACATCGCGATTGCAAATAGTAGACTTAACCCAATCGCAAACAAATAATCAGCTACAATAAAAGAATAAATAACCCAGGGTAATATGATAATGCCTGTACCAAGATACGGAATAAAATCGATTAAACCTATAATTAAAGCCATCGTTAAAGGATGTTCCACATCTATAATGAGAAACCCAAAAAAGTAGATCAAAGCTGTTATCGAAATTAAAATACATTGTGCATATAAATAGCCTATGACTTTCTTTTGTAATGATTTAATAACCGCATGAATCCGTACAATTACACTTTGTGAAGTTCTTTTTTTTATTTCGCTTACGTAATGATTCCAATCTCGACTAATGAAATATAAGGACAAAAGTGTAACGATCATTGCCGTAAAGGTGAAAGGCAACGCAGTCACAACATGAGATAAACCATTTGCAAGTGATTGTCCCATAACCCCTAATAAAATTGCCAATTGCTCCCCTAACTGTTCAATGCCATTCTCCAAAAAAGAGCGTTGATTCGTTTCTAATCGTTCGATAAAGCCGATACTTGAATTCCAAAATGGTAGGATATGTTCATTCATATAAAACTGTAACGCGACTGACGCTTTTTCAATATAAGGTGGAATATAATGTGATAAATAAACAACGCCATCTATGACTAACCAAATAATAAGTGTAATGAGAGTACCCAATACACCAAATATAAAAAAGATAGCTACCATAACAGATAACGTTCGTGGTAGCTTAATCTGTTTCTCAAAAAGCGTCACAAGTGGATTCATTAAAAAAGCGAGGAAAGTGGCAAGAAGAAAAGGGAATGTGACCATAAATAGCGTTGATAATAGATACCACCCTATGATCAGACCGATAATTAACATAACTAGCCGTGTAACTTGAGCCGTATTCATTTTAACTCTCCCCTTTTTATTCCCACACATCTTGTCCATAATTATGAAAGCAAGTCGTTAATTATTCAGTTTTTTCCTTTCCATAAAATATTTCATCCATTTCATTTTTCACTTTTGCTTCAATGTCGCCTTTTTCCTTTTCGGTTAATCCTTTATTAGGCCTAAACAAATAATCTGCTATATCGAAATTCCGAATCCGACACTTTGTATAATAAATTTGCTCCTTAGGTACGTTCGCATCATACATGTCATATGCCGCTTTTATTTTGTCAGGAAGGTAATCTTGAATAGAATCTATGTCATGATCAATGTATAATTTATGGCCATTTACATCTCTCGTAAACCCACGTACTCGATAGTCAATCGCCATAATATCTGTTTCAAAAGAATGAATGAGATATGGCAACGCCTTCAAAGGTGATATCTCCCCACATGTTGAAACATCGATATCGGCTCGAAATGTACTAATTCCTTCATATGGATGGTACTCCGGGTACGTATGAACTGTAATATGACTTTTATCCAATTGCATAACAACAGAATCAGGCATTGGGATATGGTCATTATTTGAATCAACCGGAACTTCGACAACAGGACCTTCTGATACGAGTATCGTTACACTCGATCCTTGAGGTACATAATCTTGCTTAGCTATATTTAAAATATGAGCACCAATCATATCAGTGACATTTGTTAATATATGTTGTAAGCGGTCAGCGTTATACTCTTGATCAATATATTCGATATAAGCTTCCCTTTCTTTTTTCGTTTCTGTATAGCATATGTCATACATATTAAAACTTAATGTTTTCGTTAAATTATTAAAACCATGTAGCTCAATTCGTTGATTCGTTTGATCGTTCATTATCATTCCTCCTCAATCACTTATTTTTACCATTCCCAAAAAATGAATAGCTAACAATAGAAATAATTCATTTGACACATACTAACGTCAGGAGGTATTAAAAAAATGCTAATTTTCGTTTTATTGTCCTTTTTAATCTCATCACCAGCAACTGAAGAACCCTTTATGATCTATCATGATGAAGAATTGATCTATTCTATTGATCATCAATCATTACAGAATCCATTATTAGGTGATTCAGTCATAAATGATCAACAAGTCGATGAAATGCTTAGATCTATTGACGTGCAAGTAAGAAAGCCGGCAAAAAATGCGAGGATAGGGAAAAACGGTGCTATGATTGCCGAAGAACAAGGTATAGTTTAAATCAACAGCTTATGACTCAATACATTTTGGAGTATTTCTATAATCAATCAATGACGAATATAAAAGCACCTCTTATCGTTACTCATCCAAAAGTTGATCTTGAATTACTTGCTCATATAAAAACAAATCAGCTCAGTTCTTTTACAACTTATTTTAATCAAAAACACAAAAAAGAACTCATAATATAAAATTAGCGGCAGAATCTATAAATAATGTTGTGCTATTTCCAGGTGAGGTTTTTTCATTTAATACTACTGTAGGTAAACGCACGATTGAACGTGGGTATTTGCCAGCTCCTATTATCATACGGGGTGAGTTGTCTGAAGGAGTTGGTGGAGGGATATGTCAAGTGTCATCAACATTATTTAATGCAGTTGATCTCGCCCATTTAAAAGTTATTCAGCGTTATAGCCATAGTAAACAAGTCCCTTACGTCCCTCCCGGACGAGATGCTACAGTTAGTTGGTATGGTCCAGATTTCTCATTTCAAAATAATTATAATCAACCTATATTAATACGAAGTTTCGTATCTGGTGGACAAATGACGATTTCGCTCTTTTCCTCAGATGATATTGATTTACAATAGTTATGTAATACGGTACGTGAAATTATTATAGGATGTGAAAAATCTAATGACCTATTTATTGTTGATTATTGGTTTCCTGTTGTTAATTAAAGGAGCGGACTGGTTCGTCGATGGCTCAGCTTCAATTGCAAGCATTTATAAAATATCTCCGCTTATTATTGGTTTAACGATAGTAGCATTCGGAACAGGTGCACCAGAAGCAACGGTTAGTATTATTGCAGCCTTGGAAGGTAATGCAGATGTTACGATCGGTAATATAGTTGGAAGTAATATTTTAAATTTATCATTTGTAGTTGGACTAACAGCGGTTATTTACCCATTAAAGGTTCAATCTGTATCGATTCGAAAAGAGATTCCTTTTGCCTTTCTCTCTGCCGTTGTATTGTTAGCCCTTTTGTTTGAATCTACTTCAGACGATTTTCTTTACCTCATTACGCGTAGTGATGGTGTCATATTGCTTTTGTTTTTTTCTATTTTTATGTATTACGTTATTGAAGCTGCAAAAAATAGCCGAAATGATTCTATTGAAACAGCAGTTGAATCCGTCTATTCTTTGAAAAAAAGTATTGTTTACTCCATTTTAGGTTTGATTGCCATTATTATTGGCGGATATTTAGTCGTTGAAACAAGTACAACAATCGCCTATCAGTTCGGTATGAGTGAAACACTTGTTGGATTGACAATCGTTGCCATCGGCTCGTCTTTACCTGAGCTTGTCACATCTATTGCTGCAGCGATGAAAAAACATAGTGAAATGGCTTTAGGTAACGTCGTCGGAAGCTCTATTTTTAATGTTTTCTTTGTGTTAGGATTGTCATCTGTTATTACTCCATTAACCGTTGTATCGATAATCACCATTGATATCATTGCACTACTCATTTTAACTTTAATGTTATTTATATTTTCTCGGACAAGCTATACGATAGGAAAAACAGAAGGTCTCATTTTATCATTATCCTATATCTCCTACCTCATTTACATTATCATTCGCAATTAAACGGAATAAGACGTTTTACGATTAGGGAAAATACAGTTGAAACAGTCATTTTAGAAAGGAGTTTTGTTCATGAATGTTTTTCGTGCTAAAGAAATTTCCGAGTTGCCTGAAATGAAGCATGTTACCTATTTAGACCAACAAATTTATATTCAGCATGTAGACGAGCAAAATGAAACAGCACGAATTTTCCCTCTCAACGAGCCTGAACATGAATTTGATGTAGATGTTAGTTTATTAACAGAACATTCATTTTAAATCAAAAAAAGCTGTTCCAAAGGGCAACTCCTTTAGAACAGCTTTCTCGTATTTTCGAACATTATTCCATCCAGTTTGTATGGAATACGCCTTCTTTATCAACACGTTGATACGTGTGTGCACCAAAATAATCGCGTTGAGCCTGAAGTAAGTTTGCTGGTAGTACAGCAGAACGGTAACTATCGTAATAAGCTAAGGCACTTGATAATCCTGGTACAGGAATTCCTAATGTTATAGCCGTAGCAACAACCTCACGTGCTGCCTCTTGATACTTTTCAACGATTTCTTTGAAATACGGATCAAGCAATAGATTTGTTAAGTTCGGATCACGGTCATATGCCTCTTTAATGTTTTGCAAGAAACGAGCACGAATGATACAACCGCCACGGAAAATCATTGAAATATCTCCAAGGTTTAAATTCCAGTCGTACTCTTCAGAAGCTACTTTCATTTGGGCAAAGCCTTGTGCATATGAAACAATTTTACTTAAGTAAAGAGCTTTACGGATCTTTTCAATAAATTCCGCTTTATCTCCATCAAATGTTGTGTTTGGTCCATTTAAAATTTGGCTTGCTTTTACGCGTTCATCCTTCATTGCAGAAATGAAACGTGAAAATACAGATTCAGTGATAACTGAAAGCGGTACACCTAAATCTAATGAACTTTGGCTTGTCCATTTACCCGTTCCTTTTTGACCGGCTGTATCTAAAATAAGATCCACAAGCGGCTTTCCTGTTTCATCATCCACTTTTGTGAAAATATCCTTCGTAATTTCAATTAAATAGCTGTCAAGCTCGCCTTCATTCCATTCGCTAAAGGTTTCATGAAGCTCCTTGGCACTTAACCCTAATACATTTTTCATTAAATGATACGATTCACAAATTAATTGCATATCACCATATTCAATTCCATTATGAACCATCTTCACATAATGTCCTGCTCCATCTGGTCCAATATACGTTGTACACGCATCATCACCAACTTTTGCAGAAATAGCTTCAAAAATCGGAGCTACTAGCTCATATGCTTCTTTTTGACCTCCAGGCATAATAGATGGTCCTTTTAGAGCTCCTTCTTCTCCACCTGAAACACCCGTTCCAATGAAATGAATACCTGATTCAGCCAAATCTTTATTACGACGACGAGTGTCTTCAAAGAACGTATTACCACCATCAATTAGAACATCACCTTTATCTAAATGTGGTAACAATTGCTCGATTGTTGCATCAGTAGCAAAACCCGCTTTAACCATTAGCATAATTTTACGAGGTGTTTCTAGTGACTGAACAAATTCCTCAATGCTATATGTACCAACAACATTTTTCCCAGCTGCTTCCTTTAGCATTTGTTCTGTTTTATCAGAAGATCTGTTATAAACAGAGACAGAATATCCTCTACTTTCAATGTTTAGGCTAGATTGCGTCCCATTACAGCAAGACCAATCACACCAATTTGTTGCTTACTCATCTCTACCACTCCTCTTTCTTAACATTTTTTTATTCTACCATATTTTCGTTCTTATTTTATCATGAACATGACAATTTTAAAAAAATTTCGATTTTATTGTTTCATTCCTATCTTTTCAACTTCCATTACCTTACGTTCTTCAATTGGTTTGTCACTATAACGAGCAGCATTATAGAGTTGATCCAATTTCTGAAGCGATTGACTATCCTCTGTTTGTTTCATTTTGATTTTTGATAATACTTCATGTGCCGTTAAATCTTTACGATAAACGAACCCGCGTTTTATTTGACCCATAACCATTTCACGGTAAATATACCTGACTTTTTCACTATTTGTTAATAAGGACCACTTTATACGTCTTTCTGAAACAGTTGTTACAAATTGTATTACATTGTTTGCCTTGTTTTTAAACCAACTTTTAACATTAAGTAAACTTTCCTTTTCATCAATATAAATGTTCACCCCATCTGTACGGTCGTCACCTGGCAGGAGACGGTTGACTAATGTTTTCAAATAATCAATTGCTCGTGAAAGAAATGATTTTAGCTTTCGAAAAATTAGTAAGATAGCGACTAGTAGAAGGACACAAGCTAGAAACAAACCGAGATAGGAAGCGAACTTATCTAGCAATTGGCCAAGTAATGACGGTTCCGTTGGTTCTATTTGTGGAAAAGCAGGCTGTTGGACTTGTGGGCTATCGTTAATAACATTGGATTTATCGGTACTGAATAATGTTGCAAAAATAGAACAACACGACCGACTGCATTTCTTATAAAAATCAACACATCCCGTACGAAACCTAGATTCGCCAATAGAAAAAGCAATACTATCGTTCCTACCATAAATAGACGATTTTGAAGCGTTAACGATCTCCCTATTACAGGACTTTTCTCCTTAGAATAGGTTGCCCTTCTGAGCATTGAATGATTAGAAATAAATAATGTGACCAAAAGTGTTAGTATACCTGCTACCTGAAAATGATCGCGATATTGGTTTAGCTGTTCGATGTGCTCATAAAAGAAATAACCAACAAAATAGCAAGGTAATGCCACTGTCCAAAAGTAATGAACTTTAAATAGATCATCAATATCGTATTCACGATAAGCGAATGCACGAAACATAATAAAAGTGTAAATACAAATAAAGATCGGCCATAGAAAGAACGATATTGATGTGAAAATGCAAAATAATCCTCCGATAATCAAACTCATGATCGTTATCGTCATAACCGATACTATTCTTTTATTACTTGTAATGAGTGTCGAAATAAAATAAGCAAGAGCAAAAACAAATGGTAATGTAAATAGCCACAATGAACGTATATCCTCATTTAATGCAAGTAAGGCAATCGTTAACAAGAGAGGAAAAAGCAGTAAGTACTCAAGTATACCAACCATGACTATTTGCAGATGTCTTTTACGATGCATACACATCACCTGCTCCCCTGTCATCTTCTAATAAGAGCGTTTCAACACTGTGACCCTGTTTCTCAAGAATGGTAATATGATGTTTTACTTTTTCAGTTATGACGTTTGTAATAATAAGAAAATCAGTTTTTTCTCGTTGGCGGGTAACATCTTCCTCTAAAAACTCATAAAACAATGAACTAATATCGGTATGAGCTTTTGCCATATGATCTAACATGAATGTTAAGTGGCTATGACCGTTTCCTGGCGTTATGCGAATGGATTCTTTTTTATCACGATTGGTCACTAAATAAGAATTACAGCCAAATCCTGTTGCAATACCTTGATCGATCGAATAATGGGCAATAGAAGCAGCATATGATAACGCCCTTTCAATTGTATCCTCGTTAACAATCGGTCTCCATTTATCTTCTGTCTGATCAAAGTTCACATAAATCATCAGACAAAGATCTGCGGTATAGTCATATTGATTAACTTGCATTTTTCCTGTTCTAGCTGTCGCCTTCCAATTAATCGTGTGCATCGGATCACTTGTAGAATATTCACGGACACCAGCTACTAAAAAAGGATCTTCAATAATCCAACGTTTCACCATGATCTCCCCTACCCAGCTCTGTGCTGGTAAAGGAATATCCTCTTTCTCCCTAATCTTTGGAAATACTGTAACCGCAGCTGATGAATGTACCGTTTTAAACGCTTCATCAAATCCAATCGCATCACCCGTTGACATCGAAACCGTTTCAAATTGGTAATAGCCTCTTTTCGTGCATAATACTTTTTGTCGCCGTTTAATTTTTTGATATGGCATTAAACTAAATAACGTTCGATGCATTTCACCTCGGCTCGTTCCTTCTACTTGTCCAAACTGCAAATTTTTATTAATTTTTGATTCTAGCCGAACCCATGGTACAGGTAAAAGCTTCTTATTGGCTATCTCATCAATCAATTCAATTTCTTCACCTACGTATGCTGTTGCTTGACTAAATGTACGATGATAATCAATTTTAGCTAATCCCCATCTTACATATATAACTCCTTGAAGAAAAAAGAATATCACCGTTATGAAAATGAGCCATGCGATGCTCATAATGTTGTCATTCCTTTTTCCATAGATTCTGTTGGTACGGCAACATTTGCAAGCACTTCTTCTAAAATTTTTCTCGTTTCATTTCTCTTAAATTTAGCAGCATGTGACAGGACAAGCCTGTGAGCAACGACCGGCTGTAACATTGCTTTTATATCATCTGGTGTCGCATATGTACGTCCTTTAACAGCTGCATAAGCTTGTACAGCTCTTAATAGTGCTTGGCTCCCTCTTGGACTAATACCTAGTTCGATGTTAGGATGGTTACGAGTTTCTTCAACAATTTGAATGATATATTCATAGAGATCATCATGTACATAGACAGAAGTGTACATTTTTTGTGCTTTCATAATATCCTCAATTTCGGCAACAGGTAGAGTGTTTCGACTGGATTTCCTTCCTTGAAACGCTTTAAAATCTCAATTCCTTCTTCCTTTGATGGATAACCTAAATCTAATTTCATTAAGAAACGATCTAGCTGTGCTTCCGGTAAAGGAAAGGTTCCTTGACTTTCAATCGGGTTTTGCGTAGCAATAATCATAAAAGGTAATTGTAGAGCTTTCGTTTCTCCATCTATTGTTACTTGCTTTTCTTCCATACATTCTAGTAAACTAGATTGCGTTCTTGGCGTCGCCCGATTCACTTCATCAGCTAAAACGATATTCGCAAAGATCGGCCCTTTACGAAAAGTGAAATCATGCTCCTTTTGACTATAAAAATTTAATCCTGTAACGTCAGCTGGCAATAAATCCGGAGTAAACTGAATTCTGTTAAAGGTGCACGATAGTGATTTTGCTATTGATTTAGCAAGCATTGTTTTCCCCATGCCAGGGACATCCTCTAAGAGTACATGACCTGATGAAATCATCGCTACTAACAATTGGTCTATGATTTCATCCTTTCCAACCACCACCCTTTGAATGTTGCTCTTGACCTTTTTTGCTAAGTCTTGAATAAACGATACATCCATTTGTATCTCTCCCATTTTTATATTTTTCGTTGTTCTAACGTTGCTTATAGTTGTCCCCTTTACATATGATTACGTTTTCAAAATTAGAACATCTTAATAGTTGTCCTTCTTACTAATCTATGATACAAAGAGAACACGAAAAGTTTTATTACTAACTTCCATTCTATAATGATCACAGCTAATAAAGCAATTGTTAGAACAAAGACAAACAGAGAGGGTTTTATATGGAAAGTCATCTTCATAAACATTTAAAAAAAGAATCACTTTATTGGCTTAAAGAAAAAATGACTGACTTATGTGCAAATGAGGTGAAGCTCTTTGTCCGTAGAAAACGTGTAATCGCTGATGCAGTTGGGATTAATATGAAACGTAAAGAAGTTCGCATAATTGAAGTGAAAACAAGTCGGCAAGACTTTCTACGGGATGAAACATTATATAGTGAGTATGGTTACCACCATTTAGCACATTACTGCTATCTACTTACACCTGAGAATTTGCTAGCATTAGAAGAACTCCCTAAAGGCTACGGTTTATTAGAAATTGATGAATTTGACAAAATAACAGTCAAACGAAAACCAACAAAAAACCAAAAACCATTCCTTAAACTTGAAACAATCATTAAACGTACCGGCAGAGCAGCAACAAATACCCTTTTATATAAAGAGCTGTCATATGATACGAAGGATGTTACTAGCGGTGCTTTTTCCAAAGGAGCAACCATTTTTTTAATTAGTGCTACTTGCCCGCAATGTAAACAACGTAACAAATATTTAATCGAAAAAGGGCAGCAAACAGTTGAATGCCTTAAAAAAAGTTGTCAACAAACAATTCCATTAGATAAAGCTCGCGTACATACTGTTACCGGTTATAATCAAGAATTTCTTCGGCAAATACTACATTTAAGCACAAAGGAGGATAAGGAGCTTATTTAGGCTCCTTATCCTCCTTTTATTGGTAAACGAATGAGAAAGGTCGTTCCTTCATCTGAGCTAGACCATAATGTAATATCCCCGTGATGATTTTCAATGATGCGTTTAACAATTGTTAACCCTAAACCCGTCCCGCTTTCTTTTAATGTTGAAAAAGGCTCAAAAATATCACCTTGTTTTTCCTGCGGTATTCCAGCTCCTTCATCAACAATATATACTTCATAATCATCCCCAACTTTTGAGTAGATATGAATATTGCCACTATACTCCATAGCTTCACTACTGTTTCGGATTAAGTTGTAAAAAACTTGTTTTATTTGCTTTGCATCTAATGCTAAAGGAACCGGATCTAATTGTACAGTGATCTCAATTTGCTCCGTATCTGGTGATTGCTTCATTAATGGGATAATCTCGTTTACCACTTCTTCCAGATAGCATGTTTTAAAATGTGGTGCACTTGGCTTTGCGAGTAAAAGCATTTCTTCAATGATAAAATTAATTCGCTCTATTTCTTTCATTAATAGCGGCATACGGTAATAATCGTGCTGCTCTTTAGATAGAGATTGACTCATTATTAATAAAAAACCGTGAATAACCGTTAAAGGGTTTCGGATCTCATGGGCAGCCCCTGCAGCCATTTCACCAACTAGTGCTAGCTTTTCAGACTGGTGTATGCGATTTTCTAACTTTTCTGTTTCAGTTATATCTATAAATTGGAAGATCCGACCAATTGCACACCCTTCCACATCTCGCAAATTGGATTGCGAAACAAGAAAAAATAGATCCTTTTCTTCCTGCTTATATACAACCTTAACATTTTGGCACAGCTGTTCGGATCGTAAAATCTCCCAGAATTCATTATTTTCTGATTCAATTGGAATCGAAGTAACATC
Organism: Bacillus sp. JCM 19034; assembly: GCF_001310635.1. GTDB lineage: Bacteria > Bacillota > Bacilli > Bacillales > Bacillaceae_D > Halalkalibacter. The sequence continues at coordinate 494,668 of NZ_BAXR01000001.1, forward strand.
GGTTAAGGTTTCGGCAACCTGCCCCAATAAACCATGTGCTGCCTTGTTTAAGACCAATTGGTTAGATTTATAATCAATTATTACCATTCCAATAGGTAGAGAGTTAACAATTTGTTCCCTATATTGCTTATCATTTATAATTGTTTCAAATGACTCCTTCAATTTTATTGACATTCGATTTATTGAATGAGTTAAGGCCTCTAATTCAACTTGTTGATTTTTCGTTTTAAACGTTAAGCCATATTGTCCGTAAGCAATCCTATTTACTTTCTTTATGAGTAGTTCAATTGGTGAAGTTAGCCCATTACTAATCCGGTAGGACAAATAAATCGATATAATAACAACAATGATTGTAACGACCGTTAATAAAGCTAATGCCGTTTCAATAATATTAGTAAATTCATAGGATTTATTTTGTAATTCATGGTAATTTTCCGTTTGTTGCTGCTCAACTTTGGTTTGTAATTCATTCAGCTCCGTCAAATACACTTCTTCCAAGAAACGTTCCGCAGATTTTGTATCGTCATAGTTGATAAACCCTTGTAATTCATTATGTATTAGAAAATCAAGTAAATGCATTTCACGCGATAATGTTCGAAGCTGTTCAGGTGTTGTGAAATGATTTATTTCTTCTTCTTCATCAAATTCAATAGAATTATAGTGGTCAACAATATCACAGCAAGTACCATTCGCAAGAACGTCTTTGATTAATTGCCTCTTAGCTGCCAGTTCCCTCTCCCATTGACTTAACAGTATGACTGTTGGTACATCTTGATCTCGTAAATCAATACTAACTTGATTGACATCTTTAATAAACTGTACTAGAAGTAGCGATAAGCTACTTAAAACTAATGTAATGATGAGAAGAGCAGATAATATTTTTGTCCTAAATGTCATTCGGTTTAACCAATTATCCATTACAACCTCTCCTCAATTTAAAAAACCAAATCTCCTCTTTCATAACGTTCCATTTCATGAAGAATAAAATCAATCTCTTTTTGTGTAAACATTGTACCAAAAGGTGATAGCTCTGTGACAAATTCCTCATGCGATAGTATAATATCCCCAGCAGGTATGCCCTCCTCACTATAATAATCTTCCATAATGGATTCATAGACTTGCGGAATATTGTGCAGTACACTTGTCAAAACATGATTAGGAGCTAGATAGCTTGATCCTCTAAATAGCCGATAACGTAAAATCCTTTAGTTTTAGCCATATGGATAATATCAGAATTATAAGCATTTCCTCGTGTGTAAACAACATCTACACCCTTATCCAATAACCTGTCCATGAGTTCAATTGCTTTTTCGCTGTCAACACGACTGTTAACCGACTCATGATATAATATAGCTTCTGGTAAATAGTATTGTAAAGCAAGCTCAAATTCATTTTTTCTTTCTTTAATATAGAAAGAATCCAATATCGCAATTTTATTTGATTTTGTTTTTAGTGCTGCTGCCAATGCGGCAAAATAATCTGCCTCGCCTTGGTTGAACGTATACGCGGTTTGATTTGCAACTGTAGCTTCTCCTTGTATGGTCACAAAATGAACGTCTTCATACCATAGTGCTACATTGGAAAACGGGGTTGAAAATTCACGTCCGTGACCAATCACAATCTCAGCCCCCACTCAGCAGCTTGTACGATCGTTTCAGTAATCATTCGCTCATTTTGTTCATCAACTTCATCAAATAGTACAACAGATACTGGAAATCGCTCTTCTATTTTTAATTTACCTTTATAAGCTAAGCTTCCCCAGCTTTGATCTCCAAGACAGTCAGACGTTATAATCGCAACCTTTGTATGTTCAAACTTCGTACTCGCTTTTGTATCTTGAATAACTCCATACACTTTAAATAAAAGGACTAATAATAAAATAACAGCTAATCCAATTGTAATGCTTAAAATAAATCGAATTTGTTTAGCCTGCATCAAGAGCCCTCCTTTGTTTCTATTTTCTTATCATAACGAATAAAAGAGCGAATTACCATATTCAAATTATTTTTTTCTGTATAATTCGACAAAAATACTAGTAAACCTATATGTTTTATAAAACCCTTTCCAATATTCTCCCAATGTGTTACTATTGAATAGAATTAAATATGTCATAACTAGGGGAGTCCAATGAGTTGGGCTGAGAGGAGAACGCTTTGAAGTTCTTTGACCCTTGGGACCTGATCTGGATCATGCCAGCGTAGGGAAGTTAGCTAATACAGTACGTATATTATTAATTGCGTATGAGCTGGGTCCATCTTTTTTGATGAACTCAGCTTTTTTCTTTCGTTGATTGTTCCAACGGTCTCATTATGATAAATCTATTTATTTAAGGAGAGATTCGATGACTCATTCATTAAACGAACAATCTATTTCAATCAAGTCTACTTTACCAGGAAGTAAGAAAGTATATGTCCAAGGTAGCAGACCGGACATCCAAGTCCCGATGCGAGAAATTAGCCTTTCTCCGACCTTGACAGAAGCATACGAAAAATCAAACGAGCCTTTACGAGTATATGATGCAAGTGGACCATATACTGATGAAACTATCATGTTGATATTAATAAAGGATTAGCTCCTATTAGAAAAGATTGGATTTTAGAGAGAGGAAATGTAGAATACGTCGATGGACGAGAAGTAAAGCCAGAAGATGATGGACGTAAGGAAACAGATCGTCCATTAAATACATATCCAAAGAAATCAAAGAAAGTTTTAAAAAGCAAAAAAAGGAGAAAATGTTACACAGCTACATTACGCAAAAAAAGGAATTATCACACCTGAAATGGAATACATTGCGATCCGAGAAGGGTTAACTCCAGAATTTGTTCGCAACGAGGTCGCCGAAGGGCGGGCAATTATTCCAGCAAACATTAATCATCCAGAAAGCGAACCGATGATTATCGGTAGAAATTTTCATGTGAAAATCAATGCAAATATAGGTAATTCCTCGGTTTCATCCTCAATAGAGGAAGAGGTCGAAAAAATGACTTGGGCGACGCGTTGGGGTGCCGATACGATTATGGATTTATCTACAGGGAAAAATATCCACACTACTCGTGAGTGGATTATCCGTAATTCCCCTGTTCCTGTTGGTACTGTACCACTCTATCAAGCACTTGAAAAAGTAAAAGGAATTGCAGAGCATTTAACTTGGAACATTTATCGTGATACATTAATTGAACAAGCAGAACAAGGTGTATCATACTTCACCATTCATGCTGGCGTCCTCCTTCGTTATGTTCCACTTACAGCGAACAGAGTAACCGGGATCGTTTCCCGTGGGGGCTCAATCATGGCACAGTGGTGTTTATACCATCATAAGGAAAACTTTTTATATACACATTTTGAAGAGATTTGTGAAATTATGAAAGCATATGATATCGCCTTTTCATTAGGTGATGGATTACGTCCTGGATCGATTGCCGATGCTAATGACGAAGCTCAATTTGCAGAATTAGATACACTAGGTGAATTAACAAAAATAGCATGGGAACATGATGTTCAAGTGATGGTAGAAGGACCAGGTCATGTTCCGATGCACTTAATAAAAGAAAACATGGATAAACAATTAGAAACGTGCCAAGAGGCTCCTTTTTATACGTTAGGACCATTAACGACCGATATCGCACCAGGTTATGATCACATTACCTCAGCAATTGGAGCGGCTATGATTGGTTGGTATGGTACTGCTATGCTTTGTTATGTGACACCAAAGGAGCATCTCGGCTTACCTAATAAAGATGATGTAAGAGAGGGAGTTATTGCATACAAAATTGCCGCTCATGCTGCCGACTTAGCAAAAGGCCATCCAAATGCCCAAAAACGTGATGATGCACTGTCAAAAGCTCGTTTTGAATTTCGTTGGCGAGATCAATTCCACTTATCACTTGATCCAGAACGAGCATTAGAATATCACGATGAAACATTGCCAGCAGAAGGAGCGAAAACGGCCCATTTTTGCTCAATGTGCGGTCCTAAATTTTGCAGTATGAGAATTTCACATGATATTAGACAGTACGCCGAGAAAAATGATTTAAATACTTCTGAAGCCATTGAACAAGGGATGAAGGAAAAAGCAGAAGAGTTCAAAAAAGTGGGAAGTAAACTATATAAATAAGCTTTAATAGCACAAGTGGCTGGGACATAACAAAAGTGTTTAGCTGAGCATCCGAACAATTTAGTAACGTAGCGGATGAAATATACGTAGACTCCTGCGGGATGAAAAGTAAAGGTGAGACCCCACAGTGCGCAGCACGAGGAGGCTCACCAGCTTCCCGCGGAAAGCGAAGTGTATTTCAGGAGCGGTGAATATGCTCCACTCTGTATTTATTCGCTTTCTCATTTATTAAAATACTTTTGGCCCAACCTCTTTTTTTCTCAAGGTTTAGTTAACATAACTTTATTACGTTTTACTTCAGCTTCTTTTCTAGCGTTTTTTTCCAAGCGTTTGATAATGCTGGTACGACTAATAGATCCTTTATTTGTTTATGTGCAACCTTTTTGCTATATGTCAATTCGTTCACATACGCAATTGAAATATCTGTACCTTTTTTATGTAGTTTAAAAGGCTCATTTACAGATACATAGCCTTCCTTTATAACGCGAACATAGTAACCAGAATAACCAGTCTCTTGAATATGCAATGGTAGTTGTTTTACTTGATGTTTTAGAGCAACTTTAAAGCAAGGACTTCTTGGTTGACTTATTTCAATTAACGCTTCTCCCCAAGAAAACTGATCACCAATGCAAACGATGTTCTCTGTTAATCCAGCAATCGAAACATTTTCACCGAAAGCTCCATAATTAAACGATTTATTATATCTTTGTTCCCAGTATGATAAATGTTCCGTTGGATAAATACAAACTGCTTTATCCACTCCTCCATGATTTACTAAATCCGCTTGCTCGTCACCTTCAAGAGATATTTTTGATAAATACACGTTTTTATTGTCGATCGGCTGTTTCATAATACCTGACTTTATTACTTGCTCTCGTTTTTTCTCTAATGTCTCAATTTTGCCAATGTTTAAAGATTTAATTGTATACACTCGTGCAATTCTCCTCAATATAATAAAATATATGAGTATTTTAACACACAATTACCGCTTTACTATATGAAATTGATTCGCTAACAAGAGCCAATTTTGCGGAAAAGCTAAGCCTAATTTCCAATAGCTAATGCCACGTAACTGCAGCCTTTCTATTAAATCAAATTTAGCTTGGATCGATCTAGGATCCTCAAACCAAACCTCATGCTCTCTACCTTCTTCATCTACATATTGAAAAAGGGAGCTTGTGATTCACTATCATACTGAATTGGCACCTGGTATTCTCCAGCTCTACGTACAGCTTCTTGTGGACTTAGTGCTTCTGCATACTCCCCTCCTGGCTCAAAGGGCAATGTCCAGTCATAACCATATAAATTTTGTCCTAACATGATTTTTTCACTCGGCATTTCTGTTAATGCGTACTGAACAACCTCCTCGACTGGACCAATTGGTGATACAGCCATTGGCGGGCCTCCTGAATATCCCCACTCATATGTCATCAACACAACGAAGTCAACAATTTCACCGTGGGTACGATAATCATGAGCTTCATACCATTGACCAGGTTGATCTGCTCTTGTTTTAGGAGCTAACGCTGTTGAAATAAGTAATCCCTGCTCATGTATTCTTTCGGCAGCTTTTCTTAGAAATTGATTGTAAGCTTCACGTTGATCACTCGGTAAAAATTCAAAATCAAAATGGATATCTCTATAACCAACGCGAGTAGCCTCTTCAAGTATTTGATTAAGTAGTGTATCTTGAGTCTCTTCACTTTGCAATATTTCAGCTGCTAACTCACCACTAAATTGTCCACCTTCAAGATTTGTTATCACCATCATTAAAGATGAACCTGTCTCGCTTGCAATCTCTGGTATTCCATTAAGGGGTTGTGGATCTAATGTCCCATCGCGACGAGCTTCATAGCTGAAAGGAGCTAAATACGTTAAATACCGACCAACATTTCTTGCATTTTCTAACAGCGTTTCACTAACGGTATCTCCTAATGGCTCTATATAAGCATTTGACTCAATTTCTTGTTTCGATCCTTCTGGAATATATAACCTCATCCCAACTTGTAATGGCTGTTGAGTTGAAAGCTGATTCACTTCGGCTAATACTTGGTAGTCAATTTGATACCGATTACTAATCGACCATAAACTATCGCCTGGTTGAACGAAATAAAATTGTCCTACTATCGGAATTACGATTGCTTGACCGACTGTTATCTGATTTGAATCAAATAATCCATTTGCATCGACAATATCCTCAACAGATGACTGGTATTCTTGTGCAATATTCCATAACGTATCACCAGGTTGGATGACATATATTTGCATAAGATCCCCCTTCAATAACAATTTTGTACTAATTATATGTATCGATGTTTTGTCTCATGATTTCATTGATAATCGGTTATATTATAAATACGACAAATCTTAGGAGGATTGTACATGTCGATTTTCAATCGAAAACCAGCATTACCTTACTGCCAAACCGAGTACGCACCATTACATACGGTTGTTCTATGTGAGCCAAAATATATGAGCATTCGCGACATTATTAATGAAACTCAAAAAAAGTTTATTGATGAGGGAATTCATATTGAATTAGCAATTAGACAACATAAAGAGTTTGTCAAACAACTAAAAAGCAGAATATCGAGGTCATATTACTTCCACCAATTCACCTATTTCCTGAACAAGTGTTTACTAGAGATATCGGCTTCACAGTTGGACCGATTATTTTCGTTGCCGAAATGTCTCACAAAATTAGACAAGGTGAAGAAGACTTATTAAAGTCTTGGTTACAAGATCAAAAGATATCTTATTACAACTTACTTGGCGATATGATTGAAGGCGGAGATGTAATCATTGATGGTAAAACATTATTTGTTGGAATTAGTAACAGGACGAATGAAAACGCCATTCGCCATTTGCAAAAGATATTACCTGACTATGAAGTGATTGCAGTTCCTTTTACTGAGAAATATTTACATCTTGACTGTGTATTTAATATCATTTCACCTACAGAAGCCCTTTGCTACCCAAAAGCCTTTACAAAAAAGGAATATGAGCTCCTTAGCGAACGATATCAATTAATTGAAGTTTCCGATGAGGAACAATTTACATTAGGGACAAACGTATTATCCGTCGGCAATAAAACATTGTTTAGCCTTCCTGTTAACAAAGAAGTGAATAAGGTCTTGCGTGAACGAGGATATAACGTTATTGAGGTCGATATTACGGAGATCATTAAATCTGGTGGCTCATTTAGATGCTGTACATTACCAATTCGAAGAGAAGAAACTGAATCCACTGAATTCTAACGTTTTCATCCATTCAATTACAATCGTCACCTTTCTGACGGTTGTAGTTTTTATTTTAAGTATAACAATTTGAAATTTCTGGATACATAAACCTTCTTCCTCCTTCAAACAATATAAGTGCTAAAAGAGGAGGACAAGAAGATGGCATCGACAACCGATAAACCGTTATCATGGTGGCAACTTTCATTATTAGGAGTGGCGTGCACAATTGGAACAGGATTTTTCCTTGGATCTAGCATTGCTATTAATTTGGCTGGTCCATCTGCCTTACTCGCTTATATACTGGCAGCAATTGGCACTTATTGTGTATATGAAGCACTTTCAAAATTAATGATTGATAACCCACAAAAAGGTGCATTTCGAACGTATGCAAAAAATGCTTATGGACGTTGGGCTGGTTTTAGCAGTGGCTGGGTGTATTGGGCTTCAGAAATGTTAATTATCGGAAGTCAATTAACAGCCATTTCAATTTTCACGCAATTTTGGTTTCCGAACATTCAAATTTGGGTGTTTGCTTCCATATATGCTGGATTAGCATTACTTGTCATCTTAATAGGCCCAAAAGGGTTTGATCGTGTAGAAAATTTGCTTGCTGTTTTAAAAGCAGCTGCGATTTTAATGTTTATTATATTAGCTATATTAGCTTTGTTTGGTATCTTTGGAGCTAATGCAAATCCGAATCCAATCCCACGAACGCTTCCGTCTCTTTTTCCAAATGGTATAACCGGTTTATTACCTGCTCTTATTTTTGGTTTTTACGGCTTCGGTGGTATTGAAATCATGAGTTTACTCGCTATCCGTTTACGTGATATGAAGGAAGCTCCGAAGTCTGGAAAAGTGATGCTATTATTACTCATTATCATCTATATTCTTTCATTAAGTTTGGCAATGATTTTAGTCAATTGGAAGCAAATGAACATTGATGAAAGCCCCTTTGTAACGGCTTTAAATCAGTATAATATTAACTTTGTCCAAGATCTATTTACAGGGGTATTTATTATTGCTGGTTTCTCAACAATGGTTGCATCTCTTTTTGCTGTAATCCGTATACTTGTTACGTTAGCAGAGGATCATGATGCACCAAAGCTCTTTGCTAAAAAATGAAAAATAAATTAGAGCTTCCTGCGATATTATTAACAACAGGTGGAATTATCGTATCGATTGTTTTATCAATTGTAATGCCAGATAATATTTATGAATTTGTCACAACTGCTGCTGGATTAATGCTTCTATATAATTGGCTCTTTATTCTTGCATCATTTGGTCGTATTCTTTCTTTAAAAGGTTCAGAACAATTTAAACGTATTTTAGGTTCTCTTTTTATCTTGACTGCAATAGGTGGGACGTTGTTCCACCATACGAGTAGACCTGGTTTCTTCTTGAGCATTGCTTTTTTAGTGATCATTGCACTCGTCACGTTAATCATGAGATCACGCTGGAAAAAAACGAGTACGGATGATGATTCAACGTTGTTTAAAAAAATATAATTGATAAGGCTTGATAACCAAAGTACACGCCGAATCCAATTAAGGAAAAGCCAGAGATCATAGATATGAGAAAAAGGAATTTATTCGTTAACAGTTGGCGCATTGTACTCGATAATACCGCCATCGTAAAATCCCAGATCGTAATACCGATAAAAATCGCCATACAGTATAGCATCACATGAAACGTGTCGTTTACTGTTATCGTTTTTGCTAATATTGAACCGAATATTCCTAGCCAAAACAAGATCGAAAGTGGGTTGAATAATGACATAAAAAAACCGGCAAAGAAGGATTTGATTTTCGATTCTTGAGCACTGCTTCTTTTATGTTCAATAACTTTACCTGCACTCGTAATGCTTTCTATTCCTAAATAAACAAGAAGAAAGAAACCAAATATCCAAAGAAATAATTGAACGTACGGCATCTCAATAAAACGAACAACTCCAAAATAAACAAGTGCCATAAAAATGGCATCTGCTATTGTTGCACCTAACCCGACTAACCATGAATGCCAAAAACCACTTTTAATTCCTCGGTCGATTTGAGCAGCATTCACTGGCCCTATTGGTGCTGCAAGAGATAAACCTAAAACGATATAACTAAAAAAGACACTCATAGTACGCCTCCTTACAAATGAATGGACAACCATTGCCTGTACATTCTATGCAGATAAGAGGCGTAATAACACTATATTTTTTACAAAAGTCTATTGGGGTAAAATTAGAGGCTGTAAACAGACCCGCTTATATTTAAAATCCACGAGAGACGAGATCAACCCACCATTCTCTAATGTGTGAAAAAGTGGTTTAAATTGACAAGATAAAAAATCCGAACTTATTCAAATTCGGATTTACCGTTCAATTTACTTTTTATCTAAAAGTTAATTCATTTACCATAAAACGAAATTCATAATTGATCCCCCCATTTATTTCTTCATAGTTCATATTCACTCGTACGTAAAAAATAATATTCTCCATTAAACTTCAATACGGCAACAAAAGTTTGAAAAGGCTCATCTTTTGCTTTAAATTCGTATATCATATCAGCATTTAGATTTAAATCTTTCTCGGTAAGATTATTAGTTTCTTCAAACTGTGAAAAGCCCTCATTTTCTAATATCCGTTCGTAATTTTCAATATAATCTCCTAGAGAATCTGCATAAGCTCCATTGTGAAAATAACTCAATTCAAATACAATCGGTTCTTCATTTTCACCAGTTAAATGTGAATATACTTGATGTCTCGTTATATCTAATGATTGCTTTTTCACATAATGAAAATTGGAATCATATAACGTTGAAAAAATGCCAGCATCTAAACGTTTAACGGTTTTCTCAGTCTCCATTCCTTCTTCGTCTAAGACGTTTATCACTTCTTCTTTAGCATTATTGATAGCAATTTCAAACATTATATTATCTTCATCTCCTAAAGCCATCTCCTCACTTTCCTCAGATCCACTCTTTGCAGCATCAGATGATTCATGAATATACATTTCCTCAGCCATTTCTTCAAAAGCTGTTAACTCTTCATCTTTAGCAAGCTGATTCATCCCTAAAATATAGCCAATCCCAACCATTATCATGAGCAACGCTACTATTCGTAAATTTTTCGGGAAGAAATAACGCCTATTTCCTTTTTCTTCTACCTTTATCCGAGTCATGATACGTTCTACAGATGTTTGTGTCGGCATATCATCATACTGTTTTTTTAGTTGGTTCAGTTTCTTAACTAAAGGATCGCTCATAGTTGAACACCTTCTTTCTCATATTCCGCTTTTAACTTTTGCTTCGCTCTAAGCATCCGTGTTTTAATAGCACCTTCTGTAACCTCAAGTACATCGGCAATTTCCTGGTATTGAAGCCCATGAAAATAGTGTAAAATAATAGGAATTCGATAGCGTTCATCTAACTTTTGAATCATAGCATGTAATTCTTTGGAATCCTCATCAAAGTAATCTTCAATGTATGTTTGCTTTTCTGCATAGCGTTGAAATTCGACTGTTTTTCGTTTCATTTGTTGTTCCTTACGATAAAAATCACGTACGACGTTCATCGTTACGGAATATAGCCAGGTTGTAAATTTACCACGGTCGTGTTTATGAATAAAGCGATACACCTTTAAGAACACTTCTTGTGTTACATCATCAATATCCGTTGGTAAAACGCCAATTTGAAAGGCAAATTTCTCTACGGTTTTTAAGTGCATTTCGACAAGTTGGCTAAAAGCTTCCTGCTCACCGTTTTTGGCCCTTAACAACAACTGTTCCTCCATCGTTGTTACCCCCATCATTCAACTTTGCAATCATTCATTAAACGATTCAATGTTTCAAATCGTTACAGCCTTTCTCTAAAAAATCTTCTTTTTTCGAGTAAATTAATAGTTTTCTTACTAAATACATTTAAGTATAACAAATAAAAAAAGGATGGATCAAAGGAATTCCTTCCTTTAAAACAACCTTTTCATAGTAGCAACTATACTCTATCTAACGATTTTCAAGATAAGTGGATATTGCTCTTTTTACCTTTTCTAAATCCTCTTTGTTAGCCTCGATTATATAGTGATCCCCTTTTAAATGTGCTTGGACATGATTAATACCTTGTTTTTCAACAAAATCTAGCACATCATTAATGTCATCATTTTCTGTCAATAGTTGTTTTTGACCGATGAATTCCTCGTCAACATAGACATCATACGTATCATGTGCATTTTTTATTGATTCATTATCACCAAAATTAAATCGACCGATAATCGGGAAAAATATCGTGCCTCTAGAATCAGTTGAATAATTCATTTTCTCACCCTTTCTTATCTCTAGTTTGTGTACTGAAGTAAAAACTATGAGTATTCAACAATGGATATTATTACTTATTAGCAAATGTATAACAAATCATATTTGACTCATACTGACTATGAAGGAGGGATATTGATGAATACTATTTCAGATTGTATGTCAACAAACATCGTCACGATTGAACCAAATCAATCTATACAGGAAGCGGCAAATTTAATGAAGCATTACGATATAGGTTCGATTCCTGTTGTTCAAGGAAAGCAGCTAATTGGCATAATTACTGACCGCGATATTACTCTTCGTTCAACCGCTGAGGCTCTGACGTCACGATACCTGTTCAAGAATGTATGTCAACAAATATAAAATCAGTTACCCCGAACACGGATGTCCATGAAGCAGCTAGCATAATGAGCCAGCATCAAATAAGACGGTTACCTATTGTTGAGAACAACGAATTAGTGGGGATGGTTTCCATCGGAGACCTTGCACTTGAAGATCAGCTAGTAAATGAAGCTGGTGAAGCTCTTTCTAGTATATCGGAGCATGAACACCGGTCATAAAGAAGCTACCATGTAATAGTTCAGGGTTGTCCTTAGTTTTAAGGACAACCCCTTCATCATATAAGTATGTTATTGTTTCTTCTTACGCTTCTTTTTGTCTTTACCGTTTAAATCTTGAGCCTCTGTTTCTTGAGCCATCTCAACATTATTCGACTGTTGCTGTTGTTGATCTTGGTTGTTTTTATTTTTATTACGTTTTGCCATGAAAATCCCTCCTTTCGCCAATTATTATAGACAATAACAAGAAATTCATTCTTTATATAATAAGAATCCGGCTTCAATTACCTGAAGTATAACGTTATAATGGAACCAAACAACAAGCATCTACTGTCATTACAGTTTCTCTTTCACTTTTACGAATCAGATATTATTATTGCCTTTAGCAACCGTATTATACACACTTGAAGCTTTTAATCAGCGATATCAACCAATTGATAGCTGCTTTTTTACATTTATTGACCAGGTTTATAAATCGTCATTTCATAATCGCTTTTTCATTTGCTTTTATGTACTGTTTTCCTCTTGTGCCATTGGAGGATTTTGTATTGGTCGTGTCAATCGTTATCGCTTTTTTATGTTGAAAACAAAAATGGAAAAAGGATTCATAGAGAGAAGGAACATTATGCAAGCAAGCGTATTAAAACAAACAAACGTACAATCAAAAAACGAAACGAAAACAATGTATCATATTTTATTGATTATCGGGTTTGTTCATTTATTGAATGATGCCATTCAGGCACTAGTGCCAGCAATGTTTCCCATATTACAAAAATCAATGGGGTTATCTTTTACCGAGCTAGGGTTGATTGCCTTCGCCCTCAACGTAACAGCTTCTATCATCCAACCAATTATTGGAACATATACTGACCGTAAACCTTCACCATATGCCCTGCCGCTCGGGCTAACCTTTACTTTTTTTGGTGTATTAGGATTAGCATTTGCACCAAGCTTTCTCATTGTCGTTATTTCAGTTATTCTAATCGGTGTTGGTTCAGCGACGTTCCATCCTGAAGGCTCTAGAGTGGCCTATATGGCAGCAGGAAATAAACGTGGCTTAGCACAGTCTATTTATCAAGTTGGAGGAAATGCAGGTCAGGCATTAGCTCCTTTAATTACAGCATTTATTTTAGTACCATTAGGACAATTTGGCTCGATTTGGTTTACATTAATCGCAGCAATGGCTATCGGGTTATTACTTTATATAGCAAATTGGTATGCAAAAAGCATTACTCTTAAAAAGAACAGCACGATTAACAAACGGACACAAACTGAATCGAAGAAGAATATCCAAGTAAAAAAAGTAGTTACATCTGCAATGATCCTTCTTTTATTCTTTGTTTTTGCACGATCGCTTTTTCACGCAGGATTAACGAATTATTATGCTTTCTATGCCATTGAACAATACGGAATTTCCATTCAACAAGCACAAATTTATTTATTTTTATTTCTAGCTTTTGGAGCAATTGGGACGTTTGCAGGAGGGCCTTTAGCTGACCGCTTTGGCAAGAAAACAATCTTATTGTTATCTATGCTATTATCAGCACCATTAAGTTTACTATTACCACACGTCACACCTTTGATTGCTTATCCTTTAATTGCATTACTAGGTTTTACCATTTTATCTAGCTTTTCTGTAGCTGTAGTGTACGGACAGGAATTAATCCCTGGAAAAATTGGTCTCATTTCAGGTCTAATAGTTGGTTTAGCATTTGGCATGGGTGCAATAGGCTCAATTGTTTTAGGGATGCTAGCTGACATTATTGGGTTGGAAAAAACAATTCTTCTCACCGTTTCAATACCTCTGTTGGGTTTATGTTCCATTTTCCTACCCTCAGACAAGTGGATCAAAGAGAATACGTATAGTTCTTAAAGCTCATATAAATAGGCCTAATGAAAAGGTTGTCTCCTTTTCATTAGGCCTATTCTTGTAATATATACAACTTTGACTGTTAACTTATAATTTTATCTAAGCCTTTAAACTCAAGATTTTCAAACATTTCTAATGCTTTTGACTTCTTTATTTTTAACTCAGATTGTTGCAATTCATAATTTATCGGTACGTTACTATCGATTTTTGCTAATCTTTTTGCAATATCTAAATTTTCTAAGTCTGTTTCTATCTTATTTCTTTGAGAATTTGTTAATTTATCCAAATTCTCTAATAATCCATCGATTGAATTAAATTCTTTAATTAATTTGATTGCAGTCTTTTCTCCTATTCCCTTTACTCCTGGATAATTATCAGATGAATCACCCATTAGTGCTTTTACATCGCTAAATTGATTCGGTACTATACCATATTCTTGAACAAATTTATCAAATGTAAATACATCATAATTTCCAATACCCTTTTTCATTATAGCTACAGAGGTGTGATCATTAATTAATTGCAATAAATCTTTATCACCTGTAACTACAGTAATTTTCGTATCCTTACTAATTTCATCTACGATCGTGCCTATGCAATCGTCAGCCTCGTATCCTTTTATACCAACATTAGGGATATCTAGTGCAGAAATAAGTTCTTTTGCTAAACTGAATTGGGGTAATAGTTCTAATGGAGCCTCACCGCGATTTGCCTTGTATTCAGGATATATTTTCGATCTATGGGTTTGTCCCTCCATATCCCAACAACAAATAATATGGGTAGGGTTAAAGTGCTCCTTTGCAGCAAATAAATGCTTAACAAGTCCAAAGAGTGCATTAGTCGGAATACCTTTACTATTTATCATAAAATAATTGTTCACAGCAGTTGCGTAAAAAGAGCGAAATAAAAGTGCCATGCCATCTACTATCATCAAATGTTGATTTGTCAATATTTTAACTCCCCTTTTCAAAATTTTATTATTCTAGTAAGCAAATAAGTTTTATTATACTACATGGGCAATCAATATGTGACCTCTAAATCTTGTTAATATGTTATATCCCCTTCCATGTATGAATACTATGACATAAATTGAAAAGCACCTTCTATTAATTTGAAGGTGCTTTTGTCTTACATAAACATGGCCAAAATTTTATTATTTCATCATTAATAAGGATCTGCTTCGTGGCTTTTCTTTATTGCGTCTTTTGTCGCTTCGTTTTCGCCTAACGAACCTTGTCCAAATTTCGTATGACCTGCATCACGACCAGGTACAAGGTTTTCTTTGTCCATTTTTTCTAATTCTTTCATTTTCTTCTCAATACCTTCCTTCACACGACGACCGTAATCCTCATCGGCATATGAGAAGTGTTCAATCATTGCATCTTGGATTCGTTTATCACAAACCGCAAGTGCTTCAGATAAATTTTTAATTAATTCGTCTCGCTCCCAATCCTTGAAACTACGGTATGTATGACCCGCTTGCCCATAGTTGTTCGGCCTGTCAATTGGTGCACTCATCGCAGCTTCATTATATGTTGGTTGATGTGGGCACGTCCTTCTCTATTTGCTTCTTCAAGACCACCGAGCATGGATGGTTCATAGTTAATATGTGGGTTATCTCCCGATTCTTTTGCATCTCGATAATCCATTTGTCCACGGTGTTGATTCGTGCGAACAGGTGCTTTTGGTGCGTTCACAGGCAGTTGCAAATAGTTCGCACCAACACGATAGCGCTGCGTATCGGAATAAGAAAAAGTACGACCTTGCAACATCTTATCATCTGAAAAATCCATTCCATCAACAAGAACCCCTGTCCCGAAAGCTGCTTGTTCAATCTCTGCATGGAAATCCTTTGGATTGCGATTTAAGACCATACGCCCAACTGGCAACCAAGGAAATTTATCTTCGGGCCAAAGCTTTGTATCATCCAATGGATCAAAATCAAGTTCAGGATGGTAATCATCCTCCATTATTTGGACAAACAGTTCCCACTCTGGATAATCTCCATTCTCAATTGCCTCATATAAATCTTGTGTCGCATGACCAACGTTTTTTGCCTGAATCGCTTCAGCCTCTTCTTGTGTTAAATTACGGATTCCTTGCTTCGGCTCCCAATGATATTTCACCAATACAGCCTCACCTTTGTCATTTACCCACTTATACGTATTTACCCCAGAACCTTGCATATGGCGATATGTGGCTGGAATCCCCCAAGGAGAAAACAGGAATGTAATCATATGAGTTGCCTCAGGTGTACGGGAAACAAAGTCAAACATTCGCTGAGGATTGGGCACATTTGAAGCGGGATCAGCTTTAAATGCGTGTATCATATCAGGAAATTTCATCGCATCGCGAATAAAGAAAATTTTAAGGTTATTCCCAACCAAATCCCAGTTCCCATCCTCCGTATACATTTTTACAGCAAAGCCGCGTGGGTCTCTTGCTGTTTCCGGCGAATCCTTCGCACCCGCTACAGTTGAAAAACGGACCATTAATGGCGTTTGCTTCCCCGCACCTTGAAATACCTTTGCACGGGTATACTTCTCTACTGGTTCATTTCCAACTTTACCATACGTTTCGAAATAGCCAAATGCACCAGTTCCACGAGCGTGAACAACTCGCTCTGGCACTTCTTCACGATCAAAATGAGATATCTTTTCAATAAAATGATAATTTTCCAGTGTAGCTGGTCCACGGTTCCCTATTGTTCGAATGTTCTGGTTATCCGATACTGGATGACCCTGACGCGTTGTTAGCGTTTCACGATCCACATCTTTCTCATTGGATTTACCACTGTTAACTGACAAAAACGATCCCTCCTTAAATTAGGTTCACTAATTATTTTCCCTCATCTGGAAAATTTATACGTATACAATCGTTATTCGATCATTTAACATTCATCATACGATAAACGTGTTGAACCTACTGGCTATTTAATCGGCAAGGATCATTTATTTATTATCATAAGAAAATAATGCTCTAAGGATTTGTCCTCCTTAGAGCATTATTTACACATTAGTCTATATCATCAATGACTGGCCACCATTTAAAGCCATCTTTCGCTAATAAATCGTCAGATGCTTGTGGACCCATCGTACCAGATTCATAAATCGCTAAGTCACTATGACCATGTGACCATGCCTTTGATATTGTATCGATATATGTCCAAGATAGGTCAACTTCATCCCAATGAGCAAAATTCGTAGCATCGCCTAGCATACAATCATAAATTAACCGTTCATATGCTTCTGGTGTATTAGCTGATGCATCACTATCATTACTATAAGTTAGCTCAACAGGAATCGATTTACCTGAGCTACCGACTTTCTTACCATTTAAATGTAACGTAATACCTTCATCAGGCTGTATATTAATTTCAAGTAAATTCGTTTTCAATTCATCATTTTCACTATAATATAGCTTCATTGGGCGATTTTTAAATTCGATAACAATTTTCGTGGATTTCGCCTTCATCCGTTTACCGGTACGAATGTAAAATGGTACTCCGGCCCAACGGTGATTATCAATTAATAACTTGGCAGCCACAAATGTTTCAGTGTTTGATTCAGGATCAACGTTCTTTTCACTGCGATAACCTGTAACCTCTTGACCGTTAATTCGGCCTGGACCATATTGACCACGGACAATATGCTCCTGAATTTGATCAGCAGACAGCTTACGTAGTGCCCGAAATACTTTGATCTTTTCACTACGAATCTCGTTCGTTGTTAAACGATTGGTGGTCCATCGCTAATAATGATACCATTTGCAGCATATGATTTTGAACCATATCACGCAATGCACCAGAATGCTCATAATATCCGCCACGATCTTCAACACCAAGAACCTCACTAGATGTTACTTGAACATTCGATATGTACTGATTGTTCCATAATGGTTCAAAGATGGCATTGGCAAATCGTATAACTTCAATATTTTGTACCATCTCTTTTCCTAAATAATGATCAATACGGTAAATTTCATTTTCAGAAAAAGCTTCTCTAATTTGTTTATTTAATTTTTGAGCTGAAGGTAGATCATGTCCGAATGGTTTTTCAATCATTAATCTTGTCCAGCCATTCGTCTCTGTTACTTTCTCCTGTTTTAAATTTACAGCAATCGTACCGAAATATTGTGGTGACATCGCCATGTAGAATATGCGATTACCTGGAATATGATATTTTTCTTCTAATTTTGTTAGCATATCGTCTAACTTTTTGTAGGACTCATTATTCGTTACGTCAAACGCTAAGTAATAAAAATGAGTACAAAACTCCTCAACGAGATTCGGATCCTCATTTTTTAGTGATTCAGTAATCACCTCTCGTAACGTTTCATCAGACCACTCACGTCTAGCCACTCCTACTACTGCAAATTCATTTGAAATTTTACCTGCTTTGAACAGTCTGAATATAGACGGAAAAAGCTTTCTTTTCGCTAAATCTCCTGTCGCTCCAAAAATAACCATTGTCGTTTTAGGGTAATTTGATTCCATTGTTTTGCCTCTCTTTACTCTTTAGGACTCTTAATTTATCTGTATCTAAATGTATCGTACTTTACTAACAAAAATCAACTATTCTGTTTTTTCATTTTCTAAACCATATCCAAACAAATCATTTGATCATATTTATACGTTCATTCCTCAACTCCTCATACGAATACTTTTACCTATAAACATGATGTGTTTTTATAACAAAAAATTAATTATTATTCAAAAAATAATAAACCGATAATTGTAAATAGTCAATAGATTTCTGAAAATTTATACATTTATTCTTTCCAACAACGGAAAACTGAACTGACCATTCGATGTTTAAACTCCTTTAATAATTGAATGTGCTCATTTAGACATTCCCATGTTTCCTGATCAATTTCATCTGTTATTAAAAATGAACTATCGTCTTCTTCAATTGGACCAAGCTTAACTTCCTCAATTTGTACAAAACCTGCATTTAAAAGGATATCAGTCCACTCATGCTTTTGGTTAAACTGTTTAAACCCGTAAAATTGTTGTAAACGCCTATATTCATTATTTGTAAGTGAGTCAGTGAGAGTCATTTCATGAAGCAATAGTCTTCCTCCATTTTTTAATACGCGAAAGCATTCGCGAATTGCTTCATTACTAGCAAATGCTAACACCGATTCAGCTAAAATGAAATCAAACGTTTGATTAGAAAATGGTAAAGATTCAACTGAACTATGAATGGCCATAATCGGTTCCTTTAATTGTCGAAAACGTGCTTGGGCCTTTTGAATCATCTCCTTATCCTGATCAATAACAGTTAAATGACACGAGGTCAATCCATACAATAATGAAGCACTTGATCCGATTCCACATCCAACCTCTAGAACGATATCGTCATTCGAGATTTCTTCATTTTCAATAAGTTTCTTTGTTAATCGAAGCCCACCGGGATGAGCACTATTGACCGAAAGTTCTTTTAATAATTGTATATAATTCACTATTCTCCTCGTTCCTTTCCTACTATATCTAAAGGCTATCGTACAAATCCACTAATCCGTAGGCTTACTCACAAGCAATTATAAATTAGTTAAATAAGATAAATGGAGACAGCTAATAGGGAGGGAAATGTCTATGTCTTACTATGATATTTGTTGCAGATATAAAGGAGAGCGAGTTTGTATAACCGATAAAAGTGGAAGAAAGCATGTTGGCACGATTACTCATATCACTCCAACACATGTATATATTAAACCTGATCAGGACGATTATTGTGGTTATAGTTATGGTTTCTTCGGTTTTGGATATCCAATAGCACTAGGCTTTATTGCAGGTCTAGCGTTAGCACCCTTATTTTTCTGGTAGAGTGAGGATATAGAGTTTATGCCGTTACTACAATAATAACGGCATAAACATACATAGATGATGGCAATCCCATTAAATGAATAATGGATCATCCATTGCCACCACTCTACTCATTAATATCCATAGCCACTATATCCATATGATGGTGCACTGTAACCTGTTCCTAACCAACTAGCTCCTACAATTACTAGCAAAATAAATAATACGACGACCAATGAGAAACCTCCACCATATCCAGCAGTACTCATTTAACAACACCCCTTATCAAAATGTTGAAGCATGATTGCTTCACAGTGATTAACGTATGTTTAACTAATTAAAAATGATTGGGCGGATGGGTTGTTAAACGAAAAGGAGATTTCAAATGGGTCGTACGTCCACGTGAGAAATCTCCTACTTCCTTATTTACCTTGTTTGTATAAACATTTGTACCCATGCACTATGGTAAAAGCCAACACCAATAGCGTCATATTCTGGCTTTAAAATATTTTGACGATGCCTGGTGAATTCATCCAGTCTTGCATGACTTGTTCAGGTGTTGTTTGTCCTTTTGCAATATTTTCTCCTGCCGTACGGTACTGAATCCCAAATGTACGCATCATATCAAATGGGGAACCATAGTTTGGACTCGTATGTGAGAAATAGTTTGAGTGAATTAAATCTTCGGCTTTCTTATGGGCAACATGCTTTAAGTCTTGCCGATGCTGCAACGCTCCTAACCCTGCTTTTGCTCTTTCCTGATTGACAAGCTCTACTACACGATCTTCAAATGTACTGTGATGCTGTGCTTCAGGCTTTAAGCGAATGACTTCTCCAACGTGCATATTACGTGGTTCTACATCAGGATTTAATCGCATTAATTCACGATAGTCTAAACCATACCGCTTGGCAATAAACCAAAACGTATCACCACTTGAAACCTTATAATGGGAAAATGGCGGTTGTGTCGTTTCGGCACTTGCAAAACCTGGTAACAATATACATACAATCATGGCAATCAACAAACTAATTTGCAATTTTTTCATTTTCAAGACCTCCGTTATGAAGTAATATCACTATTAGTTTGTCTAGCGGTCATTTTTCAATACACGAATAACAAAGAAACTGCTTTTTTTTACATATTTAGTGAATAACTTATATCGAGCATGTCTCATCCTTCCTACTGTAATCTCTTTATTAGAAAAAAGGCTAAAAGGAATTCTCCTTTTAGCCCTAAACGCTACCTTTTTAGTAAACACCTCTGATAAATGAATGAACCTCTTTCTCATAAAACGAACGTAATTTTTCTTTCTCTTGATTACTAAAAGGCTCAACATTAATTGAATGTAAATTATCTTCAACTTGCTGCACCGTTTTGAAACCTGGTATAGCACTTGTTACACCTTCTTGATCTAGAATCCAACGTAATGCCGCTTGTGCTAATGTCCCACGATTCTCTTGTATCCATTTTACTTCCTCACTTAATTCCACCCCTTTTTCAAAAGGCAGTCCCGAAAACGTTTCACCAACATTAAAGGCAGCACCGTTACGATTAAAGGAGCGATGATCATCATTTCAAACGATGTATTTTTAGAAAATTTACCAGTCAAAAGACCACTAGCTAACGGAACTCTTGCTAGAATGCCTACTTTCTTATCAATTGCTTTAGGCAATAATTCTTTTAGTGGCTTTTGACGTAAGACATTAAAGATTATTTGTAGTGCTCGAACATTTGGATTGTTTTCTATGACGAATAAACCTTCATCCATTGATTCAACGCTTACACCGTAATAACGAATTTTACCTTCTTGTTGTAGTTGATCGAGTACATGAAAGACACTACCTTCTTTAATGATCTCAAATGGTGGACAATGAATTTGAAATAAGTCAATTCTATCTCGTCCTAATCGCCTCAGGCTAGCTTCACAGTAGGCACGAACTTGCTCTTTCGAATATGTATGTAAATCATGAATATCACCTGCTCGGCAAAATTTTGTTGCAATATAAATCTTATCTTCTTTTCCTTTTGTTGCTTTTGCGAGTAACTCCTCACTATGGCCATCTCCATAAACATCGGCAGTATCAAAAAAGTTAACACCTAATTCCATTGCCCGTTCTAAGCCTCGCAAAGCCTCTTTGTCATCTGATTTTCCCCAAGAACCACCAATTGCCCACGTACCAAAGCTTAATTCACTAATGTGTAAGTCTGTATTTCCTAATTGATTATATTTCATGATCGGTCTTCTCCTAACTCTCTAAGATATCGCTTTCTCCATTGCTATTACTATACATGACTTAATTGAAATTTGTCATGTATAGTCCACTTTCCTGATCAGGTAAAAGAGAACTTAATTCCCCTTGATAAAATAAATGGAGAGTATGCATCGCTCTCGTACAAGTTATATAGATCATATTCCGATCCTTTTCCTCTGCATATGAATCGCTAGATGCATCGTAAACGATGACATGATCATATTCCATTCCTTTTGCTAAATAAGCTGGAGTAACGATAACCGAATTTGACACCTCAGTCGTATCTTTTTTTACGTAAGTAACATCTAACTGTTCCTTTAATTGTTTATATGCGATGTATGCTTGTTGATCTGACTTACAAATGATCGCTAATTTCCTATCAGAGTTTGCGTTAGTCTTTTTCACAAGCTGGATTATTTCTTTGCACCGTTCTTTCTCATTATCTATTTTTATTAGAGTAGGTTTTACTCCTGTACGATTAAATGGTTCAATATCTGACTGAATGATGCGATTCGCTAATTCCATTATTTGCCTTGTTGAACGATAGCTCTTTGTTAATGAGTAAGTTTCGACTTTGCCATCAAATAAATTTGAAGAAAATAGTTGAAATGACTTTGATTGATACGAATGAGCATAAATAGCCTGATTCAAGTCACCTAAAATCGTAAATCGAGCCTTTGGGAACAATTTTAATATATACGATAGTTGAAATGGAGAATAATCCTGGGCTTCATCAATCAAAACATGTCTTATCGCCATATTCACTTCAAAACCTTCGATCATACTTTTTAAATAAAGATATGGCGTCATATCTTCATAATAGAGCTGCCTATTTTGCAATCGTTGAATTGTCGTATCAATCACTTCATTAAAATATAAATAATTAGAAAATAGCTGTCGCTGAATATTTTGCAAAAAATCTTTATATAACATTGAAAGGTCAAGAAATCTTGCTTGTTGAATAAATGCCCTTATAGGCTTTAATTTCCTTCTAACAACAAGTGCACGTAGTAATTGCTCTTGCCTAAGTTCATCCATATACCCGTCACTTTCCCGTTCAACTCTTTTAAATACAGATTGAATAACCTCCACGGATAGCTGTTCTACCTCTTCTAAAACCCAGTTCTTTTTTCGCTCTTCTTTTTCAAAAATGTCAAGATGCTTTAAAAGAATATCAATTAGAATCTCTAAGCGATGTGGAGTCGAAAGTGATTGGTCAATCTTATAAAAATGCTCTTGTATCCAATTGGCTTGAAATAACCGCTGTCCACGAAAGTTGATATCACGGAATAATAATCCTTTCTGCTGCAACGATTGAAAATAGCGATCCAGTTCATCCATAAACACTAAAGACGACTTGATTCCGATTGACTCTAATCGTTGAAAGTAATCGCTGTCATGTTGTCTCGTCAATACATATTCAAGTTGATCATACGAATCCTCTATTCTCCACTCCGTGCTTAAACGATGTTCTAAATAGGCCTGAAAAGTAGTTTGTTGCATATTCTCTTCGCCTAATTCAGGTAACACTTGAGCGACATATTGGTTAAATAATGCATTTGGCGAAAATAGAATAACTTGATCAGCATTCATTTGTTCACGGTAGCGATAGAGCAAATATGCAACACGTTGCATCGCAACAGACGTTTTTCCACTGCCGGCAACTCCATTGACAACAAGAATCTTCCTTTCTCATTACGGATAATTTGATTTTGTTCTTGCTGAATTGTCGAAACAATGCTTTTCATTTGTGATGATGATTGATTACCTAATACTTCTTGCAGTACATCATCCCCAATGGTCACTCCTGTTTCAAAAACATGCTTCACTTCTCCCTGGCGAATGAGCATTTGCTTTTTTACTGTAATCTCACCTGTAATCGTTTCTGCTGGAGTTTGATAGCTAGCTTCACCAGGTCCGTAATCATAGTACATACTAGAAATTGGAGCACGCCAATCATATATATAAAAGTCATACCCATCTTCATTTACGAGTGATGATATGCCTATATAAATTTGTTCCGCCTTCGTTTCCCCTCCTCAATAAAATCAATTCTCCCAAAATATGGTGAATCCTTTAAACGCTCAAGCTTTTTATATTGGTTTGCATCATGTTTTTGCGAACGCTCTCGCTCTGAAAGCAAATCAGCCTGCTGTTTTATACTAGAGAATGTTTCAGCCTTTTCTTCATCATTATCAAGATTAACAGTAACATCCTCCCAAAAATTCTTCTTTATATAAATAACATCTTTTTCTCGATCGGACAATTGCTCATCCAATTTCCGCAAACATTCATCAATATAGGTGATAACGGTATCTACTCGTTTTTGTTCTTCAAATAAATCATCTTGATTCATCTACATAATCACTCCTTACAACAACCTAACTTACATTATCTTATATCATACTTTGAAAATCTATACCGCTACAAAATAAAAAGAGGTTTGCCTTGATGACAAACCTTGCACCCTTATTTATACGTTTGACTAAACCACTTTTTGCTCTCCTCTACTTCCTCTCTAGTTAATTGGTGACCTCCATCTAGCCAATAAGCCGTTACGTTTGCATGAGCACTTTGTAATAAAGTAATTAATTCTTCTGTCTCAGCAGCTGGAATTAAAGGATCCTGTTTACCCGCACCAATAAAGATTGAAGCTTGATTTAAATTAGGTAACTCTATATCTCTAAGTGGTACCATCGCGTGATACAGAATAGCCCCATTTAAAGCATCCTCATAATGAAATAACAGGCTTGCCGCGATATTAGCCCCATTTGAATAGCCAATTGCTACAAGTTGAGTAGGATCAAAGCGATATTCTTCTGCTTTTTCTTGTATAAATGAATACAGCTCCTTCGTTCTAAAAATTAAATCTTCAATATCAAAAACACCTTCTGCTATTCTACGGAAAAAACGTGGCATACCATGTTCTAACACATTTCCCCTTACACTTAATACATTCGCATCAGGATCTATCATGTCGGCAATTGGTAATAAATCTTCTTCATTTCCACCTGTTCCATGTAGCAATAAAAATGTCACTCTATTTAAATCTTTACCTTTACGAAATAAATGCTTCAATTTACATGCTCCTAACGTTTTGTATTTAATGGTTTAATCATTGCTTCAATTTGTGAACGCTGATCTTCCAAATATGGAGGAAGAGCTAACGTTTCACCTAACGATTCAAATGATTCGTCACCTTCGAAACCAGGGCCATCTGTAGCTAGTTCAAATAAAATTCCATTTGGTTCACGGAAATATAGTGAGCGGAAATAATAGCGTTCAACAAAGCCTGAACTTGGCAAACGTAGTTGCTTTAAACGCTCAACCCACTTTTTCAATTCATTTTCATCTTCGACGCGAAAAGCTACATGATGAACACTGCCACGGCCAGGACGTTCACGAGGTAAATCTGATCGCTCCTCTAAATGAACTTCAGCTCCTGTTCCACCTTCCCCTGTCTCGAAAACCCGAATATCGTTCAGTCCTTCCGTTAAAGAACGATAAGCTCTTGTTTCCCGAAATCCAAGTACCTCTGTTAAGATCTGTGCTGTAGGCTCTGATGAAGGAACTGTCAGCTGCACAGGACCTAAACCAATGATCGCATATTCTTTAGGTACAGGACTCTCACCCCAAGGAATACCACCAGCCACTCCCTCACTGCCTTCATCCGATACTAGCTGTAATCGTTGCCCCTCAAAATCTTCAAAATACAATGTTTTTCGTCCTGAATAATCACGTATTTGCTCATGATGAACTTCTTTTTCTTCAAATCGCTTTTTCCAATACTGAAGTGCTTCGTTTGAAGGAACTCGTAAGCTTGTCAATGAAATACTATTCGTCCCTCGGTACGTTTGACCTGCATAAGGTAATTCAAAAAAGGTTAAATCTGTGCCAGGGTTACCTCGTTCATCAGCATAAAATAGATGATACACCGATGTGTCATCTTGATTAACCGTTTTTTTAACTAATCTCATCCCTAGTATATTTGTGTAAAATTGGTAATTATGCTCTGCCTTCGCAGTAATAGCTGAAACATGATGCTGCCCTTTTAAAGATTTCAATTCCATTATGAGCCACTCCCTTTAATTTTCGATGATAGAATTAGTATGCACATTATGACAATCATATCATCATTTAGTTCAATATAAAATAGTTCAATATAGAAATATTTATGAAAATAATTACTTAACGTAACAATCGTTGTTCGTTAAGTAATTATTAGGCCAATCGCTTATTTAGTTAGCTGTTCAATTAAAGGAAACAGTTCATTAAGATGAGTAATTTCGTATGTAGGGATGACTTCATTACGTTCCTTATTATGGCGGTTAATCCAAACAGAAGGAATTCCCACTCTATTTGCTCCTAAAATATCGGTCATTAAGTTATCTCCCACCATAATAGCTTCATCTTTGTTTACACCAATACGTTCAAGTGCATGTTCAAAAATCGTTGGATCAGGTTTTCCTTTACCGAAACCACCTGAAATAATAATTTCATCAAAATATGGTGCTATCTCTGGTGTAATCGTCAACTTCGTTTGTTGTAAATCAGGTGAACCGTTCGTTAATAATAGGAGCTTATACTCTCCCTTAAGCTTATCTAATACAGGAAATGTTTCTTCGTAAACAAAAGGATGTTTCCGACGTTCTTCTGGGAAACGTTCAGCAAGCTGTGCACCGAAGCTTTGATCATCTATTCCTAAAGCCTTCAAACCGTTCGTCCATGCATTCTTTCTGTATGTAGGGACAATTTCACTCATTTTTCTAAAGTCATCATGATCATCTAGAAAATGACCCCATAATCCTTCAAATGGATTAATCCCGATCATTTGCGTAAACTCATATGTCTCATAAGAAGCATAAAGTTTTCTTGCTTCCTCTCTAACAGCTTCTTCTAAATTATTTGGATCAATACCATATTTTTCTTGTGCTACTTTGCACGTAGCCTCAAAAGCTTTCGCTACACTTTTCTGGTCCCATAGAAGCGTATCGTCTAAATCAAAAAAAATAGCCTTTAGCATTCTTGCTCCCCCTATAATTCAATTCATTTCTATTATAGATTACCGTTCAGATTAGCCGATGTAAACAGTTTTTGAAATTATCCGACATCCGAATGAAATTGACATCCCTATTTCATTTGACTATGATGTAAATGATTTTACAACTTTTTCAATAAATAACATCATATTGAGGTGGCCGATGAGACATTTACTATATAGTAGCGTGATTTTAATCATCATTGCTGTGATAATCACACCATTTACAATGGAAGCACACGTGAAATGGTTCACAGAATTAGAACCTGAAAAAGAGGCAATTGAACAAATACTTTCACCTTTGTTTCTAATTCTCACCATTCTATCAGCATTGTTATTAGCTGTTCTACCACAAATTGTCCCTAAAATGATGCAATGGCAACGATTTAAACGATTGGACAAGAAATTAGAAAGCTTTCGACCGTTTACGATCAACATTTTAAAATACGGTACAGCTATTGCCCTTGTAATTCAATCATTGTCAGGCTCAATATTCGCTCCTGAGGTCACACATAATTCTATAGTGATACAAGCATTTACGTGGTTAACGATCATTTTATTACTAATTCCAAACCCTTTCACGACAAAAATAGCAGCAACGATTTTATTTATACTATTTGTAACAGTTACAATCAGCTACGGAATTTTCCATATGCTTGATTACGGCTTTTATTTAGCGATCATCTTTGTTTTGTTTATGACTAAAACGAAGTACGAATCATGGAGTTTCCCATTCCTTTATTTAGCAACAGGGTTATCGCTTTGTTGGGTAGCAGTAGAAAAATGGGTATACCCAGATATGGCTCTAGATATCGTAACAATGCATAATGTGCCAACGTTCTTTTTGCCTGCTGCAACCTTTGTTTCTCTCAGTGCGTTTATTGAATTTATTGTCGGTTATTTACTCGTAGTTGGTATTTTAAACCGATTATTGGCCTTTGTTCTCACCTGTATTTTTATCATGACGACGATACTGTTTGGCTGGGTTGAGGTAGCGGGACATTTTATGATTCATATCATTTTAGTAATCTTTATTATTGAAGGAGTGTCATTTTATAAGCCACCGATTAAAATTCATAAAACTGTATTGGATCAAATGATATTCGTATTCTTAAACTTCATCTTTGTTCTTTCAACCATTTTATTGATTTACTATCGTTTTGCTTAAATGAGAAGAGCTTATCCTCAATAAGGACAAGCTCTTTTTCAATCAATTATTTACTTTTACAACCCAGCCGAACGGATCTGACTCTTTCCCTGTTTGGATTCTTGTTAACGTAGAATATAGCTTCTTTGCTAATTCACCTGTTTGGCGATTGTTTATAATTATTTGACGATCTTTCCATTTCATTTCACCAATTGGAGAAATAACTGCAGCCGTTCCTGTTCCAAACACTTCTTCAACTTCGCCTTTTTCATAAGCAGCAAATAATTCTTCAATTGAAATTTGGCGTTCTGAAACTTTCATTTCCCAACTATTAAGTAATTCAATAATTGACTTTCTCGTAATTCCTTCAAGTATGCTGCCATTCAATTTAGGTGTAATCACTTCACCATTTATTTTAAAGAAGACGTTCATACTTCCAACTTCTTCGATGTATTTTTTTTCAATTCCATCTAACCAAAGGACTTGAGAATACCCTTCTTCAGTAGCTTTTTCTTGTGCTTTATAAGCAGCAGAATAATTTCCTGCTGTTTTAGCAAACCCAGTACCACCTTTAACCGCTCTAGTATAATTCTCTTCAACATGAATACGAACAGGCTGAATTCCTTCCTTATAATAGGAACCAACTGGCGATAGAATAATCATAAATGTATACGTTTTTGAGGGTGCTACGCTTAAATTAGGTTCTGTTGAAATGATAAAGGGGCGTATATACAATGAATACCCCTCTTCTGTCGGTATCCATTCCTGATCAAGTTTTACAAGCTCTTTTAAATATTGTAATACTTCTTCAACATTTACTTTTGGTATGCTTAAACGCTCACTAGAGCGATTCAATCGTTTGACATTTTCTTCAGGCCGAAACAACAGTATTTGATCATCATCAGTTCTGTACGCTTTTAACCCTTCAAAAACTGTTTGTCCATAGTGAAAAATCATTGCAGCTGGATCCAGTGAAATCGGTTGATATGGGACAATCCGAGGGTCAAACCATCCTTTTCCTTCTTCATAATTCATTAAAAACATATGATCACTGTAATGCTTTCCAAACACTAGCTCACTCGTATTAGGAATCGTTTTCCGCTTTGCTACTTGCTCAATATGTAATGTACTCATTTTTGCACTCCTTTCAATTACCATGACTTTATTTTAATTCAAAGAAGACGCTCAATACAATGCAATTATCCAATTATCTCTATGAAGCTTTTATTTACAGCCTTTATTTGATTAAAAGATTTCTTATATGTATAATAAAAAGACATAAATATGGAACCGTAATCAATTAATTTAGTTGGAGGAACGAGATGCAACTCGATATATCGAACAAATCATTGCCAGTCTTTGAAGCTTTAGCAAGCACTGTACGCCTATCGATTATTCAAATCCTATCAGAAAAGTCTTCAAATATAAGAGAATTAGCTGAAGCGGTTGGGCTAAGTAGTGCAATTATGACGATGCACATAAAAAAGTTAGAAAAAGCATCCATAATAAGAACGGAAATGGTCCCTGGTAAAGCTGGGATACAAAAGCTTTGTATTTTAAATGTGGATGAAATAAATGTTTTATTTCCTATTAAACAAAATCAATCACTAGAATTCCATCAAACAACGATTTCCGTTGGACATTTCACAGATTTTTCGATTGAGCCTACTTGTGGTCTCGCTACAGAAAAAAAGGTCATCGGACACTTCGATGATGTTCGTTATTTTTTAGACCCTGAGCGGTTTAATGCCAAAATACTTTGGTTTGGAAAAGGATTTATTGAGTATAAAGCTCCTAATTTTCTACTCTCAAATGAAACACCGAAAGCGCTTGAGATCTCAATGGAGCTTTCCTCTGAAGCACCATTAACAAATGAGCATTGGCCTTCTGATATTTCGTTTATTTTTAATGGAGTTGAGCTTGGGAAATGGACCAGTCCTGGTGACTTTGGTGATAGTCTTGGGAAATATACTCCTGATTGGTGGCCACGTGTCATAAATCAATACGGTCTTTTAAAATGTATACGAGTAACGGAAACCGGTACGTTTCTTGACGGAATTAAAATTTCTAATCATACAATTTCTGATATCGATATCGAGGAAAAACAGTGGACGTTTCGAATTGCAATCCATGATGATGCCGAACATATTGGAGGAGTTACGTTATTTGGTTCAGGATTTGGTAACTACAATCAAGATATTGTATTTCGTTTATTTTATGCAAAAGGTCTCGAAGACCAAAAGGCATAACATAGTAGCAGAGTGTCATTATATAAAAGCATCTTAAGAGGTGTAGAAATATTCTACACCTCTTTTCATCTATTAGTATGCATTACGCTTTCTGTAATCTCAATGCATTCAAGACAACTGAAACAGAACTAAAAGCCATTGCAGCTCCAGCTAGCCACGGGGCAAGCAACCCTGCCGCTGCAATTGGTATCCCACAGCTATTATAGACAAACGCAAAGAATAGATTTTGTTTTATATTTTTCATTGTTTTTCGGCTTAATATAATAGCTTCAGCAACACTACGTAAATCCCCACGCATTAATGTTATATCAGCTGCTTCAATAGCAATATCCGTTCCAGTTCCAATCGCCATGCCAATGTTCGCTGTCACTAAAGCTGGTGCATCATTTATTCCATCTCCAACCATTGCAACCTTTCTACCTTGTGACTTCAGCTGATCGATTGCTTCACTTTTTTGCTCAGGATGCACTTCCGCTATAACATGATCAATCCCAACTTGATTTGCGATTGATTGTGCCGCCAGCTTATTATCTCCAGTTAACATCATTACCTCTAAGCCAAGCTGCTGTAATGCGGCAACCGCATCTTTTGATGTTTCTTTAACGGTATCGGCTACGCTCACAATTCCTACACATTTCTGCTCTACAGCAACTAGCATCGCCGTTTCTCCGTTTCTTTCATGAAACTCTAATTGATTATAATATAATGGGTTAATTTCAATTCTTTCTAAATCCATTAAAGCTCTATTCCCAATAATGACTTTACGGTTCTCAACAGTTGCTTTAACACCATGACCAGGTATTGATTGAAATTGATCGACATCAAGTATTGAGATTTGACGCTCTTTAGCACCTAAAACGATCGCTTCAGCAATTGGGTGTTCGGAATATGATTCTACCGAAGCGACTAACTTCAAGTAGTAATCTTCTTTTTCTGGAAATTCAACAGCAACTAACGTTGGTTCACCTTTTGTAATTGTCCCTGTTTTATCTAAAACGACTGTATCGATTGAGCCTGCTGTCTCAAGGTATTCTCCGCCTTTGAAGAGTAATCCCTTTTCGGCAGCTCGACCCGAACCAGCCATAATTGACGTCGGTGTTGCAAGTCCTAATGCACACGGACATGCAATGACTAATATAGATATGGTCGGAACTAATGCTGAAGTTACATTCCCCGGGTCAACGAAAAAATACCATGTAATAAAAGTAGCTACGGCAATCATAACGACAATTGGTACAAATACCCCCGACACTTTATCTGTCATCCGTTGAATAGATGGTTTTGATCCTTGTGCTTTTCTACAATAGAAACAATTTGAGCGAGAACCGTATCTTGCCCAACTTTTGTAGCAGTCATTTTAATTGAACCGTTTTTATTTATAGTTGAACCAATAACTGAATTTCCGACTGTTTTTTCAACAGGAATGCTTTCCCCCGTTAGCATTGATTCATCTACCGTTGTAGTGCCAGTGAGTACTTCTCCATCAACCGGTATCTTCTCCCCTGGCTTAATGACCAATGTATCACCGACTACTACTCGTTCTATTGGAATTTCCACAACTTCCCCATTTCTTTCGACATTTGCCGTTTTCACTTGGAGGTTTAATAGCTTTTGAATCGCTTCGCTCGTTCGTCCTTTCGCATTTGCTTCAAATAATTTACCGAGAACGATTAGCGTAATAATAACAGTAGCAGTCTCGAAATAAAGATTAGGCATATGAATACCTAATTGTGTTGCTTCAATCGCTAAATAAATGCTATAAAAATAAGCAGCAGACGTTCCTAATGCTACGAGTACATCCATATTTGCACTTTTATTACGCAGTGCATAATAAGCACCTCTATAAAACTGTGCACCTACTACAAATTGTACAGGTGTCGCTAGTAGAAATTGAAACCACGGATTCATAAAGATTTCTGGCATCCAAATAAAAGAAGTGAACTGAAAGTGGGTTACCATTGACCATACTAAAGGAATGGTTAATATCAGGGAAACGAAAAACCTCCTCAATTGTTTATTTCGTTCATCCTCTTTGTATACCTTATTATTCACTTTAACCGAGACAAATTCATATCCGAGCTTTTCAACAATTTGTTTCACTTTCTCTTCATCAATGAAACCTTCTATAAAGGAAATCGTTGCTTTTTCCGTCGTTAAATTGACGTTGACTTCTATTATGCCTGTTACTTTCATCAGTCTTTTTTCAATTCGATTAGCACATGCAGCACATGTCATTCCGATAACGTTAAATTCTAGCTTATTCAAAGGCACCGAGTAACCTAACTGACCAACTTTATCGGTAATTTCCTCCAAACTAGTTTGATGATCGTCATATTCAACAAATGCTTTTTCAGTTGTTAATTGAACAGAAGCATCTTTAACACCTTCAAGCTTTTTTATTGCTTTTTCTACTCGAGTGGAACACGCAGCACATGTCATACCCACTATAGGGAGTGTCATTTTATTTGCCATATTCATCCCCCCTATTTGAATTAATCAATGACATCATAGCCTTGATCTTCAATCGCATTTTTGATTTCACTCGTTGTTATCAAGCTGGAATCAATCGCAACAGTAACAGTTTGTTGATCTAGTTGAACCTCCACCATCTTTACTCCGTTCAATTGACTCACACTTCCCTCTATTGCTGAAATGCAATGACTACAAGACATTCCTTGAACATGTAATTTTATTTTATCCATTTTTCTTACCTCCTTCCTTCGGATTATACTATACCCCCCTAAGGTATTCAAATGTTTTTACTTCACTATTTTTTCAATTACCTCCATTAGTTCAGAAATTACTTCATCCCCTTCGCCTTTTTTGATCGCTCCTTTTACACAATGTTTCGTATGATTTTCCATTAGATTCAAGCTCACTTTTTTCATTGCTGCTTGAATGGCGGATATTTGTATTAATATGTCTACGCAGTAGCGATCTTCCTCTACCATTTTTTGAATTCCTCGTACCTGCCCTTCAATTCGCTTTAAGCGATTAAGTAACTGTGTCTTTTCATCAGCTTGACGATGTGTATGTTTTTCACTTGACATCTATTCCCCTCCTCATACCTAGTATAGGTATATTTCCATTATATCATAAGAGAGTATACGAAAAAAAGATTGCCATATACACAAGGTATAGACAACCCAGACGCTAAAGTCAAAATGCTTAAATCAATTATAAAGTTCTTCTTTTAAATGAGGAAAATGCTCATAAATTTGTTCTAGTGGGACTGCTAACCCATATCCACTATCATTCCCAATTGTACGCGCATAAACAACCCCTACCACTTGACCATCTTTTGATAAAACAGGACTTCCACTATGACCTGGTAATATTGTATTTGTAATACGCATTCGTTGATAATGGCCTTCTGTCCGATCTATCTCACCTTCACTAACTATCGATTGCTGTAAACCAGGATTTCCTATTACATAAACCTTTTCATCGATCTTTGCTCCATATTCCCGTAATGGTAAATAGGGCAAATCATCTCCTTCCACTTTTAGAAGAGCTAAATCCGGGTTTTCAATAGAATCAATCACTTCAGCCATGTATTGATCACCATTTGGCAAACTAATACGAAAAGGCTCATTTTGATCAATAACATGGTGATTCGTTAGCATATACCCATTAGGGTAATGAAAAATCCTGTTCCGCGACTATTACTACCGACAATAACGGCAACTGATTCCTTATATACTTCTACCTCTTCATTCATACTTAATTCATCAGATACCCGAGCTAGTTCACGGGACTGTGGAGAGAGTAAGTCAAACCATAAGTTTAACAATTGACTAATTAATAATAACGCAACACCAATCCCTATCAAGCGATACACGATCTTTTTCCGTCTTTTTCTTCTCTTATCTTCCTCTGTCTCTTCTTCTTCTAGGAAATCTTCCGGAGCTGGTTCTTCAAATGAATCATTATTAATTTCATCTGTTTCTTTCACTACGTGATCACCTTTTTCTTGTTCAATTCTATTCTTAGTTTACCAAAAAAGAAACAGCCCGTAAATTGATAGGCGTATTACTGTTTGCCAACAAATATTTGCTATATAATAGAAATCAGTTCTATAGGTAAGGAGGTTAATCAATGCAACCCATTCTTGTTGAAGAAGTTCAACATAAACTTGATTCCTATTGTCAAAAGCCAATATTTATTCATTTAGAAACGACTAACGGTGCCTACGCTTCTCACCATGATGAATCGTTTTTTTCAGCTGGAGCTTTTATTAGAAATGCAAAAGTGACTTATAATCACAGTAAGATTACGGGGAACGGGCCTTTTCGAGTCGGTTTAAAGCTTGAGTTAGGTTGGATATATGCAGAAGGTTTAACACACTTTGAAATTGACAGTCAAGAACGACTATTATTAGCTGGTCATGGCTCCGATGGAAAATTAGCTGTAGCCCTGCAAATCAGTGAGAAACCATTTTCATAAGAAAGGAGAGGTTATTATGAATAAAGAGAGACAATTACTCGTTATCTTCCCCCATCCCGATGACGAGACGTTTGGAGCTGCTGGAACGATTGCCATGCATGCAAGGCAGGGAACACCCGTTACATATGCATGCTTAACATTAGGTGAAATGGGAAGAAACTTAGGAAATCCCCCATTTGCCACTCGCGAATCTCTACCATTAATTCGCAAGAAGGAATTGGAAAATGCCGCTAATGTTATCGGTATAGATGATTTACGAATGTTAGGTTATCGTGATAAAACGATTGAGTTTGAACCAGAGGAAGAATTGCAAGCGGTTGTGTTAAATTTAATCAAGGAACTTAACCCATCATTAATAATTACCTTCTATCCAGGTCATTCAGTACATCCTGACCATGAAGCGACTGCTTATGCTGTTATAAATGCTGTACAATCATTACCAATTGCTGAGAGACCTAAAGTTCATTGTCTCGCCTTTTCCAATAACCATTTACATGACATTGGAGAAGCGGACGTTATCGTAGATATTAAACCTTATGCAGAAATTAAGATAGAAGCGTTACGTGCACACCTATCACAAACTGCGTGGATGCTAGAGGACATGGAGCCAAAATGGAAAAAAGGTGATCCGGAGGCATTAGCTTGGCTAGAAACTGAACGATTTTGGACATACCCATTTGCTTTTTAAAACAATACAAACAACCGTCCCAAAAAGAGATTCAATCCTTTTTGGGACAACTTGCACTTCTTTTTTTTCTCTTGTATACTATATTACTTGTGTAGTATCTACTGTTAAATCGGTAAATAAAGGAGTGATTCTGTGCTTTTAACCGAGCGACGCACGGAAGAAAAGCAAGCAACGCGTGAGGATATCGAATTCCAGCTTTTTCGAATGCAACAAAATGTGAAGGAAATTGCTAAGGATAAGCAAGTAATTGGAATTGAACAAACGAAAGAGGAAGAATGGGTGATTGTATCCATGATGGACGATGGAAACTCATGCCACATTATGATACATCAATGTAATTCCGCCTATCGCGGACATTGGGATTTTATGTTGCAAGCTCAATACATTGAAGAGTTCACCCTTTTTATCGGTGATATAAAAGGGGAAGAAAATAGAGGATATGGATCCATTTGTATTGATTATTTAAAAGACCATGCGAAAGATCAGAACATCCATCGTATTAAAGGCGATCTTGCCAAGCGTGACTGGGACCATCTCGATAGACTCATCCATTTTTATGAGAAGCATCATTTTGATGTCGAAGTTAATGAAGAAGAACAGTTTGGCGAAATTGAATGGCGGCCAAATTTTTAATGAGGTACTTGAATTTACTTATGAGTTGCGGATAATGAGCGAACGAGACATAAAAGCTTTTATTCATCATATATGTCTCGTTCCTTTATAGTTACCATTCGATTGTATTTAACATCGACCACATACTTGGAGCAATTCCTTCAATCGGCTCTCTCACTGGTAAAAAAACAGTAAATTGCAGAACTCTGTCATCCTCATATGACTTAACGGCATGATAAATGACCGTCATTTTTCCATTTTCATCTAAATATTCTTCACGTAATACAAAATCTGCACCTTCTATTTGATTTTGTACCTCGTCAAGCTTTGCATCCGTATTATCTAATAAGTTTTGTTTAATATCACTTGGGCTAACTTCCCCTGAATGAGTAATAATCCTTGTAAAATATTCTTCATCATAGGTGGACACGATCACATCACGTTGTGGTTCCTCACTAGTAAACGTAAATCCATCTAGAATATACACACCGTAATGATAATCACTTCGGTGAAATTGAGCTTCTCGTAACTCCGATTCCCCTTCAACATGAACCATGATTTCTTTGATATCACTTTGCTCACTTTGTTCCTTCATTGGTTCAGTTATAACGTCCTCATATTCAGGGGCCTCTTCCTCTATTTCTTCATTCTCATCTTCAACTTCAAAGCTAGGAACGCTCGCTTGCTCTCCTTGTTGCTCTTCAACAGGGTCTAGTTCACCTTGAGTGCCACACGCTGTGAGGATAGTTATCATAGGAATTCCGATACTTACTTTCAGTAGCTTTTTCATATTTCACCCTCCAAATAATGAAATTATGTTCTACTACGTTTCCTTTTTAGCCAGATTAAAAGGGACAAGATGATAAGCGGGATCATCACTGGACTTAATCCAATTAAAAATACAATAACTGTTGAGAAAAGAGATAATACGAAATTAACTGTATCGATAAATAACTTTTTAGCCTTTTGCCATGTATTTAGCTCTCCTTCCCCTTGTAAAGTACCTATCCTCACAAGATCTTCTTTTAAATATAGATACACAGTAGAGTATATTACTTTATTTTCAATGTATCTCATTCTACCTAAAATCCGTTCGATTTCCTCCTGTGTTTTCGCTAATTCTTTTGAAATAGCTAAAACATTCTCGGTATCTTCAGCATCTTCAAGAAATTGCAATAACCGTTTCTCAACAGCTTGTTTTGATGATAATCGTGAATCTAAATCAACATATTCCTCCGTCATATCCTGTGTATATATCTCTTGAAACGTCACTGCACGAACATGATTACTCACTTCCTCCATAAAATCGGTGAAAGAGGAGTCAGGGATTTTAAATACCAATGAAGCATTTGGATCCGTTTTTGATTCTGTATAGGAAGATTCAACTAAATAACCATTATAACGAGAAGCTAGCTCCTGAATATAGCCGATACTCTCGGTTACATTTTCAACATCGACATTCATATTTGCTTGATAACTGACCATCCGCTGATCAGAAAAGTCTATTTCACCTATCTCAGTATTTGCTGCTTCATCGAAACCTGAATATTCTCCTACTTCAACCGAATAACTCTCACTACTTGCTTCTTCATCGAAACCTGCATATCCTTCTACTCCAACCGAATAACTTTCACTTTCAACAGCATATTCAGAAGTATCCTCTGAAATTAATTCTTTCCCATTATTTTGACATCCAACCAAAAAAAGTGAAAAAACTAAATAAAAATTACGAAAATCATTCGTTTCATCTTCGACCACCCCATGTTCGTTTACATATGAGACGTGTTGAATATAACGATGGTTTCAACTTTAGAGATAGCATACACAAACAGTACTCCAGTTATAGAAAAAAGCTCCATAAAAGGGATTTAACCTTCATGGAGCTTTTTTGAATTTAATTAACATTTTCCTTAATGGCTTCTTCCGTAACATTCCAATGAGTTGCCGACCATGCGACTTCTTGGTTTTTCATATAAACACATTGTGGTGACTCATGTTTTAATTGAAGATCTTCAGCAATTTGATTAGATATTGGTCTCATTTCAATAACCTTCACGAGTGCAAATTCAACATTGTTGTCACTGTTTTGCCCTTCAACATAAGCCATAAACTGGTTATATGCTTCAGCACTAATTGGACATGTTGTACTATGCTTTAATAAAAGCGTTGGTGTTCCTTTTTCCAAAAGTACCTTCCAATCATCCATTGATACAAGCTCTTTTACTTTTTCATTCATTTCCACACACCTCATTATTCGTAATAGTACATAAATGCTAGAGCACCTGGACCTGTATGCGTGCTAATAATCGGAGATGTCTCAGTAATCATTAGGGGAGCATCTGTTAGTAAGCGAATCATACTCTCAACTTTAGCTGTTAGTTGTGCTGCATCGATTTGAGAAATTCCAATTCGTTTAACGATCTTCCCTTTTGTTTCTTCCTCAAATTTCTGCTTAAAAAATGATAAAATCTTTGCTTCAGTCCGCACCTTAGCCACCGGTGTATACACACCATCCGCTAATGATGCGATTGGCTTCATTTTTAAAAAAGAACCGATTAACGCCTTACCTCGTCCAATGCGTCCTCCTTTTACTAAATATTCTAACGTATCAATCATCATATACAAAGAAGTATGCTCGCGAACTTGGTTAATATGTGCCAAAATGTCATTAACTGATTTCCCATTTTTTGCGTATTCTGCCGCTTCTAAAACTTGGAACCCAAGAGCCTGCGATATAAAAGCGGAGTTAACAACCGTCACTTTACCGTTAAATGATTGTGCTGCAGCATGAGCTGTCTGATACGTACCGCTCATACCTTCGGTTATATGAATCGAAATAACATGTGTTGTTTCAGCTTCGCTAAGCAGCTGCTCATATACATTTGAAAAATAGCCGATGGAAGGTTGGGATGTCTTGGGTAATTCCTTAGAAGATACAAGTTTCCTCAAAAATTCCGATTTTGTTATATCAACCCCATCTAAAAAGGTTTCTCCCTTAAACGCAATAGAAAGTGGTATTACGGTAATGTCATACTTTTCTATAACCTCTATCGGTAAATCACAAGTAGAATCCGTTACAATTTTAATCGTCATAAAAGCTCTCCTTACAAGTAATCTTGTTACTACTATACCACAATATTGTTATGATAATGATCTCATTTTATTTCAATAATGTGAAACGAATATCTTGATATGAAATCGATGCTGGCAATGCTTCTTTAATCGGCTTAAGCTTATCTGTTCCATACTCTTTTGCTGCATTCTGAATAAGAATTTGTTTATCTTGATCAACATAATTTTGTAAATTCAATTCACTTCCTTCTTGCTCAGCACGTACGAGATGTTTAATAATCGTCGATTCACTTAATGAAAAATAGTTTGCTAAAGCTTGAACAGATGCTTGCTCTTTAAAACGGTTTGCAGTTTCTAAATAATGGGCTCTTTGTTTCCTTAATGGTTGTTTATGCTCTATAATCGGCTGCTCTGGCCTGCGATCCTTAAACGGAATTAAAACATTTAGAAATAGTTGACCGTATTTATCCCACTTTTGCTCACCTACTCCGTTAATGTTTAGAAACTCCTCTTTTGTAAGCGGAATATACTGACTCATTTCTCGCAACGTTCGATCGGAAAAAACCATATACGGTGCAATGTTATGTTCAGCTGCAACTGTCTTTCGTAGGCCCCTTAACGCCTCAAACACATCATTTTGTTCCTCTCGTGCTTCTTCTTCTCTTTGTGCGTAAACATAAATTGACTCTTCCCCTTTTAAAATGGGCAATGCTTTTTCACATAACGACAATGTCGGATACGCATGACCAGCAGGCTTGATATATCCTTCGGCAATGAGCAAATCTATTAACTGAGCTACTTCCTTTTGGCTCCACGTTTTCAATAATCCATATGTAGGTAATTGATCTAAGCGTAATTGTTTTATTTTTTGATTTTGTGAGCCAACTAAAATTTGAGCGATGATTGTTTTCCCGAATTTTTCTCTTACTCTTTTTATACATGAGAAAATCATTTGTGCTTCCTTCGTTCGGTCAACCTTCTCACCTTTTTTATTACAATTTGAGCATTTACGACACACTTCATTTGAACGATCACCAAAATAATCGAGTAAATATAACGGAAGACACCGTTCAGTATGGCAAAAGCTTGTCATTTGCTGCAATTTTCCATATTCAAGTTTCATTCTATCTTCGCTTAATGATGATTGTTCAATAAGAAATGATTGTGTTCGAATGTCTTGTGGAGAAAACAGCAGTATACAATCACTTTCTTCTCCATCACGCCCCGCACGACCGGCCTCCTGATAATAAGCCTCAATCGTACGAGGCATCTGATAGTGAATGACATAGCGGACATTCGACTTATCAATCCCCATCCCAAATGCGTTCGTTGCCACAATCACAGTAGAACGATCGTGTATAAATGCTTCTTGAGCAACATTGCGTTCCTTATCAGCCATTCCCCCATGATAAGCAGAAACCTTGATTTGCTTTGATTGTAAATGTTCAGTAATAGACTCTACATCTTTACGTGTAGCCGTATAAATTATGCCAGAATCTTGTCCTCTATTTTTACATAGTTATAAATATAAGCCTTTTTGTCAATTCCTTTCTTTACTTGAAATCGTAAATTATCTCGGGCAAATCCTGTAACGATCGTATGTTCATCTGTTACATTTAGAAATGATTGTAAATCTTTTTGAACTTGTTTCGTTGCAGTTGCGGTTAAAGCCAATACGACTGGTGAACTATTCAACTGTTGAATCCACTCGGGTATTGTTAAGTAGCTCGGTCTAAAATCATGGCCCCATTGTGACATACAATGAGCTTCATCTATTGCAATGAGCGAAATATCAATTTGATTGATAACCGATTGAAATTGGCTTTGCTCCAACCGTTCTGGTGCGACATAAACTAATTGGTAATCACCTCGTAACATACCTTCATAACGATTTTTTTCTTCATTTGCTGATAGTGAACTATTTATATAAGTAGCAGCAACCTCAAGCTCTTCTAATGAATCAACTTGATCCTTCATCAATGAGATTAAAGGTGATATGACAATTGTTAATCCAGAGAACATAATGGCTGGAATTTGGTAACAGATCGACTTACCTCCTCCAGTAGGCATGATCCCGAGCGTATCATTATTAGATAAAACAGATTGAATAATTTGCTCCTGTCCTTTACGAAATGAGTCGTACCCGTATATCGTTTTTAAATGATGATTGGCTGTATTCATTAACGATTCCATCAATTTTCTCCTTTACTCATTAATTGTATGTGATCAATATGAAATGGTTATCTTATAGGTAACGATGAAAAAAGAGGTGTGTAACATGCAAGAGTCGTTAAAACGCTATAATACAATCTGTATCATTATTTTAAGTGTCCTCATGCTTTTGCCTGTCTTCATATGGCTCTTTACTGGTGCTCCATTTATAGATTCATACCAATTTTTCCCTCTTGATTTAACGCTTTATTATGCAATTTTATTAGGGGGAGTGATCGTCAATTACTCCATAAAATCATCGAAGTTACTCTTTATCATTATGATCGCAGCGATTGCTGGCTTACTCGTCTATATCTTTTTAACATAATGATCGTAGCATATATTCGTTTATACGACGACCATATACAATAAACTCATTCATTTCTTCCATTTCCATTAAAAAATTGATGAAATTATATGATATCACTATCTCTTTCTCTCTTAGAATGGTATAATTCAGTCGATATAACGACTTTGGAGGAAATGTAATAAATGATAACAGTTACAAATGTAGGTTTACAATATGGAGATCGAAAATTATTTGAAGACGTGAATATTAAATTCACTCCTGGAAATTGCTATGGGCTTATCGGTGCAAATGGAGCAGGTAAGTCAACATTTTTAAAAGTGTTGTCAGGAGAAATTGAGCCACAAAAAGGTGACGTTCACCTAAAACCTGGACAACGAATGGCTGTACTTAAACAAAATCACTTTGAATATGAAGAGGTAGAAGTTCTCACAACAGTGATCATGGGGCATCAACGTCTATATCAGGTCATGCAGGAAAAAGACGCTATTTACATGAAAGAGAATTTTACTGATGAAGACGGTATAAAAGCGGCTGAGCTTGAGGGTGAATTTGCAGAACTTAACGGATGGGAAGCGGAATCAGAGGCTGCTATTCTTTTAAAAGGGCTCGGCATAAAAGAAGAGTTGCACACGAAAAAAATGGCGGAATTAACTGGATCGGAAAAAATAAAAGTCCTTCTTGCCCAGGCATTATTCGGTGAGCCAGATGTCCTCTTATTAGATGAGCCTACGAACCATTTAGACATAGCAGCGATTCAATGGTTAGAGGAATTTCTAATTAATTTTGAGAACACCGTTATCGTTGTTTCACATGACCGACACTTCTTAAACAAAGTTTGTACTCATATCGCTGATCTTGATTTCGGTAAAATTCAAATTTACGTCGGAAATTATGATTTTTGGTATGAATCAAGCCAGCTTGCATCAAAGATGGCCCAAGATCAAAATAAAGAAAAAAGAAGAGAAAATTAAAGAATTACAAAGCTTTATTGCAAGATTTAGTGCGAATGCATCTAAATCAAAACAAGCTACATCACGAAAAAAACTACTAGACAAAATTGAACTTGATGATATTCGACCATCTTCTCGAAAGTATCCGTATGTTCATTTCGCACCTGAACGTGAAATCGGAAACGATGTCTTGAGTGTTGAAGGGATTAGTAAGTCAATTGATGGTCAACTAGTATTAAATAACGTAAG
The DNA here is from genome assembly GCF_001310635.1 of Bacillus sp. JCM 19034. Taxonomy (GTDB): domain Bacteria; phylum Bacillota; class Bacilli; order Bacillales; family Bacillaceae_D; genus Halalkalibacter. Next base: position 537,774 of record NZ_BAXR01000001.1, read on the forward strand.
CTTTTCAATGAACCGTGAGGACAAAATTGCTCTTGTTGGTGACCATGAAATTGCCAAGACTACGTTATTTAAGATTTTAGCTGGAGAATTAGAACCCGATAGTGGTCAAGTTAAATGGGGAATTACAACCTCACAAGCTTATTTTCCAAAAGATAACTCGGAGTATTTCGAAGGCAGTGATCTGAACTTAGTTGACTGGTTACGTCAATACTCTCCGGAAGATGATAGTGACACATTTTTACGTGGATTTCTTGGAAGAATGCTATTTTCAGGAGATGAAGTAAAGAAAAAGGCTAGCGTATTGTCCGGTGGAGAAAAGGTACGATGTATGCTTTCAAAAATGATGCTTAGTGGTGCTAACGTGTTACTTCTTGATGAGCCGACGAACCACCTTGATTTAGAATCAATTACAGCTGTAAATAATGGGTTAATTAATTTCAAAGGTGCGATGATCTTTAGTTCACATGATCACCAATTTAATGAAACGATTTCAAATCGAATTATTGAATTTACTGATGAGGGTATCATTGATAAGCAAATGAATTATAACGAATATTTAGAGTTTCGGAAAAAAGGATAAATGAAAGATAGGCTCTAGTTAATTAACTAGGGCTTTGTCCTTTTTTACGTAACCAACTTTTTCCTACATGAACGAGGAAAAACAAGAATACAATAATTGCCATCATCACAATAAGAGAATACACAAATGATGTCCAATCTGAGATCATACGTCCAAAATAAAAACCAATCCAAAAATACAAACTAGTCCATATAAATCCAGAAGAAAAAGCCACAATAGCAAACCACCTGTAATGGACCTTTGACATTCCCATCCCAAGCGGTACAGCATGACGAAGGAACGGAAAAAAGTAACTGAAACTTGCTACCTTAAGTCCGTAGCAATCAAGTAGCTCTTTACCCTTATATGCTGCTTTCCTCCACTTGGAAGTTTCAGATTGTTCAAATGAACCAGCTGCACGTAATTTGATTTTTGTCCCTATTATATATAACATGCTCCCATGAAATAGAACACTAGCAAATAAAACGCAAAATGTCGGAAATGGTGATAGAAATGTTTTTGTTGCAATTAAGCCACAACTCATTAATAACACTTCATTAGGAACAGGGAACAAGAAAAGACCTATAATCAAAATGAAAAATAACGCTAAATAACCGTATTGGTATATGAGCGAAACCCATATCGATAGATCTGACTCCATCCTATTCCCTCCCCTAGGTTAGGCTTAGCCTTTAAAATAATCTTTATAATAGCCCCCAACTGCTCCGGTATTATCGATTACAAAATAAAACTCATCCGTTTCATTTTTCAATTCATACTTTTTCCCTTTTGTTAACGCACGATCTACCATGTATTTTTTCGCATTCGTGTGGATACACTCGACCTCTCTAATCGTTTTACGTTTATCCCAGCTTAAATGAATCAAACTAATCACTTCCTCTAATGATGTTGTCAATATAGTATAACATGAATTTAAATATTCTTAACAGGAAAAGAGGACGTCTGTTTAGACATCCTCACACTAAAGAAATTAACCTTCTAGAAGTAATGTTTCAGGGTCTTCAAGCATTTCCTTTATACGTACGAGGAAACTTACTGCTTCTTTTCCATCAACAATTCTATGATCATAAGACAATGCAATATACATCATCGGTCTGTTTTCATAATTTTCTTGATCAATCGCAACTGGACGCCACTGAATTTTGTGCATTCCCAAAATACCTACTTGAGGTGCATTTAATATAGGCGTTGACCATAACGAACCGAATACGCCACCATTTGTAATTGTAAAAGTACCGCCTTGTAAATCTGATAGAGCTAATTTATTGTCACGAGCTTTCATACCTAGAGTTGAAATTTCTCTTTCAATACCAGCGAAACCTAGTTTATCAGCATCACGTACCACTGGAACAACAAGCCCATCATCAGTTGAAACGGCAACACCGATATCATAGTAATTCTTTTTAATAATTTCATCGCCTTGAATCTCAGCATTTAATAACGGGAATTCTTTTAAAGCACCGATGACTGCTTTTGTAAAGAATGACATGAAGCCTAGTTTCACTCCGTGCTTTTCAAAGAAAGCATCCTTTCTCCGCTTACGGACATCCATTACAGCAGTCATATCAATTTCATTAAAAGTTGTTAGCATCGCCGCTGTTTGTTGCGATTCAACTAGACGTTTCGCAATTGTTTGACGACGTCTTGACATTTTGATACGCTCTACTGGTTTTTCATCAATAGTTGTTTCCACTTTATTAGCTGTTTGCGGCTTTTCTGCTGGCTGTGCAGGCTTCGTTTGATGCCCTTCGACATCTTGTTTACGAATTCTTCCCGTAGGGTCAGTTGTTTGAACAGCATGTAGATCAATACCTTTTTCTCTTGCTAACTTTCGAGCAGCTGGAGAGGCTAGCAATCGTTCATTGGCTTGTGCTTCTTCATTTTTTTCTACAGCAGGTTGTGTTTGTTCAGGTTGTGCTTGTTCTGACCGCTCCTCAACTGGTGCAGAAGGAGTTGAAGCTGAACCATTCTCATCAATTATCGCAATCACTTCGCCTACCTCTACTGTATCACCTGGCTGCTTCGTGAATTCTTTAATAACACCTGAATGTTCGGCAATAATCTCGACGTTTACTTTATCTGTTTCAAGCTCGGCGATATATTCCCCTTGATTTACTTGCTCTCCTACTCCCTTTAACCATTGCGCTATCGTTCCCTCTGTAATCGATTCCGCTAATTCTGGTACTTTAATCTCTATCACCGTAATGGCCTCCTCTTAATGTTTACGTGTCAAAGATTCTGTTACAATACGTTGTTGTTCTTTTTTATGAGAGACAGGATCCCCTTCTGATGGACTAGATCGATGCGTACGACCTATATAGCTAACAGAAACGCCTTCTGGTGCAATATCTTTTATTCTTGACTCCATAAAAGGCCATGCTCCCATATTCTTTGGTTCTTCTTGAACCCATACAACTTCTTTAAGATTATTATATTTAGAGAACATCTGACGAATTGGTCGCTTTGGAAATGGATAAAGCTCTTCTACTCTTGCAATATGCAACCAATCCCAATCTTGGTCTGATTTTTTAATATAATCAGCTAAATCAATGGCTACTTTTCCACTACATAATATAATACGTTCTACCTTTTCAATCTTTTCTCCTAAACCAGCTTGCTCATAAACTGGTAAAAATTCACCATCTGTAAAAGCGTCAGGAGTTGAGGCAACATCTTGGTTCCGAAGCAAACTTTTCGGTGTCATAATAATTAAAGGTCTTACAGAATTCTTTTTAAGAATTTTTGCTTGTCTTCGTAATATATGGAAATATTGTGCTGCTGACGTACAATTGGCAATTGTCCAGTTATTCTCAGCAGCCAATACTAAGAATCGTTCTACTCTACCACTAGAGTGTTCTGGCCCTTGCCCTTCATAACCATGCGGAAGTAAAATGACTAGACCTGATTTTTGTCCCCATTTTGCACGTCCAGCTGATACCCATTGGTCAAAAATGACTTGTGCACCATTTGCGAAATCACCAAATTGTGCTTCCCAAAGAACGAGAGTTTCAGGAGATTGTACGTTATAGCCATATTCAAAACCAACAACAGCTTGCTCTGTTAACGGACTATTATAAACGGCAAATGATGCATTGGCAGCTTCAAATTCCTGAAGCGGAGTAAAAACCTCATCATTCGTTCGATCATGTAATACGAGGTGCCGATGAGCAAATGTCCCCCGCTCTGAATCTTGACCTGATAGACGAATTGGTGTTCCATCATGTAAGATCGTTGCAAACGCTAACGTTTCCGCTAATGCCCAGTCCACTTTTCCACCTTTAAAGGCTTCACCACGACGCTTTAAGATCTTTTCAAGCTTTGTATTTGGCTTAAATTCTTTCGGCCAATCAAGCAACTGTTCGTTAATACTCGTTAACGTTTCAAGGGGAACACTCGTTTTCACTTTAGGCAAGCCATTAACAATGTAATCTGGTGGAGATAGTACTAAAGACTTCTCTCTTTTCTTTGCTACAACTTCATCGTAATCAGCTTGCAGTGCTGACTGAAACTCCTGATCTAACTCGTCACCATATAATTTATTTACAATATTATTTTGAGATAATTGTTCCGCATAGATCGCTCGTACAGTTGGATGCTTACGAATTTTTTCATAAGTACCTGGTTGCGTAACTGCAGGTTCATCCATTTCATTGTGTCCAAAACGGCGATAGCCAATTAAATCAATGAGGAAGTCTTTCTTATATTTATTACGATATTGTACTGCAAAGTGAATCGCCGCAATACAGGCCTCAGGATCATCAGCATTAACATGAATGATTGGAATTTCAAAACCTTTTGCCGGATCACTTGCATATGTCGTTGATCGCGAATCATACGTTTCAGTTGTAAAGCCAATGTTATTATTAGCGATAATATGAAGAGATCCCCCTACTTGATATCCTTTTAACCGACTTAAATTAAGGGTCTCTGTAACGATTCCTTGTCCTGGGAACGCAGCATCACCGTGAATTAAGATAGAATACGCTTTTGAAACATCCTGCTTCGGAAAGCCTTTTTCACTACGATCCTCTTGTGCTGCACGAGCATAGCCTTCAACGATTGGACTGACAAATTCTAAATGACTCGGGTTATTCGCTAATGAAACAATCGCCTCAGCTGTACTCTCATCACGAATTTGTCGATCCGCACCTAAATGATATTTCACATCCCCAGTCCAACCATTTTTCGTGCCTGTCGAATTATCAGATGAAAGAATATCTTTTGGAGCATGCAAAAATTCAGAAAAAATCATTTTATAAGGCTTATTAAGCGTATGCGCTAATACATTTAATCGACCGCGGTGAGCCATACCAATTAGAACGTGTTTCGTACCACTATGTACAACATCTCGAACCGCTTCATCTAACATCGGTACAAGCATGTCTAAACCTTCAATTGAGAAACGTTTTTGACCAACAAATGTACGATGAATAAATTTTTCAAATCCTTCTACTTGTGTCAAACGTTTTAATAAATTTACTTTTTCTTCTTTTGTAAATGACGGTATATACTCCCCAGATTCTACCATTTGAACTAACCATTGCCGCTCTTCTATATCATGAACATGGTTAAATTCAAAAGAGATTTTCTTTGTATACACCTCTTTCAAATAATTAATAGCATCCAATCCATCTTTAACATAAGCAGGAGCATCTGGACAAATTAAATCGACTGGTACAGCTTTTAACGCTTCTTCCGTCAATTGATATTGTTTTAACTCGAATAGTTCAGAATGCTTATTTGTTTGGTTAATTGGATTGGTTTCTGATGCTAAATGCCCTTTACGTCGTATCATATCTGCTAATTTTACCGCATTCACATACGTCCTCATCTGATTTGATGAAGGCTCAACTTGTGAAGCTGAAACAAAATCACGACTTCCTGATGCCGTATCTTGGTCAGTTGGTGGAGGCCCCCATTCTTCAAATAATTTACGCATATGGTCATCAACTGAATTGGGGTTTTCTAAATATGATTCGTACAACTCAATGGCGACGCCAAGATTCGGACCATGAAACCCCTGCCATGGTTCTCCCGGATTGTGCTCCTTGCTTGACATGATGTCATTACCTCCTAATTTGCTTCCTCACTAACATCTATGATAGAAATCAATATATAACGCTTACAGACGTATTTTAACATATTGTACGCATTTGTTAAAGTTTAACTCCATATATTCATAGAATTATTTTGTCAAATTATTTGACATTCGTTTCGATATTTTTTGTTATATATTTGAGCATTTTAGCAAATAAGAAAGATTCCTTTTACGAAAGTGAAAAAATATGATATTTTACAACGATAGGAGGTTAAAGATGATTCAAATTGACCAGCAAAACAATCAAATACTTTCAAAAGCTTGTCTTAATTGTCAAGATCCACATTTCCAGCCACCAAATCCCTATATAACAAAGGTCGGTTGCTGTTCATATAGTCCAACTTTCCAATTACTAGAAATTAGTAAAATGTGTCAAGACGATATTAAACAATTTTGGGAGATTTATCAGCATCCGGCTACCATTATTCGTCCTTATACGATTTTGTTACAAGCAAATATAGATGAATCATTTCAGAACATAAGCTGTGACGATTTTACTAGCTTAGAAGAAGAGGATTTAAAAATAAACCATTCAATTTGTCAACTATTTGAAATTGGGAAAGGCTGTTCGTTACAGCCAAAGTTTAAAAATGCCGTTTGTCGTTCTTTTATTTGTTCAACAATTGAAGAGCAATTAACCGAGGAGGAACAGCTTACTATGACAAGTGCAATCAAAGCGATGCATCATGAAACACGTGAGTTTCAAAAGCAGCATAGTCATTTGCTGAAAGAGCGTTCTATTGATTTGTTACATAATCCGAATGAAGTCATTCAATATTTCCAATCAATTAAGTAGCACATTTTCCTCCATCCATTTTTCAAGCTGCCTTTTTTCTGTTTCAGTAAATTGAAACAAATGACAATCACAGCCCTCATCTCGTAATACAATTTGTAAAATCGTTTGATCTGAAGAAGCAATTACTAGTGCTTCCGGGTCAATTAATTCTTTAGGGATATTTCCAGAAAACCGAATCACATAATGGGTCCAATGGTTCACGTCGTAGGAATCAATTAGTTCAAAATTAGATAGTGTGCACTCATCATAACTCTTAAATTCTAAATCAATCATTATTATCTCCTCTTTCATAGCAGCTGTTGGATTATGAAAAAGAAGTCCGGTAGGAGGACTTCTTTTCTATCTATTACTTAAAAACTATTATAAATCGTTACTTCTTCTACTGGCTTTCTTTCAGACGGATAGGCTTCCTTTTCTGCGGTTCCAACCGTCATCAACATAATCGGTACATAACGAGCTGGAATATGGAACGCCTCGATTAATTCGTCTCGTTTAAATCCACCTATTGGACACGTATCGTACCCTTTTTCCTTAGCAGCCAGCATAAATTGCATACCAGCTAAGGAAGCATTTAAAAAAGCTGCGTCACGAGCAAATGATGTATTATTTCCATTTTCATATGCGCGTTCAATTTGGCTAACGAGTGTATTCATTACTTCTTCAGTCATTAGCCTTTATCAACGACTGATGAATAAATTCCATTCGCTTCTTGGCCAGCCTCGCAATCACCTAATAAGACGATTACAGCGGAGCTATCAACAATTTGTTGTTGGTAGTAAGCAATCGGTAATAATTTTTCTTTTTGCTGTTGATCATCAATTACTAAAAAACGCCAATGCTGCAGATTCCATGCAGATGGTGCAGATGTAGCAATCTCAATTAACTCATTCATTTCTTCTTTGGAAATCATTAGGCCTCGTTTATAATGCTTAACGGAGTGGCGATTTCTCATAATCGATGTTGCACTAGCTATCTGTTGTTGGATACTCATTTCTTTTTTATCTTCCTTTCATACTCTTTTTCCCATATCTATACTACCTAAGTTCTCCTATAAGTGTAAACTGTTATGCTCAATTAAGGCGCTCATTTAATAACTGAATAACTTGATTCAACTCGTCTTTTGTCGTCTCCCTACCTAAGCTAAAACGAATCGCTCCCATTCCAACCTCCTTAGCAACTCCCATTGCTTCTAAGACAGGTGAAAGAGATACCTCACCCGAATGATAAGGGAGACCCTGTAGATGCTGCAACTTCAGGAATCATAGTAAGAATATCTTGTCCAACCTTCCCTTTGAAACTGACATTTAATGTATTAGGTAAACTTTTTTCCAAGTCCCCATTAATGACAACGAGTTCTCCAAATGCTTTTTTTAATTCAACTTTAAAGTCGTTACGCATCTGTTTAACCTTTTGCATAACATGTAATTTTTCATTACAAAGCCGACATGCTTCTCCTAATGCGGTAATAAACAATACATTTTCTGTACCGGCACGTATCCCTTTCTCATGGCCAGCATATATGGGCGAATTTCTACCCCATTTTTCCCCTCTAAATAGCGTATTGGTTCAAGAATAGCAGGGTGCTCAATCGTAGACGTGATAACATGTCTCCCTCGTTGTTTACATGCTTCTACTACTCCTTTTATCACGTGATTGTTTGACTCTGTGCCCCCACTCGTAAAGATAATCTCATTTGCTTGTGCTCCAATGATGGACGAAACCTTTTGACGTGCACCCTGAATTGATCGTTTTGCCTCAACAGCAGCAAAATGATTCGTAGATGGATTACCAAAATGGTGCTGAAAAGAAGGTTTCATTGCTTCAATCACCTCACTGGCAATCGGGGTGCTAGCATTATAATCTAAATAAATCGCCACATGTGCTCACTCCATTATGATTATAGATTTTGTAGACTAGTTCCTAGCTTGTTTTCATATAGTTTTACTGAGGTGATTCTTCTTGACCTATATAACGATTTTTCTAATGGCTTTGTTAGTTAGTCTTGATGCTTTTGCAATCGGCTTTTTATTCGGGCTTAAACGCATTCGCATCCCCATTTCTATCATTACTGTCATCTCTTGCTTTTCAAGTATTGTTCTTCTAATTACAATGGGTATCGGTAAAATAGTAGGAGATTTCATACCGATATCATTAACAGATAATATATCAGGTCTTTTTTTAATTGGGTTATCCTTTTACCACCTTTTTTACGAAATACGATATTACCGCAAATCCTTCTTTTTAATCATTACATTATTTATTAATATCGATAATATAGGCTATGGTTTCCAAGCTGGTTTTTTGAATCATCCAATCTTCTTTGCTCCATTAGCAGGATTGTTAATCTTTATCGCCTTTATAACCGGAATCATTTATGGCCATATTACGGCTAGGAGAATTATTTTACATTATTTACGTCTCTTACCTTGTTTCTTATTCTTCTTTCTAGGTGTGATCAAATTACTGAAATAACAGCAACATGAAAAGAACTCATGAGGGATTAGCCTCTTGAGTTCTCTTATCTCACAATACCTACACTATGCTGCTTAGCAACTGAGATTTCAAAGTAATCATCATCGTCTTCATAAATTCGATCAATAATAATAAGAACATCTTCAAAAGATACAGAATGATTATTCGTGTTATTTTCTTTCATAAATTGAATTATTTGATGAATTTCTTCATTAATGCGATTATGTAGTTTTTCATCAGTTGTTCGCTTATTACGAACTCGGTCAGTAAAGTCTTCGGGGTATTGAGGTATGCTCATACGTATTCCTCACTTTCAAATAATCTAAATCTATCTTAATCGTTACAAGGGAAATCGGCAACTATTACAAAGGAATATTTCCTAGGCAAGCGCAGTAATCTACAAAGTACAACACAATTTTAAAGGACCTTACTCCTTAATCGACAGTAATTATCATAAAAACACCCGTAATGACAATCATTACAGGTGTTAAGAAATTAACTTTTTTCATAAATAATAATCGCTAGAAACCGTTCACTTGAGCCATCATACGCTCCAGTTAATTTAATATCAATAAATTCCCCACTTAAATTAGCAATCGTTTCATTAATGCGATCCTCCATCGTTTTGGATGAAGATGTTTTAATAACTTTCACTTGACGCACCATCATCACCTCCTAAAAGAATTACACTAACTATTCTATACAATTGCCTATTAATCCTCTTTTTAAACGATATTAAGTTTACTGAAAGTTAGCGATTATCTACTGTTTCAGGATACATATCATGATTCATCAAACGATATTCAGCCATTTTTCATATTTTGTTCCTGGCTTCCCGTAATTCGTATACGGTCAATTGATATTCCACCTCTAGGAGTAAATTTCCCCCATACTTCAATATAACGTGGATCCATTAATTCAATTAAATCGTTCATAATAATATTCATGCAGTCTTCGTGGAAATCACCATGATTACGGAAGCTGAACAAATATAGCTTTAACGACTTACTTTCTACCATTTTCACATCAGGTATATAGCTGATATAAATTGTTGCGAAATCTGGCTGATTCGTCTTTGGACATAGTGATGTAAATTCCGGACAATTAAATTTCACAAAATAGTCTCTATTTTGATGCTTGTTCTCAAACACTTCTAATACAGAAGGATTATATGAGAATGTATACTCTGTACCTTGATTACCAAGTAATTCAACACCTTCTAACTCTTTATCCGATCGTCCACTCATTTGGCTGCCTCCTTCTTAAACACCGCGCTTATTTCCCCATAAAAATGTATGCAACTGCGGCAATACTCTCACATTATTCATTTCCGAACTTCTCAGCGTTTGCTCAACTAACCATTCATAACGTTGTAATAGCTTAGAAATGAGTTGGTCATTATCCATCATTGTTAACTCGTTATTCCCGACTTGTAAAAACATCCTAACTTCCGGATAGCGTTTATGAATATGAAGAGCATAATCAAAGTCTCTTTCATCAAAAATAACAACTTTTAAACTTACTTTATTAATAGAAAGCTGTGACAACATATAATCAAGCTTCGTATAATCTGTTTCCATGTTTGAACTGGGTGGTTTTGGTGACACTGTTACTTCATCGACCTCAAACAGCCAGTCTTGCCATATAGACCCTTGTGTTTCAATCGCTACGGTCCAATTTTCTTGATGACATAAACTTACGAATTCCCCTAAGCCTCTATGCAAAGCGGGATTACCTCCAGAGATCGTTACATGAGAAAAGCGATTATCACCGATCTCTTTAAGAGAAGTGACAATCGCAGAAGCTTCCATTAACTCACTTTTCCCAGTACCATCCCAGGTGAAGCTCGAATCACACCATGAGCAACGATAATCGCAGCCACCTGTACGAACAAACATCGTCTTTTGGCCAATTACGATACCTTCACCTTGAATCGTCGGGCCAAAAACTTCCATTACCGGGATTTTCATTGTAATTCCTCCGGTTTAGGACGATAAACAACATAACTTGTTGGTGTTTCACGAACGAGAACTTGTAAGCATTTTGGCTGATGTGGAAGTGTAATTAGTTTTGCATGTATCGTCTTCCAAATTTGCTCTGCAACACGTTCAGTTGTTGGAAATACTTCTTCATATTCAGCATGATCATTTAATAATGTATGATCGTAACGTTTATGAACAAGGTCCTTTATTTGTTTGAAATCAATTAAAAACCCGAGTTCATCAAGCTGATCGCCAGCAATTGTTACATTGATAAAGTACGTATGGCCATGCATGTTTTGGCAAACTCCCGCTTTTTCATTTGGAATAAAGTGAGCCGCAGACAAGTTCATATCTTTATTTAATTCATAGCGATATGAATGAGGTACTTGCGGATAAAATTGCTGTAGCATTTATGCTCCCCTCCTTTCTTTTTCTTTTTAAATATTGTTGTAAACCATTCATTCTTAGTTTACACGATGGGCACTCTCCACAGCCATCACCACGCACTCCATGATAACAAGTTACTGTTTTTTCACGGATAAATTCAAGTGCTTCAAGCTGATCAGCGAGTTCCCATGTCTCTGCTTTGTTTAACCACATAAGCGGAGTATGGATAACAAATTGCTTGTCCATCGCCAAATTAAGTGTCACATTTAATGACTTAACGAATTGATCGCGGCAATCGGGATATCCACTAAAATCCGTCTCGCAAACACCTGTTACGATATGCTTCGCTCCTATACTATGAGCGTACACAGCAGCAAATGATAAGAATAAATGATTGCGTCCAGGTACAAAGGTTGACGGTAACTCCCCGTCTTCCCCTTCTTTCACTTCTATATCATGATGTGTCAAGGCATTAGGGGAAAGCTGATTTATGAAAGTCATATCTAAAACATGAAAGGATACACCTAACTCATCAGCAATTTCCTTAGCACAGTTAATCTCTTCATGATGACGTTGTCCGTAATCAAATGTTACGGTTGTCACTTCTTCAAATTGTTGCAATGCCCAAAATAAACAAGTCGTGCTATCCTGTCCCCCACTAAAGACGACGACTGCTTTTTCTTTTTTCATGTCTCATTTCTCCTTTAACTAGCACATAGGCTATTTATGAAGAACGAGCATTCGATCACTCCAAAAAGGTTAATCATTTAAGTAGTTAAAACCTTCAAACGACAAGAAAACTGTACCCGCTGTACAGTTATCACCTTAGTTTTTTATAGAGGGAGTTCGCGAACCTCTTTCTTTCCACCACCATGATAGCATAAAAGACTGGAAAGACGCTAATCTTTTCTCTCCATGATAATATTGGTATAGTATTTAATGGAAACGATTATTACAATAGAAATGAGGAATGTCTTTATGTCAAGTTTTCAAGAAAAATTAGAGAAATATGCCGAGCTAGCCGTAAAAGTTGGTGTAAACATTCAAGAAGGACAAACACTTGTTATTCGAACACCAATCTCAGCAGTTGAGCTCGTCCGCCTTGTCACGAAAAAAGCGTATGAAGCAGGAGCAAAAAATGTCCATGTTGAGTGGAGTGACGAAGAAATAACAAAAACAAAATTTGAGCTAGCTCCAGATGAAGCGTTTCACGAATTTCCTGAGTGGATCGCCAAAGGCCATGAAACGTTAGCCGAAAAGGGTGCCGCTTTTCTAAGTATTACAGGTTCAAACCCTGATCTGTTAAAAAATGCTGATCCACAACGAGTTTCTAATTGGAATAAAACTAGCGGTAAGGCAATGGAAGGATTCCGCTCATATGTTATGAGCGATAAAGTAAGCTGGTCAATTGTTGCTGTTCCTTCTGAAGGCTGGGCACAGAAGGTCTTCCCTGATTTGTCAGTAGATAAAGCAATGGAGCAGCTTTGGGATGCTATTTTTGCGGCAACACGAATTGATCTTGCTGACCCTGTATCCGCATGGAAAGAACATTTAGGAACTCTCGATTCGAAAATGAAAACATTGAATGAAAAACATTACCATGCCCTTCATTATCAATCTGAAGGAACCGACCTAGTCATTGAATTACCTAAACACACCTTTGGGTTAGTGGGGGAAGTGTTAATAAAGATGGTGTACCTTTTGTAGCAAACATGCCTACTGAGGAAGTTTTCACATCAGCGAAGAAAACAGGAGTTAACGGAACGGTTGCGAGCACAAAGCCATTAAATTATGGCGGTACACTCATTAATCAATTTTCACTAACATTTAAAGACGGGAAAGTGATTGATTTCAAAGCTGAAGAAGGCTACGAAACTCTAAAGCGTCTACTCGAAACAGACGAGGGCTCTAGCTTCATTGGTGAAGTTGCACTTGTCCCTCATGATTCACCTATTTCGAATGCCGATATTATTTTCTACAATACGTTATTCGATGAAAATGCCTCCAATCATTTAGCTTTAGGCTCCGCCTACGCGTTTAGTATTGAAGGCGGAAAAGAAATGTCAAAAGAAGAGTTAGAAAAGAATGGACTTAACACAAGCTTAACTCACGTTGATTTTATGATGGGTTCTAGTGATATGAACATCGATGGCGTCTATGAAGACGGCAAACGTGAGCCGATCTTCCGTGATGGAAACTGGGCGTTTTAAGAAAATTAATTCACGTTAGAGTAATGAACGTATCATTGCTCTAGCGTTCTTTATTATCTGAACGATTCATCTTCTTCCACTCATTCTCTAAAATACTCATTTCCCATAAACTCCAATATTCATTACCTATTTTTCTCGCGTCTCTATGTAAACCTTCTTTTACGAACCCCACTTTTTCATAACAAGCTATTGCCGAAGTGTTAAAATCAAAAACAACTAGACTAACTTTCTGTAAGTTAAGTTCATCAAATGCAATTTTGAGAATTTCTTTCATCATTCGTTGACCTATCCCTTTACCTCTTACATTTTTATCTCCAACTAACACTTTCCCAACCCTTGCAGATTTGTTTTGTTTGTCAATATTCCCTAGTGAAATATGTCCTACTAAATCCTCAGTGATAGTATCTATAACACTGTATACGAATACGTGAGAATTAACATCGTTGGCATTCTTCACATAATTCTCTAATTGCCTCTCAGTTAATGGAAAACTAAAATTAGGACCACCCCATTGGAGTAAAAATTGTGGAGTGTCGATCCAATCTATTAGTTGTTGAAAATCTGTTCTTTGAAAGAATCTTAATTGAATCACAACCTTCCTCCTTGTTCCTATACTTTATAGTCATACTTAAACTCTAAAACATGATCCGCTGCAACTAATTGATTTACTTCACTGTAAGATCAGGTACTGTAAGCACATATGGATATAACAATTATGGGTACTATAGAAATTATCTTCAATCTTTCACATTCTTTTTTAATAGTATTATTATAGAGTTAAATTGGCCTCTTTATTTTAACATTAATTCCCTTTTACTTTTTTTTGGAGTATTCGTTCGTTCAATAATATTTTACCTTTTAAGATAGATACAATAATGTAGAACCTAACCTGCACTAGGAAGAATACAACTGTTTCACTACATTTTTTACAAAAGTCAGATTGTGTTAAAAATCTATAACATACTCTCCAATCTATTCTTTACAGTTCTCCATTCACTTTCAATAACACTGTAAAATACAGAGTTTCTGTAGGACCCGTTTTTACGTATCATATGATTTCTTAAAATTCCTTCCTTTACAGCACCTATTTTTTCTATTGCTTTTTGTGACCTTATATTTTGTTCATCTGTTTTGAATTGAACTCGGATAAAGTTTAAAGGTTTCAAAGCAAAATCTTAATAACAAGTATTTACATTCTGTATTGATACGTGTTCCCCAAACAGATGGAGAATACCAAGTCCACCCTATTTCCAAACTTTTATGTGTATTTGATATATTAAGAAAACGTGTGGTGCCAACAATGTTGTTGTTACTACGAAGCAACACAACTAGCGGTAGTTCTATTCCAGATTCCTTTTTGCATAATGCCTCTTCTACAAAAGTGTTCATATCATTTATAGTTATAATTTCCGTTGGCAAGTGTTTCCAAATCATCTTATCCTTACTTATATTATATAATTCTTGTACATGGTTTCGCTTTAACGGTACAATGCGAATTTTCTCCCCTACCAACTCATCAAACATAATAGTCTTTCCCCTATTCACCTTTAGTTTTTACACAAATTAACAATAAGATAACAATCCCACACTCTATGCTTAAACAAAAACGGTCACTACCATTGAGCCTTCAATATAATTAAGTATTATAAAGCATATTTTAGATTGTAACGAGCAATCGAAACGTCCCTTATGAGTGATACTCTCTATTTGTGATTTCAAATGCCTACTTCACTAGTCCTATACTACCAAAAGAAAGCATCTCCCTTCTAAAAGAAATGCTTATCACTAGCATAAATCTAAGGCGATGGCTGAGAGTCTATCTCTTAGGACTAACTGAACTTTTCTTGCTTTTTCATTGATGTTTATAATATCTTCTGATTGTATTTCCCAAGATAACTTTGTTTCATTTTCTAATATTTTTATTTGCTCCTCAATCAACTGGGAATGCTTTTCGTAAATCTTAATCGCAACAATTTCATCATTAAATTCCTCTGGTAAACGATAATTCAGTCCGTAAAACCAATCTTGAAAATTTTCTTTGCTATTTTGTCGAAACCTCTTTTCTAAAACAACCATTATGTCTTCGACAATTTCCTTATTAAATCCGATTTCATACATCTTTTTTTTGATATTTTCCAAGTTAATATTTACTAATAAATCTCTATCTTTAAACCCAAAAAGCTCCTTAAACATTGTTTCTTCCTCCTAAATCATTCCTACAATATTTTGGCTCCATTTTAGCGAAAAAACGCTCCTGCTTCTGTTAAAAAAGGAGGGATTAACTAATGCACCTGTATACTTTTTTTTGCAGGGTGCAACGTCCATTTACTTAATATATTTCCTTTGCATTTATAGGTAAATCTCTGACGTCTTTAAGATATTTAGTCATGTTTTTATCATCTTCAATTGGATACGTGAATTGAAAATGCTTAGCAACATCTTGGGATAAGATTCTAAACAATTCACAAGTAACAAATATTGAATCCCACATAGTAGAATAATCAGAACTTGAATAGGTTCTTTCATACATTTCCCATAATGAATCTGGTAGGTATTGCTTAAAATACTTCCCGAACTTTCCAGTTGAAACTTGGAACTCTTGTTGGATCCCAATCCACCATGTAACCATTTTATCCAAAGATTCTCTTGTCGTGTGTTCAAACATGAGTTTTGCATACGGAAGCTCATCACGCCAAATGCCCTTTGCGACGTTTTGTAAACACCACCAGAAATTGTTTGTATAACTTTCATACTCTGCTTTGGTTGGCTTTTTAACATGGTAATCAATATCAGTAGGACAAGGAATTGCTGGCAAAAGGTTATCTTTGTCCATTAAGGGCAAAGTAAGCTTATCTTTACCATACTCTTCAATCATGATTTCTTTTGTTTGGAGACGAAGGTCGATGCGATTTCCATCTGAAAAAAGCATTAAAAAACCATAAGACATTATGAAATTTAAATCGATATTTCTGCCAAAATCATTTTTGTCTGGTTCCTGCATCATGATTAATTCTCCAAATTCACTAATCCACTTCTTATCCTCTATAAAAGTTATCGTTTCCGTCACGACAAACACAACATCATAATCTTGAAAAATATCTTTTGGAACATTCGGATTTGTTCTTGAGCCATTCATATAAACGGCCCGGATACGTTCATCTTCTTTTGCAAAGTTTATTATAAGTTCTATCATTTCTTTTTCATTTCTCAATTACTTCCCCTCCTATTTAATAGCTAGTTTATTAACAAAATACAATGGAGAAGCTTGTGAGTGGGATAAATTCAATCTAACTGGTAAGCATTCACCATCTGTCTCCTTCATTCTTTCGAATAATTTAAATGTCTTCGGTTATATACAGAATGAACTGTGTCACCTAATAGAGTCGAAGCAACTAAATAATTCATTCCGTACTTATGTAATCTAAAACAAGATCGACTCTTTCATTAATTGTATAATCCCCTTCAATTTTTAATACTGGACAAGACAATTCTGCCATCCAATGCTCATGTAACGCTTTACTTCTAACGTCCATTCCAGCACTATCATATAGGGAGGCCCATTCTAAAAATGTCTTTGATTGATCATATTTGCTACCACCAGCTACTATTTCATTTCCATAACGCTCGAATTCCCTCTGTTTTAGCCTTTCAAGCCTGATGTCTTGAGGAATCGATAAAAATATAACTAGATCGAAATAATGTTTGAAATGATCACCCCAACCACAAACTGCACCGGAAAGAATCCAGTTTTCATATAATGATAAATCTTTTTCAAGTAGCATTCTTCTTTCAGGTACGTCTCTTTGTTTCGTGAATTTAGTTGTCCAAAAGTAATCATCGCTATCTAGATGGGTATGAGCCAACACCTTTGATAATGAAGAACCAAGTGTTGTAGTACCTGCTCCAGAAGCCCCCAATATGTGAATTTTTTTCACTATTATTCTCCTTTATTTACCTTTATGTAAATGTTTCTTTAAAGAAAAAGTAATTTTCAGGTGCCTTTTTACCTGTTTCTTCAAGTATTATTCTTCTGACTTCCGACTCAGTTACCTCATCATATTCCAATCTAACAATTCTAGCTCTTAATAGTTCTTCATTTAAAACACCTTGCGAATCCATGAGTATTCACCTGCTCACATTACTTATTCTTGAAACTCCATTGATTTCATTAACTAGAGTGCATGTTCCTCTTGTTGATCCACATCCACATTACATGTATCCCAAAAATTATAGCAAGATGCTTCATAAGTAAATTTAATATTTTTTTGATATAAATTAGATTTTATATAACTAAAAAAACGATATACTTTAAATCCTCTTTTTGTTTCATATACATCCTTAGCATAATAATATGTATTGTCTTCAAAATAAATTTCTCGTAATTCCCCTCATACCCCCCAGCTAGGCTAGATAAGACGCTTAATTGAGTATCTATTGAATCGGTTAAACCACTATGTTCATATTGGAGCCTAGCACGATATACTAAATTATCACCATACATCTCCATTATGCTCATACTTTCTCTTCCATCACCTTGTTGGTAATAATATTCAGATTCAGTTACCGCATTCTCCGGAAACCAAATCGTATACCCTCCTGTTTTCGATTCAAACAAATAAAACCCTTCCTCCACTTCCTTCGTCGACTTCATAAATTCTCGCGTAAATTCATCTTCAAACGCAGGAACATCTGGTGCATTCATCATACATCCTCCTGTTACCATCATCACTTGAACTAAGGCGATTCCTTTCAGCTTTCGCAAAGAACCTCCTCCTTTCATCGATGCTCTTCTCATTCTGGCATAAGTTATCCATTTTTTTCAATTAGTATTTGGGGATTTTTCTTTTTAAGGCATTTGCACTGTGGCTTTCTACGGGTATTACTAGCAGTTTCGGAGTGGTGTTTACGATTTATGTTTCAAGTTTCAATCTTATAGCTTGCATTAGATTGTGCCCTCTCACGATTAAAGGTAGGAAATATGGTCTTTTTATATTAAGGTAGGGATCGTTTTAATTTGGAAGACATTAATCCATATTTCTCTGTACTATTTCCCTAGCGTTAGTTAACATCTAACATACTTACGTTTGAACCCAATCCTCCCTTTTTCTATGTCTTTTTGAATACTTTCATAAGCGTTCAAAAGACTAGGTTTTTCTTGTCTCGTTTGACTTCCACTATTCCAACTTCCTTTGCTATCTCGACTGCCTTCTCATGTAATGGCAAATATGAAACCCCCACGTTATATAGAAAATTATTCATTGAAGCTTTCGTTCTCTCAGGTGAACGATGAATAGAATTTTTCAGCGAATCAAGCTTATTGGCAATCTTACTTTTGGAAAATTCATCGTCATTTCGATTCCCTATAAGCCAGCAATAACAACTCCACCCTGCTGACATTCTTAACTCATCACCGCTTTCAATCCATTTATCAGCAACGTCTTGTGCCATACCTGATTCTGATAAAGTTACGGCTACGACATAATCTGAAAGCATATAAAAATATGCATCATCCATCCAACGGTCATAATCCGACTCCGTCATAGCATTTGGGTCTGCAATAATGCCTGCAAAATACATGGCATCGTAGTTCCCCGTCGCATATAACTCCTCTGCTAAACGTTGGTTTATTTTTATTTTCTTTGCCATTGGTTTCATAGCACCGGTAGCCACACCAAATAGAGGCTCACGGCACCATTGGAAATGTATATTTTTTTCGTTCGTTCCTTACCGAGTGCTTCAAGTTCTTGCATAATCGTTATTAAATCCATCATTTGTCACTTCCCTAGGATCGCCTCCATAAGTTACGTATGAAAATGACTTCTATTGTTTGAACTTTTTCACATGATACAATATAAAGCCGATGAACAGTCCACCTAATGCAAAACCTAGAAAGTTAGGCAAATAAGAAACAGGCTTAATCGGTTCACCTGAAATATTGTCAATTAGTAATAAAAGAGAGATTACCGTTAACGGAAATACGGTCATCCAGAGTAACATTGATTTCATTAACCTAGACATAATATCTCCCTTTATGAAAACACTGACATCAAACAGGTCATTTACAGTTCACATTATTTTAACATTAATTCCCTTTTATTTACATAGAAAAAACGCCCCTAATAAAAGGAACGCCTTTTTGTGTAATCTTAGCCATCCCTTACTAGTGGATTGGGACGGGATAATTCCTGCCTTATCCATTATAAAGGACTTTCTCTTTGCACAAAGTAAGATTATTGAACATTTTGAGTATTCCTTATACTCAAATTAAATTAATGCAACACTAGTAATATTCTTAATTACTTTTTTATTTCTTCCTACTGTATCGCTAAAGACAGATGCGTCAAAATTCATTAGACTACTTTTCCCTTTTATATATCCTGCAAAAGAAGACACGCTTATCTTTGGATACTGACCAAAGTAAGTATGTGATCCTTACAAGCTACACCTTTCCTTTGCATAATGTTCTTAACATATCCCGCTTGTCTTCTATTCAATCTCACAAAATAAAAAACAGGCAACCTCTTATCCCAAAGTCACCTGCCACTCCATGCTTTCTATATATGCTTCACTCCAACACTTATGTCAACACATCTTTTCTTCACGCAATCAATCATTTCTTGATCAATATCCTTTGCCAATAGATATTTTTCAAATGTGCCATGTGTTGCAATAATATAATCATACGCTGCTTCAATATATTCCCTACTTGAATACAGATATGCTTCAGGTACATGAGCAGGTAGAACTCTATCTTTTTTAGATCGATTAAAGGACTCCATATTTGTATATGTCACCTCATAATTAGAGATGATATCTTTTCTCTCTACACCTGCTAGCCCAAGTAATAACATCGCTAAAATGCCTGTACGATCTTTCCCAGCTACACAGTGGAACAATATGACACCATCTTCTGCTGTTGCAATCGTATTGAAGATCGTTTTTATTTGTTCGCTATGTTTCAAAAGGAAAATATACGATTCTCCCATCGTCATGTCCTTCGTTGAATTTAATTCCTGTATCAGCTGTCCCCCCAATGGAATATTATGATAGTTGCAAAACGGCCTTTCAGCTAGAGGATTCAATCTATTCGTAACCTCATCCTCTCCACGTAAATCAATGACTGTTTTTACACCGTAATCTTCTAAAAATGAAATATCCATCTCAGTCAACTCATGGAGATCACTCGAACGTAAAAATGAATGCCACTTCATTTGCTCTCCATTATTTGTACTATACCCACCTAATTCACGGCAGTTCTCCACTCCTTCAAGCGGTAAACGTACCCAATGTAACTTTGCATTCATCAAATTTATTTATCCCCTTTCACCTTCTCTAAACGTTATCAATTCCCATGTGTAATCTTACTCTTGATAAAAGTCATTAAATATTCAATCACGAGCATGAAGCTACAGATTAGAATGACAATTGTCGTTGTTTGTGCATAATTGTATGAGCTAATTGCTTGTGTTAATAATAGTCCGATTCCACCTACCCCAATGATTCCGAGACTAATGGATTCAGAAATATTCCCTTCAAAACGAACCGTGATCCAGGCGACAAATGAAGTAATCACAAGTGGTAAGAGTCCGTGGTAGACAATATTGAACCAGGAAGCACCTGTTGAACGCATCGCTTCAATAACGTCTGTCCCAACATCCTCAATACTTCCAGTAAACATTTTCACCAAGTAACCAATCGAAGAGAATAGCATCGCGATAAATCCAGACGTATTCCCAAAACCTAGACTAGCAATAACCATTAGTCCCCACACAAGTGACGGGACAGAGCGAATGACAGCAAAGGCCCCCTTAATCAAGCCAGATATGATGTTATTTGGGCCAATATTCGTCGCTGCGAGAAAGCTTAGAAATAACGCTAAAATGACACCGACAACTAAAGCTAGAAAGGCTAGCGATAAGCTCGTCAAGATTTCGAGTAAGGCTCTTGGAATAATCGTTAAATCAATGGCTATCATACTTCTTAAGACGTTTGGGAAATTCTCCAAGCGCTCAAAGAATTGTGCCATGTTTAAATTAACCATATTGGCTGATATTAGAAAGATTGCTCCTAGAATGACAATAAGGAGGATTGTCTTCCAAATTGTACCTTTAGACGTAACACGAATATAATTCGTTTCCATAGTGAATCAATCCTCCCTTATGCTATCTTAGTCCGGATTTTGTTTGTAACAAATTCGGTTAATAAAATAATTGTTACAACGACTAGAATAATTCCTAAAGCTTCCTGGTACCGGAATAAATTGATGTTCGTATCGATTAGAACCCCGATACCACCAGCACCTACTAGCCCTACTACAACAGAGGCACGTACATTAATTTCAAATGAGAATAGCGTCCAATTAATCCATGAAGGAATAAATTGTGGAATCACTCCATGGAGCAGAATTTGAAAATAGGACGAGCCATTTGCTCGGAGTGCTTCTAGCTTCTCTCCTGATATTTCATCAATCGATTCTGCGTAGCTCTTCCCTAAAAATCCAATCGTTACGAGAATTAGCGCGAGAACTCCTACAATGCCACCTAGTCCAAAAATATAAACTAAGAGTGCACCCCAGATTACAAATGGTATATTACGTAGGATGGACACAAACCCGCGACATACCACTCGAATACTTTTAAATTTATTTGTATTTTCTGAGATAAGAATCCCAAGAATTAATGCGATAATACTTGATAGAAATGTTGCAATAACTGCATAAGCAATCGTATCTCCAACTGCTGGAATGTACTGCATTATATTATCTAATTTAGGAGGGAGGAACTTTTCAAAGAAGAAGAAAAGAAAGTTCGGTAACCCCATCACCATGTCAATCACTGAAATTCTAAGATACATGATGGAAAATAGAAGCATCACTGTAATAGTAGCGACAATCAATAGCAGCTTTTTCGGATCCTGTTGATCAAGCTTTATCTTTTGTCTGTATTGCTTCATCCTTTTTGTCCTCCAGTTAATTGTAATTCTCTATGATCCTCGGGCACTCGTTGAACTACCGTTTCTTTTTGTAGTTTCATTTGTGATTCTTTTCCTTCATATATATGCTGCGTCATTTCCTCTGTCAATTGTGCAGGTGCTCCATCAAAGACAACCTCACCTTTTTTAATCCCAATAATTCTTGTTGCAAATTTCATCGCATAGTCCACCTGGTGCAGATTCACGATACACGTTAGTTTCTTTTCGGTTGAAATGTTGTGAAGCTGCTCCATCACTATATTTGCTGACTTTGGATCGAGTGATGCAATCGGTTCATCGGCTAGGAGAAGCTTTGGTCTTTGCAATAGCGCACGGCAAATCCCAACACGTTGCATCTGTCCACCGGAAAGTGCATTGGCACGTTTGTAAATTTGATCCTCTAACCCGACTTTCTCTAAGAGTTCAATCGCTTCTTTTTTATCTTCGTGACTAAATAGACCAAAGATACTTTTATAAATAGGCGTGTTGTATAATCTCCCGTGTAGGACGTTTTTAATCACATTCGTTCGCCCGATTAAATTATAATGTTGGAAGATCATTCCAATTTTTGAGCGTTCTTTTCGTAGCTTCCGTGCTCCCAACTTCTCTAAATTCTTCCCCGCAAAAACAATTTGTCCTTCCGTCGGATCCACTAAACGATTGATACAGCGGATAAATGTCGATTTCCCAGCTCCAGATGGACCGATCACAACGATAAACTCACCTGGATAGAAATCGAGTGAAATACCGTTTAGCGCACGTGTCTTCTCTCCATATACCTTCACTAAGTTTTTAATCGAAAGGATCGGATTCATTTTATTCTTCCTCCAACGCATTAATTGAATCTAACATTTCAATCGTTTCTGCATAATAATCCTGATCAGTTGCCTTGAAACGGACTTCGGCGTCTCCATGGATAGCCTCAAAATACTCAACATCATCAAAGCTGACAAATGCTTCTACAACGGCTGCCTTAAAATCTTCTGGTAAATCCCCGCGGATGGCATAAGAAGGATCCGGAATATCCTGTGTACGTCCAATCACTTTAATCTCATTCTCATCAATATTTAATGCTTCAAGCATCATCTCATATTGTCCTGCTGACACTGCTGCTGCTTCAAAGTCTCCCATCGCAACACCCGTAAAGCTATTTTGATGCGATTGTGAGAAAACAACATTATTAAAAAAGTAACCTGACTGTTCGACTAAATCTGGATCAAGCCCTAATTCTTGTACTAACGTTCCTTTTGGATAAAGATATCCAGATGATGACGATGCATTAACGAATGCAAAGTTCGTTCCTTCTAAATCTTCAATACTATTAATCTCATCATTGTCAGCTTGTGTAATAAAAGCCGTATAGTATTCCATCTTCTCACCCGACTGTGGTGTCACAAGTAGTTCTGCATTCGCTTTGGTTAGCGCTTGGTAATAACTCATTGGTGTAACAAGCATTATATCGATATTCTCACTAGCCATCGCTTCAATACCAACTGCATAGTTACCACCTTCATATTCAATCACTTCTACTCCAAGCTCTTCTGCTAAATGCTCTCTTAGTTGCGAATGCATAGAAGCTGCATTTGGATTATCTTCATTCGGCATTTGCACGATAGACAGTTCCTTTGGCCATTCGTTATTTTCACCTTGCTCTGAAGTCCCATCAACTACACTGCTACAAGCTGCTACAAATAAAATTAATCCGCTAAATAATATTCCTTTTAATAATGTCTTCATTTTAAATATCTCCCTTTTATTATGATAGATTTTTAAGTAGTACCACAGTCAAATAGCTACGACGAATGCATTCGTTTTATATACGTAAAAGTTGGACAGATTTTTTAAGGACAAGGTGACTACAAGTAAAGATAATTTTTGCTGACCAAAAGTAAACGTCGTACATTCAGTAGAATTTAAAAGACAAATCGTCCTTTATCATGATGGGAAATCACGTAAAGTGACTATTCATGAATATGACTTAACCCATTCAACTTTTGTTGGGTATCTCAAAGTCAAAATTCTAATTTTTCAAAGCAAAGGATAACCGGATTACTTAACATATGTACGAGTCAATAAAAAATGGCACTATATATGGATATTTATTGATCTCTTTAATCGTGAGTTAATCGGTTATAGTACTTGCAAAAGGAAAGATGCCTATCTTGTTTATCAAGAATTAGCTTCAAGCACTGAGTTTAAGTCCATTTACTTAAAAATCAAAACGCCTTAAAAATATTGCCTAATTATGTGTTGACAGTCCATTCGTTGTTAACCTCCTCCTTGTATTTTAATTGAATACAACTTGTATTTCGATTCATTTACTACCTTACAGACTGTTTATTAAAATAATTTAGGGTTCATGTAAAAGTATTGTAAATCTATCTATTTTTCAAAAATTTGTATACAATTAATTTGTGATAATATTGATATAGTAACTAAAGTTTATGAACACATAGGAAGGATGTATATGTATGGCAACTACTGAATCATTAGCCGACAAGGCTTACCAACAATTAAGGGATAAAATCGTCTACGGAGAGTTATTACCTGAAGTAGTTCTTTCGGAGAATGAACTATCTAAGGAAATGAATATGAGTAGAACACCGATAAGAACAGCATTATCGAGGCTCGCTTCTGAAGGTTTTGTCGTTACATTTAAAAATCTCGGTATTCTAGTAAAGGATACTTCTAATAAAGAATTATTAGATATCGCTGCCTTAAATGATTCCATGAAAAACTATGCAGTCGATCTAGCAGCTGATGGTTTAATTACTTTTGATATAGACAAATTAAAATATCATTTAAATCTACAATTGGAAGCAACTGAAGCGGAAAATTATATCGAATACGTGGAACAATCCATTTTATTCGGCAGAGCAATGATCGAAGCTTCTAATAATCAAATAATGATCGAAACCTATGATTCATTACGTTTAAGAACCTTACGCTCAGCCATTCTAAGGTGGAAACGCAGCCCAAATGAGAAACATTACTCCGCGAACGATTATAACCTAAAATTACTTAGAGCAATCGAGCAGAAGCCTATGACACAATTAAAATAATCATAAAAAATCAGCTCTCTAACAGCCGAAAACGGTTTAATCAAAGTTGGAATATATAGTTAGAGGTACTTAGCTTCTGCCGAATTTCCGAATCTTCAAGGCTTTTCTGTTTTTTTTAGGTTCTAAATCAAATGTTGTGGTAGGATAACAGTAATTTAAGGCCTTGAAGATTACAACTTCTGATTCGCCGATAGTAACGAAACTACCAAAGCTGCATTACTACATAGGTAAGACATTACAAGGCCTTCAAAGGCGATCACTTTAAAATCCAAAAGTCTCTTTAATAGGGTATTCTTTTACCAGTCTCTTTTTAACGCACAGCTAATGACTTTCTTATGTTAGATACTCTTCTTCAAAATAAGTGCGATAGTAAAAACGAATAACTTTACAAAAAAATCAATTAAAGGTGATCATTCCCTTGGTAAAGAGAACTGCATTTCCTTCCCAATCTGCAAATACATCGGAAAACTCTGAAAATAGCGTTGAATCAGATTTTGAATGCGACCTTCTGTAATCATTAAATGTACAGATAGCCGATCTCAAATTTTACGCATTCTCTTAGTTCCGCATAAATGCCATCTAAAGATTAGTACAGAGTATCGGCCAATTGTCATCGAGTTCTTTACTTTTCTTGACATGCATCGATTAACAATAAACTATCCATTTTTTTCAATTAGTATTTGGGAGATTTTTTCTTTTTAAGGCATTTGCCTAAGGCTATCTACGGGGTATTACTAGCAGTTCCTGAGTAATGTTTACGATTTGTAGTTTATTTATAGATAATACTGATTTTTGACTCTTAGTTGACTACCTATATTCTACTCTTATTATAAAACTAATCAAAAACTAAAAAACCTATAATAAATAGATGGAAACTCGGAAAAACCGAATCATCTCAATTCATTTTTGAAGAGTGTAATGCAAATGTAGCTCGTTTTCAATCTCAACATCTCCACTTAGTATTACTCTCGTAGCAACTACGTCCATTGTAACCAGAATATTAAATTTCAAAGGTTTTTACCAACCCATAGTAAATAAACAAATTATGGATATGCTATAAAATAATCATCGGAATGAAAATCAAATTAAAAAAGGATGTGATCAATGTGCAGAATGATATAGTTATTGAGGAATTAAATACTTTACTAAGAGGAACATACATGGGTATACGATCATTTGAGCATTATATTCAAGAGCTTGATAAGACTGAATTAAGACAGGAATTTCAAACAATGCAGCAAGAGTTAAAGCATAGTGCTGCAAAACTAGCTGAGCGTATTCAGGATTTAGGAGGAATGCCTGCTGATAGTGAAGGGATCACTGGATCCATGCACAGTTTCATGCACAAAGTCATGCTGCCTGATGATGCCAATAAAATCATTGAAGATGCAATAAAAGGAATCGATCACTATGGAGTGGAATATTCAGAGGAAATGGTTCGAGGAGATTTAGATGAGACTAGCAAAAAAATGGTTAAAGAAGTGCTTGACACGAACCGAAGACATGTTGAAAAGTTACAGCACCTTCTCCATTAACGTGAATAGACCATCAAAGCAAATTGATGGTCCTACTAATTTTTATACTCACTTTTTAACCCTGTGTCACAAGGTACGGCAACTCGTTTGCTAAATAAAGTGTCTCATACCATGTAATATATTTTTTAGAAGTAACTAATCCATCTCCTTACATGCCCATGCATCTACTTCTACTTTAAACACTGGTGCTGCCAATGCAACTACATAAATCATAGTTGTACATGGCAGATGCTCACCTAAAAAACCTCCAATGATTTTCCTTCTTTTATCTGCATCAAATTCTCCTACTAAGTAAAACACTAACTTTGTTAAATCTTCTACGTCCATATTAGCTGACTTTAGGTTTCTTCTTATATTCTCTAAGGCTAGCTGGAGCTGTTCTAATGAGTCTTCTGGTATTGATCCGTCTACTTCCATACCTAATTGTCCAGACAAAGTAAGCCATCTATTACGACCTGTTACCTCTATTTGATGTACATATGGTGCTACTGGTTGATGAACGGTTTCTGGATTACGCGAGGTTTTCATTTAAATCATTCCTTTACTGTTAATTTAAAACAAAGATATAATACATTGTAACAGGATTTGAGTTACGCGTTTACCAAAAATCTAGCATTCATCATTTCCACAATTTAGGAAGTTTGAGTTGGTGTTCCTTGATGAAATACCATTTGCCATTTACCATCATTACATTTCCAAATAGAACTTCGTATTGTATTTTTATGATCGTTATGCCTCATTGTGCGATATGTTGCTAAAACAACATCCGGGGCCAGTAGTTTAATATGGAAATCATTTACTGTATATTGAATAGGACTAGTGAGAGCGTGATCATTTCTTGCTTCATCAAGCTGAACGTTTTTATCGAATACATTACCAGAGCTTCCAAACTCTAAAAAATCATCTGAGAGATGCTCATTTAATTCTTTATACGTATACGTCATTAACTTCTTTTCAAGATACAGAATTTGTTCTTTTAATAACATATCTTCCACCAAACTCTCCCCCTATTCAACTTCATTTCCTCCATTAAGTAAGATCATCTCAATATACTTAATCAATTTTGCGAAAACTAATCTATCAATTACATTATATTTTTAAAGATTTAATGCATATTAAACCTTTATCAACTGAAGTCTCTATATAACCTATGATCTGTTCAAGAGTGAACACTGTTAGTGGTTTTTCAATATTGTTCCTATTATAATCCATATCACTTAATACATATGGGATAAGCTTCTTAATATCGCTAGATTTTACTTCTTCGGTTTCAATGATTGTTACACTTCTATTTAATGCATCACTTAATTGTTGCCTGTAACCATAGTACTCTAATAGTTTCCCGTTAAGTAATTGAAAGTCATTATGGTATTGATTACTGACGTTTTCATCTG
This sequence comes from Bacillus sp. JCM 19034, assembly GCF_001310635.1. Taxonomy (GTDB): domain Bacteria; phylum Bacillota; class Bacilli; order Bacillales; family Bacillaceae_D; genus Halalkalibacter. The sequence goes on from NZ_BAXR01000001.1 coordinate 566,260, forward strand.
CCTCCATTCGGTTTTTTAACCAAGGCAAATAAAATCCTTTAAGCCAAATGTCATCAGCAATTAAGTGAGTATAATATCCAAGTATATAATCGGAATTTTTATTCAAGCCATATTTATGTACGAATTCATTGTAGTCAATATATCGAGAATAGTCTTTAACATCTCCTTTGAAAAGTGCGAAGAGTCTTTTGTGAAGCTGCATCGGCTGCAATTCCCCCGATAAGAAATGATGTTTTATCTTTAATCGATAAGTTATCAGCAATTTTGTTTGCAATTATCACGTGCATTATTCTAGAACCCAATTTATTTCCCCCTATTTCTTCTCTTAATAAACCTAATTTAAGTTTTCCAATATAGTAGAACCCATTTCAGAAATTATTTAACCAATCTATGTCATTACATTAAAACTCCTATCCTATAATCAATTGATCATTAATCTTGGTCGATTATTTGTAATAGACTCCTTTAATCACATGTTAAATAAATCTAATATGTCAATCACATTTATCAAGTAATTATAACATTAATTCCCATATCCATGTCTTTAAATACCAACTATTACCATGCTATCGCAAACCATGTATATGTTCTATTAATACAAAAAGGAGCCGGGTAAACAGCTCCTAGTTCTTAACAACAGCAAGAATTATCTAAACATACCCGAACCTTTGATGATTTCATCTGTACCAAGTAACGTAGCATCATATATTGTTCTATTCTGCTTCTTTAAAAAACTTTGGACTACTTGATAACCAACAGCGTAACCAGCTCCAGCGGAAAGCCCTACTGGATTATAGCCCTGACTTTTTGCTTGTTCATCCCCGAACATATAACTACTTACTTCAGCGAAACCTTTTTGGTTTACATTTTCTCCTATAACATGAGTAGAATACTCTAGCTCTTCACCCACAATTGATGTAACCCAAGGACCTAAATATTCTTCTCCATACATTTCCGTTGCAAACGATTCTGCAAGACCTTCTATTACAATATAGTCACCTAACGTAACATTACCATGATTCCAATCAAAATAAGAAAATCTCAAATTATGATGAAATTCATGAGCAATTAATGAAGGAATCCTAGGTATGTTATAGTCATTCGGTCTCAGCATAATGATAATATAGCCAGGAATGCCACCGAACCCGACATAATCATTATATACATGTGGGTTTCCTTTAGCGGAGATAAAAGCAGCAAATTTGAGTAAATCTGAACTAATCTTCAAGCCTGCTTTTTCTGAAGCTTTGAGGCACTCACTGAGCGTTTTACGAGCAAGATACTCTATATTTAACTCTATTAACTTAACTAAAGCCTCTTTGATACTTTCGGTATTTTCTAAACTCTCAAATCCTAACATTTGTGTTGCCATTTTCACATCATAGCCACCTTGTTGTTTTGCATTCATAGGTACATTTATTGATAACCACATTGATTCAAAAGGCTTCATCATCTTGTCCTTAAAATAAATATCCCTATCGTCTAAGTCCTTATTTATTAATGCTTTATATTGCTCTACTGTATTAACGACTTCAATCTTCATTAGTGGATTACCCCTTTCTATAATTAGTAGAATCATTACGGAATTCTTTAAATAAAAGCATAATGTATGACGCAGCGTTAATGTCAAACATCATTTTCAGCTCATCCTCCCTGAATAGAGAAAAAATAAAAAACGTTACTGCATATTGCAGCAACGCACGAGTTTTAAACGTCTATAAACACAATTCATACGATCTTCATTTAATATAAGAGTTACCAAAACTTTTATAACTCTATTTGTTTAATGATTTTGGCTGGGTTTCCACCTACAACGACATGATTTGGTACATCTTTCGTAACGACAGCACCAGATGCAACAACGACATTGTCTCCTATTGTAACTCCTGGATTTATTACGGCACCTCCACCGATCCAGACATTACTTCCAATCGTAATCGGTTTTGCGTATTCTCTGCCAGAATTACGTTCAGTTGGATGAATGGGGTGTGTGGCAGTATAAATTTGCACTCTAGGAGCTAGCATACAATTATCACCGATTCTTACTTCACAAACATCTAAAATCGTACAATCGAAGTTGGCAAAAAAGTTTTCTCCTACGTGCGTGTTGTAACCATAATCAAAACGGATGTTCGGCTCCATATAGATGTTTTCTCCAGCTGTACCTAGTAACTCCTTTAATAGTTTTGTTCGTTTTTCAATTTCCGTTTCAATTGTTTGATTATAGATTCTCACCCTTCGTCTTGCTTCCTCACGTTCCTTTAATAATTGAGAATCAGAAGGTTTGTACATTTCTCCAGCTAACATTTTTTCTTTTTCTGTTTTCATTTAACATACCTACTTTCCTTCGTTTGATCTACAATCCCTTATCCTATGTTTCACTTCAAAAAACCCCCAATAAAGCTTATGTAGTATATTTTCTCATCAATCTGCAATATGTAAAATCCCATTTCTTTAAGTTGAATGTATCACAAGGTAAGGTTTCATGCCTGTGAGGTAATAGGGTGTTTAACGTTTAATGGGAAATAGTTACTACCGCTCGTTTTTACAAACAATACATCAGCACCACTAAAAGTTTGACTATGCGCATCAATTCCTTTATAACTCGGAGTATAGTGAAAAACGATTTTATTCGTATCTCTATTTGTGATCTTCGGAAGAATATGATGAATGTTGATTTCTTTTTTACTAATAATATCAAAAATATCAGTTTGCCTGCCTTCTGTTCTAAAAATAACGATCGCATCTTGATCTTCTATATAGTAAATATCATTATTGAACACATAAATACAATAAAACATGAGCACCCCTTGACTGTTTAATGTGCCGAACAGATTAGAAACAGGTACTCTTTCGGAGGCAACTTTATAAATAAATTTTAGATCTTTGATATTGCTACCATCTAACTTACGAATACGACCTGCTTCAACTGATTGATGTGGTGAATAGGTCATTGAAAATTGATATTCGTTTACTCGTTGGAAGCCAAACTTAGGATAAAAATCTAAAACGTGTTGATTGGCAAATAGGTACATGAAATCATAATGATTCTTATATTCTTCTAAAACCAGATTTATTAAGCTTGCTGAAAGTCCATGATTTCGATATTCTGGATGAGTCATCACCGTACCGATTTGTATCGCTCTTTTTTCTCATTATTTATGACGAAGGCTAAGAGGTTAACTGACACGTTTGCTACAATTTTATCCCCTTCTGCATAAGAATAGGGTATATAACGGTTATTCCAAAATCCTTTTGTATACCAAGCTTCAAAATTCAAGTCAAAAATCAAAGTGGCAAGCTCATTAAAGCTCCTCCTCAGTTTCTCATTATGTTTGTAATCCTTAACAAACGTTAAACCTCTCATTTCCTCTGCTCATCCCCTAACTTTTTCTATTATTATCCCACAGTCTTCTAAGTTTACCAATTCAAGTTTCCATACATTTACTAACGCAACATCAGCGTAATTAAAGTACAGTACTACCAACCATTAGACAAGATATACCAAATGGCGGACGTAGAAATTCATCACCTGCCCATGCTTTTATTCATAAACTACAGTAGCAAGTAGCATATGGACGTAAGGGGGAAACACAGTCATGGAATTAACTTTAGCACATTGGCTTTACTTAACAGGCACCTGTCTCATTATTTTAACAATGCTATTACGCCAAAATGTCGTTGTCCCTGCTTTAATCATGACATATATCGTTGGTGCCGTTTATACACATTCATTTCTAGACGGCATTCATGTTATATTTAACGCTAATTTAATTGCTGCCAGAGAACTGTTTCATATTTTTCTCATCATTGCGATAATGACTGCCCTACTACAAGGGCTAAAATCCATTGAAGCAGACAAAAAAATGATTATCCCTTTTCAGAAAATAATGGTTAATGGTCATTGGTCTTATTGGATTGTCGTTTTCGTAACTTATGCATTATCTTTATTTTTCTGGCCAGCTCCCGCAGTACCGCTTATCGGTGCACTTCTTATTCCAGTCGCCATCCGCTCAGGATTATCACCTTTAGCGACAGCATTAGCCGTATCGCTTGCTGGACATGGAATGGCATTGTCCTCAGATTTCGTGCTGCAAGTAGCACCTAGCTTATCAGCATCTGCTTCTTCGATCATTTCTGCAACAGCTGTCGCTGATCGCTCTCTTATTTTGTCTTTAATAACCGGTGTAATCGCTTTATCGATCGTATATTTTCTTATAAGGAAAGACATTGTAGCACCTTCTAATAAAAATATTGTCAGCTGGGAGCAGAAAGGGGAGAATGCGACAAAAGTCGACGATGATCATTTAGTGATTAAAAAGGGCCATATAGTAACTGGTTTGCTGTCATTGTCCCGATTTCTTTCCTCGCCATTGTCATTTATGTCATCGTAGCAACGTTCACCTCTTATCTTCCGGATATGGAAGATGGATCAGGTGCTTCATTAATTGGTGGGACAGCGATCATCCTTTTGTTACTAATTGCTGGAGTTCGTAATTTCAAAAGGTCATTACAAGAAGTAAGTGACCACCTTATTAACGGATTTGTTTATGCTTTTAAAGTGATGGGCTAGTCATACCAGTCGCAGGTTTTTCTTTATTGGTAGTAATAACTATGCGGCAAGTATTTTTCGAATTGAAGCAGACGAAGCTCCAATGTTTCTATTTGACCTCGTTCATGCTAGTCAAAGCTTCATTCCTGATCATGCCTTCTTTACTGGATTTGGTATCTTAGTTTTAGGAATGGTTTCCGGCTTAGATGGTTCTGGCTTTTCTGGTTTGTTGTTAATCGGTTCGATCGCAGAAGCCTTTTCACATACTTCTGGAGTAGATGCCGCAACGCTCGCAGCTATTGGTCAAGTAGGAGCGATTTGGGTTGGTGGAGGAACATTAGTAGCATGGTCACCAATTATCGCAATTGCAGGCTTTGCTCGTATTTCTGTTATTGACCTTGTACGCAAAAGCTTCTTCCCCGTTGTGATCGGTTTAAGCATTGCAACGATATATGGACTATTATTTCTTTAAAAGAGCAGACGATTAACTAGAGGTGACCGAAGTGAACATTGCGTATGTACAATCAGGTTATCCAAATATTTATCACTATTTTGATCAGACTATTGCAAAAGCATTACATGTACTTGGCGAAAGCAGACAAGATTCAGCTTTTAGTGAACAAGAATTGATTCAACATAGTCATATTAACAGTCATGATCTAATTCTTACATTACTCGGAAACAACTTGCAAACGAAAACGATAACTATGTTACAGGATAAAAATATCGCTACAGCTGTTTGGTTAACAGAGGACCCTTATTTTATCGATGATACCATCAAACCATCTTTTCATTTGATTATGTATTTACTATTGATTCAGCTGCTGCAGCGATATACCGTCAAGCAGGTCATCCGAATACTCATTATTTACCGTTAGGAACTGATCCTACTATTTACAAGCCAATAAACTCAACGTGTGTAAAGCAATATGATTTGATGTTAATCGGTACCCCTTATCCTAATCGAGTGAAGCTAATTCAAAAAATTCTTACATCATCTCATTACTCGATTTTAATCGTAGGGAAAATTGGGATAACTATTTGCCAACTAAGAAATATCCAAGGCTAACAGTTAAAGCTGAATGGTTGGCTCCAAGCGAAGTGAATCAGTTATTGCCGTTAGCTTCTATTCATTTAAACCCACATCGTCCGGCTGATTTAAAACAAAATCATAACAAACATCAAATAAAGAGCATGAGTATAAACAACCGTACCTTTGACGTAGCTTGTGCTCAACAATTTCAACTAATTGAACATAAGAACGACATTGAACATCATTTTGAGCTAGGAAAAGAAATTGTATCTTACGATGATACAAATGACCTGCTCGCTAAAATATCCTATTACTTAAAAAATCAAAAGGAACGAAAGCAAATTGCCCTCAATGCTCGAAAACGAGTTTTAACAGATCATACATTTTTGCAGCGGATTGAAAAAATGATGACAATCATAAAAGAAGAGATTGAATAGTCAATTGACTACGCAATCTCTTTTGATTGTTATATTATAGTTCGTTTTGTTCGTTTAACTCCTGAATACGTGTGCGGATTGATTCTGTTTCAGCATTCTCAGCTTCGCCAATTGCAACCTGCTGATTTTGAGTTAATTTAATGAATAGAATCACTTCCATTTTCTCTGTTATACAACGGAAACGACCTTGCTTGTCAAAATCATTTGTAATATCAACCTCATTAATAAATGATGCTAGTAGCTTACATTTAATTGGTTCATTGAAATATTCAAAGTTAACTTGGCCATGAGTACAGCGGTCAGCACCATGTCCATTCTTAGCTAATTCCCTACGCTCAGTAACGGAGTTCTTCACACTAACATTGGCTCTATCTCGTGGATTAACAAGTGCAATTGTTTGGTTTGTACTAAACGGTACATCTACCGCGTAGTCTCTAATAAAACCACTTCCATCTGAATATTGAATATTTTTATGAATGATCCCTGAAATAAATAATGTAACAAAATTTGGACCAGCTAATGATGGAACCGCCTTACACTGCGTTAACGAAACATTTTTGCGAATGTTCTTAATTTCTGTTGCATACGTCGGTAAAGTAATATCAGCCTCGACATTTGCAGCTAATTCTACCTCTGCTAATGCAACTGGTGCATCAATAACCGGTACATTTAATACATTTCCTTCTACTCCTAAACCAATTGCCTCTGCATCTATTTGCTTGACTTTAGCCTTTTGATTTTGCTTTGCTGGGGGACATTTTTGATTATTATTTGCTGTTGGACACGTTTGATTTGTATAACCCGATACCTTCTTCTTCCTATTTGATACAACAGCAGGGATTAACCCATTTTCACTACGGACAAATTCGTTTCGATTATTGTTCATGCTGTCACTCCTTATTGTAAGTTTTTAACCAACCGTACAACTGTGAGTCGTTAGTTGATTTACTACTTACATATGCAGGGATGAAAGACAGGTTTAGACATTACCATCAATTTTCAAATAAAATGACATAAAATGGTTTAATCCCTCACGAACAAATCACTATAACCTTATGCCCTCGTAAAACCAAATTCCCCCAACGAATGTTCATCCGTATGGAAATCAGAGCCCCCTGTCATAATAAGCTGATTTTCTTGTGCAAGTTGTTTAAACAATTGACGATGCTCTTCTTTATGATTACGATGCCAGACCTCTATTCCATCAAATGGAAACTGGAGTAATTGCTCAACGACTTGTAACTCTAAATAAACAGGATGAGCTAAAACAGCCAAGCCACCTGCTTGATGAATGATCTCGACCCCTTCTTTTGGAGTTAATACTTTCTTCGGCAAAGCACATGGTTTCCCATCCGCTAAATATTCATCAAATACCATTTGATAGTCTGCCACATAACCCTTTTTTACGATCGCCTTAGCAATATGTGGCCTTGCAATAACGCCATCTTCACTATACTCTTTTACATCTTCCATTGTTATTTTGAAGCCAATCTCATTGAACTTTTCGATAATTCGTTTTGCACGATCAATTCTTCCTACTTGTAAAAGCTTTAACGTTTCATTTAATTCCTCACTTGGAGAAATGTTATACCCTAATATATCAACACTATTACCATTATACTTTGTGCTTAGCTCGACAGCAGGTATAACCGTTATATGATATTTTTCAGCTGCATTTTGTGCCTCCTTAATTCCATCTAACGTATCATGATCGGTGATTGCAATCGTTTCTAAGCCACACTTATATGCTTTTTTTACTAATTCAGCTGGGGTATAGTCTCCATCAGATGCCGTTGTGTGCATGTGTAAATCAAATTTAGTTTGTAATGCTTGATTTAAATCCAAACTATTCAGCCTCCACTCACTAATATTTAACATTCTTTAATCGTTTTATATAAAAATAGGCCTAGACTTCTAATTGATTAGTGAACATCCTCAATCTTTTATACATAAGTAATTATATACGATTTCTAATTATATCGGTATCTACGATATTACGTAAATCAATCGAAAGAGAGGAGATTGACTTTGACTTCTTCGATTACGAGTCATCCATTCCCCTCGTATTTAATCATTGGTGCTCAGAAGTGTGGAACCACATCTCTTTACCATTACTTAATACAACATCCTCAAATTAATCCAACAAAAACTAGAAGAGAGATTCATTTTTTTGATACGAAGTTTTATGGTAAAGGAATTGAATGGTATAAAAATCAATTTATCCATTCGCCAAATATGATTACTGGCGAGGCAACACCTCGTTATTTATATAATGCTATCGTACCGGAAAGAGTGTATAAACATTTTCCAAATATAAAACTTATCATCTTATTACGCAATCCGGTAGAACGTGCATTTTCTCAATATAAAATGGAATTTGAGAAAGAAAAGAAAAGACTTCGTTATAACGATACAGAAAAGTACTCATTCGATTCAATTATTGAGGCAGGCTTACACAACCATAATAATCGCTGGATCGATTATTTAGAAAGAGGGATTTATAGTAAACAAATAAAAAGATGGCTAAAGTATTATCCAATTGAACAGTTTCATATCATTAAAAGCGAGCAATTCTTCAGAAATCCGAAATCTTCATATAAACGTGTTCTACGTTTTTTAGACATTGAAGAATTTCAATTAAATGATTATAAACGTTATCAGAAAAGTCAAACAGCAATTAACATGAATCCTAATACGAAGAGAAAACTACAAGCATTTTACGAACCATATAACAAAGAATTAAATGAGTTACTTGGTCGGAAATTCGATTGGTAATGAACTTTATGATTGAGGTGATACGATGATTCGCTTATTGTATATTTCTTCAGGAAAAAAACGTTATCTGATCTAACACCAAGTCTAACTCTCGCTTTTAAGCAGTTAGAAAAAGACCGAGATGATTTCCAGTTTCTAGATCATTTATTCCTAAATGGGGCACAACAGTCCTTACAGAGAAAGTTAAAAGAATTTCAACCTACGATAATCGTTTTATTTGGTCAAGATACACACCAGGCACTACAATACCTTAAGCACTTGAAAGTTCCTATCGGATTATGGGTAGTCAACGATCCGTACCGAATATCCGACTATATTCATAAGGCAAAGAAGTATGATTTTATTATAACTGAAGAATCATCATGCGTACCATTTTACAAAAAAGAGCTAAATATACAATCGTTTCATTTTCCGCTCGCAGTTAATGAACGAAACTATTATCCTATCCCAAAACTAAAAAAAAGATATGATTTTTCCTTTATTGGAAATGCAACACCAAGTAGAATTGCCTTTTTTAATTCATTACTTAAGAAAATTAAATGTGATGACTTTATTCTAATTGGAAAAGGCTGGAAAGATCTAAGTCAATATAAAAAGTATATCAATCAGATCCAGTTAAAATTAATCTCACCAAAAGAAGTATGTCAAATTTATAATCAATCAAAAATCGTTTTAAATCTTCATAGAAGTTCTAATGATCAAAATAAAAACCCTTATCGACTAAAGGCGTTAACACCTAACAATCGAACGTTTGATATTTGTGCAACTAATTCATTTCAGCTCATTTCTTATCGTGAGGAATTAGGCAATTATTTTGAATTAAATAAGGAGATCGTAGCGTTTGATCATGTGAATGATTTAGCTCAAAAAATTAACCATTATAACGTTCACAAAGAGCTACGTGAAACAATTGCAAAAAATGGCTATTTACGTGCATTACGAGAACATACGTATAAAGAAAGGGTCGCTTCATTACTAAATACACTACCTATTGAATTAAAAGTTATTCGCTCATTCAAATAGAGGAGTGGTTTAAATGAGAATTCTTCATATAACGTCAGGTGTTCCATCATTATCAAATTTAGATTATAACATGACTCGTGCATACGAAATGATCAATCGTGAATCCAAATACAAAATTAAAGTACTAACATATACTAAGCGAAATATTCCTACCCTTCTTGCAAAAATAAAGCAATTTAATCCAGATTATGTGATAGTTTTTCGTGTTTCCCTTGCCTCTTCTTTATTATCTGCTTTAAAACAATTACACATTCCGGTTGGACGCTGGGTCGTCGATGATCCACATAGAATAGATAAGCATTTAGCTAGAAGTAAACAATATGATTTCGTCATCACACAAGAGGCAAGCTGTGTTCCTGTTTATGAACGACATCATATAAAAGGGATTCACGGACCTTTAGCAACTAATGAAAATGAATATTACCCGATGGAAGTATCCGATCATTACTCATCTGATATTTGCTTCATCGGTACACCTTATAAAAATAGACTCACGATTATTGATTCACTAGCTGATTTACTGAAAGATAAGAAAACGGTGATCATTGGACCTAATTGGAATCAGCTGAAATATTTTTCAGCATTACAACGAAACATTAAGAATCAAACGATCCCACCTCATGAGGTAGCTAAATATTATAACGGGGCTAAAATTGTTTTAAATTTAAACCGTCCAATTAACGATGTAGGATTTAACAGCAATAAAGTAAAAGCGACAACTCCTAACAATCGAACGTTTGATATTGCGGCTTGTCAATCGTTTCAGCTTACTGCTTGTTTAAAAGGAGTAGAAACCTTCTATGAACCAAACAGTGAGATCATCTGTTTTCAAAACAGACATGAATTGAAAGAGCAAATATCCTATTATTTAGAACATCCTACAGAACGAAATGAAATTGCCGATAGAGCCTATCAGCGAACGCTTCGAGATCATACGTATAAAGTACGGATTGAATCCATACTTGAACAATTACAATCAATCAACAAAAAGTAATTTCTTACGCCTCATACTTCGATCACTTATTATTTTGTCGATCAAAAGGCTATATCAATCGAATTTTTTAAGTTGAAGGAGAGATTCAAATGAATTCAAACAAAAGAAATTCACCTATCGTAATTGGAGGAGTAGGAGGAAGCGGTACTAGGGTTGTAGCTGAAATATTGAAAGCACTAGGATACTATTTAGGTCCTTTAAACAAAGCCAATGACAATCGTAAATTTGCTTCATATTTTAGACAACCTGATTGGTTCTTCGCTAAATCCCAAAATAATAAACAAGCAATCTATAGTAGACTACAACGTTTTGAAGATGAAATGGTGAACCAATTAGAAAAAACCGATAAGATTGGCTGGGGATGGAAAAACCCAATTACTCATATTTATTTACCTTTCCTTATGAACCATTTTCCTAATTTACGATATATACATGTAATCCGTAATGGATTAGACATGGCATATAGTGGAAATAAAGAACAATTAAAAAGATGGGGAGCTTTTTATCAAATACCTAAGCCAACCAACAAAACAGAGCTTGTCCAATCATCTCTAGATTATTGGATAAAGGCTAATAAACGGGCTTTAAACCTTTGTCAAGATAAATTAAAAAAGCGGGCTTTGATCATTAGATTCGAATCGTTATGTAATCAACCTGAGGAAGAAATTAACAAAATCATTTCCTTCCTTAAATTGTCTCAAACTACACCAATTGATCATCTTGCTTCAATTGTAAGAAAGCCTTCTTCGATCAATCGATATAAAGAGCACGATATTTCCATTTTTACGACAAAACAACTAAAGGACGTTGCAAACATTTTAACAGAAGCTAGAGGTGAGTAATCATGAAAAGTCATTTATTTTTACTACTATGCCTACATCGTTCTGGCTCAAGTGCAACTGCCGGTGTGCTGAATGAATTAGGAATTCATATGGGTAATCGTTTATTAGGCTCCAGTGAGTATAATCAGAAAGGCCACTTTGAAAATCGGAAAATCGTAAATTTAAACAATGCTATTTTGCGGAGCGTAAACCATAGTTGGAACACCCCCCCATCGCGTGAGCTCGTCCAAACGACTCCTTTTACAAAAAAAGAAATCGTTAATCGACTCTCATCAGAAGTTTACCCTTTCTGGGGACTAAAGGATCCACGTACACTATTAACATTGGATGTATTACTACCTGCACTTAAGCAATTGTCAACGATAACCTACGTTTTTGTACATCGCCCATTTCAATCATCTGTCAACTCACTTGCTAAAAGAAATCGGTATCCAAAAAGAAAAGCACGGAAAATTCTCCAAACATATTTGGACCGCTTTAACTATTATCGCAACGAAAGTGAGATCTCTAAAGATCAAATAATTGATATTGAATTTAACGAGATGATAAAAGATCCTACACCTTATGTGCATCAAATTAACTCTATTCTTGGTAAAGACCAAACTAGTCATTTAAATAGGTCAAGCAATTTCTTGACCCACAATTAAAAAAACATTAATAAGTAAGGAGGGATTAACAAAGTGACTTCTCCTTCTTTTTTGATTATCGGTGCACAAAAGTGTGGTACAACTTCGCTTTACAATTATTTAGTAGAGCACCCTCATATAAAAGGAGCTAATAGAAAAGAGATTCATTTTTTTGATGTCTATTATGATAAAGGTACAGACTGGTATGATAAACAATTCCCCTCTCTCAATAAGCATGAAATAACAGGTGAGGCAACACCACGTTATTTATTTCATAGCAAATGTCCGATTCGCGTTTATCAGTATAATCCTAACATGAAGCTGATCGTATTGTTACGTAATCCGATCGATCGAGCTTTTTCTAATTACCAAATGGATTTGCGGAATCAATCAGAAAAGCTTAAACGAAACAACTCCTCATCCTTCCTTACATTTGAAGAAACGCTCGAAACGAAATTAGGAAATAAATATTTAGTGAAAGGTATCTATTATCAGCAACTGAAGAAATGGTTAGAATTATTCCAATTACAGCAATTTCACATTCTAGAGAGCGAGACACTTTACCAGCAGCCTGAAAAGGTGATGAAACGAACATTTGACTTTTTAGAATTGAAACAAAATCTTACTCGCTCTTATAAGATCCACCATCAAGGTTCCTATTCACCGCTTTCTTCAAAAACAAGAAGATCACTCACTCACTATTTTAAACCATATAATCTTAAGCTTTACGAACTATTAGGACAAAAGTTTGATTGGGATTAATACCTATCCTATTCCAACTACACCCCATTTGTTAAAAGTAGTCAATTGGGGTGTTCTTTTTATAAAAAAATTAAAAAGCATGATCCCGGTCCAATGCCGAGTTCATGCCATTCAAGTGGCTTTATTTTGCACTGTGCAACACATTCTCACGTAGTAACGCTATAAGTTGCTTCATTCGATGCACGTAGGTGTGTTCATATAGAGTTCGTTCATAAGCCTTATGTGAAATAGCTTCTCTTTCTTCGTGATTGGTTAAATAGTATTCCAATTTCTCGACTAAATCATTTGGTGTATAGTATTGAACGATTTCATCAGCCCCGTAAAAGTCACTCATTGATTTTCTAAAAGATGATAGCTGGAAAGCACGACAAGCAGCAATATCAAACGTGCGATTATTTGGGGTATTTGCTTTTAACGGGAATGGGTTATATGTTTTATCTGAGGATTGTCTGTGTATATTTAAAACAATTTTTGCACCGCTATAATAACGCGAAGTCTCTTCTGGTTTAATCGTTTTGTTTATCACTTTACGATGCCAATTGACTTGCTTTTTTAGAGGTTCCCACCAACGACCAATAATCGTGATTTTCTTATCTTTAAAATAATCTGTTAGTTGCTGAAATAAGCGAATCCGGTTTGGCATTCCAGAACCAACAAAACAAATGTCAGATTGATAATCACGATCCACTTTTTTCGGAAAATAAATGGTTTCATTTACAGCTAAAGGAAGATAATATGCTTTCATTCCTTTATTCGCGTAAAAGGCAGGCCCATTAATTTCTTGTGTTATAAGAAAATCATACGGCTTCCCCTGTGATAAGTGCACTTTAATTAAATATGGATCATCTACAACCCATAGGCCGACAGGTATACGATGCTGCTGAAAAAGTTGGATCCATTCAATGGGTAGTTTTCTTTTCAATACTAGTACAATATCAGGCTTATTTTTGTTGAGCTGTTCATGAACATCTTCAATCGATTGCAATATTGGATGATGAAAATGAAAAGGATTCACTAGATGATTCGTTTCAATCTCCTGAAAACCGTGAATGATATTTTCGTCAAGATTCGAAAACGACATATTTCCTGAAGAAACAAATAATAGTTTCATTTCTAACGTCTCTTCCCGAATTGCGATTGATACAATACTTGTATTTCTTTTCTACATTCTTCTGATGACAAAAAGGTTGGAGCAATTCGTACTTTTTGAACTAGTTGATACGTTTGAATCACTTGTTGTGGAGCTTTCTCACAATCCTTAAGTTCTTCTATGGTAGAGCAGTTATGTTGTAAAGATGGGCTGATAAACGTACTCATTTTTTCTCTTACTGATTGATTTGGAGGTTGTAATTGTAACTTTGTCACAATATCACTAATCCTTTCTTCCCAATTTTGTAAGAAGTCATCATATTCAATAAGCATTCGTTTTTTTCCGTTTGTCCAATATAATGCACTCAGCGTATACAATAGCCAAATTTGAAAGGACTTCTCTAGACTAAAGCTGTTTCGAGCTTCTAATGAACGTGCCACATCTAGCGGATTCCGTACAACAATTAAATAGTTACTATTAACATGTTTATCTAGCAGTAATTCATTCCACAATGGAACTAATAAACAAGTACGTGGATCCTTCCAGCCCCATAATTTCACTTTTGAAAAGTCCCTTTTGATGATCGCTTCTAAAGACTTTCTATGTGGTTCAATTTTCTTGCTTTTCCACCATCTCTCGGGCAATGGTCGCGTTGTATCCCATGAGTAGGATAAAGCACGTAATAATTGCTGTTGCGTTCTTGTAATGCCTTTATGCTCCCAAAAGCCTTTCTGATTAAATTGCCCACCCTTACTAATGATTTCAATTGGATTCCCCAAATGTACACCTAGAAGATTAAGCATTCTAGCGGTCATTGATGTGCCACTACGATGCATTCCTAGTATGCAAACTACTTTTGGTTTTCTGCCATCAATTCTCATAGAATCACATCCTTATTCCTAGAAATGGATTATTTTTTTTCTATTAACATATCTATAATTCTTAGCTTAAAGCCTACTATGCGATAACAGACATAGTAGGCAACTATTAGCTTTTTTGACATTATCATTAATAACATTTCTAGCAATAACCGCTTTATTGCGTTTTATCTATTTTTCGTCGCCCAATCAAAGCCAATGTTCTTATCATTCCATGGGATTCTCTTTTCATCAGGATCCTTTGCATCATATGATTGCGTAGTAAAATAAATGATGGTAGCAGGAGTCGGTCCTAATACGCGGTACCCATGAGCTACTCCTTTAGGAATTAATAGTAAAATAGGGTTTTCCTCGCCCATGTAGTAAACGTCTGTTTGCCCTTTTGTTGATGAATCACGTAAATCATACAACACTACTTGTGCATTGCCAGATGGAAAGAACCATAGGTCATCTTGGTTTTCATGATAATGGAAAGCTTTAATAACCCCAGGATAGCTCATTGATAATGAAGCTTGCCCAAACCTTTCCAGCAACCCTTCATCATCACGAACTAATTCAGAAAAAAACCACGATCATCACAATATCTCTTAAGTTGTTTTATTTTTACACCCTCTATCATAAAAGCCCCTCCCTTTGTAAATAAGACTTTAGGCCCTCTTGCCACATTGGCGGGCGATTTAAACCTACTTTCTCTAGCTTTCGCATACTCAATTGGGAGAATGATGGTCTAGCCGCTTTGGCACCGAAATCGTTAGTCGAGATCGGCTGAACTAACGTTGGTTCAGCTTCTACTAGCTTATAAATCTCTTTAGCAAAATCCGACCATGTACACGAACCGTCATTTTGAACGTGATAAATGCCATATGGCTTTTCAATAATGGCACAAAGAATATCCACAAGATCTTCGATATAAGTCGGTGAACCGATTTGATCGGAAACGACGTTGACTTCCTTTTTTTGAAAAGCCCTTGTTAACATCGTGTCGACGAAATGCTTCCCACCGTGGCCATATAACCATGAAGTGCGAATGATATAATGTTCCTTGATAAGCTTTTCAACGAACGTTTCTCCAATCCACTTACTTAATCCATACGTATTGAGCGGATTAACGGCATCCCCTTCTTCATAAGCTAATTTCGTTTGACCATCAAATACATAATCAGTGCTAATGTAAACCATTTTTGCCCCTATCACTTTACATGCCTTGGCAACATGAGCAGCACCTAATGCATTTACCTGAAAAGCTAATGTTCGTTCATCTTCGGCTAAATCAACCTTTGTATAGGCTGCCGCATGAAACACGACATCAGGTTTCAAACTCGTAATCGTTTGATACACACTTGATTCATTTGTCACATCTAACTCTTCTTTACTTAAAGCAACTGTATGATTTCGAGGATTCAATCTGTTTTTAAGTGCCTTTCCTAATTGACCGTTTGCTCCTGTTATTAAATAGTTCATGATCGTTTCAGTCCTTTATAAAACCACTTTTCATTTTCAACATACCAATCAATCGTTTTGCGTAAACCTTCTGAAAAGGAATGTGCTGCTTTCCATTGAAGAGTTGTATTAATTTTCGTTTCATCAATGGCATATCGTCGATCGTGGCCTAATCGGTCTTCTACATATGTTATTAATGTTTCTTCTTTACCTAAATATCGTAATATTTCTAATATAACTTCCTTATTTGTTCTCTCATTATGTCCACCCACATTATATATTTCACCAATCTTGCCCTTTTCCATTACACACTCAATCGCTCGGCAATGATCTTCGACAAATAGCCAGTCTCGAATATTAAGCCCATCTCCATAAAGCGGAATTCGCTTCTCGTTTAGTGCACAATAGATCACTTTAGGGATAAATTTCTCTGGATGCTGATATGGGCCGTAATTGTTCGAGCAGCGTGTAATTAGTACAGGAAGTTGATACGTTTGGTAAAAGGAGCGAACAAGCAAATCTGCACCTGCTTTACTTGCTGCATAAGGGTTATTTGGTGAAAGTGCTCGTTCCTCATGAAAAGGGCTTTCCTCTTGTTCCAATGACCCATACACTTCGTCCGTTGAAATATGGATCATTTTCTTGGCACAACCCTTTCTTACCTTTTCCAACAAAGCATAGGTGCCTTTAATATTTGTATCCAAGAAGACAGCAGCGTCTTGAATACTTCGATCAACATGGGATTCTGCAGCAAAATGAATAATCCAATCGTACACTCGATCAAATGCTTCATCTAATTGTTCTGCTATAGTTAAATCTGCTTGGATAAAACGATACTTAGGGTGATTGCTAAAATCCTCTGTATTACGAATATCTCCAGCATATGTTAACGCATCAACATTTGTAATTGATACATCCTCTCTCTTTAAAAGCAAACGAATAAAGTGAGACCCTATAAACCCTGCTCCACCTGTTACTAATAACTCCATCTTCAATTGTCCTTTCTTTTCTGAAGTTCCTTATGCATAAGAACATTAGCTTCATATAAGGAATTATGTGTCCCAGCATCAATCCACCAGCCGGTTAATTCCTCAAATGTAAGCTGTTGATTTTTGACATAATCATTATTGATGTCTGTTACCTCTAATTCACCACGTTTCGAAGGCTTTACGCTATCAATATATTGGAACACGTTATGATCGTACATATATATCCCTACAACACAATAATTCGTTTTCGGTTTATGAGGTTTTTCAATAATCGATAGAACTCGTTTGTTGTTTTTATCAACTTCAGCAATGCCGAAACGTTCCGGATCTTCCACTTGTTTAACCAAAACCATTGCACCATCAGGTTGTGCGTTATATGTTTCAATAAATGGCTTTAATGAATCTTCAAACAAATTATCACCTAGCATGACGATAAACCGTTCATCTTGAACAAAATCCTTCGCAAGAGAAATTCCATCTGCAATCCCTTTTGCTTGCTTTTGAATTTTATACATTAACTGGACACCGAGTTCTTCTCCATATCCAAATAATTGTATGAAATAGCTCAAACTTTCTCGATTTGTTATGATTAATATATGATTAACTTCAGCTTCCTTCAGTTTTAAGATCGACCAATAGATCATCGGTTTAGGACCAACTGGCAATAGGTGTTTATTGATGATCGATGTAAAAGGGGCTAATCGGGTGCCTGTTCCACCAGCTAAAATGACTCCTTTCATACAACGACCTCCTTTCTATCTGAATCCATCCGCTCATAATACTCCTAAATTGCTATTCTAAAAGCTACCCTCTTTTTGTATATGCTAAAAAATGCTTGACGGTTCATATAAACTACACCTCGATTGTTAGAGGTCAAAAACAATCAAGTAGAGTTTTTACGAATCATATATATTTAGTAAAAACTATCAGGTTCTAAAAGATAATTAGAAGGTACATGAATGATTTGATTTTAATTGAAAGAGCAATGGGACATTCTCTAGTAAAAGTAATAAAATCGACGAATATGAAGAATTGATGTTCACGTTCAGTTCCTTTAAACAATTACCTAATTGGATGAACGAATTTCAAAACGAAACTTGTTACATCAAAGCAAAATAAAAAAGACAAGAGCCCAATTTAATATTGAACTCTTGCACAAAAACTGATTATTGCATTACATATGAAACGGTGTTTACCTATCGTCTTTTCTCGTAATACGAGGACGCTTGATTGTTTTACCAATTGGGGGGAGGCTAGGCGTTGATTTTGACTTATCATACTGATTCATTTTGGATGGCGATATGGGTCTGTTCGCTATATGCTGTTGATTTTCCTGTAATTCGTTAGATGACTCAATTAGTTTTTGCAATTGCTTGTAATCCGAGCCTGAACGACGAGCAATTGGTTGCGTCCATTGATCAACTTCAATATCATTCTCTTCTTCTTGATCAATTCGTTCCTCCATTTTTTCTAGCTTATCGTCATAAGACTTCATACGTTCTAACATATCTCTAACTATATTCTCAATTTTATCCAATAAATGTTTATTTTCATCTTCTTGATGCAAGCGGTCGAAGACTTGTTCAACTTGTTCAAGTAATTGGCTTTGTTGATTATTTTGTTTTAACAACCTTATCTGATTTTCCTCAAGCTTTTGTAGTCTCTCTTGTTCTTGATTCACTGTTTTTGTTAACTCCTCTACTTGTTGCAAGCATGCCAAGTAGCTCTCTTTTAATTGCGTTAATTCATCCTTTAATAATAAATAATCATCAACAACGTGACCACTCTTTAACGATTGCAAAGTTTCCTTGTACTGCTTCAATTTTCTTTCTAGTTCACTCCAATTAGTATGTTCCATTGAACAACACCCTCTCCTTTGTAATCAAAAATCCAGTATTGTGTGCAGCCGTGACTTACCTTTTTACTTACCCTACTAACATTTCATGTAACTAGCTGCAAAAAATTGTTTTAAACATGTAACCATATTTATTTATAATCATATGCTACAAGTGAAAAGAAATTAATCTTACCCGGAGGTGTTTACTTCATGCAGGCAAAACACGTAAATGGAGACGGAGAACTCCTTTGCATAAATACAGAGAAAGTATATGACTGGATTCTTAATGAAGCTACATTCGACTTAACAATAGACGACATCGAATTACCAATTGTAAATGGGGTACAGTTAACTTGTGATGATATAGACAATGTCACGTGTGAAGTCGAAACGAACGATTCAGAAGAGCTTAACCGAGAAGACCGTCCATACGTCATTGATGGTACACCTATAACACTTCAACTAGTTACAATCCAAAAGAACTTCGACGTAACGATCATTATTAACACAACAGCTGGGCAATCAGTTGAAGCAGGAACATTTCCTTTCACGCGTTGCGAACAAGTAATCTTATGTGCACCTGAGGATACAGAAGTTAACGTAACGTATACAGATGTTGATTGCTTCGTATGTGTATTCAATTGTGATGATGTTACTCCTGGTGTAGGAACACTTGATGTAGGTGTAACTGTTCGTCTATGTCAAAGCATTCAATCGACATTCCCTGTAACACTTGAAATTTTTGCAGAGTTCTGTGAACCAAGAGAATTATTACCGATTGTTTCTGGATGTCCTACGCCAACAATACCACCACAATGCCCAGTGATATTCCCGAATAATAATGGTGATGAATAATCCAGCTTATGCATATTATAAATGAGAGGATAATCCTCTCATTTTTTTGAGGTGATGATCATGACAGATAAACAAAAAATACTGGCACTAATTCGTGAATGGAATCATGATACGTTAACCTTATTATCACAGGTGAAGAAAACAATTACGGCATTAGAAGAACAAAAAAAACAACAAATCATTAGTTACTTTACGTATTCACTTAATCTAGCAAATAATGATAACGAAGATCATTTCATTATTGGTACTTATCATATTCAGAACCTCAGTCATACATTCATTACGAATCCATATATTTGTATAAAACTAGATGATGAATCTCCCCTACATTTTTCCGGTAAATATGTATACAAACCTAGCCATTCTACCAGGCAACCGAAGGGAGCTTGGGAAAAGATAAATGACCATACAAACCGCTTTGAATATTGGTTAAAGCCATTTTATGATCAACAAATCAAACCATTCGGTACGTTATCATTCTCAAATTTTCAGTTGAAATGGAATCAATCTGAGCCCTTTTCTTGTAACGTAATGGGCTTTACATATTGCGATGAATATAAAGATGGGGTAAACGCTTTAAATCAAATTTTTATCAGTAAGTCATAAAAATTGAAATTTGAAGGATCCCAGAGTGATTTCCACTTGTTCTAGTCGTAAAAAGGAGGTATTGTAATGTCCGAACAAGAACAAGAGCTATATATGAAATACCTCGTTCGTCAAGTACTAGTGAAACAACTTCGACAGCTTAAGTCTGATCGTATCACGAACAATTCAAGTTTTGTTTATTTAGAACACGAAACGCTTATGCAAATAATCCCGCTCTTATTACGCTCAATAACGCCTAATCGTGAAGCACAATCGCAAGTATCTCTACAGACGAATCATGACCTTAAGGAAATACTTAAAGAATGTGAAGCTACTATACGTCCTATACAACAAGAATTTCAACAAATAAATACCGAGTTAGAAAAGTGGATAAATGAATAGGCACTTTGTTACTCATGAAAACATATATTACCACGGGAGGTTATTATATGAACTCAAATCAATCGTTTATCCAACTACAACAAAAATTAATTTATTATAAATCTGAATTGGCTAAATACCGTTCAAAGGTTGAACAATACGAAAATAATTATCATTATGCACAACTTAAAGAATTAAAGGAAGAGAATGAGCAACTCAAAACGAAATTAAATGAACTTTGAAAATCAATCACAATTAAAAGTACAGGAAATGGAAGACGAACTAAAAAAACAACAAGTAAAAATGATCACAAAGTTCGAAAAGGAAAAAGAAGAACTACAAAATACGATTACTCTACAACAAAAAGAAATGGAGCAAGTGAAGCAAGACATCGATCAATATCAAACTCGTTTCGCAATGATAAAAAACAAATTAGACGAGAAGGAAACACAATACGCTAAATTAGACACCGAACTACAAACGACACGCTCAGAAAACAAAACATTAACAAAGCGGTTAGAAAAACGACATTCCTTAGTCGAGCTTGATAATGAACATGCATTTAAGGAAATATTAGTAGAAGGTGCTAAGCAAGAGGAGTTTCTTGAAAGACTCGAAAGCTACTTTCGTACATTACTTGAAGAAACGTTTCAGTTTGAGGAATCACTTTATTCTAAAAATTATCTCATTCATCAATTAGAAGAAAAAATTTCACAGCTAAATAATGAAATCTCACAGCTAGAACAGGACATTCATCAGCCAGCTTCTACAAAACAGTAACAACGACTAAAATAGTCCCAATAGATTTAAACAAATCTATTGGGACTATCATATTTTTAACGCTTTCCTTTTAAGCAACATCCTGCTTTCTTTACTGGGCGAATGTTTGTAGTTGGTGACTTTGCAGTCAATACACTTTTTTTCTGAGACTTTGATTGATTAACGATAATTGGTTTATATTGTTTCATTCTATTCCCCTCCTTGATCATTACATGGTTATCTTATTCATCCATTCCCCATATTGACTTAGGCGATTGCACTATAAGAAGTATCCATGATTTCTTTTAACACATTCCTAAATTATTCGGAAGTTTTTGATTGTAAAAGAGAAGCCACTCCTGCAACTGCTAAAATTAGAAAAACAACAAAGAGCTGTGCTACGAATAAATAAAGCAATACAACGAATGCAGCACTCCATATACCTATACACCAATAACAGCTTAACAATTCACCTACCCACTTTTGAAAACCTTTCCCCTTTATCTTCGTTTCTTCAAATAATTGCCCTTTCTCATCCTCTATATAAGTGACCTCTAGAAATGGGTTCCGAATAAAAGCTGTAATGGAATCAAAAACAATTAATCTCGTCAGTCGATAAGTTGCAAAAATAATAATGAATAAATCCATCCAACTTAAGATAACCATTTTACCAACTCCTATTTTCATTAAGTTTAAGCTAACTTATTACCCCTTCGCATAAACGTTGTAAACTATATGAGCGATTAATAACTTGAATCTTGTACGGGAGTAGGTTCCCGTTTTAATCCAGATATGTTATGTTATGCTCCACAGACTTGGGCATGTGACGATACAGCACGACTTGAAATTGAAATTATTTTTGCTGATAATTGCACTGATTAAATGATGTCTTTTTAGCGATTTATTTATAATAAAGCTTGCAAAAGAATAATCTCAGTCTAGGATGTTCAATTTGACAAAAATAAAGAACGGTTTGTCTTATTAGGACAAACCATTCTTTTTCTAAACTAGCTTACTCTTCATTCGTGACATCCTGTTCAGTTAACTCATTGCTATTATTCAGTTCTAGCTCCTGCCCAATTTGTTCAGACACAAAATCTAAACTTTCTTCTGTTGGTACAAAATAATAAATATTGTTGATCATCTGACCCTCTCCTTCTATCTCAAACGTCTTAACATCAGAAGTATTTATAGAAGAGTAAATTTGCTGCAAATGGAAGATGTCGATCGGTCGGAAGCTAGTCGAAACGTTTTCACCTAAAATGTTGGAAATCTCCCCGACTTTAAAAAGTGTATTTGTTGAAATAGCTTCATCAATGGTTGCCTCAATAAATTGACGCTGTCTTTCTTCACGGGAATAGATGGTATTAACGTCACGTTTCCTCATTCGAACGAACGCTAATGCTTCTTCACCGTTTAATTTCCTTTCACCTTTTTCAAATTCAAAGCGTTCACCGCTCACATAAAAGTTCTTTTCCCAGAAAGGCTCCTTAATATCAATCGTCACCCCACCTAATGCATCAACAATATCTCTAAAGCCATCAAAATCTACTGCAACATATTCATCAATTGGAATGTTAAGCAATTGCTCTACTTTTTCAATCGTAAGTTTATTTTCTCCATAACCAAACATAGAACCATAAGTGTATGCAGCATTAATTTTATGGAACCCTGCATATCGATCCGCCTCTTCCTCTGTAAACTCTACTCTTGCATCACGCGGAATGGTTGTCATTGTCATTTGTTCTGTATGTGGATTAAGCGTTACAACAATTAGTGTATCTGCACGTCCATTCTGGCCATCTGTTTCATAATCTTCTACCCCAATTAATAAAATTGATATCGGGTCTTTACCAATTGTAACATCTTCTTCACGAAGTACAGACTTATTGTCTATCCGGTCGATATCAACATATGCTTCTTTTGTTGCATCATAGACATTTATAAATAAGTAGACACTATACGCAATAATAGCAACAAACAATATGAATAAAATAGATAATATTCGTTTGTTCCATGTACTCAACCTTGACCTTTTGGCATTCACTGTTTCTACCTCTCTTTTCTATCAAATCTTGATCACTACTGACAATATCGTTATTTTTTCATCATAATATTATCACTTCATATAGTATAATAATATCTTCGTTTTATCCACCATAACGATAACAACGATCATAACAGTTAAAGCTATATGGTTCAGCATCTTCATCAATTATTTCTGTCCGATAATTATTTTGTAGTAAGTATATTAGTAGATTAGACAGATATTCCGCCGTTTCACTTCGGTCATGAAGTAGAATGATAGGAGTATTTCCAGCTTCATCAACTTTTTCAATTTGTGCAATCACATTTTGAACAAATTCATCTTTTGACAAAATCCAATCAATACTGTCAACATTCCAATCCCATAATTTAAAGCCACTCTCTGCTAGTACATCTCTAAAAGAATCGGTAAAGTATGGAATGCTACCATAAGGTGTACGAATCAAATGGGATTGAATACCTGTAATGTTTTCTAATGTTTCTTGAGCTGTCGTCATTTCTTCTAATGCGGATTGTTCTGAATGATAAAACTTTTCTGTTACATGCGTTACACCATGTAATGCAACAGCATGTCCATCTTTCACTGTTCTTAATACTAAGTCTGGATATGTTCGCATTGCTGGTTCAAGCATGAAAAATGTTGCTTTTGCATCATATTCTTGAAGCGTATCTAAAATGGCCGAAGTCGCAGGAGAAGGACCATCATCAAACGTCAAATAGACCGGTTTTCTCAAATCCTCATCATTATTTATCGGTTCTTCTACTTCAATTCCCTCTACCTCAGGTTCCTCATTAGCGATAAACTCATCATCAGCCATATGATCATCATTTGCTTTTACAACTTCGAATTTATGCTCTGCTAAATTGTGTTCTGTCGCTTCACTTATCAGTTGTTCATTTTCTATTGAATTTGTAGATATAGTTTTATTACGATCTAAAATGAAGAAAAATAGTAAAACTGATAAAACGCAAATGATGAAAAGTTGAATTTTTTTTGTCATTTCCTTTCCTACTTTCGAATTAATCTTTGATATTGATAGAGTAATATATTGAAATAAAGATTAGATAAAGATAAAGTGAATATCCACTAAAGATCAAACTTCATCGACAAAATATTGAGAAAATAACTAACTGCGTGCAATCAATCCAGTTAGATAATTCATTTTTTATTCAAATAAAAGTAAAATTGCACACCGCTCTCGGTATTTTTTACCCCATATTCAGCGTTATGTAATATTAAAATATTTTTTGAGATTGCAAGCCCTAATCCTGTTCCTTCTTTTGAACGCTGATTTTTCTCGCTTCGGTAAAAACGATCCCATATCTTTTCCAATTGATTTTGATCAATTTGACTACCTTCATTCTCGACGGAAACTTTTACTCGATTGGCTTCCTCGACAGTCGTAATCGCAATGTTACCTTCTTCCTGAGTATGAAAGATAGCATTCGTCAAAAAGTTCGTGACTACCTGTTCTATTCGATGTTCATTAGCAAACACCTCAATGGATTGTAGCTGTAAATCAACAATTAGTCTTTTATTATCTATCTTGATTACTAGTTGCTGATACACATTATTGATTAAATCATTAATAAAAAATGCTTCCATATTCATTTTATACGTTCCTGACTCGTACTTAGCTAATTCAAGCATATCTACAATTAATCGATCCATTCGGTTAACTTCCTGATTCATTGCCGAAAAATAATGGGCACGTTTATCAACAGCAACTTCATCTTGTAAAATAGACATACAACTTTTCATAATGCTTAAAGGTGTTTTTAATTCATGCGACACGCCGGCAATAAACTCTTTCCGTGTGTTTTCTAATTGTCTTTCTTTCTCTATATCCTGCTGAAGTGTTTGAATATGAGCATGTAACGTATCTGAAAGAATATTAATATTCTCAGCTAATTGTCCAATTTCATCATTAGATTTCACAGGTGCTTTTTCAGCAAAATCTAAATGTGCAATCCGTTTTGTGATAGTATTTATTTTTAACAAAGGACTGGCTATTTTTCTTGAAAAATAAAAAGCTGCTAACAAGATTAATACGCCTACAGCAATAATAAGATAGACAAAGTAGTCTTCCATCATTTCTACTGCTTCATCGATAGGTTGTAGTGACGCCATCGTAAAAAAGTAAATAGTTTCGCCATTTTCATCTTTACTTTCATCAATTAACACTCTATAGTTTATACCGTTTTCTTCATACTCTATTTCCTTTGTAGCTTGCCATCCAGTTGGCAGATCACCTAGAATTAATTCTGCTTGAAATTCCTTAATGCGTTCAAAAAACAGTAGGTTTTGACGAGTGGACACGAAAAAATGATTGTTGTAGTTTGGGATTTTTACATCATGTACATTTCCATAAATAACCTTTTCAATCATACCTTCGTTGGAATTCGTTTCTTCTATTTTAGTTGCAAGCGTTTGGTTTTTCCAATAACTCACATTATCTAGGCCGCCTTCAAATAAGTAGAAAGGACTATGAACGTCATAAATTGAATCTAGTGTACTTATAATGACTTCATACGGAAAAACCTCTCCTTTTTTTCAATCCCGTGAATCTCAATTAAGTATTCTTCTGTTTCCTTCATAAAATCAAACTCTTCATTTTCATTATAGGCATTAATTAGATAGGCGATCGGTATGACATAGGTCAAATCCGAATAATTAATATCATCATCATCTTCAGTAACATAGCTTTCAATTAAAGTTACTGCAAATTCAGTAGTTCCTTTTACATAACCATTTTCATCTAAAACTGTTATCCATGCATTATTTTCTTGATAAAATTGTTGCTCTAATTCTATTTGATTCATAGTATGATCATTCACTATATTTTGATAGTCAACCTTAAACGTGCCAATTGCTTCAGTTAATTGCTTTATTTTATTATTTATGTAGTAATTCTCAAAAAGGATTGTTTGACCAACATATATACTCGCCAAAATGAACATGGACAATCCTATTGTAAAAAGAAACAACCTGACTACAATACTTTTTCTCATTACTAATCAGTCCTCAAACCTATAGCCAGCACGAACAATTGTTTTAATCTGATTCGCTTGCTTACCAAGTTTATTTCGCAAATTACGAATATGTGTATTTATTGTACGGTCATCACCATCATATTCATAGCCCCAAATTTTCACAATCATCTGCTCTCTTGTTACGACAATATTTTTATTCTTCATTAAATAGGCTAGTATTTCAAATTCTGTATGTGTTAAAGAGATGACTAATCCAGCTATCTTAACGGAATGTGAACGTAAATCAACCTCCAAGTTGTTGCTTATTAATTTATCTTCGTTATCCCGTAAGCTCTCGCTAAATTTCGATTGAAGCAAACGTTTAGCTCTTGCCAACAAAATTTTCGGACTATAAGGTTTCGTTACATAATCATCTGCTCCTAATTCAAAACCTAATACTGTATCTTCATCATCAGATCTTGCCGTTAACATAATAATTGGCACGACCGATTTTTCACGAATTCTTTTACATACTGTCCATCCATCTAATCCAGGCATCATAATATCTAGAATAATTAAATCAATATTCAATCGTTCAAATAAATCTAATGCATCTAGACCATTTTTAGCTTCTAACACTTCATAACCAGCATCTTGAAAATAATCTTTACTTATTTCCCTTAAAATGTCTTCATCTTCTACAATTAATATAGTCTCGTTCATTATTTTCCCTCGATCTCTTATAAAAGGCTTGCAAAGCAAGTCATTTTGAACATATTTGACCTTTATATTATAACAGAAACACGTAAAGATTAGATAAAGATCATAGATTTATAATGATGCGAATACCTTCTTGATAGAAAGTAAAAGGTAGGTACATTTTTGGCCTCCCTTTTTTAGTCTGTCGACAAAGTCTCGCAAAAGCGAGACGGTCGGCAGACATGAAGCTAAAAAAGCCAACTGGCACTGGATATACAGCAGTAAATAGACGAAATAACGTAATAACGCCTTTGAGAATCAACTTCTCAAAGGCGTTTTGTCTCCGGTCTGCCATATATTTATATATATTTTTATTCAAACAAGCTAGAAAAGAGTTTCACTACTTGCTTACCAATTAAAAAGCTTCCAATTGCGTAAGCCTCAGCTTCTTCACGTAATTGAACTCTCACATTTGTTCCACCATCAAATACGTGAAATTGATACGTATCATCTGTGATTTGATCAGATGTTCTTAAAAATAAAGCAGCTTCAGCTAATGCATGATTTCCCCGATACATGATCTCATAAAATGAAACAAACCCGTGCATGACACCATTGTAACGATAATGCACGACAGGAACACCACTCTCAGCTAATTTTTTTGCATATTCCTCTCCTTCATCGCGTAATGGATCAAATTCTGCTGTTATAATCAGGGTCGGCGGTAAGTCTTCAAGCTGTGCATTAAGCGGAGAGGTATATGCATCACTCCAAAGCACCTCATGAGGTGTATACGTGTCACGTGCTTGCATCATGACATTTCGAGATAATAAATAATAGCCGCTATCATATTGCAATCTCGACTCGAATTCGATGTCTTGGAATGTTGTTAACGGATAAAACAAGACTTGAGATTGAATTTCTGGACCATTCCGGTCACGTGCCATTAACGAAACAACCGTTGCAATATTTCCACCCGCACTATCACCAACAACAGAAATCCGATTAGAATCTCCCCCAAATGAGAACGCATTCAAATATGCCCAGTTTAACGCATCGTAGCTATCTTCTATTGCAGTCGGATACGGATATGTTGGAGCGACACGATAACCTACAGCAATCACAATGCTATTTGTTCGTGCAGCTAATGCCCGTACAATATTATCATGTGTTTCAATGTCACCGTAACCTTCCATGAAGGCTCCACCATGATAATAAAGAATAATTGGATGGGAATCCCCTTCAATCGGTCTATACATTTTACTCATAATTGTTTCTCCATCTGATACAGGAATTTCAATGTATTCACTCGTAAATCGTGCCGGTCCTGAAGAAGTTAAAAATTGCGGCACATTCATATCTGGTGTTACTAAATTCTGATTGACTGCCTGTAAAATTACAGCTGTTTTAGGAGGGACTCGACCCGCTTCCGTATGTGTCCATTGATGGACGATGAGAATTACTGTTAATGCACAAACGATTAATGTTAGAGAGAAGATCATTGTTCCAGTCCATAGTTGTTTAAGTTTCATTTTATCTCCCCCCTTTTCTTACTAATAGTATACCAAAATCTAACCGAATTAGTGCAGCTTTTTATCATATTATTTCATATTTTCACATATTCATAGCTGGATTTTTCCACTATTCTACAAAACCACCAAACGGCACAGATACCATTAAATACTCGAAAAACAATCAATCGTTCTGCATAATCAAAAAAGTCACTCAAGGAAAATCCAGTTCCCTAAGTGACTTTGTTACTTCAATCTTTTTTCCAATTTTCAGCAATAAATGAATCTCTTCCAGATAGCGTTCTATCTGTTTCGTACTCTTTTGGATTCTTCTTATAAAAATCTTGGTGATAATCCTCTGCCAAATAAAAAGTATCTGCTTCGATGATTTTTGTTACTATTGGTTTAGAAAATCGATTACTGTTTTCAATTTCTTTTTTATATTTTTCGGCAAGAAGCTTTTGTTCTTCCGTATGATAAAAAATCGCAGTTCGATATTGTGGGCCTCGATCATGAAACTGACCATCCGGATCAGTTGGATCAATTTGCGGCCAATACAATTCTAATAGCTGTTTATATGAAAATAAAGTTGGATCATACGTAATTTGCACGACTTCGTAATGACCAGTTGTACCTGTTTTCACTTGTTCATAGGTCGGGTTTTGAACATTTCCACCCATATACCCTGATTCAACTTTTATAATTCCCGGAAGCTCGTCGAACGGCTTCACCATACACCAAAAACAACCACCGGCAAATGTTGCTTTTTCCATATGTATACCTGCTTTCTATACTTATATATTGTTCTGTATGTTCTTTAATTTGACTGCTCGTATACGAATTCAATTTCTTGATGCTTGCGACTGTATTTCACTTTAAGATGATGGTTATCAAAGTACCATAAGTCCTGTTCCTCAATATAAAAGATAATTCCATCAACTTCTGTTTTCGCTCCGATTTTATTTGGACGTTCTGCACTGATCCCTAAAGAAAAACCACTCTGCAATGAACCACATCCGCCATAACGAGCAAATATTCGAATATACGGATGTTCTTTATTTAAATCAAATTCATCTTTAAACCATTGGATTGCTGGTTTTGTTACCTCTATATTCAATGGACTTCACTCCCTACACGTACGATGTATACATCATAACAATGATAGGTCCCATTTGTCTAATCATTCGCCTAAAATGTTGCTTTAAGTAAACTTTTTTTCCTTATGTCATAATATATAAAAAAAAGGAGTTTGAACAATGAGTACGAAACAAAAAACCATTTATTATACCCACTTTTTTAATAAAATAGCTTATTGATAAACAACAAAAAAAGTCATCATACAAGCTCTTAAAAAAGAAGATCGTATGTAAACTTTTTGGAATATCCAATACTAAACGTTTAATTAATGAAAAAAAACGCCTGATCTAATACTTCTGTCTCTTATTTGAGGAGAAGCCAATTTCCTTTTTGGCACTATACAAAGCGGACGGGATGGGAGGGCCGACTCCTGAAGGAGGAAAGAGCAGGTTGAAATCCACCGGCGTGCCGGTTAGTTCAACGCCCTGCTGCCAAAGCGTGCCCCCCATCCGGTAGCGTGGTCGGAGGACGATTTCCTGGCAATAAAAAAACCTGTCGCCTGTCTCGCTTTTTGCGAGACTTTGTCGACAGGCTGAAACGAACCAATGAATTGGTTCGCATTTTTTTGTGAGCTTTTTAGTTTAATAACTCGTCTAATGTTTCAACTAATAATACAATCTCAGGTTTACTTATTTGAGCTGATGCCCCCACACTTTCACCTTTATGAAATAAGTCATTAGTAATCAGTGATGAGAAGATGATGACAGGTAAATGTTTTAGTTCTGGTGTCTCCTTTATTCTTCTCGTTAAATGATGACCATCCATTTGTGGCATTTCTATATCTGTTATAATAGCGTTTATTCTTTTGTTAATATCTTCTTCATTTTCCTTTGCTAATAACTCCAAATACTCCCACGCCATTTTCCCATTTTCAAAAAATTGTAAGCTTTCGTAACCTGCCTCTGATAATGTATCGTGCAACAATTTTCTCAACATAGGTGAATCTTCGGCAACTAATATTTTCTTCTTAGAGCGCATCCTAGGTCCCATTGCTTTTACTTTCTCAACGCTTAATCCAGAAACAGGATTTATATCGACAACAATTTTTTCGAAATCAAGCAGTAGCGGCATTACGTTTTCCATTTTCACAATACCAATTGTTTGAGTGGAGCCTTGTGACAGCTCACTCGGCTTCTCAATTTGTTCCCAAGAAATACGATGAATCCTTGATACGCTATGGACATGAAAGGCTACCTTTAGTTTATTTAACTCTGCAATAATGAGCTTATCTTCTTGTGGTTTTTCAGAAGGTGGTGCATTTAACACTTTTGATAAATCGATTACAGGAATCACTTCTTCACGCAGTCGAATAACACCCTCTACATGTTCATGTTCATTTGGAGTCTCTGTAATCGGTAATGGGTTAATGATCTCTCGCACCTTTAGGACATTTATCCCAAACGTCCCATTCCCGACCGTGAAAAGGATAATTTCTAGTTCATTTGTTCCTGTTTCTAGCAAAATATTGCTTTTTTCCATAGCTATTCCTCCATTTACCGAAACTAAATTCCTACCTCTAGTTTATAGGAGAATGGTTATAAACGGCAACTATTAATTTTAACTTCAAGAAATTAGTCCATGAAAGGGCTACATAAAAAATAAAGGAAACCTAAAAAAGAGTGCCCAATTACAGGGCACCCTATCATATTTAAATAAATCGTTCAATTTCACTCTTTTCTATTAACTCCTCAATTAACTCATTTAATTGTTCCTGTTCTTTCTGTGATTGTAACATTCGTTTAATGTCTTCACGAAAATCATCTATTGTTGGTACCTCTTCACCTTCTTGTACCGCAACATTTGCAATCCATTCCTGGTAAGTCGTTTCAATTTCTTCCTCTGTCACTTCTGGAGTAGTAATGTGCTCATCGATATATTTTGCCCGAATCACAAGATCAACAAAGTCTTCTCGAACATCATCCATCGATAATCCTTGTGCGTCTAGTATTTCAACCATTTCAGATTCTTCCATTTGAATTGTCTCTAAATACGTTGAAATCTCTTCTTCTACCTCTTCGTCACTCGCTGAAATTCCTTCTTCTTCAGCTGCCTGAA
Source organism: Bacillus sp. JCM 19034 (assembly GCF_001310635.1). Lineage (GTDB taxonomy): Bacteria > Bacillota > Bacilli > Bacillales > Bacillaceae_D > Halalkalibacter. The sequence continues at coordinate 598,539 of NZ_BAXR01000001.1, forward strand.
TAATAATCAACTCACCTACCAATTTCTCCAAATAGGTCTGCTTCGCTTGCTCCATATATTGTTTAGCCTCGTCACTATTTAATTCAACACCTTGCATTAATAAATCATTTGCTTCCTGTTGTAATAAAGCAAGAAACAAATCTCGATCCAGCTCTTGCCCATTAACCGTTCCTATTACCTCCGGAATATCTTCCTCATTTATGCCTAAATCAAAAGTTTGTCCTGAATCATTTTGTACTGCATCCGTGTCTACTTCTTCATTAGCATTATCTCCTCCACATGCGACTAGCGTGAGGGCTATGCCTGCTGAAATAGCTAACGTAACGAACTTTTTCATGTCTTTATCATCCCTTCAAAGAAAATCTATTGCAAGTGTAACATATATAGGAACAAGGTTTCACATTGAACACTTACTATGATATAGGATAGATAGGCAAAATTGTAAAATGTTAAAATCACTTAACGTTATAAATCCAACTATTGCAAGTCTTTAGACGAAATAATTCTATACATTTCAAAAAATATGTAAAAATAAGGTCGACTGATTTCATAATCACAGAAATCTATCGACCTTATTATTAACAGCTAAAATTGTTTCCGACAATTACCAAACCTTCACCAGCTTCCGACTTCTCAATGTCTAATGTTATGTTAGAAACAAAATCGACAACACCGGCTTCGAACGCAACTTCAATTCCATTTACGTCTTTTATAATATCTGTTTCTGCTGGCTCATCCAGAGCTAGTCCTAATTTAGGAGCCCCTCAGCCCATACCAGCCAAAACAACACGAATGGTATTCATTTGATGCTCTTTCATTGTATGCAATATAAATTCTTTTGCTTGATCGGTAATATTCAACATCCTCACCTCACTTTTCGTTCATTAGTATAACGAATTTCCAATAAGAAGTCCGCAAAAATGCGTTTTGCTGATAAGAAAAACGTATGAAACGTCTCTCTTATCAGATTTTTCGATCATTTTTTCCTTCTTATCTGTTAAAAAATGCAAAAGCGTTCTCGTACATGAGCTGTTTAACAAACGATGAGGAATAATGCTTTTCTAATTGTTCTCCTAAGTAAACAAAGTGACCACTATGACGCAAATGCTCTACATAAGATGAGATACCATCAAAATCGGAGCCGAATCCAATATAGTTACGTGCCCCAAGTGCACAAAAATGATCAATATGATCAACGATGTGCTCAATCGTCGCCTTACCATCATTCATTAAAAATAAAGGATGAAAAACGAGTCCGATAAAGCCTTCCTTTTTTACTAATGCACGGATCTGATCATCATTTAAATTTCTTTGATGTGAACAAAGAGCCTTAGCATTTGAATGACTCGCAAGTGGTTTATGAGCTAATTCCATAACATCCCAAAATCCATTTACACTTATATGAGATACATCCGTTAATAGTTTGTGTTCATTGAGAAACTGTACGACCTCTCTTCCAAAGTTTGTTAATCCAGCACCACGATCTTCATCGACGCCATCAGCTACTAAATTAGCTTGATTCCATGTTAAACCGACCGATAAGACACCAAGGTGTCGCAACAACGATAATTTCGTTATATCATCCCCTATCGCATCTACACCTTCTAATGCTAAAACGGCACCAATTTCTCCTTCTTGAAGAGAATTGATGTCCTCCCAATTTTTAATATGGCGTATTTTCGGTTGTACTAATACACTCTTATAAAAATGATCAATTTGCTCTATTACAACCTGAAATTTCTGCTCCTGTTTAATCCACGGTTCGACAAAGATAGCAAAAAATTGCAACTTCACATGTCCCTCTACTAAACGTTCATAGTTACTATCAATTTCTTCTGAATTTCGAAAATTCCTATAAGGTTGTTCCCATAATTTTAATAACGCATCACAGTGGCAATCTACAACAGGGTATCGCATAACGAATCAACCACCTTTTCAATTATATTACAATCACCTTTTAGTGAAATAACACATACATTATAAGTAGCTACTATTTATAAATGAGGTGAAAAACATGTCTGATAATCAGCCTTGGATTAAAAAGCTTCCCCAAGGTTATCAAGATTTTTTACAATCAATCGATGAATTTTTCCAACAAAGCTACCAACATATTCAAGATAATCCATTATTCCAACCATCATTTCCTGTTTATATTTCTGAAGACAACGAACAATGGCGTGCTGACATAGAACTTCCAGGAATTAAGAAGAATCATATTAAGCTAGATATTCATAACCAATCAATTCGCATTCAAGTGATCAATAATGAACAAACCATTATTAATGATGAACAATCAGGACAAATTCAACAACGAGCATCTACCCATGTCAGAGAACGCATTCTTTATGTACATTTTCTTTTCGAGAGCAAGACGTGAAGGCCTCTTACAAAAATGGACTATTAACCATTCAAATTCCTCATAACCGTAAACAAATTTCAATTGAATAGGAGGTTTAAGTTTAAATGAAACCACCATTTTACACACATCCACATCATCATTTTCAAACTCAGCATCACTCATATCAACAACCAATGAATCATATGCCACCACCGTACCAGCAACAAGCTTATATGCAGCAACAACCTAATGGCTATCAAGCCCCTTATTATCATATGCCGCACATGCAAAACCCTACACCTAAAAAGCCTTCATTCATAAAATCGTTCTTTACAAACGAAGAAGGGAAATTTGATATGAATCATACCGTACAGACGGTAGATCATGTGATTAAGACAGTCAATCAAGTAAGTCCACTTATTAAGCAAGTGGGTGGCTTTTTTGTAAAAAAATAATGATAGAGGCACTAAAAAAAGCGGAAAATTCAGCTTTCTTTAGTGCCCACTCATAAATATCAGCTTTCTAGTTACGATTTTTTAAGCGACAAGCCGTATGCTAATGTTTGATTCGCATTAATCATTTTAAACCCTTGAGATTGGACATAATCTATCTTCACATAATCGCCAATTTCTTCTACTGCTTTCCTGTTATAAATAAATGAAAGCTTACCTACTCGGAATTCTTCATCCTCTTCTCCTCGTTCATCCAGAACAAGGTCGTACGCGATTATCGTACTTCACTCATACGTATCATATGCTCGAATTCTTATACATTTTCCATTTAACGCTGTTTGTAATATAAAATCAATTGCATTTTGAGTTATTTCGATATTCATTAGCTAACCTCCTACATTTCCATTATGATACAGCAGCTTTCGTACTATTGTCCATTCTATGATCGTATAACTGTTTAAAACAAATTAACGCACATGCCCCTACGAACGCACTAATTGATTTGAAAAAATATAGATGATTCATAGATGTTAAATCAATAATATAACCACCTAATAACGAACCAATTATTCCAGAAAATCCAAAAACAATCGTTATAAACAACACATGCCCAGTTGCCTGTAAATGCTTTGGAATTAATTGATTTACAAATTGAAACGCGGTTAAATAAAGTAATCCAAATGTCAGTCCGTGTAAAGCTTGTAAAGGGAGTAAAAGCCAAGGGTCACTTAATAAGCTTAACATAAACCACCGACATGCATAAAGAAATCCAGCTATAATAACATAAGTCAATGGTGACCATTTTTTAAGCCAGTATCCGCTTGTCGCAAAAACAACAGCCTCCGTCGTAACTCCGATAAACCATGCCCATCCAATAAGTGCTTCAGGTCCACCAAGTTCAACAATATAGATCCCTAAATACGTATCATTAGAGCGATGTGTAATGGATATAAAAACGACACAAGCCAAGAACAAGAGCAGCATGGGGTTTGTGCTTAACTTAAAAGCATCAAAAATCGTTACCGGTTTATTTGCTTGTGGTACATCTTGAACATGTAAGGCAAACAAGAATGCAACCGTTGCCATAATCATCATCGGGTACATAATATTTTCTACTCCGATAATCGTAAACAAATAACCGATACATAACGAAGTGATGCCAAAACCTAACGATCCCCACATTCGAATTTGTCCGAAGCTAAAGCGTTGTGACAATTTGGCGGTTTGCTGTGCTAATGAATCCCCTAGAGCAGTTGTTGGTGAAATAAATAGAAAAAGGACAAACATAATCATCATAAAACCTAAAAACGAAACTTATAAAAAGAAACAAAAAGGCCGATAAAATAACACCACTTATTGCAATAAGCAGCATTCTTTTAATACTTTTATATTTATCACTCATATATCCCCAAAACGGTTGAGCTATGATTGTCGCTATTGGTCCAATAGCCATTAGGAGCCCTACTTCTGAATTGGATAAGCCTTCCCCTTGAAAATAAACTGGAATATAGCCGACAATGATGGTCATCGTAGAATGGATAAAGAATAAATATGCCATTAAACGAAAAGCAGCCCCTTCTTGCAAAAAATCCCTCCCCTATGAAAGAAAAGTCTGACCTTACGAATAAGGTCAGACTACAGCAATCCTTCCTGTTCAAATAAATAATCATATGGAATATCTAAAAATAAATATAATTCATCTGATATCGGGTACGAATACGTTCTTATTCGTTCATCTCGCTCAATATCGGTGTATAAATCAGATAATATCCCTTTCTTTTCAATGCTCATTCGTACGATATTTTCTAAAAAATACGGACGCCAGCTCCAATTTTTATAACGCCCTTCTTCTAAAAGCACCCATTCATTGTTTTCGTTTTTTTGTGCATTTGATGATTGTTGAAAACCTTCTGCGTTACATATGTAAAGGCGAAAAGCGTACTGATTGAACTCTTGAGCCACTTTCATTAACATTTCATCAAACGCATCATCATTTGATAATAGTTTCAAAGACTCGCGTAACTTTGTATTTAACTCATTTGTTAATGTAACTTGAGCTTCAATTTTCCTCCGTTCATACACCAAGAAATGATTAAAGCTCTTTCTTAGACGAACCGTACTGCAATCTAATGGAACGAAGGTGGCACGGGGGCTTTGAATATAATCTCCTTGATAATATCTACCACCGTTACGCCATGCATAATTCAATTGATTAAAATTTGAAATTCCAGAAAATAACAACGTTGCACCAATTTTTCTTGACAAAATGGATAACGTTTGATGGACTTCACCAAACATATGAGGTAACTCCTCCTCATCAATAAAAGACACGTTTGTTTTAATGACATTAGGTTTCAACTGGACGATATGATCAAGAGAACTTGTTGATTGACCCAATTCCTCAATAACAATCCGTAACCCTAAGCTTTGTAAATAAAAAAAGAAGTGCTTATATTCAGTTGCTTTATCCACTATTTCATCACTTTTAAATTGTATTGCAAAGTTATCATAGCTAAATCCGTCTTTCTCAAATGTTGACAGTCTTTTTAAAAAAGTCTCACCTTGGTCTTTTACTAACAATTCAACATCATAATGAAAATACAAAATAACGGACTGTTTTTCCCGTTGTAGCTCTTCAAATGCTAGCATTTGGATATAATCATATAGCTCTAACCGATACTCATCTGGAATCGTTGAATCTTGAAAAAACCAATCTAAAGAGATGAAATCATTACCAGACTGATATTTAGGAATTACTTCATAGCCAATGACCAACTGCTTATCCGCACTTACTACTGCTTGAAAGTAAGGTTTGATTTTCTCTTTATTCATCATAATATCAAGCGGATCCATTTAGTCACCTCCTAAAGATACATCGAACATGAACGGACGATATATCTAGTATAGCATAAACTCTTATACGCTTTCATGAACAGGTGTATGATGTTCAATAAACGTATTTATTAGCTCAACAACTTGCTCTGGTTTTTCTTCAGGAATTAAATGACCGGTCTTCTTTATAGAAACATAAATAGCACGAGGTAAGTCAATCGACAATCTTTTTCCGATACGTTTTGGGATGACACGATCCTCTTCGCCCCATATTAGCAAGACGGGGTGCTTAATTTTTTGTAAATCCTCTTTCGCTAAATCTCCCTCACGATGCCGCATTAAACCAATTAACGCATCAAAAAATTGTTCGTCTGAAAACGGACGTGTATACTCTAAGACCGCGTTTTGGTCTATGAGCTTCTTATTATACACAACATTAAATAGCGATTGCTTATAATCTCTTTTTTCAAACCAATACCTCATAACCGATTTTGCAAATGGGAGATACGATGCATAAATAAGGGAACGTTTCACACGTTTTTAAATAGCCAGAGCTTGACATTAAAATTAATTTTTCCACTAAATCTGGCTGATTCAAAGCCGTATATAAGGCAACTTGCCCTCCCATTGAATGACCAACCAAAATCACTTTTTGTAATTCAAACAATCGACAAAACGAAATAATAACATTCGCATAATTATGAAATGAATACTCAAAATCTTTTCGTTTGCCACTACGGCCAAAACCAGGTAAATCGAGTGCATAAATGTTATAGTGCTTTCGTAATTTTGGAATTATTTTTCGGAAACAATAGCAAGAAGAAACAAACCCATGGATCAGGACCATCGTTCCTTTTAGTTCCCCTTTTGCTTTAGCATACTGATAAAAAACGTCTGTACCATTTAAAAATACCGTGGACTGTTCCATTTCATTTTCCATTATAAACACCTCGCCTCACCTTAAAAACATTGGTGCTCGTTTTAATAGTTTGCCTAAAGAAAAAAAACGTATGCTTTTTATTCTTTATTCAGATCAAGTGATTCAATGAATAAATAAAAAGCAAACGTTCTTACGTATTATGAGCAGGAAATATGAAAAGTAAGATGCTTGTATGAATCTATATCATACTCTGTTACTAAGATTCATTACTTAAATTATACGGTGTTTCTTGATAGACATAATAGTTAAGCCAATTTGAGAACAATAAATTCGAATGGGCCCGCCAACGCAAACGTGGTTGATTACGCTCGTCATCTTCCGGAAAATAATTTTCTGGCAATTGGATATTTAATCCTTTTTCTCGATCACGTTCATATTCATCGCGCAGCGTACAGGCATCATATTCAGAATGTCCGGTCACAAAAATCTGTTTACCGTTTTTAGAAGCAACAATATACACTCCAGCCTCTTCAGATAAGCTTAGAATTTCTAAATCGTCAACCTTTTCAATATCTTCTATTTTCACATCTGTATGGCGTGAATGTGGTGCCAAAAATTCGTCATCAAAGCCTCGTAATAACTTTACATTTTGTTTTTCAATTGTATGCGAGAATACGCCAAATATTTTCTCTTTTCGATGATATTTAGAAATACCATAGTGATAATATAAGCCAGCTTGTGCGGCCCAACATATGTGTAAAGTAGACGTAACATACTTTTGACTCCATTCCATTATGTGCGTCAATTCTTCCCAATAATTAACATACTCAAATTCTAACATTTCAACAGGAGCACCTGTAATGATCATTCCATCATATTTATCCATTTTAATCTCATCAAACGTTTTGTAAAAAGCCTTTAAATGTTCATGAGAAGTATTTTTCGATACGTGTGTACTTGGATGTAAGAATGAAACCTCAACTTGGAGAGGAGTATTTCCTAATAAACGTAATAATTGCGTTTCTGTTGTTTCTTTAATAGGCATTAAATTTAATATCACAATTTTCAAAGGTCGAATATCTTGACTATAAGCACGACTCTCATCCATAACGAATATATTCTCATTATTTAAAATTTCTTTAGCTGGTAAATGATCAGGTACTTTAATCGGCATGGATACTTACTCCTTTTTACTCAAATGTATGGTTATTATAGTATGATTTCATACTACATACGTAAAGATATACTAAATAAAATAGATTATTTCGATAATTTACCTTAACATGAAAGAGATATCGATGCAATTGTTACCACTATTAAAGGAAGTGAACTAATGAAAGTAAAAATTGAATGGGTTTATGTAATCCATAAATCAAAAAAACGATACGAGATGGCAACAGATTGGTTAACGATTGAAGCCGCATTCCATCTGTTACAGGATTTACAACAATCAGGACGAATGAAGTCTTATCAGGTTATTGACCAATATGATTCATCGTGGTCTATAAAGGATATGAAAAACTTCTTAAATCAACAAAAAACCATTCCTCAGAATGCTCATGCGTATATAGATGGTGGGTTTAACCCACATACAGCTGCATCAGGAATTGGTTGGGTTATTTATTATGAACAAAATCAACAAAAATGGCGACATCGTCAAAATGACCAGTTAGATTTGCTTACTGACAATAATGAAGCAGAATATGCTGCACTATATCGTTGCTTACAAACATGTGAAGAACTTGAATTGAGAAATCAACTCTTCCCTATTTATTCTGATTCACTAACTGTTATCAAGCAAGCATCTGGGGAGTGGCCTTGCTATGAGGAAAATTACCAAAATTGGTTAAAACGAATTGATGATCTTGCTGACAAAATTAATCTAAAATTAGAATACCATTTCATTGAACGGAATCAGAATAAGGAAGCACATAAATTAGCGACACAAGCATTAAATGGTACGATCATAGAAAGCAAGCATGAAAAGCATTTAGCTAACCATGAGTGATTTTCATGGTTAGCTTATATTTGCTTACGCTTTCCACCATTGGTCATAAATTGTAACAGGAAGATGACGTTTATGTTCCGTTTTCACATAACGTTCTTCTATTTGTGTTGTCAGCTCTTCTGCTAACTCTTTTCCTTCTAAATAATTATCTAACTGATTATATGACATCCCTAATGCAACTTCATCAGGTAATCCTGCTTATCATCCTCTAAATCAGCTGTAGGTGCTTTTAAATATAAATGCTCTGGTGCACCTAATTCCTTTAATAACGCTTGTCCTTGTCGTTTATTCAGTCCAAAAATAGGCGTTATATCACAAGCACCGTCACCATGTTTCGTAAAGAAACCAGTAATCGCTTCAGCAGCATGATCTGTCCCAATGACTAGACATCCGTAGTGAGCAGCAATATCATACTGTGCTTTCATTCGTTCACGTGCTTTCGTATTTCCTTTATTAAAATTAGATAATATTTCTCCTGTTGCTTGCTCAAACGCCTTCATAGATGCATCAACAGCCAATTTAATATTAACAGTAAACGTTTTTGTTGGTTGAATAAATTGAAGTGCATCTTGTGCATCCTCTTCATCCAGCTGAACTCCGTATGGTAATCTCACTGCATAAAAGACGTATGTTTTTGATGTTTCTGCATTTAATTGATCAATTGCCAATTGTGCAAGCTTCCCAGTTAACGTTGAGTCTTGTCCACCAGAAATCCCTAACACATAACCGTTTGCACCTGTATGTAACAAATAATCTTTTAAAAATTGTACCCGATTTTGAATTTCTTCTTTAGGACTAATTTCTGGCTTTGTGTGTAGGTCAGAAATAATTTCTTGCTGTTTAATGTTCAAAAATCTCATCCTTTCGTTTTAGTCGATTTAATTGATCAAATTGCCCTTCCTTCATTAAAACTTCTCTCTGTATTTCTCCAAGCAAATCATAATGAGGAAACTCTTCACGCTCATGAATCCATTGTTCTTTTAAACCGTATTGCTTTCCCCATTTAATTAATGAATCTTTATTTGTACAGGCTACTTTAGTGACTGAATCACAATCTGGAAAACGATCATCTAACCAATAATGTGTCAAAAAAGCGATCTCACCTCGACGAGCCTTGTTTTTCCAATCTTTTAGTTGTGAGCGAGAAATTCCAAAAGCCATATTCTTCCCCTTTTCTCTATTTGATTTTTAGTATAGCATATGTCCTTATTAAGAAAAACGAATTTCACTTCTTTTGAGAATAGCAAAAAAGTGTGTCTACTCTTCGTGAGCATCACACTTTTTGACGAACTTTAATTATTGTTCGCGATAGCCATTTTGCCTTGCTTGCTTTTCATCTTTCATTTCTGCTTCAAATGCTGCAATACTTTCTTCACGACGCTGGTTCTTAGCTCTTACTTCTTGCTTTTGCTCTTGTGGCATATTCGTATGGGCAATCGCTTCTTCAGCCGCTTCTATATTGTGCTGCGTGTTTCGTTTCATCTGCTGTAATTTTTCTACATTGTCGTTTCGGTTATCTGGTTTGGCCACAAAGATCTTCCTTTCCAATGAATTGGTTTCACATATAGTATGGAAAGGTTTGCTTCATTTATGCGAATTTACTTTTTGATTTCCTCATATTTTTGATACCACTTAGGAAACGCCTTTTTAAAAGCAACGGGCCTAAATGTATCTTTCTTCACAACAATATGTGTAGTTTTCCCCTCGACACAAACATCTCCATCACCATTGACGATTTCATAGCCGTAAATTGTTTTTATGCCATCATTCATATCTATCCACGTATGAACGAAGGCTCGGTCGCCATAACGAACTGGCTTTTTATAGGTTGCCTGCACATCATATACCGGTGCAAAATAACCGCTATTCTCCATTTCAACGTAACTATAACCAATCTCCTCAATTAAGCTTGAACGTCCTAGCTCAAAGTATTTTAAATAATTGGCATGATAAATCACACCCATCATATCTGTATCGGCATATAAAATTTGAATTTCTTTTTTTGAAATATACAAACGAATCATCCTTTCATTATTAAATGTCTGCTGCTGTAATAGTCATTAATGCTTCCTTTGTTAAAGAATCTAACGAACTTAATCGTACCGATTGTGCTTGGACTGCTTTTTTAAAGAGGTCAACAGCAAATCTCGCATGTCCATTTGGCTGTTCATGTAAATCTCTTTCATCTTTTCCTCTGCATCAGCGGCAAGTAAATAGCCAGAATCATTTGCATTCTTTTGAATGATTTGCAATAATTCGTCGGTTGAGTAAGGATGAAAATGGATAAATTTTTTAAAGCGTGAACGAAGACCTGGATTGCTATCTAAAAGTAAATCGATTTCTCTCTCATAACCAGCTAAAATGACAACTAGATTATCTCCATGTTCCGTCATTTCTGAAACGAGAGTATGAATTGCCTCTAGACCAAAATCACCAAGTCCACCAGAAATCAATCCGTATGCCTCGTCTATAAATAAAACCCCACCTAAAGCGTCCTTTACCTTCTCTTTTGTTTTTTCTGCGGTTTGTCCAACATAGCCTGCAACTAAGTCCGCACGACTAACAACAACGACATGACCTCTTTTTAATAGATCTAACTCGTTAAGTACTTTCGCGAATAGCTTTGCTACGGTTGTTTTTCCAGTTCCAGGTTCGCCTGTAAAAACTGAGTGAAGCTCTAATGGAAGAGTTTGCAACCCTTCTTCTCGGCGTTTTTGTTGGATACGTACAAAGGAAGCAAGTGCATGGATTTCTTCCTTTACTTGCTCTAAACCGATCATATCGTTAAGTTCTTCTAAACCGCTTTTCCCTTTACCTTGCTGCTGTTCTTCACGGAAATCCTCAGCGTGTAATAAAACAAAGTCATCCTTTTTTGCTGAATCAATGGAAACATTTGCTCCTTTTTGAAAAATGGATTCAAGAATAATTGCTTTAGTTGTTCTAGCATTTCCAAATGATTCATCGACCTTTGCTTTTTCAAGTCGTCTTTTCAGCTCAAATGTAGCCTGACTTGTTAACAGAAAATCATTTTCTATTGCAATTTTTTCACCGATTTCTAATAGCTCTTGTATTGAATAATCATCAATATGTAACATATTATGATCAGGGAATCGACTTCGCAAACCGGGGTTTGCCCGTAAAAAAGCACGCATTTCCGTAGGGTAACCTGCCAGTATGACAGCAAACGAGCCATCCATTGGACCAGTCATAGCCGCTACTAATGTATCAATCGCCGCTTGTCCATAATCATTTGCTGAAACGCCTGAACGCTTTAAGCTATAAGCTTCATCAATGAACAAAACTCCGCCTTTAGCCTGTTCAATAAGCCTCATCGTTTGCTCTTCTGTTTGCCCAACATAGGCACCAACTAATTGAGAACGATCAACTTCTAATACATCAGGCCGTTCTAAAAGCCCAAGTTCATAATAGATTTTGGCAATAAGGCGGGCTAAATGGGTCTTACCTGTACCTGGATTTCCTGTTAAAATCATGTGTAAGTTGATCCCATCTTTTGTTTGATAGCCCTTTTTCAATCGTTCTTGCTGATAATCTAAATATTGATAAAGCTTTTTGATCCTATACTTGATCTCTTTCAAGCCGACCATTTTTTCAAGCTCATGAATCGCATTCTCTTGATGTTTTTCGTTATCGGATTCAATAAAGCATGCCACTTCTTACTAAACGCCTCTATTTGCTTTAACAAGTTCAGCAACTCGCCATATAACTGTACAGAATGGTAAATTCCTTGTAATGAGTCTAAATAACGTTTCGTTCGTCGTTCTAGTTTTTGAAACATATCCTCTAACTCATAAAGTTTCTCCATTCCAGCTACAATGTTCATTTGCTCCTGATTCGTCTGTTGTTCTAGCACACGGTCTTTAATTCTTTCCCAAACATCTTTCATCTTTGTGAATTGTTGTTGAAATTCAGTTATTGCTTTGAAATATGTACCAGCTGTTTCTTTTTTTGTTACACTATTATCTGTTTCACGGATTGGCTGGAAACGCCGTGGAAGAGGTAAATGACGCATCATTGAATAGAGCTGATCGACGTAAATGTCTGTTACCTCTGCACTAATCGCCTCTGATTGTTCAGCTGCCTTTAACCATTCCGAAGTAATAGCATCTACATAACCTGTTCGTTTGAAACGTGATTTCGCCAACCATATGTAGAGCTTAGAAAGTAATTGTGTCGGAAAATCCTCATACGTTTCAGCAATATTAAGCCACTCCCAAAGGTCTGCCTCTCTCCAATCTCGCTTTCCTTCTTCCACTTCTTTTAACAAATTCATTAGTTGCTCTTTAGTCAATTTTTCTTGGATCATGCTTTTTCACCTTCTTTCAAAAGAAAATATGATTATGATTGTTCTACTATAAATGTTTCACAGCTTTGCAAAACGTATAGTTATCATTCTGTTTAAGTCAAAAGTGTTTCTACTTAAATATGATACATCATTCTAGCTAGTAAGAAAAATACTATACGTTTCGCTTCTACAAACTGTTCCATTTTAATTTGATTCCAGTGAAGAAAGATGTTTGTACTATTTGACTGTTAACATTGAAAAAGAGTGTATGCCTAATGGCAATACACTCCTTCTTCCATAACATTTCGAGCATAGGTCTCAATGACCGTCCCATCATCTGTAAGAAAATCAATCGGATGCTGATCGTCCCAATCTTCATTGGTTGAAGTGACATTTAGAAATACTTCCTGCTCTAATTCCGCAATATAAGAACCACCTTCATAGTGAATTTGAACACGAGCGACATTTGGCGGCTCTTGGATCATGCCAAACGTGACATACGTATACGTAAAATCGTCATCATGCCAATTCCCGCTCTGTACGCGGAACGTTCTAATTTTTTGATCCTCTTCTCTTACCGACGTTCCTCCTATTGTTAACATCGCTACAGGTAAACGCTTGTAACCACCTTCTACCTTTAATAGACGTTCAGCCACTAAATCATCATCGTTTACCGTATAGACAACAAAAAGTTCGTCGTCATACAGCTGTTCCTGCAAAATGCTCAACTCCGCTGCTTCTTCGTAATTTAGCATAATCGCATCTTTCACGGTTGGATAAACTTTTTCATCTACTTCGTTCGCTCCAATTTGAACAAACATCATTAAGCTTAAATAAATCGTTAATACAAACACACCATATGAAACTAATGACAATTGGAGACTTTTGTTTTTAAACAATTGGTAACATCCATTTATAAAGGCAACAATTGCTACAAGCATGAATAAAAGGCCGCTTATAGAATGTGCTAAATGAATTACGCCTATAGGAGCATTCTCACCTATGAATAATTGAATAATAGGTGTAACCGATTCAGTTTGTAACGTTCGTATAACTTCATGCGGAGGCGTTTGCTCCGTCATAATGGCTGATATTAATAATATAATAAACGCGATAACTACTTCAATTTTAAACGATCTCTTCACCTTTAAGCTACTTTTCACTTCTTCTCTCATACCAAGCAAGAGATGATGAAGGCCGAATGCAAGTAACGGCAAAAAGAGCAGATGTTTAATGAGCAGCAATTGTCCATATGTCAGAAGCCAAGATTGAACGTACTCTGGTACAATAATACCCATTAATAGAAAACCAGATAAAATGATGGCCGATACTGAACATGCGGCAATGAATGAAAACCATTTAAAAAAAGCAGGTGGAATTGATTCATTGGAAGAAAACCATGCAACAACAACTAATACCCCGATCCATACGGTAACTGCTAAAAAGTGTATATAGTTGCCAAGAAAACCACTCCATCCCTCTATCGAAGCTGCATGACTCGACCAGCTCGTTACCGCTATTAACAAGCCTGCTAAAATGACATGAAACCAGCCCATGTTCTTCTTCGTTAACACAATTAGAATGAACGAGATAACGCTCGAAATAAACCACGATTGTCCTACATTATATTCAAATAAAACGGTTTGAATACTTTCTCCCACCGTTAAGCCGAATTGTCTATATAACACATTTATTACCCTAACGACAGGAACGATTAATAAAATTGGAATCATATATAGCGAAATTTGATAAATTGTTTTTGCATGTATAGTAGGTCGTCGGTCAGTTGATATCGCTTGTAAAATCGTATATCCCATCACAAACGATAAACTACCATACAAAAGCCAATTCGTTATTGCTTCAATCATGAACGTCGCCTCTTTGTAAGAAGCACGATCACAATGATCGCCACTAGTACAGCTAGACCAATGAATAGGATCGCAAAGTTTCCATCCTCTTTTGATTCACCAACTTCGTCTTCTTCAAACAGTTCTTCTGTGATTTCTTCTTGTTCAATGACCCCTTCATTCTCTTGATCCGCTTCCTCTTCAATTGCTTGATTTGGAACCTCTTCAATGGTTTCTTCCACTATTTCTACTTCTTCTTCAGTTTCAGCTACATGAAAGGATAATATGCCCTCAGTCGTATGTGTATCTTCACCTAGTGCCTGCCATTGAACTTCGTAACTGCCTGGCGGTAATGCTTCGTCAAAATAAATCGTTAAAACTGGACTATTTACTTCAACCCTTCCATCAATTTCGCCTTGCTCACCAATGACAGTTGCTGTACTAACATTTTCAATACCTGCATTAAATGTTAAATTAATTTCTTCAACAACATCAACTTCTGCACCATCCTCAGGTACAGATTCGGATACATACGAATGTCCAAAAACCATTAACGGCGACATTAAGACAAAAGCAAAACCAAGTATAACTAAACAAAATAACCTTATTTTCAATTTCTAATTCTCCCTTCCCATTTTGTATAATCAATATGGATTTTTTAAACTTTCCGTCACAATTATTTTTTCTCAAAGACAAAACGTTATAAACATGAGAGAATAGATACGTTATGTTTTCGAAAGGATTGAAATGTTCATGAAAAAGCTAATCGTATTACTCGCATACATCATAATAGGAATATTTATATATCGATATGGAGAATCACTTTTACAATGGATTCGCTCTGGTGGGACCGATTATATTTTGGCAACTGCCATTCTCGCAACATTATTTTCTTTATTCCCGATTATCCATATCCCTCGTCGGCGGTGTCCTTGGTGCAGCTTATGGTCCAGTACTAGGAAGTTTAATTACATGGACAGGCTCTTCTCTAGCCTCCATTATCATGTTTAGCTTCGTACGTTATGGCTATCGAGATCTTGGGGAAAAGTGCTCTATCGCTATGAACATTTAGCAAGAATAACGACTTTATTTGAACGGAATGCATTTATGACGATCTTCATTACACGTTTGATCCCAATCATTCCTTCCATTATCGTTAACATTTATTCTTCATTAAGTAAAGTTTCGTTTTTACAGTACACAATCGCTTCCTCATTAGGAAAAATGCCATCAATGATTTTATTCGCCGTTGTCGGAAACTCCATCGTAAACGAGCCAAGAGATTTATTGCATATCATGCTCTTTTACGGAGCTTTTTTAGCGTTTGTTTATTTCTTTTTCCGTTTATATAAATACACAAGCAGAAAAAAGCTCTCTGCCTGAGCTAATTGACATAAATAATGACACGCTTTCTAACGAAATACAATACGGAAAACAAATAATATCCGATTAGCGTACCAGACGTATTTAATAAAACATCATCAATATTTGCTACACGATATGTAAATAAAAATTGACAAATTTCAATACAACATGATGTCATAAAACCAAATAGAATGACTATAGCACTATGGCGTAATTTAGGGAAAATGGCAGCTAATAAAATCCCAAATGGGATAAAAAGGATAATATTCCCTATTAATATTCGAATCGGATCCATTATTGTCGGACTAAACATTGAAATTCGATAAATACTGCGAAACGGAATCAAATTGTAATTTCTCCCCCCTGGCCCTTCTGGCCCAAGTGAAGCACCATAATTCCATGCAAATAACGTAATATAAACTAAACCCATCATGTAAATAATAAATAGTAATGTTAATATGTGACGCCGTTTCAACCTAGTTTCTCCCCTCCCATTACTCGTCCTATTAGTTGTTTTATGCATTGACGAGCTAATAAAGACGCATCAAATTAACATTTTATCATATCGAAGAAATTTTAGCAGATCTTTTGAAGAATGTGTGAAATGAAAAGGATTTGTAATGAATTGGAGTATTTAATGTAAGTTAAGAGGCTGTATTAGGTAGGTAATCCAATATTCAATGGATTACCCCTATATAACTGTTATCCTTTAGGTGGGATATAATGAGGCTGTTTTGAACTTTTCGTATTCATTTTCTTCCCATTGTTGGAGTTGGATTTAACAGGCTGAGTACCTAAATGGTCAGGACGAAATTGTGCAAAATTTGATTTTGTACTTCTCGTTTTCATGTAACCCCTCCTTACCTTTAGTATTTCAAACCGGTTTACGTCTATCCAACCATTAATTTACCAAATCCCTTACAGCTCTTATTTCTTCCCAACGATATTCATGAATGAAGATAGTGATTGTTTCTTCCTTTGTTTCATAAGACCATTTGGAAGCAGTAACGTCGCATTTATACTTTAATCTGGTATTTTTTTCGGACTAATGTATGTTTGCCCCGCTTCATCAATTGTCATGACAAAAATCTCTTTAGTATTTGCATAGCCTTGTCTGTGAATTTCATCATGTAACCAGTTAATCGTTCCGTACTTTTTTACATTAGCTTCAATAATTCTACCATCTTCAATTAGAACTGAAGAATAACCTTTTGACACTTTACTTTCATTCATATCACGTAACGTGACACTTTCATAGTTCGACTTTTTTATAATGCTTATTTGTCCATTCATTTCTAATATCGCATAATCAATTTCAGTTAAATCACTTGCACTTTTCAAGCGTAAATCCATCATAAAAGCTTCAAGTGTAATTTTCGCTTTTCTTAATTGTTCATATAAAATAACACCGTGCCTCATTAATATAATGGTTCATCTTCAATAATTCTTCTGAATCTTGGTGCCTTTAACGCAAAATAGGAAAGACCTAGATGTAGGGCTGCTATCGTTGCTGCGGCTCCGACAGGGCCAGCTAAAGGTAATGAACCATCCGTGAGTGGTTCTCCTAAGATGTCCCCAATTACGACACCAAATATAAAATCAAGTGCATCAATTGAACTCATAGAACGTTGACCTAGCACTTTAACAATGAGAAATATATATGAATAGACGACAATTGCCCGTATGACAAACCCCCACACAGGCAATGCTTCGCCACCTGTCCAAAATTCGAACAATGAATTATCCTCCGTTACTCGCTATTTTTGTTCACTATTCATCTTTTCTGCTTCACCCTCGGCATAAGATGCAAATTTATTTTCTGGATGATTTTCTTTTCCATATTTTTTTGCATTTTTATTACGCTCGGCATTTGCGTTTCCTTTTTTTTGTCTTCCCATTATAACCACTCCTTTTCTTGATAACGTTAGTTTGTACATTGTATTAGTCATTCATGCAAATTTATCATGATCGTTAAATAAGTGCGTGTTTCTAAAATTACTCAAAAAAATGCCACAAAGACATTTAAAAAGTCTTTGTGACACTTTTTTATTGAATTAAGCTTTTGCTTGTGCAAGCTTATTACGTAAAACCATTTGTAAGATACCACCATGACGATAGTAATCCATTTCAACTTCACTATCGAAGCGAACAACCACTTCAAATTCAGTCGTTGTACCGTCTTTAGCTGTTGCAACAACTTTAACAACTTCACGAGGTTTTACATCATTTGTAATTTTAACATCAAATGCTTCTTCACCAGTTAATCCTAAAGTATCAGCACTTTCACCTTCCTTGAACTGTAAAGGTAATACACCCATAAGTACAAGGTTACTGCGGTGAATACGCTCATAGCTTTCAGCAATAACTGTTTTAATACCAAGTAGATTTGTTCCTTTAGCTGCCCAATCACGAGAGCTACCCATTCCGTAATCTTTCCCAGCTAAAATGGCAAGTCCAGTTTGATCTTCTTTATATTTCATGCTGCATCATAGATCGCCATTACTTCACCAGTTGGCCAGTAAGTTGTATAACCGCCTTCTGTACCAGGAGCAATTTGGTTACGGATACGGATGTTAGCAAATGTACCTCTCATCATAACATCGTGGTTACCACGTCTTGAACCATATGAGTTGAAATTCTCTTGGCTCTACGCCTTTTGAAATCAAATACTTACCTGCAGGTGTATCTTTACCAATCGCACCAGCTGGTGAAATATGGTCTGTTGTAACCGTATCTCCAAATTTACCAATGACACGTAGTGAGGACAATGGTTTAATATCCTCAGGTTCTGGAGAAAGATCTTCAAAGAACGGTGGGTTAGCAATATAAGTAGAGTCATCATTCCACTTATAAAGAGCCTCATCAGTCGTTTGAATCTTATTCCAGCTTTCATTGCTATCAAATACGTCTTTGTATTCACGATGGAATAATTCTGGAGTAACCGTTTCTTTAACAACTTTCGAAATTTCTTCAGCAGAAGGCCAAATGTCATCAAAGAAAACATCATTGCCTTCTAGGTCTTTTCCTAGTGAATCATTGCGGAGATCGATATCAACCGTTCCTGCTAAAGCATATGCCACAACGAGTGGAGGTGAAGCTAAATAGTTCGCTTTAACTAACGGATGAATACGTCCTTCAAAGTTACGGTTACCTGAAAGAACAGAAGTTACCGTTAGGTCGTTTGCAGCTATAGCTTCTTCGATCTCGTCTGCAAGTGGACCAGAGTTTCCGATACATGTCGTACAGCCGTAGCCGACAATATTAAATCCTAGCTTCTCCATATATGGAAGCAGGCCAGAATCCGTTAAGTATCCTGTAACAACCTTTGAACCAGGTGCTAGTGATGTTTTGACGAAATCAGGAACTTGTAAACCTTTTTCAACTGCTTTCTTAGCAACTAAACCTGCACCAATTAACACATAAGGATTTGATGTGTTCGTACAGCTAGTAATCGCTGCGATCGCAATAGAACCTGTTGTCATCGTCGTTGTACGACCATCGTTAAGTTTCACTTCGACTTCTTTATCAAATTCTGCTTCCGTTAAACCAAGTCCTTGTGTACCTTGTGGTGCAACAACTGCATTACGGAATGACGATTGCATGTCATTTAATTCGATTAAATCTTGCGGACGCTTCGGACCAGAAAGATTTGCTTCGATTGTACTTAACTCAATTTCAACAATATCCGTATAGCGAGGATCAGCTGTTTCACCAGGTACGTAGAACAAACCATTCGCTTTACAATATTCTTCAACAAGCTTAATTTGCTCTTCAGAACGTCCAGTTAAACGCATGTAGTTTAATGCTTCTTCATCTACTGGGAAGAAACCACATGTCGCACCGTATTCAGGAGCCATATTTGAAATCGTCGCACGGTCAGCAAGCGGCATAACAGCAAGACCTGGGCCGAAGAATTCAACAAACTTACCAACTACCTTCTTCTCACGTAGTACTTGTGTCACTTTTAACGCAACATCTGTAGCTGTCGTTCCGCTTGGAAGCGTACCATTAAATTTCACACCGATTACTTCAGGTACTGGGAAATAAGAAGGTTGACCAAGCATTCCTGCTTCAGCCTCAATACCACCAACACCCCAGCCAAGTACGCCGATACCGTTAATCATTGTAGTGTGAGAGTCAGTACCAACTAAAGTATCTGGAAAGGCAACTGTCTCACCGTCCTCTTCGACAGAGTGAACGACATTTGCTAAATACTCTAAGTTTACTTGATGGACGATACCTGTTGCTGGTGGAACCGCACGATAGTTATCAAATGCTTTTTTCGCCCAACTCAAAAATTCGTAACGCTCTTGGTTACGCTTGAATTCAAGGAACATATTGTGTTCTAATGAATCATCTGTTCCTGCTTTATCAACTTGAACAGAGTGATCAATTACTAGATCAACCGGGATTTCTGGGTTAATTTGATCAGGATTTCCGCCCAAATCAGCCATTGCTTTTCTCAAAGAAGCTAAGTCAACAACAGCAGGAACCCCTGTGAAATCTTGAAGAATAACTCGTGATGGTTTAAAAGGTACATCAATATCCTTTAACTTGTCAGTACCCCAATTAGCGAGATTTTCTACATGCTCTTTTTTGATTACGTATCCATCGTATTGGCGAAGGACTGATTCGAGCAAAACTCTAATTGAATATGGAAGACTTGAAACGTTTCCAACACCAGCATCTTCTAATGCTTTCAAAGAGTAATAGTTAATTGTTTTTCCATCCACAGAAAAGGATGAACGTGCGTTAAATACATCTTTACTTTGCGACATATGTATGCCCCTCCTTTACAAAACTATCATACATCAACTTTTTTCTATTGTCTAAATATGTGGTCTACAAGTAAATGAAGCGCTTTAATCACTAACTTGTAAATAGCCCTATTTAAGAATATCAAAAGTTGTCAAAAGAATAAACGTCTTTTTCTATTTTTCTTGATATTGGTGAATCTTTTCATTCCCCTTACGTAGTATAGCACGTATGCTTACTATTACTCAAAATACTAAAGTTATGACAGAACACTCGCTAAAATCTGGTTAAGTGAATAGTTCCGATCATTGGACAAACAATACATATTGGAGGTGTTATCAATGGTCAAAAAGAAATCAAATCATCAAGTCACAAACATGACAGACAAAAATGCCAAAGGCAAAGATGCCGGTATAAATAGTTTCTATATGGAAGAAGCAAGCGGGGAACCTTTAACAGAAATGCAAAGACAAAATAATAAGAAAACGAAAGAAACGACAATAAAAGGAGTTAACAGCGATGACAGAGCATAATACGTACGCAGATCAAAGAAGAAATGCCCAAAAAAATCACCACTCAAACAGCCAACCAGCTCCATTAAGTGGCTCAAAAAAAGTAAAAAAACGTAACCATACACATCAAGCACACGCAGGAAGAATTAGTAATCATCTTACAAGCCCCTATCATCCATTTTAGGGGCTAATTTATTCATTCAGTAGCGGATCTGTTTCTCCGTTCTTCACGACGTTGCTGTCGTAATAAGTGACGCTTCTTTGCCCCGTTATATTGCCATTTTTCTTCGTCTGATACACAAATAACCGGGGGAACTTCGGTTGGCTTTCCCGATTCATCTAATGCAACAAACGTTAAATAAGAGGTAGCGGTTAACCGCCTTTCACCTGTCAATAAATTCTCAGCCTCAACTTTTACATACACCTCCATTGAGGTTTTATGTGTAAACGTAACGAAGCTTTCTAAACAAATCGCTTCTCCTGCCTGTATTGGAGCAATAAAATCTAAGCTATCGCTTGATGCCGTAACGACCATTGAACGAGCATGCCTCATCGCACTTATGCAAGCCACTTTATCAATGTATGCCATTACGTTCCCTCCAAAAATCGAGCCTAAAAAGTTTGTATCTGGAGGCAAAACAAGATCGGTCATTACTGCCTTCGATTCTGAAGCTTTCTTCCCTTCCATATGATCCCCTACCTTTATCATTTAAGTACATCAATTAGTCGACTAGCTAACAAGTCATACTCATTTTCTTCTATCGTCCGAAAATCAAACATAAGTGTACCATCCTGTATTCGACTTATAACAGCTGGTGACCCAGTACGCAATCGGGTATGAAGTAGTGTCGATTTATGAGAATGCCTAGTTAAAGCGAGTAAATACGTATCAAGTTTAACTTCCGGCATCGTTCCGCCGCCAACTTGTGATGTGCCACTTAGTAATTCAAATTGATAATGACCCTCTATAAGGGGTATAAATCGCTGTATTTTTTCGTAGATTTCTGCTTTTGTTTGCAAAATCGCACGTAATGTTGGGAGCTCCTTTTTCGCCTGATCTTTATCTTGATACGCGATAAGCGTTGCCTCAAGTGCAGCTAATGTCATTTTATCAACTCTTAGTACACGGGCAAGCTGGTCTTTTTTAGCATATCAATAAGCTGCTTTTTCCCAGCAATTAACCCTACTTGTGGACCACCTAGTAATTTATCGCCACTAAAGCTAACAAGATCCGCATGCTTTAACGCTGCTGCAATTGTCGGTTCAGCACCAATTCCATCTTGACGAAAATCGTATAAAGCACCACTGCCTAAATCTTCATAGAAGATAAGGCCCCTATCTTCGGAAATCTGCTTTAATTCATTTGGTGGGACTTCTTGCGTAAAACCAATCACCTTAAAATTACTCGTATGAACCTTCATAATCATTGCCGTTTGCTCTGTTATCGCTTCGTCGTAATCCTTGCGATGAGTTTTATTCGTTGTACCTACTTCAACAAGCTTCGCTCCACTTTCAGCCATGATCGATGACACTCGAAAGGAACCACCAATCTCTACAAGCTCACCTCTTGAAACGATCACTTCACGATCCTTTGCAAGAGATTTTAAAATGAAATAAACAGCTGCTGCATTGTTATTAACGACCATCGCTGCCTCAGCACCAGTTACTGCTTTTAATACCCCTTCAATGACATCATGACGGGAACCACGCTTACCTTTTTGTAAATCGTATTCTAAATTTGAATAATTTATCGCTACATCGCGAACATTTTGCATCGCTTTTTCACTTAGTCGTGCACGACCTAAGTTAGTATGTAACACTGTGCCAGTCCCATTAATAACCGTTTGTAATCGTTGTAAGGAATGCTCACTGAGACGCTCTGATAAAATGGAAAAGATCTCGTCTGTTATATGTAGCTGTTGGTCATCTATTTGACTATTTACTAGCTGATCTCGTAATTCAGCAACCGCCTCTTGTAAGCATTCCGTTGCTCTTTGTTTCGACATGCCTTCTAATAGCTGACTAAATCGCTTGTCCTGTTGTAGTTCATGAATGGCTGGTATTTGCCTTAATAAATGATTCATTTCATCACCTTTTTAAATAATAGTAGAGAATTAGCACCTTCCGAAGAATAATTATTCTTTCAAGAAGGAGCTAAGAATAACGGGGTTACGAAGAAAGCTGCTCCATTATGGTGATAATATCCTTTGGATCTGGAAATTCCCCTGTTTCCTTTTTTGAATAAATCAATTGATTATTGACAACAATTTCAAAGACACCACCAGAGCTTGTGATTAACGTAACTTCCTTTATTTTCCCACGAAAATGTTCCAATATTTCATCCGTGAAACTCACGGCTTTTGGAGCGTAGTTTCACATCATACAAAATTCTACACTAACTTTAAATTCCATTATAATCAAACTCCTTTACATTGAATTCATCTCTATTGTAGGATAATACAGGATAGGATGCAAAACATATATTATACCCTTAAATGGAGGTGCTCACCTTGGAAAAGAAAGATATGATTCGTTTAACTTCTTTTTCTACAAAAGCAGGTTGAGGATGCAAAATTGGTCCTGAAGACCTGTCGCAAGTTTTGCGACATTTACCTAAACAATCACACGATCCAAATCTACTCGTTGGTCTAGATACATCTGATGATGCCGGAGCTTATCAAGTAACGGAAGATTTAGCTTTAATCCAAACGGTTGACTATTTTACGCCGGTTGTTGATGATCCATATATGTTCGGGCAAATTGCCGCCGCTAACGCCTTAAGTGACGTTTATGCGATGGGAGGAAAACCGACAACTGTCATGAATATCGTTGGCTTCCCTATCACTCAGCTGCCTCATGAAGTATTAGCTGATATTTTGCGAGGGGCTGCTGATAAAACGAAAGAAGCAGGAGCCGTCATAGTTGGTGGTCATTCGATTGACGATCAAGAGCCGAAGTTTGGCTTATCAGTTACTGGTCTAGCTCATCCAAAACGCATTTTTAAAAATGTCGGTGCAAAAGCTGGTGACCAATTAATATTAACAAAACCAATTGGTGTTGGTATTTTAACGACAGGTATTAAACGGGCTGCTGTGACTGATGAGCAAGAACGAGCAGTTACTGATACAATGGCTGAACTAAATAAAGTTGCAGCGAGCCAGCTCGAGTGTCTACATCCAAATGCTGTTACTGATGTTACTGGTTTTGGGTTATTAGGTCATAGCTTTGAAATGGCAAGAGGTAGTAACGTGACATTTAAGCTTGATTATCAATCGATTCCAATGCTTGACGGTACCATTCAACTTGCAAAGGAAGGGATTATTCCCGGAGGATCCAAAGCAAACGTACGCTGGTTAAAGGACTCTGTCCAATATGATCAGTCACTAACGGAGGTAGAACAGCACATTTTATGTGATGCGATTACGTCCGGTGGGCTATTAATTTCCATGCCAGAAAATGAAGCAACAGAGTATATACAGCGGATGAATCAAGCCGGAAAAACAGCTACGATCATCGGACAAGTTATCGAACGTCAAAGCGTTCCAATCATTGTTAAAAATAAAGTTGCGTTACAAGATTAATCTTTAGAATGGAACAATTTATTATTTCCTGCAATTCGTCTACGTCGAGAAAATGTTAGTTGCAACAAATTTTTTAGATAAAGAGAAATCCGAACGATCATTTGATTCAGTTCGGATTTCTTTTTTATTCACTTTCTTGTCAAACAATATCTTTATAAATAATAGAAAACTGCTGTTCATCTACATCCTCGGGTTTTCCATCAAAGATCAGCTTTCCTTCACGTAATCCTATAATTCTTGTCGCAAACTGCTTGGCAAGATGAACATCATGTACATTGATAATCGATAATAAATTACGCTCCTCATGAATCCTCTTTAACAACGCAAAAATCTTTTCTGACGTTGACGGATCAAGGCTTGCAACAGGCTCATCTCCTAATAGTAGTTGGGGATCTTGAAGTAGGGCACGAGCAATTCCAACTCGTTGCTTTTGACCTCCACTTAGTGCTTCAACTCGTTTATGAGCATGTTTTTCTAAGCCTACTTCTTTTAATGCCTTGTACGCTCGCTGTTTCTCTTCTTCCGAAAATAGACCGAGTAAATTTTTTAGCGGCGGTCTTTTCCCAAACGCACCCGTTAACGTATTTTGAAAGACAGTCATACGAGGTATTAGATTAAAATGCTGAAAGATCATCACCATATCTGAACGAATTTCTCTCATTTTTCCTTCTGTGACAGTTGTAACATCAACACCATCCCATATAATTTCACCTGAGGTTGGCTGCTGCAAACGATTGATTGTACGAATAAACGTAGACTTCCCAGCACCACTTTGACCGAGAACACAGATAAATTCACCACGTTGCATCTTGAGATGTAAATGATCGATTGCATTTTCATTTGTATTCGGATAACGCACAACTAAATTATTTATTGTTAACACAACAACCCCCCTCTCTTCTTATGTAAACACAACTAACAATAAACCAACTTTGATTATACTTTTGACTGTCTTAAATAACCCTAGCCCGTACCTTTGCACCAACAAAGTCTACAAAAATAACAAGGATCATAATAAGAACAATATCGAGAGCAACAGCTGAATAATAAAAGCTTTGGAAATGATTGAATAGCTGCTGGCCAATCCCTCCTCCGCCAATAAAGCCTAAAATCAACGATGTACGAATGGCCACTTCAAATCGATAAAAATAATGCGAGAGCACGTTAGGCCATATTTGAGGAACGATCGCAAATATATGACCAATCCATCTTGTCGCACCAACAGAGCGCATCGCTTCTTGCGGGCCATCATCGGCAGCCTCAATTAATTCTGATAGTAGTTTCCCTAATACTCCGATATTATGAAGAATAATCGCTAATACAGCTGGAAAAGGTCCTAAACCAAAGGCCGTAACAAAAATAAGCCCAAATACAATCTCTGGTATGGAACGTAAGGCACTAAGCCCACCACGAACCGCTGTGTACATTCCTAAGTTGCCACTCGTATTTTTTGCCGCTAAAAAACTTAATGGAAGTGCCACAATCAGTGCTAGAAAGGACCCAAGGAAGGCCATTGATAACGTAACAAGACTGTGATAAGCCATACTTGGAAAAAGTGACCACTCGATCGGAAAAAAACGTGATGTCATATCAATCATATTGCCAACTTGAAGCAACTTTCTCCATTCAAAATTGGTCATGTTCATACTCCAGAAAAGAGCAAGCAAAAGAAATAGCGTATAAAGGATATAGCGCTTTTTAAACCAAACCATGTCGATGACCCCAATTCTAATCCAACATATCAAACTCGCGTGCTGCTTCTAAAACATCTGCATATTGACTGTCATCAGCTTCCACAAATCGACTCGCTCCACCAAAAACTCGTAAAATCTCTGGATCATCAATTTCATAAAAAGCTTTTTGTATCTCCGTAATTATTTCATCATTCGTTTCAGCAGGAACAACCCATGGATATTGATACAATGGCTCAGACTGCCAAATTATTTTCAAATCTTCACCTAATGTTCCACCTTCCTCTTCATCTTCATTTATTAACGACTCTAATATGGCACTATCGACTGCACCAGCGTCTACCTCACCACTTTGAACTAAACTAGCTACAATGTCATGTGAACCGGCAAATTGAATCTGATTGAAGGAATGCTCGTTTTCGCTATCATAGTACCCTAACTGTCGTAAATGCAAGCCAGGAATTAAATGGCCTGATGTTGAACTAATACTCGCAAATGCAAAGTCAACTTCATTCACATCAGCTAATAAATCATCTAAGTCTTCCCAATTCTCATTATTATTTGTAATAATGTAGGAATGGTAAAAAGAGCTGCCATCGACTTCGATCGTTAAGATGGCTTGTGCCCCACTTTGTTCATGGGCTATCAAATACGTTAATGGACCTAAAAACGCTAAATCTATATGATTATAATTTAACGCTTCAACAACCGCATTGTAATTTGGGTATTGCTCAACAACAACTTGGCGACCTAGTTGTTCTGTTAAAAATTCCTCAAGATTGTTTAACCCTGTTTGCATCTCGCCTGTTGATTGTGATGGAATAACGGCGATTTCAAACACCCCTTCTACATCACGATTCTCATCAGCTTCATCTACCGTTCCACATGCCGTTAACGTTACGACAATCGAAAATATTAGTAACCACTTCTTCATATTTCTCTCTCCTTTTCCCTATTCATTTTAAACAATGTTCATATACTTTCAAAAACTGCTTCATTTCCTTTTTTAAAGAATGATTCCTTTCAATATAGGCCTTTGCTTGCTGCTTTAGTTCTGTTTTCTTGTTTGAATGAAAAATTTCTTTAAATTTCGTTCTAAATTCGGATGGGTGATCAAACAACAGACCTGTTTCGAAATCGGTTATTACACTTTCATTCCCCGCATTCCGGCGTGCCATAACGAGCTTTTCACAATACATTGCTTCAAGTAAAGCGTTAGATTGCCCCTCCGATTTAGACGTATTTAAAACAATCTCTGCTTGCTTATAGACAGCCGCCATTTGTTCAAATGGTACACCTTCTATATAACGAAACCAATCATGCTCTTTCCTTAATTCGTTAACCTGTCTCAATATAGTATGGTCGAGTGGCTCGCCTACAACCGTGAATGTTAAATAAGGATAGTCAACTCGCAATGAATGGAGTTCGTCAAATAAGTAAAAGATATCCTTCACTTCACGTAACCCAGCAGGTAACAAAAAGGCCGGTGAGCCGTCTAATTGGAAAGACACACTTTGGTCCGTTTCAGGTAGCCAAACACTTTGGGGAATCACAAAAACTTTGTCCACAAGTTCCGGATATACATTGATTAATTTTTGATATCCATCTTGACTAAAAACCGTTATCGCACATGACAAATCGATAACAGATTCTACTAAACGAACGACTTCCTCATGCTTTAGATCTTCATTAATATCGGTTCCACCAGAGGTGATAATATATGGCTTGTTCATTTGTAAATGAGCCGCTTTTTTCGTTAACCAGTTGGAAAATCGTTTGAAATGTAAAATATGATAAATATCAGCTTCTCTTAAATAGTCTTCCCATTTTGAAGTCCAAACTTCTTCCTCATAAGCAAAAACATGAATTGTCATTCCCAACTTTTTAAAGCCCTTAACAAGACGTCTTGCTGTTATTGCATTGCCGCGCTGCGAGTAATAATAAGGGGTAAAAAATAAACATTTAGGATGTTGAATTGAGCCAATTTTCAAGCTGATCTACTCTCCATTCCCTTTCCTTCTCATGACGAATCGTTAGCCCTAATTGATCAAGCTTTTCAACGAATGGAACGACGTATTTCCTCGATAATTCAAGAATCTCTTTGGCATCTTGAAGCGAAAATTGCTGACCTGTTTGCTTATACAAGCAAGAAATAGCATGTTTAAATGGCTTTACATGAATAAAAAGCTTCTCATCTAATTGAAACACAAGCTTTTGATAAACCAAATAATGACTTATATCCGAATGAAGCTCATTTGGAATATGTTGTACCTCCAAATGCTCTAGTAGTGGTGTAACTTTTACATGTTCCTTCTCTAAAGCTTGAAGGACATGGTCAACTCTTTTTTTCCATTGTTCTGGTGGATGAGGTTTGAAGGAAGTTAATGCAATGTAGGGCCCCACCCCTTTATACCAATTTTGCTTTACTCCCTCATCTACTAGCCAAGTTATTAGTTTCTTTGGGTATTGATCGACGAACCGTGAAATAAGCTCTGCTTTATTCATTCCTGAACGTAACGGAAAATCGTTATGATAACGAGTAAGCTCTGCTGCAACATGTGATTTTAGTGAGCTTACAACAGCAAGACTTGTTACATCTCCACTAGGTAATATACAAATTGATTTAAATTGTAGAACGTCCCGCTTAAATTCTACCTCTGAAAGGTGTAATTCTTTACAAGCCTCTAGTTGAGATAGTAGCTTCTCTGTCTTCAAGCGCTCTAGTAATTGCTCTTTCGGCGTTAATTGCATTTTTTGCTGTAATCGTTCAATTGTTTTCAAACCGAAACGATACTTTTGTCCATGGGCATCTATAACTACCCCACCACCTATTGTCTCTGGAGGTGTAGGGCGGCGAATGATGAAACGGTCACCTCTTTTCGCCACTATTGGCTCATCAAGACGAAGTTGACAAACGATTTCAACACCGCCCTCAACTAGTTCGTTGCGATCAAAAAGACGATTTCCCCATATACTTCTGCTGTTGCAATATGAACTTTAATTGCTCCTCTTTGTTTTAATACATATTGCAGGTCGTTAACCGTTTTTAAGGAAACATCAATAATGTTCGTCTGATCAAAATGTCCACTTTCTACTAATACATTCCCACGTTTCATTTGATCACGTGCGATCCTCCGAGATTAATTGCTACACGTTGACCTGCCCTTCCCTGTTTTCGCTCTTGCCTATGTACTTGGAGCTGCCTAACACGTACAGGAATTTGTTGTGGGTATAGCTCTAGCATATCTCCTTCTTGAACATTGCCTTCATAAACAGTTCCCCGAACAATCGTACCTTGTCCATGAACCGTAAAAACTTGATCTATCGGTAAACGAAAAGCACCGCTATCATCACGATTCGGTACAGCGTCTAACTCTTTTTTTATCGTAGCTTTTAATTCTTCGATTCCATCCTTAGCTACACTATCTACAAAATGTAATGGTGCCTCCTCTAAAAACGTCCCCTCAATGGAATCACGAATATCGAGCTCAACGATCTCCCTCAACTCTTCATCAATACGATCTACCTTTGTCACGACAACTAGACCACGTTTTATATTTAATAATTGTAGAATTTCCAGATGTTCACGCGTTTGCGGCATAACCCCTTCATCAGCCGCAACAACTAAAAGGACTAGGTCAATCCCAGCTACACCGGCAATCATTTGTCTAATAAATCGTTCATGCCCCGGAACATCTATTATTGAAATTTCCATATCTTCACTTAGTTGTAACGGCGCATAGCCCAACTCAATTGAAATCTTCCGTTCTTTCTCTTCTTTTAATCGGTCGGTATCTATATTTGTTAATGCCTTTGTTAACGTTGTTTTCCCATGGTCAATATGGCCGGCTAGACCGATTGTATAATGTTTCATCATAATACCCTTTCATTGCAAATTCAAAGATTCCTCCATATCATACTACACTTCTTTTCTCTAAACAAAAATGACGCTACTACTTAACTTATAGATTTCATATTTTGATTCATTTTATGTAAGAATGATGTCAATATTTTACCCGAAAGTGCTGCTAGTGTTTGTTGGAACAAGGTTCCTATTACAATTGGCACAGATACTTGTGGAGGAAAATATACAATTGCTATCGTTGCTCCGACGCTAATGTTTCTCATTCCACTATTAAAAAGCATACTAATCGTAACTTGATCATTCGAACGAATCAGCCTTGCAAATACTGCTCCTAGTAAATACCCGAGTGATGCTAAGATGAATACTGTAAACGTTATTTTCATTAAATGTCCATTTAATTGAAATGCAGGTGCCGCAACGGAGCTATTAACAGCAATCACGATTAATAAACTAAACTTTGCAAAAGGGGATAACATTCCCTTTACCGTTTTACTAGATTTTATAACAAATTCATTCATTACTATTCCTAATAATGAAGGAACGACAATCATCCAAAACAAACTTGACATCAATTGTACTATATCCAATTCAATGCTAGCACCGACAAATAGCTGTAAGGATAGAGGAACGAATAACGGTGAGAGTAATGTATTAATCAAAACAATTAATAATGTGACTGATAAATCTCCTTTATATATTGATACCCACATTAAGCTTATAACTCCTGTTGGAATAATAAAGGCAATAATTAATCCAACAATTGTATACAGATCGTCTGTAAAAAAGAGATGCCCGATGCAAAGAGCGATGAGCGGCATGATTAATTGGATAATCATTAATGAGAATAAAATCGGTAATGGATGGAGAAGCGACCTTTTTAATTGGGTAACTTTAATCCCTAAACTACTAACAAACGTAATAAATGCAAAAATCCATGGAACAAGAGGAGCCATTGTATGAAGCCAGCTTGAACAAATTACTCCAATAACGACTGCCGTTGGAGTTAAAAATAGCATTCTTTTTTCTAAAAATGAATTTACTTGCTTTAACATTGCTGCATTCCCCACATTCTAAGACAGTCATAATTCTCTTATCAATCATACTCTATTCTGCTATAATTAGTAAATATAACAACGTTTTCATAAGTGGAGGAACAAATGAGTGTAACAATTAAAGATATTGCTAAAAAAGCTGGTGTTAGTTATTCTACCGTATCAAAGGCTTTACGAGATAGCCCTTTAGTTAAACAACCGACAAAAGTGAAAATTAAACAAATAGCTGAACAATTAGGCTATCAACCTAACGTTGCAGCTAGAAGTTTAGTTCAGAAAAAGTCCTTTACAGTAGGAGTCATATGGCCCACTGTGGAACGTCTAGCACCAGCTTTATTAATTACAAAGTTAAATGAATTACTTGAGGAATATTCCTATACAACCTTACTTTCTATTAATAAAGTTGATCAAGCAATCGCGACATTTAATCGTTTTCAAGTTGATGCGATCATCGTATTTGGTGAACATGATAATGTAAATGAACTTTCCGAAAAATCAACGGTGCCAATTTTACATTATGGTGTACAAACAAAGAAGGATGCTCCAACAATCGATGTGAATCGTCAATACGCCATTAAATTAGCCGTTAAACATTTAAAGGAATTAGGACATCAAAACATTGCCTTTATCGGGACCAGTCGAAGGGAAATACATTACAACTTGCCAAACTGCGGGGGTTTCTTGAAGAAACGGGAATTGAAAACACGAAAGAGAAACATAATTTCATTATTGCTACGAACGGATTAGAGCTTCACGACGGCTATATGGCAGCTAAACAGCTATTTAACAGTAATAACAAAGTAACCGCTGTTGTGAGTGGAAGCTATGATTTGACACGAGGTATTTTACGTGCGGCAACTGAGCTCGGAATTAATGTGCCTAAAGAGCTTTCAATTGTAAGCTATGACAACATACCTCAATCAAAAGATTTACAAATTCATTTAACAACAGTAGGTGTGCCGACGACGAGAATTGCCAATGAAATTGCAAAGTACGTCTTGAAAATGATTGAAACGAAAGAACCGATAAATTCGGTCGTTCTAGAGCCGGAAATCAATATTAAGGAATCAACGCGGCAACTATAAGAAGAACATCTTTTTAAGACTAGTTACGTGCAATGCCTGTACATTTACGATACAGACAGAGTTTTTCAGTTCTTTAATTACGTTTTTTAAAAAAAGGTGTTTTAAAAGGATGATCCCTTTAAAACACCTTCCATTATCAATTTACTTCAGATCTTCCATTTTCACAAAATCCATGTCCTTAAATGTATAGTTTTCTCCTGCCATTGCCCATATAAATGTATAGTTATTAGTTCCAACACCTGAATGGATTGACCATGGTGGAGAAATAACTGCTTGCTCATTTTTCACAACTAGATGACGAGTTTCACTCGGTTCTCCCATGAAATGGAACACTCTTGATTCCTCTTCCATATCAAAGTATAAGTAGACTTCCATACGACGGTCATGTACATGTGCTGGCATCGTATTCCACATGTTATTCGGCTCAAGCAATGTCATCCCCATCATTAGCTGGCAGCTTTGAATGCCATCACCATGAATATACTTATAAATGGTTCGGTTATTTGATTCTGCATCTGAACCAAGCTTCGTTGGCTCCGCATCCGCTATCGGAAGTACTTTTGTTGGATATTGCTTATGAGCAGGACACGAGACTAAATAGAAACGAGCCGGTTAGTAGGATCATCACTTTCAAATGTCACTTCTTTGTTGCCTAAGCCGACATATAAGCAATCACGTTTATTTAATGGGTATTTCTCGCCGTCAACTGTAACCGTTCCATTAGGACCAATATTAACAATCCCAATCTCTCTTCTCTCTAAAAAGTAATCTGTACGTAAGGCGTCACCGGCGTCTAACTTTAACGTTTCACCCGTTGGAATAGCCCCACCTACAACAACGCGGTCATGGTGAGAATACACTAAGTGGATCTGTCCTTCTTCAAATAAAGATTCAATTAAGAATTCCTCTCTTAGTTTATCTGTCGTATATTGCTTTGTATCCGTTGGATTAGCTGCATATCTAATTTCCATGTTACATTCCCCTTTCAAAGTTTCATTGTTTTCGTTTAAGACTCATCCATCCGCCATCAACGCAAAGAACATGACCATTCACATAGCTAGAAGCATCAGACGCTAAAAAGACAACAGGTCCTTTTAAATCTTCTGGTGTTCCCCATTCACCTTTTGGAATGCGTGAGGTGATATACGAATTTCTCGCCTCGTCTTTTCTTAGGGCTTCCGTATTATCCGTTGCCATATAACCTGGAGCGATAGCGTTTACATTTACACCTTTACTAACCCACTCATTTGCAAGAGACTTCGTTAAGCCAGCAACCGCATGTTTGCTCGCTGTATAAGCAGGCACTCGTAAACCACCTTGAAATGACAGCATCGAAGCAATATTAATGATTTTTCCTGATCCCTGCTTAATCATTTGCTTTCCAACTTCACGAGTTAAGCGAAACACTGAATTTAAGTTAACATTAATAACCGCATCCCAATCTTCATCAGAATACTGCTCACTTTCATTTCTTCTAATGATTCCAGCGTTATTGACTAAAATATCAATGCGATCAACCTGCCTCAGAGCATCTTCTACTAGCTCAACCGCAGCACCTTCCTGACTCAAATCTGCCTTAATTTCATAAAACGTACGACCTAAAGCTTCAATTTGCTTACGAGTTTCTGACATGTCACTTATACCAGCCCCAATGACATCTGCCCCAGCCTCTGCTAAACCGATTGCCATGCCTTGTCCCAACCCACGGCTAGCACCTGTTATGAGAGCTATCTTACCATTTAATGAAAAGGGCGTTTGCACCATTCCAAAACCTCCCAATATCGAACGTTATTACGTTCATTTATGTTCGTTACAGTTCGATTATAGCACCCATATTATGAGAATTCAACTTAAAATCAAAACAAACTTTGCTTACGCTCCGACCATTACTGTAACGCCTAACTTCTCTATTTCATTCTTTATATTTTCATCTACTTGGTTATCAGTGACGATCTCATTCACATCCGTTATTTGTGCAAACTGAATCAAACCCACCTTTTCAAACTTTGTTGAATCCGCCACTAATGTAATTTGATCAGCACATTGTAAAATTTGCCTCTTCCACTCAATATGAAAACTGTTTAATACCGTTAATCCATGCTTAACTGAAACTCCTGTGGCACCAATGAATAAGCGATTAACACGTATTCGTTTTAACAAATCGGATGCTTGGATACCAAATAAAGAGCTTGATGTGCCGATTCGTGTTCCACCTAACACCATTAATTGAACAAGCTCTTTACTCATTAATTCATTGGCGATCGTTATATCATTCGTAATAACAGTTACCGGGAAATCTCCTAACAACTTCGCAAGCTTCTGTGTCGTTGAGCCACCGTCCAGCAAGATCGTTTCATTCGGTTTGATTAATGTAAGTGCCGATTCTGATAATTGCATTTTCCGATCATTATGTTTAGACTTTCGTTCATTAATTGGAAAAAGGCTGCCGCTCTCTTCCTTTAAAACAGCCCCACCATGAATTCGTTTCAGCAAGCCTTTTCTTCTAATGTTACTAAATCAATACGAATTGTCTTTTCCGTAACTCCAA
This sequence comes from Bacillus sp. JCM 19034, assembly GCF_001310635.1. Classification (GTDB taxonomy): domain Bacteria; phylum Bacillota; class Bacilli; order Bacillales; family Bacillaceae_D; genus Halalkalibacter. Next base: position 633,653 of record NZ_BAXR01000001.1, read on the forward strand.
GCAATGTACTTAATTCAGATACTTTGACAATTTTCTTTTTTTCTAATTCATTTAATATCGCTTCATACCGTTCAACTGAATGCATAGAATCCTCCAATAAATACAAAGACTAGTTTGTCATTCTATTATCGAACGTAAACGAACATTTGTAAACATTTAATTTTCATCAATATTTAAATTAAATGTTTCCCTTGTTAGAAGCGCTGCACCGTAATTAGATCCTAAGGCTTGTAATATCGCACCAATTGTTGTAATTAGCTGACCTTCTTTTCTTCCTCGTAAATCATAAACTCCACCAATAGCTTCTAAACCAGCACCTAAACCTTGAAGAGCGTTCCCAATTGCATATTCTTCTTCACCTGCAATATGATCAGCTAAAGCACTTATCGAAGCCCCCATTGCTTGAAATGTATCACCAAGAATCCCTAATCGATTAGAATCCTCCTCATTTTCCTCATCAATATCTTGTAAATAAGCAGCTAACGCCGACGTAGCTGCGCCTGCACCATCAATCCAATTACCGGCAAAATTGAGAGGGTCATCTGTCGTAACGGTTCCAATTAAAAATGTACCAGTCGCTTGTAGACCTTCCCCTATTGCAACAAGCTTATTATTAATATCATTTAATCCCGCTAGAGCTCTAATTTCAGCAGCAGCTGAGATAAGTGTACCAATAGCATCCAACCAAGAACCTGTTAACAACTTTTCCTCATCAGTCACTTCATTACCCCACCTTCATTACGCTTTAATATACAGTATGCATACAATTAATTTTCGTATAGTTCAGCTTGAACTATTTTGTAATGTGTGGGCAATCTATATGAATTTTCCTTTCGTGCTGTTTTATAGAAAAAACATCACATCTGAGCATAGTAAGCTCAAAACGTGATGTTTTTATATTGCTTTTTATCTTTTAAGTGGGTATCCAATTGTTGACATAAGAGCTAACTCCGGTTGAGTCGAATCTAGGCGACTATATTGAACAATAATCGGTTCATCGCTTTCAACTTCAATTGCATATGGTACTGCTACGGGGATTTTCTCGCCATTAATTTCTAATTCACTTGTGCGAATATGTTTCGTTCGTTTAGCAGGAACTTCATATCGGATCTTTTCTAACGGATCTCTGTCTTCAAAATAAATCGTAATGAATAATTGTGCTGGACGTTCTTGGCAATTCAGTACACATATTGATTCATGACTAATGAGATCTCCTTTACTTTCTGGAGGGATGTATCCATCTGGAATAAACCATAGCTTTTCACCTTTTTGCATAGTAACCTCTCCCTTTCTATTGATTAACTGTTTTCTATAGATGAAAACAGTTTGGGGTCGTTCTAGTAAACTTTTATCAAACGTTGTTATAACAAGATAATAGCTACTAACCCGGAGTGTTGTAACTGCTTACATTTTACTATTAAACTCTATATCCTGCAATTCTTTCCTTTAAGGTTGTAAAATATGTTTGACAAGTGAATTAATCCTTTAATATAATAATTGTGTAAAATATGTTTGACATCATATGAGTTTAAAGGTGCTGTTTGTATGCAAAATAAAATAAGAAAATATCGTGAAAAAAAGGGGATTTCCCAAGGGGAATTAGCTGATTTATGTAATGTTAGTAGGCAAACAATAAATGCGATTGAAAATAACAAATATGACCCAAGTTTACAGTTAGCGTTTAATCTTGCGAAATCTTTAGATGTAAAGGTTGATAGCTTATTTATACATGAAGAAGATTAGGGGAGATAAAAAAATGAGAAAACGAACAATAGGTGCCATCATATTTGGAATTGCTACTCTAATTGTAATAGGCTTTACTATTTTAAAAGTCATTACTGGAGAAGAGGTTGGATTTAATGAAGTTGTAGCAATTGGATCGTTATTAATGATATTTTTCTCAGCAATTACTTGGGGGAATAAAGAAGATAAAGATGGAATTCTGCTTGAAGAAGAACTCGGACAAAGGATTACAGAGAAAAGTTCAAAAATTAGCTACTATGTTTTACTTATCTTTATTTTACTTGCTGTGGTTTTTGACAAAAACATCAATGGAACACATAACGTCTTTCTATTAGCTATATTAGTCTTAGCAATGATCATATTACCTTTTGTTCAATATTTGTTTACGAAAAAGTATCATTAGCTTCTGTTTATTGAAGAGTTTATACCTCTCTCTCCGATTTTCCACACCATAAATCTTTAAACTTGCTTGTCCTATGTGATTGTTATATAATTTTAAAGTCGTTTATTTAATCAGCAAATCATGGGGCTGGCTGTGATACTGGTGTTCGCCACGGTCTTCAAAACCGCTTGGGAGGCGCGTGCCGTCTCCGCTAGGTTCGATTCCTAGACTGCCCCGCCAAATTAAGGTTTGTAGTAACTGACCCTAATTCCATATCACACGGATTATACTTAAAAATTGCGTAGACCGTGGGAGACCGAGTCGATATGACCGAGTGGAATACATAGACGTTTAATTGCTTTCACAATACTAATTGTGGAGGTTTTTTTATGTTTTATGAACGTAAAACAGTTAAAAAAGGCAGATTTATTGAAGAACCAATTAGTTGCCCCTTTTTATGTTACCTTTTCAGAATCTCAGATTAGTAGTCCTTTTTGCGTCTGATCAATTGCATATATTCAATGTTTCCACCAAACCTAAACGTATGATTTATTTCTAATTGTCGTGTTTCTTCATTATCAGCAATAGTAAATAATATTTCACCTTCCGCTACTCTAATTGCACCAGTAGTAGCCATAATTTTTCGTTGTTCAGCAAATGAGTCGACTTCAACAAATATTGGTTGTGGTTCACCATCATAGATAGGTTGACCGAGTTCAGTCCAATCGATAATTTCAGGTTCTGTCATTCCAAATTGAATTGATAAATGGTGTGTTAGATGTCTCATGATTGTTTTATATTTATAGTGTCGTGGTGCTTCTGTCTCAGTTAGAATAATCCAATTTTATTATTGTATCGGACAATTTGACCACGCTCTAGTTCAGTTGTCGTTGTAATATATCTATCATCATAATCAACGTGGATATTTAATTTTGTGTTTATAACCAAATCCGTACGACTAATAACTTATTTATTATATTATCACATTATTTATCTCTTATTGTATGAAGAACTTGAAGAACCCCCCTGTGAATAAATTCAAGGGGGAAGATTTTTATTAAATAGCTGCTTTTTGCTCAACTTCATTACTATTTTTCTTAATCTTCAGATGAACTTGACGGACTCTCTTTTCTTCTGCCTTCTCAATCTTCAAGATCAAATTTTCATAGAAAAATTCTTCTCCAACTTTTGGAATTCGCTGAAATTCCTCAATTAACCAACCACCCAATGTATGGTTTGAGGTCGTTGGAGCATTAATATCAGCAAATTGGACAAAATCATCAATTGAATAATCAGCATCAACTAGATAGCTAGAAGGTCCGACCTGACTTACTTGATTAACACTCACATCATGTTCATCCCAAATTTCTCCGACAATCTCCTCTAATAAATCCTCTAATGTTACTAATCCTGACGTGCCACCAAATTCATCAATTACAATAGCCATATGAACCTTCTGCTTTTGTAATTCTGGAAGCAAGGATGAGATTTTCATAGATTCGACTACAAATAACGGTTTCCTAATTATTGAATTTACATCTAGCTTCTCGCCATCTTTAATATAGCCAGTTAAAAAATCACGCTCAGACAAGACTCCAATGATATTATCAATATTGCCATCATATACTGGTATTCTCGAAAAATGTTCTTTGAAGAAAACATCTTTGATTTCAGAAACAGGTTGGTTGACATCAACTGCAATCATATCAGGACGTGGTTTTAAAATTTCATGAACAATAATATCATCAAATTCTAAGGAACGCTGTACCATCTCTTTTTCATTTTTACCTAAAACACCCTCATCTTCACTGATTTGTATAAGCATTTTAATTTCTTCTTCAGTTACAGATGGTGAGTTTTCTTTGTTTTTCACAAAAAAGGAAACAAGTTTTTTAATCTGTAGAAACACCCAAGTTACTGGGTAAAACACATGTATCAACAAAAATAGAATGCCTGATGTTTTTAGTGCATATCCTTCAGCATACTCTTTCGCTAATGATTTCGGGATAATTTCACCAAAAATCAAAACCAAAATGGTGACGACAAATGTACTAATAAATACTCCAAGACTAGGGCCAAACAACTGAATCGCAATTTGTGAAGAAAGTGTTGCGGCAGCAATGTTCACAAGGTTATTACCAACCAAAAGGGTTGAAAGCGTCTTATCAAAATTCTCAGCAATGTCTACAGCCTTCTTAGCCCCTCGCCTTCCTTCCTCCTCATAATTTCTAAGTCGGATTTTGTTAACACTTGAAAAAGCAGTTTCAGCTGAGGAGAAAAAAGCAGACAAACCTAATAATATAATAAATAACGCAATCAAACTCGAGGGAACATCGTCCATCTAACATCACACTCCGTATTAGTATTACTTTCATTTTATTACTATTTATTGAGTTTCACTACTGTTTTTTAGAATTGATGTAACTTATATACAGCTAAGAAGCAATGGTTCCTCTCATAAATTCGGGTTATTGTACAGCTACACCCCATAAACAGATAGTATTCGATTATTGAGATCATCATAATTCATTATTGATTGTTAAAACAACTAATTTGCCTATTTCACTTAATTTTTCATATTAAATTATTTAGTTAATTCTATATTTTATCTTGACTTTCTACCTTTATCTTCAATATCCTTCTATCTTCTGCCTCAGTTATAATTAATTTTATACCATCATATATAAACTCTTCGCCCACAGAAGGAACGTAATCAAACTCCTCTGTCAACCAGCCACCAAGAGTATAATTTCGACTATCAGGCAATTCAATTTGGACCAACCTTGCAAAATCATCTAAAGGGAAATCTCCGTGAATTTCAAAATCATTTGTACCAAGTTCTGTTACTTCCTTTGTTTTCTCATCATGTTCATCCCAAATTTCTCCAACTAATTCTTCGAGAATATCTTCCAGAGTTACAATGCCTGACGTACCGCCAAATTCATCAATGACAACCGCCATATGCACCCTGTTTTTTTGAAGCATTCGTAAAAGAGTAGCTATACCTAATGTTTCCACAACAAATAAAGGTTTTCGAATTAACTTTCTTACATCCATGTCTTTATTAGTAACAAGCTGGGAAAGGAAGTCTCTTTCTGAAAGAACTCCTATAATATTATCAATTGAATTTTTGAATACTGGTACTCTAGAAAACCTTTCTCTTATTAATATTGTAGTTATCTCATCAATCGACATGTCGATATCAATCGCAACAAGGTCTGTACGTGGAGTTAAAACCTCAACTACTTTTGTATCATTAAAATCCAAAGTGTTATGAAGAAGTTCCCTTTCACTCGGTTCAATAACACCTTCTTCTTGACCGATTGTAAACATTTCTTTTAATTCTTCCTCGGTAACCGATGGAATAACTTCCGATTTAGATACGAGTTTTGTCATAACTTGTTTTAGCTTAACAAGCAACAAAGTCAATGGAGAGAACAGTTTCATGAGCAAAAGCAATAAAGCTGAAATTTTTAATGCTAATGATTCAGCATTCTCCTTTGCTAATGATTTGGGAAGCACTTCTCCAAAGATAAGGATAAGGATGGTCATGACAATTGTGCTAATAAGTAGCCCTGTATTTCCACCAAATAGGGCAGTAGCTACCTGTGCGGATATTGTAGCTGCTGCAATGTTCACTAAGTTATTTCCAATTAAGATCGTTGAAAGGGCCTGATCAAAATGTTGAGAGATAAAGAGAGCCTTCACACCACCCGGTCTATTCTCATCTGCGTAGCTTTTTAGCCTTAATTTATTTGCACTTGAATAGGCTGTTTCTGCTGAAGAAAAAAATGCTGACAAGATCAATAAGATAATAAGCACGAGTACTAAGTTCAAAGGTATTTCGGACAAGATAAATCTCTCCTATTTAAAAGTGATATCATTAATTTATCCTAAAACTCATTAACAATGACAAAAAAATCACTTTTAATAAAGGCGATTATTATATTTATAATGGACTATTTTTAAAGTCCTTTTAACTGTTTATTCGCTTGTAAATTAACGCTCCCGTTCGTTTTGTAAGGTTAGTTAGACAAGAAAATATTTCTGGTTGACCATCTTTAAGTACTTTATCTAACAGCACCTAATAAAACGTCACATATTCATGTTTTGAATGCTAAAGCTTTTTGGAATACGTACTTTTGTGAACATAGTATTCAAGTAACTGAATCAGATTCATCACTTTCTTTAGAGTATACGTTTGGTGAGTTACTAATTAATCAAATCGAGCAAGCTGGAATAATTCATGTAACAAATGCGGACCAAATTTCTGAAGAACGCTTAGCTGAATTAATCGCTTTTCTCCAAAATCTACAACCGAACGCAATAATTAAAAATGGGAACGATACTAACGACCATTGCGAGAATTCACTATCTTCCTTAAAGGTTACCACTGCAGATGATTTATATAGACACCAAATCAAACTATTTTCATCAAGTAGCAACTTAGAGATTATTGGGCAATATGGGATAGATACTCTCGTCTATCAGCGTATATACCTATTGATTTTCAGGCGTTAGAAAACTTTCTTACGAAGCTCCCTAATGAGGTGTTTCGTATGAAAGGGAGATGCTATAATCCCTCTACCAAACAGCTTCATTCCATTTCTCAAGTTGGAACATCCATACAAGTTGAGACGACGGAAGTCTATCCTGTACCATCAGTTGAAGTTTTAACAGAGTTCCTATTTATAGGTTCTGAATTACATGTTCAAGAATTAAAAAGTATGTTGGATAACTGTTTACAAATGAGTGATCAGAATAAATTGGCTTACTAATCCGTTGGAAGAAGGTAGCTTTTTACCTTTTTCCTTTACATATTAAGGATAAATATAAGGATCGGTTGGAACTTGAATTTCCCTCCAACTTTTCACATTGATCATAGGTATAAACATCTCATCACTGTCTGTAATACCTAATTCTCCCTTCACATAAATCCATGTGTTCTCTTCAATCCCCAAGGCCGCCCCGTCCTCAATGACAAGTCCAATAGCATGAGCATCTGCCACACAATGGGTGACAAGAAACCTAGTAATAACAGCCCGGCTGTTCGCATGACATTCTTCCTCAAGAATGAAGCCCTCCAATTCAATTTCTTTCCCTTTGAAATACTGAGGGTATGACGTAATAGTCGTTAAATAGCTTGCGAAATTATCATTCGTCAATGTAAGAACAGGTTTATTTACCATTTCCTCCACAGTTTTGTTTTGATCATTAAGCTCTAGTTCTTCTCCATGACTATGATCATGAGTAACATAACTAACGCCACGATTCTGAGCTTCGGCGGCACCGAAATCTTTAAAAGGGAGAAGAAAACCTGTAAACAAAGGAAGAATAATCAAACCGTAAGCAACAAACGTTTTTAGTGTTCCTCCACTTTCAGACTCTTCATGGCTACATCCCCAAGGACCACATAGACTATGGTCGTGATCATCATATGGGGAAGTAAAAATTCGTGGTACTTGGATAAAAAATAAAAATAGAAACAGAACAGATGCAATTTGACTAAAAGTGAGATAATTTGGGTTTATAAATCGCGTAATTTCTCCTGATTTATGTAAATGAAAGATAAACACAGCAAATAGGAGTAACACGATCGCCTTAATCATTTGTCGAACTTGTATATAAACCATTGTTACTCCCCCTTTATATCCATTGATGAACAAAAAGTAGTGCCCAAGTACTGTGCCTGTAATGATGACAAATAAAACAAGTATAAAGCGTACCTTAAAAACAGCCAACATCATGATCGTATTTTTTAAATCGATCATCGGACCGTAGATTAGAAAGCTTAGTAATGATGTTTGTGGAAATAGATGACGAAAGGATGCCGCTATAAAAGCATCTGCCTCAGAGCATAGCGACAGTAAATAGGCAAGACCCATCATCACAACTGTCGATGCTAATATCCCTTCGCCAAGACCTAGTATCGATTGGGTCGAAATATACGTTTGTACGAATGCTGCTAAAATGGCTCCAATGATTAAAAATTTCCCCATATCAAAAAACTCATCAATAGAATGTTCAAGCATCGCTTTTACACGTCTTGTGAATGGTTGCTTTTGCAGCGAAAAATCTTCATTCATAGTCTCTTTAGATCTTTTTAACTGATTTTGTTTAAATAGAAAATAAATCATCGTTGTAATGAAAATGGCTATGCAAAGCCTAAGCCCATTCTTAACAAAGCCATTCTCATATCTTCTCCAAAAGCCATATACGTTGAAAAAATAACGATCGGATTAATTAACGGACCTGTAAGAAGAAAACCAACTCCGGCAAAAAGAGGTACTCCTTTTGCTATTAAACGACGGACAATCGGGACAATTCCACACTCACAGGCAGGAAACAACGCCCCTAGCAGACAGCTCATCACAATTGCTAAAAATTTATTTTTCGGCAATAGTTTCTTAAGGTGCTCCTCTGTAACAAAGATTTGAATACTTCCTGCAATGAAAACACCGATTAACACAAAAGGGATGGCTTCAATTAATATACTAAGAAATACCATATTAAATGTTAACAAGGATTCCGGAAGAACAACTTTCGTTATCGGAAAACGATCACTAAATGAGATGATTAAGACTGCTACGCCAAGCATAACAAAGCCTATTAACTCGCTATAATTATTTTTCGTCTGCATATCTGCTACCAGTCCTCTATTCTTGGTTTAATGCATGTATATGCGGACAAGTCGTTATAATGAATATAAATCATAATAATTACGCTTTATAATGAAAAAGACTGACCCAAAGGATGATTCATACCTTTAGGATCAGTGCTATTCACGTTATAAACCGTGACGTATACATTCTTCTATTAAAGTGCTCTACATTTTCACTTCCTGAACAACGTTTTCCCACTCCTGCTTTATTTCATCTATATTTAGATTCATTCCAATTAACACTAAATAATGATCTCCATTGTAGGTTGAACGTTCCCAGCTTACACGCTTCATTACATTTTGCATTAAATATGTACCATCACCTAAATCGACATAACCTTTCGCCCGTATGAGAACATTTCTCCACTTTTTAAGAAAAGCCTCAATTTCCGCTTTACTTATTGGAGAAGCCAATGGTAGCGTAATACTTTTAATTTTTGAATAGGACAATTTAGTCGGTCCTTGTTGGTTATCTAGTTTATGCTTGTTCATCCTTACTTTCAAAGTTGTTTGCGGTGTCTTCTTTAATCGGCTAAATAAATAATCTAGTTGTATATTACTGAATGTGGAAAACAAAGCCTTTGAAGTCGGGTTTTGTTTCATTAAAAGCTTCTCAATTTTTGTTTTTCTTTGCTTCTGGCACTAAATCCGTTTTATTAACGATTAATAAATCTGCTACTTCTATTTGATTTCTCGTCGTTTGCACAAGTTCACGATCAGACTCAAAAATGCTATTATAGGATAAAATATGTTCCGCATCAATTAATGTTATTATCTTCTCTAAGTATACGTTATTGATCAGTTCGGGCTCGGTCAATGAATCAGCAACCTCATCTGGATTAGCAACCCCAGTCAACTCTATAAAGATGACATCGGGCTTTATTTGGAGTAGCTTTTCCATCGACTCAACCACTTCACCTTTTTTATTACAACAAATGCAGCCATCTAATAATTTTTCGATTATTTGACTTTTCCCTAATAGAGTGTTCCCATCGGTGTCCGTTTTGCCAATTTCATTCATTAACACAGCTGATTTCAAATTTCTATTCGTACACTCTACTAATAGCCTCTCTAGTAGAGTTGTCTTGCCACTACCTAAAAATCCACTTAATACGAAAACAGGTGTTCTAGACATTCTTTTCCTCTCCTTAATTATCATTGTTTTATATCATATGTACAATAAAACGTAATAATTCTTATTTGAGAAATATAATAAAAGTTCTTTAAATAACAAAAAAGGTGAGACCATTCATGTCTCACCTACTACTAAATTTACCAGCTAGCCTTCTTTAGTCCAGGAATTTGTCCTTTATGAGCAAATTCTCTCACACAAATTCGGCAAAGCTTAAATTTTCTTAAAACTGAATGAGGTCTCCCGCATTTATTACAACGAGTATATTCACGTACGCTGTATTTTTGAGTGCGTTTCACCTTTTCAATCATTGCCTTCTTAGCCAATTTAAAAACGCCTCCTTATGATAAAACTTTACATAAATAGTAAACCATTATTATATAATGTTCGGTCACCTATTTCACTAGGAGGTTAAAGTAAATAGAGGTTAATGAAGGAGTCTATCTATATTTAAGGTTGAAGGATCACTTTGATACAATTATCCATTTTCGTATCGAATATTTCATACCCATGCTTCGCTTGTTCAAGTGGTAACGTATGGGTAATAATATCACTCAAATCGACCTCATTAGAAGCTATTAAGTCATGGAGGAATGGCATATAGTGGATAACAGGAGCCTGTCCGGTTCGAATGTTAACGTTTCTTTGGAATATATCACCAAAGGGAAAAGCATTATAACGTGAAGCGTACACACCTGTTACTTGGATGTTTCCTCCTTTCCTAACTGCTTGACTAGCCATCACTAAAGCACTCATTGAGCCACCTTGTAGTTTAAGACCTGTTGCGAGAAATTCCATATCGGTCATCTTCCCATCCATTCCGACGCAATCAATCACAACGTCTGCACCACCATTTGTCTGGTCATGTAAAAAAGCACCGACATTTTCGTAATCCTCAAAGTTGACGGTTTCAACATGATTTGTTCGCTTTGCATGCTCAAGACGATACCCAACGTAATCAACAGCGATAACCCGCTTGGCACCCTTTAACCAAGCAAACTTTTGTGCTAACAATCCAACCGGTCCACAGCCAAAAATAATGACTGTATCTCCTTCTTTCATACCTGAGTTATCAACACTCCAATATGCTGTTGTGCCGACATCAGCCAATAACACCAAATTGTTATCGTCTACTTCACTACCTTCAGGGATTTTAAAAGGGGTAAAATTCCCATAAGGAACTCGCATATATTCTGCTTGTCCACCTGGGTAGCCACCAGTTGTACCGGAATACCCAAAATAAGCTCCCATTTCACCATTATCATTTGCTTCGTCGCATTGACTCTCTAGTTGGTTTTTACAAAACCAACATTCACCACAGCTCACATTAAAAGGGATCACGACTCGATCACCTTTTTTTACCAATGTTACATCTGGTCCTACTTCTTCAACAATTCCCATGCTCATGTCCGATAATATAATTTTCTTGTATATTCGGAATCATGCCATGGATTAAATGCAAATCAGAACCACAAATAGCTGTGTTCGTTAATTTCACAATAATATCATCAGATTTCTGAATACTAGGGGCTTCGACCTCTTTAACGACAACATTTTTTACACCTTGATACGTTACAGCTTTCATGGCTGATTCTCCTTCTATCACGTTAATTTATTGGGGTGGGGTAGGAAATAATCCTTTTCGGTTGTTATTTTCTGGGAATAGTTTCATTTCTGCAATATCAATCGCGGTTTGAGCAGCTTTTAAATCAAGCAGCTGCTGCTCACTTACATCGTAAGGAAAAAACCATTTTTTTTGAATCATTAATTCTTTCACTTCATTTTGGTAATCAATTGCAGCTTCCATTTGATTACGAATAACGGTTCTTACCTCTGGACTAGCTGCCTCCGTTAAGGCAATTGAATAATTTCGAACTGCTTCTTTTGCAGTAATTAACAGATCTAGTGCAATTGCTGAATCGACTTGTTCTGGCATTCCTACAGAGTTAATAGGATCTAAATAATCATTCATATGATCAACCTCACTTCTTAGTGTGTGTTTGAATAAGGGTAAAGACGTTGAAGCTGTTTTACGTCGTTAATCGACATTTGGACGTTTTTTTCCATCAACGCACGCAATTCTTGGTCAAAAACAACTCCTTGCATCATTTTTGATTTTAATAATGCAACTGTTTTTAGATTTAATAATTCATGAATATCCATCGTCTCATGAAAAGCTGAGTTTTCCTGTCCCATATACTTCCCTCCTCATCGTTATTCGTTAATGGTATTTTGTCTCCGACGATATCAACCTATACAAGTCGTCTTGAATAATAAATGCTGTAAAACGTAAGCTAAAGGTAAAAGCTTTACTACTACGAAGATTGAGGTGAAATCATGGCTATTCAACTAGCTCTTCATGAACGTTTAGAGCTTCATGAAATATTAACATTCAAAAATCTTTGCTTAACAAAATCAACTACGATGCAAGGATTAGTAGGCTGTAAAGAATTGAAGGCAATTCTTCAAGCAGATGTTACAGATGGAAAACAGCACATCAAACAATTAAATACTTTATTAAAGGACGGGAGCGTTTCATCATGACGAATATCGTGCAAAAAATTGCTGGTATGAGTGGAATGACAGATCAAGTCATCGCTACGGACTTTTTAATTGCTACTAAGTCTGCAGTTAGAAATTTAACATTCGCATTGACTGAATCTGCCACTCCTGAAGTAAGAGAAGTGTTACGTGGGCAGTTAAATGATGCGATTGAAGCACATGAACGAATTAGTCAATACATGATGGCAAAGGGCTACTACCATCCAAGTGATTTAGAGCAGCAGTTAAAAGTTGATCTAAAAGCATCTAAAACAGCTCTCCAATTAGCCGATTAACAGGCCAAATACGACAATATTTCCTTTAAAAATAAAGTTCTAGACCTTGCTTGTTTTACTTGCTATTCATTTAATTAAATATAGTTACACAATAGGAAGATGAAAATGGTGAAATCTGCAGCTAGACACGGTCAGCTGCAGATTTGGTGTGAAATTACCTAAATTTTGTACCAAGGTGCATGTTTGGACCCTTTTCTTCCTCATTCCTGCACCTATCCGCTA
>NZ_BAXR01000002.1 GCF_001310635.1 Bacillus sp. JCM 19034
TGTAACATTATCAGATTTGGTGCTGAACAAGCGATTTATTCGATAAAATCATTCTAATTAAGATAAGCCTTATTTAACTATAACGGAGAAGAATAGTGGCGATTGCACTTAAATGCAATAAATATATTTCCATAAATTTGAAGTCTGTTTGATATACGTAATTTTTTTAAAAAAGTCTTCTTATCAAGGTCCTGAAATAGCTATGGGTTGATGTTTCTCTGCATCAAAAACAGTTACAAATACGTAAACTTGCCTTGTGGGGTGATATCCATTACCACCAACTCTAGCTTTTCCATAATCGTCAAATTTTGATAATATTTTATTTATATCTTTATAAGATACTTTTTCTCTAGAGTTTACCTTTGCACCTTCGTACTCTGTGTATAGGTTCTTGTCTATTGTCTCATAAAAGGCATTAGCATCCATAAACTCCTTATCTGAGTTATCAGGATATTTACTCCAGGGCTCTTCAGCATACACTGATGAAACTACTAGTGACAATATTATAAATAATGTAAAAGTGGTGAAATAATTTTTTTTCATTACAATTACCTCCTTAAAAGATAGTTTCCCAACAAATAGAAGCATTATTCATAAGTGGTGAGTACCTACTATTTTTTCCAAATAGGACACCTGTAAAGATAAGATATATTATTCACCATATTGATTCTTGTTGCACTAACGGGTGCAATAGCTGAACAAGGGGCTGTCGAATGCGGTAGCTCCTGTTGCTTTAAAGGGCAGAAGAGTTGAATATGGTTTTGTAATTCTGTTTTACGTTGTAAGATAAGTAATGCCAAAAATAGGAGGGGAAAATGAATAAATACAACGCTATTTCAAGTTTATGTTTAGGAATATTTGTTATCTTATTCTTTATGATGATAAATGATGTATCTTCCGGTTCATTAGGAAGGATAGCAATAATTTCGATGTGTCTATTTCCATTATTAGGGGCGATTGTGGGGTTAAAAGCAAAAAATAGTTTTGGTAAGTGGATAATTATAATACTTAACTTATTAGCATTTATCACAATAGCATATCTTCTCCTACTTGGATTTGGAATGGGTGGAGCATAAGCAGTTATTCAAGTAACGGGAGCGTTTCTTGAATAAGGAATTGAACTCCTTCCTCAACTATAGGGCAGGTTAGCAGAACAGAGCTTTCGCTTTGGAGAGACAGGAGGTTCTATGTTGAAAAGTAGAAAAGGAGGTCTTTGTAATGAAAAAATATTACTAATAATACTATTTATTTTAGGGATAACATTTTTGAGTGCTTGCGGTCCTAATACTTGGGTGTTGGAAAAAGAGAGATTAGGTGAAGTGGGAAGTATAGAAAACTATGTGTGGCAATTGCAAAATAAAAAAACAAAATTTCGAGGATATAGAGTCTTTACAATATCAGAAGGAAAGAAGATGGTAGTTGTTTCAACTGGTTCGACTGACAAAACTCTGGAGTTTACAGGGGCAGACGTTTCTAATAACAATACAACAATTTCAGTCGAAGAAGTAAGTAAGGTTTCAGGTGAGGAGAACTCTTATATTCTAATAGGTATAAATAAGATTAAGGGAGAATTAACTGTGGTGAACGAGAGAGAGGAAAAATTTATAGCATTTGAATAATGAGAAGAGTTATTCAGCTAAAGGGGCTTAAGTTGAAGAAGAACTATCTTTTACAGCCGCTCTTTTGCTGAACAGTACAACGATACTCTGTAATAAAAAATTAATCATCAACAATAGAAATTTAAACAATATTATTGTTATTTTCTAAATAAAGTGAAGTATTTCAAATAATTAAACAACTATTTTAAGCCCCGTTCTAATTTTAGTACGGGGTTATGCTTGATTAAGGTTGTATAATTAAATAACTTTATTGTCACTTTACAATATGTGCCATGCCAATATACTCATGAATGAAATATTTAATTTATGGTAAGGAGGGTGTTCCCTTTCAACTCTGCGCGTGCTATTTTAGAGAAGTATATATTTTAATTGAAACATTTTTCTAGAAAAATATGAAAGTGAGGAACTCCTAAATGCAAAAAAATTGGGCAGGTAATTTACAATATAGTACAAGTAACTGGCATGAACCTGAAACGATTGAAGATATTCAACAACTAGTTTCAAAGGTAACAAAACTACGTGTAGTCGGAACGCGTCACTCGTTCAATAGCATCGCCGATTCGGATGAGAATATCGTATCCTTGCATAAGCTAAATAAGGTGTTATCCATTGATAAAAAGAAGAATACCGTAACGGTGGAGGCTGGAATTAAGTATGGAGACCTTTGTCATGAGCTTCACCAACATGGCTATGCTTTACATAACCTTGCTTCCCTTCCCCATATTTCGGTTGCTGGTGCTTGTGCAACAGCCACACATGGTTCAGGTAATCATAATCAAAATTTAGCTGCAGCTGTTTCTGAAATGGAAGTGGTCACTGCTGATGGAAGCATTGTCACGTTTTCGAAGGAAGCTTCAGATGAAGAATTCTATGGCTCGGTTGTAGGACTAGGTGGATTGGGTGTTGTCACAAAACTAACATTAGATATTGTTCCAAATTATCAAATGAGGCAAGATGTTTACGAAAATCTACCGTTAGCACATCTAGCTCATGATGTTGATAGGATTTTTTCCAGTGCGTATAGTGTTAGTTTATTCACGGATTGGAAGGACGAAACGTTTAATCAGGTGTGGTTGAAAAGCAAAGTGACAGATGGTCAACCTTTTGCACTCGGTAAGGATTTTTATGGAGCAAAAGCGGCTACAGAAAATCTCCATCCCGTACCTGGCGTCGGAGCAGAAAATTGTACAGCACAGCTAGGTGTACAAGGAGATTGGCTCGATCGCGTGCCACATTTCCGAATGAATTTCACCCCAAGTAAGGGACAAGAGCTGCAAAGTGAATATATTTTTGCACGCGAGCATGCCTATGAAGCTCTTTGTGCGATTAGTGACATCCGTGAACACATTGCACCGCATTTACTCATAGCAGAAGTACGGACCATTGCAAAAGATGAGTTTTGGATGAGCCCATCTTATAAGGAGGATTCGGTTGCCATTCACTTCACGTGGCAAGATAAATGGGCGGACGTCAAGCAGGTGCTCCCACTTATTGAAGCCAAACTGGAACCTTTTCAAGCTAAACCGCATTGGGGGAAATTGTTTACGGCCTCACCTGAAAAAATACAGTCACTTTATGAAAAGATGCCTTCTTTTCAGTCGCTGCTGAATAAGTATGATCCGAATGGGATGTTTCGTAATCGCTTTTTGAGTAGATATATTTTTAATGAGGTTGAGTGAAACCGTTTTACGAGATTAGTATAAAGAGAAATGTACTAATTAATATTTGTTGAGGAGAGTTATCTATTCGTTGCATACGTTGAAAATGATTAATACTTACTGGAGATAATGCGTCTACAAAGATAGAAAACGGGGCATTTTTGCTAACTTTATTTACGTTGAATACAGGAGAATCTAGTTGGATTCTAACAATCGGGCCATATTATAGCAGAGATACAAAGGGTTGATATGACTATACATCAACCTCTTTTTAGTGATTTTTAGGATGCAGCGATTACTTCGCAAGATATATCAAAAATCAAATGTTGAACCTTGATAACCTATAGTTAAAGGAGGTGCCCTCGATGTTTGACCATGAGATTATAATTAAAAAAATCATTTTGTATGTGGAGGAAAACCTACATGAACCACTTACCTTGGAAACTATTGCATCGAAATCAAATTTTTCAAAGTATCACTTTCATCGAATATTTCAATCCTTGATTGGTATGACGGTAACTGAATACATTCGGCTAAGAAGATTAGCAAATGCTTCATCCGCCTTGCTTTATACAGATGAACGCATTCTTGATATCGCTTTACATTATCGATTTGAATCACAAGAATCATTTACAAGAGCATTTAAAGAGGTTTATAAGCTTCCACCTGGCAAATATCGCAGAATGATGTCAGACGTGATTAAAAATAAGGAGGAAACAACTATGGATTCAAAAGTGAAAGGATGGTTTTTAAGTGGGTCAAATCCATTTAATTACGAGATGGGAATAGACCATGAAGTTGTTCATCAGGGGAAAGCATCGGGGTATTTAAAATCCAAAACGGTATTAGATTCAACTGAATTCGCTACAATGATGCAAGCTTTTAAGGCTAACCAGTTTGTTGGAAAGCGCATTAGACTTTCTTGTTTTATTCGTACAGAAGATGTAAGTACGTACGCGGGGATGTGGATGCGAGTAGATGACACAATGGATGATGTACTTCAATTTGATAATATGAGTAATCGCCCTATTAAAGGAACAACAAACTGGAACCATTACTCTATTATTTTAGATGTTCCAGCCCAAAGTGCTGTTATTTCGTTTGGTATCATTCTGTCTGGACAAGGAACTGTATGGGCAGATCAGTTCACTTTTGAAGAAGTGAATGAAAGTATTCCAACTACTAATTTAGAGGTTCATGGTGAACTGCTCGATGACCCAATAAATTTATCGTTTGACGAAGAAATATGATTTAAGGAAGGTTGATAACATGGCAGGTTCCGGTAAAAGATCTCCTGGGGTAGTATTAAGTATTATAGTTATAATAGCAATTATGGCAGTGAAATTTGTAGGAATTAATACGCTTATTCATTACTTGAAGTTTTGGTGAAATTTGGTGAAAATGTTGCTTAACTATACCGCAATCGGCACTGTAACAGGATAAACTGAACGCAGAGGATGTCTCTGGGGAATAATACATTAGGATGTGGACTGTTGACCACAAGTTACTCTAAACCATCTGCGCATTGGTATTAAGAGATAATAATGATATATCATCAAACTTCATTTGAAAAGAAGGAGTTTCTAACCTCTTAATAGAATATTTGTTAAGTAAACCGAGATTAGCTTAGTTGAGAAGAGAAAGGTGAGATAAGGATATGGGACAAATTAAAGTTTATGGAATTAGGGACAGGTTAAATCCAATGAAAGAAACACTATCGAACGTGATTCATTCGTGTATGGTGGAAGTACTTGAATTTCCTTCAGATAAAAAGTTCCATCGTTTTTCCCAATGGAGAAAGAAGATTTTTATTATGCAAATGGAAGAACTGAAACGTACACTATAATTGAGGTTAGTATGTTCGAAGGTCGAACGGTTGAGACGAAAAAACAATTACTAAAGTTGTTATTTGAACGTATATATACTGAATTGAATATTTCCCCACAAGATGTAGAGATAACAATATTCGAAACACCTAAACATAATTGGGGAATAAGAGGATTACTTGGAGATGAGTTAGCACTGAATTATAAAGTGAATATATAAGTAAAAAGGCAGTCGACTAGTTACTGCCTTTTTAGCTTTTAGTATGAAGGTTTATTGAAGTATTAAGTTATTAAAAAGCGAGGGAGATATAGAATGACATTACATATTAGTAAAGAATTAAATAAATACGATAAACAACATATAGACGACGAACTTTACAAGTACAATTTAAAGCATTTTCCAAAAGATTTGGGTGGTAGATATGAAGAAATCAATTTAGTTCTTAAGGATGAAAACGGCAATATTCGTGGTGGAATTCTAAGTGCGGTATGTTGGAATTGGTTGGAAATTTATACTATCATTTAGATGAGGACATTAGACAATCAGGGTATGGGACTAAATTATTATTAGAGTTAGAGAGAATGGCTATAGATAAAAAATGTGATTTCATAAAAGTAGATACCTTGAGTTTTCAGGCGCTAGATTTTTATAAAAGGAATGGTTATCAAGTGTTTGGTAGCATAGATAATGTAGGTAGAGATTTTGAACATTATTATTTAAAAAAGGACTTGAATGTTAAATCATAGTTGATAAGCAAAGTGAATAACTAACCGGCGTTATCGATGAGAATGCTGCGGTGGTCCTTTTTCTTGTTCCGATAATTTAAATAAATGATTAGGGGTCGTCCAAATGATTGAACAAAAAAATTCCCGAATATTGAAACAGAAAGGTTGCTCTTGCGAAATGTAAATATTGAGGATGTTGATTTTATTTATAGACTTTTTATTGATGAAAGAGTATGTGAATTTTTGTATGATGAAGAATTATTTATAAGTAAAAATGATGCAATAGAGTTTGTTGAGTGGAATAAAGATCCAGAAGAAAAGGGATACAATCGTTGGGTACTAGTCAAAAAAGACGATAACCAAGAACAAATTGGAACATGTGGATATGATAATTGGGACAGAATGAACAATATTGCAGAAATAGGCTATGATTTATGGCACGAATATTGGGGACAAGGATATATGAAAGAAGCATTAATTGGTGCAATTGAAAGTGGCTTTACTCATATGAAATTGAATAGAATTAACGCGTATGTTGCTTTAAATAATGTTAACTCTATGAAGTTATTAGAAAAACTAGGATTTGTAAATGAAGGAGTATATAGAGAAAAGCATTTATTCAGGGGTAAATATTATGACCATCATTCCTTTTCTTTATTAAAAAGGGATTGGTACCAATACTAAGTATATTAAATGTTAAACTAACGAATACATATAATTTACTTGGGGATATAATAATATGAAGAATCTTATTGAAATAGACTGGTGTAAGGCCAGTTTATACAGGTTTTCCACCAGCCAATTCGCTACATTTTTAGTTTTAACTTTTCGGGTTAGCACATTTTCATCTTTATTACATTTTCAAAATTGGTTTAATGGTGCTTCCCTTTTTAGAATCTGCAAATGCTTGGTTAATCTCCTCTAAGTTGTAGAATTTTACTAACTTGTCAAATGGAAATTGCCCTTTTTTAAAATATTCGATAAGTTTCGGAATGAATAATTGAGGGATTGAATCTCCTTCAACTACTGATACAATCGATCTTCCCTCGTTCAATAGGTCAAGTTGAACGTTTAATGTTACTTCTCCAGTTGCTCCCACAACGGCGACAGTACCTAACTACGCAATGATTGTACAGATTGAACAACAACCGGAGACACTCCTGTCGTTTCAACTGCATAATTTGTTCCACCGTTTGTAACCTTTCTTACCTCTTCCACAGTATCCACTTCCGAACCATTGATAACGTGAGTTGCACCTAATTCTTTTGCGAGTTCTAGTCTGCTGTCATGCACATCAATTGCAATGATTTTCGAACAACCTATTATCTTAGCAGCCATTATTGCACTTAATCCTACAGCTCCACATCCAAATACTGCAAGCGTTGAACCGAATTCTGGTTGTAATTTATTTATTACTGTCCCAGCTCCTGTTTGAATTCCACATCCTAACGGTCCAAGAAGATTAAGGTCTACGTCTTGATCTACCTTTACAACGTTTCTTTCATTAGCAACAGCATATGTACCAAAAGAAGACTGACCAAAGAAGGTAGACATTTCTTGATCTCCTTGATGAATACGGTGCGTACCATCAGGCATTCTACCACCGAAATTAAACTCAGTTAAATATATACATGAAGCAGGGTGACCAGTCAGACAGTTCTCACAATGTCCACAAGATGAGAAAGATAAAACAACATGATCACCAGGCTTCACCGTTTGAACACCAGACCCAACTTTTTCGATAATACCTGCCCCCTCATGACCAAGTACAGCAGGGAGTGGTACTGGAATCATTTGATCACGCGCAACAGCATCAGTATGACAAACACCTGCTGCGACAACTTTAACTAATACTTCATTTTGCTTTGGTTCAGAAAGTTCCAATTCCTCAATGGTAAAATCCTGTCCTTTTTCATGAATAACAGCACCTTTTATTTGCATTGTCTAATTTCCCTCCTAAATCTTTAATTAAAAATCGCTATTACATAGTTATAAAAGGAGTAAATACTGTGTCTCCTTTTAAAATCCTCAGAAAAAGGCAATTTATACAGAAATAATCAGATTTATGGAAGTGCTTTGGAACTTTCACCATTCTATTTCTTTTCGTGTAATATTTCTTAAATTATTAAATGGCAAAAGTTTTTTTATCAAGGAACTGTCAATAAGTCAAACTCTCAGTAAATTGTCTTATTCAACTAACATTTTAGTGGAACAGTAAAAGAATGGTTATTCCTATTGTTTTTTTCTAAGCTAGGGCAGGATTGTGGATGAATTATTTTATCTTTTTAAATGAGATGAACGGAATGTCTAACCGTATTGTTTGAATTAATTAGTTTTCGGGCTGGATAACGTGTACCAGCCGTAAAGGGAGGAATCTGCTTTTTTGAAAACTAAAACCTCGGTAGTCACTTCTTGATTTAACAATAGGGGATTTTGATTACGGATTAAATAATTGTACTAAATATGACGTGGGCGTTCCTTTAACAAGGAATGCTTTTTTCTATGTCAATAAAAAGGAAAATAATGATAAACTAAAGAGCAGAAGAGTTGAACAGTGGGTATTAGAATTTTAAAGGAGTGTTTGAAATTAAAAGACAAATTTTATTGGGTGCAACATTATTTATTGCTGGAACATTATTATTTGGATTAGTACATCTTGCAATCGCCAATTACATCTCAAGCATGCATGGTTTTAGCGATTTACCAGGAAAGTTTCAACAAGCACGAAATAAAATTGGGGTTAATACCCCATATAGCCTAAGTATTATTTTTTATGGTTATAGGCTTTATTCTTTTAATTTTAAACGAGGTCAAAGTAATTGTAAATTTCTTAATAGGTAGAAATCATTCTTAAACTATTGGAGATTCTACTTGAACAGTTTGGGAGCATTCAAATAGATTAGTATACCAGCTTTTAAGGGAGTGAAAAACAATTGATCCAAGCAACTGACCTAATTGAAATAATACATGAAGAAGATGCTCTAACTAGAAATCAGCGAATCCTTGACGAGGTGCAACCACTCGTGAGAAGAATCATAGATTCTTTCATAGCTAAATACAGTGATAGAGAACCTTACTTACGTCAGCTTAAGATCCATACACATGAACAAACCATTAAAACCACCATCACTGATTTAAAAAATCCTAAGTATGCAGATAAGAAAAAGCATTACGGGCTCAAAGGTTTTATTACATTAATTGATGAATCCATGTATGAGAGCCCATTATTTGTGTTAAAGCTAGAGTTTCATCTGGCATCACGCGAAATCAGGATGTATATGAGCTCTGACTTCTATCCGTTTTGGTTTATTCGAAAAAACACTCCTACCCGAATTAGAGAGCATGGTGAACAAGCTAAACTCAGATGTAAGCATTTTTACCTTTGAAGAGAAAAAGAATTTCATAGAACATCAGGAGTTCCTTTCGACTGTTGGACAATATGTTAAGAGCAAACGTACACCTAAGATCCACTTCGGTACAATCCTTCCATTAGAAGGCAACATTGAGGAAGAGCAGCTAGTGGACCAACTATGGGATACGTTTCAAAAACTAACGCCTGTTAGAAGCTTACTAGTGAAGGAAGGATTAGCTCATAGTCGGTCTATGGGGCTAATTAAAAGTATTCAGGATGACACAACACCGATCACGATGAACCTCTATTCAAAAACTTATCAGGTGATCTTTGATGAAGAGGTGAAAAAGGTAAAGACGAATAAATTTATACAAATGTTCCACATCTATGAACAAGATCAACTCATTACGGATGGGCATATTGCTTACTATACTCGTGACCCTCATGAATCGATAGGAATCTTTATTAATAATCGGGGATTTATTTTTTACCAATTAAGAAAGCTAGCCTCTTGTACGAACTATGACTGGTATCTGAAGAAGGCTTTTTATCAAAGAGGGAAATACAATGAGAATAATGAAAATCAACTCTATCAAGAAAAGGCGATAGAGGAATTGAAGAATCATGGATTTTTATTAAGCGAGTCTAATGCTTTCTATGTAGGTAACTATCAAGGTGAAAATCAGTTATTTACTGAGCCACTGTCAACAATAAAGGAAAGACTGATTATAGCAGCTGCCATATTTGCGGATGTGAGAGGACATTTTACATTTCCAAAAGGTACGGTTGAAACGCATAGTAGAGATGATGATGGAGAGGAAGGGTTAGATGTTGAAACATACACAAGTTCTTTCCACTTTGCAACCATTCTAGATTTAGTTGACCAAAGCGGTTTCACTTTTGGACTAGATATCATTAGAGACTTTTATCTAAATTTGACTAGCTTAGATGATAAACATTTTGTCATTTTAAATGGTATTTCTGGGACAGGTAAAACACAGTTATGTAAAGTATTTGCAAATGCCGTGTACGGGCTTGAATATTCAGCCGATAATCCTTATCTAAAAATCATACCTGTTCGACCTGATTGGATGGATGCTACATCCTTATTCGGCTACTATAGCTCGTTTGAAAAGAAGTACATGAGAACCGAGTTTTTGGATATGCTTCTTCAAGCAAACAAAGAAAAGGACAAGCCTCATTTTATTGTCCTAGATGAAATGAATCTTGCAAGAGTAGAGTACTACTTAAGTGATTATTTAAGTGCGGTGGAGTCCAGAAAACCTATACAATTACACAATATAGAGGAAGTCACAGATATACCTAAAACTATTGAGATTCCTCATAATTTCTATGTGATTGGTACGATAAATGTCGATGAAACGACTCATAGTATTTCAGATAAAGTGTTGGACCGTGCTTTTGTTATGACTCTTTCTGACGTTGATTTTACGAGCTTCTGGGAACAGCTAGAGGAGAAGATCAAGAAGGAAGTCTATGAGGAATGGGAGTTGTTAGTCACCATTCATAGTAGGTTAGTGGAGTATAACCTACACTTTGGTTACCGAACGATGAATGAAGTTCTTCGCAAATTGTATAAAAATAGTTTACTTCCAGAAGACTTCCGTATGGAACGTAAGGTTGCTTTAGATCGAGCTATTACAGAAAAGATCATCCCAAAGATTAGAGGCGATGAGAGATTAAATGACTTGCTGAAGCATTTATTAGACCTGATATCCAATCACCTCGGTAATGAATCCGAATCCTATAAGGATCTAGGTAGAATGAGAAAGGAATTAGAGCGTTATGGATTTACTCAGTTCTGGCGCTAGTATCACTGTATGGGACGAAGATCTTCAGTCGTGGATTCCTTTAGAAGACGTCTATTTAGAAGAGGCCAAAAGTTATAGGTGGAGATGCTTAACAGACGAACCTTTTCAATTTCAAATGAAACAAATTCCTTTACCTATGACAAAAGTAGCCAAAGGGTGGGAGGGCTTCTTTGAAACCCCATTCCAAAGTGGAGCGATTACCTTTAAAGCAAACGGAAAAACGATTGAGAACCACGTATACACAGATAGCCGTAAGTTAACGGAGCAGCAGTTCAAAATACTTTTAGATGAAATATTTCAAGAGGCTACAATCTGTTTTGCTCGATCTGGATTAGAACTCTCTGTTTTATCTAGTGGGTATAAACGAGAGTATTCTATACTTCAATGGAATTATATTGAATCGTCCATTTATCAGCTTCGAAACGTATTTAGGCAAATAGAAGCTCATCCACAAAGGTTCTTGAGGAAAGAAGAAATTGTACAAAAGCGGGAAAGTGTAAAGCATATAACCCCAAGGACCATAGCTTGGATGGAGAGATTTGGGGAAACATTTGGTGCAGCACCTGATAAGCTACCTAGCCACATACAATCCTCTAAAGTAGAGGAAACATTTGATGTATATGAAAACCGAGTGCTCCTATTAAACCTAAATGACCTTCAACACTTATTGATTACGTATTGCTTAATCGATGATGCTGAAATCCAAATGAAGGCCAAACATTATCTTAATTGGGTGACTCAATGGAAAAAAGCTGCTTTCTTAAAGGATGTCCAACTACATAATGGGATGATTACGATATCTCAGGTTTTTAGAAAGCATCCTTATTATAGGCTTTGGTATCAATGGTTTCAATCTCTATTTCAATTTAAGCATCTTTCATTTGATGTTCAACAAAAGTTAGGGGTAAAGGATACATTTTCGCTTTATGAAATGTGGTGTTTTATCCAAATTATTAAAGTACTACGAGAATTGGATTTAATTGAGGATTATAGTGGATTGTTTACAAAGAAAGATGAATTCTTTTTTTTAAGTTTAACTGAAAATAAAGAAAGTATTGTTAAGCTTAAAGATGGAGGGAAGCTAGTCTATCAAAGAATCATCCAATGGAATACAAGTCCTTTTATTCCTATACTCATCGAATGATTCCGGATATTTCTATCGAATTTCATGATCGTATGTATGTACTTGATCCAAAGTATCGTGTTGCATCTAATATCCCCATAGCTTTAGGTGAAATGCATAAGTATCGAGATGGAATCCTTCATAAAGGAGATGATTCTAGGGTAGTAAAAGAGGTTTATATTTTAACACCAAAGGAAGATACTTCAAA
Source organism: Bacillus sp. JCM 19034 (assembly GCF_001310635.1). GTDB lineage: Bacteria > Bacillota > Bacilli > Bacillales > Bacillaceae_D > Halalkalibacter. The sequence continues at coordinate 12,345 of NZ_BAXR01000002.1, forward strand.
CAGTTCCAAGAATTTTTATGATGTGAAAAATCATAATAGATACCAAATGGGTGCGTTTTGCTTTTCACCTGGTACTAATAATGTTGTGTTTAGAGAGTGGATTTTAAAGGTTTTTAACCGATAGCTAACACAGGTCGCGGTGGCTTCCTTCATATGAAATCTCGTAGGGAACGCTAAGACTAACTTCTACATAGATGTGCTAGATAGGCTCTTAAAAGCTTTATTTAAATCAGGATGAGTAATGTTGGTCCTGGTTCTAACGTCGAGTTAATTGGACGTTTAATGAAACTTTCCTTCATTACTGTTCGAAACAAGGATTGAAGGGCTGGTTTAGGTCTAATAAGGGGTGGCACCTTGCAAATGTGGATGTAATTGAGGAAATAAAATAACAATCAAAAAAAGCAATCTCAAGCTATTTTTACTGTTTGAGGTTGCTTATACTAAGTACACATATTTTAATTATCCACCCAATTATAACACCAATGAGAAGAAAGATTATAGGAGAAAAAACTGGTCCTAACAATAACCCAAATATTTCCAAGGTGGGAGAATAAATAACTCCTATGGTTGATAGAAAGGCTGCAAACACAAAGGGTAAAAAGGAGAAGGGGCTTCTACCTCCTCCTGCATCACGATAGGCATCCCATATAGAAAACATATAGAGACATGGGTAAAACATTAACCATTGATAATCAGTTAAATCAATAGCCTTTAACATATTGCCATGAAAGCTATCAATAATAACTAAATTCAAATTAGCTTGTACGTTTATTAACAGTTCTAGAGATATAAAGACAATTCCTTTTATCAATTTCCCATTAAGAATTTGAGCAAACCCTGGCAGTGCTATACTCCATAGCAATTTTTCAATTTTGTTTTCCATCTTAATACACGTTATTGATTAGAATAATTTTTTTTATTTATTACTTGAGGTGGTTCTTCAAACCAGCTATTATCAATCATAATGTTTACTCCATCATTCGCATAGGCAGTGATTTCTGTCGTTAAACGAACGTACGTTGTTCCTATATCTGATCTTAAACTAGCTGCAGCCGCTGTTGCGTAGTTAGAGGTACTTGATTGTATCAATAGTGCTGTATGGAACATGACTAGTTTATCCGAAAATGGTGCTATTGTGGAGTTGGATACTGTAAGATCTGATGGCATTGGTACAGAAATATCATCGTCAGTTAAAATGGTGGAGAAAAGTTTAACATGTTTAGTAGCTATATCTTTTCCTTTATTGCAATATTTACGTACTTCTTTAGCCTTTGCAACTTGTGTAAGTCCAGTTAATAATACTTGTCCTACTAAGTTGGTTTCAATATTGGCAAAAAGATGAGAAATTTCAATAAGATTAATTGGTCTACGTTTAAAATTCAATAGACCACTTTTATAATTTTTTTGATTGATAAAGTCAATTTCATTAGTTGTTGAAACATAAGGTGGTCTGAGATATAATCCTTTAGATAATAAAACATCACTAGTTTTGTTGTATAAATCTGTTGATGATTTTAGTGCATTACTATAGAGTTCACGGACACTTGGTTTTGCTGAAGTGGCAAGAGCCACACTGTAAACGGATAATCCTACCTTTGCCATATTCTTAATATAATATAAATAAAATGAATCTGAGTAAAGACGTGGGGCGTTGGGGTTCACATCCTCATCTGAAAACCTACAGGGTTGGACTGTTTGTCTTCTTTAAGAATTCTTTCTATCTGAATGAGGCTCTCTTCTGATGTATGTAGTGCGTCAGTTAAAACATCTTTGATTTCTTCATCTTTGACATTTTCCAAAAAGTATTTAAAAACACAGATTGACATGCTATTGTTTTGGAAACCACTCCAAAGTGTTGAAATTTCAGAAGAAGTTAGTTTGGTTTCATGCTCTTCTATCATAACACTCACTCTCCTTATAAGGTAATTACTGTTATCATTTGCAGTTTCTAAAAGTTTATTCCTGACCTTAGAAACAGTTAGGTAGCAGAGCATTAAGCTCTGGGGAATGAACGATTGTTCTTACTATTATCATGGGTATCTAAATACGGGAGTTTGATGATTGCTTATGAAATTTAAAAGTATGCGGTTTAATTGATTTTATGCTTTAGAATGAAAGTGAGATAGGTAAAATCATGTATACTACGAATGCGGTTAAAAGTATTGACTCGAGCCATTGAAATGTCTAAAAAAGGAGCCTTCCTAACAGGAACGCTCCTTGATATGTCTTGAGACAAAATGGACAATGGTCTCCATGGATAACAGAATGATCGTGTGTTAAAGTGTTTAAAATAAAACCTAACCAAGTTAAATTTTACACTTACTGTATGAATGAAATAATGATTAGCTTGAACAACAAGATGAATCTTTTACTTCAACATCTTTTATCGTGTAGAAATACTCCCATTCGTTACCGTCGGGGTCAGTAACCCAGAATTTATCTTGTACAGCATAACAGCAAGTCGTATTTATTTCTTCTTTCGTAAAAAACCTTCCTTTTCAAGACGCTCTTTATGATTTATTACTTCTTCTTTTGAATTGAGCTGTACACCTAAATGATTAATATTATTTCCTTTGACTTCATCAACCTTAGTTAAAGTTAAATTAAGGTTTGGCTCCGTTGTTAAAAATTTTACGTAATCATCCTTCTCTTTAACCGGTGGGATACTAAATAGCCTTTGATAAAACGCCTTGCTTTTCTCTAAGTTACTTACATTCAAGCCAATGTGTACATTAATCATGACAAGCACTCCTTAATCAATTTTTTTTGATTTATAATTTATAAATTAAAACCGTTATTTAGACGGTTTTAAGATACAACAAAGTTGTTCGGATAAAATACTATCAACATGCTTTTCATTAATACTATAAAAGCTCCAAGTACCTCTCGTTTCTTTATGAAGGAAATTTGCATCCGTCATTATCTTTAGATGATAAGAAAGCTTGGATTGTGGTATATCCAATTCTTTTGTTAAATCACAAACACACATTTCTCCCCTGATACTTAATAAGTTCAATAAATGCAATCTCCTTGAATCGGCTAATGCTTTAAATTGCATTTCAAATGATTTTAGCTCTTCATTTGATAATGTATTATTAGCAAGTTGATGCACGAGAGGTTCCCCTCCTTTAATCAATTTATTTTGTTTAATTAAATAGTAACATATATTTTATAGTTAATCAATTTTTTTTGATTAATTTGTATTTAAAATTTAACAAAATACGTTTTGCAAGATAAGTAAGTGAAACGTTATTTCAAACAACCTTAACAATATCTTTACAATATATATATTGAAACTAGTTAATAAGTAAAATATTATATAAGTAAATGTTTATATATGGATCTATTAATAAGGGTGGGTTATATGTGTTAAATACCTCTGCTCAAATGGAAAAGAATAAGAACGATTCGGGAAAGGCTAGGAATAACCCATTCTCAACTCGCCATAATGATAGAAAAAATGAAACGATGGTTATTAGCCTAGAAAGAGTACGGTACATCCAACGGACAATTTTATTGAAAAGATTTCCATTGCTTTAAAATTGAATCCGTTTGAATTAAAAAATTCCATTTGGTGTGATCGAGAGAAGGAGGAATGCGAATCACTAAATTGGTGATATTTAAAAGATGGGCAAATATGGATTCGATGAAAATATAAGCGAATTGTTATATGTGAATAATTGGATGAACTTAGGAGGTGTTGGCATGCAAGTATTGATGGTAGAAATAGAGAAAGCTGCAACAATTTTAAAATTATTAGGTGATAAAACCCGTCTAACTATGGTGAAAATATTAGAATCAAATGATTGTTGTGTCTGTGAATTTGTTGAAATATTTAAAGCAAGCCAACCTGCTATTAGTCAACATGTTCGAAAATTAAAAGATGCTGGGGTTGTTCGTGAAACACGAAAAGGACAGTGGATTATCTATTCTTTAAATAAAGAAAGCGAATATTATCCATTAATTCGAAATTTATTAGAACATATACCAAATCAAGATAATAAGTTGCAGGAGTTAGAGGAACAGGGATTACGTATCTCTTGTGATTAATAGGAGGTAAGAGCATTGACATCAGTAATATTAGCATCGATGATATTTATATTAACTCTTGTTTTAGTCATTTGGCAGCCAAAGGGCTTGTCAATCGGTTGGTCTGCTTGTGCAGGAGCTGTTTTAGCCTTACTTGTAGGGGTCGTTGATTTTAATGATGTAATTGACGTAACATCCATCGTTTGGAACGCCACGTTAGCATTTATTGCAATAATAATCATTTCCTTAATTTTAGATGAAATAGGTTTCTTTGAGTGGGCGGCCCTTCATATGGCTAAAGCAGCTAAAGGAAATGGCGTTCTGATGTTTGTATATGTATCCATACTTGGTGCACTAGTAGCAGCTTTTTTCGCAAACGATGGGGCAGCACTCATTTTAACACCCATTGTATTAGCCATGGTTCGTAATTTGAAATTTGAAGAGAAGATGGTTTTTCCGTTTATTATCGCAAGTGGATTTATTGCGGATACAACCTCTTTACCACTGGTTGTAAGTAATCTAGTTAATATTGTTTCAGCTGACTTTTTTGGAATCGGGTTTGTAGAATTTGCTTCAAGAATGATTGTCCCTAACTTCTTTTCATTAGCAGCAAGTATCTTGGTATTATACCTATATTTCAGGAAGGATCTTCCGAAACAGTATGACTTGTCCCATTTAAAAAAGCCAGTTGAAGCCATTCGTGATGAAAAGATGTTTCGACTATCTTGGTACGTTCTAGGGATATTATTAGTTGGGTACTTTGCTAGTGAGTTTATTGGATTACCTGTTTCTATTATTGCGGGGATTGTGGCTATATTCTTTTTATTCATGGCAAGAAGAAGTTCAGCCGTTAATACAAGTACAGTCGTTAAAGGGGCACCTTGGGCAATCGTCTTTTTCTCCATTGGAATGTATGTAGTCGTGTATGGTTTAAGAAATGTAGGTTTAACTAATGTATTGACAGATATTATACAACTAACTGCAGACCAAGGTTTATTTGCAGCTACGATAGGAATGGGGTTTATCGCAGCTATCCTTTCATCTGTGATGAATAACATGCCAACCGTTATGATCGACGCATTGGCGATTGCAGATACGAATACTACTGGAATTACACGAGAAGCACTCATTTATGCAAATATAATTGGTTCTGATTTAGGACCTAAAATCACACCAATCGGTTCTCTTGCTACATTATTATGGCTACATGTTTTATCTCTTAAAGGGATAAAAATTTCATGGGGAACCTATTTCAAAGTAGGAATTGTTCTAACCATACCAACATTGTTTATTACTCTCGTCGGATTATATATGTGGTTAATCATTATTCATTAAAAAGAAAAGGAGAAATTTGTTATGTCTAAAAAAACAATTTACTTTTTATGTACAGGAAATTCTTGCAGAAGCCAAATGGCGGAAGGTTGGGCAAAAAAGCATTTAGGAGACGAGTGGGAAATTAAAAGTGCTGGTCTTGAAGCACATGGTCTTAATCCAAATGCTGTAAAAGCAATGAAAAATGTTGGAATTGATATTTCTAATCAAACATCAGATACAATTGATCCAGAAATCCTACATAAAGCGGATCTAGTAGTTACGCTTTGTGGGCATGCAGCAGATCACTGCCCAGTTACACCTCCACATGTGAAACGTGTTCATTGGGGATTTGATGATCCGGCAAAAGCAGGAGGAACAGAGGAAGAGAAATGGGCATTTTTTGAGCGTGTTCGAGATGAAATTGGTGAAAGAATTCATCGCTTTAAAGAAACTGGAGAATAATATAAAACAATAGAATAGCCAAGAGAGATTTACTCTTGGCTTCCTTTACACCGAAATATAAGTATATGCTTATTTAATGTTATTAGGGAGGTATATGAATTGAGTAAAGTTGGTAAACATGTAGAGCTAAAGTATGCTAGTAGTAACAAGACGAAACGGTAGAATACATTGTGAGAATGTCTAGTCGGAAATGGAACATTAGGTTTGTGTAAAGCTGTAATAGTATTAAATGTTTTTACTAGGGACTGGCGATGAAAGATTCATCATCGTATAAGGTTCACCATATTCCATTGTTGAATCAATAAATTGCTCCAACAAATCATTAGATTCTGTTATCACTTTAACTAAATAACTATATTCTCCTGTTAATCTATGACATTCAATGACATTCGGATGTTCCTTGCAGAATTCTCGAAATGCTGTACATTTGTGAGTTTTTACTAAGACGAAAGCCTTAACTGTTTTATTTATTTTTACGGGGTTAATGATTGCCTTATATCCTTCTATGATCCCTTGGTCTTCTAGCTTTTTCACTCTCTCTGTGACAGCAGGGACAGACAATGAAATTTTCTTTCCTAATTCCGTCATTGAAATTCTTCCTTCTTCTTGTAATGCATCTAATATTCTTCGATTTATATCATCCATAATGTCACACCTTAATTTATTATTTCAAATTCCTTAAATTTCTTTTTTTATTAAGTATATCAAGCTAAACACCTTAAGAAAAGCATGTGTTAAGGTGTTGAAATGAACTAAAATAGTGGCATATCATTTATGGGAGGTTTTTATATGGGATTAGAAATGAAAACGAAATGTGAGAAATGTGGAATAACATTACAAACAGATGCTTACATTTGCATTCATGAGTGTACTTTTTGCGAAGCATGCACTCAGGAAATGTCTAATATATGTCCAAATTGTAATGGAGAGTTAGTAAGGAGACCGAGAAAAAGTATATGAACAAAGTACTATTAATTGTTGATGTACAAAATGCTTTTCTTGATGCTAAATGGGGCAACCGAAACAATCCCGATGCGGAAAGGAATATCAAAACAATACTAACGGAGTGGAGAAGAAGAGAATTTGAAGTGATCTTTATTCAACATATCTCTGAAAAACCGGATTCTCTTTTTTACGTCGATAATGAATCATGCAATATACAAGATATCATAAAGCCAGTGAACACGGAGAGGATATTTACCAAAAACGTAAATAGTGCGTTTATAGGGACTAGTTTGGAAAATCACTTAAAGAACAAGGATATTAAGGAAGTTGTGATCACTGGTTTAACGACTCCCCACTGTGTGTCGACGACCGCTAGAATGAGTGGAAACTTAGGTTTTAAAACGTATGTAATATCTGATGCAACTGCTGCATTTGGATTAACTGATCAAACTGGAACTTATGTGGATGCGGATACTATACACAATATATCACTTGCTACTCTTCATAATGAGTTTGCTAATGTGTTATCGACAAATGATCTTTTGAAAAGGATATAAAGTTGTTTCAGAAAATCCGAACGATGATTTAATATTCTTAAGTTGAATTAGTTCGGATTTTTTATCTATTAACTTTTTGTTACATGAAGTTATTTTCTATACTGTTCTAGTTCAAACAGACGGAGAAGGTTACGAGTTATGAAAATATCAATTTCATACCATCGTGAGTAGCTGTAAATCCAAGCTTCTCATAAAACCGGTGTGAATCTTTCCTTTGTTTATCTGTCGTTAATTGTACGAGACCACACCCGGAATCTTTTGAAATCGTAATAGCTTCCTTAAATAGTGCTTCTCCTATCCCTTGACCTCTAAAATGACGATCAACACGAACGCCCTCAATTTGTGCTCTTTTCATCCCTAACCTTGCTAATCCTGGTATTATTGTTAATTGAAGAAACCCAACGATCTTTTCTCCTTCAATAGCTAATAAAATTTGATTACCTGCTTGCTTTTCAATTTCTTCAAATGCCTCATAATACACGTTAGGTAAAGGATTTTCATACTTCTCGCGTTGAGAACCTAATACATCATCAGACAGCATACGTACAATTTCTGGAACATCTTCTTTTTTAGCTAGTCGAAAATACATATTAATCGCTCCCTAGTTTCATTGGTTCTTAATTTGAACATAATTTTACTAATGAATGATTCTCATCCTACTTATTATTGGATAATGGGGAAAAGAGTTGAAACTATAATAAAACATATAATACTAATCTATTTGAGTAGAGATAGATTCCATTCCATTTTCAGCACCACCCAGTATCCCCTTACTTAGAAAAAGTAACTAATAAAGAGTATGTTCCTAGAACCACATACTATGTCTATTTAAGCTTATACTTAAAGCTGAGCCGAGGCATGACGAACCAATGTGACAAGCTGTTCGAAATCAAGTGTCTCCCCTTTACGGATCTTCAATGTCTTTCTTTCTGGAGGTCCATTAAACATGCCCTCTGGAAGGTCCAATGTTATGGCGTTGAAAATAGTAAAACTGACTGCTGCTTTAGAAATTGAGATAACTGCAGCGTACTTTCCGTTTTTTAAAAAATGTGGCTTTTTGTATTGAATGCGTTGATGTACATCGGGGATGGCCTGGTTAACAACTTCCCAAAGTTTAGTGACGATTTCCCTCTGCCAGGCTCATTTATTGTATCAATAAAATCTGTGATTTCTCTGTCCATTTTTTCAACACTCTCCATATCATTGGGTTTTTTAATTTTGAAAAAAGACTTTCTTTGAATGAACTATAAATTTTTCAACATAGTTAGTTGATCCTGTAAAACAGCCTCCATTGATTTAATCCCAGAATCTTGTACGGAGAATGGTTGCTCTTTCAATCTTCTTAATTCTATCTCAAACTTGCCTCCTACATGTGGAACGGGCATTTGTAGTGCCCAGTTTAAAGCTTCTTCTTCCGAATTCACATCAATTAAAATAAATCCATTTATGAGATCTTGATTTATTGGAAACGGGCCTGCCAATAATTTTGGTTTTTCATCTTTATTTGTGTACATAATTCTTAATCCTGTTGCACTTGTTTGTAGGTCTTCATCCGCAAGAAATACACCGTTTTTAGCAAGTGACTTCTTATATTCCTTGAATGCTTCTCGATAATCCTTTTCTTCAACTAACCCTGCCTCAGAGTATTCTGTTGCTTTGACAATTAATAAATATCTCATTTTTTCCCTCCTTCTATAGGTGGAAGAATCATAAGCGGTATTGACTGCGGCAATTCTCCCCTTACGAATACAACGAATTAGAAACGATATTATCGACAAGGAGAGTATAAATTTTATCCGATATTAACGGTCAGAAGGCATTCTCTACCGTATAAGATGTAGCACACTAAGAATACGACTTATAACACGTTTGTACTAGCACGTCTTTTGTGTAAAAAGCTTGCTGATCGATGTTTCACTTTATGTAGAGTGTCCTTTTTCGCAATTCCTAGCTCGGTTTCGTAAAAGTGTTCTTTCACGTTCATTTTGGGTAAGTGAAGCAGCACGTTCAAACTCACTTCGAGCCTCATCATACTTTCCTAGCTTCAATAGGAGATCGCCTCGGACACTCGGTAATAGATGATATTTCTTTAAAGATGGATTAGAATATAACTCATCTACAACTTGGATACCAAAGTCGGGGCCAAATGCCATAGAAATAGCAACTGCTCTGTTTAATTCCACGATTGGTGAAGGCATTACTCTCGAAAGAGCTTCGTAAAGAGCTGCAACTCGGGGCCAATCTGTCTCTTTTGCAGACGGTGCCAGAGCGTGGCAAGCTGCGATGGATGCCTGTAATGAATACGGACCAAGTGAACAACCTAGCTTCCTGCTGCGTTCAAGTGCTGCTAAGCCACGGCGAATCAATAATTGATCCCACTGAGCCCTATTTTGGTCCATAAGAAGAACTGGTTCGCCTTTAGAATTCACTCGCGTTTTAAACCTTGAATACTGAATTTCCATTAAGGATATAAGTCCATGAACTTCTGGTTCGTTCGGTGCAATTTCAGCTAGAACACGTCCCAATCTTAGTGCCTCTTGACATAGCAAAGGACGGATCCATTGATTACCAGCAGTTGCTGAATAACCTTCATTGAACATAAGGTAAATTACTTCAAGGACTGTAGATAAGCGTTTAATGAGTTCCTCGCCAACAGGAACCTCAAATGGGACATTTTTTTCGTTTAAGGTTCTTTTCGCACGGACAATTCTTTGAGCAATAGTGGATTCTGCGACGAGAAATGATCGTGCAATTTCCTCGGTAGTAAGTCCGCATAGTAGGCGCAGAGTCAAGGCAACTCTTGCATCTTGTGATAATAGTGGGTGGCAGGTCATAAAAATTAGACGGAGGAGATCGTCATTAATCTCCTCAGCCTCAACTGCTTCTATATCTTCCACAGTAAATAAATCAGTATTTTTCGCAATCTCAGCATACTTTTGATCCTGTACTTTCATTCTGCGTAACAGATCAATTGCACGCCGTTTAGCCGTTGTCATTAGCCATGCACCAGGATTTTCAGGTATCCCATCCTGCTCCCATTTTTCTAGAGCGATCACCAATGCATCTTGTGTAAGGTCCTCAGCAAGACTAACATCCCTTACCAATCTAGTAAGAATTGCGATGAGCTTTGGCCGCTCTATCCTCCAAATCGCTTCAATCGTTCGATGTGCAAGGGGGAAACTCACGCCTTCTTAAGCTCCTCTCGAAGTGCAGCCTCTTTTACCAACAAATCTCGATTATCCGTCAAATCCTCTGGCTCAAATACCTGTCTAAGCTCAATTTCCCCCTGTCCCAATCCATGTGGATCTGGCATACGTAACGCCCATTCAATCGCTTCTTCTCTAGACTTAACATCAATCAATGTATAACCTGCAATTATTTCTTTAGCCTCCGTAAATGGACCGTCCATAATCTTTGGTTTACCTCCCGGTTCCGGATAGGAAATCCTTATCCCATTCTTGCTAGGCTGAAGCCCATCCCCCGCTAGTAAAACACCAGCTTTCACCAACTCCTCGTTGTACTTCTGCATCGCTTCAATTAGCTCGGTGCTAGGCATGATTCCTGCCTCTGAATCTGACGTGGCTTTTACAATCATCATAAATCTCATAAATAAATACCTCCTATATTGTAGTGAAGCTTCCTATCGTAATGGTACGAATAATTAAGCTTCTATTGATACAACGAGTACGTGTTAATTATATCGACACAAATACGTAATTTTATTTCAAATATTAATTAATGTTTACTCAAAAAGAATGATGTAAGCTCCGGTGATATCCTTTTTGTATTCAGTTTCTTTGTATGGCCGAGACCTTTTTTACTCAATAGTTGGGCATTAGGTAGAACGTTTGCTAATGCTTGAGCACTATTACGTAAAGAAGCAGGGCTCTCTGTCCCTTCTATCACGAGTGTTGGAACCTTGACACTGTTCTTCCATTCAGGAGGCAACTTCTTTCCCTCCATATATCCATCTAACAATGCAGCATCGTAAGGAAGCGTATGTGCAACTGCCTTCAGATTAGACCACACGCCTGGCATTATCCTCATCAAGCTGACAACAAAAGAAGGAGCTCCCATTCCTTTAGTCATGAAGTACTTAATGGCTGCAGTCCGGTCATTACTGGAGATTAAGTCAGTAGTATACTTTGTAAAGTCTTTTGGCGGCTTGCGATCATCTTCCTTTACCACGAAAGGCGGTTCGTGCAGAGCCAATTTGGTAATGTTAACGCCTTTCTCTGCTGCCCTTAGTGCCAGAGCGGCTCCCGACGATAATCCCCACATATAAGCAGACCCACCAACTTCGTCTATTAATACTTCAAGATCTTCTATTTCTCGTGCAATGTCATATGGCTGAGTATCCCCACTATCTCCTCGGCCCCTTCGGTCATAGTTGTAAACTGTAAAGTACTCTGACAACAGGGATGCTAACTCAACTTGCTGTGGGAATTTGCGGTAGCTAAATGCACCTCCAACCAAAATGAGGGCAGGTCCTTGGCCGACTTTGTCATAAGCAATTTTAGTACCGTCTTTCGATGTAACTGAATACATACATTTTCCTCCTTTGTCGGTGTAATGATTTATTAGATATTTTGGTTCTAATAATGACTTATTATCTCTGCTTCTACTAAGACGACGAAAAACGATATGTTAAATCGACATTTCTTTAAAACTTTTTTTGATTATATATATCGAATCATTCATACATTATTGTTCTTTACATCTTATATACTACAATTGTGTAATAATATCCTTTAAAAAAGGGTTGATTGTTAGGTGCTAGTTCATTAATTGGGGTAGTTACACTAGGAAAAAATAATGATGAAGTAGAGAAAGCCCTTTTAAACGATTTGGAGTATATGGAATAATATATACATAATTATGTATACATTGTATAGTTAAACCAATTAATGATGAGAGCGAGTGATTTTGATGATTGCAGATAATAACCAAACCATTTTTGATAGAAGCATGGAAGAGTAATAGTTGAAATTTGTTATTTCTTCCGTGCTTATTAATAAAGCAACGGAGGAGAAGAAAATTGAAAGTTAATAACGAAATAAACAAACCACTTGAATATAGTGGTGCTTATTACGAAGAAATTGGTGATTTCCTTAAAGAAAATTATTTAGAATATGAATTTACTAATGGTACATTACAGGAAGTTGACTTTTTGGTTAAAGCATTGAATATCCCTGAAAAATCTCGCATTCTGGATATTGGTTGTGGCCCAGGACGTCATTCTCTGGAGTTAGCACGAAGTGGATTTCATTCGGTTGGAGTAGATATATCAGCTGAATTTATTAAGTATGCTAGTCAAGTAGCAGCAAATGAAAAAATAGAAGCAGATTTTTATGTTGCGGATGCTCGGAACTTGCAGTTTAATAAAGAATTTGATGGGGCGATTTGTCTTTGTGAAGGTGCTTTTGGTTTAGTAGGGGGTGTTGATGAACATCGCAAAGTTTTAAAAAGTGTATATAATGCATTGCGTCCAAATAGTTTACTTGTTCTAACCGTTATAAATGCTTTACATGTTGCGAGAAATATAACCGATGAGACTATATTCGATATATATACTTGCACTAAAGTAGATAAAGAAACGATCATAAGCCTGAAGGCAAAACGAAAGAAGTAAAGTTATATACAACCGCTTTCACATATCGTGAATTAAACATGTTATTGGAAAATGAAGGTTTTGAAGTCGAGGCTGCATATGGATGTACGGCCGGTCATTTTAGTGCAAAACCATTGTCATTAGCTGATATAGAAATCATGATGATCGCACGGCGGAAGTAATGAAGTGAAGGAGTCTTAGGTGAAATCTAAGACTTCTTTCTATTAACTATTGGAGGGATAAAAGTGAAAGACAGTCTATTGCATCGTATTGAAGAGATTCAAGAAAAGATTACATTCTCGGGGGCCGTTCTCGTCAAGGGCAATAACCAAACTCTCGCAGAAGTAAGCTATGGTTATGCGAATCGCTCTGAACAAATTAAGATTAGCTCACATACAAGATTTGGCATCGCATCAGGGTGTAAACTTTTCACCTCTATAGCTATCTGTCAGCTAGTGGAAGCTGGTAAGCTTTCATTCGACACAAAGCTCAAAGAATGTCTAACTGATCCTTTCCCTCATTTTAGTGAAGATATTACCATTCATCATCTTTTAACACATACGTCAGGAATTCCTGATTATTTTGATGAAGAGAATATGGATGATTTTGAGGAATTATGGGTTAAGAATCCTATGTATCATATGAGAACTTTAGAAGACTTTTTGCCACTGTTTCAAAACAATAAAATGAAATTACAGCTTGGAGAACGATTTCATTACAACAATGCAGGATATATTTTACTAGGTTTAATTGTGGAGAAAGTAAGTCAACTAACATTTTCCGATTATGTTGAGGAATATATTTTTAATAAAGCAGGAATGGGACAATCAGGTTATTTTGAATTAGATTCTCTCCCTGAACGTACAGCCCTTGGTTATATTGAACTACCAAATGGAAAATGGAAAACAAATATTTACTCATTGCCAGTAAAAGGCGGTGCAGATGGGGGAGCCTATATAACGGTACATGATATGGATGATTTATGGGATGCACTCATTTCCAATCAATTACTGACTGAAGAATACACGAATAAGCTGCTTACTCCACATGTTTCTACGAAAACAATAGGTAGTTTTTACGGCTATGGAATATGGATCGATAAAAACGATCATGATATCTTCAAATACCATGTCATGGGCTATGACCCAGGCGTTAGTTTCCACTCGGCATTTTATCCACAAAAGTCAATCAAAGCAGTAATATGTTCTAACAAATCAGAAGGTGCTTATGAAATGATGAAAGAAATTGAGGAAGAAATACTCATTTGAGTTTTTCTTCTTCAGTGCTCACTTTCATTATTATTTGGTTAATGTCATAATTCATAAGTCCAACTAGTTATGTTTAAATACTAAAGGGGTTTGTTTTTTTATAAAACCATTGATAATAAACTCTCGATAAATAAAAAGTAATGCCGAAAGAAATAAAGGAATGGTACCATCGCCATTTTCTATACTGAATAAGAGAAGTAAACTTTTCAAAAAGTACTTCAATTCCTGTCAGAATACCTGAGTAAAGCCAGTAATAAAGAAATCTGATTGGAAATTTCCTTTTTGTTGGATAGTATAAATTGAAAAATACACAAATGCTAGGAAATACAAAATACTCGAATGTAAAGCTGCTCCCGTTGACATTTTTAAAGAATCTATTGGGGTATCGTATGAGGCCTAAATTGACAACGATTAGTCCCAAAGACCACGTTAATAGTTGTTTAAAGAGGAAAATTAAGCTTGCCTCTCTAATTTTCGCACGAGGGACAAATATGAATAAACAGATAATTGTAGCTAACCAAACAATGACTAAAGCGGTGTAATCCTTTGACTGATTTTTCTTCATATGAACTCCTTTTATAAATGAAATTTCCTGCTTATAAATTGTCCAATCTGCAAAGGAATATTCATCCTTACAGTTTTAGCTATAAATAGAATAATCGCACAAAACTTGCAATTTTAGTATTGTAAACCTCATCCTTTTTCCTTAATCTCATTGAGTTCTTATGTGGAAGTGGTATGATACAACAAAGTTTATAAACGAATAAGGAGTACTGAGATGATAAAATTGTATAATTTATAATAAAGTTCTTTAAATATGACATTCATATTCTTAAATAATCGGATCAGATTGATGAATAACTTATATTACGTAGTAGACTAAATGCTACGCAATAAAGTTAAACTTTTATTATAAAAGAGGTGCTGATAGTAAGGCTTTTTTTGATCATGAGATTAAGAAAACTGTGAAATAATGAAGGAATTGTTAGTTTGACTTTTTTATTTGGTTACAAAAAAGTTGTTAAAAATAGTTCGAAGTGTTGTAAAGTTATTACGAAATAAATACTTTCGACAATCCCAGGTAATACATAAAGAAGAAACGTTGGTTTAATTAAAGGGAAAATCCGTACTCCCATTTGTGTTGGTATTGAATACCAATAAAAAGCCATCGTTTCATAACTCCATTTCTTTCGTGAGCAGCCACTACTAAACACATCTGGAAATTAATGGAATGCACAAGTAAGTGTATTTTTTGTTAATATCTACTAATGGTATAATTAATTTTTAAATTAGAATCATTTGGAGGAACTATGCTTACATTCGAACAAAAACTTGCAATTATCGAGTCTTTCCCAGAATTAGAACGCCACGATGTATCGCTAAATCGTGTTAATTTTCATTATTTGGGAGGCGCCAGTGATAAAAAAATGTCGTATACCATCTGCATCCAAACGGCAATGGGTTTGTTTATGCTGCAACACTTAAAGTGCCGAAAAAAGATCCTAAAGGGATGGTTAATATCCGTGATTTTTCGGAAGAAGAATTACGTTCGATCATTGAACGCTCAATTAACTCTCTGCAATCAAACGCAGTTAGAGAAGTAGAGGAAACTCTTCAAAATTTTGATGAAATCTGGATGGACAAAGAAGGGCATAAGCTTACTATTATTCTTGAAGATGACATGTGGAACGTCTATGCAGGTGAACAACTAGACGGAACGTTTCCATCGTATAATGAAGCGAAGCAATATTTACTTGAAGAAGGATTTAAGCCGAAGCGAAAGTTTGATAAACAAACGAATTAATATTATTAACAAGGAAGAGATGGCCAGAAATGTGACCAACTCTTCCGTTACTCACTATCGTGGGTAATAAATCGCTATACTAATTTTATGAGCATAATAGCTGAATAAAGATTTTCGCTTTTTCTATATTGAACAGTAGACTAAATACTGCGCAATAAAGATTTACATAAATGTGAAAATATGAACAGGAATTCGTTATCTGGTATGATTTTAGTATGGAGATTTTTGATATTGTGAAGTTTTTCACTTAAATGTAGTGTAGTGCTTGAAAAAAATAATGTATTTTATAAGTTCAAAACCGCCTGAAGTTTTACAAATAATTAGGCGGTTTTTGGTCTTTTAAAGCACTTAGGGTTTTTGTGTTTCGACATTTTTTTCAATTTATTAGTTTTGAAATAAATCATAGTCCTCGTTTAATAGAACTTGTTGTACCAGGTAAGAATAATGTCCGCCTGTGGGTTCTAATAGTATTAAAAAGTCTTTTTTGGTAAGTGAACATTGAATTTCAATTTTTTCAAGAGCTGCTAAAAACTCAGCGATTCCAGAACTATCAGCGTTGAACTTCATTGTCTTTGTCCGTTTCCAAGCAATTCCTTTAGGATCTAAGAATGCATCAAACGGAATACAGGATGCAACGTGAAAGCTCGCTCCAATATCAATACCGACAAAAAACTAATAAAAGTTACGCTGTCCTTTACGGCTGTTATGAGTGTCATTTCCATAACTAAATGGAGTAATGGTAGTGTTCATCATTTCTCCTCCCAGTCGCAGTATGACATATCTGACAATCCAAGTTTCCGTGGGAGCTTTGTGCCCAATGTAGTATGTCAGGATTATATCGCCAGATATTAAATCTCATATTTAACACAAAAGTCTAGTTTCCTAGCTCCAACCAACGGTAGAGTTTCAACTGCTTTATATTATATTGTTTTTGGTTTTCTCCAATATAGTCTTTTAAACAAAATTAAAAATACGACATAAAATCTCAAATTCCTCCTTAGAAAATAAAAAATCCTGTAAAAATACAGGAATTAATTTTGACTATTAAATTGGCGTGCAGTGCCGTTTTATTATAAGTGGAGTGCCTCACATCAATATTAGAGGTCTAATTTATAGCCCCAATCCAGTAAGTCGGAATCACTATAAAGGTCACTGCACAACATAATTTTACATCACTTCTAACCATAAAAAAACAATGTCCTCAAACTAACGATAGGGTTCCACTAAATTAGTAATCTCACGTTTAAGTCAAAGGTACATCGGTATTGCTATTATACAATTAATTAAAAGAATATTGAATATATTATCTGTTACAATGGATTTAAATCACTTGGCACACATTAGTATGTAGTGCTTCAAATCATATCTAAATAGGTGTAAAGCATTACGGAAACTAACGATCAGTAATCTTTAATAAGAGGATTGGTTTATTATGGTGAATGAACAAAACATGTTAAAGAATTAGAGGGGGACTGTATGGGAGAAAACGGACAACTTAAAGATGTTATTTTCAATGATAGTAAATACGCAAAAACTAAAAAGATATTAGCTATATTATTTACTACTTTTGTATTCTTAATACAAGTTAATGGAACTGATAAAATGATTGGATTTATTGTTGTATTTACAGTAACGGTTTTAGGCGTAATTTACTCGGTCTGTAAGCTCCTTTTTTATAATACAAAGAGAAACATCAAAGACATTGTATTCTTAATAATATTTATCTGTTTGTTTGTTTGGGGCATAATTACATTTTTCGATTTATGAAAAACTGTTGAATTTCTTATTTAACAACGGGAGCTTATCTACAGAATGATTTTCCTTCGTACTCAACGTAAGTAAAGATAGCAAAAATGCCAGTTTTATATCTTTGTAGAAGAAAACTGTGAAGCAAACAAGAGCAAGTGCAACTCGCTCTTAGATGGGTGTAGGTTTTATTGATTTAGTGATTTTCTCAACTGATACTTGGAAGACGTAAAGCAGAATAGCTTCTACTAAGAATAGTAGCAAGATTTTTACTTTTGACATATTTACTACAGACAGATAAACGATTTTCTTAAGCCAATCTAATAATAAAAAAGTAAATAGACTATCTACAATTTATTAATAAATACAGTATGAAGTTCCCAAATGTGTATTTTAATATCCAAAGAGATCCAGAAAAAATTTAATTAATGGGAAGGCTGCTAAAGCATTAGGGGGAATATTGTAATGAAATCTATACCATTTTCTTTTTTCGGCAATCAAAAATTCTATAGCGACAACTAGTGATATAAATGTTACGGAAGGGATATACCTTTTTATTGTTTTTAAACCTAAGAATGGTATAGAGAACAACGAAAGCAAAACCACTAAAAGGAGAAATTTGTTTTTATTAACAATTGATTTAAACCATCCTTTTTATTAAATAGTTTACCGAAAAAGAATTATTTTTATGTGAAAAAATAAAAGTAATACTGAACAGTTCAACCATACTCTGCAATAAAAGTTTATCATCAACAATAGAAATTTAAACAACTATTTTAAGCCTGTACTAAATTTAGTATGGGTTATACTTGATTGAGGTTGTATAATTAAATAACTATATTGTCACTTTACATAAGGAGGATTCAAATGGTTAACCATCGTAACAATTCATTGAAAGAGCCGAGATTAAGAGAATATGTCATACCTTCAAAAATAATATGGAAATCGGAAAATGATTCATCAAAAATTGAAAATGAACACCTATTACTTGAAACCCGTGATAGTCAAGTACTTATTAATCCAGGAGAACCTGTCTTACTATTTAACGAAGGAAAGCCAGCTAGTATCCTATTAGACTTTGGCGTTGAACTGCATGGCGGGATTCAATTGTCGATTTGGAATTGTGTACGTGATAATAAAATCATAAAAACAGCAAAGATGCGGATCCGATTCGGAGAGTCAGCAATGGAGGCTATGAGTGAAATTGGCGGAGAGACGAATGCTACGAATGATCATGCGATGCGAGATCAAATTTTAAATGTAAGCTTCATGGGGACGACTGAGGTTGGTAATACAGGATTTCGCTTTGTTCGAATTGATTTACTTGAGGAACATTGTATGATGCAAGTCAATACGATACGTGCTATTTTCGTACATCGGGGTATTGAGTATAAAGGAGCATTTAAATGCAGCGATCCATTAATAAATGAAATTTGGCATACAGGAGCCTATACCGTTTATTTAAATATGCAAGATTATTTATGGGACGGGATCAAAGAGATCGCATGATTTGGGTCGGGGATATGCATCCAGAGGTACAGACGATTCAAGCGGTTTTTGGTCACGATGATATAGTTGCACGGAGCTTAGATTTTGTACGAGACCGGACAGAGTTGCCGAATTGGATGAATACGTTTCCAAGCTATTCAGCATGGTGGATTATTATCCAACATGATTGGTATATGCAAAATGGTAATTTAGATTATTTACACGAGCAAAAAGACTACTTGCTTTCGTTGCTTGATCAAATTGGAGACTGTATCCAACAAGATGGAACAAATACAGCACCTAATCCTTTTTTAGATTGGCCATCTAGCGAGAATAAGGAGGGCGTTAAGGCTGGTATCCATGCTCTTTTTACATGGGCAATTACAAAAGGAAAAGCTTTATGTGAGTATTTAGGGGAAATAGCTGCTGCAGAGCGTTGTGATCACTATGAGCAAAGGCTACGAAACTATCAGCCAGATCATTTTAATAGTAAGCAAGCAGCGGCGTTATTAGCACTTACCCAATACATGAATGCCAAGGAGGCAAATGAAAATGTGCTTGCAGTAGGAGGCTCAAAAGGGTTTCAACCTTTTACGGATATTACATGTTACAAGCGAGAGCCAAGGCGGGAGATATACAAGGCAGCTTAGATTGTATCCGTGAATATTGGGGAGGAATGCTTGACTTAGGTGCAACGACTTTCTGGGAAGACTTCAATATTGATTGGTTACAAAACGCTTCTAGGATTGATGAATTAACACCGCTAAATAAAGTCGATGTTCATGGAACATATGGTGATTATTGTTATAATGGGTACCGCCATAGTTTGTGTCACGGCTGGGCATCTGGACCAACTGCTTGGTTATCACGCTATGTGCTAGGGGTTGAGATTATGGAAGCAGGTTGTAAGGTTATTCGAATTAAACCGCAATTAGGTGATTTAGATTGGGTTGAAGGGAAATATCCTACTCCATATGGTGAAATCTTCATTAGACATGAAAAGAATACAGAAGGAAAAGTATCTTCTACAATCGAAGCACCAAAGGAAATAATCATAAAGGGTTAATGTGTAACTTTCTATTTTTACATTTATATTAAGATTTTCATCTTGTTTCGCAATATAAATAATGATAACGTTTTAATTAAGGCAACTACTATATTGTAATGGGGAGGACTGTGAAGTGACGCGGACGAATCAAGTAAAAGAGCCCAAAGAATACGAAGCCTATTTATTTGTCCATTTTATTCATCAAGAAGTGGGCAGCTCTGATTCAGAGCAAGTCTATTTTTCTGTTAGTAAGGATGGAATCACATGGCAAACGTTACATGATAAGAAGCCTGTACTTAGATCAACGTTAGGAGATAAGGGAGTAAGGGATCCTTTTATTATACGTTCTCCTAAGGAACAGAAATTCTATTTGATCGGAACTGATTTATCGATGCATTACCGGAAAGACTGGGAAGAAGTGCAAAGGTCAGGTAGTCAGCATATCGTCGTTTGGGAATCAAATAATTTAGTTGATTGGTCAGATCAACGATTAGTGAAGGTTGGACCAGAGACAGCAGGCTGTGTTTGGGCACCAGAAGCAATATATGATAAAGAGAATGGAGATTTTCTCGTATTCTGGGCATCAAGAGAACAGTTTGGCAAAGAAAAGCAACGAATCTATTACGCGAAAACGAATGACTTTAAATCATTTACAAAATCAGAAATATATATTGAACGAGACAATCATATTATTGACACGACGATAATTGAAGAAGGTGGCCTGTTCTATCGCTTTTCGAAGGATGAGACGGTTAAGAGCATTACTGTTGAAGTTTCTAACTCTTTGCTCGGGGAGTTTACCGCAATTGATACGAATTTAAAAGACGTTTATGGAGTAGAGGGGCCTGCATGCTTTAAGTTAAAAAACGAAGATAAGTGGTGCCTTTTGTTAGATCATTATTCGGTGGAGAAAAAGTATTTCCCATACTATACTACTGACCTTCAAACTGGACAATTTACGAAAAGGGAAGAAGGATTAGATATACCCGTTGATTCAAAACATGGTGGTGTAATGCCTATCACGAAGGACGAATATGATGGGTTAGTTGAAAGGTATGGTATTTAAAGGTCTAGAACGTTTAACGCTTACTAATTAGACACGATGGACATCATATGATAATCTTTTTAAAGATACGGAAGGCTACAGGAAGTAATGAAAACGTTGTTAATCTTAAAAACTATCAAATCGAAGTTTACGTTTACTTAGTACTAAAAGAAAAGGTAAGCGTATACACATATAAGTTAAAGGTCTTTGAGGGTCAATTCATTATGTAAGGGTATTCACAATTATAACGAACAACGGATGGAGTGGTTAAGGTGGCAAATAAGTTATATCATGGGGCAGCTATTATCCTGAGCTGTGGGATGAGAAGGTGATTAGAGAAGATATTGAGTTAATGAAGAAAGCAGGTATTAATGTCGTACGAATTGGTGAATTTGCTTGGCATACGATGGAGCCAGAAGAAGGGGAAATTGATATTAGCTTTTTCGTAGAGATCATTAACAAGCTCTATGAGAACGGTATCGAGACGGTGATGTGTACTCCAACACCAACTCCACCTATTTGGTTTACTCATAATCATCCTGAACGAATGTATGTAAACCGAGATGGAAAGGTGATGGGACACGGCTCACGTCAGCATGCATGCACGAACCATCCTTATTTTCGCAAAAAAGCGAGTGAGGTTACAGAGCATATTGCCAAAGCAGTCGGATTACTACCAGGGGTAATCGGCTGGCAAATTGATAACGAGTTTAAATGCCATGTTAGTGAGTGTATGTGTGAAACATGTCGGGGGTTATGGCATCAATGGTTAGAGGAACGTTATGGAACGATAGAACAATTAAATGAAGCGTGGGGAACGAAGATTTGGAGTGAGTATTACCATTCCTTCGATCAAGTTCCGCAACCAGGTCCGGCTCCATTTTTACATAACTCATCGTTAAGCACGATGTATCGTCAGTTCTCAATGGAGAAGATAGCAGAGTTTTCCGATAGTCAAGCTGAGATCATTCGTCAATATTCAGATGCACCGATTACGCACAATAGTAATATTCCGTTTTCGGTAGACAATGAACGGCTATTTGAACAACTTGACTTTGCTTCCTTTGATACGTATGCAACGCAAGAAAACCGTGCGTCGTATTTAATGAACTGTGACCTCTGGCGTAATTTTAAAAAGGGTCGCGATTTTTGGATTATGGAAACGAGTACATCCTATGCTGCTTCTCTTGAAAGCTATGCACCCCCACATGTTAATGGTTATTTACGAGCAGAAGCCGCTGCTGCATATGCCCTAGGCGGGGAGGCATTTTGTTACTGGCTATGGAGACAGCAGCGTGCGGGTTGTGAACAGCCACACGGATCGGTCATTAGTGCGTGGGGAAAACCGACGATCGGCTTTCAAAGTGTGCTAGAAGTCGAAGAGATGCGCAAGAGAATTGAGCCATTAATGATAGCAACAAAGCCATTACAAGCAGAAATCGCAATAACATATTCTGATCAAGCAAAAGCCTTTTTTCAAACAGAGCCCCATCAGAAAATGGATTTTAGAGGGTTAGTAACGAATTTTTATCATACGTTTGTCAATCTAGGGGTTCATCGTGATGTGATACCGGAAAAAGCTAGCTTACAAGGATATAAGCTACTGTTTACACCTTTTTTACCGTACATTTCGGATGAATACCGGAAGAGGGCAATTGAATTTGTGCAAGAAGGTGGAACGTGGATTGTTGGACCTCTAAGTGGTGGACGAACGAAAGAGCATACCATTCATACAAATGCAGCACTTGGAGAGCTTGAAGAAATTTCTGATGTAGAAGCATTGTACACATATCCGCTCGATGGTACAGGTGCAATTGGTCAAGCGTTCGGAGAAAGTGCCCCTTTAGGGTTGTGGAGTACCGTATTTGAATATGATAAAAAGACGACTGTCGGAACAATTGAAGGCGGTAATTCAGATGGCAAAGCGTTTATCACAGAATCTAAAATAGGGAAAGGAAAGATCGTACATTTAGGTTCTTTACCTGTTGGAGAAAAAGGGAATGCCTTATTAATGAAGCTCATCGATCACTACGCAAAAGAAGCGGAAGTAAGTATTAGAACGGATGTAACAGAAGGAACGATTGTCGCACCGCGAATTGATGAAGAAGGAAATCAGACGTGGGTGATTGTCAATATGAACGGAATAGGCGGGAGTGTGACGATTCCAGGTGAGGCACTAGATTGTTTAACAGAAGAAAAGGTTTCTGAGGACCGATTAGAGGTTGGACCTTATGAATACCGTGTTATTTCGTTTTTATAGTAACCATTATGGGAAAGGATGATAAAGGATGAACCGAACGCAAGTCATTCAACAAATTGATCTATTAATGACGAATTTAACAACGATCCATGATGATACTGGTGAGTTCCTATTAAACTTTGATGGGTTAATCGTGGATGATAAGAGCTGGAAAGTATGGAATTGGCCACAAGGAGTCGGACTTTATGGAATTTATAAATATTGGCGAGCAACAAAGGATGCAAAGGCACTACGTATTGTGACAGATTGGTTTAAAGATCGGTTCGCAGAAGGCGTCCCTCCTAAAAACGTCAATACGATGGCACCATTTTAACATTAGCTTTTCTTTATGAGGATACAAATGACAAGGAGCTTGTTCCGCATTTAGAAGAATGGTCAGAATGGGTCATGAATGACATGCCGAGAACGAAAGAGGATGGCTTGCAGCATATGACTTATGGTCCGGAAAATAAAAATCAGCTTTGGGACGATACGTTAATGATGACTGTATTACCGTTAGCCAAAATTGGTATGCTTTTCAATCGTCAGGACTACATCGAAGAAGCGAAAAAGCAATTTCTTATTCATATAAAGTATTTAAGCGACCGAAAAACAGGTCTTTGGTTCCACGGCTGGACGTTTGAAGAAAATCATCATTATGCGGAAGCGTTATGGGCAAGAGGGAATTGCTGGATTACAATTGCTATCCCTGAAATCATTGAAATATTAGAGCTTGAAGAAGGTGATGGCTTCAGAGCCTTCCTAATCGACACGCTTAATCGACAGGTCGAAGCATTGGCGAAGTATCAAGATAAGAGTGGATTATGGCATACGCTAATTAACGATCAGACTTCTTATCTAGAAGCATCCGCAACAGCTGGATTTGCTTACGGTATTTTAAAATCAGTGCACAAAGGTTATATTGCCGAGACCTATAAGGAAGTTGGCTTAAAAGCCATTCAAGGACTTATCAATGAAATTGCTGAAGATGGTGCTGTGCAAAAGGTTTCCGTCGGTACAGGAATGGGCGATACACTAGATTTTTATAAGGAAATTAAAATTACACCGATGCCGTACGGTCAATCGCTAGCTGTATTGGCGTTGGCAGAGTATTTGCAGGAGTTTATGTAAAACCAACCATTCAAATTATGATAAATGTTGTAGTTCAGTTTAGTGATTTGGTGTCACGTTATTGTAATATGCTGGTGCGAACCCTAAGTGCACATAAAAAGCACTAGGGGACCCGCACCATTAATCAACTTAATTATGTGTATACGTGTAATGGTATGTGATAATATGGAAAACTATTGCCCCTTTATTTCAAGTAAAGTAATGATTTGTTAAGTAATTAGTGCGTTTTCCCTAATTATTAGAGGGATTTCGCTGTCGCACTCTTTATGAGTGCGTGGATTGAAATGCAATATCCCGTAATGCTTCGAGATCATCGCCAGTCGTCGCACTCTTTATGAGTGTGTGGATTGAAGCCGAATGGATCGGTAAAGAACTATAGAAAAAAAGAGTTAGTTTCAGGATGGTACATAAACTAGCTCTTTTTCTTTTTGGAACACAAACATAGGTAAATTTGTCTAATGATTGAGTTTTTAGACAGTCATTAAGTCATGTTTATCGTGATCATCAACATAAAGGAGCTTATAAATGTTAATATAAGTAAGTTGTTCCAAAAGGAAAAGGAGTGAGTATGTGATGAAAGTAAGATGGATTTGGCTATTTATTATTATTTTATTCATGGGAGCTTGTTCACAGCAGGTCACGGTAGAGGAAGTGTTTGAAAGAGGGATAGAGGCACAGGAAGCCGTAGATTCTATGGTGTTAGAAACATCAGGACAGACAGATTCATTTGATCTAAATTGGGTTGCTGAGATGAATATGAGTGAAGGCATATATTCGTTACAATATGATAATGCTTTAGAAATTTATAAGGATAAAGATACGTTTATTGGTTCACTTGATGGTGAAGCACTTGACGAGTATACCGTAGGATTTTTAATTAACAAAGTCATCGCTGAATATGAGCAATTACTGAAGAGGTTTGACAATTATGTTGAAGATGTAAATGAAGTGTTTGAGATTGAGGTTGAAGACGAACATTATATCATCACGTATATTGGAGATGAGGAACAGCAGCAACAATTAGCTGATCAAATGTCTAGTGAAATTATCACCTTAGTATATGAAGGTGTTGAAATGTCAGAAGCAGAAGTTGAAAATATGGAATTTGTCATTACAATTGATAAGGAGTCCAATCTAGTTGCGGAGTTTGAACAAAAAGTCCGGATAAAAATCCATCTAGAGGATGATGAAGAGTTATTCACTGATCACTTTTACTTTGATGAGGATTTAACTACGTCTTATTCTCAATTTGATTCGGTTGGAGAAATTGACATGCCTGTTGTTTCAGAAAGTTCATTAGGTGGGATAGAGGAGTTAGATGAGATAGAAGCAACTCCGGTCACTATAGATTTATCTGATGAAGAAATTGAAGAGATGCAAGAAGAGGCAGCAAATTATGTAGATGCATTAGTGCAAGCGACTGTTTTTCAGAATGCTGATGGTTTTGGTGATCAAGTAGCTGGATCACATTCGGTGGAAGAAAAACAAGCTAGTGGGGAGATGCAAAGAGATATGTTTGTAGAGTTCTATCGTCAAAATACGAAGATGAATATGGGTGAGTATGTTTCAGACGAGTTAATTGATGAATTAACAGATGCTTTTATGCATGCCATCTCTCAAACTTCTTATGAAGTGATTGATTCTCAAATAATATCTGACGAACAATTTGTGGTGACATTATCGATTACAGGTATGCTAGAATCGACAATCATGGAAGATATAGAAAATCAACTAATTGAAGAAATCGAACAAGGTACTGTAGATGGTGATAATTGGATAGAGTACCAAGTTGAATTAATGATCGATGCGTATAATGGTGAATTTGTAGAAGGAGAAACAACAGAAGCCACTGTTAGTGTTCTTCGTGATGATACTGGTTCGTATCACGTGTTAATGCAAGATGAATATTTGCTAGGTGGTTTTGTACAATAATATTATAAAAGATATTGATGTAATGCTCCGTTAATACAATTAGATTAGCGGAGCATTTTTACGATCTTAGTTTATTTCCATCACGCAATGAAAGAGGCAAGGGCAAATTCCTTCACATGAGAAAAGATCAAATGTACAATAATAAAGGTGTATTACACAAATAGATTTTTTGAGAGAAAAGAGGTATGTAGAGATGGCTCAATCAATTACTGGAAAAACAGCACTCATTACTGGAAGTGGTAAAGGGATTGGAAAAGCAACCGCTATCGCTCTAGCTAAAGAAGGTGTAAATGTAGGACTGCTCGCTCGAACAGAAACTGATTTAATTAAAGTAGCTGATGAACTAAAACAATTAGGTGTAAACGTGGCTTATGCAACAGCAGATGTAGCCTCGTTAGAAGAAGTAGAAAAAGCAGTGGCAGAGCTATCAAATACATTAGGAACTTTTGATATTTTAATTAATAATGCAGGCATCGGGAAGTTTGGTGGATTTCTAGAGCTTTCTCCAGATGAATGGAAGTCAATGATAGATGTAAATTTAATCGGAGCCTATTATGTGACGAGAGCTGTTTTACCACAGCTAATAGAAAAGAATGGTGGAGATATTATCAATGTCTCTTCTACTGCTGGACAAAAGGGTGCCCCTGTTACAAGCGCTTATAGTGCGTCAAAGTTTGGCTTGTTAGGTTTAACGGAGTCACTAGCATTAGAAGTTCGTAAACATAATATTAGGGTAACAGCACTAACGCCAAGCACTGTAGCAACAGAGCTTGCTTATAAAGAAAACCTGACAGATGGCAATCCTGAGAAAGTAATGCAACCGGAGGATTTAGCAGAGTTTATCGTAGCTCAATTGAAGCTACATCCACGTGTATTCATCAAGTCAGCAGGTTTATGGTCAACTAATCCGTAAATATATGAATCATTTTGATGGTTATTGTGTTACTAATATTCGCAATAACCATCTTTTTCTTTTACCTCTTTTTTGTTCATGCTGGAACTACAGAAGCAAATTGTTACCACCGTTCTAAAATTATATATGAAATCAGGAGAAAGAAACATTAAGTGGAAATAACAACTTCTACCTATTTATTATGAAAAATTGTCTCTTCAGCGTTTTAAAGCACTGGAGAGCTTTTTTTATAGTAATAAAGCAATTGATAAGAAATCTATCTTTGTTCAAATGCTATAATTGGTAAAAAAGAAAAGGATCAGTGATAGAAATGAAAACCCAACTTCAATCATTTATTGAAACATTTAATGAAGCATTTGCACAAAAAAATCTAGACGTTATTGCCAATAGTGTGACTGATGATGTTGTTTGGAAAATGGTAGGAGAGCGAACGGTTTCTGGAAAAGAAGCAATGATACATATGTTGAAAGATATGGATGATGGACAAGTATACAAGCTGACGATTGATTATATTATCACACATGGGAAAATTGCTTCGGCAAATGGCAGGATGGAAACTTCCGATCAATCGGGTTCAACTTATGTATATGAATTTTGTGATGTTTATCAGTTGAACAAACACAAAGGTGGCAAGATTCAAAAATGACATCATACGCTATAGAAGTAAGAGAAGAGTAGCATGACAGAGCGCAAAGTCATTTATTCGCAAATGGTCTCACTTGATGGCTATATTGAAGGTCCCAATCAAGACATCGAGTGGGGAAAGCCAGGTGAAGAACTATTTCAACATTTTAATGACCAAGACAATAATATTGACACCCACATATACGGAAGAAGAACTTATGAAAATATGAGAGATTATTGGTCAAAACGAGCAGATAACCCGGAAGCGTCAAAAGAAGAAGTGGAATTTTCCGAGGTGTGGAACAATATCGAAAAAGTTGTTTTTCTACTACAATTAAAAATGTAGAAGGAAATTGTATACTCATTCGCGATAGCGTTCAAACAGAAATTGAAAAGCTAAAAAAGCAATCTGGGAAGGATATGTCACTTGGAGGTGCGACACTTGCTAAAACGTTTATCTCACTAGGTTTAATAGATGAATATCACCTATATATCCATCCTATTTTACTAGGGGATGGACGACGTTTATTTCCTGGATTACAAGCAAATACAAATTTAGTGCTGTTGGAATCAAAGGTATTTGATCAAGCTGTCATGATGCTTCGCTATGCTCCGATAAGAAAGAAACAGGTTAAAGAGGAAAGGTAAGATTTTAGCTTTCCTCTTTTTTAAATGTGTAGATTGTTTGAGTTAGAACGTTCATAACATCCTCAAGCTTTGATTTGTAATCTGACTGCTGAGCTAGCCATAAGGCTGATTCATTCATTGCACCAGATAGAATATGAGTAAGAGCTTCAATCGATGTTGGTCTTAGGTGACCTGCTGCTTGCATCAAATGAAGCTGCTCATATAGAGACTTCATTGAATACGATTCATCCATTTGTCGCCATGTTTCCCAACCTAGAACGGCGGGACCATCAATTAATAAGATTTGCCGGTTGTCTTCTTTTATGGCAGACATAATAAACGCTTGACATCCATTTAATAATTGCCTCCAGACATCAGTACTTTTGGCTGCTTCG
This sequence comes from Bacillus sp. JCM 19034, assembly GCF_001310635.1. Classification (GTDB taxonomy): domain Bacteria; phylum Bacillota; class Bacilli; order Bacillales; family Bacillaceae_D; genus Halalkalibacter. The sequence continues at coordinate 41,523 of NZ_BAXR01000002.1, forward strand.
CTCTCAACCTGTTCTGCAATTTCCAATTGTATTCTTTCAAAAACGGTGAGAAAAAGTCCTTTTTTATTTTTAAAGTGATGGTAAAGTGCTCCTCTCGTTACACCTGCCTCTTTTACAAGATCCTCCAAAGACGTTTTGTGATAGCCTCGTAACGTAAATTGTTTGCGGGCAATTGAAATGAGGTTCTCTATTGTTACTTCCGCTTCTTCTTTTGTTCTTTTCATGGGGTGAGACTCCTTTAATTAACTTACTTATGATTTACATGAGTTTATTTAAGAAGTCAAGGGCCTTGTCATTTTTTTGTTTTATGAGAGTTCTTAAACCATGTTGTACTATTTTGTGATGATAGGGCTTGTCTCCATTGATGATTGTCTCAAGCCAGTTTACTGTTTGTTCTGTATGGCTTTTAGATAAATCATTTATATGGTTTGCAACTGACTTTCGGACGTAAGGCGATGGATCATTTAGTAATGGCTCTAGTAGGTGGAAATGATTAGTAACATCATTTTTTATCACATTAATCTTCTTGGCCCAAGGAAGACGTGGGCGAGTTCCTTCACTTACAAGACGCCGTACATGCGAATTTGAATCGGTTAGCCAGCGTTGTAACACTATGTACGTTTGATCTGGACTGTTTGTAATGTACGGTCGTATCGCATATTCGGATGTATGTCGTTTCGTAATTTCATAGAGTGCATGTAGTGATTGATGTTGGTCATTAAGACCATAGACCTCTACAAAGTGAGCAACAGGCATAAGAAAATAACCATTTGTAAACATCCCTTCCTCTGTTTCATTTTCCGGTCCAAGGATGTTTAACAAAATCGATAGTGCAACTGGATATTCGTGAGGTAAATGTTCCCTCAATGCTTGACTAATAACAGCTACCCTTCCTTTTAATTCGAGTGGAGTGACTTGCTTCTCAACGGATCGAATAAAAGAATTCGCAGGAAATGAAGGGTGATGTGCGACAATCAGCGTTGAAAGATGGTGAGCAAGGTCTTCATTAAAATAATTTTTCAATGCGATTGATTGTGCCATTTATTTTTCATCCCAAATGTTTTCATTGTAATGCTTATTATACGTTTCATCTGGTGGTATCACTTTAATAATGTCTAACAATGTACCGTTTGGATCGCTCGTAATAAAGTGACGCTGACCGAATGATTCATCACGGATATCTAAATGTAAAGGTAGTTTTTGCTTGAGAATTAAATCTTCATAAAGCTTATCAACATCATCGACTTCAAAATTGAGTATAAGACCTTCTGTTATTGCTCGAAATCCTTCCGGTATGGTCGGGTGGCTGTGGTTTAGTAAAGCCAGTTCAAAGGTTCCCTTTTGCAAACTTACATACCAATCTGCTTCAAAAATTGGCTTAAAGTCAAAATGTGTTTGATAAAATAAGCTAGTTTCTTCAATGCTATTCGTTAAAATTACGGGATAAAAGCTATTCATCATTTAAACCTCCTTAGGATCGTGTATAATGATTTTAACATACATACAGTATGTATGTAAATAGGCAATATATAAGAAATCCTGAATCTATGTTTCTTGTTAGTATAAGGTAGGAAGCAATAGATTATTAATGAGAGGATGAAAATGGATGAGGAAGCTGATTTTGTCGATGGTTATGTCCTTAGATGGATTTATAGAAACGAGGGATAAAGATATATCGTGGCATATTTGGGACGATGAAATGCAAGCGTATATGGCTGATTTTTTAGAAGGATGTGATGAATTACTCTATGGTCGAAAAGCGTATGAAATGATGATTGATTATTGGCCGGAAGCAGAGAAGAATATGGATCATTCTAAAGAGCATCGTAATTTTGCTAGCAAAATGAATTCACTGAATAAAGTTGTTTACTCTCGTACGTTAAACGAGGCAACGTGGAACGCTCGAATCGTAAAGGAAAATATTATTGATGAAGTTATAGATATGAAGAAAAGAGGAGGGAAGAATATCGTGTTACTTGCAGGATCTACACTAGCTGCAACATTGATTAAGCATAACGTTATTGATGAATATCGAATCATCGTTAATCCGGTTGTATTAGGTGATGGTCAACCATTATTTAAAGAAAGGCCACAAGCGATTGAACTTGTAAAAACAGAATCATTTCAATGTGGAAACGTGCTGCTAATTTATAAGGCGATATGATCTAGAAAAATGGAATGATGAACAGTTAGAACTTCCGTGGTCAATGGTGTTTATTTGCGACTATTAAGTATTACGGGGCAAGTGCTGATGAACGTGAATAGTGAACGCTTCAACAAGAACTTTGTTTTACCTGGACAGACATAAAATCCCTACCTATGCGATAAGTTTGGGTGAGAAGGTAAAGGAGGGATCGATAAAATGAAGACATTTGAAGAGGTAGCAAGATTCGAAAATAGCTTTTGGTTACAAGTTTTAGGAGATCATGCTCGATTCATTCACGATGCGTTAGCACCAAGCGAAGCAGAGAAAATTAAGGAAGCACGTTATTTTATCGATGCGTTTGACCAGTTGTTAGTGAATGTCAATACAGAGGATCCTGTTCTTTTAAGCAACATAGTCACGGAGGAAGTGCAAAAGCTAAGAGACTATAAACTTATCATTATTGGGGAGCATTTAATAGGAAAAGTGAAAATTGGGTTAGGTCCAACGTTTCTTAACCATATGGTGAATGAGTTAGATGAATATCTCGTCATATTAGAATATTTGACTAAAGGTCAGTCACCACCGACGTTTCATGAACTTCATCATCATTTAATTTGGTTACTGGATGCAGCAGGTCATGCAGGAGCGATCACCGATAATATGGATCGAATTGAAAAGGATATTCGTGGTAAAAGCATGGCTTTTACGAAAGAATTCGAAGAGTTTTACTTAAAGGCTGTGGAATTAAAAGGGTTTCTTCGTACAAACCTTTCAAAATTCCCTGCCCTGGAACGATTTAATAAAGATGTAGCATTTGAGATGCAGCTATTCCAATGCTTTGTTGATGAAATCGAGGAGCTAGAGTTAAGTAAACAAGCATTGGGGACATTTGCTCCTTTAATGGCTGATCATATGATGAGAGAGCAGTGCTATTATTTAATGAAGCTCGCTGAAACAACTGAGGTGGAGGACCCAAAATGTGATCCGACAAAGCCTAGGTTAGAATCATAAAACAAAAATGTGTCTTTTGAACTCCTTTTTCATTTAAAGCATTCTTTAAAGTTATTTTGACTTTAAGGAATGCTTTTTATTTTTGTCTATTTTAAAACTACCACACGATGCTTCATTACATACTTTGCTATTTTCTTTTAGGAAATTTTAAAAACTTAAACAAAACTTAAACTTCAGTTAGTAGGATGAATGATATATCGGTTTGATTATATGAATACAACAAAAGACCTATTGTTTGTTGAATGGAACGAGAAGATGAAAGCCTTTCGTTCAAACAACAATTATCCATAAATCTACAGGCATAAATGTTATATCGCAAATAATGGAGAGGAGAAAGGAAAAAATGAGAAAGCTAAGTTATTTTATGAAAAAGGTCGGCGTTATTGGGTTAGTACTACTTCTTATCTACTCAAGCGTTCTCCCGATCGAAATCGTCATCGCTGAAGATGGAGGAGGCGATTTCTTGATCATTGAGGAAGAAGAAGACTTGATGGTTGATGTTGAAGAAGGTTCTAGTGATGAAGATGTAGAGCTGCATTTGATTTAGAAAATGAGGAGTCCATTGACGAGGATGATGATAGCGAGTTTAACATTGATGGCATGTTAGTAGAGGAAGAGGATATCAAGGAACAAGAGGTTATCGAGGAACAAGAGGATAAGACAGCGCAAATGACCGAAATGGATGAGTCTGAGTCCGTCATGGAGATAGCAAGTGTGAGTTCTACAATGTTCTCGAGTGGCGATGGAACTGCTGACAATCCTTATATTATAGAGACGGCAGAGCAATTAGACGCAATGAGGAATAATTTAACCGCACATTATCAGTTAGGGAATGATATTGACCTGAGTGCTTATAGCTCAGGTGAGGGGTGGAAGCCGATTGGGGGAGCTCCCTTTCAATTTAGTGGTACGTTTGATGGGCGAGGCTACGTGATTACTGGTTTGAAGATAAATCGGCAAGAAGATAATCAAGGTTTATTCGGAAGGCTTGGAGTATACGGTGAAATTAAAGATGTAACTTAGTAGGTGTTGATATACATGCTAATAACAGTGTCGGTGCATTACTAGGATTTCAATTGGGTGGTACGATTGAAAAATGTAACGATTTCAGGAAGTGTTAGTGGTGAAATGTGGGTCGGTGGTTTAGTTGGACAAGTAAGTAATAGTTCAATAATAAGTAAGTCATCTGGAAGTGGTACAGTTTCAGGAGTTATGACTGTTGGTGGATTAGTTGGTGGGGCATTTCATAATGGCATAATTAATCAGTCATTCACTAATAGCGTGGTCTCAGGGAATGAATATGTTGGTGGGTTAGCTGGTGCTATTAACGGTCTCACTATATCCCAGTCTTATTCAAAAGGAACAGTATCAGGGTCTGGATTTGCAATTGGAGCCTTAGTAGGACAGATCAATAGCGGTAAAATGGAGCGATTATTTACAACGGCATCAACAGGTAGAAAAGGTGGATTGGCAGGTTCTTTTAATATAGAAGAACTCGAACAATCACATTTATATTGGAATACAAGTGTATATGATCCAATTCCGGGAGGCGCTCTTTTAGGAGACCCAATGACAGAAGAACAGTTGAAACAGAAAAGTACATTTCGTGAATGGGATTTTACGAATACGTGGTATATGTATAATGGGCAAACATTTCCGTTCTTACATTGGGAAGATCCTATTAAAAAGCTAGAGGTTGATATCGACTCCTCCGCAATAGAAATAGGGAAAAAGGGACAGCTAACTGTTACGGCGATTCACGAGCGAGATACTTATAATGGGACGGAAAATGCTGAGTTTAATGTGACATCAGGAGAGCGTCTTGTTGACGTGAGTGATTCTGGAGTTGTAACAGCAAAAGAAACTGGAAATGCTGTTATTACCGTCACTCTCCATGGTGAGGTTAGCACAATTGACGTTGAGGTAGTGGCTGCTTCGAAATTTGCGGGCGGAGATGGTTCTGAGGAAAATCCTTATATTATTGAATCGGCAGAGCAGTTAAATGCGGTAAGAGATGATTTAGGTGCTCATTACAGATTAGGTAATGATATTGATTTATCAGCATACAGCCTTGGGCAAGGCTGGGTACCGATTGGGATTGATATTAACTTCAATCCTTTCAATGGTACATTTGATGGAAATGGTTATGCGATTAAAAATTTGATGATTAATCGAAATCACACTAGACAAGATAATCAAGGACTATTTGGTGTACTTGGTAGAGACGGTGTGATTAAGGATGTTTCTTTAGAAGGTATAGATATTAGTAGTAATCAAGGTTTCTCTATTGGTGGATTAGTTGGCCTTAATTATGGTGAAATTAGTGGAGTGAGCTCAATGGTACGGTTGAGGGAAGATATTATGTTGGTGGACTAATTGGTAGAAACCATGGAGATGTTAACCAAACATATGCTGAAGGTCTTGTTTTTGGTTTTAGTAGAGTAGGTGGATTGATTGGAGAAAACTATGGTGATGTTATTCAATCGTCCGCTGAAGCCTATGTAAACGGTGATGACTACATTGGTGGGTTAGTTGGATTGAATCTTAGTACTGGAAATGGTATAAGTCAATCATTTGCAAAATCTACTGTAAAAGGAAATCTAGATGTCGGTGGTTTAGTAGGACAAAATCAAAATACTATAGTTCAATCATATGCTGAGAGTACCGTAGAAGGACATCGAAATATCGGTGGCTTGATAGGAAATCAATCATGGAGCAACAAAAAAGTAAGTGAGTCCTATTCCAATAGTTTAGTAACAGGACATGAGAACATTGGAGGTTTAGTAGGTTTAAAGCATGATGTAGCGATTATTGAAGCTTCTTATTGGAATAGTAGTGTCCAGAGAGGAGATTCTTTAGATAATGGGTTCGGGACAGCTTTGACGGAAGAAGAATTAAAACGATTTAACACATATAATGATTGGGACACTACAAATACATGGTACGTTTATAATGATCAGACGTTTCCTATTTTACAGTGGGAAAACCCATTGGAAGAAGTTGAGGTAGACATTGATTCTTCTGAGTTGAAGATTGAGGAAACTGCTCAACTGACAGTTACAGCAAACCATCAAGAAGGTTCCTTTGATGGAACGAGTACCGCTAACTATGAAGTTACAGAAGGAGATCAATTGGTTGACGTAGATCAAAATGGGATTGTAACAGCAAAAGAAAGTGGTGAGGCTGTTATTACCGTTACACTTTATGGTGAAGTGAACACAATTGATGTAACAGTTGTAGAACCACTATTTACGGAAGGTGACGGAACAGCTGATAATCCTTATATTATTACGACAGCAGAACAATTAGATGGTGTAAGAGAGAATTTGGAGGCTTATTATCAATTAGGAGCTGATATTGACTTAGCAGCGTACCTTTCAGGAGAGAGCTGGGAGCCAATAGGTCGTGCTGGTACTCCATTTATAGGTACATTTGATGGTGACGGTTATGAAATTACAGGATTACAATTCGACAACGAATTTAGGGAAAATTCAGGGTTGTTTAGTGCACTCAAAGATCCTGGAGTGATTAAAAACGTAACATTAGTAGATGTAGATATTAAGGCTACTAGAACCACTGTTGGTGGTTTAGTTGGTATTAATTTAGGAACAGGTAGAATTGAAAACTCATCTGTAACAGGAACTGTGTCAGGGGGTATGAATGTTGGCGGCTTAGTCGGAATAAATTATGGGATGATTAGCGAATCAGTCGCAACTACTACAACTTCAGCACGAAGTTTCAGAAGTGGTGGCCTTGTAGGCTTGAACTATGGAGAAATTATAAATTCATATGCTAATGGACGAGTTTCTGGTGACCAACGTGTCGGAGGTTTGGTGGGAGAACATTTAAAGAGCATTAATATTAGCAAAATTAGTGAATCCTATTCAAGCAGTATCGTAACTGGTAATAATAATGTTGGTGGTTTAGTCGGCACCAAGGATGATTCAGCACATATTGAACATTCTTATTGGAATAAAAGTGTATACAATGGAGATTATCCAGACAATGAGATAGGTACTCCACTGACGGAAGCGGAGTTAAAGCAGCTGAGCACGTTTAGTAATTGGGATTTTACAAATACATGGTACATCTATAATGATCAGACATTTCCCATTTTACAGTGGGAAAATCCGATTGAAAAAATTGAAAGTGAAATAGACTCATCAGAAATCAAAGTCGGTAAAATGGGTCGCATTTCAGTTACGGCCACTCATCAACAAGGTACTTATGATGGAACGCGAAATGCAGAGTATTTAGTAACAGAAGGAGAGCAAATCGTTGACGTTGATAATAATGGTGTTGTAACAGCAAAAGAAAGCGGCCATGCGGTTATTACCGTTACACTTTATGGTGAAGTGAGCACGATTGATGTAACTGTTGTAGACCTATTTACTGAAGGCGATGGAACAGTTGATCAACCTTATATCATTACGACAGCAGAACAACTAAATGCTGTAAGAGAAGATTTAGGGGCTCATTATAAGTTAGGAAATGATATTGATTTAGCAGAGTTTCTTTCAGGAGAGAGCTGGGAGCCTCTAGGTAATGATCAGCTCGCATTTGAAGGTACGTTTAATGGCGAAGGATATGAAATTAAAGGTTTAAAAATCGATGGAAGTTTAGATGTTCAAGGGCTGTTTGGCGGATTAGGTAATACGGGTGTGATTAAAAATGTCACTTTAGTAGACGCAAATATAGAGGGGAATAGCATTATTGGTGGCTTAGTTGCATATAGTTATCCTTCGGCTCGTATTGAAAATTCAACTGTAACAGGAACCTTGTCGGGAAGTAGTAATGTGGGCGGTTTGGTTGGATTGAATTATGGAAAGATTCGTGAATCAGCCGCTCATGCGACCATTCAATTGAGTAATATCAATGGTGGTGGTCTTGTTGGTATAAATTATGGGAACATTATAAAATCATATGCTAGAGGCGAAGTTTCTGGTAGAAATAGTATTGGCGGTTTAGTTGGAGGCTATTTTTTGGGAAGAGACGAAAATAGTAAGATTAGTGAATCATATTCTAGCAGTATCGTAACTGGTGAGGAGAATGTTGGTGGTTTAGTCGGTTTATTGACTAATGATTCAGCCATTATTGAACATTCATATTGGAATAAGAGTATGTATGGTGGTGATTATCCAGACAATGGATACGGTACTCCTATAACGGAAGCGGAGTTAAAACAACTGAGTACATTTACTAATTGGGATTTTACGAATACGTGGTACGTCTATAATGATCAGGTGTTTCCATTTTTGCAATGGGAAAATTCATTGGAGTCAGTAGAAGTGAAACTTGATTCATTAACGTTACAGATTGGTAACAGCACGCAAATATCCGTCACTGCCCATCATGAAGAAGGGTCATTTGATGGAACAAGTAATGCTGAATATGAAGTTACTAAAGGAGACGATCTAATCTCCATAGATGAGAATGGGCAGGTAACAGCTACCGCACCGGGAAATGGAGAAATAACTGTCCAATTATTCGGTGAAGTGAGCACGCATGAAATTGAAGTTCTTCCATACCAGATTTCAAGTATAGAAGAGTTTCAACCTATTACTGTGGACAATGGAACTGAAATTGGCCAAATTGGCTTGCCAACAACGATACAAGTGACGGTAAGTCCAGGAGATGAGTTACGGGATATTAAGGTGCAATGGACTCATGCAGATGAAGACAATCCGTATGAAGCAACTAAAGCTGGAACGTACACATTTATCGGTACTTTAGTTGATTTTCCAGATGATGTTGAAAATCCAAATCATTTAACTGCAATGGTAGAGGTTATTGTCGATGTGCCATTTATAACCGATGTAGAAGTTTTAGATAGTATTCGTGTTGAAAATGGAACGAAACGTGCTGATCTTACATTACCTGACGAAGTTCAAGTTACATTAAATAATGGTGAGACTGCACAAATGGGTGTGAGCTGGGATAACGGAGAACCTTTATACGACGAGTTGAAGGCTGGAACTTATACGTTTACAGGGAGCTTTGAATCCTCAGATGGCATCATTGGACAATTAACAAACTTTGTTGCTTCGCTTATTATCAGTGATTTTGAGCAGCCTTTAAAAGTGAAAAATCCTGCTAACATTACGGCGACAGTAGAAGTTGAAGTTAAACAACCATATATAACAGAGGTTGAACAATTAAATGCGATTCATGTAGCAAATGGGACGGAACTTAACGATGTTGGTTTACCGGATCAGGTTAATGTTATCTTAAATAATGGTCATGACCTTGATGTATATGTAGATTGGAATAACGGTGTACCGGAATACGAGAAGATGACAGCCGGTGTGTATCAATTTACAGGAACGTTGGTGCAGCCTGAAGCGATTGAAAATTTAGAACATAAAGTAGCCACTATTGATGTAGTTATCGGTGAGCCAATTATTACAGAAGTAGGTACGATAGAAGCTATTCACGTTGCAAATGGGACGGAGCTTTCAGAGTTGATTTTCCCAGAGCAAGTAGAGGTCACACTAAATAACGGCGATACAGTTTATTTAGATGTGACATGGAATAAAGGTGAACCGACGTATGACGGAATGAAGGCAGGTACCTATTTATTTACGGGGATGCTGGAATTACCAACTGGAGTACAGAATCCAAATAACAAGCATGTTGAAGTAGAGGTGAAAGTTGATAAACCATTTATCACAGGGTTGAACAATTAAAAGACATTCCTGTTGAAAATGGAACGAAGCTAACTGAAATCCGTTTTCCTGAACAAGTTGTTGTTACGTTAAATAATGGTGAGAAAAAGACCATTAATGTGACTTGGGATGATGGAGGTGCGGACTATAATAGCGTAAAAGCTGGAACCTATCGTTTCACGGGAAGCCTGGAGCAGGTAAGTGAGCTTGAAAATCCGATAAACGTGCGGGCAGTAGTGGATGTAAAGGTAGGTCAACCTGTTATTACGGAAGTGGAAGTTATAGAAGTTATTAAAGTAGCAAACGGTACAGATTTTGCTGAAATCGGATTACCTAGTCAGGTTGAAGTGACGTTAAATAATGGCGGTCTAGCAATGGTTGATGTGGAATGGAGCGATAGTGTTCCCAGATATGAAGGAAAAAACCAGGAGTGTATCAATTTACAGGAACGCTTAAGCAACTAGACGAGATTGGTAATCCGGAGTATAAACAGGCTACGGTTGAAGTCATCGTTGAACCACCTGTCATTGTAGAAGTGGTAGATTTAGGAGATATAGCTGTTAAACGTGTGGCGAATGGAACGAAGCGTTCAGAGCTTGAGCTGCCAGAAAAAGTGGAAGTTGTTTTAAACAATGGCGAGGTAACCGAAATCGCTGTAACGTGGGATGACGGAAATCCTCCATATGATGAGAGAAAAGCCGGTACGTACACGTTTACAGGGACATTTGCATTATCACAAAATATGTTCAGTACGCTGGTGTCATCAATTGCTTCGACTTTCACAAGTGAAGGGAATTATTTCGGAGAGATACAGAATCCAGATCATGTAACAGTAACCATTGATGTAGAAGTTGACAACCCATTTATCACTGAAGTAGAGCAGTTGGATAACATTCAAGTTGTCAATGGGATCAAGCGAGAAGACCTTGATTTACCAGAGTATGTTGAGGTTATGCTAAACAATGGTGACAAAGCGAATATTTATGTGAATTGGGATGAGGGTGTACCTATCTATAATGAAAAGGTGGCTGGAGCCTATCATTTCACAGGGATGCTCGAACAGTTAGGAGAGATTGAAAATATACATGATAAGCATGCGACTATTAAGGTACTAGTAGGTGACCCGATTATTACAACGGTTGAACGCTTAGAAAAAGTGACAGTTGTAAATGGTACAAAACGTACTGAACTAGAGCTACCAGAGCAGGTTGAGATTACGTTAAATAATGGCGAAGTGGTGAAAGTCGATGTGACGTGGAATGAAGGTGACCCGCAGTATGATGGAATGCAGGCTGGAACCTATCCATTTATCGGAACGCTTGAATGGTCAAGCGAGTTACAAATAGTAAATCCGAACAACTTACAAGCAACTGTCGAGGTAGAAGTTGATCAACCTGTTATTGCCGAAATAGAAGCATTAGCTCCTATACAAGTAGAAAACGGAACGAAACGATCAGAGCTAGAATTACCAGAAATGATTGAAGTTCTTTTGAACAATGGCGAGAAAGCCATGTTAATGTGAACTGGGATGACGGTAAACCAGAATATAATGAAAAGGTGGCTGGAACTTATCAATTTACAGGAACGCTTGAACAGCTAGGTGAAATTCAAAACCCTACTAATAAGCAAGCAGAAATGGATGTTATTGTAGATTCTCCAATCATTGTCGAAGTAGCTGATCTAGAGGAATTAGGAATTCCATTAATAATCGAAGTGGCGAACGGTACAAAGCGTTCTGAGCTTGGTTTACCGGAAAAGGTAAAAGTTGTATTAAACAATGGTGAAACGACAGAAGTTGATGTAACGTGGGATGACGGAAATCCTCCATATGATGAGAAAAAAGCCGGAACGTACACATTTACAGGAACATTACTGTTATCGCAGCAACAAGGTATGTTCAGTATGATGACAGCTTCAATTGCATCTATCTTTACAAGTGAATTAAAGCCATCACACGAAATCCAGAATCCGCATCAATTAACGGTATCGCTTGATGTGGAAGTTCAAGAACCATACCTTATAGAAGTAGAAAGTTTAGACCGAATTCATGTTGATAATGGAACAGAGAAGAGTGAAGTGCCATTACCAGAGTCGGTTGACGTTATTTTAAACAACGGTGAAACATTGCAATTATTTGTGGAATGGAATGAAAGTGAACCTAAGTACGAAAGTAGGAAGGAAGGAGCATATCGATTTACGGGAACATTCGAACTGGTCGATGGCGTAACGAATTTGAATCAGCTTCAACCAATCGTAGAGGTCGTTGTTGGCGAACCTCATATTATTGAAGTAGAGAAAATGGGGGTTATTACGGTTGAGAACGGAACAACAATTTCAGATCTACTATTGCCGAGGAAGGCAAAGGTCATATTAAATAACGGTGGAGTGTTGGATGTAGAAGTTACATGGGAGGAAAGTGAACCACCATACGATGGTATGCAAGCTGGTACGTATACATTTAAAGGTACATTGGAACAGATTAATGGTATAAAAAATCCACAAAATATGAACGCGATCGTCGAGGTGGAAGTTAATCAACCTTATATCTTGGAAATAAGTGAATTAGACGATTTACAAGTGAAAAATGGAACGCAACGATCGGAGTTAGAGTTACCATTGCAGATTGAAGTCGTTTTAAGCAACGGCGAGACAATCGACTTAGGAGTAACGTGGAACGATGGTGAGCCTCTGTATGATGGAACGAGAGCAGGTTCGTATCAATTCACTGGAGTCGTTCAACAGTTGACTGGAATATTGAACCTTTATAATGTTCAGGCGATACAAACTGTTATCGTTTCCGAAAAGGACGATCCAATTGAACGTGATCAGGATCTTGATCCTGATCCTGATCCTGTAGATCCTATTCCTGATGGGGATAAACCTACTATTAAAGATCAAGAGTTTGTCAGAAGAGACAATGAGGATAATAGATTGCCGAGTTTTAATGAAGATAACGATACATTACCAAAAACAGCAACTCCATATTTCTCATTTTTAGTAATCGGATTATTTTTAGTCTTGGCAAGTAAAGTTATGCTTTTATGGAAAAGAAAGCAACGAATGGGATCGAAACAGGAATAGACTCAATATTATTATGATTAGTTATGGGGGCTCAAGAAAGGGCAGCTTGCTGCAGTGGACCGAAGGGAAAAAGTTCAATGCAGGCGATGCTTGTTTATGATCCAACTGGCACTGAGGAAACACACATCCACCAGTATCACGAACAGTAAATAGACGAATTAACGTAAAAACGCCTTTGAGAATCAACTTCTCATAGGCGTTTTGTCTTCGGTCTGAGTGATTTATATTCATATAAATCATCCTCCTTAAAAGCGAAAGTCGCCTAATTTTAGGAATACGATGGCTTTTGTAATTTATTATATTTAGGTTTAAGAAACAACAACTTTTAAATATCAATAAGAGGAAGTAAAAAATTTAAAAACTATGTAATACGATAGAAACAGGAATAGTATTTTTGTTCAAAAAGGATCAAATAGAAGTATTATCATCGGAAAATAATCTACATGATAAGGATTTACCTCATTATTATGAAGAATACACACAATTTTGACAGTACCTAGCAATTTTCAACATAGTATTTACATTTGTTTAATTTTCCCTTAATAGAATCACCTTACAATTGTATAGACAAATCTATCAATTTGAATGTTTAGATTCTGTCAAAAACTAAGTTGGAGGTTCATAAACATGAGGACGAAGAAGTTAAGTGCCCTATTTTTAACATTAATTATTCTCTTTAGTTCTTTCTTTAGTGGTTTAAATGTTTCAGCAAATGAAGAAATAGAATTTAGCCAAGAAGATGAAGAAATAGTGGTGCAAAGTACGGAATCAGAGGCTAGTGAGTATACTATTTCTGGAATAGCTATTACACCTGGCCGTAATGAGTCGGAGCTTAATTTTGCATGGTATTCTCCAAAAGATCCAGAGGCAACTGTTGTACAATTTGCTACGAAAACTGAAATGACAGGGGACGAGTTTCCTGTAGAAGCAGCAAGTACATATACTGGCACCGCAACAGATGCTGTAGCAGGTTTTTCCTCGAATAAAGTAACCGTTACAGATCTTGTTCCAAATGAACAGTATGTGTATCGTTTAGGTGATGGGAACGAAGAGAATTGGAGCCCGGTGTATGACTTTCAGACACATTCTACTGAGGGTGGCTTTGATTTCCTTATGTTCGGGGATCCACAAATTGGTGCAGGGAATGTAACCGCAGATACGATTGGTTGGAATAAAACTGTAACTACAGCAGTGAGAGAATTTCCAAATGCGAATTTCTTAGTATCTGTAGGTGATCAGGTAGAAGTAGCGACAAATGAAAGACATTATGATGGTTATTTTACACCAGAGCCATTAAAAAATTATGCAGTTGCTACGGTTCAAGGAAATCATGACAATTCTATAAACTATCAGTATCATTTTAATACCCCTAATCATAAACCAGAGTACATTTCTACTGTTGCTGGAGGAATTACTACTATACTTACGGAAATACACTATTTATGGCTTTGAATACAAATGCACGAAGTGGTGCAGGCCATAAAGCTTTTATGGAAGAAGCGATTGCAGCCCATCCAGATACTGATTGGAAAATCGTTATTAACCACCAGTCAATTTATAGCTCTGCTAGTCATTCAACTAGAAGTTCAACAGCAGACTTAAGAGCTAATTTGTTTCCTATTTTTGATGAGCTTGAAATTGATGTTGTTTTAGGGGGGCATGACCATTCCTATACGCGATCTCATCATATGTTAGGCGATCAACCTCAGATTGACCAAAATTACGATTCATTGGGAAGAGTTGTGAATCCAACAGGCACGTTATATATTACGAACAACTCCGCTAGTGGCAGTAAATATTATACTTTAAAGCCACCTGCTCCACACGAAGCATTTGTTTCACAGTTAAGAGTTCCTACTTTTTCACATGTAGAAGTAACAGATAATACGTTCACTATAACAGCTTATATAACCGATACGATGGAAGTTTTCGATACGTATACAATTGTAAAGGATCCTTCTTTCCAACCACCTGAAGAAGAACAAGAAGATCCTAATTCAGGTGATGACGGAGAAACAGAACAGCCGGAACAGCCGGAACAACCGGAACAACCGGAACAACCGGAACAACCAGAACAACCAGAACAACCAGAACAACCAGAACAACCAGAACAACCAGAACAACCAGAAACTCCAGAAGATAATTCAAAACAAAATGGGACAATGGGAGAGGTAGTTCCGAATGTGGAGTTACCGACAGAGCTTGATTCAAACTCTCAAGTAAAGATCAATGTTATCTCGGATTCGCATGTATTAATAGAAAGCATGGTTGGCAATAATGCTGCCTTTGAATCCGCTTTAAATACTGACCGAAAAATGTTTGCGGAGTCTCAAGCGATTTTTGATGCCTCTTTAATAAATGTAAAGGAAAGTAATTCATCGATCTTATTGATGCCTGGTGATTTAACGAAAGATGGAGAATTACAAGGCCATCAATACGTTGCTGAGGAATTAACAAAGCTACAAGAAGAAATTGAAGCAGAAGGTAAAGATTTCCACGTTTTTGTCGTTCCAGGAAACCATGATTTACTTAATTTAAATGGTAGGGACTTTTCACAAGCAGACGATGTAGATAACTGGAGGGAAGCTCCAACTGTAGAAACAGCTACTCCATCTCAGTTTAGAGAGCTTTATTATGAAAGTGGATTAATGGGAAATGGGGAAATTAACTACTATGCAGAATCACATTTATATCAAAAGTATTTAGCTGATATACAACAAATTATGCCTAATCAGGAATTTGTTCATGGTAGTTTATCTTATTCCTACCGGGTTGACATTGGTGAAAATGAAGGGAAAAAGGGCTTAACGATCATTGGTTAGATACGACCAAGCATAGTGCTGATGTTACCGATAGTGGTCAGAATATTCAAGAGACGGGTGGCGTCATTACAAGACCTTTATTAGATTGGGCAATAAAGGAAATTGAAGCAGCGAACGAGCGTTTAGATTCCGTTATGTTATTAGCACATCATGGGGTAATTTTACATTATGATGGACAACAGACATTATTTTCTGATTACATTATTGATAATTGGGATGTAGTTGATCCTATTACTGGAAAAACCCCTGCAGAAGAATTAGCAGATGCGGGTCTTCGTTATGTGTTTACTGGTCATGGTCATGCGAACGATGTTGCTAAAATAACGACAAAAGATGGTAATACGCTTTTTGATATTGAAACAGGTTCGCCAGTTTCTTTCCCATCACCATATCGTACAATGGTGTTTACGAATGAAATTGTTGAAGGTGATACACGTCAGGAATCGTTAGTCGTTAGAACGGATACAATCACGAATGTACAATATATTGATCCTACAACTGGTGAACCGATTGAAGATTTAAAAGAGTATGGTAATCAACTTATGGTTACTCCAGAGCTAATTGAAGGGTTAGCAGTTAATCTGTTTGACAGTGCTTTCTTTAAACAGTATCAAGAACAAGGTCTTGTAAGTCTTCTTGATCTCCTAATTGGAACAACTGCTGGAGAATTTATTGTTGACTCTTTACCGGATTTACTAGGTTCAAGTCCAGAAGAAGGATTAGAATTAGCTGGTATTGCAAACATTTATTATAACACCGAACAAAATAGACTCATTTTAAGTGCTTTAGGTGCTAATTTTCATATAACTGCTGAAAACTTGAAGTTAGTTGTCGATAATCTTGTTGCACAATTAGATGAGAAATATATTCAAGATACGTCATACTTTGAAAGTCTAGTTGGGGAAGCTGGTGCAATGCTTCTTGATACAGAATTAGATGTGGAGAGTGACCCTAATAAAACTGTTGGAGATTTAATCAACTATCTTTATAGTAGTCATCTAGAAGGGGATGAAACCCATCGATTGGAAAATACTGAAGATTGGGTGAAAGAAGGAATCGAAGCTGTTAATTCAGGACAAGTGATTGATAACATGGTGAGCAACCTTATCCCTTTATTAGACGAAGCAATTGAAGAAATTGCAGAAAATCTAAAATATGATCCATCAATTAGTAGGATTTTAGAGGGAGGAGGCTTTTTAGGTTTTATAGCTAAACCTGCTCTTGAACTTGCTCTTGGAAGTAATTTGAAGGCAATTGTGGGTTTTGTCAATACGGGTGAACTACTAGAACCTCTTATTCAAGACTTAATAGAGGATCAATCTGTTGATAAAATGATTATTCAACTTGTAAACGGATTTGCTTCTGAAGTTCATGAGTTTGCACAACCGTATGATAACAACTTTGCTGTAACGTGGTCGATGCCTTTACCGGTAGAACATCGTCAAAAGCAAAAACGTGTAGACGCAAGTGTAACAATTACTGATGACATCGTTAATGTCAGTGATGAATCTGTGATTTTAGTAGATAATGAAGGTACGCTTGTTGTTGATCTATCTGAATATGATAGCTCTAAAGTGGACATTTCCTTGACAAACGAGCAATTGGCAGAATTAGTAAGTAAGAATATAAGAGTAGAAGTAATAAATGAGGAAGTAATGCTCATTATCCCAATGAGTAACTTCGTAAATAATGAGAGCCTAACGATCAGTGTAGAAAATGTAACTAACATTGATAATCCTATCAGTGATGTATATGACTTCACTATTAAAGATGGCGATGTTGTTGTTTCTACATTTGAAGCAGAAGGAATTACATTAACGTTCCGAGTTAATGTAGATGAAGTTACAGATACAAACGCATTAAACGTTTATACACTTAACGCTAATGATGAATGGGAGATTATTGGCGGGGAATATCAAGATGGCTTTGTAACAGCCGTTACTAACCATTTTAGTATCTTCACTGTTCTAGAAGATGTAGAAACACCGGGAGACGAGCAACCGGGAGACGAGCAACCGGGAGACGAGCAACCGGGAGAGAGCAACCGAGAGATGAGCAACCGAGAGATGAACAACCGAGAGATGAACAACCGAGAGATGAACAACCGAGAGATGAGCAACCGGGAGATGAGCAACCGGGAGATAAGCAACCAGGAACGAGCAACCGAGAGACGAGCAACCGGGAGATAAGCAACCAGGAACCGATCAACCGGGAGACGATCAACCGGGAGATAAGCAACCAGGAATCGAGCAACCGGGAGACGAGCAACCGGGAGATGAGCAACCAGGAGACGATCAACCAGGAACCGAGCAACCAGGAGATGAGCTGTCGAATAAAGAAAACAATAATCAAGTTAATGATGAATATGAGCTACCGAATACAGCTACAAACATTTATAACTTGATTCTATTAGGGATTGTTCTACTTCTAATTGGTACAATAATTATGTGGCGAAATAGAAAAATGGAGAATTAGATTGTCATTAAGAATTACTCGATAATGGTGGATTTAATGAGAAAAAATAAATAAATTAAAACTCAGGTCCAAGGGATAACCCTTGGGCCTATTCCTTTTTGCTTACAACAATAATTATAGGCTTTCACTATTGCCATTACATTCGTACGTTCTTTAAAACATTATTACTAATATCAGAGATCAGGTTAGATAGTGTGAAAATTCCTAAGGAATATATACCGTCTGATACTTTGAAATGTGTATTCAATAAATCTTGAAAACCTATTGACAAGAGAAAAAAATATGATTACAGTATTAACTGTATTATAATAAATCATACAGTTAATGCGAATTAAACTGGGGAGTGCTATTCATGATTAAGGTAAATAATCTATCCTTTTCCTATGAAGTAGGAAAGGTAATAAAAACAAGTAATTCCTGTTTTGAAAAGTAATAAACTTATTGTTCGAGATGAAGAGATGGTGTCCATAGTTGGACGAAGTGGATCAGGGAAATCTACCCTACTAAGTTTATTAGCAGGATTTATGCCTGCAACGGGGGGCAGTATACTATTTGATGATCAAGAGGTGACCTCTTTTTCAGAAAAAGAATGGGCTGAATTTCGTTTAAATCATTTAGGATTTGTATTTCAAAATTTCCAATTGATTTCAAGTGCCACTGTATTTGATAACGTTGAATTGCCGTTGATATTGAAAGGTGTAAAAAAGAATGAACGAAAAGAGCGAGTAGGTGAGTTATTAAGTGAAGTAGGTTTGGACGAGCATGCTAATCATTATCCAAGCGAGCTTTCAGGTGGGCAGCAACAACGTGTTGGAATTGCCCGTGCTGTGATCACAAACCCAAAGTATGTATTTGCCGATGAACCAACAGGGAGCTTAGATACGAATACGGAAAGTGAAGTATTAGCACTATTAAAAAAGTTAAATCTAGAAAGAAAAATGACGTTCGTCATGATTACACATGATGAGGAAGTAGCAAAAATTGCCGATCGAACTCTTCTATTAGAAGATGGGATGCTTAAGGAAGGGGGAGAATAGGATGCAATTTAAAGATCAACTTCAATATGTAAAACGTAATATGTCAAAAAATCGATTACGTTTATTTATGACTGTCCTTGCAACAACGATGGGCTGTGCATTCCTAATTGTTTTAGCTTCTGTGGGATTTGGTTTACAAGAATCGATCATTGATGAAATGACGCAACATCAAATTATGAATGAAGTCTCCATATACGGTCGAGAAGAAGGGGATGTAGGTCGTAGCGTTGAGGACGCAGATATAGCAGAAATTCGTCAACTGGAAAATGTCCAAGCAGTTGTCACAAGAAATTATATTCCTTATATAACTGAATTATCATTGGATTCCTACTCAGGGGCGTTCTCAACCCAACTAACGGATTTCGTAGAAGAAGAGAAATCCAATTTGCAATTGTCTAGAGGGCGTTTCCAGAAAAGGAAAACGAATTACTTGTCGGATTTCATACACATGAATTTCTATACGATTCATCAGATGATGAAGTTGAGTTTTTAACGTACCATGGAGATTTATTAAACCAGACAGTTACCTTAACTGTTACTGACGACGAAGAAGAGACGTATTTTGAGGAAGAGTTTGTCATTGTTGGCATCGGGGCAGAACCCGAACAAGAATGGCGAAAAGACATGGATGTATTCGTTTCTAATCATTTATCAGAAGAGCTTCTGTATCAAGAAATCGATGGTGAAGAATATACATATAGTTATGACCAAGTGAGTGTATATGCGACAGATGTTCAACATGTTGATAGTTTGTCGAAAACGTTAAAGGAGCAAGGGTACTGGATAGATTCGGTTAGTGAACGAATTGATGGTATGGCGATATTTTTTACAGCATTAAAAACAGGATTAATAATCGTTGGTACCGTAGCTGTAATTATTGCGTCAATCGGCATCTTTAACACGATGACAATGGCAGTTACAGAACGAACGCAAGAAATAGGAATTATGAAAGCAATTGGAGCAAACCCTACTGTGATAAGACGCTTATTTCTAATGGAAAGTGCCATCATTGGCTTGTTAGGAGTAGGAATTGGAGTTTTACTATCTTATATTGTAAGCTTTGCTGTAAATTGGATTATCCCGAGAATTCTTGTTGAAGTGACAGATACGACGGAATTTATGGACGTCACTTTCTCAGCGATACCTATCCAACTTGTTCTTATTGCTGCGACTATTAGTGTATCTGTTGCGATATTATCTGGAATGCGACCAGCAAAAAAGGCAACAACAATTCATGTATTATCAGCATTAAGACGAGAATTATAAAAATTCACACGCTTGGTTGAAGTTCGCTTCGGACAAGCGTGTGTTTTTGGTTAAGAAGAAATAGCTTTTAACAGACACTTTCTCTGTCTTGGTCCATCAAATTCACAGAAATAAACTCCTTGCCACGTTCCAAGTACAAGCCTCCCATTTGAAACAACGATTGTTTGCGAGTGTCCTACGGTACTTGTTTTTAGGTGGGCAGCCGTGTTTCCTTCTAAGTGTCGATCCTTTGGATGGTGCCATGGATAAACTTCATCTAACCTCATCAACATATCTGTCTTGACATCAGGGTCAGCATTTTCATTAACTGTTATACCTGCTGTAGTATGTAAAGAGCATATAATGACTATCCCATCATTTAGTCCGATGGAATGAATCCATGTTTCGATGTCATTCGTAATTTCAATCATTTGATCACGACTTTTTGTTGGAATTTGTATTATAGTTTCCATAGAATTCACACTCCTTTTGACATAATTAAGTCATATCAAAAGAATTGTATCCTTTCAAGCATGAAATGGATATTTCTCGGGAAATATCGACAGTTCTTTTCTATTATGTATAAACCTAATGAGGAGTGTAATTTCCTCATTAGGTTTTTCTGACTATTGTTGGTACGGAAATTGTGATTGATATCCAGAAAATTGCTGGTAAGATTCTGTTAATTTTTGTTGCTCAGCAGGTTCTATCGCATAAAAACCTTTTTTAAACATGACGTTATAAAGATCGCGTTGGCAATTTTGCGTTTCGTTGAAGATTGCAGCAATATCCTGATATAATTGATTGTGGCTTAATTCATTTAAAGCAACAGAATAAGAATTAGTCATATTTTTTTCAGTTGCTAATTGGTCATTTAAAAAGTCTCGTTCAGACATTTGTGGCGTTTTAGGTACTTGTAATTCTGGATTTTGAATCTTTTGCTGTGTCATGAAATCCTCTCCTTATTGAACCGGTATTGTTGCTTGTTGGTTTTGTGATGCATTTAGATGGGTCAAAATTTTCTCGTAGTGTCGCTGATGCATCGTACCGGCATTCTCAAGGGCCTGGATAATTTCTTGGTCTTGGCACTGCTGTGCGAAAAAGTGAGCTTTTTTCATGGCAATTAAGTTCCAAGAGAGCATGTCTGTTAAATAAAGCTGATCTTTCGTTGAAATAACGGCTGGTGGTTGCTGCATAAGTGCTTGATTTTGTTGGTTTTGCTGACTAGTAACTTGTGATTGCTGCATGTTCGTTCCTCCTTTGGAAATGCTGCACATCCATGCAGCGTACCCATTATTGGGTGGATACACAATTAGTTTAAGAATATTTGTATTCTTTATCCTAGTGAGATGTTGCTAATGATGAAACATATTGGTTGTGGTTATGATACAATGGGGCATAATAAGATTTAGACAAGTTAGGAAAGGGTGAGTATATGGCAATTACGTTTTATCATTATCCGAATTGTGGAACGTGTAAAAAAGCAAAAAAATGGCTTGAACAAAAAGGTATAGAAATTAATGACGTACATATTGTAAACAGCCCTCCATCAAAGGAAGAGCTAAAAGTGATGGTTGATACGAGTGGTTTGGAACTTAAAAAGTTTTTTAATACGAGTGGAAAGAAATATCGTGAATTGAATTTAAAAGAAAAACTACCGACAATGACGGAGGATGAAGCATTAGAGCTTCTCTCATCAGATGGAATGCTCATTAAACGCCCCATTACTATTGGGATGATAAGGTGACGGTAGGTTTTAAAGAGGATTTATTTGAACAAACTTGGAAATAGATGTTTTTATGAAGATCAATATACTTAATTAACGAGGATTTGGGAGGATATATAATGAGTCAAGTACCTAAAGAGTTAACGTATTCAAAAGAACATGTATGGGTTAAAAATGAAGAAGGCCACGTACGTATCGGAATTACGCACTTTGCTCAAGTCGAACTTGGAGATATTGTGTTTGCTGAATTACCTGAGGTCGGTGAAAAGGTAACGGCTAATCAGCCATTCGGTAATGTGGAGTCAGTTAAGACCGTATCTGAATTATATGCACCTGTTAGCGGAGAAGTGGTGGAAGTCAATAACGAACTTGATGATTCACCGGAGCTTGTGAATGAATCTCCGTACGAATCAGCATGGATGCTTCTTATTAAACCGAGTAACGAAAATGAACTTGAAGATCTCATGTCTGCAGAAAAGTACGAGGAAATGATTAGCCAGGAATAACAGAAGCAAAGGTGGTGAGGGTTCATCACCTTTTTAATTAGAAATAGTGATTTTGAAAGAACATCCATTTATGAGATGATGTCATTTAGGGGACAGTATAAGTATCTTCTATTAAAATGAGGAGGTGCTTATGTTGGAATTTGTAAAGGTTGATGTGACAAGTCAAGTAGAAGCCAAGTATGAAAATGGCAAGCTTAATTTATATATGGGAGACGCTAAGGTTGGTCAAGTGTTAGAAACAAACGAAGGTTTACAGCATGAAATGGCTGCAGGGTTTGAATTTGACAAAGATAAAATATATCGATATGAAAATAAACAGCCAAACCAAGTACGTTCATATGTTGATAACTGTGATGATGGCTGGTGTTAATTGTTTGATATCCATTAATGTCCTAAAATGTCCAAATATGACCTTTTAGGACATTTTTTATCTGTTTAGGGACTACTCGAGAAAAATTGACAAAAATTATAATGGTTCATTTGTTGACAGTCGAATTTCGCATGTGCTATTATTCATAGCAGTTATTTTAGATTCTTTATATAGGAAAACTCTTATTGAGAGAGGCGGAGGGACTGGCCCAATGATGCCCAGCAACCGGTAAGATAAGGTTATTTATCTTATTAGGTGCTAAATCCTGCAAAGCGTGTGATGCTTTGAAAGATGAGAGGAAGGACATGACTAAATCCTTTCTGTCAAGGCAGAAAGGATTTTCTTATGGAGCATGATTTTAATCTATTATTTCACATGATTGAATTCATAGTTTCTTAACTTTTAGGAATGGAAGTGGTTTTCGGTGATTTCTTTAAAAGGGATCAAGAAGCGATTTCAAACAGAAAATGGTCCTGTACAAGCGGTGGACGGAGTGGACATAACGATTGAAGAAGGCGAGATATTTGGTGTTATAGGTTACAGTGGTGCAGGTAAAAGTACATTAATCCGGATGCTAAATATGCTAGAACGGCCGACAGATGGTCAAGTCATTGTGAATGAACGAGAGCTTTCTTCATTATCAGCAAAAGAACTACGAAAAGCTCGGCAGGATATAGGAATGATTTTCCAGCATTTTAACTTGCTATGGTCACGAACAGTGCGAGAAAATATTGCTTTTCCTCTTGAAATTGCAGGTGTTAAGAAAGAAGACCGGACAAAGCGTGTTGATGAGCTAATTGAACTTGTCGGTTTGCAAGGTCGTGGTGATAGTTACCCATCGCAATTAAGTGGAGGACAAAAGCAACGAGTTGGTATTGCTCGCGCATTAGCGAATAACCCTAATGTATTATTATGTGATGAAGCCACTTCAGCACTTGATCCGAAAACGACTGACTCCATTTTAGAGTTGCTAGTTGATATAAATCAAAAGCTTGGCTTAACAATTATTCTCATTACACATGAAATGCATGTTATTCGAAAAATTTGCCATCGAGTAGCTGTTATGGATGCTGGTAAAATTGTGGAAATGGGTCCGGTGTTAGAAGTGTTTAGAAGACCTAAGCAAGAAATGACAAAGGAATTTGTGAAACAAATAACAGAACCTGAAGAGACGATTGAGGCAATATCGTCCTTAGCAAATGAAGCAAATAGCCGCATGGTACAACTAACTTTTGTTGGTGATGAGACGGAAAGCCCACTTATTACGCAGTTGATCCGAGCTTTTGATATAGAAGTGAATATTGTCCAAGGTAAAATTACAAAAATTCAGAATGGGTCATACGGTACATTATTCGTTTCTTTAAAAGGAGAAGAAAACGTACTTGATGAGGCGATTACCTTCATTAAAGAAAAGAAAGTCGATGTGGAGGTGATCAAAGCATGAATGAGTTTCTAGAAGATATTAAAATTGATAAATTATGGGAAGCGACGGTTGAAACGCTTTATATGACGTCGATTTCAGTAGCGGCTACATTCTTCATAGGATTAATTCTTGGTCTAATTTTATACGTAACAAGTAAAGGCGGTTTATGGGAAAACAAAGTAATCAATTTTATTATTAGTACAATTGTAAATGTGTTTCGTTCTATTCCATTTATTATTTTACTTGTACTCCTAATCCCGTTTACAAGGACACTTGTCGGACGATGCTAGGTCCAAATGCCGCTTTACCCGCTTTGATTGCAGGGGCAGCTCCTTTTTATGCAAGGATGGCCGAAATTGCCCTTAGAGAAATAGATAAAGGGGTAATCGAAGCCTCACAGGCCATGGGAGCATCGTCTTTTACAATTATTCGTAAAGTATTAATTCCAGAAGCGATGCCGGCACTTATTTCAGGTATCACGGTAACGGCGATAGCTTGTAAGTTATACGGCGATGGCAGGGATCATTGGTGCTGGGGGATTAGGACACTTTGCATATTTAGAAGGGTTTCAACGCAGTAATAGTATGATTACATTGGTGGCAACAGTAGCAATACTAATCATTGTCTTTATGATTCAATGGATAGGAGACTACTTTTCACATAAAACAGATAAACGATAAGAGTGGGGGAAAAGTAATGAAAAAAGTATTAGGTTTATTAGGAACATTGGCGTTATCAGTTACATTGGTCGCATGTGGAAATTCAACAACAGGCTCAGAAGAAGGGACAGCATCAAACACAGATACAGCATCAGAAACAGAAACGTTAAGAGTTGGAGCTTCTGCTGTACCTCATACAGAAATTTTAGAAACGGCAAAGCCGCTATTGGCTGAAAGAGGGATTGATTTAGAAATAACAACTTTTATTGATTATATTTTGCCGAATGAAGCGTTATATGAAAATGAAATTGATGTTAACTACTTTCAAACTCCTGGATATTTAGCATCACAAATGGATGATAATGAACAGTATGATTTTGTAAGTGTGGGTGAGGTTCATTATGAGCCAATTGGTGTATATTCAAAAGAGTACAACAGCTTAGATGAGCTTCCTGATGGTGCAACGATCATTATTAGTGATTCTATTAGTGATCATGGACGTATTTTACCAATTTTTGAACGTGCTGGTTTAATTGAATTGGATGTTGAAGAAGGAGAACTTGCTCGTATTGAGAATATTTCATCAAACCCGAAAAATTTAAAATTTGATGAATATCAAGTTGAGGCAAAAATGTTAGCCCCATCTTTTCAAAATGATGAAGGGGATGCAGTTGTTATTAATACAAACTATGCTCTTGAGGGCGGAGTAGATATTGATGCTTATGGAATCGCCTTTGAAGGAGAAGATGTTCTTCAACCAAATCTATTAGTAGTTAATGCTAGTGACGAAGATAATGAACTAGTTCAAGCTTTGTATGAAGTTCTAACATCAGAAGAAATACAAGAATTTATTATCGAAAAATACAATGGTGCAGTGATCCCTGTCCAAAAATAATCTTTCAGACCATAGATAAAACGCCGTTGAGAACTAACTTCTCAACGGCGTTTTTACGTTATTTCGTCTAAATACTTTTCTATACTTTATGATGTGTGTTTCTCCTGTGCCAGTTAGCTAACTTTTTTAGCTTCATGGCAGCAAAAACAAGCATCGCCTGAATTGAAGATTGAATTTTTCCAACCCCCTGGAGGAAATTCAACGCCAACCATGCTTTTGTTACAGATTGCCATAGACACGTTCAATCATTTCTTTACGCTTTTCGCAATCTCTTTTATTTATATCTGTATGTCGTAAGCGTCAAGCTTCATCCAGTGATATACTCTCGGTGAATTAGTGTAAGACAATGATATGTCTGGAAAATAGGTGAATTCAGATATGTACTCGCGATACCCTTCTCGGTTTGTCGTAAGAACCGGTAGAAGGTGATCTTTTGGACATATGTATCATAGACATACTCAGATTTTCTTAAAATCGCCATGTAGTTTCATCACGTTCTCTTTTAGTTGAGCGTGACAAATCCTTATACAAAAATGCGTGTTGACCGTCTCTCTTTTTTGCGAGTCTTTGTCGACAGCCTGAAATCTTTAGAAAAAGTCTAGTGCTTTTTGGTATAGTTTATCTATTTTTGAACATAATACGGATGTCAAAAGTGACTAGGAGGGAAAACGATGGATCAACAGCAAGATCAGGATAATCAAAGTCCAATTCAAATGGCATTACAAGATTATAAAGAAGGAATTGGCATTTTCACGAAAAAGATGCCGACTATAGCAAAAAAGTATAATGCATTTACGGAAGCATGTTTTGAAGAAGGGAAGCTCTCGAAAAAAGAAAAACAAATGATTGCATTAGGTATTAGCATTTTTTCACAGGACGAGTATTGCATCATTTATCATACAAAAGGCTGCTTAGACGAAGGTTGTACAGAAGAAGAGATTTTAGAAACAGTCGGTGTAACAGCAGCATTCGGTGGTGGCGCTGCGATGAGTCAAGCGGTTACCCTCGTTCAGGAAGCGATGAAGGAATTAGGAGATAATCAGCCTGTACAGTAAGAGTAGTAAAGTATTTAAACCGTGTAAGATTTCATTAGAAATTCTTACAAAATTATTAGTAATCATTTCGCCTGTGATTCAGTTTTATGTTAGAATAAAGCAGAGTAGTGCACTGGTGCTACTCTGTTTTCACTTCTTATAATGTCGCATAGTTAGAACCGGAATAAGTGGGAGCCGTTTCTTGAACTTTATCTATATTTGTTATAAGATTGTAATGAGAATAAATTGAGAATTAACAATCAATTACATTTTACTCGCTATATAAAGAAGATAGCGAAATACATTGGAGGTATGGGAATATGTCAGCACCATTTTTAAAGATTGAGAATTTGCAAGTGTCAATTGAAGGTAAAGAAATCTTAAAAAGATTTTAACCTTGAAATTAAAGGTGGCGAGATTCATGCCATCATGGGACCAAACGGTACTGGAAAATCAACGCTTGCCTCAGCGATTATGGGACACCCTAAATATGAAATTACAGGTGGATCGATTCATATGAATGGAGAAGATGTTCTAGAGATGGAAGTGGACGAGCGTGCACAAGCTGGATTGTTCTTAGCAATGCAGTACCAAGTGAAATTAGTGGGATTACAAATTCGGACTTCTTACGTTCAGCAATCAATGCACAGCGTGAAGAAGGAGACGAAATTTCGCTCATGAAGTTCATTCGTAAGCTTGATGAGAAAATGGAATTACTTGAAATGGATGAATCTTTCTCGCATCGCTATTTAAATGAAGGATTTTCTGGTGGTGAGAAGAAGCGTAATGAGATTCTTCAATTGTTAATGTTAGAGCCGAAAATCGCAATTCTCGACGAAATTGACTCAGGTCTTGATATCGATGCATTGAAAGTTGTTTCTAAAGGTGTTAATGCGATGCGTGGAGAAGAATTCGGATGTTTAATTATTACGCACTATCAACGACTACTGAACTACATTAAGCCTGATAAGGTTCACGTTATGATGCAAGGACGCATTGTCAAGTCTGGTGGTTATGAGTTAGCTGAGCAATTAGAGGCTGAAGGTTATGACTGGATTAAAAATGAGCTTGGCATTGAAGATGAGCGTGTGAATCAAGAAGCGTAAAGAATGAAGAAATATACGTAAAAGGTGGGTATATGTATGTCAGTTGAGACGAAAATATTGATCGGTAAAGATCAAGTTCAAGCATTCTCTAACAAGAGAAATGAACCTCAATGGCTTGAAGAGCTTCGTTTAAGAGGTTTAGAATTAACGGGAACAACAGCTCTTCCTAAGCCGGAGAAAACTAATATTACAAATTGGAACTTTCAAAAAGCAACATTTGATATAGACGATAAAGAAATCGTTACTTCTATTAATGAGCTACCGGAGGCAGTGCAAGCACTGATCGGGACGGAATCAAATGATCAAAATCTGTTAGTTCAGCAAGATACGACGGCGGTGTTTAAAAAAGTTTCAAGTGATCTAGAAACAAAAGGTGTGATATTTACAGACTTAGCTACTGCTGTTCGGGATCACTCTGATAAGTTAGAGCCGTATTTCTTTGGTGAAGCAGTGAAGGCGGAAGAGAATCTTCTTCTTGCTCAACATGCTTCATTAGTTAATGGTGGTGTATTTATTTATGTACCTCGAAACGTTCAAGTAGAAGTACCGTTACAAACGATTTTCTCTTTCGAAACAGGTGAAGCGACTTATAACAATCACGTCGTTGTTGTCGCAGAAGAAAATAGCTCTGTAACATATGTTGAAAATTATACTTCACAAACTGATCTTGAGATGGTTGCCAATATTGTAGCTGAAGTTTATGCGAAATCAGGAGCTAAAGTTGCATTTGGTGCAGTAGATAATTTAGGTAGTAATGTGACAACGTATGTCGTTCGCAGAGGTCATGTTGAAAAAGATGCACGTATTGATTGGGCATTAGGTCAAATGAATGATGGTGATACTGTTTCTGAGAATACAACACATTTAGTAGGTGATGGTTCTTGGACAGATACAAAAACTGTATCTATCGGACGTGGTAGCCAAAAGCAAAATTTCACAACTCAGATTTTTCATCATGGAAAGCACTCTGAAGGACATATTTTAAAGCACGGGGTAATGAGAGAGGCAGCGACGTCGATTTATAACGGGATTACCAAAATCGAACATGGTGCAACGAAAGCAAACGGGGTACAAACAGAGCGTGTTTTAATGTTAAGTGAAAAAGCACGTGGAGATGCTAATCCAATTTTATTAATTGATGAAGATGATGTTACAGCAGGACACGCAGCTTCAGTTGGTCAAGTAGACCCGATTCAAATGTATTATCTAATGAGCCGAGGAATTTCACGTAAAGAAGCTGAGCGTCTTGTCATACATGGTTTCTTAGCACCTGTTGTGGAGCAGCTTCCGATTGAATCAGTTAAATCACGCTTACGTGAAGCGATTGAAGGGAAAGTTAAATAATGAACGCTAAAGAGATTAAGCAGCTGTTCCCCATTTTAGGTCAGGAAGTAAACGGTCATCCACTTGTTTACTTAGACAGCGCAGCAACATCTCAGAAGCCTGTTCAAGTAATTGAAGCATTGGAGCATTATTACCGTTCCTATAACTCTAATGTTCACCGTGGTGTCCACACGTTAGGTACACAAGCAACAGATGGATATGAGGGGGCTCGTGAAAAGGTACGTTCTTTTATCCATGCCTCTTCAACTGCGGAAGTTATATTTACGCGGGGGACAACTACAGCGATTAATATGGTTGCATCAAGCTACGGTAGAAGTCAATTAACAAAGGGCGATGAAATCGTCATTACACCGATGGAGCATCATAGTAATATTATACCGTGGCAGCAGGTAGCAAAAGCAACGGGTGCAACGTTGAAATACCTTCCTCTTCAGGCGGATGGATCAATTAATTTGAAAGATGTTGACGAAACGATTACATCAAACACAAAAATTGTTTCCGTCATGCATGTATCAAATGTGTTAGGCGTTGTGAATCCAGTTAAAGAAATTGCGGAAATTGCTCATCGAAATGGTGCTATAATGGTTGTAGATGGAGCACAAAGCACGCCACATTTTAAAATCGATGTTCAAGAGTTAAATTGTGACTTTTTCGCCTTCTCAGCGCATAAAATGTGTGGACCAACTGGAATTGGTGTTCTTTACGGAAAGAAAGAGCTGTTAGAGCAAATGGAACCAGTTGAATTTGGTGGCGAAATGATCGATTTTGTCGGTTTGCAAGATTCGACCTGGAAGGAACTTCCGTGGAAATTTGAAGGTGGGACACCAATTATAGCAGGTGCAATTGGTTTAGGTGCAGCGATTGATTTCCTTGAGGATATTGGCCTTGATGAAATTGCCAAACATGACCATGAGTTAGCACAATATGCTGCAGAACGGATGTCTGACATAGACGGTATGACTATTTATGGTCCGAAGCAACGAACAGGTCTTGTTACATTTAATATCGATGATGTGCATCCGCATGATGTAGCAACCGTACTAGATACTGAAGGAATTGCTGTGCGAGCCGGCCATCATTGTGCACAACCATTAATGAAATGGTTAGACGTAACAGCAACTGCACGTGCGAGCTTCTATTTGTACAATACAAAAGAAGATATTGATGCACTTGTAGCAGGATTAGTGAAAGCAAAGGAGTACTTTGGAGATGTCTTCTAATCTTGATACACTATATAGACAGGTGATCATGGATCATTATAAAAACCCGCGTAACCGTGGTGAGTTTGAAGATGAGGCCGTGACAGTAAATATGAATAACCCGACATGTGGAGATCGTATACAACTTCAATTAAAGATTGAGAATGGTAAGGTGAAGGATGCGAAATTCGAGGGTGAAGGATGTTCGATTAGCCTTGCGTCTGCCTCAATGATGACACAAGCTATTAAAGGCTTAGTAACCGAAGAGGCAGTTGCAATGGCTGAGATTTTTCGAATATGATGCTTGGAAACGATTATGATGAAGATCGTTTTGATCTTGGTGATATCGAAGCACTTCAAGGTGTCACTAAATTCCCAGCACGGATTAAATGTGCGACACTTGCTTGGAAGGCGATGGAAAAGGGAATTGAAGAAAATAAATAGGTTTTGATTAACAAATAAGGAGGGTTCAACATGGCGAAAAAAATGCCAGATATCGGGGAATATAAATATGGGTTTTCAGATCGTGACGTTTCGATCTTCCGTTCAAAGCGTGGATTAACAAAAGAGATTGTTGAAGAAATTTCCCGTATGAAAAGTGAACCACAATGGATGTTAGACTTCCGTTTGAAATCGTTAGAAACGTTTTATAGTATGCCAATGCCACAATGGGTGGCGACCTAAGTGAGCTAAATTTTGATGATATTACGTATTATGTTAAACCATCTGAGAAGTCAGAGAAATCTTGGGATGAAGTACCAGAGGAAATTAAAAACACGTTTGATAAACTTGGTATCCCTGAAGCTGAGCAAAAGTATTTAGCTGGGGTTTCTGCTCAGTACGAATCAGAGGTTGTTTATCATAACATGAAAGAAGATCTTACTGAGCTTGGGATTTTATTTACCGATACTGATACAGCGTTAAAAGAGCATGAAGAAATTTTCAGAGAACATTTCGGTAAAATCATTCCTCCAACTGATAATAAGTTTGCGGCCCTAAACTCCGCTGTTTGGTCAGGTGGTTCATTCATTTACGTACCAAAAGGTGTGAAAACAGATACACCATTACAAGCTTACTTCCGTATTAACTCTGAAAACATGGGTCAATTTGAGCGTACGTTAATCATTGCTGATGAAGATAGCTCAGTGCATTACGTAGAAGGATGTACAGCACCTGTATATTCAACAAACTCTCTGCATAGTGCGGTTGTTGAAATTATCGTGAAAAAGGATGCATACTGCCGTTATACGACAATTCAAAACTGGGCACCAAACATTTATAACTTAGTTACAAAGCGTGCAGTTGCTGATGCAGGTGCAACGATGGAGTGGGTTGATGGAAACATTGGTTCTAAGCTAACGATGAAATATCCTGCAGTTATTATGCGCGGTGAAGGAGCAAAAGGAACGATTCTTTCGATTGCGATTGCAGGTAAAGGCCAACACCAAGATGCTGGTGCGAAGGTTCATCATTTAGCACCAAATTGTTCATCAACTATTGTATCGAAGTCAATATCTAAGCACGGTGGTAAAGTCACATACCGTGGTATATGTCACTTTGGTCGTAAGTCACAAGGATCGAAAGCGAAGATCGAATGTGATACGCTCATTATGGATAATGAATCAACATCTGATACAATTCCATACAATGAAATTTTAAATAATAACATTACACTTGAGCACGAAGCGACGGTGTCAAAAGTATCAGAGGAGCAGTTATTCTATCTAATGAGCCGTGGTATTCCTGAACAAGAAGCGGTAGAGATGATCGTAATGGGCTTTATCGAGCCATTTACGAAGGAACTTCCAATGGAGTATGCGGTTGAGATGAACCGCCTAATCAGCTTTGAGATGGAAGGATCTATTGGATAATTTAATCACCTTTTTGAGTAGGAGGAGACGAACGTTATTGAGTTCGTCTCTTCTTTTATTTGTATTAATTTACATAGTTGTTTGCAGCTGTGTTGTTTTATAAAACTAATCATTAACAAGCAATACGTAAAATGCACTAATATGCTTCATCCTCTTTCATCTTCGGTTCCCTTTAACTTATACACGATTTCTCTTCGCTATTCTACACTTTGACTTAGTATCTCTCTATTTTAGGAGAGTGGTAGTAAAGGTTGCTTAAAAATTCAGATGGCTCGTTTCTTCCCTAATCGAATGCTATAATATGATAATCTAATTAATATGAATAATGGGAGGACTTTTGCAAATGATTTACATTGGTCTAGCTGGTTGGGGAGACCACTATTCATTGTATAAAGGTGAGACAGGAGCAAGGCTGCAAACGTATGCAGGGCATTTTCCTATTGTTGAGTTAGACTCGGCTTTTTATGCGATTCAACCGAAACGAAACATGGAAAAATGGGTTGCTGAAACGCCTAAGAACTTTCAATTTATTGTAAAGGCCTATCAGGGAATGACAGGTCATCAAAAGGGGTCTGACCCCTTTGAAACGAAGGAAGAAATGTTTGAGGCGTTTCGTTTATCAGTTGAACCATTACGAAAAACAGGCAAGCTCGCAATGGTGCTTTGTCAATTTCCGCCTTGGTTTGATTGTAGGAAGGAGCATGTACAGTATTTGCGGTATATGAAGCAAGAGCTTCGTGATTTGCCTGCAGCTTTGGAATTTCGAAATCAAACATGGTTTACGCAGGAGATGAAAGAAAAAACGTTAGCTTTTATGCGTCAGGAAAAGTGGATACATAGCATTTGTGATGAACCTCAAGCAGGAATTGGTTCGATTCCGACTATCCTTGAAAGTACAACAAATGATAAAACGTTAATTCGAATGCATGGGCGTAACGTACATGGATGGAATGACCCAGGGAATGGGAAATGGCGTGATGTACGTTATTTGTATCGTTATGAGATGTCCGAATTACAAGAGTGGGCTAATCATATCAAAACTTTAAAATCGAGGAATATCTATATTATTTTTAACAATAATTCTGGTGGAGATGCAGCTGATAATGCAGCACAATTGATCGATATTCTTAATATTAACTATACAGGATTAGCACCGAGACAACTTGACCTTTTTGGTGAGTAATCAGATAAATGGAGAGGGTATGATGGGATTTAAGCAAGTAAGGCTTTTTCATACAAATGATATACATAGTAGCTTCGATTATTGGTCAAGCATAGTGAAATATATTAAACAGAATCGTGACGATAATACGTTGTATGTTGATATTGGTGATCATACAGATCGTAGTCATCCAATCACAGAAGCCACTTTAGGAAAAGGAAATATTGCATTATTAAACGAAGCAGCAGTCGACTATGTAACAATTGGAAATAATGAAGGGATTACATTCTCATTTGAACAGCTAGATCAGTTATATATGGAAGCACAATTCAAAATCATATTAGCTAATTTAGAAGACCAAAATGGGAAAAGACCCAGTTGGTGTACTCCGTATGAAATAACTTCCCTTATTAATGGTGTAAAAGTAGGGTTTATTGGTTTAACGGCTCCTTTTAGTCGATTTTACGAACAGTTAGGATGGAGGGTGCTCAATCCAGAAGAGGTACTGTTACAATGGCTCCCGATTGTGAAAAAGAAAGCAGATATTGTTGTAGTATTATCTCATTTGGGGCTTCATGCTGATAGAAAGTTAGCCGAAGGTTTTAATGGAATTGATGTTATCATTGGTGGACACACGCACCATGTGTTGCACGAAGGTGAGCAGGTTAATGAAACACTCATTGTACAAGCCGGAAAGTATGGGACGTATTTAGGAGAAATTACTCTTTACATCGATCAGGCACAGCATATGGTTATAAAAAAGCAAGCAACGCTTCATCATTATTCAAAACGAATGAATATAGACAAGCATACAACAAACTTATTAGATACTTTAGCCATCAAAGCAAAACGACTATTAATGCAACCAGTTGCAACATTGCCAAAGGACTTTGAGGTTAATTGGTTTGAAGAAACGGAGCTAGTCAAACAGTTATGCGATGCTTTAACTAAATGGTGTGGTCAGTCAATTGGAATGCTCAATGCGGGAGTTTTGTTGCACTCATTAAAGAAAGGTACTATTTCTAAAGGCGATCTATTAAGTGTTTGCCCGCATCCAATTAATCCTTGCGTTGTACCATTGTCAGGAAAAGAATTAAAAGAGGTCATCATTCGCGGAGAATCGAAGGATATTCAAGAGCTTGAGTTGAAAGGTTTCGGTTTCCGAGGAAAAGTATTAGGGAAAACCATTTTTTCGGGTTTAACATACGAGTATGATAGAGATAGGAATGATGTGAATTCTGTCGTAATTCAAGGTGAACCGTTGATAGAACATGAAACATATTTATTAGCTACTTTGGACATGTATACATTTGGCCACTTGTTCCCGATGATAGCCGAATCAGAAGAAAAACGCTTCTTTATGCCTGAAGTGTTGAGAGATGTGTTGGAATTCACAATAAAAGAAATTGGGTCCTCGTAACTAGCACATAAAAATGTAAACATTCATACCGTACAATAGAACGTGATATGAATGAAAGGAAGTGGGTCTTGTGTTTAACATGACGCCAATTCAAATTGAAGGTGAAACATTTATTGCAGTTACATTAAAGCTACCTAAAACAAACTTTATGGCTGTAATGAATGATGTCGGTTACATTATGTGTGGTGCTCTTGATGTTGCATTATTGAATGAGAAATTAAAAGACCGAAAAATTGTTGCAGGTCGTGCAGTTGGTGTGAGAACGATAGAACAATTACTTGATGCTCCACTAGAATCTGTTACGTTGGAGGCAGAACAACTAGGAATTGTACCAGGTTTAATTGGGAAAGAAGCTCTATTAAAAATGAAATAAATGTCGAAACGTGTAAAGAAATAGGCTCTTGAACTGTTTCTTTACACATTTTTAAGTTTTTTCGTCAAATTGTTTCAAAAATTAAGGACGAAATGACTAATTATGATGTAACTTAAAATGAATATTTCGTTATGAAAAGGAGCAGTACATCATGAGACTAGTTTCTACTCAATCAGTTAGTGAGGGAGATATTTTAGGTAAAACAATACATAACGATCAAGGACAAGTCCTCCTTCATGAAGGGGTTGCGCTGACTAGTCGGATCATAAAACGTTTACATGATCTTGGTATTTCATTTATTTATATTAAAGATGAGCGTACTGCTGATATTGAAATTGAAGATGTCTTGCAAAAAAAAACAAAGCAAAAAGGCAATGAAAACAATTAAGGATGAATTCAGTACAATTGTTGATCAAACGACGTTAAACAAGGCATTTAAATACCCAAAGTTAAATAAAGACTTTAGTAAAGTGATTCAGGATATACTAAATGATTTAAAAAGCAATCAGCAAGCATTGTCGATTCTATCTGATATCGTTACATATGATAACTATATATTTACACACTCGTTAAATGTAACTGTATATACGTTACGCCTTGCAATGGAGCTAAATTTTAATGAGAAGCAACTTGGGGAGATAGGTCTTGGGGCGATATTACACGATGTTGGCAAAATGATGCTTCCGTTAGACATTTTAAATAAGCCAGATCGATTAACTGATCCAGAATTTAAGATTATTCAATCACACACGAATGAAGGTTTTGAATATTTACGTAAACAACACGATATCCCTTTATTAGTAGCTCATTGTGCCTTTCAGCATCATGAGCGATTAGATGGATCTGGTTATCCTAGAGGAATCATGAAGAACGAAATACATGAATATGCGAAGATCATCGCGATTGCCGATGTTTTTGATGCTGTAACATCACATCGTGTATATCGAAAAGCAATGCTTCCAAATGAAGCACTTGAACTTCTTTATGCAGGGGCAGGAACCCAATTTGACCAATCACTTGTTGAAGCATTTAGGAGAGTTGTAGCATTGTATCCAGAAGGCCTTTCTGTTACTCTAAGTGATGGTAGGGAAGGAATTGTGATTAAGCAAAATAAACAATTAACAACACACCCAATTGTTAGAATTATATCAGAAGATGGAAAAGACCTTCTAGAATGCTACGACCTTGATTTGTCGAAACAATTAGATGTAACAATCGTGAAAATGGAATCTATATTAGCCAACACAGTTTAGTAAGGGGTATAATTATGGAACAATATTTACATTTATGCAAACATGTACTTGAAAATGGAGATGAAAAATCAGACCGAACTGGAACAGGAACGATTAGCACTTTCGGTTATCAAATGAGATTTGATTTAGAAAAAGGTTTTCCATTGCTAACGACAAAAAAACTTCATTTACGCTCAATAATATATGAATTATTATGGTTTTTAAAAGGCGAAACGAATATTGCCTATTTACAGGAAAATGGTGTGCGGATATGGAATGAATGGGCTGATGAGAATGGCGAGCTTGGCCCAGTGTATGGGAAGCAATGGCGTTCTTGGGAAGGGGCCAATGGAAAGACGGTTGATCAGATTAGTGAAGTTATCGAACAAATTAAGACAAATCCAGATTCAAGACGGCTCATTGTGAATGCTTGGAATGTAGCTGAAATTGATGAAATGGCGTTAGCTCCTTGTCATTGTTTATTTCAATTTTACGTAAATAATGGAAGGTTATCCTGCCAACTATACCAGCGAAGTGCCGACATATTTCTTGGTGTACCGTTTAATATCGCTTCGTATGCCCTCTTAACGATGATGATGGCACAAGTAACCGGATTAAAGCCAGGTGAATTTGTCCATACATTTGGCGATGCTCATATTTACTTAAATCATGTTGATCAAGTAAAACTGCAATTAACTAGAGAACCGAGAGAGCTGCCAAAAATGCAGATTAACTCTAAGAGAACGTCTATTTTTGACTTTGAGTTTGATGATTTTCAATTAGTTGACTATGATCCACATCCACACATAAAAGGGGCTGTATCGGTATGATCTCTTTTATTTTTGCAATGGATCGTAATCGTGCGATCGGCTATCAAAATGATCTACCGTGGCATTTACCTAATGACTTAGCTTTTTTTAAACGAGTTACAACAGGTCATACAATTGTGATGGGCAGGAAGACATATGATTCGATTGGACGACCATTGCCTAAACGCCGAAATATCATTATTACCCGTAATAAATCATTTATGGCTGAGGGATGCGAAGTTATCCATACTAAAGAGGAATTACTAAACATGACATCAGCTGAAACGGAAACTTTTATTATCGGTGGAACCGACATTTTTAACCTTTTTTGGGATATGGTTGATCGCCTTTATATTACGTATATTGACGATACGTTTAAAGCTGATACGTATTTCCCTGTAATTAATGAACAAGAATGGCGTCTCATTTCAAGTGAGCCTGGAATAATTGATGAAAAGAACAAGCATCAACATGAATTTCGGATATATGAGCGCGTTCACCGTTCTTAAGTGTTGGCACTAAATAAGCAGTAATTAGGCTTTTTAGTGCCTTCGTCGTTAAAAGGGTGTTTTGTACATATTTTTATCAAGCTATCCCCCTTGTCTGCATATATATTGGGCAAAGGGGGTTTTTGGGCGTGAGAACACCTAGAAAAATACGACCGAGGACTAATAAAGGCCCGCTGCCATTTCGGTATGTTCTGCTTTTATCGTTTATTATTTTTATAATTTTAACCGTTCAAGGCCTTTGGATCGTGGACCAAGGGATTCGACCAACGCTTATCCATATAGCTACAACAGAAACAAAGGTCATTGCTACAAAAGCTATAAGTGATGCTGTGAATTCTCGAATAACAGCAGAATTAGATCAGCAGGATTTATTTATTAAGGATATAGCCGAAGACGGGACAATTCGTTCAATACAATTTAATACGCAAATTTATAATCAAGTTGTACAGGAATCTCAACAGTTAGTACAAAATCATTTAAAAGCTATTGAGCGAGGAGAAGTATTTTTACCAAGTTATGAAGATGAATTGGATGGTGAGGGTGGCATTATTTATCGGATTCCTTTAGGGCAGGCAACGAAAAATGTTTTATTAGCACAGTTAGGTCCGCAAATACCAGTAAGATTCTCTGCTATAGGTGATGTGCAAACAGATTTAGATGCACAAATAATTAATACTGGGATCAATAATACGACAATTCAAGTTAATTTTCATATCGAGGTTGACGTGAAAATTGTTATTCCATTTGCGACAAATACAGAAGCAGTTAGTACTACGATTCCTATTGGATTAGTAACAATTCCTGGGGAAGTACCAGATGTTTATTCAAGCGGTGGTGGGCTCGTTATTCCATCAGATATATCAAATTAAAAAACAACTGTCCCAGAAGGTGTTTAAATTCACCTTTTGGGACAGTTAGCTTAATGGCATCACAACAAAAACGAAACAATACGAAGTACTCTCAGATAATTTATGTTAGACTTCTTTATCTCCTGTGACGTTCTTATCGGTTCTGACGTGTTTCTCTTTCCCATTTTCGTAATGATGGATAAGGATCAAAAGACCATTCGCTATAACCGTTATCTCGGTACATACCATAATGAAGATGAGGTGGGAATTTCCCTTGTGTTCCTGGTTTTCCGTAGCCTGAACTTCCACAGTAACCAATCACATCTCCTGGTGCGACAACGGTTCCTTGCTTTATTCCTTTCTCAAATCCACTAAGGTGAGCGTAATAATGATAAACATTATTTAGATCGCGAATACCAATGCGCCACCCTCCGTATTTGTTCCAGCCTTTTATTTCAACGATCCCATATGAGGTCGCAAGAATTGGAACGTTATAATTTGCAAAAATATCTGTTCCTTCATGGATGCGTCTTCCACCCCAACCTCTGCGGTCTCCCCAAGTACTTCTATAGCTGTAATTATGATGTAAAGGCATCGGAAAAGCATGGTCATCGAGATCTAGTGTTCCAAACTTTTGATAAACTTTTGCGTGCCCAAATGGAATATTGACTGACTGAACTCGCTTATATCGCTCCCATAATGCGATTTTAAAATCTGCTTCGTTTACACCGTACTCTCCTAAATAGTGTGCAAACGTATAAAGGACATCTTCATCATTTTTTCGATCAGCCTTGCCATCACCATCACCATCTAAACCGACCCCTCCGAAAAATTGTATGGAAGCTAGGTTAGTATCATTAGGGTTAGGATTAGTTGCACCGGCCCATTCTTCTTCTGAATAATAAATCGCAATAAATCCTTCTTCTTTCGGCCGATCCTTCCTAGCTCTTCGCAAGCCACGTTCAAATGTATCTACAGCGGCAAGATAATACCATGGGACATTTGTGACAGTTTCTGTTTTAAGGTATAGTGCCTTTCGATTTTTGTAAATGTCCTCGATCGATAATTCTTCTTTTTCTTGTGCAAGAGCAGTCAAGGGTGATGATATTAGAATAAAACAGGTCAAAATGAGAATAGATTTTGTAATAGACATAAAATACTCCTTTCCTTGCCACTCTACTTACCATTAGTGTGTTAAAATAATGAAAAATCATCATAGTGAATGATTGGTAATTAGGGCACTTCGTTTGGTTTTTTCTTATTAATCGTGGTAAAGTATTAAATATGAGAAATTTGCAAGCTTGGATGGAGTGAATAATAATGGCAAAGAAAGAAGAACACCTTCGTAAGCCGGAATGGCTTAAAATAAAATTAAATACAAATGAATCCTATACAGGCTTGAAGAAAATGATGCGCGAGAAGAAACTACATACCGTTTGTGAAGAAGCACGTTGCCCGAATATTCATGAGTGTTGGGCAGTCCGCAAAACAGCAACGTTTATGATTTTGGGAGATATTTGTACACGGGCGTGCAGATTCTGTGCAGTAAAGACGGGTCTACCGACTGAACTTGATTTACAAGAACCAGAGCGAGTTGCTGAGTCAGTTGAGCAAATGGGATTAAAGCATGTTGTCATTACGGCTGTTGCTCGTGACGATTTAAAAGATGGTGGAGCAGCTGTTTTTGCTGATACTGTTCGAGCGATTCGTAATCGGAATCCGTTTTGTACAATTGAGGTTCTACCTTCAGATATGTTGGGTAATTTTGATAGCTTAAAAACATTAATGGATGCACGGCCTAATATTATGAATCATAATATTGAAACAGTTCGTCGCTTAACACCTAGAGTTCGGGCCCGTGCAACATATGAGCGTACGTTAGAGTTTCTAAAGCGAGCAAAGGAAATACATGATGACATTCCGACGAAATCGAGCTTAATGATCGGTTTAGGTGAAACGAAGGAAGAAATTATTGAAACAATGGATGATCTTCGTGCGGTAGATGTTGATATTATGACGATTGGACAATATTTGCAGCCGACGAAGAAGCACTTGAAAGTTCAGAAGTATTATCACCCTG
Source organism: Bacillus sp. JCM 19034 (assembly GCF_001310635.1). Classification (GTDB taxonomy): domain Bacteria; phylum Bacillota; class Bacilli; order Bacillales; family Bacillaceae_D; genus Halalkalibacter. Next base: position 82,571 of record NZ_BAXR01000002.1, read on the forward strand.
ATGAATTTGCCGAGCTAAAGGAAATTGCTTTAAGCAAAGGGTTTAGCCATTGTGAGGCTGGACCACTTGTACGATCGTCATATCATGCAGATGAACAAGTAAATGAAGCACAAGTTCGAAAAGAAGCAATGAAGGTACAAAATTAAAAATATGAAGGTTGTCCAGTTGAATTGTGGGACAACCCTTTCTTTTATTCTTTTTTGAAGAATCCTGCTACAAAAAAGAATACATTTTCTTAATCAATTTCCTCGCTCTTTGGTCCTTGCGGAGATTGCTTAAACAATTCAATCGTTTGTTCAATAGCTTCTTCACTATTTGAGTGTGCATTTAATCCTCTAAAACGCTCAATTTCATCAAAATGATTTTCATTATCTGAAATGTAAACGTCATAGTAATGAGGGGCAATGGACAATGCTGAACGCTTAACTTGATCAGCAACCTCTTCTCGGTTTTCCGAAGCTGTTGTGTATGCAACAAGTACATACTGATCTGTCACAAGCGTTGCAGCTTCTCCCACTTCATCATTAGTCAAAACTAAGCGTGTGATGCTATCAGTTAGCTTTTCTCGATCAACATAAGTAACCTCTTGTTGTTGGCCGTTTGGTTCAACCTGTTGCTTCGTATAATGAACATGGCTGTAATCATTATAATTGGCATTATCTTGGGTTACTTCATGCTTCATTTGTGCTTGTTGTGTCGACTGTTGATCATTTGCTGATTGACAGCCTGAGAATAATAAAACAATCGATAAGATAAGAATTATTTTTTTATTGGCATATTTTATCACTCCTTTAGTTTCAGAGTTCCCGTTTTTGAATTTTTTATTTCAACAGATTAAATCGTGGAATGAATTGCTAAAATTGAAAATGTCAATTTGTTATGATATATATCCATAACATATACGGCTGTTGTCTTCGTTTACATATGTTATAATTCATAACAGAGTGAAGGATTGAGGTGAATAGGTATGGTCCGAATTCAGGGACTGCAATTTGAAGTCATTGAAAATGTTAAAAATGGCTGGGATGAAGAAGCCTTTAAGGAACGATATAGTGAAGTGTTAAATAAATATGACTATATAGTAGGCGATTGGGGCTATAATCAACTTAGACTTAGGGGTTTTTTTGAAGACCGAAATAAAAAGTCTACGTATGATACGAAAATAAGTACGTTACCCGATTACTTGTATGAATATTGTAATTTTGGTTGTGCCTATTTCGTCATTAAACGAATAAAGGAAAAAAATAAATCGAAAAAAAACAATGATCTTGTGAATAGTTAAAAGCACTGGCTCTTTTAAATAGAGACACAGTGCTGGAACATTATTCATCATGTGTTGGGTGTGCACCAGGATATTTACGCGGATTATCTTCATGTAACGACTTATTTTCATAATTAAACGCACTATAAGGACGTTGTCCTTTTTCATAAGGTGTCGTTTTATTTGAAACGGGCTCGTCATTATTAATAGGTGATCCATATGGCTTCAGGGGTTTGTTCTGGCACAAGAAAGTTTTTCATTGCTTCAACGTTGGCAAAGTCAGAATAGATTTGTTTGGTTTGCTTTTCTCTATCCATCGAGAAACACCTCCTTAAGGTTAGCGTACCCGCAGGAGGTGTTTTTCAACAAAATAAATGAAAGAGAAAGATACTTATACAATTTCAAAGAGGAAGGATGTTAACTCAGTAGCTTCTTCATTAGATAAGTTAAAAGCTTCCTCAATGTAATGAGGTTCTTCAAGGTCATCTTGACCAAGAATTGCAAAACGGTTTGATTGTATATCTAGAACAAGCTGTTTGCCGTAATACCGGCTCGATTCAATGATCGCTAAATCAAAACGGTTCGATTCACCCATAAAGCTAACAAAACGTGTACGAGTTTCTTCTGTTTCATCATAAAGAAAAAAACGTTCAGACATAATTAAGCCTCCAAATCTTATTCAGTTCATAATTTCATTGTTCATTTTACATTAGCTCAAAGTAAATCACTTTGCAATTGGCAATACAGAAGATTAAAAAGGAGACGAGAAGATGTATTTTGTAGATCGAAATCAAATAGATAAAGCACTAACGTATATGGAAAGATCGATTGCACATTTAGAAAAACTAAATACTAATAACCCAACCTTTACTGATCAGCTTGCACTTGAACGAATTGCGATGATAGTAATTGAATCGATTATCGATGTTGGAAATAGTATGATTGATGGTTTTATTATGCGTGATCCTGGAAGTTACGAAGATATAATTGATATATTGGAAGATGAAAAAGTGATTGAAAAAGAACAGGCAGATGAACTAAAAGCAGTACTAGAAAAAAGGAAAGAACTCGTTCAGAAATTTCAAGACATTGATCATTTGTCACTTCGTAATGTATTAAATCAGCATAAAGAGGCGTTGCGTGGCTTTCCAATTGAGGTGAGACGTTACTTAGAACAAGAACTGGTCCAGTATCAGCGTTTATCCCACAGCACGATCAATAGTTGAAGAATCCCTTTTATGTTACAATAACTAACAACAAAAGGGGGATGGTGAACACTTTGTACAAAGAAGCAACCCCCCTTCAATTAATTACGTCGATCAACGAGGGAAATTTACTTTATTGAAATGCTGTTCGCCGTCAATTTAAAGAGGTACAAAAAAATATCTTGTATATAAAGTAAAAGAACAGTAAATATGACTGGAGAGATAATAACGATGACAAAAGCTTACAAAGGTTATTTAATTGACTTAGATGGTACAATGTATCGCGGGACAGAGAAAATTCCAGAAGCGATTGAGTTTGTGAAAAAGTTAAAAGAACAAGGAATACCTTACTTGTTTGTTACGAATAATTCAACAAAGCACCCTAGTGATGTTGCTAACCATTTACGTGAGTTAGATGTGCCGGCTGATGAAGAGCATGTTTTTACGACAAGTATGGCTACGGCAACGTATATTAGTCAATTAAAGCAAAATGCAAAAGTATGTATGGTTGGTGAAGAGGGGCTTAAACTTGCATTACTTGAAGAAGGCCATGAGTTAGTAGATGAAGGAGCAGATATTGTTGTCATGGGTCTAGATCGTCAGATTACATATGAAAAACTGGCAAAAGCAGCGTTAAACATTCGTGCAGGTGCAACGTTTATTGCCACTAATGGAGATGTTGCCTTACCAACTGAAAGAGGACTTGTTCCCGGAGCGGGCTCACTTATTTCAGTGTTGTCTGTTAGTACCGGAGTAACACCAACCTTTATAGGAAAGCCTGAAGCAGTTATTGTAGAACAAGCATTAGAAGTAATGGGGTTAACGAACGAGGAGACTGTAATGGTTGGCGATAACTACCACACCGATATATTAGCAGGTATTCGTACGGGGATGGATACCTTACTTGTTTATACAGGGGTTTCAACAAAAGAACAAGTTGCAAGCTATGATGAAAAACCAACATTTGAAATAGATTCTTTATCTGACTGGGAAGTTATAAAATAAAATGAAAGAAAACCGCGTACCCTTTGTTAAGGAGCGCGGTTTAGTTTTTCAATGTTAGCGATCAATATGTAATTTGTTATATCCTTTATTCTGTGTTAGCAGCACTATGAGCTAGCCGGCTTGACGCAGCGGCAGCTATGGCACCAACAATGTCATCTAAAAAAGTATGGCATTTCCCGGAACTCTTATCATTTAATTGTTCTAATATTCCGGGTTTTTGCTTATCAATATAACCATAGTTCGTGAATCCTATTGAACCATATACATTTACAATTGATAAAGCGATAATCTCATCAACTCCATATAACCTTCGTCACGATCAATGATATCTTGAAGTGGTTCCTCGAGCTTCTTTTGTTCAGCCAAAATGTCAAGCTGAATACCAGTTAGGATGGCATTTTGTACTTCGCGCTTTCGTAAAACACGATCGACATTTTCTAGACAATCTTCCATTTTAAGATCGGGATGGTACTTTACTTGTAAATAGTAGACAAGCTCTGCAATATCTTCAAGTGTTACTCCTCTTTCTTCTAATAACTCCCTTGCCTTTTTCTCAACAACATCCATGTGCCTATTAGTCATACGTACACCTCTATCCTAAAATATATTTACCACTCACTACTATTGTGACAGAAGTAATATTCGTAGTCTACTGTACTTATACACAAATTATTCAAGCTAGGCATAAACTAAAAAAAGGAATGCCTAGAGGAGTGGTGTTAATGTTTGAACGCACGATTTATGATGCTTTTGGTCTTTATTGTGAAGGGCGCTTTTTATTAGAAGGGTATGACGGGTTTTATTCAAATAATCATGCGTACTTATTGCTTCCGAAAGATGAATGTCTTATAAGTGAATCTGAAATGCTAAGTTTTACGAATTATTTGCGATCAATTGGGGATCTGTCTGTCCTAGAACCGTTACTGACAAAAAATAATAATAGGATTGCATTAGTAGACGGACAGGAAGTTTACGTTGCCCCTTTACCGAATGAACAATCAGCTTCGCAAATTCGTATTAATTCCGAAGAAGAACGTGGAATGCATTTATCCCAATTGCATTCTTACGGTAAACGGGTTCCATATCAGAAGAAATACGACTTTTTTGGTCAATGGCCTAAGATATGGGAACAACGGTTAGAACAGCTGGAAAGCTGGTATCAACAAGTATTATTTGAAGGACCACAATCTGATGTGGATCAAGCATTTTTGTTTACGTATCCTTATTTTATGGGGTTAACTGAAAATGCAATACAATATGCAGTTGATGCGACAATTGATGAACTTAGTCGTGATCAAGAAATGCCCACGATCGTTCACCGACATTTTGCAGAACATACCTGGATGATCGTTTCTCAAGATGGTGCTATTGTGAAAAGACCAACAGAGTGGCTATACGATCATCCTTGCCGTGATATTGCCGAGTGGATGAGAGATCAACGTTTGAGAAACGATCAGTTTCCTTGGGAAAAAGCTAGCCAATTATTAAATGGTTATGAACAAGTAGACTTATTATCAACTTATTCACGTCGCTTGCTATATGCCCGCCTATTATTTCCGCGTCATTATTTTGAAGCAATTGAGTTCTACTACTCTGCCCAAGTTAAGGAGGATCGTATACGAAGAGGACAGCAATTTATGAAGCTGCTCATGAATGAAGCGAACAATGAAACGTTTCTTAGAGATTTCTCCACTTATTATTTGCATTCACGAGCAAAATCATTAGTGAATGTACCTACACTCGAATGGTTAAGCTAAAACATTACATTTAAGAACATTGTATTACGAACACTGAAAAAGGAGCTACCTCTTTTCAGTGTTTTTCGAGTTTTTTTAACATTTACTTGATTCAAAAATTTAGATAGAATAAAGAAAGTCCCTTCTCAAACTTTTTATAAAATTATCGAAATTGTCTATTGTAGTTCTAGGAAAAGAGGTCTATAATGTCCTTTATAGATAAACATTTGTTCATTTTAGACATACAATAAGTGTGGGAGAAGGAGTGTAGAGAAATGGCAGCAGAAGTACGTGTTGGTTTAATTGGATTAGGTACAGTAGGATCAGGTGTCGTTTCGATTATTCAAAGGCACCAAGAAGAACTTCGTCACCAAGTAGGGTGTCCTGTAACTGTTAAAAAAGTGGCTGTACGTAATCTAAATAAACAAAGACCCATCCACATCAATTCAAACATCTTGACCGATCAAATTGAAGATGTCATATATGATCCTGAAATTGATGTTATTATTGAGGTAATGGGTGGCGTCGATACGACTAAAGAGCATGTGCTTAAGGCACTGCAAAATGGCAAGCATATCGTAACAGCTAATAAAGATTTAATGGCTGTTCATGGTGCCGGGTTGTTAAAAGAAGCGGCTGCCAACGGTTGTGATTTATATTATGAGGCAAGTGTTGCTGGTGGAGTTCCGATCATTCGTGGTTTAAGCGATGGTTTGTCAGCAGATCGTATTAAGAAAATTATGGGGATCGTTAATGGGACGACAAATTACATTTTGACGAAGATGACTCAAAATGGAAGCTCATACGATGAAGTGTTAAAGAAAGCACAAGAGCTAGGGTTTGCTGAAAGTGATCCTACAGCTGATGTTGAAGGGCTTGATGCTGCTCGCAAAATGGCGATATTGGCTACGCTCGGTTTTTCAATGGATGTAAGCCTAACTGATGTAAGTGTTAAAGGAATTTCCTCTGTGACAAAAGAAGATCTAGATTACTGTGATCAACTTGGATATACTATGAAGTTAATAGGTTTAGCACAACGTGATGACGGTAGAGTCGAAGTGAGTGTTGAACCGACATTATTGCCGAAGGAACATCCTTTATCTTCTGTTCATAATGAATATAATGCAGTTTATGTGTATGGCGAGGCTGTAGGTGAGACGATGTTTTATGGTCCAGGTGCGGGGTCGTTACCTACTGCAACAGCGGTCGTATCTGACTTAGTTTCCGTTATGAAAAATATGCGGTTAGGTGTTTGTGGAAATGGAATTCAAAAGCCTTTGCATGAACGTACATTAAAGGAAGATAAAGAAATTGATTCAAAATATTTCTTGCGTTTGCGTGTACTAGACAAAGCAGGTACGTTCCAAGCGGTTACAAGTTTATTCGCTAATCTTGAAGTAAGCTTCGAGAAATTGCTTCAATTGCCAATTGAAGGAAAAGAAGTAGCAGAAGTTATTGTTATTACACATCATACTAATAAAGAAAACTATTTGAAACTATATCAAAAATTAACTGAGCTTGATGTCATTGAATCGATTGAAAGCAGCTATCGTGTTGAGGGAGGAAAATAAAGAATGAGTCGTTGGAGAGGATTACTTCAAGAGTATAAAGAATTTTTACCTGTAAATGAACAAACGCCATTATTAACGCTGCAAGAAGGGAATACGCCGCTAGTACCACTAATTCATCTGTCGAAAGAGTGGGGCGTTGACGTTCATGTGAAATATGAAGGAGCGAATCCAACTGGTTCGTTTAAAGATCGTGGAATGGTGATGGCAGTTGCAAAAGCAAAGGAAGCAGGAAGCGAAGCGATTATTTGTGCATCAACAGGTAATACATCGGCTGCCGCTGCCGCTTATGGTGCCCGTGCTGGTTTAAGATGTATTGTCGTTATTCCTGAAGGGAAAATTGCATTGGGTAAGCTTGCTCAAGCTGTTATGTATGGAGCAGAAGTACTTGAGATCCAAGGGAACTTTGACAATGCTCTTGATATCGTTCGTGAAATTAGCAAAACAGAACCAATCACACTCGTAAACTCTGTTAATCCATACCGAATTGAAGGCCAAAAAACAGCCGCTTTCGAAGTGTGTGAAGCGTTAGGAAAAGCTCCTGATGTATTAGCAATCCCGGTTGGTAATGCTGGAAATATTACAGCATATTGGAAAGGGTTTAAAGAATACAATGAGCAAAAAGGTACAGGCTTACCCGAAATGCGTGGATTTGAAGCTGAAGGAGCAGCAGCAATCGTTCGTAATGAAGTAATTAATGATCCTGAAACAGTCGCAACAGCAATTCGAATCGGAAACCCTGCAAGTTGGAAGCAAGCAGTTGCCGCATCTGAGGAATCAAACGGTAAGATTGACTTTGTAACGGATGAAGAAATTCTTGAAGCTTATCAATTGTTAGCGAAACGTGAAGGTGTTTTTGCTGAACCAGCGTCATGTGCTTCAATTGCAGGTTTAATGAAACAAATTAAATCCGGTGAAATTAAAAAAGGCTCAAGTGTTGTTTGCGTATTAACTGGAAATGGATTAAAAGATCCGAATACAGCGATTGATACAGTATCCGTTAAGCCAACCGTTTTACCAAACGACCGTGAGGCATTCCTTAACCACCTAAAGGGTGGTGTATCATCATGAGCCAAGAGCCTTTTATGATAAAGGTTCCAGGGAGCTCAGCCAATTTAGGACCAGGTTTTGATTCAATTGGACTAGCAGTTAATCGGTATTTAACATTAGAAGTACAACCTTCGGATGCATGGGTTTTTACATCGTCGTCTCCTGGACTTGAAGATGTCCCAAGTGGTGAAGATAACTTAATTTGTGAGGTTGCACTACACGTAGCAAACGAACTAGGTTATCAATTACCACCATGTAATGTGAAAATGAAGAGTGAAATACCACTTGCTCGTGGGCTTGGAAGCAGTGCGGCAGCAATTGTGGCGGGAATTGAACTTGCTAATCAGTTAGTAGGAGAACCTTTAACGGCTAAGGAAAAGATACGTTATGCTGCTTTATGGGAAGGACATCCTGATAATGTTGCTGCATCTGTCTATGGAGGACTTGTGATTGGTACCCATACCGAGGAAGATACAGATATTGTAAATGGTGGAATTCCTGAAATTGATCTTGTTTTGCTAGTTCCATCAGAGGAGCTTAAAACGAAAAAGGCTAGAGGCGTATTACCAGAAGAGTTTTCTTACAAGGATGCAGTCCGGGCAAGTAGTGTTGCGAATGTATTAGTGGCAGCTCTCCTACAAGGGAATTTTGAATTAGTTGGAAAAATGATGTCAGAGGATTTATTTCATCACCCTTATCGTCTCGCTCTTGTTCCTCATATGAAAGAAGTATTAGAAACGGTTACTGAAAGGACAATTGCTTATGGTGCTGCGTTAAGTGGTGCTGGCCCAACTATGCTTTGTTTAGCACCATTTCAACGTGGTGAAGAATTAAAAAAAGAGCTGCAACAATTATTTCCTACACTTGAAATTCAAGTGATGCAACCAGCTATTAAAGGTGTTGAAGTGAAACGGGAAATGATCCATCTAAATGAATAACGAATAATACATGCGGGTATTCTTTAACCAAGGAGGGTACCTGCATGTTATCTATTGATGAGCTAGAAGAAGGACAACAAGTGTATGTCATTTATGAAAATCCGCACACTCCTTCCGTATCAACAATACAGGAAGCAATGATTGCAAGAGATCCAGATGATCCGGAAAGGTTAACATTACTATTTCGCGATTTTTATCATCCAATAGAAGAAGATGACGCGATTTTTGCGACGTATGAATCGGCAGAATTACTTTATAATCAGTTATCTATGTAAAAAAGGAGCCAAATGATCACTCATTAGGCTCCTTTTACTCATATTAACAAGCATTAGAAAACTTGTTCGATTTCTTTAACTCCTGGTACTTCTTCAAGGAGAGCACGTTCGATACCGGCCTTTAACGTAATAGTTGAACTTGGGCAAGAGCCGCAAGCACCAAGAAGACGTACTTTTACGATCCCATCTTCTACATCTACTAGCTCGACATCCCCACCGTCACGAAGTAAGAACGGACGAAGCTTATCTAATACTTCTCTTACTTGTTCAATCATTTCAGTACTTGTTGCCATGGTCAACAACTCCTTTCTATATTTATTATAATAGGGAAACAAAAAAAATCCATGTATTCGCTTTGGATTTTAAGGTGAATCCTTGGAAATAGTTATTCATGGAAGTATAACAGGAACATATGAACAAGAATAACAAAGATTCCATTCATGTTTCAAGGATGAAAAGCTAAGGTGGAAAGGATAACGTTGCAGGAGGCATTTTGATGCCTGAATATTAAGGAAGAGCATCGGCTTGTCTCAGTAGACACTTTACAGTACGCAGCTTTTTTTGTAAAGCCTAAAAACAAACGTAACGATTACACTCGATGCTCCTCAGATAATATGCTCATCCCTTTTCCTAATAGTAAGAAATTAAGAATAGGGGCTCGCTATTTCTTAACTTCCGGAATGGTATTTGTACATCCAGAGAACGCCACTTTTTAGTACACGAGGCACTCGTCCAAGAAGCGTTCGCTCTCCCATTAAGCCAAAGCCATGTTTTTTTCCTAATGAACCTAAAACACCTTTAAGCTTGATTTTCGGAAGTTGCTCTGGTAAAGGTTCACCATTCCATTGTTTTTTTAGAATAGTGACGATTTGTTCGGCTTGGCCCTCTGCAAGCTGTGCACTAGGGGCATGAGGTAAACTAGCACAATCACCAACAACAAAAACGTCATCGTCATTTGGAAGAAAGTGTTGCGGTGTTAGTTTAATTCTTCCCTGTTTATCTTTTTCGACATCTAAATTACGAACTACTTCGACAGGCTGAACTCCTGCGGTCCAAATGATCGCATCGCTCATTATTTTTTCATCATGGTTATACAAGCCGTCTTCCTCAACTTTAGTAATATTAGATTTGTTAATGACTTCGACACCATGCTCAATAAACCAATCTTGTACATACGTACTTAATTTACGAGGGAACATAGAAAGAATAATTTCACCACGGTCAAAGAGCATAATGGTCAAATCAGGTCTGCTCTCACGAAGTTCACTTGCTAATTCAACACCACTTAAGCCTGCACCAACAATTGAAACAATTCCATTTGGTTTTACGTTATTAAGTGTTTCATATGTTTTTCGTGTTGCATCCATAGACTGGATACTGTGAGTGTATTGCTGTGCACCTGGTACATTATGGTATTTGTCCTCACAGCCTAGTCCGATAATCAGTTTATCGTAGTCAAGAATGGTACCGTCTTCCAAGTGTACTTGTTTGCCTTCTAGTTGAATTTCTGAAACAGTGCCATATTGAATAGAAAGGCGATGATCCTCCGGAAAAGTGACACGGAGGTCATGATCAGCGGCAGTTCCTGCAGCAAGAGCATAGTATTCAGTTTTTAAACAGTGATAAGGTAGTCGATCGACCAAGATAACTTTGATATCGTCCCTTAAATCAGGCAATAACCGCTGGATAATACGCATTCCACCGTATCCACCACCAAGAATGAGTAATTTTTGCATGGAAAATGTCTCCTTTGAGAAGAAAAGATAGAGAATTGCAAACGATTGCAAGTAAACATAATATATATGACAGTTTGATTATATCAAGTTGAGATAAAATAACAACAAATTGATTAATTTTTTAATAATTGCGTACATTGTGAAAAATAATCGGAATTGACTTCTTACTACAGCGAGAGTAGCATAAATGTTGTAGATTAAATGAGGTGAAAATATGCGTCCTATTATTGAATTTTGTTTAAGTAACTTAGCAAGTGGTTCACAGAAAGCGATGGAAATGTTAGAGAAGGACCCTAACTTAGATATTATTGAGTACGGCTGCTTAAATCATTGTGGCCAATGTGCCTTAGCACCGTTTGCTCTCGTTAATGGTGAATATATTTCTGCTGAGACAAATGATGAGCTTGTTGATCAAATATATGAATATTTAGAAGAAAATCCGATGTTTTAAATAAACCGATAAGGGAGGTTTTTTATGGAGATGATCCCATTCACTCATACTTGGCCTTATGAAATGATGATGGGTGACGTTTATTTTGATTCTTGCCCATATTGTCATCAAGAACAAGTGAGGACAAATATGAAAAAAATAGATTTCAAACGTGCACAAGAAGGAATTAAGACAAGGTTGATCATGCCTTGTTGTCATGAGGTCATGACAATTATAGAGGTAGATGATGACTATTTTTGGACAGACAAGCCGTTAAGAAAGGGGTAGTACAATTGCAATTCACAAAAATGCATGGACTTGGGAACAGTTATGTTATATAGATGTTTTTAAACATCCGTTAAAGGAAGAAGATTTACCACAACTTGCGATCGAAGTAGCTGATAAAAATAAGGGGATTGGCTCTGATGGTCTAATTTTAGTCGCACCATCTGAAGAAGCACCGGTAAAAATGAGAATTTTCAACAATGATGGTTCGGAAGCAAAAAATTGTGGGAATGGTCTAAGATGTGTGGCGAAATTCGCCTTCGAACATGGTTATGTTGAAGAAGAAACGTTTCTAATTGAAACATTGGCAGGGCTAGTAGAAGCAAAAGTTCATGTTGATGGTAAAAGGGTAACAAATGTAACAGTTAATATGGGTAGACCAATTTTAGAAAGAAAGTTAATTCCAATGATGGGGGAAGCTGCTGATCAAGTAGTAGCTGAACCTTTTGCGATTGGTGAGGATACAGTAACGTTAACGGCAGTTTCAATGGGGAATCCCCATGCAGTTATGTTTGTTGACGATATAAAGCAAGCACCTGTTACAACAATTGGCCCTTTAATGGAAAAGGATGAACGTTTTCCCGATTGGGTGAATGTGGAATTTGTTGAGGTGGTCTCTCCTAATGAAATTCATTTCCGTGTATGGGAAAGAGGATCTGGTATTACGCAAGCTTGCGGAACAGGGGCGTGTGCAGCAGTTGTTGCATCTGTGTTAAATGGGTATAGTCAAAAAGGTAAGGAAGTTATCGTTCATTTATTAGGCGGTGACTTACGTATTATTTGGGATGAAAATGGGGATGTGCTTATGACAGGCGGTGCCGAAGTGATTTGCGAAGGAATTTTTGAGCGTAAATAATTGATGAGGGTTGTTCCACTTGGAACAACCCTTTAGTATTAGTATTTTTTAATAATATTATAGAATGTATCACGTTCAACAGGCGTTTTTCCGGCACTTTTAATAAGGTGGATAAGCTCCTCACGAGTAATGCCTTGTGAAGTTAAAGCACCAACGGAATGGGAAATACGTTCTTCAATTAATGTACCATGAATATCACTTGACCCAAATGTTAACGCCATTTGTGTTAATTGAACACCAATGTTAATCCAATAAGCTTTAATATGGTCAAAGTTATCAAGCATTAGACGACTAATAGCCAATGTTCTCATATCGTCATACGCACTGGTACGACGCTTTAATCCGGCTTTTACACTGCGTGGCTGCATGGCTAGTGGAATAAATACCATAAAACCATTTGTTCGATCTTGTAGCTGACGGACACGATCCATATGGATTAACCGTTCTTCTTTAGATTCTATTGAACCATAGAGCATTGTTGCGTGTGTACGTAAGCCTAGATTATGTGCAATTTCATGTGCTTCAAGCCATTGATCTGTTGAGGCTTTTTCTGGACTCATCTTTGCCCGATACCGTTCTGTTAATATTTCAGCTCCACCACCCGGAAGCGTATCTAGTCCAGCTTTAATAAGCTCTTCCAACACTTCTTTCATAGATAAACCAGAGAGTCTAGAGAAAAATTCAATTTCTGCTCCTGTATAAGCCTTCACAGTCACGTTAGGGTAATGTTTCTTTAACGTACGAATGGTATCTAAATAGTAATCAAACGGGACTTCATTGTTATGTCCACCGACGATATGAAACTCACGAATGTTATCATTCCATCTTTTCTCAACATATTCTAATAATGCTGCTTCATCCATCGTATATGCGCCTTCTTGGCCAGGCTTACGCTTGAATCCACAAAATCCGCAATTAGCTTCACAGACATTAGTCGGGTTAATGTACATATTTTCAATAAAATATACGTTATGCCCGTTTTTTTCTAGGTTTACTTTGTTGGCTAGCTGTGCAATACCAAGCAAGTCAGGTGATTCAAATAAGTATAAGCCATCCTCAATGCTAAGCCGTTGTTTATTTTCTAGTTTCTCAGCAATTGCTTCTAATTTCGTATCTGTTAACATGATACTCATAAAAATGTTTCCTCCATTTCGAATAAAAAAATCAATCAATACGTAGTCATAAATGAGTGTGCTTCATAAAATAAAAGTGAATAAATTTATGAAGAAAAAGAGGGGAGAACCCTCTCAATATCGAAATATTTACTATTCATTTTTTCTATTATACTATTACTTTGAATTGATTAAAAGGAAGACATCTAATTACAAACTTTAACATATGTTCAACAAAAATTGGAACAGATGTGGAATTTATTGCGTTCTAGTTGTTAGTTTTGTAAACTATAGGTAACTACTGAACAAGTAAATGGGGAGAGGTGATAGGGATGCGTAATGTTATAAACCACGATGCTTATTTTAAAAAATAGAAGATTTACGCTTTAAAATGATTGATGCAGCAAAAATATATGGAATGAACCACCCTATTGTCTTGCAGTACAGTCAAAAGTTAGATCACACACATAATGAATTAATGATGATTACACATTCTGCTTCTCATGATCACCATCCAGTAGATTGTTGAGATAAAAAGTCGACTTCCTTGAGGTGCAAGGAGTAATTATTGTATAATAAAAGTCTAATTGGAGGAGGGATGTTATGATTACAATAACGGAATCCGCCGTGAGTCAAATCTTAACTATGAAGGAAGCTGAGGGAGACGATAGCCTGATGCTCCGTTTCGGTGTGAAAGGTGGAGGCTGTAGCGGTCTTTCTTATGGTATGGGATTTGACAATCAAAAGACGGAAGATGATGAATTGCATAGAATTAATGGGTTAGACGTGTTAATTGATAAGGATAGTGTTCCGATTGTTAAAGACGTAACAATTGATTATAAGCAAAATATGATGGGTGGCGGCTTTACGATTGACAACCCGAATGCGATTGCAAATTGTGGATGTGGTTCTCTTTTAGAACGGCGACAAATGCTGGAAAACCTGAAGAGTGTTAAAAAAACGTCTTTTTTAGATGAAATGTAGAATAATAAAATTGACAAAAATAAAGGTGTCCTTGACGGTCAGGTTTGACAGTCAGGGACACCTCTTTTAGCTGTTAAAATAAACTCGTACTATGACCAGGGAATACTTTAGCACTTGGGTCAATATAGGCTTTTGCATTGTTGATGGCTGTTGGAGCTTCGCCGAAACCAGTTGCGATTAATTTTACCTTTCCTTCATATGAGCATACATCACCAGCCGCATATACACCCGGAAGATTTGTTTCCATCTTTGTATTAACTTTGATGGAGTTTCGCTCGATATCAAGTCCCCATTTTTTATGGGACCGAGGGATGATACAAAACCAAAGTTTACGATGACGGAATCAACATCAATTGTATGTGTTTTACTTCCTTTTATTTCTGCTAACTTTACTTGGTTAATGGCTGTTTCATCACCAATTAAGTCTTGAATTTGAAATGGCGTTAATATGTTAACATTGGATTTCTTTAAAAGTTCTAAACTGTGTTCATGAGCACGGAATTTGTCACGGCGGTGGATAAGCGTTACTTCTTTTGCAATTGGTTCAAGCATTAATGACCAATCAACTGCAGAATCCCCCCCACCACATACGAGTACACGCTGTCCAGCAAATGCTTCAAGATCTTTAATAAAGTAATGTAAGTTCTTACCTTCGTAATGACTTGCACCTTCTACCTCTAATCTCCTTGGTTGAAAAGCACCAGCACCAGCAGTGATTATGACTGCCTTTGTAAAATGAGTATCCTTATCCGTTTGGATAATATATGAATCATCTTCCTGCTTAATTAATTCTTGTACAGACTCTTCAAGAACAAACGTCGGATTGAATTGATTTGCTTGTTCCATGAGACGGTCTACAAGCTCTTGTGCACGTACTTTTGGAAATCCAGCTACATCATATATGTATTTCTCTGGATAAAGAGCGGCTAACTGCCCTCCTAATTGCGGCATACTTTCAATGATTTTCACTTTAGCTTGTCTCATTCCCCCATAAAAGGCAGCAAACAAACCAGTCGGGCCACCGCCGATAATTGTAATATCATACATAGTTGAATCTGACATTATTTTAGGCACCTCCAAGTATTCATATCAATTATTATATGCATAAATAAAAAGAAAAAGAAAGAATACGGAATGATTCTATAATGAATATTCTTAAGTAAGTTCGCTCACATTAAAAATAAGAATAATTTAATAGTAAATGGTATTTACTGAAATGATCAAAAAATAGTTGAAATATGTCTAGAAAACGAATATTATAGAACTGTGTTTAGTGAATTCTTTGCGAGATTATCTAACAATATCTTTCTTTGTTTATGTTCGTGAAAATATTCACAATAAGTTCGTAGCAATTATTTTTTTTTGAAAATCTATAAAGAAAACGGAAGTGATTTTGTTGAAAAAGCCAAATATTGTACTTTTAGGTGCTGGATATGGCGGAATGATTACAGCAGCACGCTTATCAAAGAAAGTCGGTCATGATGCAAATATTACACTAGTTAATAAGCATGACTATCACTATCAAACAACGTGGTTACATGAGCCAGCAGCAGGTACACTATCTGCAGATCGTACTCGTATGCCTATTGACAGTGTTCTTGATTTAAACAAAATTAATTTTGTGAAAGACGAAGTTGTAGAGATTAAACGTGAAGAAAAGAAGGTTATCCTTAAGCAGGGTGAGCTTGAATATGACTACTTAGTCATTGGATTAGGCTCAGAAGCAGAGACGTTTGGTGTACCTGGTGTACATGAGTATGCCTTTAGCAAATGGACAGTAAATGGTGTTCGCGAAGTGAAGGAGCATATTGAGTACCAATTTGCGAAATATAACAACTTACCTGAAAAGAAGGATGAGCTATTAACATTTATCGTAGCTGGTGCTGGTTTTACGGGTATTGAATTTATTGGTGAACTTTCAGAACGAGTACCAGAGCTTTGTCAGACATATGATATCCCTAGAGAAAAGGTGAAAATGTATGTGATTGAAGCTGCCCCTACTGCACTGCCTGGTTTTGACCCTGAGCTTGTCGAATATGGATGAACTTGCTTGAGAGCCGTGGTGTTGAGTTTAAAATCAACTGCCCAATTAAAGAGGTAACGGAATCAGGTGTTATTTTGGCAAGTGGTGATGAAATTAAAGCTGAGACAATCGTTTGGGCTACAGGTGTTAGAGGAAGCTCTATCATCGAAAAATCTGGTTTTGAAGCAATGCGTGGACGTATTAAGGTAGAACCAGATCTACGTGCTCCTGGTCATGAGGATATTTTTGTCATTGGTGACTGTGCTTTGATTATTAACGAAGAAATCAATCGCCCGTACCCTCCAACGGCACAAATTGCTATGCAAATGGCGGAAATATGTGCGAACAATTTACGAGCATTATTAGATGGGGGTTCACTACAAACGTTCACTCCACAAATCAAAGGAACGGTTGCTTCATTAGGTGGCAAAGAAGCGATTGGTGTCGTCGGAACGAAGAAATTATTCGGTTCAACAGCTAACTTTATGAAGAAGATGATTGACAATCGTTATTTATTCTTATTAGGTGGTCCTGGACTAGTTCTTAAACGCGGAAAGAGCCCGATGTAATTAATTGATTTTAGAATGGCGTAAAAGGCTTCCCTTTTACGCCATTCTAAGTTTGTTCATGATTTAGTCAATTGACGAAGGATTCTTTCATTGCGTAAAATGTAAGGGACGTGGGGGTGCGTTTGATGAATATACCACAATTAATTATTTCAATTGTACTGTTTCTCGTATTATTTTTCGGTATAGGCTTTTTATTAAATATGGTTTTACGATCAACATGGATTATGGCTTTTATATATCCTCTTGTTATTATATGGATTGTAAATGATGCTAAATTAATCGATTATGTCACACAGCCTTCTGTTGCCTTTTCTTCAATTGGCGAGCATTTATTTGCATTACAGCTGGTAGATATGATTATTTTATTTAGTGGTTTTGCTGGGGCTATTATTTCAGGTATAGTCATTAAAATGCTACGGGTTCGTGGCTATCAAATGTTTTAGTGTAGAAAGTATGGCGAAGGGGGCTTTGCTGTACTTTTTTATTTAGAAAGAACATGGTGTCTTAATTATGAGGGCAAAATGTCAAGAATACCATCGAGAAAGACTTCGACGCATGATGCGTCTTTTTTTTTGCTGTTTTGCGTATAAATCATTTCACTTCTGGGGAGGATGATTTCATGAGAGGAGTGAATTTGATTGATACGTTTAAAAACGTTGAGTCGAGGTTTTCTTATAAGTGTGTTATTTATGACAGCTTTATTGACGACGTTTGAAACCTTCTCAAATGTAAGTGCGGCTGAGCTGCATCAATGGATTTACGAAAAATTGAAATTTTCTCAAGAAGAAGAGTTACATACAGCAAGAAATACGAGCGAAAAGCAGTCGTTCTTGTCATTTAGAGATCTGCCTTTTTACTCAACGAGCGAGAAGGCGATGTCTCAGGAGGTTGTTGAATCAGAACCAGTTACGTTGGAGGAAGCGATAGATTGGACGCAATACCCTTCCAATCATGTTGTTGCAACTGGCTATACAGCTGGTTATGAATCGACAGGTAAGAATCCAGATCATCCTAGCTATGGTATTACGTATTCAGGTGTGCGTGTAAAGCGTGATTTGTACTCAACCATTGCTGCAGATACAAGTATTTATCCAATTGGATCGGTATTATTTATTCCTGGCTATGGATACGGTGTAGTCGCAGATACTGGTTCAGCAATTAAAGGAAATAAGATTGATCTTTATTATGAAACGGTTCAGGATGTTTATGATCAATGGGGTAAGAAAGAAGTTGAGGTTTACTTAGTAAAGGAAGGAAGCGGACAGCTTTCTGAAGAAGAGTTAATTGAAATGAATGAGGAAGAAGCAGTGCAAGTCTTTCGCAATCAAATGGAGTTCTAGAGGAACAAAGAGTGAGGCAGGATTATCCTGCCTCACTCTTTGTTTAGTACGGCCTTAGTGAACGATAGCGTGTAGAATAAGAGTAAGAAAAACCCCTAATAGTGCACCGAAAAAGACCTCGATTGGTTGGTGGCCAAGCAATTCTTTTAATTCTTTCCTTTTCTCATTCTCTTGTTTTTTTGGCCAAGTTTTAACCTCTGCCACAAGCTTATTAAAATCAGTTACGAGCTGATTTATAACTGTTGCGTGATAACCTGCATGTCTTCTAACCCCTGTAGCATCAAACATGACAATAATACCGAAAATTGCGGCTATCGCAAAAACGGATGAATCAAGTCCAAACTCCAGGGCGATCGCTGTCGATAAAGATGTAACAGCAGCCGAATGCGAGCTAGGCATTCCACCAGTACTTGTTAATAAAGACCATTCAATTTTTCTTGTTGCAATAAAGTTTAGAGGAACTTTTACAAACTGAGCAAAACCTATTGCAAAAAGAGAAGCCCACAAAGGGAAATTTTGGAAAATGTCCATAAGTGCTTATACGTCCTTTCGAGTCTAAAACGATTCATATTGTTTAATGTATGTTAATTTGTTGTTTTTTACTAGTGAATTAAAGTTGTTAAATGATTCTTTAAAAGTAAAGTATATCATATTGTTTTGTACTTGTCTTTTATTAGTAAGTTAGAAAATGGCTTTAAGATAATTGAATATGTGTAGAGAAATGGCATAAAAGGTAAATCCAAAAATTTCAAGGTGAATGTGGAGGATTCGAGATTATTTAGATGCTGAGATGAGGATCTTTTTAGCTCAGTTGTTTGACTTTACCTCAGACTTAATTTTGCAAGGTTATCCGATGTGAAGCCGTTATTTCACGTTTGAGCACATAGGCGGGATTCTGTATCATTATATATAGCGTTGCTTTAAGCGTTTACGGTTATAACTGTAACGTTTGAAGAGAGGGGGAGAAGATTTCTTGGAATTTCTTAAGAAGCTCGATCAAGGGCTTGTGAAAGCTGAGGAATGGATTTTAAGTTATTCAATTATTTTAATTGTCATTATGATTGTCGGAAATACAATTAGTCGAGAAGTATTTGGCTCAAGTTGGTCCTTCTATATGGAAGTAAGTCGTTTTGCTGTAACAGTTGCTACATTTATGGGGATTAGTTACGCTGCAAGGAAAGGTCGACATATTAGTATGACTGCTTTCTATGATTTAGCTCCATTTCCAATCCGTAAGACGTTAGCAATATTGATACCTTTTGTTACTGCAATTGTGCTGTTTACTTTAGCTTTTTTTGGTTATCAATATTTCATGACCATGGTTGATTCTGGTCAGGTGACGACTGCTTTACGAGTACCTGTATATTTCTTTGCTGTAATTGTACCAATTGGATTATTTTTTGGTGGTATACAATATTTAAGGAACATGTGGGTAAATATACGTGAAAAGGATGTTTACTTAGCAGAAGATCGTAAAGATTATTCATAATATTCCGAATATAATTAGACTGTGAGGAACGAATAGATGATAGCGATGATGTTATTAGTAATGATCGTGTTACTATTATTGGGATTTCCGATGATGATTCCAATGATTGCTGCTTCGATCATTGTGATCGTTTTCTTTATGCCGACAGATCCATCTTTTTTAGTTCAACAAATGATGACCGGGATTTCGGCATACGAGCTTTTGGCAGTTCCATTGTTTATATTAGCTGCTGACATTATGTCAGAAGGGAAAACATCAAAGAGATTGTTAGATTTTGTAGGTGCGTTTGTTGGTCATATACGCGGCGGTTATGCGATTACTACTGCTATTACTTGTGCATTATTCGGCTCTATTTCAGGGTCGACACAAGCAACCGTTGTAGCTGTAGGACGTCCGATGAGACAAAGACTATTGAAGGCTGGCTATAAGGATTCGAGTGCAATTGCTTTAATCATTAATGCTAGTGATGTAGCTCTTTTAATTCCACCGAGTATTGGACTAATTATATATGCATTAGCTGCACCAAATGTTTCATTAGGGGATTTATTTATCGCAGGTATTGGACCAGGATTATTAGTGCTACTAATGTTTGTTATTTATAGTTATATTCATGCAAAGATTTTTAACATCCCTCTCGATGAGAAGATTCCTTGGAAGAAAAGAGGGAAGGTTACTGTCAAAGCATTACTTCCTTTAGGATTTCCAGTCATTATTATCGGTGGTATTTATGGTGGTTTTTTTACTGCGACAGAAGCGGCTGGAATTTCAGTAATATATGCACTCATTTTAGAATTATTAATTTTTAGAACGATAAAACTTTCAATGATACCTAAACTAGCTTTATCTACGGGATTAGTTACATCTGCCGTTTTTATACTTGTTGCAGCAGGTCAAGCACTTTCTTGGATACTTGTGATGGAAAGAGTACCACAATTGTTAACAGGAGCTGTTTTAGGTGATAGCCCGTCAGCGTTATACGTGTTATTTATTGTAGCAATTTTCTTCTTTATTGGTTGTATGTTTGTCGATCCAATTGTCGTTATATTAATATTAACGCCAATCTTCTATCCAGCAGCAATAGCAGCAGGTGTGGATCCAATTCACTTAGGAATTGTTATCGTCTTCCAAGCGGCATTAGGTTCTGCTACACCGCCATTTGGTGTAGATATATTTACCGCCAGTGCGGTCTTTAATAAGTCATATTTAAATGTTATAAGGGGAACACCACCGTATATCATCATGTTACTTGTTGCAGCGGTGTTAATTATATTATTTGAAGAAATATCACTATTTTTGTTATAGATATTTCTTGAAAATAAAACTAATTTATAGGGGGAATTAGATGTTTTTTAAGAAAAAAGGGTTCAAGGCTGTTGCTGTCGCAGGTGCATTATCGCTAGTTTTAGCTGCTTGTGGTGGAGAGACAGAAGAGGGTACAGATCCTATTGAGGCTGACACAGAAGGTGAACAGTCTGATAGTGATGTAGCTATTGATGAAACGTATAATTGGAGATTTGTCACTGAGGAGAATGAAGGACAAGTTCAATATGAATATGCAGCCGAGTTTGCTGAACTTATCAATGAGAAATCTAATGGACAAATCACGATAGATGTATTTGAATTTGGTGGATTAGGTAATGAAGTGGACCAGGTTCAGCAACTACAACAAGGGGCAGTTGAATTTGCCATCGTTTCTCCTGGTTTTACAGGTGGAATGGTTGAAGAAGGACAATTATTTGCCTTGCAATTTCTATTCCCAGATGACCTTGAAACAACACAAGAAATTTTAAATACGAGTGAAGCATTAAATGTCCACTTAGCTAATCTATATGAGGCTCAAAATATAAAGCCACTTGCATACTTTACAGAAGGTGCTATGCAATGGACAGGTAGCCGTGAGTTACGCACTCCGGATGACTTTAATGGTTTCCAAATCCGTACGCAAGAGTCGCCATTAATTATGGATTCTTACCGAGCATATGGTGCTGATCCTACTCCACTAAGTTGGGGAGACTTATATCAAGGTTTAGATACTGGAGTCGTTGATGGGCAAGAAAATCCAATTTTCTTTATTGCGGATGCGTCATTCCATGAGGTTCAAAGTCATTTAACAGTTTCAAATCATAACAATTATGTCGCAATGACAGCAGTAAATCCAACTTTCTATGATGGATTACCTGATGAAGTTCGTTCACTAGTAGATGAAACAGTAGAAGAAATGCAGCCTCGTGCGTTCGAATTACAAGATGAAATGAATGAAAGCTATTTAGATCGAATCACAGATGATACAGACAATCCAACGGAAATTATTACACTAACGGAAGAAGAGCGAGAAGCATTCCGCGAGCTTGCGATTCCGGTTCGTGAGGAGTTCCGCGATAGTCTTAGTGAAGAAGGCGTTCAAATTCTAGATCTTTTAGAAGAAGAGATTGCAGCTCACGAATAATCAATATAAGTTAGTTGAAGAACGTCCTTTAAATTGGGGCGTTCTTATTTCTTTGGTTCGTTCGTTGAATACCACGCTATTCTTTAAAGGAACTACCTGAGACATTGACCCTCTTTGATATAAAAAAACATACAAATATATAAACAAATAAACTTCCAACTACAAGAAAGTATATTTTAGCAGTAGAAGTATGGATGAACATTGTGAAATATAGAATAAAAAATTGTATATATAATATAAGCAAGACAAATTTTAAGAAAGAATCATTCATCTGAGATTTAGAAATAGGATAAAGTAATGCACTTTGTTTAATTTCATATTGTAAAGGAATTACTTGTAATCCAGTCACAAATAAAATGAGGAGATTAAAAATCCAACCACTTGTTGGTATAGCATAATTAATAAATATGCCAATTACAGTTAGTCTTAGATAAAGATAAAAGTAATCATTATACCTTACAAACATGTGTGAGTATAAATATAAGAATGTGTATCTTTGGCTGTATGGTATACATCTTTTCAGAATCATTGTAAGCAAACTTCTATTCCGAGAAGAACGTTTAAGATTAGGGACATCCATGAAAATATTAATAAATTTAAAGTTTCTTAATAAGGCAATTTCTTCTTCAATTATTAGCCACTGCCAATTCAGATTTCTTTTTTTCCAATAATATAAATTAAATAAACGAAATTTACACTCATTAAAACAAACACAAAAATCCAGTCATTATTAAACAAAAAATAGCACATTAAATATATCGAAAAAACCTATTTAACCTATTTAATACAAATTGTACATAGTTCTGTAACCACTGTTCAGTCCACTTCATTAAAATGTTATAAGAAACAATCCCTACTATTAAAAGAAAGATGGGAAGAGACATATTAACTGTGTGTAAAAATAAGGATAAGAAAATGGTAATTAAACTAAGCAATTTAATAATATCAATAGTTAAACTATATACAAGTGATTTAATAAAATACGACTTTAATTTCACTTCTAATGGCAACAAAAATAATATATCTGCCCTTTTTACAAATGTACGAACCTTTGTTTGCATTAAAAAGAAGGTTATAAATAGGGATAAAATTACTTCAACAGATATCTGAGAAGGTACCCACTTAAGAAATAAATTAAAATAATAAATAAAGATACTACCAATGACCAGGAAAAAATAAACAACATTCGCACCAATTATTGAATAGTACCTGAACATTTTTCTATAAAATTCATGAATCCTTAAATTCCATAATGTTTTTATATCCATAAATATACCCATACTTTCATGAACTTTTCTAATCCTTACTCAGTGCAATGTATAAATTGCTTTACTGTTTTCAATCTATATTAACATAACTTACCTTAATTGTTTAAAGGTGTTATTATAAAATAGAATTAATTAATAAGAAGAATATAGACTTTTCTTGTTTAATTAAACTGCTCGTTTCTTTTAGGGCATTACTTCACAAATTCATTATTAACTAATAATAATTTTGTGTTTTTTTGTTATAAATTTAAATTTGTGAAGTGGAAAGGTATACATGAATGAATCATACTGTGCATAAAAGGCAAATTAAACAACCTTTTCTTTGTTTGTGATAGGTAACGGAACCCGTTATTATAAAAATGACCTCTTTTACTTTAGTTACATGTAAACAAAGTAAAAGAGGTTTATTTAATAGGCATCAGTAGATAAATAGTTAAAGTTATAAAGGTAAATTTTCGAGATACTTTGTTGCCACACAATTAGAACGATCTATCCACTGTTTTAAACGGAAATGGAGACCGTTGACATTTTGAGTGTATTACAAACCTGTTAATAACGTGTTTGCCACCGTCTGATTTAATACGGTAATGCACTAATCCTTTTTCTTTAGGATAGGTTTTAAAGGCTCTCCACGCATCGGTTACAATCACAAGGCATCAAATATCAACATTTACCTTCAACAGAGCCTTCTAAAAAAAGTGTGTGTTAAACACCATGCACTTGTTCGCGAATTTGTCTAGGCTACTTTGTTTTTTTGTTCAGCTTTTGGCAAATCCACTATTTTATATATTCGCTTGGCTAAAATGGCAGCAAAGCATGTAAAAATGAAGTCTTTTATAAATGGAGCAGCCATCCAAGCCCAAACAGTTTGATAATTTACAGCTTCACCATCTGCTATTAAATTTAAATTAGCATACATATAATTGGTTCCAATTAAATAATTTATAAAAAGTCCGGTAAAGCAAGCTATGAAAAACGTAGACAGCTTCTTTTCTTTACTCTTTTCAATAATCCACCCTGCCACAAATGCTAAAATAATAAATGATAGCAAGAAACCAAATGTCGGACTGACAAACGTAGACAATCCGCCTCTAAATTGAGCAAAAACTGGAAACCCAACTAATCCAATTAGTATGTAAACAAGCATCGAAATCGAACCGAGACGTTTCCCTAATAGAGCACCAGCTAACATGGCAAAGAAAGGTTGCAGCGTAATAGGTACTGAACCGATCACAAGAAAGGATGTAAGATTGGCTCCGATCGTCATTAATGCGGCAAACATCGCTATATATACAAGTTGTTTCGTGTGGAAAGATCTCTTCATAATGCACCTCCAAATTTAATTGTACTCTAGTAGAATAATATGTGAAATGTCTATTGTCAACCTTAGTTAATGTAGGGTTGACAATCAAAGTGGTAAGAAAATATTGCCTTACAATTCTAATCATTAGTATAATAGAGAAGTATTACTAATATTGGAGGTTGATATAATGGCTCAAAATCCAGCTGGTTTCTGGATACGCTTAGGTGCATCAATTCTAGATAGTATTTTTCTTGCAATCGCTTTTTCAATCTTGTTGTTATTTATTCCATTCCCCGGTGCGGATGTAGTTGTGTATAACTTTGAGGATATTATAATCTATACACAAGCTGAAATTCTTTCACAAGCTTTTTCAGGAGTTGGGCAACTAGTCTATATGGTTATTCTGCCGGTTGTATGGTATGGTTTTACAGTTGGTAAACGTATATGTGGTGTTCGAATTGTGAAATTAGACGGTTCGAAACTAGGGATCGGAGCAATGATTTTACGGGCTGTTATTGCACTTGTTCTATATACAATCTCGTTCGGTTTGTTAGTTATAGTTAGTGGACTAATGGTCATGATTCGCCGTGATAAACGCAGCATTCATGATTTTATCGCTGGTACATATGTTACACGTGATTTACCTGAACAACTAGTTGAAAATGACTAAAAAAAGAAGTTGCCCCTTTTGGTGGGGGCAACTTCTTTTTAGTAAAACGAGTGAGTACTCTTAGGTTGATTCTAGATTACTTGAAAGAAGAACGTCGGAACCATACATCATGCTCAAATAATACTTTCAACTTAGTTAGAGAAAGTACGGCATGTTGAGAAAGTTTCATAATCCAAAGTAGGTAGTATCATGGCAGACGAACCAATTCAACGAATAATGGCTCCGAGTATTAGAACAAACGCAAAAGAGTTCTTTATTTAACTGCTTCTTTTAATTGTTTTCCAGCTTTAAATGCCGGTGTTTTTGTAGCTGCAATATCAATTTCTTCACCAGTTTGTGGATTACGTCCTTTTCGAGCGGCACGCTCACGTACTTCAAAGTTACCAAATCCGATTAATTGAACGCCCTCACCTGAAGCTAGTGTCTCGGAAATTACATCAAAAACAGCGTTTACAGCAGAAGTTGAATCCTTTTTTGATAATTGTGAACGCTCAGCAACAGCTTGAATTAACTCAGTTTTATTCATTTTTTTTCATCTCCTCATTTTCAATCATTATTCCATTTCCTGCTACCATCATGACCAATTTTAAAAGTTTTATACGTTTAAACGGAATATTCGTCACTTTTTATAGCTTTTTTCTTTATGTAAGTGGTAGAGGACGGCATTTACTTGGCCACCGATAACGAGAATAAGTCCAGTTAAGAAAAACCAGAGCATTAGTACAATTACTCCACCTAGGCTCCCATACGTAGCAGAAAATTGACCGAAGTGACTAATATAAGTAGAAAAAGCGATTGAGATCAGCTGCCAGCCAATAGTCGCAACAAAAGCACCGATTAAGACTTGTGAAAAGGTTAATTTCATATTGGGTGCTAACCGATAAACGATCATAAGAATGAGTGACATTAAGGTAATACCGATTATCCATCGTAACATCTTTAAGACAGCTGTCGTTTCAGCAGGCAAAAGGAAAAAGCGGTCAAGTGTGGTAATAATTAAATCACCAAACACTGGTAAAAGCAAAGCAATTACGATAACGATAATCATTGAAATGGTTAATCCGATCGATAGGAAGCGAAGTCGTAAAAAGCCCCTGGTTTCCTCCACAGTATAAGAACGATTAACGGCTCGAATGAGAGCGTTAATTCCATTCGAGGCAGACCAAACGGTAGCTAAAATCCCAAATGAGAGTAGACCTCCTTGCGGTTCGCTGACAACTTCGAATATCGTTGTAAACAAAATATCTGCTAACTCATTAGGTACAAAATCTTCAATAAAATGCTGTAAACCTTCTATGTCTATTTGAAAATAAGGGATAAGGGCTAAAATAAATATAATTAATGGAAAAATCGAAAGCATAAAATAATAGGCTAGCGTTGCTGCCCAATCAAGAATTGGATCTGATTTTAGACGATGAATCAGTGTAAACGTAAAATGCGATTTTTTCAACTTTGATCCCCTTTCTTTATGAAATACACTACAAGGTACTAAGAATGATATCTAATGATTATTCTAAAAAAAGACACCCTTTTTTTTATCCCCTTCTTTTTCTATCGCAAAACTTCTGTATAATAGGTAGGTGGGGAGGGAAATGAACATGTATAAAGCTAAAGAATCACCATTTATATGGATCGCTTGGATTATATTGGCGCTAATGTATGGCTCTGTTTTAGATAATGGCTATCAATATATCGCATATGCTAGTATTATCCTGTTTCTAATCTTTCTAACCATTACGTATGAGTTTGAAATAAACGAGAACCGTTGTCTATACCGTACACTCATAGTAGGAAAGGTAATAGGAACAAGAGAGCTTGAAGCCAATGAAATAAAAAAAATGACTATTATTAAATTTGGTAAACGTACGGTTGTAATCCTTCATCCGACAAAAGGATTTCGTATAAAACTAAAGCGTTTCGAACCTAATGGATTAGATGAGGAGCTAATGGATTTCTCGGAAAAACATAATATTCATAATGAGGTTTTCGGGAAAACACCTAAATAATTTGGTTACAAAGAGGAGGACTTTAAATGCCAACAGTCGAAAGTTTTGAACTTGATCATACAATTGTTAAAGCACCTTTTGTTAGACCTTGCGGTACAATTCCGGTCGGTACAGACGGTGAAGTAAACAAATTTGACATTCGTTTTTTCAACCTAATAAACAAGCGATGAAGCCGGATGTTATCCATACAATGGAGCATTTACTTGCATTGAATATCCGTCGTTTTGCAGAAAAATACGAACACTTTGAGGTTATTGATTTATCACCGATGGGCTGTCAAACAGGGTTTTATTTAATTATGAGCGGGAAACCTACTGTTGAAGAGCTGATCGATATTTTAGAAGAGACGATGAACTATTCACTCGAACTAACAGAAGTACCGGCAGCAACGGAGAAACAGTGTGGACAAGCAAAGCTCCATGATTTAGAAGGAGCAAAAAAGTTAATGAACTATTGGTTAAAACATGATAAAGCGACATTAAAAGAAGTGTTTGCTTAAAGAAAAAGGTGAATCTATTTGATTAGATTCACCTTTTCTATTTTACTTAGGGATAATTTCTATACTTTATACAAGCTTTTATATCCAAGGTGAAACATCTGCCTTCAATACATGCTTCATCAATTGTAGTGCATGCTCATTTCGCGTTTCTGTCTGGGCAGCAACTGCATTAGAAGGTACATGTATTTGGTATCCACGCATGTATGCATCATTTGCTGTAAATTGCACACACATATCAGCAGCTACACCTGTCAAGATTAGCGATTGAATGTTTAATTGATCTAATAGTAATTGGAGCGGCGTGTAAAAAAACCAGAGAATTGTGGTTTTAAAATAAAATAGTCATCATCGTCTGGTTGTAGTAATCTGCTAATTGTGTGGCCTCTTACCCTCTGTTCACTACAATGTGAAATGATTTGTTGGAAATCAGATTGCCAATTACCAAAATGATCATTGACATAAATAATCGGCACTTGTTCTGCTTTTAACTGCTCTTTCATGCTTTAATCGTATGAGCTGCTTCTTTTGCAAAAGAGAAGAGCTGATCGCCGTTTGTAAATTCAAAATCGTTGATCATATCAATAATAAGAAGTGCCGTATTCCTTTTATTTTCCACGATTAACATTCCTTTCTGTACTATAATAGGAAAAAGAAAATTAGGATTTAGGTAGAAAAAGCTATTCGTATCAACTGGTTGATATGTTATGATAAACAAAATACGTAGATCCATACATGTTTTATAAAGGAAGGTGCTAGCAAGATGGACGAGAAAAGAATTGAAATTCTACGCATTATTGAGAGTAATGGACGTATTCCTGTTTCAACGTTAGCTAAAATGGTTGATCTTACTGAAGAAGAAACCGCGTCCATATTAAAGAAGCTTGAAGAAGAGAAAGTTATTTTAAGCTATTCAGCTGTTATAGACTGGAGTAAGGTCCAACAGCGTGAAGGGGTAACTGCTGTAATAGATGTGAAGGTTACTCCACAACGTGGTGTTGGCTTTGATCAAGTTGCAGAACGGATTTATCGTTTCCCTGAGGTAAAGGCAGTATATTTAATGTCTGGAGCATATGATTTATCGGTTGTGATTGAAGGGAATACGATGCAAGAGACATCACGATTTGTGTCTGACAAGCTATCAACAATTGATTCAGTTATTTCGACTACAACTCATTTCCAACTGAAAAAATATAAACATGACGGTGTAGTTTTTGAACAAAGTGAGGAAGATCGTCGGATTGTGGTGACACCATGATTTCGTCTCAAACTAAAAAGAACAGTCGATTGTCAAAACGTGTTCAATCTATTAAGCCATCAGGCATTCGTCGTTTTTTTGATTTGGCTTCAAAAATGGATAATATTATTTCACTTGGCGTGGGTGAGCCTGATTTTGTCACACCATGGCATACGCGTGAAGCGAGTATTTCATCGTTAGAACGAGGTTTTACAGCATATTCAGCGAATGCAGGCTTAATTGAATTACGTCAGGAAATTTCTTATTACATGGAAAATCGCTTTTCTGTTCAGTATGACCCCGAGACAGAAGTACTCGTTACGGTAGGTGCAAGTGAGGGGATAGATATTGGGATGAGAGCCATTCTGGATGAGGGCGATGAAGTGATTGTTGTTGAACCGAGTTTCGTTTCTTATGCCCCACTCGTTGAAATGGCAGGGGGAGTTCCTGTTTCAATCGGAACATCGATTGAAAATGATTTTAAAGTAACTGCTGCAGCCATTGAAGAAGCGATCACAGATAAGACGAAGGCAATTATGCTTTGTTTTCCGAATAATCCGACGGGTTCTACGTTAACGAAAGAGGAGTTAAACGAGCTCGTAGATGTTATTGAGAAACATGACTTAATCGTTTTCTCCGACGAAATTTACGCGGAGCTAACTTATGATCACAAGCATGTTAGCTTTGCAGCTTTACCACGTATGAAAGATCGTACCATTCTTATTCAAGGTTTCTCGAAGGCTTTTGCTATGACAGGATGGCGTTTAGGCTTTGTTTTAGCTCCACCTGATTTGCTGGCAGCAATGTTAAAAATCCATCAATATAGTCTAATGTGTGCCCCAACAATGGCACAATATGGGGCACTTGAGGCATTACGCCAAGGGCTAGATGAAGTGGAAAAAATGAAGCAGTCTTACAAGCAAAGAAGAAATTTCATCGTTAAATCCTTTGCGGAAATTGGATTAACATGTCATCGTCCGGAGGGAGCTTTTTACGCTTTTCCACAAATTACGAATACAGGATTATCTTCAGAAGAATTTGCTGAAAAGCTGTTACTAGAAGAGCGAGTTGCTGTCGTGCCTGGTTCAGTATTTGGGGAAGGTGGAGAGGGACATATCCGATGCTCTTATGCTACTTCAATGGAACATTTAGAGCAGTCGATTGAGCGTATCGATTCTTTATTACAACGATTAAAATGATTCCTATAAAAGGCAAGGGCACATGCTCTTGCCTTTTAATCAGAATAGGCTGTTTAATTCCCCATGAAAGAAACAGCTGTGTATGAGTTACAATAAGTCGTATAGAAGATGAAAAGAGGGATAAAATGAGTTTTGGTTTTATGCAATTAGAGGCACCATACATCGAAGCATTAAAAGAGTTAAATATAACGGAACCAACAGATATTCAGAAAAAAATGATTCCAGAGGCTATAGCAGGACAAAGTATTATTGCTCGTTCACAAACAGGAACGGGGAAAACGCTTGCGTATTTGCTACCAGCATTAATGAAAATCGACAAGCAAATCCAACGTTTACAAGTGTTAATCCTAGCACCCACCCAAGAACTCGCGATGCAAGTCGTCGATGTGGCGAAAAAACTAACGGAAAAGGAGCCAATTCATATTAGTTCTTTTATCGGTGGAGCAAATATAAATCGTCAAGTTGACAAGCTAAAAAAACAAAAGCCACAGTTAGCTGTTGGAACACCTGGAAGGTTACTCGAACTTATTCAAATGAAAAAGCTGAAGCTAGCTGACCTGCAAGTTGTTATTATTGATGAGGCAGATCGAATGATGGGTGAGCAGCCATCATGGGAAGCAACAATGGAGATTGCCAAACGTGCTGGACGTGATACGCAATTTTTATCAGTGTCAGCAACAATCCCAGAAGGTATTACAGAACAAATGCAAAAGGTAGCACCATTTGTTATTGAATTAGAGGCAGAAGGAGGACTAGTTGATGAGGAAAATGTGAATCATTTCCTCATACGTGTCGACCAACGTGATAAAATCGATATGACAAGAAAACTGATGCATGCGGAAAAGATAAAAAGAGGAATTGTTTTTGTCAATCAATTAGAAAAACTGCACGAGACAGCTGAAAAATTAGTGTTTAAAGGACTACAAATCAAAGCACTATCATCAGATCATAACAAGCAAGAACGCGAACAGGCGATAAAGCAGTTACGTAATGGTGAGATTGAGCTTCTCGTCGCAACGGACATTGCCGCTAGAGGATTGGATATTGAAGATGTCACACATATTATTCAACTTGATGTAGCTGCAACTTCTGATCAGTACGTTCATCGAGCAGGTCGAACAGGAAGAATGGGAAAAGAAGGAACCGTGATTACGTTACTTGACCGCAAGGATGAGTACAAAGTTGAAAAGTATAAAAGGGATTTAAAAATTAACTTTGAAGAGGTCTTCATCACCCACGGACAACTGAAAAGGAAATGAAGTTATAATCCAGCAAATGGATGAAAAGAGTATATATTGATCTCCTTTACTTGAATAGTCATCTTATGTTAAAATTAAAAGGTTAAAAATTATCTAGGAGATGTATATGTATGTCAAATTATGAAGTTGGAAGTATCGTCGAGGGAAAGGTTACAGGTATTAAACCTTTCGGAGCGTTTGTAGCCCTTGATGAACAAAAGCAAGGTTTAGTTCATATCTCAGAAGTTGCTCATGGTTTCGTTAAGGATATTAATGATGTTCTTAAAGTGGGAGATGAGGTAAAAGTTAAAATTATGAATGTTGAGGAGGATTCTGGTAAAATCTCGCTTTCGATCCGTGCGACACAAGAAGCACCTGAGCGTCCAGCAAGTAAGCCGCGTCCACAAAACAATCGCAAACCGCAACAACAAAAGCCTCAGCAGCAGCAAGGCTTCAACACTCTAGAAGATAAGCTAAAAGAGTGGTTAAAGCAATCAAACGAAATTCAAGCTGATTTGAATAAACGTGCGAAGAAATAATGAATAGAAAAAGGAGATCATACAGTTTTTCGATCTCCTGCAGATTGTGGAGGAACCTCACTTTTATAAGTGGGGTTTTTTTCTATTTATCGAATCATATTTAAGCAAATTTGATGAAAAATAAGAAAAGGGTATTAGAAAAAACAAATATTCCCATTATGAATTTACTGGAAAATACTTAAATTGTAGAAGCGCAAAATTTTATAGAGCGTTATTAGCTAGTGTATCTATTTACTCTTATTAGGGTTAATGTATACCGTTGTTTGTATACACTGTTATAAAGTATAAGTTTAAATGGATGGGGAAATTTTCACATGATCGTGTTTTATGTATAAGTGGTTTATCATCTAGTTGAGAACATCAAGATCAGTAAAATATCAATGTATTTAAAAGCAATTGGACTTAAAACCTTAGAGAATAAATCTTGTTATTGAATAAATATCGATAATTCTATTTGCAAGTTTATTGACTGTTATTGAGTAACTATTGAATTAGAGTAAAGCAGAGCGGTGCAAGTATAAAAAAGGCTGTAGGCATAACAAATGCCATTTGATTCCTACTGTGCACCGCTCATGCTCATAAGGAGAAAAGCTTATTCTCCTACTTTTGTGTTTCAGGGACACGTTGAAGCTCTTCATCGGGCTTGAATAGAATAGAGATACAATATAAGCCAGCTAGTCCGACAATAGCATAAATGACACGAGAGAATGCAGCCGCTTGACCGCCAAAGATTGCTGCGACTAAATCGAAGCGGAAAAACCCAATCAGTCCCCAGTTAATTGCTCCGATAATCGCTAACGTTAAGGCTGTACGTTGAATACCGCTCATATTATTCACCTCCATTAATGGATAAAGTGGACACAACCATACAGTCATGTCTTACTGTATAGAATAACTAGCTTTTAAGTAAATTATACAAATAGAAGTCATTATCGTTTACAAAAGCAGTACTTTTTAGCGATAATAGACGCGAAAAGGAGGAATGAATTGTGCAACCATTTATTTTTCACAATCCAACTAAGTTGATATTTGGTAAAGGACAGAATGAACAGCTTGCTGAACAAGTAACGTCTTACGGTAAAAATATTTTACTTGTTTATGGTGGAGGTAGCATTAAAAAGAATGGCTTGTATGATTTTGTTATACGTGAACTACAGGAAGCTGGAGTAACAGTGACAGAATTAGCTGGCGTAGAACCAAATCCAAGGTTATCAACCGTACAAAAAGGAATTGACCTTTGTAAAGAGAAACAGCTAGATTTCGTTTTAGCCGTAGGTGGAGGAAGTGTGATTGATGCCTCAAAAGCAATCGCAGTAGGAGCGAAGCTTGAAGGTGAGATTTGGGATGTGATTAAAAAGAAAATTCAGCCTACTGGAGCACTCCCGCTTGGAACGATTTTAACGTTAGCAGCAACTGGCTCTGAGATGAATGCCGGTTCAGTAATAACGAACTGGGAAACACAAGAAAAGCACGGTTGGAGCAGTCAATATTCATTTCCAGCATTTTCAATATTAGATCCAGCAAATACGTTATCAGTACCGCTCGATCAAACGGTTTATGGAATTGTTGATATGATGAGTCATGTCATCGAGGCTTATTTCCATAAGGCAGACAATACACCGTTACAAGACCGAATAATGGAATCGATTTTAGTAACAGTTATGGAAACAGCACCAAAGCTTTTAAAAGACTTATCGAATGAGGACTATCGTGAAACGATTCTATATTGTGGAACGATGGCATTAAACGGTATTACGCAAATGGGACTTCGTGGTGATTGGGCTACCCATAATATTGAGCATGCTGTATCAGCTGTATATGATATTCCTCATGCAGGTGGGTTGGCGATTTTATTCCCACATACGCTTCGTTATGCTCTTGATGAAAAAATAGAACGTCACGTGCAATTAGCAACAAATGTGATGGGGGTTGACCCATCTAATAAAACCGATAAAGAAATAGCTCTAGAAGGGATCGAAAAACTATCTCATTTTTGGACCTCACTTGGGGCACCTAACCGGTTAGCTGATTATGATATTGATGACCGACAAATAGAAAAAATGGCTGACCATGCAGCAGAACGTGGTGCTTTCGGGAACTTCAAGAAGCTGGAAAAGGATGATGTCATCACCATTTTAAAGCAAGCGTTATAGAGGCGAAAGGTAATATTTACTATAATTCCGATGAAAAAACTCCACTTTCATCGGAATTTAGTAGAAAGGCTCTTGATTCTTTATTAACGTTCAGATAAAGTGAATAGTGATTGAAACTATTGAGGAGGCTTATGAATGGCTAAAGTACAATTTGATTACTCAAAAGCATTGTCGTTTTTTAATCAACATGAAATTGACTACTTACAAGATGCAGTAAAAGCAGCACATGAAGCTTTACATAATGGGACAGGTGCAGGAAGCGATTATTTAGGTTGGATTAATCTACCAAAAGAATATGACAAAGAGGAATTCTCTCGTATTCAAAAAGCGGCAGAGAAGATAAAACAAGATTCAGATGTACTTCTTGTAATTGGTATCGGCGGTTCCTATTTAGGTGCTCGTGCAGCAATTGAAGGATTACAGCATTCGTTTTATAACCTACAAACGAAGGAAGAGCGTAAAACCCCTCAAGTCTTTTTTGTCGGACAAAATATTAGCTCAACATATTTAAAGGATTTACTTTCATTAATTGAAGGCAAAGATGTTTCAGTCAATGTTATTTCTAAATCAGGTACGACGACTGAACCGGCAATTGCATTCCGAATTTTCCGTGATTATTTGGAAAAGAAATACGGTGTAGAAGAAGCTCGTAAGCGTATTTATGCTACTACGGATCGTGAAAAAGGAGCACTTAAAACGTTGGCAAGTGAAGAGGGTTACGAATCATTTGTCGTTCCAGATGATGTAGGTGGTCGTTATTCGGTTTTAACAGCAGTTGGCCTATTACCGATTGCCGTTAGTGGAATTGATATTGAGAAGATGATGCAAGGTGCAGCAGATGCTAGTGCAGATTTTAATAATCCAAATCTTGCTGAAAATCAATCATATCAGTATGCAGCTGTACGTAATGTCTTATACAATAAAGGAAAAACGATTGAATTAATGGTAAATTATGAGCCGTCTCTTCACTTTGTGTCAGAATGGTGGAAACAATTATATGGTGAGAGTGAAGGAAAGGATGGTAAGGGTATTTTCCCAGCATCGGTTGACTTCTCAACAGACCTTCATTCAATGGGACAATATGTACAGGATGGGCGTCGTGATCTCTTTGAAACGGTCATTTCTGTAGAAAAATCTCGTGAAGAAGTCGTTATTGAAAAAGCTGATAGCGACTTAGATGGCTTGAATTATTTAGCTGGTCAAACAATGGACTTTGTTAATAAAAAGGCATTTGAGGGAACGCTTTTAGCTCATACGGATGGCGGAGTTCCAAACTTAATTGTGAACGTACCTGAGTTAAATGAATACTATTTCGGTTATCTTGTCTACTTCTTTGAAAAAGCGTGCGGAATTAGTGGTTATTTACTAGGTGTAAATCCGTTTGACCAACCAGGAGTAGAAGCATATAAGAAAAACATGTTTGCTCTTCTTGGCAAGCCAGGATTTGAAAAGGAAAAAGCTGAGCTAGAAGCTCGTTTGAAGTAATGAAGTAGCTGTTGGGGCTAAGCCCTGACAGCTTTTTTATTATGATGAAAAAGGAGTTATTGTGGAACTTTAAAATTGAATTCTTTTATTGGAAATCATGCTTATGAATTTTCTTATTTGTCGTGGATACACTATGTATAAGATAATTTGAAGGGATGATCAGCATGCTGGCAATTGAATCTCCAGTAGAAGGTGCTCGTTTTAAATTGAAAGTGTTAGAAGATAAATTAAAGCCGCTTGGTTATTCAATAGGCGGTGGTTGGGAATACGATCACGGCAATTTTGATTATAAAATAGACGATGAAAATGGCTACACATTTTTGAGAGTGCCATTTACTGCAGTTGATGGTGAGCTAGATCAGAGGGGGGTTTCTGTTCAACTTGGAAAACCTTACCTTCTAAATCATCGCTATAAAGGAGGTCTTGATGATAATCCCGATGTTTTTAACGGATTAATTACTATAAATTTAAATAGTGCGATTAATCAATTCTCTGAACCGTTTGACAAAGATGGCGATATTGATTCTAAATATTTTCCAATTGCAAAAAGTTTAATTGATGAGTTGGAAATGACGTTATTAACGTAAAAAAAGGCATCCTTTTAAAGGGAGCCTTTTAAAGACCGTGGTCTTCAAATCGCTTTAAATCATTTTTATGTCCAATTAATATGAGGACATCATTTTTTAAGATAACATCACTAGGGTAGGGAGAAACGTTTATTTCTTCTCCACGTTTAATTGCTAAAATCGTACAGCCGTACTTTGCACGAATATCAAGATCAATGATTGAACGATCAGCAATTTTATCTGTGGCAATAAATTCAACAATACTGTATTCATCAGAAAGCTCAATATAGTCAATAATTTTATCGGAAGTTAAATGCTGAGCGATTCGTATCCCCATGTCGTATTCAGGATGGATAATTTGGTCAGCACCAATTTTCTCCAATACTTTATGGTGGTAATTGTTTTGAGCTTTCACCCAAACTTGAGGTACATTATGTTCTTTTAACAATAGTGTACATAAAATACTTGATTGAATATTATCACCTATTGCAACAACGACATGTTCAAAGTTACGTATACCAAGATTCTTTAAAACTCGATCATCGGTAGCATCGGCAATGACTGCATGTGTTGAAAAGTTCGTAAATTCATTTACTTTATCTTCATTTGTATCAATGGCTAACACTTCATGTCCCATTCGGTATAGCTCTCGACAAACGGAACTTCCAAAACGCCCTAGCCCAATGACGGCAAACTGTTTTCTCATTTTCTTCTCCCTTTACATAAATTCTGATTAACTAAGATTTAATGTACTCCTTTCTTTCTTATGCGTCAATGGTTAGCTACTAATTTTTTGATAAGTGGCCTCATCACATATTATATAGAGTTTTGCATCAGCAGGAATAGGATCTTGAAGCCGGCGAATAATGCTAAAATCTTCATGGTCGGCAATTAGTATAGCCCATACCTTTTTAAAGAAGTAAAAGCATCGTCATATACGATCCATTCAGGACGCTTACGAATTTCCCAAATATCATCACCGTGTTTTCGGTGGAGCAGTTGCATGAATAATTTGGTTGAGCCGTTGTAAATCGCCGATTGTGCCATCAAATCGGAAAAGACTTGATTGGATAATATATATTCATCAACATTAGCATGTTTGAAGTTTGAAATATGCTTTTCATTTAATACTTCTGCAATTGTATAGATTGGATGACTTCGTTCGCTAGCATAATTTTCAATTGCAGAGGCAATTAGTAATGTTTTACCATCTGCCTCAATGCTATTATGAATCGGGTCAGATGCAAAAATACAAACAGATGCAGCTTGTAAAATATTAGCACGTTCCAATGTTTCACGAGAGGTTGGATCTCCCTGAATATATTGAATACGAGGGTGACTGAGCGGTGCTGTTTGTTTTGTATCAATAAGAATAAGGTCACTTTTTTTTATCATTAACAATTCTTCAATCGTTTTATATGTTTTGCTTGACCATCCAATGATAATAAAGTGATCCTTCCCTCTATAATTCAATTTTCCTTCCTCCTTCATTTTTTGATAGGTACTAAATCCGTCTACGATTTTTCCGATCATGACACCAATTAAGGCAATTCCACTTAGATAAAGGAAAATTCCAAAGATTTGACCCAAAACCGTCTTTGGAACGTAATCACCATAACCCACCGTTGTAACAGTCGTCATGACCCACCATAGGCCAATAAATGGATTTGGAAAGGTTTCTGGTTCTATTGCGTAAATGATAAATGCACTAATAAGACAAAAAACACCTGTAAAGGCAAAAATAATGGTACGGCGTATACGAATGATTTTTTTATTAGCTCGAACATAACCTTCTCCTCCTATATACCTTGTCATTATAGCCATTTTAGTAGCGAAACAATCGTCTTTTTGATAACATTAATGGGATAGGGGGGAGAATGAACATGTCAGCGGTTATTTTTGGTTTGGCCATTTTTTGCGGTTGGTTTGTTTTTGACCTTGTTAAACATAAAAAAGTAACGAAGGAAATGGTCATTAGTTCTCTAGTGATTAGTGTAATTGCAGGAGTTGTCTGGTGGATACTAGATTTATTATTCTAGGAGGAAAATACTTGCATGGTGAGGTGGAACATTCTATAATTGATCTTGTCTATCTAAAATGTGGGGCATTAGCTCAGCTGGGAGAGCGCTTCGCTGGCAGCGAAGAGGTCAGCGGTTCGAGCCCGCTATGCTCCATTTAAAATAAAACCTTGAATAATCATTTTCTATAGACTATATCTGAATCGATCAAGAAGAACAAATTAGTTATCACCACCATTTTTCCTTAGCACATAAATTCCACGTTTCAGCAAAATCCTCTTATGAATTTCCACACCATTTTCAATCTTCCTTTAGATCCTGAATCTGCTGCTCTACATAAATAAACTGAAAAACCTTTTAAGCTTGAGACACTTTCGTGAAAAAGTCTTTTGCACCATCCAAGCTTTTAATTTAGCACAGTTATGCATAAAAATGCCTCTCCTATTATGCTTATTTTGCCAAAGGAGAGGTTTTTATGTTTTAGATTTCTGTGCGTATATCCCATAATTCTGGGAAAAACGTTGATCTAATACTCTTTTTAAGTAATTTACTCCTGATGAGCCACCAGTTCCCACTTTAAAGCCGATAATAC
The DNA here is from genome assembly GCF_001310635.1 of Bacillus sp. JCM 19034. GTDB lineage: Bacteria > Bacillota > Bacilli > Bacillales > Bacillaceae_D > Halalkalibacter. Next base: position 121,649 of record NZ_BAXR01000002.1, read on the forward strand.
GCTCGACCGTTTTCATGTGCCGGAAGCGCCATTGCTGCAGCCAATCTTCAATATCCACAAGCTTTTCTGCAAGTTGGTATAAATTCCAATATTGGTCGGTATGACGGTAGACGGTGAGCCAAGCATCACGAACAGTCTCATCCGCTACATATGGCTTTGAAAAATCACGATTGAGTAAGTCGGGGTTAATCGGCAGTCCTGCTCTTGAAAGTGCTTGAAGTGAAACGTCATATAGGCTTGGTGCATGAAACTCTCTCTCAAGCAATTGATGAAGCTTGGCGTCTTTTTCATAAATTTTTAAAATATGGCCTGTTTTATAACCGAGAGCAAATTCAATTAGACGATATTGATACGACTGAAAGCCCGATGCTTGACCTAGTGAATCACGGAACTCCATGTATTCCGAAGGAGTCAAGGTTGAAAGAACATCCCATGCTTGGATAATTTGTGCTTGAATTTTAGAGACGCGGGCTAGTCGTTTAAATGAAGTGGGCAAGTCATCTGCTTGAATGGAATGAATCGCTGCGTTAGTTTCATGTAAGATCAGTTTCATCCAAAGCTCGCTCACTTGATGAATGATGATAAAAAGCATCTCATCATGGTGATCAGATAGACGGTCTTGACTGGAGAGTAAGCCATCTAATTGTAAATATTCACCGTATGTCATATTACTTTTAAAATCAGTATGAATCCCTTTTTCATTAGACGTTGCTTTATTTTGATAATCGGACATGGTTACGCCTCCTTAAGTGGTCTAATCACAGCACGAACAGGACTTCCATCAGCATCCTTAAGTGGTAAAGGCAAGGCAATCAGCTCATAATCACCTTCGGCAACACGATCGAGCATGAGATTTTCTAAAATGTATATTTGGTGACGGTATAAGGCATGATGCCCCTCTAACTCCTTGCTATCAAGCTCATCAACTGATGGAACGTCGACCCCGATCAACCGAATGCCTTTTTCACTTAAATAAGCTGCACCATCAGCTGTTACATATGGAATGCTTTTTGGAAAACGATCAGGTCGATTAGGAACTGACGTTTTCACTAGCAAACGGATGACCCCGTCTAAATCGATCTGGCTAAGGGCACATTCATCTATTTTGTTAAATGAAGAAAGATCCACCACTCGTGCTTTACCGATAAAAACATCCAGCTCTAAATCCAAAATCTTCTCTCCATCATTAAGGAAATGGAACGGTGCATCAACATGAGTACCAGAATGGAGACTCATCGTCATTTGCCCGATATTAACGGAGCCTGTTTGTTCCTTGGAATATGTTACTTTATAAGAAAAAGGGGTATCACCAGGCCAATGGGCTAGTGTTTTGTCCAAAGGTTGTGAAATATCAATCCAATTCATTAGGCGACTACCTCACGTTCATTTTTAAATTGTTGATACCGTTCTTCTGTCATAATCGTCTTAAGGATTTGCACGCTGTTCCACACTTCCTCAAACGTATTATAAAGAGCGACCGGTGCTAAGCGAATACCCTTTGGATTACGGAAATCAGGGACGATCCTTCTGCCTTTAAAGCTTTGCAAATTCTCGCTGCTTCTTTGTGCTCTAAATAAAGGTGGCCACCACGCTTATCATCCTCAAGTGGATTTTGAAACGTAAACTCGAAATCAGCTAACTCATGTTTGATCAAGTCCATCATATATTTCGTGAGCTTGAGTGATTTTTTGCGAATATTTTCTATTCCAGCTTCCTCAAAAATTTCCAGAGAACCAATGATCGGAGCAAGGCTCAATACATGTGGTGTCCCTATTTGAAATGCACCAGCATTCTTTGCTGGAGTTAAGGTATGATCCATGTCAAACTGTGTATCCTTGCTCGAACTAAACCAACCAGCTAGACCAGGGTGTTGGCCGAAATGTCGATTGTTTACAAATAAACCGCCGACCCCGCCAGGACCACCATTCAAATGCTTGTAATTACACCAAAAAGCAAAATCCACATCCCACGCACTCAATTGATGAGGGATTGAGCCAATGGAGTGACACAAATCAAAGCCAATGACAATCCCACGCTTATGTGCTTCAACCGTCAATCGCTTCATATCTAAAATTTGTCCGCTTCGATACAAGACACCAGGTAGAACAATGAGTGCAATCTCTTCAGTCATTGCTTCAATAATGTCGTCTTCTAGCAATGTATGACCATCGCGACTCTTTACTTGAACTAAATGCACAGCTGGATCAAACCCCTTTAGTCGAAGCTGACTTTGCAGTGCATATATATCACTTGGAAAGTTCAATTCGTCCGCTAATATTTTTCGTTTTCGTTCCTTTAGTTGATAGAAGGTGCTTACTAGTTGATGAAGGTTAACAGTTGTCGATCCGGTTGCTATCACTTCCTCTGGTTTGCCGCCAACAAGAGGAGCCATCCTTTGACCAAGCTCTTCTGATAGATAAAACCAAGGATTCTCTCCTTTAGTCCAGCCATCAATACCGTAATTTTTCCATGTGTCTAAAAGGCTAAGTACTGACTTTTCTGCCCGCTTTGAAAGTAAACCTAGTGAATTACCGTCTAAGTAAATGCTATTTTTTTTGAGGTAAAACTCTTCACGGAAATGAGCAAGTTCATCTTGATCATCAAGCTGCAGTGCATACGCTTTTGCGTATATATTGTCTCGTTCTGTCATATCGTGTTCCTCCCCATCATATTTCTCATCTTAAATTGAATTGTATATGGTCGTTGACATTGTGTCAATGACATGATGTCAATACGTTGTAAAACAGAAATAGACCTTGTAAAATGGGAGTAATAAGGTTTTGAATGGGAGTGTATACAATTGGAAAAAGAACTGACAACAAGAGAACGCCAAGCAATTAAAACGCGAGAAAAACTTCTAGAAGCGGGAAAAGAGATATTTTTAGAAAACGGTTTTCAGAAAGCAACGATAACGCAAATTATTAAACGGGCGAATACTGGATATGGCACAGCTACGTTTATTTTAAAAATAAAGATGACCTTCTAATTATTCTAATGGAAGAAGTGATGGGAAAGTTCTATCAAGTAGCTGAACGCATCTATCAGCCTAAAACGAAGGAAGAAGCCCGGCAGCTGATCTCGGAGCAAGTCCGCTTATTTTTAACGTGTGCGGTAGAAGAAGCGGCGATGATGAAGGTGGTCAAGGAGGCGATAGGTAGCTCTCCAGAAATCGAAATGAAATGGAATGATATTCGCGAACGCTTTATTGAGAGGATTTCAATCGATATCCAGTTCTCACAAAACAATGGCCTTGCCACACCGACATTTAATCCGAGCTTAGTGTCTCGAGGCTGGTTTTACGCAAACGAAATGTTTATGTGGAACTATGTTATGGGTGAGGATCGCTTTTTGATGGATGATGTGATTTCTCATCTGACGGATTTGTATATGGATGGGTTATATATTTAGAAACGAATGAACGCTCGAGCTTTCTTATTTACAATCTTTTGATCACAATGAGAATTCTGCTATAGCTTTAGAATATGCTAGTCTGCATTTGAAATCTATGCAGGTGATTCACTTGAACAAGTAATTCCACTTTTTTTCGCATCAGGGTTATCCGTTCTTTCTCTGGAATATTACATATTCTTTTTGTTTCAATAAAGAGAACTATGTTATATATATAGATATTGATTTTTTGTTAATTTAAAGGAGGATACTGGTATGAAGTTAGTAAAGTACCAAAATGGAGATGACTTTCGCCTTGCTGCACAAGTAGACAGCAACATCATAGATTTACAAAAAGCTTATGAAGAAAAGTTAGTTTCGCTTGGTGACGAAATGGCCTCTGAAAAAGCTAAAATTATTGTTCCAGATCAGGTAAATGAATTTTTTAAAAGTGGAGAGAAAGCAATGGATGCTGCAAAGGAGGCACTTGCATTTGTACTTGAAAGAGAGGACACATCAAATGCTGTCTTTTCTGAGGAAAGCGTTAAAATTGGTGCTCCTGTACCTAATCCAAATAAGATTATATGTGTTGGTCAAAATTATCGGGAACACATACTAGAAATGAAGCGTGAAATTCCGAAGTATCCTGTTTTATTTGCGAAGTTTGCCAATGCTGTTAGTGGGCCAAAAGATAACATCCCATTGTCGCCGATTACAGAGAAGTTAGATTACGAAGCTGAGTTTGCTGTTGTTATAGGCAAAACGGCAAAGGATGTACCATTGGATGAGGCTTTAGATTATGTTGCTGGTTATACAATTGTGAATGATGTCACATTGCGAGACTTACAAAAGCGAACACTTCAATGGCTACAGGGGAAGTCAGCTGATGGTACTTTACCTATGGGGCCATGTCTTGTTACAAAGGATGAAATTCCTGATCCTTCTGGTTTAGAAATTTCGTTAACAGTAAATGGTGAAGAGAGGCAGAGATCAAATACTAGTAATCTAGTATTTAGTGTTCCTCGTATAATTGAATATATATCGTCAATTATGAAACTAGAGCCTGGGGATGTCATTTGTACAGGAACGCCTGGTGGTGTGGGGGTTGCAATGGATCCACCAACATTCTTACAAGATGGTGATGTTGTTTCTATCACCGTTGACAAAATAGGAACGCTAATAAATACAGTTAAAGCTGTAGAAAAAGAAAAAGTAAAAGAGTATGCGACGCAAATTAATGAACGAATTAATAAAATTGTATCTCTAGTTCAGGAACAAGAGGAGAAAGTAATCAAATGGAAGCCTTCTAGTGAACAGTGGTCGATTTTACAAATTGCATCACATGTCGAGGAAGCCAATCGTTTTTGGCTTCAGGAGTTAAGACGGACCGTAGCCAATCCAGAAATTAAATGGGGACGAGGACTTAATCATCGAGAAAGACTGGCAGCAGTAGAAGAGAGTAATTTAAAGGAAATAGAAGTTGTGATAGAAAAAATCCGCTCGTTTAAAACGACTATTCGTCAAACACTTGTTGGCTTAAATGACGGAGACTTATTAATCGAAGCAATACATATAAATCCAAAGTTTGGAACAAAACGGCTATCTTTATTGCTGGATCACTTTATGGTAGAGCATTTAGATAAACATGTTTCACAAATTGAAAGAAACATTAACGATTATCATACCAATCAATAAACTTAAAATTAGTAACTAATGACTATAATGAAAGTTGTGTAGAGATCCTATTTAACCCTCCTGTTATCGTTTTTAGACCCTCAAATCATTTAAGGAGCGTAACTCTTAAATGATTGAGGGGACGTAGAAGGATTGTTTCTCGTACTTTTGTCAGGTTGTAATGTTAGTAACTAGCGATAATTAGTTATAGTGTAGAAATGAAGATAAAGCTAAAATGACCGTAGATACATTAGATATAATGGTGGCTTGTACATAACAAACTAGGGAAAGAAGGAAAATGAATTAGATGGCTGATAAACAAGGCAGACCTTTATACAAAAGGACTTGGTTTCGAGTTGGTCTAAGTCTGATGCTAATAAGCTCCTTATCGTTAAGAATTTATTACGAAACCAATACCTTTAAAATAAATAATGTGCAGTTCGAGAGTAGTAAGCTCCCAGAGGACTTCCAACTAAGGATTGTACAGCTGACAGACGTACATAATAAAGTATTTCCAGATCAGAATCAGAAACTCCTAAAAGAAATCAAACACTGACGCCGATTTAATTGTCTTTACTGGAGATTTGATTGATCGAAAGACGGTAGACACGACCGATGCCTTAACACTTGTCGATCAAATCACAGCTATCCATGATCAAGTATTCTATGTAACGGGTAACCATGAATGGGAAAACGGTATTTTCAGTCGTTTTATGGCTGATTTGGCAGAGCGTGGTGTGACAATTCTGCATAATCAAAATGTAACATTGTCATATCGAGGAATTGATATTCAATTAGTAGGTATTGATGATGCATCGACAGACCATGAAAATTTAGTAACAGCATTCGAGGGGATTGATGAAAACCTTTATACAATATTACTTTCTCACGCCCCAATCGTGACAAAGAAATATGAGAACGTTTCAGCAGATTTGATTCTTAGCGGCCATACACATGGGGGACAAATTCGATTACCATTTGTCGGAGCGGTCATTGCACCTGATGATGGGTTGTTCCCTAAATTAGATAAAGGAATATACCTACTTGGTGAAGAAAAGTATTTATATATTGATAGTGGTTTAGGTACTACGGGTGTCCCACTGCGACTGCTTAATCAGAGTCAATTTAGCATAATCGAAATTAACTAGCAACACGATTAAACGATCATTTAAAAAATGACTTGTGAGATTTGGCGAAAGCAAATGCTATAGTGGCAACAGAGAATCAGCACTTTAAGGATGTCATTTCAGAATAAGTCGACATTATAACCCAATTCGTAAATTTAGCTATATACAAGGTACAGAGTTATAAGAACAAATGGAAAATAGTAGTTTCTCAATTGGGAAGTAAAAAGACAACGTGTATTAAGTATTTCTAATACACGTTGTCTTTTTTGATTCATTCTATGTTGCTTTCATTGATCTAAATTGTATTAGAAGCTAAAAAGACATAAAGAAAATAGTTTAGAAAAAGATTAGATTTTTTTAATGAAAGGATAGATTTGGCGGTTAATCTGAATATGAAGAGAAAAATAATGGAAGGTGTGGAGAAATGAGAAAAGGAATCGAAAGTTATGCAAAAGGAACCTATCAATTTCGCTGGTGGATTGTAGGTGCTTGGGTTTTATTTGTTGGGGTTTGTGCGTTTTTTGCGATGCAAATTAGTGATTTACTTACTGGTGGAGGATGGGCTGACCAAAAGTCAGACTCTAATCAAGCATATGAATTAATGATTGATCATATTGACGGTCGTGAAGCCTCCTCTTTAACGCTTGTTTTGACACATGACGAACATGAAGTCGGCTCTGATGAATATACAGAAATGCTTCAATCTGTTTCAGAATTACTTGCAGCTGAAGAAACGATCGACAGTGTGAACACATGGAATGATGTATCAGCAGAGCTCCAAGATCAGTTTTTAGGTGATGATGGGCGTACAAGTATTGGGTTTATCGGAATGAATATTGACGAAGGATTTGCTCAAAAGGTGTTGCCAGATATTCAAGACCGTGTAGTTGAGTTTGTCGAACCTAATGGTTATGAAGCATTTATTCTAGGTGCACCAGCATTTTGGGGTGAGACGACAAAACTAAGTCAAGAAGGCTTGGAGTTAGCTCATTTATATGCCCTACCAATCATTTTACTTGTTTTGTTACTGGTGTTTCGTTCAGTCGTATCTTCGACAATGCCATTACTTTTAGCTGGATTTTCAATTATCTCCTCTTTAGGTGTACTTTACTTTGTTGCTGAACAAATCGAGCTTTCGGTATTTATTTTAGACGCAGCTCTTATGTTAGGAATTGGTGTTGGGATTGATTTTGCTTTAATCTTTGTTAAACGTTTTAAAGATGAATTAGAAAATGCAGATAATCACGTTATTGGAGCATTGACGAATACCTTTCAACATGCTGGACACGCTATTTTATTCTCAAGTGTGACGATTATCGGCTCAATGGCTGCCATTCTTCTTACTGATATTGCTGCTGTTCGTTCAATAGCTTTAGGAGTTATGACTGTCGTTTTCTTTTTAATGGTTACAACACTTACATTGTTACCAGCTCTATTATCGATATTAGGTCATAAAATAAATGCTTGGAGAATTCCTTTCTTTAAGAAGAAACCAAATGAAGTGGAAAAAGGGGTCTGGTATCGCTTTTCACATAAAATTATGCGACGTCCTGTGCTGTATTTAGTAGGTACTGTTTTCTTTTTTCTCATTATCGCATTTCCTGCATTGGAAATTGAAGTATCCACACCAGATGCACGTATGCTTCCAGAACATACACAAATCCGGCAAGGTATTGACTATTTGCAAGATGAATTTGGAGTAGGCTATGCTTCACCGATAAATGTCGTTATTCAATCTGAGGAAGAACCATTAACTACAAAAGAGAATTTACGTCATCTTGAAGAACTGGTGAAACAGCTAAAATCGATTGAAAATGTCGATGAAGTTTCCTCTATTCTTTCTTATTTTCCAAATATGGATCGTGATATGATTCATTTAGCATTATCCGAGCAAAGGGGTGATTTTCCAGGAGATGTTTCCCTCATGCTAAATCGTTCATTGAGTGAAGAGGCAGAAGTTGCCGTTATTGATGTAATTACGAATGATTACTCATCAAGTGAAACAAATAGACAAATTGTGAAAGAGATTAGAGATATCATCGGTGAATCATCGCTTTCCTTGCAAATGTATGTAGGTGGTGAAACGGCCGAAGGAATGGATACTTCCGCTTCATTAAATCAGGCGTTAATACAAGTTTTACTATTTACTTTAGTGTTAATCTTCATTATTTTAACCATTACGTTCAAAAGTATTTTACTACCACTTAAGGCTATTATCATGAACATTTTGTCATTAGGTGCAACATATGGGATACTAGTAGCAGTATTCCAGTGGGGTTGGGGTTCTAGTATTTTAGGGTTTGGAGATTTTGGTTTTCTGCAAAGTTTTATTCCAATCTTGTTATTAGGATTACTCTTTAGTCTAAGTACGGATTACGAAGTATTTTTGCTTTCTCGTATTCAAGAAGAATATGAAAATGGCCATTCAAATGAAGAGAGTGTTGCACGAGGCTTCAGCAAACAGCTCCGATGATATCCGGGGCAGCTCTCATTATGGTTGTTGTCTTCGGTTCCTTTGCTTTTGCCGGTGTTTTGCCGATGCAACAGCTTGGACTAGGAATGGCAGTAGCGATTGCTTTAGATGCGACAATTGTTCGCTTACTATTAGTTCCGGCAACGATGAAGCTATTAGGTGACTGGAACTGGTGGTTTCCAGGTAAAAGGAAAAATCGAACTCGTACGATCACAAGTAATAGAGAAATATCTTAATATAAATGGACACCCTGCAATGGGTAAGAAATCTAAGGAGGACAAAGATGTCAATACGATTTAAATTAGTCATTTCATATGTATGCATGATTTTATTACCCATTGCTCTAGCTATCTTATTTTTGCATTTGTTGTTTCATTTATTTGTAGGGAATATCGAGGAAATGAAGGATCATTATAACGTCGAAAAGACTTTCTTTGCTGAAGTTATGAATGATGATCTTCCAATCTATTTAAACTTGCAAAATCACGCAAAAGAAGAACCAGAGTTATTTCGTAATGATTCATTTTTAGCACAATATAAAGAACAGCTTGATAAGAGAAAGGTAATTCTTCTCGTTTGGGAAGATGAAGAAATGATTTATCAATCGGCGTTCATCGATGATCACGTTTTTTCCGAATTGCCTAGTGATGAAGAACGAAACCAGCAGGGAGCCTTAAAGGTCGATTCAGGAGCATGGGTATACACGATGAATGATTTCTATTTTGCTGATGGTGAAAAAGGATCTTATATTTTGATGCTTGACGTTGATCCTATTGACTCTTTTATCCGTATAGTCGTACCGACCTAATCATACTATTCTTGCTTGCATTTTTGCTAGCAAATGGGGTACTAACAGCAATCGTTTCTAAGCATATCATTACTCCAATAAGAGAGTTACAGAAAGCAACAAATCGAATTAAAGACGGTGATTTGCAACAACCGGTAACGGTAAAAAGGAATGATGAGATAGGAGATTTAAGTAACGATTTTGAAGAAATGCGTTTACGACTAAAGGAATCTGTTGAAAAACAGGCAAAGTATGAAAATAACCGAAAAGAGTTAATGAACAACATTTCACATGATCTTAAGACGCCTATCACTTCAATAAAGGGTTACGTTGAAGGGATATTAGATGGAGTTGCTAACGATCAAGACAAGCTTGAAAGATATTGCAAAACGATTCATGCAAAAGCTGTTCATATGGATCGCTTAATTGATGAGCTGCAATTATTTTCAAAGCTGGACTTAAATAGTGTCGTTTTTCATTTTGGAAAACTAGAAATAGTTAGTTTTTTTAAAGAATTGCTAGAGGAAATGAAATTAGACTTTGAAAAGCAGCAGATCGATGTGATACTCGATAATCGATTAGATCAGGAAGTTTTTGTAAAAGCTGACCGTGATAAAATAGAGCGTGCTCTTAGAAATATTGTGTCTAATAGTATGAAGTTTTTAGACAAAGATCGAAAAGAAATTATCATTTCAATAGAACGGATAAATGAGTACATTCAAATCGTAATCAAGGATAATGGTAAAGGAATTAAAGAAAAAGATTTACCTTTTGTCTTCGATCGCTTTTATCGTGGTGATTGTTCGAGAAATACTGAAAGTGGAGGTAGTGGAATTGGTTTAGCCATTGTGAAACAAATTATGGAGGCTCATGGCGGAACCGTGTCTATCGAGAGTACGTACGGTTTTGGTACATCATTTTCTATAATACTCGATACTTGGGAAGAAAGTGGGGATTCACATGACGAAAATCTTAATTATTGAGGATGAAACGAGCATTGCAGAGCTACAACGAGACTATCTTGAGATGAATGGTTTTGAAGTAACTATGGAACACGAGGGGGAGTCAGGCTTAGCAAATGCAATAAAAAATGATTATGATTTAATCGTTCTCGATTTGATGCTCCCAGGTATGAGCGGGTTTGACATTTGTAGGGAAATTCGTAAAGTGAAAGAAATTCCCATTTTAATGGTTACCGCCCGAACGGAAGAAATTGATATGATTCGTGGTTTAGGTATTGGGGCTAATGACTATATTAAAAAGCCATTTAGCCCGAGTGAGTTTGTCGCACGTGTAAAAGCACATTTAGATCGTTACAGTCGTTTAAATAATGAAATTAGTTCAGCAAAAGATGAAATTCGTGTTCGGGAATTGGTGATTGATCGATCAGCTAGGAAGGTTTATGTAAATCAACAACAAGTTCACTTTCGTGTAAAAGAATTTGATTTACTATCGTATTTAGCGTCACATCCCGATCGTATTTTCACGAAAGATGAACTATTTGAAACGATATGGGGGATGGATGCGTTAAGTGACAATGCAACGGTTACTGTCCACATTGGGAAAATTAGAGATAAAATTGCCCGCCATTCAAGGACATGACTACATCGAAACGATATGGGGTGTAGGGTATCGGTTTACTTTATAGGTTATAAAAACGAAACGAGGTGAATGTAATGGCTACACGTTTGAAGAAAATAGCAATGACCGGTTTTATGGTAATAGGTGTCGTGTCGTTTTTCCTTATTGTTATTGGCTTATATTTAGATATAAGTCGTTTTGATGAGACGAGTGGTGGTTATGAACCCCTTATGAGAATTATACAGGTGAACCAATTGACTTTGCTGCTCTTGATCAATCAAATGAAGGAATTATTGGCAGAGGTTATATTATGGATTTTCATTTGAACTGCACAACAGGAATGATTTCCTTTGAATTATACAACCAAAATATAGACTATCGAGTCGTGTCTGAAAGGGCAATCGTCGTGCATAAGCCGAGAGAAGCTTGTATGGAGCGTGGCTTTTCTCCAGAGTTTTAATTCATTTTTCAAATAACTTTAATCTGTTGGGATAACAGGATTTACTAACGCCGCAAACTTAGATTTCAAAATAACATAATATAAAGATACACCTCTAATACTATATAAAATTAAAGACAAGTGATTAGCTAAAAGCCGAAAACGTTGTTTAGAAGAATTTGACGATGCAAAATCCGATTTATTGGACTGGGGTTTTCATAGAGGATATGAAACAAAGAACTTGCGGAAATTGGCTTACTTTTCATTAAAGGAATTTTTTGAAACACATAAATTTCATATGGAAATTAAAACAGACAAACAATCGTATAATGTTTGGGCTAAAAATCCGATTACACATCCCTTGGCATCAAGGGATAAAGGTTTTGATAGAGTGGATTGCTCAACTGATTTATCTTCTCTTGAACCGAAGGATATTGCAAAAATGGTAATGTATGTGAATGACAATGCCACGAACAGTTTTATCCAACAAATTCGCAGAAGGTTATCAATACTTGAAAGACCGTTAATGACCGCAAGAGGCGATGGAAAAAGCTACATTTACGCCAACTTCAATCCGAAGTATGCTCAATACGCATTAACCATATTAAGAACATTCTACAATTTTTGCGAAACTTATAAGACAGCCGATGGGAAAGAACTTACACCAGCCCAAAGGTTAGGCATTACAGATAAAGTTTTTCGAATTGAATGATATTATTTATCTAAGATAACTTATTTAATAATTAATAAGTTAGGGATAGGAGAGAGATTGGATGTCTAATATAAAAAAATATCATAGGGCTTTTGGAGTATATGGTATCTGTGTAGAAAATGAAAAACTCTTAGTGATAAATAAAAATGGTGGTCCTTATATTAATCGTTTTGACCTTCCAGGAGGAAGTTTAGAAGATGGGGAAACCCTATCTCAAGCAATGAAAAGGGAATTTTTTGAAGAAACGGGCTATGAAATTAACATTGAAGAAAACATTGGTGTAGTTGATTTCAAACTTCCTTGGTTGTGGAAGGAGTTCACTGATATACATCATATAGCTGTATTTTATTCTGTTACAAACATTGGCGGAAAGTTAAGTATTCCAGAACAATTTGATGGACAAGACTCGCTTGGGGCATTATGGGTATCTGAGAAAGAAGTATCTTTGGACAATGCTTCACCATTGGTTTTAAAAGCATTTGAATGGATAAGAACAAACAATTTAGGTATTGATGCTCAAATATTTAATGATTGGAAAGTCTTAAAATAAATGGGATTTTGCAGCTCTCACTTGAAGAAGACATTTTAAACAAATCATAAAAACCTTGGAGATAAATCCAAGCGTTTTTATGTGCTAAATATCGTGCTATTTTGATTGTGAAATTCTGCAAAATTGATAAGTGAATTAGACCGATTTTTTTGGTTTTCTCCACATTATCTGAACTACTTAATTGTTTCCCTCTCCTTTTTTTCGTGGGTTTAGATTTCGAATCATGATTACAGTGCCTTATAATTAATAGTGTTGTGTCACTCTTTTTAGGGAATAAAAAATAAAGTTTATATTAAGCTTATATAATGTTTTAAAGGTTTTATATTTACAGAAATTGGGTATTTTTAAAAGGGAATTAGGACTATCATTCCAATTGGCCAGATAAAATGCAAATGTCGATCCCCTTTTATTTATTTTTAAAAGAATTGTAATTGATACCGTGAAATTATGGGCGTTCCTTTACTAAAAGTATGGGAGACTTTGTTATCGAATCATTCCATTGAGGTAAGAGAACAAACGGATGCTTATTTTCATACAACTTTACACCATTCTAGCAATGTCTACTAAAAATGGATAGGTATGAAGTCATGAGAAAAAAAACGAGAAATCGAGAGATTTACCTTTCTATATAGAGGGAGGTTAGTGTTCTTAAAAACTGAAGTTAAATACATTATATTTTAAGAAAAGAGCGATTTATTCCTTGTATGGTAGTGATTGTAATGTTGATATGGATATTTATTTGGACAATGGACACTTGGAAGACCTGAAAAGTGGCATTGAAAGTTTCGCAAATCAACTTGGTAAGAATGAGTTTATTTGGGTTACTGGATATGAAACTGAAAATACTACGCACTTCTTTTTCTTCAACAAAAGATGCATTTTCTTTGTTAATAAAAATGAATTTAATGTTAAACTAAAGAAACTGATATTTCATTAAGAAATGATTAAGAGATTGCTCAATGATAAGTGATAATTAATCAAATATTCAAAAATTTGTATTGATTTGATCAAAATCAAATGTGATAATATGGTAAATAATAAAATGCAATGAAAAGAAGAGTAAATCAACCTAATTCTTTACAGAGAGCTTCGATAGCTGAAAAGAAGCATTGAATATTTGGGTCAACAACTCCTTGAATTATGAACACCTTAGAATTGCTTCTTCAACTAAATGGAAGCTTTTCTGGAACAAGTAGAAACGCTTATTCCACTATTGGAGCATACAGCATATTATTAGACGAATATACGAACTGCCCAGTCTAGAAAAAAGAAGCCCTTGATCCTCTATAATGATGAGGAACAGGGGCTTCTTTAGCTTATGGTAGGTTCAACGATGTCTTTTCTTCGGTAGACACTTAAAATTAGTCCTAGCACGGTTGAATAAAGAAATAGCATACTTCCCCCATAGCTAATAAAAGGCAGTGACATTCCTATGATTGGTACAAAGCCAAATCCCATCAGAATGTTCCAGAACGTCGGGACAGCGAGAATAGCAACTCCCCCAATAATTAACAATCGTCCATAGGGATCCTTCGTCCGAAAGGCGTTCGTTGCGAGGTGCCAAAAAAATAACAAAAAGGATACAACACAAACCAATTCCGAATACCCAACCAAGAGAGTGGACGAGATAAGGAAACACGAAATCAGTATGTGCAGCTGGAAGAGTTTGACCGAGCTGATTAGATAGTCCATGACCAAACCAGCCTGCTTCTGACAAGACACTATTAATGATATTGTAAATGTACCCGTAGTAAGAATCGGCCTCAGGATTTAGAAAGCCAGTTAAGCGGCTTAAGCGATAGGGGGAATTGAGTAAAATCCATACAAAAACCATCCCCATTGCTAGATGAACTAGCGCAAAACGAAAAGCAAGAGCTTTCTTCACAGATGAATACATGATCATGAAACCGATTGAAAATAAGTAAATGATAGTCAGTTCTAGGGAAGGCAACATCATATAAATAAAAACAGGTAACCAATATAGTCCAACGAGAAAAAGCTGTTTCCACCAACTGCTAAATTTATTTACGGACATGAGTAGGCCAGCCCAAGCAAGAAAGAATAAGAGTAGGGTGAGACTTGCGCTTATAGAAAATTCACCAAGTGCGATCCCTATAATTCTGCCATTTGATAGTGTTCCATTAAAAACGGTATAAAGCAGAAACAGAAATGCACTGCCATAAAAGTAAATCCATAGCTTCTGTAATTTCCGATAATCAAAAAAGAGAAAACTGAGAAGAATGAGCATGGCAAACACGATTAAAAGCGCTTGACGGTTAACTAAATGGAAATAGGCATTGGACTCCCATACCCCTCCAATTAGTGCTAAAAAGCTAGCCCCCACAAGCATGAAAAAAATTGTGATAATTACCCAATCCATCCTAGGCTTATGAATCTTATTCAGATCATCCCCAATCGTGAAAGGATTCCCCATAGCTTCTACCGCTTTCTTTTCCGCTTCCTCTCTGTTTATTTCATCCTTTTGAAATGTTTGACTAAGCTCCTCGAGATGGTGGGTCAGTTCTTTTATAATCATTCCATGAGCTTCTTTTGATTTTACTCTTGAAATCACTTTGTCTAGAAATGAGTTGAAATTGGACCGACTCATAATGAAGCCTCCTCTATTAGATGCTTAAGAGATGTTCGTGTAAGACTGGATTCTAGCTTTTGTGCTGCTAGAATTTTGCTACCTTTGTTTGTGAGCGAATAATATTTCGTTTGTCTACCCTCTTCCTCAACCCATGTGGATGAAAGAACACCCCTTGATTCAAGGAGGTGAAGAAGGGAATAGAGCTGACCTTCTTTGTTTTTAAAGCAATCATCATTCAGTTGAAAGAGATACGTGGAAATATCAAAGCCATTTCGTCTTTCTTGTTGAAGAGATGCCAAGACATGGTACACAGTTTGTTCGCTCCACATATGTAGCTGTCGCTTGGAACGTTGATTATGAATCGCGTCTTTCACGGTCTTTTTTCGATCCTCTGAAAATGAGAAATCGTTGAAAACAGTTTTCTTCATGGACTCTTTTAGCTTACTGAAAGGATCATTCATCGCAAATCCTCCTTCATTCGTTCTTTTAATAATTCTTTTGCGCGCTTTAATCTTGTTTTTAATGTATTCACATTAACCCCTGTCATCTTGCTAATCTCTGCTAATGTAAGCTCTTCGTAATAATGTAAAAATACGACTTCCCTGTACGGAATGGGGAGAGAGATCACGCTATCAGCTAATTCTTGCTCTTCGCTATTCTTGACAATTTCTTCTTCAACTTGTCTTGATTTTGATGGGATGATGTCGAACACCATGTCTGTTAAACTGATTTTCCGGTAGTGCCAGCTGCGTATGTAATCCTTACAATGATTTATGGCAACACGGTATACCCACGTCTTCAAGGATGAATGATTATTGAATTGATCTAGCTTCTGATAGCATTTAATGAAAATGTCTTGCGTTAAATCCTCGGCAGTTGCATGGTCCTTCACATATGTAAAAACGAGGTGCACAATCGCATCACTATACTCGTCCATTAAATGATCTAGCATTTGTTCACGTTCATTTATCGTTGGTGCAACAATCGCATCTTGCTCGATTTCGTTCATTCATGTATCACCTCTTCCTACATTTTAGACGGAACCGAATCCATAGTGGTTTGGAAAAGCAGAAAAAATTTTTTAGGAGTAAAACCCACTATCCTGTAGACATCAATAATAGGCGTGATAACTGGTTATAAGATTTATAAAAAAGGTTTTTGATAATTCTAGCATGTAGTTCAACTACTTATTTGGGGAGTTGGGAAAATGATAAAGGCGGTCTTATTTGATTTAGATGGAACTTTGTTAAATCGAGATGAGTCAGTAAAGAGATTCATAGATAATCAATACGAGCGATTAAATAAATGGGTAGGTCATATCAAAAAAGAGAAATATATTTCAAGATTTATTGAACTCGACAAGCGTGGATATGTTTGGAAAGACAAAGTATATCAACAATTAACTCAAGAATTTCATATTTCTGGCATAACTTGGGGAGGATTGCTTCAAGATTACATAAGTGAGTATAAGTATAACTGTGTTCCTTTTGATAAGCTAATTCAGATGTTGGAAGAATTAAAGAGTAGAAATTTTCTATTAGGAATGATTACAAATGGGTATGGACAATTCCAAATGGATAATATTAAAGCTTTAGGAATTGAAGAGCATTTTGATGTGATATTGGTTTCTGAATGGGAAGGAATAAAAAAACCTGACCCCAAAATATTTAAAAGAGCCTTAGAACAAATAAATGTATCACCTAAGCAAAGCGTATTTGTAGGGGACCATCCTAAAAATGATGTAAAAGCCGCTCAAAATGTCGGGATGAGAGGAATTTGGAAAAAGGACTTTCAGTGGGGCAATGTTCAAGCAGATTTCACAGTTAGTGATTTAGCAGAACTACCATTAATCATAGAAAATTTAATCGAACAAAAAGTTGAATCTTGTTAAACTAAAGGGAGCGTTTCTTCAAGAACGAGAAGTGCCTCGTTTTCTTGAACTGTAAAAAGGTATAGACTATTGAATTATCCTGACTTGTCAAAGGGGAAGATATGCTAATGAATAGATGTGTTTCAGTTAAAGACATTAGGGAAGATATTTTGAGACAATTACTAGTTTGTTTGGTTTTAGTATTATAGAATCACAACAAATTGAGTTAGGTTATAGAAATATGAAGTGGAAGTTAAAGACTAATGTAGGTGATTTGTTTGTAAAGCAATATAATAAAATTCGATATCCTGATCATATGATTCAAGGATTAGAAAATTCCCTAAGTCATCAATCCAATCTATTTAATGAGGGTATCCCTTGCCCTCAGCTTTACTCATATAAAGGAAATTATGTAATAAAAACTATATATGGTGAGCGTTTTGTATTAATGGGATTATGTGATGGAAAGAACATAAAGGCAGGAAAAGTAACCCAAGATCAAATGTATAGTTTAGGTAGGGTCATTGGACAAATGCATACGGTGCTAAATTTTAGCAGTACAGATCACCCTCGACTTCACTGGGATGTTCAGTCGAAGGAAAGAATGCTTGAGAACTGGAGTAAAAGATGGGACGAAGCGGCTGATTTAAATTGTAATAAACTACTTACTAATCTCGAAAATCAAAGAAAAATATTAGAGAGAAATAATATAGATATTTTCTCGGAATGTGAAACAGGTTGGACACATTGGGATTTATTTGTAGACAATATTTTATTCAATACAAATAGTGTATCCGCAATTCTTGATTTTGATAGAATGCACTATGTTTACCCTGAGTTCGACATTTCAAGACCCTTATTATCTGGTTGTATAAATAACGGTGAGATTCATCTTGGTAAAGTGTCTGCCTTTGTTGAAGGTTACAGAGAATATCAAAAACTTTGCAATCAAAAATTAGTCCGTTCAATAAAATTAACTTGGTGGAAAGAAGCATCATGGTTAAGAGTAGAAAAAGAAGAGACCTCAACCCCACTAAAAAGATTTGTTGAGGAGAACATTTGGGTTGCTGATAACTGGAATGACTTAGAGAATATTTTTCTTGACATAAGCTATGACAAATAGCGAATTTGTGAATCTTAACTGTGCATAAATGCGTGTGTCTCCGTTTTTTCATGACCGAGTAAACTCTGAATGACATCGATTGACGCCCCATTGTTTAATAGTTTATTCAAAAGGATACAAAAACCACCAAACAAAAAAGGGAATTAATGTTAAAATAGTGAAGTGATTGTTCAATTATCGTTAGTGCAAGAAGAGTTAGGTAATAAAGGATAAAAATACGGGGGAACCAATGCATAATTCTGTAAATTACAAAATGTGGACTGTTTGCATGATTCAAAATGAAGACAAGGTTTTACTACTTGACAGGCAACACGACAATTTCAAAGGATTTATTCCGCCTGGGGGCAAAGTTGAATTTCCGGAAAGTATAGTAGAAAGTGCAATTAGAGAGGTAAGAGAAGAAACTGGATTAGAAGTAAGCAACCTAATTTATAAAGGTCTTTATGAATATGTAAATCCAGTTGCTATGGATAGATATATGATTTTTAATTACATAACAAAAGATTTCAGAGGAGAAGTACTTAAAGATTCACCGGAAGGAAAGGCAGTTTGGGTAAATATAAAAGAGGCATATGACTTACCAATGCAGGATTCAATCAGAAGAAGATTCCCTTTATTTTTTGAAGATGGAACATTTGAAATTCAAGTTGAATGGAATCAAGCAGAAAATAAAAGAGGGAAAAGTGACTATAAAGAAAACATAAACTAAAAACGTTGTGGAACTAACAGAGTGTTAGAGTTGAAGATAAAGACGGATCGGCAGCTCTTTTCTTTATTGAAGTAACGGAGAAGGATAGTGTTCAGTTAGAATTCTTTTGTTGGAGTTGAGGTACATGGGAAAACATTTAGTTATTAGTCGCATATTAGAGAATTTAATAGGGGCGAGCTTTTCAATATCAATCTTTTTTATAATAATGATTAGTAGTAGTGGGTTTAATTTGTTTGAATTCCACAACTTGATTACAACACCAGCGATTTGGGCTTTATTTTTTGGTTACGGATTAATTAGTTCCATTATCATAGATTTTATTGGAAAATTCATTCCTAATTTTTCTTCTATTAAACAAATATTGCTTTATATTTTGTTCGGATATCTCATTTTTTTGATTTTGATGCCAATCGAATACGTATTGATTGCTGGAACAGTAGGTGCTTTTTTCTCTCTCCTTTTTTTACTTGGTAAAGAAAAATTAAAACCATTAAAATGGTATAGCTGGATTGTATTCGTTGTACCACTTGTTTGTTTTGTGATGATTCCCTTTGATCATACAAGTAAAGTCGGTTGGAATGAAGTGACAGGAGATAAATTTGTAGAGGTTGAATACGAATATTTTAATGGAGAGCATTTGATACCCATTCATGGACAGCAAGGTGAACAAATTTACTTTGACGAAGAACATCATTTTAGCAATGGAAATAGTTATGGCATATCTCTTTATGATGAAAATGGTGATCATGTAGGGATGAATGAAGAAAGTAATGATGTATTAAGCGTGGAATTTAAGAAGGCAACGACAAAATATATTGTTGTTAGAGCTATTAATGGAAATCAAGGACAGTTTCAGGTGAAGTGGTGGAAGGAAGGGAAGACTGAGCCTGATTGGAACTAAGTGAATCTCAAACTAAAGGGTGCGATAGTTTAATAAAGGTTACGCCTTTCTCTTGTTCAAGTAACGGGCAGGTCAGTTCAAGAAGGAATTATATTACTTTTCCTAGAATTATTAGTAAAATTATTAGAATGTAGGTGGGTTTGTGAGTAAAATCATTGATTATTACAATAAATTTGATGAATGGGGACGACTTGATAGAGAACCTATTGAATTCCAAATAAATTGGCACTTTATAAAAAAACACTTACCTAAAACGGGATATATCTTGGATAATGGTGCAGGACCAGGTAAATATTCTATGGAACTGGCTAAAGAAGGATATAAGGTAACACTGACTGATTTAACACCAAGACTTGTTGAAATAGCTGAAAGTAGAGCACAAGAACTTGGTTTGGTGGGACAATTTAACGGTTTTTTTGCTGCTGATGCTAGAGAACTTAATATGATTAATGATGCACAGTTTGATGCTTCATTAATGCTTGGTCCTATGTATCATTTGCAGGAAGAAATTGACCGTATTAAAGCTGTAAAAGAGTTACATAGAGTTATGAAAAAGAATGGAATTGTTTTTGTTGCGTTTATGCCTAGAATCAGACATATCTTGACTTCACTTTTATATCCCGAAAATTGGAAACCAAATGATAATATGGATAATATCAAACAATTTTCTCATACTGGATGTTTTAATCATCAGGATGAGGGACGTTTTACCGGTGCCTATTACTTTAATATTGTTGAAATTGAACCATTTATGGAAGCACAAGGATTTGAAGTGCTAGAATTAATAGGTTCAAATGTAGGTGCTATTTTAAATAATGATAATTGGAATTACTGGAAAGACAAAGGGGAACAAGAATTTGAAAAAATAATAAAATTGCTTATTGAAAAGGCAAATGACCCCTATATCCTTGGAATATCCTCTCACTTACTTTACATTGGAAGGAAAAAAGGTTAATTCATATGTTCTTCAACTAACGTGTGCTTAAACGAAAGAAGGAGTTGTCGTAAAGACAGTTCCTTCGCTTATTGAAGTAACGAAGCAGTTTAGTTCAGGAAGGTTATTGTTTCATTCAACTACAATATGTATATAATGATCAACCCAAAACTAACATAAGGTGGATACAAAATGGATAAAAGAGTTCAATTCGACTTTGAAATCGAGTTTACGAATGGAGGCGGAATACAAGGGCAGGAATTTCGTCTTGATATTGAGGGAGAGGACATTACTGACGAAGAGTTAGCTAAGTATATCGTAGAGGATATGAGGTTGCTTATGGTTGGTGAAGTTAGAATACTTAACAAAAAATAATTAATGAAAAACATAAACGAAGACCTGCTGATGAGAAGTCTGAGCAATAACCTCAAGCAAAATATAAGAGAGAATCAAATGTTCCTTTTCGAACTGGAAAGATGAACTTTTTTAAAGGATTTAAGATTAAGCTGCCCAATAAGGTGGCTTTTCTTGTTCAACTATCGCTTATTGTGCTAACGGGACAGTTTGGTTTAAGAAGGTTTATTGTTTAGAAAGAGCGAATAGAATAAAAAATCTAATCTTTGGAGGGGGAAAAATGAATAAGTCTCCACTTATTAAAGGGAATAAAGTGTTTTTACGACAACCAATAGAAAAAGATTTTGACAGGTGACGATCTTTATGAACAAAATAATAATTTTATTAAAATTATGAAACAAGAAGGAAATGATATAACCTTAAAAACATTTGAAGGTATGGAGCATGGTTTTTTTAACTATGGTAGACATCAGAACGAGTATTTTCATATAACGAAACTTGAAATTGAAAAATATTTACAATCGATGAAAGTTATTTAGTAGCTAAAAGAAGAACGTGCCTTTCGCTAATAAAGTTTGTGAAGAAGTGTACTTAAAGTAACGGGTGCGTTAGTGCAACAAAATCAACCTCTGTTGTTGTGGTGGTATGTCAAAATCAAACAATATTTTTAAGGGCTAATTTTCTATAACTCACCGGACTTTGTACCCAAGGGCACTGTGAGAACGGATGTTATTGTACCAATTGATATAATCAAAAAGTTCAAGTTCAAGGTAGTTAAGGGAATGGAAGTACTCTCCATTGATTAGTTCCGTTTTCCAAAATCTTAAATGTCGCTTCTGCCACTGCGTTATCATAAGGGTTGCCTTTTTGACTCAATGAGCGCTCAATCTCAAATTCACTTAATAATGTCATCAATACCAACATTCTTAAACTCAGATCCGCGATCTGTATGGAATAGTTTCACATTCTTTAATGACCGATTAACCGTTGCGAAGACACGTTGAACTAGAGCTGCGTCTTTGCGTTTTCCAACACTGTGACCAACTATTTCTCTATTATATAAATCAATTAGAAAACAGACGTAGTTCCAATGCTGACCTACTTTCACGTACGTTAGATCACTGACCAATACAGACATCTCTTCAGCTACTTGGAATTCCTGGTCTAATACGTTACGAACAGACTCCTCATTAGGTTGGGATTTCATTGGTTTGTACGAAGGTTGTGCATACTTCGATGGAATTCCAAGCTCACCCATCAATCTTCCTATACGGCGTCTAGAAACGGTGTGACCTGCTTTTAAAAGTTCTTTTTTTATTTTACGTGTTCCATATACTTTGCGGTTTTCGTTAAAGATCTTCAGAATCTTATCATTTAATTCCTGTTCTTCTTTGGCCTTTTCTAGCTTCTTTTGAGTAGATACTTCTGTTACATGATAAAAGGTACTACGAGGGATTTTTAGGACGTCGCACATTGCTGATACCGAATAGCGGTCTCGATTTTTTTCGATAACGTCTATTTTCGTCCCATGATCAGCGCGGCTTGCTTTAAAATATCAACTTCCATTTCTAACATCTATAAGAATCTTAATGCAAGTAAATCTTACTACTGTGATAGTGACACGGAAGATATGAATTTGAGATATGCCAATTTTGCCTAGTTTCCATTAAGAGCGTGTTTATAATAGAAAAGACATGAGTTAACGTTACAATATTATCTTTTTGATAAATAAAAAGGAAACGAATAACACATGTCGAATCAATGAAAGCAATCATAAAAAATGCAATGATTCATATTGATGTAGTAGCTCTTTAGACCGTTTGCTGCATTGAGAAGAAGGTGAAAAGGTGTATAGGAAGGTTAAAGCTTATTATAATAATTTACGAATTAAGTATAAAATGTTTATCTTAATTTCAAGTGTAACACTTGCTTTTAGTACAGGAGGCCTTTTTATTTTGCAGTATGCCTATAATGCCTATAATGAGGAAATCTATCGACAATCTGCTCAATCATTAGGAGTTTCAATCAGTTCAATCGAAAATGAGTTAAGGAAAATGGAAGGACTTTCGTTTCAGGTTACAACTGATCTACTAATTCACAACTATTTGCGAATGTTAAACAATGATCCTTCGGACTACGAAAGGTTTATGTCTAGTTCGGAAATAAGAAAGCGTTTACTAGATGTCGGTGCATTAAATCAATATGTTCACTCCTTTCAAATTTATGATAACTATGATCGTGAACTTGCATCTGGTAACCAAATAGTAGCAGTTGGGGATGAGCGGTTACTAAGAATGAAAGAGGAGGCTGCAAATCAAAATGGAGGGATTACATGGATTCTTCCAGATGAAGAAGATCAGACGTTGGTTATTGCAAGAGAAATTCGTTCGTATTCTCCTTTAAGGTTAACCCTTCAAACATTAGGGTTAAGCACGATAAGGTTAGATATAGAAAGTTTAGTCGATAATTTCTCAAATAGCATGAGGGAAAAAGGGGCAGATTTAATGATTATTAATGAGGATGGAGAATTTATTTATCCAATAACCCCCCTTTTTCAGATCAATTTATTAGCAAAAGTATAGATGGACGCGAGGGATATCATTTAATTAAGGAGGATGGAGAGAGATATTTTGTCACGTATAATCAAGCACAGCATACGAATTGGACCTACATGATTGTAACACCGTATAGTAATTTATTTGAAGTCATTTCCGTCGTAAGAAATGCAGTCATTGTGACATATAGCCTACTCTTTATCGTTATTTTATTCTTAGGAATGAGATTTATAAGAAGTATTACAAATCCAATTGAACATTTAAATCTCAAGATGAAATCTGTCCAATCTGGTGACTACGATCAGCTCGATGATCACACTGATCTAAAATTCTCGAACGATGAGCTTGGGCAAATGCATGAAAATTTTAAGCAAATGATGGATCAAATTGAATTTCTAATGTCAGAGAATTATAAAAAAGTAACGATTATAAAAGAGACAGAGTATAAAGTATTACAAGCTCAAGTTAATCCACACTTTTTATATAACACGTTAGATACGATAAATTGGGAAGCAAAGGTAAATGGCATTATCGTATATCGAAAATGGCTGAATCGTTAGGATATATTTTAAGATCATCTATTAATGTAAAAGAATCGTTAATTCCTCTTGAAAATGAAATGAAAATTGTTGAAAGCTATCAGACTATTCAATCGTATCGTTTCGAGGAGCGATTAGATTTTCATATGGATATTTCAGAAGATTTATATACATGTCACGTGCCTAAATTTATGTTGCAGCCTTTAGTTGATAATTCAATTCGGTATGGTTTGCAGAAAATGATTGGCACATGTACGATTCTTGTTTCGGTACATCAAGATGGTGATCATTTAATATTTACAGTGGAAGATAATGGGGTTGGAATTGAGAATGAGCTTTTACAAAAAATTGTAAGCTGGGATTATGAATCGCAAGGAAATGGTATCGGTCTAAAAAATATACAGCATAGAATCCAAACATTATTTGGTCAAGAGTTCGGAATATCAATAGATAGTGAAGTTGGGAAAGGAACGACTGTAAGGATTAGATTACCAGTCATAAGGGGTGACCATAATGTACAAAGTGCTATTGGTCGATGATGAGAGAATGATATTAGAAGGGATTTCATCTATAGTCGATTGGCATTATCAAGGAGCACAGCTCATAGGTGCTGTTCGAAATGGAATTGAAGCGTTAGAATTTATGGAGCAAGAGGAGCCGCACATTGTTATTACGGATATAACGATGCCGGGGTTAGATGGCTTACAGTTAGTGGAAAGAGGTTCAGAATTATATCCGAATGTAAAATGGATATTACTTTCCGGTTTTAATGAATTTGAATATGCACAAAAAGCGATGAGTTTCGGTGTCAAGCATTATTTATTAAAGCCGTGTAACGAAGAAGTAATATCTCAAGCAATTAGAGAAGTTGTGTCTGAATTGGAAGAATGGGAAGAGCAGAGCCACTACTTAGATAAGGTGAAATCAAAAGTTGATCAATTGATTTGTGATGAAAAAGAACGGCTTGTGAGTGCACTGGTAAATGGTGAGACAGGACGGACTGTAAATATTGAAGCTATTATGAATTTATTAAATATTAATATGAAAGAATCCTTTCGTATCGTTTTAATAAGTATGATTGATCGCCATTGCCATCATTCTCAGGACCAATTATTAAACGAACTCGATTTAGCTTTAGGTGATAAAATAAAATGCTCTCAATTTCTTGATAAAAAGAATCTCGTCATCATTTACATCATGAACTTGTTGAGAGTAAGTTAGTAGAGTTGCTGTCCACTAACATACGCCCCATAAAAGGAGTTAGTGCAATTGCTATCGGACGTTTATGTTCTCTTCAAACATGTGCCTCCGTATATAAGAAAATGCATATAGTACTTGAAGAACAATTTTATAGTCAGGGACATTGCCCGATTATATTTTCCGATCAGTATACCTTTAGTGAAAATGATAGTGAGTATTATCATTATGACGAGTTGAAGCTTATACGTATGCTAAAAGCAGGAAATATTGAAGAAGCACTAGTAGAGATTGAATACTTATTAAATCGAATGAAGGAACAACGTTTAATACCAGGTTTAGTGAAGTCATATTTTACTCATTTATATTTATCCATTGTGAAAAGGAATGTTTCATTTTCTAGTAAAGATCGTATTGAGGCGATGGTATCAATTGAAAATATAAAAGCTATTCATGAATTTATTCCTTTATTTAAGGATCTTTTTACTCGCTTTTATTTAGTAAATAGCAAAGAGAAAAGCAAAACATACTCGGAAGTCGTAGAAAAGATGCTGGTAATCGTTGACGAGAATTTAGGAAATCCGAATTTAACATTACAATTAGTAGCAAAGCAGCTTTATATGAATGTTGACTATTTAGGAAAACGCTTTAAAAGGGAAATGAATGTTAAGTTCTCAACGTATGTGACAAACAAACGGATTGAGAAAGCTGTTGAAATGATTGAGGAAGAAAATGATATTCGTGTATTTGAATTAGCTGAACGGCTAGGCTACGGTGATAACCCTCAATACTTTAGTCAACTATTCAAGAAAATTACCGGATTAACGCCGTCCGATATTATGAAATATTCATAGACTTTAGGATGGGGTTGTTCCTAAAGGTCAAAGACTGACCTTTGGGAACAGCTCCATTTTTTCGAGAAATATTCATGCAAATAAGACAAGATAACTGTTTTTTAAATGTCTAGTTTTTGAACAATGAAGTCGGTTTTTTATCTAATGGCATAGCTTGAGTATTTGCTATAGTGTAATTGTAATCGCTTTCAATATTAAAAGGGGGTATTACTTTATGAAAAAGTGGTTTGTATTACTTATTGGGTTATTTCTGACGGTGATGATTGTTGCATGTTCAGACAGTAATGACGATGCTTCTGGTGAACCAGACACATCTGGAGACAATGAACTCGTAGAGGATAATGGTGAGGGTGCAACTGGAGATCAAGAGGAGATTACACTCCGTATTGCTTGGTGGGGGGATCAGACACGACACGATTTAACAAATGAGGTTATTGAAATGTTTACGGAGCAAAATCCACATATTAAACTTGAACCCGAATATGCAAGCTGGGATGATTATTGGCAACGATTAGCACCTCAAGCAGCTGCAAATGAACTGCCAGACATTATCCAAATGGATACATCACGATTTACACAATATGTCGAGAATAATCAGCTAGCCGATTTATCTTCTTTTATTGGTAATCAAATTGATGTTTCGAATATAGCCGATACAATCGTATCCGGTGGATCAATCAATGATGGTATTTATGGCTTTAATTTAGGTGTTAATGCAGTTGGGTTTCACTATAACCCAAGTCTATTAGAAGAGTTAGGTGTTGACGAGTTACCGGAAGATTGGACTTGGGATGATTATTTAGAGATTTCCGAAAAAGCGGCTGATGCAGGAGTTTATTTTGATACAGGTATGCAGGCAGATGTCTTTTTCCATTACTACTTACGAACACAAGGTTATGAATTATACGGCGAAGATGGCGGTTTAGGTTATGATGACGATCAATTATTCATCGATTTCTTTTCAATATTACAAGGTCAAGTTGAAAAGGGAATTACACCGACACCAGATTATTTAGCACAATTAAGCGGATTTGAAGATGACCCGGTTGTAAAAGGAGAAGGAGTTGGAATTTGGCAATGGTCGAATCAATTTGTTGGATTACAACAGGTAGCTGGAGAGCCATTTAAAATGCATCCAATGCCAGGCCCAGGGGCATCAGACGGTTTATTCTTAAAACCTAGTATGTACTTCTCAATCTCTGAAAATTCAGAGCATAAAGAAGCGGCAGCAAAGTTTATTGATTTTTGGGTTAACGATATTGAAGCAAATAAAATTATTTTAGGTGATCGTGGAGTACCGGGATCGTCTGTTATTAAGGAAGAATTAGCTAGCGAAGTATCAGAAGCACAGGCACAAATTTTTGAATACATTGAGTGGGCTGAACAAAATAGCTCTGATATGGGTCCTCCTGATCCTCCTGGAGCTGGTCAAATCATTGATTTACTAGATAACTTAGCTGAAGAAATGGCTTACGGTCAAGTAACACCTGAGGATGCCGCGGAACGCTTTAGAGCACAAGCTGAAGGTATATTAAATTAAGTTATCATAAAGGTCACTGAATAGATTACCAATCTGTTCAGTGCCCTTTAAAGATTTACTGTAACTTAAAGGCTAGCAATGTATAAGGAGACGATTTACGAGTGATATAAGGTAATCAACAAACTTAGCATACTAGCAGAAAGGAGATGAGTAAATGAACATTCGGCTTCGAGAAAACATTTGGGGATATTTATTTATCTCGCCGTTCATTATTGGATTTTTAGCATTCACGATTCTACCGATGGGTTCATCATTTTACTTTTCATTTACTCAGTATAATTTGTTTTCACCCCCTGAATGGATCGGGCTTGAGAATTTTACAACAATGTTTACTGATGATGCAAGGTATGTGAAATCACTGACAATTACATTTATATATGTTTTTGGTGGTGTTCCATTGAGACTAGGCTTCGCCCTTCTTGTGGCGATGTTGTTAAATGAAGGCTCAAGAGCAATTGGGTTATATCGGACGTTATATTATTTACCATCTCTAATTGGAGGAAGCGTAGCCGTAGGGATTATGTGGCGTAATATTTTTGGTGATGACGGTATTGTAAACTTAGGGCTCCGTTTCTTTGGATTAGATGGAATTGCTTGGTTTGGAAACCCAACTGCAGCTTTATGGATGCTTATTTTCTTATCGGTTTGGCAGTTTGGTTCATCTATGCTGATATTCTTAGCAGGTTTAAAGTCGATTCCTCAAAGCTATTATGAAGCGGCAAGTGTAGATGGGGCAAACTTCTTACAAAAGTTTAGATCAATTACGTTACCGATGCTAAGTCCTGTAATATTATTTAACTTAATTATGCAAACCATTGCTGCGTTTATGACATTTGTCCCTGCCTTTATCATTTCAAAGGGTACAGGTGGACCGCTTGATGGTACATTACTATATTCTCTCTATTTATTTAAGCAAGGTTTTGAGTTTTTTAATATGGGTTATGCCTCAGCTATGGCTTGGGTTATGTTAGTAATCATTGGTCTATTGACAGCTGTCATTTTCTTTAGTTCTAAATATTGGGTTCATTATGAATCAGAAGGAGGGAGATAGCAAAATGCGTGTATTTACACCAAAGTGGTTCTTATATCATTTACTTGTTGGCGGTTTTGCGATTCTCCTGCTATATCCTGTTATTTGGTTATTAATGAGTTCGTTTAAAGTAAGTGAACAAATATTCATTACCGCAGATTCATTAATCCCCGACCCTTTTATCATTAACAATTATATTCAAGGCTGGGAAGGGTTTGGAGGACTGCATTTTGGCGTCTTTATAAAAAATACGGCTGTTTTCGTTATTTTAACTTTGATTGGACATTTAATCTCGTGCTCACTCATTGCCTATGGGTTTGCTAGATTAAAGTTTGCTGGTCGTTCGTTTTGGTTCGGAGTGATGATCTTTACATTATTATTACCGTATGAAGTCGTTATGATCCCACAATACATTATATTCTCAGAACTTGGATGGTTAAATTCGTTGAAGCCATTAGTTGTTCCAGCTTATTTTGGTCATCCATTTTTCATCTTTTTACTCGTACAATTTATTCGAACGATACCTAGAGAATTAGATGAAGCGGCGACGATTGACGGTTGTAATACATTTCAAATTTTTTACCGAATCATTCTTCCGCTTATTACACCGGCTTTAGCGACTTCGGCTATTTTCTCATTCTACTGGACGTGGGATAACTTACTAGGGCCTGTTCTTTACCTTAATAGTCCGAGTAAATAT
The DNA here is from genome assembly GCF_001310635.1 of Bacillus sp. JCM 19034. Lineage (GTDB taxonomy): Bacteria > Bacillota > Bacilli > Bacillales > Bacillaceae_D > Halalkalibacter. The sequence continues at coordinate 151,275 of NZ_BAXR01000002.1, forward strand.
ACTGTTTCATTAGCATTAAATATGTTTTTAAGTAACGAGACAGTATCGAACTGGGGAGCGATGTTTGCTATGTCTATCGTATCGCTTATACCTGTTTTTGTTGTTTTCTTCTTCTGTCAGCGCTATGTCGTAGAAGGAATAAGTACAAGTGGATTAAAAGGGTGATGGATTAGAGCTAGTCTCGATAATAATCACAAGCAAAAAGGGGGGACGTGGTGTGGTTGCGTTATTAAGAGGATTAGAGTGGTTTACGAAGCTAGTGTATTTAAACTTCTTATGGGTTATTTTTTCTATTCTAGGATTAGGTTTGTTCGGTTTTTTCCCTGCAATGGCAGCAACATTTTCAGTTGTACATCAATGGATGAATAAGAATACTGATATGTCTCTTTTTAAAGAATTTTGGCGTGCATATAAGATGTATTTTATTAAAAGCAACGTATTAGGATATTGTCTAGGTGGTATGGGGGTCGTGTTAGTTATTGATCTTTTTGTATTGAATTCATCTCAACATGTCTTTCTTCATTATCTAAGTATTCCACTTGCTGTTCTTGTTTTTTATATAGTTTAATGCTTTTTTATGTCCTGCCTACGCTAATTTGTTTCGAACAAATACCGATGCTCAAAATCTTAAAAAACTCCTTTCTTACGATGGTTATTAATCCATTACCAACATTCATAATGGTAATAGGAACATTTGGTCTCGGTTATTTACTATTTCATTTTCAAGCATTAGTACCGATTTTAAGTATGAGCTTGTTTGCTTTCATCGTAATGATGCCTGCTCGTCGGGCAATTGAAACGGTTCAAACTAAAAAGAGCAGTGGAATGATAAAAATCATCAGAGTGAGGCCTTAAGTCGCAAATAGGGAAATGAATTTACAAGGAGATATTAGATCTTATTTCGATATTACTAATAAGGGTTGTTCCATAGCGAGATTAACTTTTTGGAACAACCCTTATTTAATGGTATTTGATTTATTCTTTTGACCAACGATCAATTAAAACATTGATTGCTCCATCACCAGTTACATTTGTAGCCGTACCAAAGCTATCTTGTGCCATGTATAGGGCGATCATTAGACCAATTGCCGCTTCATGAAACCCTAGGACGGAAGTTAATACACCTAGTGCAGCCATAATTGCACCACCGGGTACTCCTGGGGCTGCAACCATGATAATACCAAGCATGAAAATAACATATACCATTTCTAAGAAAGTAGGCTGAGTAAGCTCTGGCTCATCGCCATAACGGCAACTGCACACATAATAATGGTAATGACACTACCTGATAGGTGGATTGATGCACAGAGAGGAACACCGAAATTCGCTACACTTTCCTTTACTTTGTTTTGCTTAACTGATTTTAATGTAACAGGAATGGTAGCTGCACTACTCATGGTTCCGATTGCTGTAAAATATGCGGGTAGCATATTTTTATTAAGGCAAAAGGATTCTGTTTTGTGGCAATTCCCGCTATCGTATATTGAATGATCAACCAAACCCAATGTATGACAATCGCTAAAAGAAGGACAATCCCAAATACTTTTAATGTTTCAAAAACCGTTCCTTCCGAACCAAGTTCTGCGAACACACCAGCAATATAGAAAGGTAATAGTGGGATAATGACTTTTGCTATCACAAGCTCGATGATGTTCTTCCCTTCATCAAAGATGTTTTTCAACCATTCCCCTTTAATCTTTGTAATCCCTATCCCAAAGACAAAAGCTGTTACTAGTGCAGTTACGACTCCCATAAGGGGAGCGATTTCCATTTCTAAATAAGGTTCTAAAGCACTGCCTTCATTAACGGCTTGATTTTCAGTTGATAAAAACGGAATAACAGTCATTGCGACAAAAAAGGCTAGAAATCCAGCTAACAGTGTTGATATATAAGCTGTACCAACCGTTTTTCCAACTAATTTACCCGAGCCTTTTCCAAGACCAGCAACACCACTAGCAATGAAGAAGAGAATAATAAATGGAATGATGAAATTGATAAAACTACCAAAGATAGCTTTAATCGTAATAAGGATCCGAATTAAGAACTCAGGACCGATTAGACCTATCGTAACCCCTAAAATAATACCTAGCAGTAATTTAAAGATAAGTTTCATATGATTAGCTCCTAACAAAAAAATGTTCATTTGAAAAAAACAAATGTATATTCTCATTCTACATAAATAAAAGTGATTCTCAATAGTTCTATGTATATTCGGAATTGTAAATATATTTGGAAGATTGAAAGTATAAAGGTTTTACAGTTTGTCCATTTAAATATAATATCAAGTTAAAACTTGAAAGTTATGAAGAATATAGTAGGATTAATTTATAAAAGATGATGAGGTGTTGGTTGAATTGATTGAAAAACTGATGAAGTATCCGCCGTGTTGTCATATATTCATGAACACCTCTATGAACCATTAACTCTAGCACAATTAGCTGGTCACATATCATATAGCCGTTACCATTTCGCCCGATTGTTTAAAAAAGCGACTGGCTTGTCACCGCTTTATTACGTTTCCTCACTTAGACTTCAAAAAGCGAAGGACTTACTTTTACATACAAATCTAAGTGTTCGTGATATTGGTATGGAGATTGGTCAACAAAGCCTAGGCACTTTTACAACTCGTTTTACAGAAAAAGTCGGACTAACCCCCGTACAATTTCGCCATTCATGCGAGAAAGTAAGTGAACAAATGGAATTATTGCAACAACTTAATGTTTGGAGAGATGAGAGCTCTTTTTCTAATCCTTATTTAAAGGTAGAAGGAATGATTGATTCAAGTGAGCAGTTTGAAGGATTTGTATTAGTTGGGTTGTTCGCAAAGCCGATTCCAGAAGGGCTTCCGTTGTATGGGACGTTACTTTCTAATGTAGGTACATTTTCTTTTATCGATGTTAAGCCCGGAATCTACTATTTAATGGCTACTTCTATCCAGTGGGGGATGGCAGCAGCAGATATTTTACTTCCTCATACAACATTACGGGCAAAAGATAATCAGCCGATTGTTATTACTGGTGAACGACATGTTCATTATAAAAGGCTTACGCTCCGTCCTCCTAAATTGGAGGACCCACCAATACTGATTTCTTTACCTGTTTTAATGAATCGGTTTCTACAACGAGAAATTTAATAGAAAGCTTTTGTACACAGTATTACCAGCTTCTTGAAGGCACTTTTGAGATTGGGGTTAGATCACTCAATTACTAGTAATTATAACTATAGTCAGTAATTTAACCGTTTATTTATTTAAAGCTTATCTACGTTAAGGCCAGTATCACCAACAGCAAATATTTGAAATAACGTAAAAATGCCTTTGAGAATCAATTTCTCAAAGGCGTTTTGTCTACGGTCTAAAGTCAATAATAAGGCTTTAGTATCTTTAATTATATAGGAAGTTAGATGACTCCTTGAGCGATCATGCATCAGCGACTTTCTTGAAGCCGGCAATATTAGATCCGGTAACTAAGTTACCAGGCACGCCATATTCGTTAGCGGCGTTCATACTATTTGTATATATATCTTTCATAATTTTTTGTAATTTAAGATCAACTTCCTCAGCAGTCCAAGACAATCTTGCACTATTTTGTGCCATTTCCAGAGCCGAAACAGCAACTCCCCCAGCATTAACTGCTTTTGCTGGTCCGAATAATACTTTATTATCATGGAATAGATCAATTGCTTCTAAAGTAGAAGGCATATTTGCTCCTTCACCAACAGCTTTCACACCATTTGAAATCAATGTGCGAGCTGAAGCCTCATCAATTTCGTTTTGTGTTGCACAAGGAAGAGCAATGTCACAAGCAATATTCCAAATATTAGTAGAACCTGCTACGTATTCAGCATGCGGATGTATGTTTACATATTCGCTAATACGCTTTCTTTCAACCTCTTTTAGTTGTTTAACGGTTGCAAGATCAATTCCGTTTGGATCGTAAATGTAACCATTTGAATCACTACAAGCTACAACTTTTGCTCCTAACTGTGTTGCTTTTTCAATCGCATAGATTGATACATTTCCTGAACCTGATACAACAACAGTACTTCCTTCAAATGATAATCCATGGTCTTTAAGCATTTCATCAACAAAATAGACTGTTCCATAGCCTGTAGCTTCTGTTCTTCCTAGACTTCCTCCGTAATTTAACCCTTTACCAGTAAGAACACCTGCTTCGAATCCACCACGCATCTTCTTATATTGACCAAAAAGATAGCCGATCTCACGAGCACCTACACCAATATCACCAGCGGGCACATCAACATCTGGTCCGATATGCTTGCTAAGCTCAGACATAAAGCTTTGAGCAAAACGCATAATTTCTAAATCAGACTTTCCCTTCGGATCAAAGTCTGATCCACCTTTTCCACCACCGATTGGTTGATTCGTTAATGAATTTTTGAAAATTTGTTCAAAACCTAAAAACTTGATAATACTTGCGTTAACAGACGGATGGAAACGAAGTCCACCTTTATAAGGTCCAATAGCACTATTAAATTGAACTCGGAAACCTCTATTGACTTGAACTTTTCCTTGATCATCGACCCATGGAACTCGGAACATGATTAAACGTTCTGGTTCAACAATTCGATCAAGAACACCAGATTCAATATATTTTGGCTCTTTTGCCAATATAGGAATTAATGAATACAAAACTTCTTTAACAGCCTGATGAAATTCAGGTTCATTTGGGTTACGTTTAATTATTGTTTCATATAAGTCACGAACGTAAAGTTCAGCCGCGGCTGATTGCGGACTTTTTTCTAAAATAGCCATAAAATACACGATCCTCCGTTAATAAAATTGCTTATAAAGTTAACATTTCTGATAGTGTGTATTTTATTATTACGAAAGGGGGGCGAACAATACAAAAAATAGATGATTCTAATGCTGAAATGATATAAAATACAAAAAGGAGATAATAATAATCTCAAAGTGATATGAAATGGTAATGAAAGGGGATTGTTAGAGCGGATCAAAAAAGTGGACTGATTGTAACTTAGATGGGGTGTTCTACTAGAAAACCCCATCTATATGAGTCGTTCTTAATGGTTTCCTCCATAAATGATTTTGTAACGAGAGCTATATTTTTTATTAACTTCTTCTATTTTTTGTTGTAGCTTTTCTTCTAATAGAACAGGTTTTACATATTCCTCATGGATAATTTCCTTTTGCCAGTTGTTCCATTCTTTATTAGACATCATTAATCATCCTTTCATGAAGTTCTTTAGAATAAGTTATATTATTGAATTAATAGTTGATTTTAACAGTATAGAGTGTCATGATAGAGTAGAAAAAATGTGAATACTCAGTATATTAGCAATATTATGAAGTATTTATGTTTACTATATTGCTTTCTTTTATTGTTTGGATAAAAAACTGTATTTCAAAAATGATATTGTTGTTATGAACTATTCTATAACTGAGTAAACAATCTGATCAATATAAATAAAAGATAAGATTAATGCTTTTATGAGATGAAAGAGGGGTATAGATGGAATTAAGACAACTGAAATATTTCATGGAAGTAGCAAAAAGAGAACATATGACGGAAGCTGCGGAAGCGTTACATGTTGCTCAATCTGCAGTAAGTAGGCAAATTGGTAATTTAGAGGACGAGTTAGGGGTAGACCTATTTATTCGTCAAGGTAGAAGGGTGAAGCTAACCCCGCTTGGCCGAATCTTTCTTGAAAGAACGACAGAGGCCATTAAATTAATTGAAAGTGCAACAAGGGAAGTAGAGGAGCATTTAGAGCCTGAGAAAGGAACAGTTCGAATAACGTTCCCGATTAGTATGGCTGCTTATACGTTACCAACTGCGATTTCAAGGTTTCGCGAAAAATATCCGCTAGCGAAATTTCAATTAAAACAAGGAATTTATTACGATTTAATTGAAGATGTTATCAATGGCGAATATAACATGGCTTTATTAGCTCCTGTACCAGAGGATGAAAGGGTAAATGGCTATACGTTATTTAGTGAAGAGGTTGTTGCGATCGTACCAAACAACAATCCTTTGTCAAATAATAAAGTGTTAACATTAAAGCAATTAGAGCACGAGCAAATCGTTGTTTTACCAGAGGGCATGTATTTTCGCGAACTAGTTATTAAAGCATGTATTGACCAAGGCTTCTATCCAAAAATTTCGTTTGAAGGGGATGATGTTGATGCATTAAAAGGACTCGCGTCTGCAGGTTTAGGCATAACACTTCTACCAGAAGTAACGGTAGTTGATAACATTCCTCACAATACAACGAAGGTTAGAATTAGAAATCCGAAGCTCGTTAGAACCGTGGGAATCATTACTCCTAAAGAGAGACAACTTCTTCCGACTGAACGTTTATTTTTTGAATTTCTGAAAGAATTTTTTGAAAATAAAGTAAACTTATAAAACGTTTAATGGTAAAATACTAATATAATTTATTTATAAGGGGTTGAAGATGTATGTCAGAAGAACAACGATTAAATTTGGAAACGCTAGCAATTCATGCCGGACAAGAAATTGATCCTACAACTAACTCAAGAGCTGTTCCTTTGTACCAAACGACATCTTATGGGTTTAATGATTCTGAGCATGCTGCTAATTTATTTGCTTTAAAGGAATTCGGAAATATTTATACGCGTATCATGAATCCAACGACGGATGTGTTTGAAAAACGGATAGCTGAGCTAGAGGGCGGGCAGGTGCTTTAGCTACTGCGTCTGGACAAGCAGCGATTACATATTCTATTTTAAATATCGCCGGAGCAGGTGATGAAATCGTATCTGCTTCAAGCTTATACGGTGGGACGTATAATTTATTTGCCCACACGTTGCCGAAGCTAGGGATAACTGTGAAATTTGTTGACCCAAGTGATCCGAATAATTTTAGTGAAGCTATAACAGCTAAAACAAAAGCGATTTTCGCTGAAACAATCGGCAACCCTAAAGGTGATGTATTAGATATTGAAGCAGTTGCAAAGATTGCACATGCTCAAGGAATACCTTTAATCGTTGACAATACGTTCCCAAGTCCATACTTATTACAGCCGATTAAGCATGGTGCTGATATTGTCGTCCATTCCGCTACGAAGTTTATAGGCGGTCATGGAACGTCTATCGGTGGAGTTATCGTTGACAGTGGTAAGTTTGATTGGAAAGAAAATGATAAATTCCCAGGATTAACAACACCTGATCCGAGTTATCATGGTGTCGTTTATACCGATGCGGTAGGACCTATTGCATATATCATAAAAGCACGAGTCCAGCTTTTACGTGATATGGGTGCAAGTATTTCTCCTTTTAATTCATTCTTGCTCATCCAAGGGTTAGAAACACTGCACTTACGTATGGAGAGACATAGCGAAAATGCATTAGCTGTTGCTAAATTCCTTGAAAATCATGAGAAAGTTCAATCAGTGAACTATGCTGGTCTTGAAAGCCATCAATCTTATGAGTTAGGTAAGAAGTATATGCCAAAAGGAATAGGAGCTATATTAACATTTGAAATAAAAAGGTGGCGTGGAAGAAGGGAAAAAGTTCATCGAATCAATGAAGCTGTTCTCCCATCTGGCGAATGTTGGAGACTCTAAATCATTAATTATTCACCCTGCGAGCACGACACATCAACAATTAACCGAAGAAGATCAGCGTGCAGCTGGTGTCACACCGGGAATGATTCGTTTATCAATTGGTACTGAATCAATTGAAGATATTTTAAATGATTTAAAAAATGGTCTAGCATCTATTTAATTGCACTAGTTTATAAGCACAGGAGGCGAAAGCTTCTTGTGCTTTTTTGTAATTTCATTATCCAGAAAATACGTATAAGCATAAAAATGCAAAGAGCGTTATGATTGATCACAAAGGAGGAGTCGCTTTGAGTGTATTTGCAGGTTATCGAATTACTAGTCAATTCGGTTGGAGAACACATCCAATTCGAGGCGGTCGACAATGGCATACAGGTATTGATTTAGTAAAAGCACACCAAGCCCCAATAGAAGCCTTTACGGAAGGGGAAGTTTTGTTTGCTGGGATGGGGCAAAGAGGGTCTGGTTTTGGTGGTTATGGAAACGTCGTATTTATTAGAGATAAAAATAACCGAGGACAAGTATATGCTCATTTAGATAGCATTGCAGTGAAAGTCGGTCAGCAAGTAAGGAGAGGACAAGTAATTGGTCGTCAAGGTGCTACTGGAGAAGTGACCACTTCCCATCTTCACTATGAAGTAAGAAAAAAAGCTGAGTCATCAACGCCCTATGGCTGGCGAGCAGATCGTGTAAATAACTGCTTAGATCCAACAGAGTATTTACAACGTTTTTATAATACGACACAAAATATAGACCGATTATTAACTCCTAATCGTTTGAATACAGGTCCTGCTGTTCGTAAAATTCAAAATCAATTGTTAGCTGTAGGTGAGTCATTACCGCGTTATGGTGCCGATGGGACATTTGGACCAGAAACAGAACGAGCCGTGAGATCTTTTCAATCGAGGAGAAATATTACAGTTGATGGAATTGTTGGCCAGGAAACGAGAGCTGAATTAGCAAGGATATTGCCAATATATAGAAGATTGATATTATTAAAGAGACCATATATGAGTGGCCAAGATGTTCGTGCTGTTCAACGTGTCGTTGGAGTAGCAGATGATTCTATTTATGGTCATCTCACTGCAAATGCCGTTCGTCGCTATCAGCAGAGCTACCAGTTAGCAGTCGATGGAATAGTTGGTCCAAGAACTTGGGGGCATATGTTTTAATTAAAAATCCCGATTTCCTTTTCATGGGAATCGGGAATGTTTTGTTATTAATCCCAGACTAGAATTTAAATGTTCAGAATAGTATTAATATGATAACTTTTGATAAAGTTACAATGCTGCGGAATAAGAGAAACATATATAGTATACTAGGTAATATGAATAGTATATTTTAAAGGAAGAGGTATTTAACTACAGATTTAGAATGAATATATCAAAATATTTGTAAACGCTTTATAATGGGGAGCAGTTTGTAATTTCGAGTGTCCTCAGAAAATAATAAAGTAAATTGAGAAAGGTGATGAAAATGAGCAAACGCTTTAAAGCAATTAATGAAAAGGTAAAAGGCATGCTACATGGAGCAGATTATAACCCGGAGCAATGGCTGAAATATCCAGAGGTATTTAAAGAGGATATTCGTTTAATGAAAAAAGCTAAATGTAATGTGATGTCTGTAGGAATCTTTTCTTGGGCTATGCTTGAGCCTGAGGAAGGGGTATTTCATTTTGAATGGTTAGACCATGTGTTAGATACGTTTGCTGAAAATGGTATTTTCGCCTTTTTGGCAACGCCGAGTGGTGCACGACCTGCATGGATGTCAGAGGCCTATCCTGAGGTGCTGCGAGTTGGTTCAAATCGTGTTCGTAATCTTCATGGGCGGAGGCACAATCATTGCTTTACGTCACCAGTATATCGTGAGAAAGTTACAATTATGAATACGTTGCTTGCTGAACGTTATGCCCACCATCCAGCTGTTATCGGTTGGCATATTTCAAATGAATATGGTGGAGAGTGTCATTGTGATTATTGTCAAAATGCTTTTCGGAATTGGCTAAAAAATAAGTATGGCACCTTAGACAACTTAAATGATGCTTGGTGGACAACTTTTTGGAGTCATACGTATTCTAGCTGGAGTCAAGTGGAGTCGCCTGCTCCGCACGGTGAAAAGATGGTTCACGGGCAAAATCTTGATTGGAAACGATTTGTTAGTGATCAAACAATTAATTTTTATGAACATGAATTAGAACCATTAAAGAAAGTTCGTCCTGAGTTACCAGCAACAACGAACTTTATGGATACGTTTGAAGGGTTAATATATTCTGATTTTGCTAAAGTTGTTGATTTTGTTTCTTGGGATTCATACCCAACATGGCATGCCAGTGATGATGAGACGGACATCGCTGCTTGGACGGCAATGAATCACGATATGTTTCGGTCTTTAAAAGGTGGCCAGCCTTTTTATCTTATGGAAAGCACGCCTAGCTTAACGAATTGGCAGCCAGTTAGTAAGTTAAAACGACCTGGAATGCATCTTCTTTCCTCATTACAAGCGGTAGCACATGGTTCAGAATCTGTGCAATATTTCCAATGGCGGAAAAGTCGTGGTTCAAGTGAGAAGTTTCATGGAGCAGTCGTTGACCACGTGGGCCATGAGAATACACGTGTCTTTAAAGAGGTTTCGGATGTTGGAGAAGCATTAGAAAATCTACAAGAGGTAGCTGGAACAACGGTTGATGCAGAAGTGGCTATTATTTTTGATACAGAAAACCGTTGGGCACTGAAAGATGCACAAGGCCCTCGTAATAAAGGCATTCATTACGAACAGACTATTTTAAAGCACTACAAAGCTTTTTGGGAGCAAGGGGTAGGAATTGATGTCATTGATATGACGGCTGATTTATCAAAATATAAAATCGTAGTTGCACCAATGCTGTATATGATAAAAGATGGAGTTGGTGAACGAATTGAACACTTTGTTAAAGAAGGTGGAATATTCGTGTCAACGTATTGGTCTGGAATCGTTAATGAGAATGATTTAACATTTTTAACTGGTTTTCCAGGACCACTTCGTCAAGTTCTAGGCATTTGGTCGGAAGAAATCGATGGTTTACATGATGAACAAACTAACGGAGTTCGTTTTAAAGGTGGAAATAAACTTGGATTAGATGGGGAGTTTACGGCATATGAACTTTGCGATTTGATCCATTTAGAGGGAGCGGAATCGTTAGCATATTATACAGAAGATTTCTATCAACATCGTCCCGCAGTTACTGTGAATACATATGGAAAAGGAAAGGCATATTATATTGCATCACGCAATAAAGAGCCTTTTAACAAAGAGTTTTTTAGTAAGCTTGTTGAACTAGCTGAAGTGCGAAAGGAAGCATCAACACAAGTACCTAAAGGTGTGTCGTTAAGTCGAAGAACGGATGGGGTACACGATTATCTATTTTTAATGAACTTTACAAATAAGGAGCAGCAGGTTGGCGTTCGTGATGGGCAATATGAAAACCTCCTTACGAATGAGCATATTCATCTAAATATCGTAACAATAAAGCCTTATGATGTTTTAGTTTTAAAGTCTTCTAATATAATTGGCTAAAGGGTAAGGGGTGTCAAATGGATCAATGGTCTAAATTTGGCACTCCCTTTTTAATAAGGATTATTATTTTTCGAAAATCTTTCAACCTCTTTATCCCTTTTAAAGTATGTTTGCTTTTTGACACTTACCTTAATTTTAAAAGCAATAAAGCCTGCACCCTATCCTTCAATGAAGACTTATAAACAGATAGATATTATTCACCCACCATTTAGTAATATAATTTTACGTCTCCCTTATGCAAATTGTTTCTCCGTCCAGTCTAAGAATTGTTTATTCACTTATTTCATCGACTTTTGGAAAGTCACTTCTTTTGTTCATACCTTGACTTAAGGGTGCAATTATATATTACCTAAAAACAGTATACTGTTACTTAATAAGTCGGATCGTGTAAGTCGATTTAAAAACTTATAATGAATTTTTAATCCATTTGCATCAAATCATGTAGTTATTACCCGAATAATGGTATTATAATAGTAATATTTTAATAGGTTAAGAGGGGTAGAGAAATGGAAGTTTTTGTTGCACGCCAACCGATATTAACTAGGGATGAAGAAGTATTTGCATATGAACTTTTATATCGTAGCAATGATGAAAATAAGTTTAATAACATTGATGGAGATGTTGCAACAACAGATGTTTTGATTAATAGTTTTTTTACGATTGGCATTGATCAAATGTCCGAGGGTAAGCCTTGTTTCATTAACTTTACTGAAAATCTCTTGAAAAAAGGAGTCGTAACATATTTTCCTCCTCATTTAATCGTTGTAGAAATATTGGAAACGGTCGAGTTGACAAGTGAAATTATTGAAATTTGTAAACAGTTAAAATACAAAGGATACAAAATTGCTTTAGATGACTTTGTTTATGAGCAGCTAGTGGAGGTCTCAGAAAGAATTTATCAGTTAGTTGATATTATTAAAGTTGATATAAGGCAAACAACTAGAGATAAGCGAAAAAAATGATTAACCATTTACGCCCCTATCAAATTGATTTTTTAGCTGAAAAGGTTGAAACACGAGAAGAATATACTCACTGCTTAGAAGATGGTTTCGTTTATTTCCAAGGTTACTTTTTTTATAAACCTGCTGTTATAAGCTCCAAAGATGTAAATACATTTTCAAGTATCTATGTAGAGATTATGCATGAACTTATTCAAAGCGATCCGAACATAGATCGGATATCTGAGATGATTGAAAGAGATGTGTCACTATCATATAAATTAATAAAATTAATTAATTCCTCCACATTTCATTTGATTTCAACCGTTCATTCAATTAAGCATGCGATTATGCTGTTAGGATTAGATGAGATTAAAAAGTGGGTTTATTTATTAGCTTTTCAACAGAGTAATAGAAATCAAAAACAAGGAATTGATGAAGCAATAAAGCTTTGCCTCATTCGTGCAAAAACTTGTGAATTAATAGGATCGTATTCCAATATGAAGAACGTTGCTTCTAGTTATTTTTTAGTTGGAATGTTTTCCTTAATGGATATGATCTTGATGAGACCAATACAAGAAATTGTAGAAGATTTGCCATTAGAACGTAGCATAAAAGGGGCATTATTAGGTGAGGACAATATATATAAACCCGTTCTAGATGCTGCAATAGCGTTAGAAAGGGCGGAATGGGAGAAAATTGATCATATATCTGAACGTCTATCAATATCACCTGCCACTTTATTCGATACATATACTCTTGCAATTAAAAATGTTCAAGAAATAATAGAGCAATTTTCCTTGTAATCTCTCCTTTGCCTCCAATATAAAACTGATTAGATTGAGGGAGCATTGAGAAATTAACGGAAGCGCTTTAATGATGAAGTTACATCTATTTACTAGTCAATTTAGCCTAATTAATATAGCATCTGTTATGATAATTGAGTTAACGATTAACTAAAGCGTTTGGAGTTCTCTATCATGAAGAAAATTCCGGTATCACGTTGCAGCAACTATGGCTGAGAAATGATTGACTATACATTTCTGATACAAGAAAACCCAATTCATGCAATCGTAAATGCTAAGCTCCGTAAGAAGCTAGTGGATAAAAATTTAGGATTACTTAAAAATAGTAAGTAATTCAAGTAAAAAAAGTTGCATGATTATGCGTTGATTAGTATTCTAAGTATATAGAATGAAAATTGTTTTTTTATGGGTATCACAAAGGGTCAAGGAAGACTTTTTGCGGTACCTTCTTCTTTAAAACACTAGACAAATGAGTATAGGGGGTGCATTTGTTATGAAAAATAATATTACGATGCGAGATATAGCAAATCGAATTGGTGTAAGTAGTGTAACGGTTTCAAAAGCATTAAATGATAAAGAGGGAGTAAGTGATGAACTAAAGGAAAAAATAAAAACACTCGCACTAGAGATGGGTTATCGTTTTAATGCGGTAGCAAAATCAATGAAAGAAGGACTTTCCTATAACATCGGTATCATTATACCAGAGCGATATTCTGGTGGTAACTTTTATTTGAAATTTTATCAACATATTACGACAATGCTTGAACAGTATAATTATTATGGGATTTTGCAAGTTTTATCTGCTGAAGATGAACGTAAATTACAATTGCCAAGAACGTATTATGATAGTAAAGTTGATGGTTTTATCATTTTAGGGCAAATTAGTAAAAAGTATATTGATTTGCTTACAGAGAATAAAATCCCGAAAATCTTCTTAGACTTTTATACAGATCATTCTGATATAGATTCCATTATTACAGATAATTTCTATGGGGTTTATGAATTGACGAATTATCTTGTTAAACTGGGGCATAAGGATATTGCATTTGTCGGTAATATAAATTCCACTAGTAGTATCCAGGATCGTTTCTTAGGTTATTATAAATCGTTATTAGAACATAACATAGACTTAAAGGAAAACTATGTTATAAATGACCGGGATGAACAAGGTAATTATATTGATTTAAATATACCTGACCCGCTACCAACAGCTTTCGTATGTAACTGTGATCAAATTGGCTACCATCTAATGAATAAACTAAAAGCACTAGGGTATTTTGTACCTGAAGATTGTTCGGTAGTAGGATTTGATAATGATATTTATTCAACATTAACGGAACCACCATTAACGACTGTTGAAGTTAACATTGAGGAAATGTCTAAAGTAGCTGTTGAATTTATTATTGAAAAGGTAAAAAATGAGCATAAAAATTCAGGTCGTGTTCTAATTAAAGGTAAAATTATACATCGCGAATCGGTTAAACCAATTGAATAATCTTTCAAGGGAATAAAAAGATGTTGAGAGAGACCACTTTCAACATCTTTTTTGTTTACCAACTTCTTATAAATAACGTAGCAGCAATGTATTGACAAGTAAGCGGTGTCAAGTTATTATACGAATTGTAACTTAAACGATAAACTAAAAGGTTTTTATTCATGTTTTAATAAGGGTATGTCTTCATGAATTGCTTCTTTATAGAATTCACTTTATGACAGCTTGAGCAGAGCTTTTAATATGTGAGAGGAGAGAGCAGAAATGAGACAATTAGAATTACGACAACAAATTGAAAAGCATCTTACTAATGACATTTTGCCATATTGGATTGAACACACCGTTGATTATGAACAGGGTGGTTTCTATGGCTATATAGCAAATGACCAAACAATTGATATGGAAGCGAATAAAGGAGGAATATTGAATTCTCGTATCCTTTGGAGCTATTCAAAAGCATATCGAACGTTAAAAGATGTGCGTTATTTGCAAATAGCTAATCATGCTTTTTCGTTTCTAATTGAATCGTTCATAGATAACGATGAAGGCGGTATTTATTGGATGGTTGATTATAAAGGGAATCCGGTCGATGACCGTAAGCATATATATAATCAATCTTTTGCCATTTATGGTCTATCAGAATATTATTTGGCCACTAGGAATGAAGAGAGCTTAAAAATCGCTAAAGATTTATATGAACTAATTGAAAAACACGCTTATGATAAACAGAATAAAGGATATTTGGAAGCGTTTACTCGAACTTGGGGGAAGGATGAAAATGTAAGGCTAAGTGGAAAAGATTTAAATACAGCAAAGTCTATGAATACACACCTCCATATTCTAGAAGCATATACAAATTTATTTCGAGTATGGAAAGATAACGGCCTAAAGAACAAGCTTAAGGAATTGATTGAAGTAACAATAGCTCAAATCATTCATCCACAAACGTATCAATTTATTTTGTTCTTTGACGAGAAATGGAGACCAGCTTCCACCGTTGTTTCATATGGACATGATATTGAAGGAAGTTGGTTATTATATGAGGCCGCGGAAGTGTTAGGTGATGAATCTTTGCTACAAAAGGTCGAAGCTGTTTCATTGAAAATGGCGGAGAAGGTGCTAGAAGAAGGTATTGACCATGATGGAAGTGTCATCAATGAGTTAGAAGAAAACGGACATATAGATAAAGACCGAGTATGGTGGGTTCAAGCTGAATCAATGGTTGGTTTTTATCATGCATATCAACTAACAAAAGATGAGGCCTATTTAAATGCAGTTTATCGTCTGTGGAAATATACAAAAAAACACTTGCTAGATCATGAGAATGGTGAATGGTTTTGGAAGCTAGATGAAAATAATACCGTCTATCGAGATTTCCCAAAGGTTGAGCCGTGGAAATGTCCATATCATAATTCAAGATTTTGCTTTGAAATGCTCGAACGTATTAAAGTAGTTTAACAATGATAAAAGGAGCGTTGCCATGAAGTTCATTAAAGGTATGACTTGGGGGTGGGTTGGTATTCGGGGTCAATGGGCAACGGATGAAGCAAAGCACTCGATGAAAGAAATGAAAGAGCGTTTAGCCATAAATTGGACAGCGATTGCATTTCAAGGTTTACAAGAAACAGCTCAATCGACAGAAATAAAATACAAAGAAGGCAATGTCGTATCAGATGATGAGATTTACTGGGCTATTAATGATGCAAAACAACTTGGTTTGTCAGTTTGTTTAAAGCCGGTTGTA
Organism: Bacillus sp. JCM 19034; assembly: GCF_001310635.1. Classification (GTDB taxonomy): domain Bacteria; phylum Bacillota; class Bacilli; order Bacillales; family Bacillaceae_D; genus Halalkalibacter. Next base: position 167,373 of record NZ_BAXR01000002.1, read on the forward strand.
AATTGTACTGACGGTACATGGAGAGCACACATTAATTTCTTTGACCTTGACGTTCCATGTGAACCTAAATGGTCAGATTGGTTTACGAGTTATGAGGAATTTATTTTGTATTATGCCAAAATAGCAGAAGAAACAGGATGTGAAATGTTTTGTATCGGTTGTGAAATGGTACAATCTGATCGTCGTGAACACCAGTGGCGAGAATTAATTCGCAAAGTACGTGAAGTGTACTCAGGTATTGTTACGTATAATTGTGATAAATATCAAGAGGGACAGGTGAAATGGTGGGATGCTGTTGATGTTATCTCATCAAGTGGTTATTATCCAATTGATTCATGGGATGAGCAAATAAAGAGGATTCGCAAAGTTGTGAACAAATGGAATAAGCCGTTTTTCTTTATGGAAGCAGGTGTCCAAGTCGCGTTGGTTCACCAATGATTCCAAATGATTGGAATTTTAATAAAGGACATTGTAGCGAAGAAGCTCAGAATGAATACTTTAAAGTTATGTTTTCGCAGCTTGATGGTGAAGAGTGGTTTCGTGGTTATATGCTTTGGGATTGGCCAGCACACTTATATAAACGTGATCAAGCTTTCGCTAATGATGATTATTGCATGTATGGGAAGAAAGCAGAGAAAACAGTAAGAGATTTTTATTGAACAAAATAAAAGAGGCACTAAAAAGAGGTTGGCTCCACCTTTTTAGTGCCTTTGTATAATCGACTTTCTTCAAGTTTATTCTAATATATTTATTAAGGAATAGGCGGTTACATGAAAACTGAATAAAAAGTAGGGGGGAACGGCTTGTATTCAATTGGGATTGATCTAGGAGGAACTCAAATACGTGCAGGATTATTTAATGAGAATGGTGAAATGATTAAGCGTAATCATACGTTAACGAAGGCAGATGAGGGGCCTGATGCCGTGATTAAACGCCTGATTGAGATTGTTGAGACAGTTCAAACAGATCGTAAACAATCACTAGTGGGAATGGGAGTTGGCTGCCCCGGACCTCTAGATGTATTTGAAGGAACTATTCTTTCTCCACCTAATTTACCAGGTTGGGAAGGGATACCATTACGAGCGATTTTAGAAGAACATTTTCAGTTGCCTGTTTTTTTGAATAATGATGCCAATGCAGCAGCTTTAGGAGAATATTATTTCGGAGCGGGCAAAGGTAAACAGAATGTCGTTTATATGACAATAAGTACAGGTGTGGGGACGGGGATTATTGATAACAGTCATTTGCTGTTAGGTAATAATGGTAGTTCTGCTGAAGTTGGCCATATGATCCTAAATCCTTATGGACCATTATGTGGTTGTGGTAATCGTGGATGCTTGGAAGCGTACACATCAGGTACTGGAATTGTTAATAGAACGATAGAAGCATTAAGACTTAGCTCTATGACAAGCATACTTAGAAATAAAGAAACACTAACTTCAAAAGATATTTTTGAGGCGGCTACACTAAATGATCCACTTGCAGTAGAAATTGTTAAAGAAACGAGAGAGTATTTAGGTGCGGGGCTATTAAATGTCATTCATCTATATAATCCTGAAATGATTATATTTGGTGGTGGTGTTAGCAAAGTAGGAAATTACTTATTAAAGCCATCTATTGAATTTGCCAAAGAAAAGGCAATGAAACCGCTAGCAGATAACCTACTGTTTAAGATGGCTCAATTAGGTGACGATGTTGGATTAATTGGGGCTGCGGCATTAGTGAAATATAACAAAGCACATATATAAGTCTATTAATCAGATCGTGATAACAATCAAGTATATAGCTTAATTTAGCAGATGCGTGAAAATATTAGAAAATCCATTGTGACATTGATTCTATTGTTGTAAGAGGGGATAATAATGTATAATGAGCCGATTTTTTTAAAGCCGAAATTCAAAGATCGCATTTGGGGTGGAACGAAGCTAAGGGATGTGTTTGGCTATACGATATCGACAGAAACAACGGGAGAATGCTGGGGGATTTCAGCACATGGGAACGGACCATCAACGATTAAAAATGGTCCGTTAGCAGGAAAGACTTTAAAGGAAGCGTGGGACGAGCATCGAGAGTTATTTGGAAATGAAAAAGGTGATCAGTTTCCGTTATTAGTAAAAATATTAGATGCTAATAAAGATTTATCAGTTCAAGTTCATCCGAATGATGAATACGCTCAAATTTATGAAAATGGTGAGCTTGGGAAAACTGAATGCTGGTATGTGATAGATTGTGAGGAAGGAGCAGAGTTGATAGTAGGACATCATGCACAAACGAAAGAAGAGTTTGTTGGTATGATCGAAAGGGGAGAATGGAACCAATTATTGAAAAAGGTATCTATCTCACCAGGAGACTTTTATTACGTTCCAAGTGGCACCGTACATGCGATTGGGAAGGGGACGTTGATTCTTGAAACACAGCAAAGCTCTGATACGACTTATCGTGTTTATGATTACGACCGAACAGATGATCAAGGGAATAAACGTGAACTACATCTAAAACAATCAATTGATGTGACGACGATTCCTCACCAAGATATTCCTTTAAAACAAACGAAATCGATAAATCAAGGTTTGACAGAGATAAAACTTGTTTCGCAAAAATATTTTACAGTGTTTCATGGGTTATTAGACGGATCCTATAAAGCAGAGAATAAAGATGACTATTTATTAGTAAGTGTTATTAGCGGTAAAGGTGAAATTGTAACGGGAGGAAACTCTTATTCGTTTTCAAAAGGTTCTCATTTTATTATTCCAGCATCTGTAAAGGATTATGAATTAATCGGAAATGCTGAAATTATTTATTCTTACTCAAATAAAATAAAGTAGGTGGAAGAACATGCCATTGATTGATATGCCAATTGAAGAATTAGTTAAGTACGAAGGAACAAACCCAAAGCCAGATGATTTTGATTTATATTGGGAAAGAGCGTTAAAGGAAATGAAAGCTGTCGATTCTCAAGTAGAATTAGTACCTAGTGATTTTCAGGTACCATTTGCAGAGTGTTATCACTTATATTTTACTGGTGTAAGAGGAGCGAGAATTCATTGTAAGTATGTGAAGCCCAAGAATGGACAAAAGCCACATCCAGCTGTTATTCAATTCCATGGTTATACTAGTAATTCGGGAGAATGGGCAGGATTATTGAGCTTTGCATCGTTGGGTTATTCGGTTGTTGCAATGGATGTACGTGGACAAGGGGGGTATTCAGAAGATACAGGTGGTGTGAAGGGGAATACACATCAAGGTCATATTATTCGTGGTTTAGATAATCAAGGAGCAGACGACTTATTGTTTCGCCATATCTTTTTAGATACCGCACAAATTGCTCGTATTGTGATGGAATTACCAGAAGTGGATGAAGAGAAAGTAATAGCAACAGGTTGGTCTCAAGGTGGAGCCTTAACATTGGCTTGTGCCGCACTGGAACCTCGAATAAAAAAGCAGCACCTGTCTACCCGTTTTTAAGTGATTATAAAAGAGTATGGGAAATGGATTTAGCTAAAGATGCTTATCATGAACTTAAAACGTATTTTCGACATTTTGATCCGCAGCATAAAAGAGAAAATGAGATTTTCAGAAAGCTTGGCTACATTGATATACAGCATTTAGCACCTAGAATAAAAGCAGATGTATTAATGGCGATCGGACTAATGGATACAGTTTGCCCACCATCAACTCAATTTGCCGTATTTAATAAGATTCAATCGTCGAAATGCTATGAACTATACCAAGACTTTGGACATGAAGAGTTACCAGGCCATCCTGATCGTATTATTCAATATATTCTAGATATATAATGGCTGTTTTGTAAGGGGTGTCTTAAAAGAATCGCTTTTGAGACACCTCGATGTAATCGGCATAAAAATTGGATGCTAGGATTACATGGGGAAGATTGTAAGCTGCATTAATAACTGAATTTGACATTGGTGGTTGACACGTAAGCGCTACCATTATAAGATGTGGTTATGGGGAACTTTAACGATTACCTTACAAAATAACCTAGATAGTTTTCATTATGATAACTACAAATAATTTAATAGAGTCCATGTAATAAAATAACTTAACTAGGTGCTAAATGTTTATACATATGGAGATTCAGAAGGTTCAATAAAATAATATAATGACTGCTACTCAAAACGGGGCCAAGGAACAACGGGATGTTGTCCATTGAGGCTCCTTTTTTATAAAGGCGTGGCTGCTTTCAGTTGAGTAAATATCATCTGTAATGTTGGTAGTCAACGTTTAAACTATGGGAGGATAGTTATATGAATATCTTTTTGACAGGTGTTAACAGAGGTCTTGGTTTTGAAATAGCTAAAAGTGCGATCGATAAAGGTCATACAGTTATTGGAGCTGTTCGACAATTTGCTGATAAAAAGCTAGTAAGGGCGTTAGACGAGAATCGTATCATCCTATATGAAGGTGATATAACAAATGAACTATTTATAAAACAAGTAGCTGATGATTTACAGGAAAAACAAATATGTATTGATATTCTGATCAACAACGCAGCTGTTCTTGTTGGAAGAGAACAAACGATAGAACAATTGTCAATGGAAGACTTTAAACATACGTTAGATGTTAATCTTGTTGCCCCCATTCAAATAACAAAGCATTTTCTTAAACTAATGCCAGAAAATTCAGGAGTAATTATAAACATTTCTTCGGAAGCGGGTAGTATCACAAATGCGTATGGTGGTGACTTTTCATATGCGATTTCTAAAGCCGCATTGAATATGTTTACAAAGCAAATGAAAGCGTTAACTAATGAACATAATTACACTGTTTATGCGATCCATCCAGGTTGGATGAAGACGGATATGGGTGGTGGGCTAGCACCGTTACAACCGAGTGAAAGTGCTAGAGCCATTCTATCGATAGCCTTAGGTGATAAAAAATCGCTAACGATTCGTTTTTTATTAATTATGAAGGTGCTGAGATGAAGATTTAAAAATGTGTGAAGAACACTGAGTAGAGGATAAGGAGAGTGGAAAATGGCAATAACATTTGAAAATGAAACTAAGACATTTCACATACAATCTGATCATACGAGTTATATTTTACAAGTATATAACGGATATTTAGCCCATTTATATTGGGGAAAAAGAGTTAATTCCTACAATCATGGAACAGCATTACGTTTTAAAGATCGTTCATTTTCTCCTAATCCAGACAAAAATGAACCGTTCTTTTCATTAGATACTATGCCTCAAGAGTACCCAGCCTTTGGTAATACCGATTTTCATGTGCCCGCTTATCAAATGCAATTAGATAATGGAACAACGGTTACGAATTTTAAATATGAATCTCATGAAATGATGAAAGGAAAAAAGCCACTTGATGGTTTACCAGCAACTTATGTGGAATGTGATGAAGAAGCAGAGACGCTAGAAATCACATTAATCGACGAAATAACAAATGTGCGCGTCATTCTGAGCTATTCCGTATATTTAAAATATGACGTTATTACACGTTCTGCAGTTTTCATAAACGATGGAACTAAAGAGATTAAGTTACTGAAAGTGGGAAGTGCTAATGTCGACTTTCGTGAATCAGAATTTGAACTGATTACACTACCAGGTGCCTGGTCGCGAGAGCGTTATATGGAAAGGCAAAAATTGCGATCGGGGATCCAAATGGTAGAAAGTAGGCGCGGAGCGAGCAGTCATCAATTTAATCCGTTTATAGCACTAGTGAGACCTGATACGACTGAAACTGCTGGGGAGGTATATGGGTTTAGTCTCGTTTATAGCGGTAATTTTCAAGCTTCTGTAGAAGTTGATCAGTTTTATTACTCGCGGGTGACGATTGGTATTAACCCGTTTGACTTCACTTGGTTGCTCAAGGAAAATGAGCAATTTCAAACACCAGAGGTTGTAATGGTTTATTCCGACCAAGGATTGGGTGGAATGTCTCATACGTTTCACAAGTTATATAGAGAGCGATTATGTCGAGGTACCTACCGTGATCGCGAACGACCGATTTTAATTAATAACTGGGAAGCTACTTATTTTCAATTTAATGAAAATAAAATAGTAGATATAGCTAAAAACGGAAAAGAGCTAGGGATGGAACTATTTGTCCTCGATGATGGTTGGTTTGGTAAACGCAATAGTGATAACGGTTCATTAGGGGACTGGTTTGTCGATCGAGAGAAACTGCCTAATGGAATTGAAAGTTTAGCAGAGGAGATTGTAAGCAACGATATGCAGTTTGGGTTATGGTTTGAGCCAGAAATGATTTCCGTTAATAGTGACTTATATCGCGAGCATCCTGATTGGTGTATTCATGTACCGGATCGTGGACGATCAGAAGGGCGCAATCAACTTATCCTAGATTGTAGTAGAAAAGAGGTACGTGATGAAATTGTTAAGCGGCTATCTGATGTTCTAAAGAGTGCTAATATTAGCTATGTTAAATGGGATATGAATCGTCATATGACTGAAGTTGGCTCTACCAAGTTACCTGCAGAGCGTCAACGCGAAACGGCTCATCGTTATATTCTCGGTGTATATGACGTGATGGAGCGTATAACAACCGCATTTCCTGACATACTTTTTGAGAGTTGCTCTGGTGGTGGTGGACGATTTGATCCAGGTATTCTCTATTATATGCCACAAACGTGGACTAGTGATAATACAGATGCCATTTCTCGATTGAAAATACAATATGGTACTAGTTTAGTATATCCGATTAGCTCGATTGGCGCCCATGTTTCGGATGTTCCGAACCATCAAGTGAATCGAATAACATCACTTGACATTCGCGGGCATGTAGCGATGTCTGGAAACTTTGGCTATGAGCTGGATGTGACGAAACTTTCAGAACTAGAAAGAGCACAAGTTACAAAACAAATAAAATGGTATAAACAAGTGAGACCAATTATCCAATTTGGTGATTTTTACAGGTTGAAAAATCCATTTATACAACCCCATGCTTCGTGGATGTTCGTTTCGGAAAATCGTACAAAAGCTGTAGTAGCTTATTTTAGTACGTTAGCTGAAGCGAATGCCCCTTTCGAAAAGGTGAAATTAAGAGGGCTAGATCCAGATATACAATATCATATAAAAGAATTAGATCAAGTTTATTTAGGACAAGAACTTATGTACGCTGGCATTAATATTCCTGAATTACATGGTGATTTTCGAAGTGTGATGTGGACATTAGAAGCGACCGATGAATAGTGAAGGGGTGTAGATTAGTATGAAAGAAATTTTTATTAAAGGTATGACGTATGGCTGGAATTCGACACGTGGTGCATATCGTACTCAAGAAGCGGTAGAATCGATGAAGAAATTGAAGGATACAGGGAGCGAATGGATTGCACTTTCCTTTTATACATTTCAATCTAGCTTTTCGTCAACAGATATTGTATTTGATTATGGTTTTACAATGACTGACAGAGATATTGAGTTTGCGGTAAAGCAAGCAAAAGAATTTGGATTAAAAGTATGTTTAAAACCAGTTGTAAATTCACGTGATGGATTATGGAGAGCTCGCATTGGATTTCCACAAGAGGCGGATGAATACTGGAATAAGTGGTTCAGATCATATACAAATTTCTTAGTTCACTATGCTGAACTGGCCCAAGAGCTTAAGTGTGAGATGCTGTGTATTGGTTGTGAGATGGTCAATACTGAATCGAGAACAGAACAATGGAAGAAAGTAATAAAAGAAGTTAAAGCAAATTATGACGGGTTACTCATATACAATGCCAATCATGGGAAGGAAGAAGGGGTTGCCTGGTTTGACGAAGTTGATTTAATTGGAACTAGTGCTTATTATCCAGTTGCAGAAGTGCCAGATGATTCAGAAGAAAATATGATCAAAAATTGGGAAAAGGTTAGGGATCGTTTGCAAAGAATTCACGAGAAATTTCAAAAGCCTATCGTCTTTGTAGAAATTGGGTGTAGAAGTGCAAAAAGCTGTGCGACAATGCCATGGGATTTCGAACATACAGAGCTTCCGTTTGATGAGGAAGAGCAAGCGAAGTTTTATAGTTCTGTGCTTAAAGTATTTTGGGATGTACCTTGGTTCTCGGGCTTCTTCTGGTGGGATTGGAAGACGGAACTTTATCCGCTTGAGAAGGCGAAGGAGGATGTTGGTTTCGACATTTATGGGAAAAAGGCAGAAGTTGTACTAAAGCAATGGTACAGTAAGGAAGTTTGAGTAGTCTAATAAAAGGTGCTTTAAAAGATTTGATATATCTTTTAGGGCACCTTTTATGTCTTTTATAATGAACATTAGAAGGAAACATAGTCAATTTTCTGCTGAGAAGCTACTTATTAAGAGTTGATTGATGAAAGAATCTGTAGCAGTACCTTTGCGTGAATGAAATGATTGTGTTTCATGATAATTAAAGAGCTTATCGAAATAGGTTAAGCTACCTTTTGGGTAAGTCTTTTTATATGATTATTTATAATATAAGGAAAATAGTGATAGAAAACAAGTTCTTATTGACTGTATTTTCCTGCTGAGTTATAGTTTAAATAGGTAAAAAGTTTTAAGGAATATGTCTCATTATTAAATGTAAGCGTTGGCATAAATATGAGTGAAGATTTGTTTTAAAAAGTCACTAATATAAACATTTTATATAACACGTTTTTAGGAGGAGAGCTTATGCGTAAGCTAATTAACCGTTTTAAAAAAACAATAACAAACCATTAAAAATAACACAGTTGTATCATAGATTAAGGGAGAATAGTAAGCTATGGCGTTCAAAAAATAAACGTTTATCATTTTTGAAGCATCAGCAACCTCCCGAATTAGAAGGGCTAAAAGATGGATCAATTCAAAAGAAAATGACTTTAAAAAAGAAGCTAATTGTTTTTTTATTCTACTAAGTGTTGTTCCAAGTACTATAGTTGGTAGTTTCGTATATTACATATCTAAGGACACGATTTTTAATAAAACATCGGCAATGAGTGAGGAAATTGCCGCACAAGTTACATATAGTATCGATACTGTTATTGAAGAAGCGGAAAAGGTAACAATGATGCCTTTTTCGAATACTGATTTAATGGATATTTTGAATCAAGATTATGAGGACCAGTTTGAACAAATGCGAGCACAAACAGATGTATCTTCATCTCTGTCGTCCTTAATCTTTTCGTATACCTATTTTAGTAATTTCTTTTTTATTACTAGTGATGGAACGTTGATGGGTTCTCGAAATACAGAATTTGATACGGAATTATTTGTTGAAAATGATTTACCCCAGCTATTAGGCCAAACGTCGAATCGAGCAGTATGGTTTACTGGTTACCAAGATAACTATGGACATTTGTATGTAATGCGTCGATTGACTGGACAATCTGGAAATGAATTAGGTGTTTTAGTATTAACCGTAAATCTATCTGCTTTTAATGGGATTTTTGACCAATTTGACCCATCCTCAGGACAAAATATCTATGTTGTTGATACAAACGGACAAATTGTGTCAAGCAATAAGAGAGAGATTGTTGGGGGAAGTTATGAAGGAAATGTTGATACAAATGGACAATTAGTTTCAGTAAATGAAGGTTCAACAGGTTGGTCGATCATAGTTACAACACCTGAAGAATTTTTATTGAGGGAAATGAATGCTCTTCTTTATCTTGTTCTGGGCGTGATTGCTCTATTTGCAATTATTTCGATTGGAGTTGGCTTATTCTTAACACTAACGATTACAAAGCCATTAAACAACCTTGTTCATTTAATGAAGGTAGCTGAGAATGGTGATCTAAAAGTGAAATCTGATTATTTGTATTCTAATGAAATTGGTCAATTAGGGCGAAGCTTTAACAAAATGGTCGCAAACTTTAAAGCAATTATAAATGAAAATAAAAAAGGTTTCAAAGAGTGCTGTGGAAAGTGCAAATAACTTAAATAAAATTTCATCTGAATCATCTGAAACGGCTGAGCAGGTCGCAGTAGCGATAGAAGAGTTAGCTAAAGGTGCCGTCGAGCAGGTTAACTATTCAGAAAATACGAACAAAGAGATGAATGTATTATCCGATGAAATTGAGGGAGTTACTAAATACGTACAAAATGTCACTAATGCAACAGTAAAAACCCAGGAATTAAGCCGAGAATCGTTACAGTCCATGCAAGGATTGACTGACAAGAATGAAGCTGTCGGTGAAAATATTAAAAGTGTTGAAGCTACGATCGTGAAACTAAGTGGGGATGTTGCGGAAATACGTCAAATTATTGAATTAATTAGAAATATTAGTGATCAAACCAATTTACTATCGTTGAATGCTAGCATTGAAGCGGCACGTGCAGGTGGATCAGCAGGACAAGGGTTTGCGGTTGTTGCTGCTGAAATTCGGAAACTTGCAGAGAAATCTAAGCAATCAACACTACAAATAGAAAAAGTCATTTCAAACATTTTAGGTGTAACGGAGGAATCGGTGGGACTCGTTAATCAATCAATTGTCTTATTTAATGAACAAACGACCGCGATTGGCGAAACGAGAGAATCCTTTAATAAAATTATTGAAGACACTGGTACAATTATTTCAGAAATACAAGATATAGAAAAATCAATACGTAATATAAATGGAACAAAAGATAAAGTAGGTCACGCAATTGAAGAAATGGTGAAAGTCGCCGAAGTTTCATCGTCAACAACAGAAGAGGTTACAGCTACTACAGAGGAACAAGCAGCTGCCGCTACTCAATTAGGACATTTAGCACAAGATTTAGCTGAAACGATGAGTCATCTAGAGGAACAAATAAATAAATTTAAGTTGTAAATTATTAATCGTGTAGCTCGTTACATTTCCTATTGCAATAGCAGGTTGTAACGGCTACATCTTAGTATCATTCGAATTCTTATAGTTCAGGTTTCGTTAAAAGGGAGCGAACGCGTACAATAAAGCGGTGCTTCCTTTTGGTGCCTTGATCGCGTCAATCATTGCTTCTACTGTTTCATAATCCATTAATGTAAGCCTGTAAGCTTTTGCCACCTTTTTTGCTTCTTCTGTAAAGTTGTTGTTCGAGACAATAATCGTTTTTTGTGCTTTTAATTTATGTCTATTATCTTTAACTTCTGTGATTTTATCTGCTGAGATAGATTTATGGCTTGTCATAATATGAACAACTACTTTACTCCCTTTTTTCCGTAATATAAGATCAGCAATAGGCGTTTGTTTCTTCACAGAGTTAACAGAATATCCCTGTCTTTTAAAAAGAAAGGTTAATAATTGTTTGAAGTCTTCCTTACTTAAATACTGAGTCTCTTCTTTTTTCTTTTGATAAAGGCGTTTCGATAGTATGGCACCAATTAACAGCAGGCAAAATGATATCGTAATATAAAAAGTTGAGTCTGAACATGATATAGTTGGATTAGTGAGTATGTAGCTAGAAAAAGATAATGGGACTGTAAGGTCTTCTTTGAACGGTTCGCTTTGCCATTTTTGCTCATCCCTCCTTATTTAGAGAGAGTCCCCAAAAAACAAAAAATTATTCTTATGCTAGGAGGAATACATGGAATTATTATTTCTTGATGATTATTTTTTATTAGCTTTACTTAGTTTGTCTATTTTAATTATTTGTATTGTATTCATTTATCGTAGAAAAAAGAGAAGGTACGATGTACGGAAAATCACAATCGAGGATATTGACTTAATGGAAGGATATGAATTTGAGCATTATCTATATGTATTGCTTGCAAGTGTAGGATTTGAAAACACATTACTAACTAAAAGCAGTCGTGATTTTGGGGCAGATCTAATATTTACAAATTTAAACGGTGAAAAAAGTAGTTGTTCAAGCAAAAAGGTTAGCAAATCAATTAGGGTTAGATGCAGTCCAAGAAATTTGCAGCAAAAACGTACTATGACGCTGAAGAGGCATTAATTATAACAAATACGGATTCGGTTTCAAGGCCTTGTAAAAAGCTAGCGTGTGCAACCGGGGTGAAAATAATTAAGAGAGAACAGTTGAAAAAATTTGTGAGTGACGCAAAAAGAGGGAAGATTGTAGCACTTCAAGCGATTATTGACGAAGCTTATGAAGATGTGCAGTACAATCAAGAAGATAGCATTGAACTATTAGAACAAAAAAAAAACGTGATTCAAGCAGGAAATTACTACTTAAAGCTAAAATAAGATATCAAGCAAGCATCTTCTCACATAAGGTATAGTAGGAGGGGATGTTATATGCTTAAAGCAATAGATTGGCAGCTCCTGTTCTTTGTAGGTGGGTCTTTGTTAAATGAGTACCATCCTATTTGCATGCCGAGGTTATATTATAGGCGTTGACTGCTTAATCGTAGTCAACGTAAAATCATTAGTTCAAAACTATTGACCTAAGCGGTTAAAAATCATTAAATGAAGATAAGTTGTTTTATTTTTTGGAAGGAAGTGTATGAATGGATTATCAATTTGATGAAGTCATTGAACGCCGAGGAACAGATTCGCTCAAATGGGATATGACAAAGCAACGGTTCGGGAAAGAAGAACTGTTACCGCTATGGGTAGCTGATATGGATTTTCGAGCACCGCAAGAAGTGTTAGATGCACTACATAAAAAAGTAGAGCATGGGATATTTGGTTATCCAGCTCATTCGGAAAAAGTGGACGAGGCTGTTGTTGATTGGTTAAATCGTCGTTACAAATGGGACATTCATAAGGAATCAATTATTTATACATCTGGAATCGTACCAACAATTAGTTACATTATTCAAGCTTTTACAGAGCCAGAAGATGAAATCATCATTCAAACGCCCGTGTATTATCCATTTTATGATGTTGTGAAAAAGAACAAAAGACAATTAGTGGAAAACCCATTATCTTTTGATGGTAATACGTATACAATGGATTTAGCACATCTAGAATCGGTTATTACGGAGCGAACAAAAATGATCGTTTTATGCCATCCACATAATCCGGTTGGACGAGTTTGGAAGAGAGATGAGTTAGAGGCATTAGCCGCTATTTGCAAAAAATATGACCTGTACGTAGTATCTGATGAAATTCATGCTGATTTATTGTTTAAAGGTCAGACGCATATTCCATTTGCTTCACTAAACGAAGATACGAGTAAACGGACATTTTCATGCTTAGCACCTAGTAAAACATTTAACTTAGCAGGTATTCAAACGTCTTATGTAGTAATAGATAATAGAGAGCTACGTAATAAGCTTTCTCAACATTTAGCCACTTCATTTGCAAATATGACTAATTCATTTGCTGGAGTCGCAACTGAAGCAGCTTATCGGTATGGAGAGCCTTGGTTAGAATCGCTAATGGAATATGTAGAGGCCAATTATCAATACGTAAAGCAATATATAGCTGAACAAATGCCTAAAATGCGAGTTCTTCCATCTGAAGGGACTTACTTACTCTGGATTGATTGTTCTCAATTACCTTTTAGTCCAACTGAAAGGAAAAAGTGGTTAATTGATGAAGTTGGATTAGCATTAAATCCAGGGTCGATATTTGGTAAGGAAGGTAATAATTTTGAGAGAATGAACATAGCATGTCCTAGAATAACTATTAAAAAAGCACTTGAAAAATGGAAAAATGCGTATGATAAACTCTAGTAAGGTTGAATGGAAGCTTATGAATCTCAATGCATAAGATCGCTGCAATGATTAAATAATTTCTAAAGTAACGAGTAATTTCTCCAACACGTGCTCATCACATTAGCACTTTAATACAAAACCATTCATTAAGAAAAGAGGGTATACTCTATGACTATGAAAAGTTTGTATGTAAAGATGGTAGACGACTGCGAAAAATCGTTAGGTCGGGGTTTGACAAATGAAGAAAAGGCATTGCTGAAATGGGCAGAGGCTAAGGAGTATGAAGCGTTATATCGGAGTATGAAAAGTTCATAGGAGATTTGATAAAGGGTTGGTACATTCGAGAAATTGAGTGGTTAGCAACCCTTTTTCAAATGATAAGAAAGAAAGGAGAAAAAAATGAAAAACGTTTAAACTAATTTCTTTACACGTACTTGATGGAAAAAACGGTCGAGTTGAACAGAAAGAAGTACCGATCACAAGCGGTTTAATTATAAATATGGAAAATCCGTATGCATGGTACATTGAGGCAATTGTTGATAAGAGGCAAGCTAAATACTTCCAAGAAGTATATGAAAAAGACGGGAACATCTTAATTGATGTTGTTATAACAAGCAAAGATAATCATCCTGCAGCGATGATTACAAATGTCGAATCGGTCACTCCGTTATCAAAGGAAGTGAGTATTCTCCTTAAAGGAGAGCTAGCTGTTAAGAAAGATGATTTGTTAGCTGATGTTTTAGAAGATATTGTCAATGAAGGTTTTACAGGACAAGATTTATTAAAAGAGTTCAGCAGCAGAAGACAAAACTTAATTGAATATTCTCAACGAACACTTGATGAATTGTATGATTCTCTCCGAAAAAATGGGCGATACACGTTAGAATAATGGTGAATAGAATATGTGAACCTCCTCATAATAAGAAGGTAAAAACGCTTTAATGAATCATTAGAGATAAGCTGATTCGAAGCAGAGCGTCGGCTGCTCTCGTTACACGCTTGACTGAATAGCATACATTTTCAGCTAAGCTAATCCTAAGTAACGCACGGAGCATGTGAGAAGTGCTAGCGTTTTTCTTAGAGGATGGAGGAGCTCATATGGAAGAGAAAAAAACGTGGGACATTATATCGATTTCATCGATACCACTTGTAATGACATTAGGGAATTCAATGCTTATTCCAGTACTCCCACAAATTGAAAAAGAGTTAGGTATTTCATCTTTTCAAGTAAGTATGCTCATAACGGTTTATTCAATCGTTGCAATTTTATGTATACCAGTAGCTGGGTATATTTCCGATACAGTGGGAAGAAAAAAGGTCATTATCCCGAGCTTAATCATCACTGCAATTGGAGGAGCAATTTCAGCATTTGCTAGTTGGAAAATAAATGATCCTTACTCTGTACTTGTGTTTGGAAGACTATTACAAGGAATTGGTGCAGCAGGGGCATCACCGATTGTCATGCCACTTGTAGGGATATGTTTAAAGAAGAAAAAGAAGTGAGTAAAGGTTTAGGAATGATTGAAACAGCAAATACATTGGGAAAAGTGCTTAGCCCGATTTTAGGAGCATCACTTGCATTAATTGTATGGTATATGCCTTTTGTGGCTATACCAATATTTTGTCTAATCTCCATTATCGCCCTATGCTTGCTCGTAAAGGAACCTAAAATGAAGGAGAAACCTTTAAAGTTTAAAGCATTTATTAAGAGTGTGATTGTCATATTTAAACGTGAAGGCAGATGGTTATATGCTGTCTTTATTATTGGTGGAATTTGTATGTTCGTTTTATTTGGGGTGTTGTTTTATTTATCCGATTTATTAGAGAAGACCCATCAAATTGATGGGATAAAAAAAGGAATTATACTTGCTATACCATTGGCAGCCCTTTGTTGTGCCTCCTTTGCAACTGGGAAGGTAATTGGTCAGGATAAGAAAAAAATGAAGAGAATGACAACATTTGGTATCAGTTTAATAATTGTTGCCCTGTTTTCAATGTCGTTTTCTAAAGATATTTATTTATTATTAACAGCATTATTGGTAAGTGGTATAGGGATTGGAATTGCCTTACCGAGCTTAGACGCTTTTGTTACAGAAGGGGTTGAAATGGCACAACGAGGTTCAATTACTTCTCTTTACAGCAGTATGAGATTCTTAGGAGTTGCCTTAGGCCCTCCGGTATTTTCGCTTTTAATGAAAACGACTCATGTTTTCACTTTTTTGTTAAATACAGGTTTGTGTATCATCGCTTTAGTCGTTACGTTATTGATGATTAAACCAGAACAAAAGATAAAGGTAACATGGGATTAATTGAAAACAAAAATGAATAGTAGTTTTTTTCTATGTAAGACATGGTAAAATTCGATGAAAATAGTTTGTCGTAAATAGATTAGAGATCAAAGGAGTATAAAGGGAGAACTAAGGGAGATGTAGATTATCTAAAAGGAAGAGCACAAGAGCCCTGTTCATAACAATGCTATGTAACGGGCTAGCTGCATGCTTTTCATAACTAGCTCTACGTCTTTCTTATGGAAGGTGGTAACAAAAAAATGATTCCGTACTTAGATCAAATAGGGAGTCTTGTAAAAGTTAGACTTGGTGAAGCATATCTAGTTGAACCTGGACATGTTTTGATCTTCTGTCGATTTAAGGATAAATGGTTGCTCACCAACCATCGTTTAAGAGGATTGGAGTTTCCGGGGGGGAAAAAGGAGCAAGGGGAAACGCTTTTAGCTGCAGCTGCTCGTGAAGTATGGGAAGAAACAGGTGCAACGTGCTCTAGCCTTACGTATTGTGGATATTACATTGTAAGTGAAGAAAGCAATCAGTTTCTAAAGGCGATTTATTTTGCTGAAATTGAAGAGATTCAGATGAAAGCACATTTGGAGGAAACAACAGGTCCAGTTTTGCTATCAAATTTACCTGAGAATATTCAAGAAGATGAGCGATACAGCTTTATTATGAAGGATGACGTTTTACCAGCAACAATCAATTGGTTAAAAGAGAAAGGTTATATATAGATGATTGTAAGTCAAGTCTATTTGCATTCGCTAAACCCTGCCATTCATTTATCAGAAATTACATACTTAAGCCAACAGTTACATGTGAAAGCATATATGGCTATCCCTAAAAAAGCTCATAAATTACCTGGATTACTATATTTACGAGGTGGGATAAAAAAAGTAGGCATGGTTAGAATTGAACGGGTAATACAATGGGCATCAGAGGGAATGATTGTACTTGCCCCTTTTTACCGTGGAAATGAAGGCGGTGAAGGTCGAGAGGATTTCTGTGGAGAGGATCGCTTCGATGCTATAACAGCGTTTGATGTGCTTGCATCACTCGATCTTGTTGATGAAAATTCCATTCATATTGTTGGATTTTCACGTGGTGGAACAATGGCATTGTTAACAGCCCTTGAACGCCATCATGCAAAAACTGTTACTTGTTGGAACGGTGTTTCAGACATGAAGCTCACATATGAAGAACGAATTGATCTAAGAAGAATGATGAAGCGTGTGATCGGTGGCACACCAAATAAGTACCCTGAACGATACGAATGGAGAACACCACTGCATGAAATAAATCGGTTACAATCGAAACTATTAATTATCCACGGTTTCTTGGATAAGCATGTATCGGTTGAACATTCTTTTCGCTTAAAAAAACAATGTGATATATGGAATAAACATGCTGAATTTTGGCTTTATCCGACTTTTGAACATCAATTTCCGGATGTTGCTCAAAAAAGAGTTCTTACAAATGCAGCAACCTGGATGAAACAGACTTAAAACAAACTCTTATAAACTTTAAATGTTATTTAGCGATTTTTTTGAATAAGGTTGACATTATATGATAATATGCGATATGATATGCGTCGAACGGATACTCTTATCCCGAGTTGGCGGAGGGACAGGCCCAAAGAAGCCCAGCAACCATCACTTAATAGCCAAGAGTGAAAAGGTGCTAACCTGCAAGGCGTATGCTTGAACGATAAGAGGCAAAAAGGTAAACAATCAAACCCTTTTTCCTCTTTGAGGATGAAAGGGTTTTTTATTTAGATCTTAGGATTAAAATAAAGCCTTTGTGAGGGAATGCTAGCAAGTTCGCCATCAAGTAATATGATGGAATTCTTATCGTTTCGTGTAAAACCCTTAAGAAGGAAATTCCCAAATTTTTAATCGGAATGAGTGCCGTCGCAAAAAAAGCACATGCTATATGAAGAAGCTGTGCGAAGGAGGAAGAAAAAAGATGACAGAATTTAGTAGCCGTCGATTATTTACATCAGAATCAGTAACGGAAGGACACCCGGATAAGATTTGTGATCAAATTTCTGATGCAATTCTAGATGAGATTTTGAAAAGTGATCCAAATGCAAGAGTAGCTTGTGAAACGTCTGTAACGACTGGACTAGTTTAGTAGCAGGTGAAATTACAACGAGTACATATGTTGATATTCCAAAGGTTGTTCGCGACACGATTAAAGAAATCGGTTATACACGAGCAAAGTACGGATTTGATGCAGAAACGTGTGCTGTATTAACTTCAATCGATGAGCAATCTGCTGATATTGCTCAAGGAGTTGACGAAGCGTTAGAGGCTCGTGAAGGACAGATGACAGATGAAGAAATTGAGGCCATTGGTGCTGGTGACCAAGGTTTAATGTTCGGTTATGCAAACAATGAAACGAAGGAATTAATGCCTTTACCGATTTCATTAAGTCATAAGCTTGCACGTCGCTTAACAGAAGTTCGTAAAGAGGAGATTCTCCCTTATTTACGTCCAGACGGTAAAACTCAAGTAACGGTAGAATATGATGAAAATGATCATCCAGTACGAGTTGATACGATTGTTATTTCAACCCAACATCATCCTGAAGTAACATTAGAGCAAATTCAACGTAATCTGAAAGAGTACGTCATTAATCATGTTGTTCCCGCCGATTTGATTGATGAAAATACGAAATATTTTATTAATCCTACCGGCCGATTTGTCATTGGGGGACCTCAAGGTGATGCTGGGTTAACAGGTCGTAAAATCATAGTTGATACGTACGGTGGATATGCACGACATGGTGGTGGAGCTTTCTCTGGAAAAGATGCAACGAAGGTTGATCGTTCAGGTGCATATGCTGCACGTTACGTCGCGAAGAATATCGTTGCAGCTGGACTTGCTGATAAGTGTGAAGTTCAATTAGCCTACGCAATTGGTGTGGCACAACCTGTATCTATTTCGATTAATACATTTGGTACAGGGAAAGTGAGTGAAGAAACACTTGTATCACTCGTACGAGATCATTTTGATTTACGTCCTGCTGGTATTATAAAAATGCTTAATCTACGCCGTCCAATTTATAGACAAACAGCAGCGTACGGGCATTTTGGACGAACTGATGTTGAATTACCATGGGAGCTAACTGATAAGGCTGAGTTGTTAAAAGAAAATGCAGGTATATAAACTAAAAGCTAACGTTCTTGATGAATGTTAGCTTTTTAATTTGAACGATAGGTTCGTTGCTAACGAATGTCAATAACGTGATAAGGGTACACTAGCATTTAGGAGGTGAGTAAAATGGCTGAAGATGTACTTTGCGAAGTGGATAATTGTGTTTATTGGGCTGAAGGAAATAAATGTGAGGCTGAACGCATTTACGTTGTAAGTCACCGTGAGCATGCCGAGCGTACGGAAGAGACAGACTGTAAAACGTTCAAACCACATTAATTAATAGGAATTGATTAGATAAACCCATTTAGACGAAAGCTTCTGTGGGTTTATCTAATCATACAGATATATGGTTATTATTGATAATAATAATCAACTTTATGCAGAAATGTTTAATTAAGCGAGATGTTTTCTCTTTTTTTCAGTATAGGCTACTAATTCATATTGCTCTAATAAATGGTCAAAAATGGCTTCCCATGATTGAGTAAGGGCATACGAACGGGCACGCTGCTCGAATTGCTGGCGTTTATTTGGATTCTGTAATAATTCGGAAATAGCGTTTATAAAGCTACTCGTATTTTTTGCTTCACAAACAATACCAGTTTTATCATGTTCGACAATCTCACAGACGCCACCTTTGTTCGAGACGATTGCAGGTGTACCTGATGCTAGAGACTCTAACACAACGTTACCAAACGTTTCTGTCGTGGAAGGGAAAACAAATAAATCTGCACTAGCATAAACAGAAGCAAGCTCTTCTCCTTGTAAATAGCCAGTAAAAGTAATTGGTTCACTATGGAATTCTTCTTTCATTTCATTTAGTAACGGACCGTCTCCTACAATTACCCATTCAACATGTCGTTTCAATTCAGATGGCAACTGTTTAATAACTTTTCGTAATGTTGTTATATCTTTTTCGGGTGCAATTCTTCCGACATAAAGTAATTTGAACTTATCATTAGACGGTGCTGCTTTTTTGTTTGGATTGTATAAAGAACAATCTACTCCTCTTTTCCATAAATCTACTGAGGTGAATCCTTTGTTTAACAAATGCTCTTTCGTTTCAAGCGAAGGAACAAAGGTTTTCTCGAAGCTAGAATAAAACCACTTAACGTATTTCCAAAGCATATCAGACATAAATAAAAGCTTATAGTAGCGTAAATAATGGTCAAAATGTGTGTGATATGACCCAACCATTGGAATGTTATATTTTTTACCGTAATAAAGACCAGTTAAGCCAATATTAAACGGTGTCGTGATATGAATGAGATCGGGTTTAAATGCTTCAAGCCTTTGTTTAAGCTTGATAATATTTGGGACAGCCATTCTACACTCAGGATAGAGAAAAAAAGGAAAACTAGTAAAGGCATGAATATTACTGGCAAATGGGTTTTCCTTTTCAATCGAATCAGGAACGAATAGTTGATAAGGAATGCTTCTTCGATCAAGGTGAGAGACAAAACGACGTAATGTTCGAGCAACTCCATTTACTTGAGGGACATACGTATCTGTAAATAATGATAATCGCATCAAATTCCTCCTTAATTACTTTACATAAATGGTAATTGAATGAATAAAACATAACTTAAAATTGCAGATATTCCTCCTAGTGTGGCACCAGCTAATACATCAGATGGGTAATGAAGGCCAAGCACAATTCTTGATAAACCAACGATGACAGCCACAATTAATAGTGGAAGAATCAGGAATGGATAGGTAATCATTAATGGTACTAGGATGGAAAAGATAGCTGTTGTATGTCCTGAAGGAAAAGAATGATCCTTAAAAGGGTTATCAACGACCGTCACATTTTGAAGCACGAGGTATGGTCGGTTTCTTGGTATGATTTTCTTAATAACTGTTACAATTAAATGGCTTATCGTTAATGAAAATAAAGCAATCCACCCTGCACGTTGAAGAGACCCTGATGCAAAGATACTTAAACTTAATGTAAACACAATTGTAAAGGTCGCTCCTCCGAAATGAGTGAAATATTTCATAATCGACGCTAAATGATTTTGTTGATTAAAAAAGTGGAAAAAGGAACAATCTGTTTCATATAGTCTTTGGCGATACAAAATGACTCCTCCCTTGGAAATCTAGATTTTCTTTATGTCACTTATTCTAAGTTTATAGGTTGATTATTGAGAGAAGGTCAATACTTTGTAAAAGTTATTTATAGATTTGTTCATTAGAAGTAAAGTTTACTT
Organism: Bacillus sp. JCM 19034; assembly: GCF_001310635.1. GTDB lineage: Bacteria > Bacillota > Bacilli > Bacillales > Bacillaceae_D > Halalkalibacter. The sequence continues at coordinate 188,536 of NZ_BAXR01000002.1, forward strand.
AAAAAGTGAGTGAATTAGGAGTATTTGAGAAGGAGTCGTTATTTTTGACACCTTCTCGTCATATAGAAGTTAGTTGTTTGAAGATTGCATTTGCTTATACTTTTGTGCTTTTTCCACGTATTCACGCCGAATACGTTGCATGTCTACGATATCTTTATCATTTAAATCACGAATGACCTTTGCGGGTCTGCCAAAAGCAAGTGTATTGGGAGGGATGACTTTTCCTTGGGGAACCAGACTTCCTGCTCCGATAAAGGCACCCTCACCTATTTCAGCACCGTCTAATATGATCGACCCCATACCAACTAATGCATATTTTCGAATGACACAGCTATGTAGCATGCATTGATGGCCAATTGTTACATCATCCTCAATTAGTAAAGGGAAAGTTGGACTTTGATGAAGCATCGATTGGTCTTGAATATTCACACGCTTGCCAATGATTGTAGGGCAACGTCTCCCCTTATGACTGTATGAAACCAAATACTTGTTTCAGCACCGATTTTCACGTCCCCTGTGACAACTGCTCCTTCAGCTAAATATACGCTTTCGTCAATTTCCGGAACGATTCCGTTAAATTCATATATCAATCGTATCAACTCCTTTTCGTTTATAGAAAAAATCGCTATACTTATTGTAACGCAAAGTCATGTTATCTGTTTAACTTTCTAAAGACAGACAAAGGAGGCAACATCATGTGGAAGTGGGAAGTGGAGGAGCTAGAGGTACGGTTGTCATTGTACATGGGGCAGGAGAACATCATGCACGTTATGAATGGTTAGCAAATAGATGGAACGAACACGGTTTTGATGTTATTATGGGTGATTTGCCTGGCCAAGGCAGAACTCGTGGAAGGAGAGGACATGTACCATCTTTTGATTATTATTTAGATACAGCTGAGGAATGGATTAATGAAGCACGTACTTCGCAATTGCCTGTTATTCTCGTTGGGCATAGTATGGGTGGGTTAATCGTTATTCGTACGTTAATGGAAAGAAAAATAGGGTTAATTAAAGGTGCGATTCTATCATCACCGTGTTTAGGTTTGACAGAACCACCTCCGAAGGTTAAAGAAATTAGTTCTAAATTATTGCACAGAGTCATGCCAACCTTTAGTGCTGATTCAGGCCTGAAAACGGAACATTTAACGCGAAATGAAGAGATACGTGAGGCATATTCAAAGGATGAACTACGAGTGACTAAAGTGACTGTTCGATGGTATCAAGAATTACAGAAAGCTATTAAAATAGCTCATCGTTACCCGGAGAAGTTCCCAGATATTCCTCTTATGGTTATGCAATCAGGTGCCGATTTTGTTGTCGATAAGGAAGAAGTAAGAGCATGGTTTGATCTCTTACCTGTTCAAGAGAAATATTATAAAGAATGGGAAGGTTTGTATCATGAGTTATTTAATGAACCTGAACGCAATAGTGTATTTCGCCATGCTATCGGTTTTGTAAATCTTTTAATTCCTTAAGGGGGAAATGTTTGAGACAAAACATTCTGTATGCTAATGTTAGAACCATGTTGTTTGATTTAATTAATGTTAGTTAAGAAGGGGAGAAATAGTTTTTGAATGTTCCAACAAAACCAATTCCATTACTATATAAAATTTATCGTCGCGTTTTGCCCACTGTTCATACGTATTATGATCGGTGGAAGGAGCGGGCTAAAGAGATTCCAAATGATGAATTAAAAGCTCAAGCCCTCGATGCATTAAACCGAAAAGGATTTCATTGTGAAGGAGGAGGCGTTTTCGGCCTTCTGGCAGATCAGTTTGAGGAATTCATTCAGTTTATGATTTCTTACCAACTTATGTGTGATTATCTTGATAACTTATGTGATCAAAGTCCTGCACTTGATCCGAATGACTTTAGGCAGTTACACCAAGCACTATTAGATGGTTTAACACCAGGTGCGAAAGAGTGTGATTATTATGCTTATCACCAGGAGAAAGATGATGGTGGGTATTTAAAAGAATTAGTGGGAACATGCCAACGGTTGTTGGAATCATTTCCTTCATTTGAAATAGCTCAGCCTTATATGCTGACCTTAAGTAGATTATATGGTGACCTGCAAGTACATAAGCATGTAGTGAAAGAGGAACGTGTGCCAAGGCTTGAGGCGTGGTTTGCAGAGCATCAACAAACGGTTCCACCGATGACTTGGTTTGAATTTTCAGCCTGTACTGGTTCAACGCTTGGCATTTATACTCTTGCTGCATATGCAACGAGAGACGGGTTAACCGATCAATTTGCGAAGGAATTAAAAAATGGTTACTTTCCATGGGTTCAAGGTGTGCATTTATTATTGGACTATTATATTGATCAAGAAGAAGACATTGCTGATGATGAGCTAAATTTTTTATTTTATTATGAAAATGAACAAAAAATGATTGAGAGGTTTCAGTATTTTGTTGAGCAAGCAGAAAAAACAGTGAAATTGTTACCAGATGGTGCATTTCATCGCATGATTTTGAAAGGAGTTATTGCGATCTATCTTGCTGATGAAAAAGTGCAAACTAATAAAAAATTAAAAGGTTCAATCGAAACAAATGATTAAAATGGGTGGGTGGCCTTCTTTTATCTTCTATATAAACAATTGGATGATGAGGAGATAATCAAACGAAAAAGGATGTTCTAGAAATTATCAGGAACATCTTCATACGTTTTATAGCTTATACCCACTGCTGACTAAGTCTAATTTACCTGTTTCAGGATGGATGACAAGCCCGTGAACTGGCACATCGTCTGGCATTAATGGGTGTTTACGAACCATTTGTACACTATGCTCAACACTTTCCTCAACACTTTGGAAACCGGTAAGAAACTTCTCTATGTCTACACCAATAAATTCTAAATCCTTAATGCTCTCCATATTGACACCACGTGATTGTGCTGCTTCTAATATATTTGATGATTCTAATCCGGACATCCCACAATGATGGTGTCCGACAATCATCACTTCGTCTGCTTTAAGAGCATAGAGGGCAACTAAAATACTACGCATTACACTTCCAAATGGGTGAGAAATCACCGCTCCTGCATTTTTAATTACTTTGGCATCCCCTTGCTTAATATTCATAGCAGCAGGTAATAAATCATGTAACCTTGTATCCATACATGTAAGGATGACTACTTTTTTATCAGGGAATTTCGTTGTTTCATATTGTTTGTATTGTTCTGAAGCTACAAATTGTTCATTATGTTCTAAAATGGTTTTTAATAATGTCAAACTACTCACTCCTTTTTTAGAAACAGAAAAATCTGCTTCTCCTATTATTTTTGATAAGATAGTACTTTGTCAAGGTTATCTTTTTTCAATGCCGATAATGTACGGTGGGTCATTTACCTGGTTAATGAATTGGTATTTGAGAACATGTGCTTTTCTTTGTTCTATTTGTGTGACGTATGATTCTATTATTTTCTTTTCCTCTTTACCTTCACAATGGCCATGGTAAATCACTAAAACAATTGTTCCACCTTTTGGCATATATTCTAGTAACGCTTCGATTGCTAAAATCGTCGTTTCGCCACGAGTTACGATGCTTTTGTCTCCTCCTGGCAAATAACCTAAATTAAAGATGGCGGCTTTTACTTTTTGCAATGATTCTGCTCGCAGTTTAGTAGCGATCTGTTCGTGGCCACAATGGAAGAGAGAGACATGATTAAGTTGTTCTTTTTCTAAACGTTGTTGCGTTTGTAATATAGCGTCTTCTTGAATGTCAAATCCGTATATATGTCCAGTGTTCCCTACGAGCTTGGCTAAAAAGACGGTATCATGACCATTACCAATTGTACAATCGACCGCGAAATCACCATTTTGTAATGCATTTTCTAATAATGACCGTGCGAAAGGCAGGATTCCAAGCACATTCATGATAGCTCCACTCTTTCTTTTTGATAATATTTACCTTGCCAGCTATTTCTCTTCTTTAATTCTGCTTCAATCGCATTTAATACGTTCCACTTGTTTAAACTCCACATCGGACCGATCATTAAGTCGGCTGGGCCATCACCGGTTAGGCGATGTATGACCATTGAAGGAGGCAACAGTTCTAATTGATTTACAACTAAACGAATGTAGGTTTCAAAATCCATTAAATTAACGAGCCCTTTTTCATATTGCTTAATCATAGGAGTTCGTTTTAATAAATGAAGTAAATGAATTTTAATTCCTTGAACGTCTAATTTAGCTACTTCCTTAGCTGTTTCGAGCATCATCTCCTCTGTTTCAAGTGGAAGACCGTTAATGATATGACTACATACGCGAATCCCATGCTTACGTAGTTTCTCGACTCCCTCTTTATAACATTGGTAATCATGAGCACGATTAATAAGAGAAGCTGTTTTTTCGTGAACTGTTTGTAAGCCTAGCTCCACCCATAAAAACGTTCGTTCATTTAATTCTGCTAAATAGTCAACAACGTCATCAGGAAGACAATCAGGTCTTGTGGCAATGGATAGCCCGACGACACCTTCCTGTCCGAGAATCGTTTCATAATAAGCTTTGAGTGTCTCAACGGGTGCATAAGTATTTGTATAGGCTTGAAAGTAGCCAAGATATTTGCCTGACTTCCACTTTTTATGCATCTTTTCTTTTATCGTATGAAATTGTGTGACTAAATCATCACGCCGGTCCCCGGCAAAATCCCCAGAGCCGCGTTCACTGCAGAACGTACAGCCACCAAAAGCAACTTGTCCATCTCGATTTGGACAATCAAATCCAGCATCTAAAGGTATTTTAAAAACCTTCTCACCAAACTGTTGCCGTAAGTAGGCATTCCATGAATAAAACCGTTTATTTCCAAAATGATCGAAGTTCATTCTTATCTCCTTCTAACCAATATAAAATTACTGTTAGTAGTTTATCACGAGCATCACTGTTTCAAAAGCTTAATGATAAAATAGTAAGGTGGAATAGGAAATCAATTCAAACAATTAGTAAGCATATGCTAGCTTGACAGCACGTCTCGTAATTCATACAATACTAATAAGTTCATATTGGTTAGAATGAAGAAAAGGAGTAGTAGCGTGAGTTGGGAATGAAGAGAGCTGACGGGAGGTGCGAGTCAGTCGAACAATGAACGTGAACTTACCTTGGAGTTTTTTTGACATTGGCTAACATTTCCGATTCAAACGGGTTACGTCCGTTATACGTTTTGAGCGAATGAATGTATATATTCATTAATGTGGGTGGTACCGCGGGATTATAACTCTCGTCCCTAACGTTTGTTAGGGGTGGGGGTTTTTTTAAAGAAAACGATGGACAAAAAGAAGCATATTTACATATAGGAGGAACGAAGATGGCGTTTTCGCATAAGGAAATTGAAAAAAAGTGGCAAAAGTATTGGGAAGGGCATAAAACGTTTCGAACAAATGATGAAGAAGGGGACAAACCGAAGTTTTACGCTCTAGATATGTTTCCATATCCATCAGGAGCTGGTCTACACGTTGGTCACCCTGAAGGCTATACGGCAACTGATATATTATCGCGTATGAAACGAATGCAAGGCTATCAAGTTCTTCATCCAATGGGATGGGATGCTTTCGGCTTGCCTGCAGAGCAATATGCCTCGATACAGGGAACGATCCTGCTGAATTTACGCAACAGAACATTGATAATTTCCGAAGACAAATTAAGTCATTAGGATTTTCATATGATTGGGATCGAGAGGTAAACACGACGGATCCCAATTATTATAAGTGGACACAGTGGATATTTACAAAGCTCTATGAGAAGGGCTTAGCTTATATTGATGAGGTAGCGGTTAACTGGTGTCCAGCTCTTGGAACAGTGCTAGCAAATGAAGAGGTTATCGATGGTAAAAGTGAACGTGGTGATCATCCTGTTGAACGGCGTCCAATGAAGCAATGGATGTTAAAAATCACCGCTTATGCTGACCGTTTACTAGAAGATTTGGAAGAATTAGATTGGCCAGAAAGTATTAAAGATATGCAGCGTAATTGGATTGGGCGTTCTGAGGGAGCAGAGGTTACGTTTACAGTTGATGGACATGATGATGAAGAAATAAACGTATTTACGACTCGTCCAGATACGTTATTCGGAGCAACTTATATGGTGCTTGCTCCGGAACATAAGCTTGTATCTTTTATTACAACAGAAGATCAAAAGGACGCTGTTGAGAAATATAAGCAAAAAGTAGCAACGAAAAGTGACTTAGAAAGAACAGAGCTAACGAAAGAAAAAACAGGCGTATTTACTGGTGCATTTGCTGTTAATCCAGTTAACGGAGAGAAAATGCCGATTTGGATCGCTGATTACGTTTTAGCTAGCTACGGAACAGGAGCCATTATGGCTGTCCCAGCTCATGATGAACGTGACTATGAATTTGCTAAAACGTTCAATTTGCCGATCCGAGAAGTCGTTGCTGGTGGGAATATTGAAGAGGAAGCTTATACTGGTGATGGGGAGCATGTGAATTCTGAATTCCTTAATGGACTTGGTAAAGAGGAAGCGATTAAGCAAATGATTGCATGGCTAGAAACGAACAATTATGGGAAGAAGCAAGTAACATATCGTTTGCGTGATTGGTTGTTTAGTCGTCAACGCTATTGGGGTGAACCGATTCCTGTCATTCATTGGGAAGATGGGACAATGACGACGTTACCTGAAGAGGAACTTCCACTTGAATTACCGAAAATGAAAGAGATTCGTCCTTCTGGAACAGGTGAATCCCCTCTTGCTAATGAGACTAGTTGGCTTGAAGTAACGGATCCGAAAACAGGTAAAAAAGGTCGTCGTGAAACGAATACGATGCCACAATGGCAGGTAGCTGCTGGTATTATTTACGTTATATTGATCCGAACAATGATAGAGCACTTGCTGATAAAGAAAAGCTAGAAAAATGGCTTCCAGTTGATATTTATATCGGAGGAGCAGAGCATGCAGTGCTTCACTTGTTATATGCTCGTTTTTGGCATAAGTTTTTATATGACATTGGTGTTGTTCCAACAAAAGAGCCATTCCAAAAGTTATTAACCAAGGCATGATTCTTGGCGAGAACAACGAGAAAATGAGTAAGTCAAAAGGCAACGTCGTCAATCCAGATGACGTAGTTGAAAGTCATGGTGCTGATACACTTCGTTTATATGAAATGTTTATGGGACCATTAGATGGTTCGATTGCATGGTCAACGAATGGCTTAGATGGGGCTCGCCGTTTCTTAGAGCGAATTTGGCGTCTATATGTAAATGAAGAAACAGGTAAACTAAATGAAAAAATTCAAGCGACAAAGGGAGACGAGAGCTTTCTTCGTGCTTATCACCAGACCGTTAAGAAAGTAACGGAAGATATGAGCGAAATGCGGTTTAATGTTGCTATCTCTCAAATGATGGTGTTTATTAATGAAGGCTATAAGCAAGATGTGCTCCCACGCGATTTAATGGAAGGGTTTGTGAAGATGCTTTCCCCGATTACGCCACATTTAGCTGAAGAGCTTTGGAATAAGCTAGGGTATGAAGAGACTATTTCTTATGAGCAATGGCCAACATACGAAGAAGCGTATTTAGTGGAAAATGAAATTGAGGTCGTTGCCCAAATTAATGGTAAAGTGCGAGCTAAGCTTATCATTCCAGCAGATGCATCACGTGAACAAATGCAAGAGCTAGCATTAGCTGATGACAAAATAAAAGCAGCAATTAACGATAAAACAGTTCGGAAAGTGATTGCTGTACCAGGAAAGCTTGTCAATATTGTTGTAGGATAGTAGAAAAAGACCATTCAACTAATGATTCATATGTTGAATGGTCTTTATTCGTTAATACTCATTTTAAAACTTGTTCTGCAGCGGCTTTTCCTGCTGTATAGCCTGTTGAAAAGGCTACTGTAATATTATATCCACCTGTGTAGCCGTGGATGTCTAACACTTCACCACAGAAATACAATCCTTGCATTTTCTTAGAGTGCAACGTTTTCGGCTCAATTTCTTTGATTGAAACGCCTCCGCCTGTGACAAATGCCTTTTCAATTGAGAGTGTTCCATTCACATCAATGGAAAAGTGTTTACATATTGCTGCAAAGGTTCTAAATAAGTCATAAGAAATGGCTTGACTGTCAGCTTGAATGTCTATACCAGCACGCTCAAGTAAAAAGTGAAGTATGCGTTCACTAAGTATCCCTTTTAATACATTTTTGACTGCTTTTTTTGGGTTGTTTTTCACTTTTTTTACAATTGTTTGAAATAGAGTTTCAGCTGAAATGGTTGGGAGGAGATCTATTTCCATTTTAACTGTATCCGATTTTCCTTTTTTTATTTCTTTGACAACAAATTGACTACATCGTAAAGCTGCTGGACCTGATAAACCAAAATGAGTAAAAATCATATCTCCATCATGTGTAATGATTTTCTTTCCTTTATGATTAAACACGGAAAGGTGAATATCGCGTAAAGATAATCCCTGCAGCGTCTTATCCCGAATGAATGGTTCATTAGATGTGATTGGAACCTCTGTTGGATAGAGATCAGTGATTGTATGCCCAGCTTTTGTTGCCCAAGGATAACCATCGCCGGTTGAGCCAGTGTGAGGAACTGATTTTCCTCCTGTTGCGATAATTACTGCTGATGTTGGCAGTTGTTCCCCGTTTTTTAAGAGAACATAATCAACCTTTCCGGTGGCGTACTCAATTGTTTCGACATCAGTATTTGTACGGATTGTTACACCGAGTCGCTGTACTTCATTCAGTAACGTCGCAACAACTGTTGTTGCCTTGTCATTTATTGGGAACATCCGTCCTCGATCCTCTTCTTTTAAAGAAATACCGAGATTTTCAAAAAACGTAATAATATTTTCGTTGTTGAAAACAGAAAATGGACTGTACATGAAACGACCATTTCCAGGGATATGGGCAATTAGTTGCTCAGTCTCCATTCGATTTGTAACGTTACAACGCCCACCACCTGATATAGCCAATTTCCGGCCAAGTTTATTTCCTTTATCGAGTAATAAAACCTTTACCCCTTGCTGTGCAGCTGCAATAGAAGCCATTAAACCTGACGGGCCACCACCTATCACGATGACGTCATATTTCATTTGTGCCACCTCGTCTCAAATTAAGAATAAAGAAGTATAACAATTTTTGGATTAGAAAGCAAGTCCTGAATTTAGCCTACAAAAAAATGATAGTAAAGGTTATGTTCAACAATCCATTCCATATAAAATAAAAGCAGAATGATTTACAAATTGAAATAAAGAGACATTTCTGTGCATTACAAACATTGTTAGAATTTTGCAATGTTTTAATTAAGCATGAAATTTGACTCTATGGTAAAATGCTTAAAGGGTCTAGTAAAGACCGTATTAATATGAAAACAATAGTGAAAAGCATGTTTGCTTATAGGAAAGCTTTGTTGCTTGAAAGAAGGTATGTCGATGTCTGATCAGAAATTATTGCGTGGCACGATGTTATTAACAGCTGCGACGATGATCTCCAAAATACTAGGTTTGATTTATATTTTTCCTTTTACTGCTATCGTTGGTTCAACAGGGATTGCATTATATAATTATGGTTACCTTCCGTATATGGTACTGCTTAGCTTAGCGACATTAGGAGTACCTTTAGCGATTTCAAAATTTGTTTCGAAATATCATACATTAGGAGATTTTCGGACAGGTCATCGCTTGTTTAAGTCTGGGATGATCGTATTAACAATTACTGGCTTTATTGCTTTTCTTATATTATTTACTTTGGCTCCATCATTAGCCCCACTTATCGTCGATTCATCCGAGCTTAACGGTAATACGCATGAGGATATTATTTTTACGATACGAATGGTTAGTGTCGCTCTAGTGATTGTGCCGATTATGGCTGTGATCCGTGGTTATTTTCAAGGCTTTCAATCAATGGGACCGACAGCTGTGTCACAAGTCATTGAACAAATTGTTCGTATTTTCTTTATCCTTGTCGTGACATTTTTTATTATACAAGTAATGAATGGGGAATTAGGTACGGCGGTTGGATTTGCGACATTTGGTGCCTTTATGGGTGCCGTTGGTGGTTTAATAGTCTTAATTATTTATTGGATTAAGCGGAGACGATATATCCATGATCAAATTAATAATAGCACGGTTGATCATAAGCTTTCCTATAAAGAAATGTATAAAGAATTAATTGCGTATGCCCTACCTCTTTCGTTTGTAGGTTTAGCGTTGCCTCTTTATCAGTTGATTGACCTGTTTACATTTAATAACACATTAATCGCTAGTGGTATGGATCAAGTTGAGGCTGAAACGTACTTTGGTATTTTCTCAGGCACCGCACATAAAATCATTTTAATTCCGATGGCATTGGCAACCGCTTTGTCTGTCACATTAATTCCAACGATAACAAAATCGTATACAAACGGTGATAAACAAACGTTGCAAATGCAAATCACGCAAACATTTCAAATAATTTTATTTTTAACAATACCGGCAGCAGTTGGATTATCGGTTCTTTCATATTCCGTTTTTGGGGCGTTATATGGCTTAGAGGATATTGAAATTGGTGGCTATATTTTGCGGTATTATGCTCCTATTACGTTATTCTTCTCGTTATTTGCTGTGGCGGCTGCGATCTTGCAAGGCTTAAATAAACAAAAAGTGGCGGTCATTGCTTTAGCCGCAGGTTTAGTTATGAAATTGCTAACAACACAACTATTGTTATCCACTTTTGGACCTTTAGGTGGTGTTTTAGCAACATATTTAGGTTATTTCACATCTCTCATTATAACGATTTGGGCAATAGGGAAATATGGAGACTTTCATTATCTATTTATAGTGAAACGTGCATTGCTTATCTTTATTTTTGCTCTATTGATGGCTATAGGGGTTTCGATTATTAATGTAGGGATGAGAGTTATGTTTGAAGAAGCCTCTCGTTTTATGGAGTGGATCATTTTGTTATTAGGTACAGGAGCCGGAGGGGTCATTTTCCTCTATTTTGCATATCGTTCGCATTTAGCTGGGCAAGTATTAGGTAATCGTTTTCGATTTTTAAAAAGAGAAAAAGAAATAAATGCAGAAGAATAGCTATTTCGACATTCGTTGCTATTTATATCCTCTTTTGCTCTTTTTTTGCCTTTGCTATAATGAGGTAATAACTTAATTAAGAGTAAAGACGAAGGAAGATTGAATTAGGGATAAAGTTGGAGGATGCGATGAATTATTCATTTCGAAAAGATAATGATTGGCTTTTAATAGTGACAATATTCCTTCTAGCTTTATTTGGCCTAGTAATGGTCTTTAGTGCAAGCTACGTATTAGGAATCGCTAGGGAAACACCCGACCCTTATTATTTTTTTAAGCGACAATTTTTATGGTTTGGCATGGCTACGTTTATCTTTTTTGTTGTCATGCATATTCCATATCACTTTTATAAAAAACTATCACCGTTTCTTATTGTGCTATCAATTATGGCACTAGCTCTAGTATTAGTACCAGGTGTAGGTTTATCTGAAAAGGGAGCGACGCGTTGGATTCGGATTCCACCATTTGTCTTACAGCCATCTGAATTTGTGAAAATAGCAGTTATTATTTACTTAGCACAAGTGTATTCTCGAAAACAGGCCTATATCGATCAATTTATTCGCGGGGTTATGCCACCTCTCGTTCTTGTCGGAGTTATTTTTGGACTAATTATGCTCCAACCTGACTTAGGAACAGCAACATCTATTATGCTTGTAGCTGTATTAATTGTTTTCTTTTCTGGAGCAAAATGGTGGCATTTAGTCGGGTTGGGAATTGTAGGAAGTTCACTATTTGCTGTCTTTTCAATGGCGGAGGATTACCGAATAAGACGACTAACATCATTTGTTGATCCTTTTGCGGATCCTCTCGATTCAGGCTGGCAATTGATTCAATCGTATATTGCAATTGCCCACGGAGGAGTGAGCGGAACCGGGCTCGGTCAAAGTATTCAAAAGCTCTTTTATTTATCTGAGGCCCATACTGATTTTATCTTTGCAATTATCTCTGAAGAACTGGGTTTGTTTGGCGTTTTATTTGTAATAGGTGCACACGCCCTTATTTTGTTCCGTGGTGTTATGATTGGAACGAGGTGTAAAAATCCGTTTGGAAGTTTATTGGCTTTTGGGATCGTCTTTCAAATAGCCATTCAAGTGATCTTTAATGTCGGAGCGGTAACAGGGTTATTGCCGATTACGGGAATTCCACTTCCACTCGTTAGTAATGGAGGTTCTTCATTATTAGTAACAATGATTTCATTAGCAATATTGGCCAATATTTCTCGTTATACGATACGACAAAACCGATTAAAAGAAAATAATGATGACGTCCAGCTTTCCGCTTCATAAGCGAAAAGCTGCTCTTTAGATGGAGGGGCCTATGGAAGAACGGAAGAGTGCTTTTCAGCAAATAGATTATACGATCCTATTTTTACTATTTGTTTTAATGTGTATGAGTTTATTAGCGATTTATAGTGGACTTACTGGATCACCTCAATACGCAGAATTTTTAACACCAAGAGGGGGAGTTACGCGGCAATTAATGTATTATGCTGCTGGGGCAATCATTATCATGGTCATTATGTTTTTCGATTATGATTTGTTAAAGTGGGTCTCAATTCCGTTATATCTCGTGAGTTTTATTGGTTTACTATTAGTATCATTTACTCCGTTAGGTGTTTTTCGTAATGGAGCAACTCGTTGGCTTAATTTAGGCTTTGCCGAACCACAGCCTTCGGAATTTATGAAAATCTTTCTTATTATTGCCTTAGCACATTTGTTATATAGAGTGACGCAAAATCGTGTTAAGAAAGATTTAAAAGAAGATTTATTGATTGTCTTAAAAGTATTTGCGATCGGGCTACCACCGTTTTTCCTCATTTTACGTCAGCCTGATTTAGGGACAGCACTAGTTATTGCAAGTGTTATAGCAACAATGCTATTAGTATCTGGAGTGGCATGGAGAATATTACTTACACTTGCTCTTTCAGCAATTGCTGGTTTGTTAGGACTTGTTTATCTTCATAACACAAATTTTGAACTGTTTGAAAAGTTTATCGCTGAACATCAGCTAGAACGTATTTATGGTTGGTTAGACCCTTATGAATATACAGGTTCCTTTGGATATCAACTTATCTTGGCTATTCGCGGTATTGGATCTGGTCAATTGTATGGCTCAGGATTTATGCAAGGGGTGCAAACCCATAGTGGTGTCGTTCCTGAAATTCATACCGATTTTATTTTTACCGTAATCGGTGAAGAGTTCGGCTTCTTCGGTGCTGTTATTTTGATAGTGACGTATTTTCTTTTATTTTATCGAATGATTATCATTGCATTGACGTGTAACAATCTATTTGGAACGTACTTAGTTTCAGGGATTATTGGACTATTAGTATTTCAGGTCTTTCAAAATATTGCTATGACGATAGGGTTAATGCCAATTACGGGTCTAGCTTTGCCGTTTATTAGTTATGGTGGGAGTGCACTCTTAACGAATATGATTGCAGTAGGTATCGTATTAAATGTTAAAATGAGAACTAAGCATTATATGTTTGAGTCCGATGACTAAAGAAGTAGGAAGAAGGAAATGTAAAGTTAAGAGCGTGTAATCGTTTCATGAGAGTTTTCGATATTCGATAGTAAGAAATATATAATAGGAGGGGATTTACATGAAAGTCATCATCGGTTCTGGTAAATTAGCGACATTGCTTATTGATCGTATTGAACGTTCGGAAACAGTTGGAGTATATGGACGAAATGAAGAAACGGTTCAATCGTTGTTAAAGAGATATTCACACTTACAAGCAGTTCCGATCGAGCGGTTGAACGAGGCAGATGATGTATTTTTATGTATCCCTGCTTCGAGTTATCATTCCTTTTTTAAAGAGGCTTCAAGCATTATAAAAAAAGATGCAATCCTTTATCATATGGCAACGGCTTTAATGAAGAATGATGTAAAAGAACTGACTCAAGGACAAACGATTATTCCGTTAAAATTTGCAGGCCATGCTTTGCAGGCAAAACAAGAGCAAGGTGGGATACTTGTTCTTGAAAAGGAATGGGCTGAAAAATATGATCAAATTAATTTCTTATTTCCCCTTTTACAAGTAGTAATCGGGAGGGAAGAGGAAGTTTTAATGGCGAATACATTAGCAACGAAGGCAGCGATTGAAATGGCGATGACAGTTGAACACGAGTTAAAAAAGAAAGCTATTTCCGAAACAATCGCTTCACAAATGCTAAAACAAGTTGTACCTGGAGTATTAAATAGTTATTTATCTGGTAATCTTGGTCACTTTGCCCGAACGTTTGTTAATGAAGTACAAAAAAAGGTGGACGATGATCAATGAGGCTTGATAAGTTACTTTCTCATACTGGTTATGGAACGCGAAAAGAAGTGAAGAAGCTATTAAAGCAAGGTGCAGTTACAGTAAATGGAGTGACAATAAAAGAGGCAAAAACACAGGTTGATGTCAAAAAAGATGTAGTGAACGTACAAAATGAGCGGATTCATTACGAACCATATATTTATTTAATGCTAAATAAGCCCAAAGGAGTTATTTCGGCAACGGAAGATGAGTTTCAGAAAACAGTAATTGACTTATTATCACCTGAGCATCAACGTTTCGAGCCGTTTCCAGTAGGGCGTTTGGATAAAGATACAGAGGGGTTATTATTATTAACAAATGATGGTCAATTTTCGCATTCTCTTATGTCTCCAAGAAAGCATGTAGCGAAAACGTATGAGGCTATAGTTACTGGAAAGGTAACTCAAGAAGATAAGGAATTACTTGAAAATGGTGTCAAGCTTGATGATGGGTATGTGACAAAGCCTGCCGAACTTACGATCATTAATGCATTGGATGTATCGACAATTCGATTAACGATTACGGAAGGGAAGTATCATCAAGTGAAGCGGATGTTTGCGGCTATTGGTAAGAAGGTATTGGAGTTAAAACGAACACATATTGCAAACTTGGCGTTAGATGAAGCTTTAAAATTAGGAGAATATCGCCCACTAACGGATGAAGAATGGACACGTTTGTTTGAATGCTAAGCCATTAAAAACCAGAGGATTACGCTCCTCTGGTTTTTAATGGCTACGACACGCGAATTTTCTTATTAGTAACAGTCCACTTTCCACGGCTTGGGCTCTCAACGAGCTTGTTATATTCGAGCACATTTAAATCTCGTTGGATCGTACGTTGAGTTGTTCCGAACTCTTCAACTAGTTCATTCGTTGTGACGGCCCCCTTTTGTTTAATGTAAAGGTAGATAGACTTAATTCGAGTCAGCATACGATCAGTTGAAGTTTTCAAAAACCACTCCTTCTTCTTAATCATGACTTTGTTAAGTAGAGTCTATGTAACAAGGGGATCTTTCATACCACTCATTACAATTGAAGAATCAAACAAACAGTGACATGAGGGACAGTTGCAATTTAAAGCTAAGAAAGGTATCGTTAAGTGGTTTCTTGGATCTTGCTTTT
Organism: Bacillus sp. JCM 19034; assembly: GCF_001310635.1. Classification (GTDB taxonomy): domain Bacteria; phylum Bacillota; class Bacilli; order Bacillales; family Bacillaceae_D; genus Halalkalibacter. The sequence goes on from NZ_BAXR01000002.1 coordinate 203,988, forward strand.
GTATAACACCTTCCATTAACTACATTTTACAATAGACAAGATAAATAAGCAAAGCGAAGAACGTTTAAATTTAGTAAAGGGTGATAGTAGATGGATTGGAAAAAAGAAGTATTGGATAGACAGGATCAAATGGTCAATTTGACTAGATCTTTTTTAAAAATTGAAAGTGTTCTTGATGAAAAAACGGCGACAGAATTTGCCCCATTCGGAAAAGGAATTGATGAGGCACTTCGTTTTTTATTGCAATTAGGGGAAACATACAATTTAAAAACAAAAAATATAGATGGCTATGCTGGATTAATTGAATATGGAGACAGTAAGGAAAGTGTAGGGTCCTATGTCATATTGACGTTGTTCCTGCTAATGGGAAAGGATGGATCGCACCACCGTTTGCTGCTGAAATTATGGATGGAGCAATCATTGCTCGTGGGGCAATGGACAATAAAGCACCGACAATGGCTGCATTTTTCGCATTAGCTTTACTTAAGGAGTTAGGGTTACATGTAAGCAAGAGAATTCAGCTTATTATAGGTACGGATGAGGAAAGCCATTGGCGTTGCGTTAAGCACTATTTCAAGCATGAAGAAATGCCGATGATTGGCTTTGCACCAGATGCAGATTTTCCAATTATCCATGCAGAAAAAGGAATCATGGATGTAATGTTAACGTGGAATGAGCAAACGTCAGTTGATGGAAGGGACGAATCCGCATTAAAGCTAACTCATTTTTCTGCAGGCGAACGGTTGAACATGGTACCAGACGAAGCTTATGTCTACATAAAAGGAGAACAGAATGATTTAATGAAAGTAAAGGAATTGTATAGCCGCTTTTTAGAAAGAAAAGGGCTTAAAGGAGAAACACAACTCATTAATCAGCAACTAAAGCTAAGCTGTTTTGGAAAAGCAGCACATGGTTCAACACCTGAGGTAGGCAATAATGCTGGAACTGAACTAGCGTGTTTTCTGAACAACAATATTCGTTTACAAAAGGATGTTACAACATTTCTGACTTTTGCTTCTTTATTACATGAAGATTTCTTTGCAAAGCAGCTAGGGTTAGAGATGGAAGATGATGTATCTGGACGTTTATCGATCAATCCTGGCATCTTAACATGTAGCGAAAATGGTGAGGCGAAATTAGGCTTGAATATACGTTATCCGGTAACGATGAACGGAGAAATGATTACAAAGAAGCTGACTGCAGTTGCAACAAAGTACAAGGGCGAATATCAAGTAATCGATCATATGGAGCTAACTATGTTGAGAAAGACGATGAGCTTATTCAGACGTTACAAAGCGTTTATGAGCGACATACCGGTGAGAAGGCTGAGCTGTTGGCTATTGGTGGTGGGACATATGCACGTGCCTTAAAAAAGGGTGTTGCCTTTGGCCCGCTTTTCCCTGGAAGGGAAGATTTAGCCCACCAAAAAAATGAATCAATATTAATAGAAGATTTTGTAAGGATGACGGCAATTTATGTTGATGCGATGTATGAATTAGCAAAATAATGGGGTATGAGTGGCACTGAACAGTGACATGATTCGGTCGTTACTAGTATTTCTGAAAGAATTCTACTTTCAGAAATACTTAAACCTTCGTAACGGTTGCCAAAGACGCACTCAATTAAAAGGGGCGTCGCGATTTTTTTACTTGTCAAAGTCGAAGAGATCAGTTGATAAATAACGTTCTCCAGTGTCACAAGCAATTGCGACTACTGTATCAGAAGGAGTTAGTCGTTTAGCAATTTGAAGTGCAGCAAAACAAGCAGCACCAGAGGAGGGGCCGACAAGAATGGCTTCTTCGCGAGCTAAGCGAAGAGTGATTTCATAAGCATCTGCATCTTCAATTTTATGAATTTCGTCATAAACATCTTCATTTAAAATAGACGGGATAAAGCCTGGGCTAGTACCGACTAATTTATGAGGACCCGGTTTACCACCTGATAAAACGGGGGATCCAGCTGGTTCAACAACATGTATGCTAACATCAGGATACATGTTTCGCAAGCTTTCGCCCGTTCCTGTAATTGTTCCACCTGTACCAGAAGCGGCGACGAAGGCTGATAAGGGTTGTCCAATTGAATCAAGACTTTCTTTAATTTCGAATGCTGTTGTATGACGGTGTGCATCAGGATTGGCTTGATTATCAAATTGCATCGGAATAAAGCTGTTTGGAATCGATTCCGCTAGCTCATTTGCTTTTTGGATGGCTCCAGGCATTTTTAAATCACCGTCAGTTAGAACAACTTGTGCTCCGTATGCTTTTAATAAATTAATCCGTTCTTGTGACATCGTATCAGGCATAACTAATATCGCTTTATAGCCACGGGCTGCTGCGTTCATCGCAATACCGATTCCTGTATTGCCACTAGTAGGTTCAATAATTGTCGAATCAGGATTAAGTAAGCCATCTTTTTCAGCTTGGATGATCATTTGATAGGCGGCACGGTCTTTTACACTGCCACTTGGATTTAGCATTTCCATTTTTAAATAGACAGCAGCTCCATTTGGATCTGTTATCCGATTTAGACGAACTAATGGTGTTTTTCCGATAAGTTCAGCAACATTATTAACTACTTTCATGAAATCGTACACTTCCTTCCTGTCAAGAAACTTATATTAGTGTATCATAATCATACTTTTGGAATAAAGACATCTTTTGCTAGAAAGTCGGAGGTTATATGAAGTATTTACAAATAACATTACAACTATTAATTTTAATCGTGATTTATTATATCGGTGTTTGGATTCAGCAATTCTTTTCTTTATTTATCCCTGGTAGTATTATTGGCATGTTACTATTATTCGTTGCCTTAGCCTTCCGACTCATCCGAGTACAGTGGATCGACCAAGGTGCCTCGTTTTTATTAAACCATTTACCATTACTATTTATTCCAGTAACAGTCGGGGCTTTACCATATTTACCGTTATTTAAAGGGAAGGCCGGACTTTTATTATTGATAGCACTATTTAGCACAGCTATGGTCATGTGTTTTTCTAGTCTCATTTCTCAAAAGATGGTTAAGGAAAAAGGAGATGAGCATGCATGAACTTTATTATCATAACACTATTTGGGTTGGGTATAACATTTGCTGCCTATCTACTGGCAAAGGTTCTTTATAAACGCTGGACATCGCCATTTTTACTACCTATTTTAACAGCGACTTCTAGCATTATGATTCTACTAACGGTTTTTGATATTCCTTATGAAACTTATTATATCGGTGCAAAGTGGTTAGATTATTTATTGGGCCCAGCGTCATTGCTTTAGCGCTTCCGCTATACCGACAATTACCTTTAGTGAAGAAGTATGTCAAGCCGATTATCGTCAGTGTTAGTATCGGTGCGATTATTGGAATTAGTACAGGATTATTGTTAGCGAGTTTAGTAGATGTAGCTAAAGAATTACATTTGTCGATTGTTCCTAAATCTGTTACAGCTCCAGTAGCCATGGATATCGCTCAATCATTAGGTGGAGTACCGGCGTTAGCTGCTGTTTTCGTTGCAGTAGCTGGAATTGGCGGTTCTGTTCTATCAAGCTATGTTTTTATATTGTTTAAGATTGAACATCCACTTGCACGTGGAATTGGCTTAGGAAGTGCCTCTCATGCTATTGGAACGGCAAAAGCATTGGAGTATGGTGAGGAAGAAGGGGCGATTAGTTCTATAGCAATGACGATTAGTGCCATTTTCGTTTCAATTATTGCTCCGCTTCTCGTTTTTCTATTATACTGAAGAAACTAGGATTGAGTAAGCAATTGGAGGTACTAAAGTGGCTCATTTAATTAAATTGAAAGATTACACATCACGTTATCAATATGATATTCAACGATATCCAAGTCAATATACACGTTATAAAAAAGAAAGATGGTATTATTTAAAAACAGAATGGGAACAATGGCAATTTCAAAGTGATGAAGATAAACAAGAGCTTGCGGAAAAAACCTCATTACAAACTGTATATAATAAATTAATGAAAATATTTCGTGTGAATCAAAATGATAATCATAAACAAGAGAGGACTTTCGAGCAATTAAAAAAACAGTATACGGATGAACTATTCCAAATCCAAATCAAATGGGCCACTTCTATGAAGGAAGGAGAACGAAAGATAGACGAAGATTTTGAAAAGGACGAATGGTTACGATTTTTTACTCAACAAATTCCTGATAGCTATTTTTTAATGTATCATCCTGTTTTCTTTCATAAAAAAGCGGAAGTAGATTTAGACATCGTATTAATTAGTCCAACTGAAATCATGTGTATCACGGTTCTAAACGGAAAAGAACATAGTATTTTTGAAGCACGGACTGGGCGATATTGGTTTGAGTATGTAGAACAAACGCGAAGACAACGAATAAATCCACTCATATCATTAAAAAGAATGCGAGTTGTGATTGAGGAACGGTTAAAAGAAGAGAATATTGCTTTCCCTATAAAATCTATCGTTCTTTGTCGTAATGGGATGATTGATTATAAATTACATGGATTGAATGTGACATTTGTAGATAAACGTGACTTTCAAAAGTGGGTCGAGAAAATACAAAGTCATCCAACGCCAATTAAACATAGTCAAGTACAAATAGCGACATTGTTATTAGGTGATTGCGTTAATAAAAATAGAGATGAAAATAAGGAAGTCGAAACAGAGTAGGGGGACGTTTGCTTGAAGTATAGGCCGAGTGATTTTCATTGGATTGTACGAAAAGTAAAAAGCTGGACAGGTAAAAGTGAGATAATGATTGAAATAGCGGAACTTGATTATTGCGTATCGTTTGGCCTGACAGTTAAAGAAGCAAAGCAGGGTTTAGAAGAGGCACTTTACCAGTGGATACGAAAACATGGCATTAACCGATTGCCTGAAGTAAAAGCTGCAGCACAAATTTTTTTTATAGAAAAGGAAATGGAACAGAAAGAATTTGATTGGATTAATGAGGAATTAAAAAAATTGGAGATATAGGATAAGTGTCAAAATTAGGGTCGATTCAAAAGACATTTTGTAAGATGTATAGAGTTAATTTAGGAAAAGCGTCGGATGAAGCCATTACTCGTTGTAACAGCTGCACTCGACGCTTTTCGTTAGATGAATTTGTTTTAGAATACGACTGTCTTATTTCCATAAACGATAATTTGGTCATTTAAATGCCATGATACCGCCTTTGCCAGTACGAGTCGCTCAACTTGACGGCCCGCTATTTTAAGCTTGTTTGTTGTGTAGCGGTGATTAACTCGTAATACATCCTGCTCGATAATTGGTCCTTCGTCTAAATCATCGGTAACATAATGTGCTGTTGCACCGATTAATTTAACACCTCGTTCAAATGCTTTAGCATAAGGATTTGCCCCAATAAAAGCTGGCAGAAATGAATGGTGAATATTTATGATCCGTTTAGGAAATGCTGCGACAAAAGTTGGTGATAAAATTTGCATGTACCGTGCTAAGACGATGAAATCAACTTCGTATTTTTTCAAAAGTTCTATAGCTTGTTGTTCCGCTGCTGCCTTTGTTTCCTTCGTTACTGGAATATGGAAAAATGATATTCCATACGACTCTACTTCTTTTTGCAAATCTTTATGGTTGCTAATAATTAATGGAATATCAGCTTGTAATTCCCCAGCTTTCCATTTCCAAAGTAATTCTAAAAGACAATGATCTTCTTTTGAAACAAAGATAGCCATTTTCTTTTTTCTTTCTGCGAGTTCCATCCGCCAATCCATTGAAAATTGATTAGCTATTTCTTTGAAAGATTGCCTTAGATCATCTAGTTGATAAGAACCATATAAGTCAAATTCTACACGCATGAAGAACATTCCACCAGATGGATCTGTAGAATATTGATCCGATTGAATGATATTGGCATCCTTATTTTGTAAAAATGTTGAAACTGCTGCTACGATACCGGGTTTATCTTGACAAGATATTAATAAACGAATTTCTGACATTATTGATCCTCCACTTTGTGCGATTGATTTTTGATAAATATTGATAAAAGCAACTTTAATTTATTATACGAAAATACAGGATTTAAGTAAAAGGGAACTTACATATTGAAGCAAATCATACATGACTTTGTCAATGTATGTTAAATGATTGTCTCATATATGTGAATAGTATATTTGTAAAATGAAATAATAGTAACAATAAGATTGACGGGTCATAGTCATCTCTGATAGGATAAATTATATTAGGTGTCGTATGTTCCTGAGCAGAGCCGGGCGGTTGCAGCTCTGCTTTCTCTGTTTTTATACTAGAACGATAATATAAATAATGTAAATAAATCACATGGAAATTATAGGCGATATTTGGTGGCAAATGAAGGTGAACTTATGCTTTTCTGAGTAAAAACTTATTTTACGGTAAGGTATGAGCGTTTTGTGTTCGGCTTCGATTTCTTAAAAGGAAAGACAGTGAATGAAAATGAGGGTGAATCGAGTGGAACAATTTTTAGGTGATGGCTGGAAGGTATTGCCAGCTGGAGGGGTAACAGGAGAAGCATATATTGCTCAACAAGGTGAGCAAACCGTTTTCTTAAAACGGAACTCATCTCCGTTTCTAGCTGTTCTTTCGGCTGAAGGGATCGTTCCGAAATTACTATGGACAAGAAGGCTTGAAAATGGAGACGTCGTTACGGCTCAACGTTTGCTGAAAGGGCGTGAGCTAAAGGCGTATGAAATGAAACAAGATCGAGTAGCTTCGCTTTTAGCCAAAATTCATAATTCTAGTGAATTGCTTGCCATGTTTAAACGGATCGGAAATGAGCCTTTAACGCCTTATCGTATTGTTGAGAATCTTAAGTTACAACTACAAACACATCATGTCGTTAATGATCTTGTTATTGAAAAAGCGATGAAGTATTTAGTCAATAAGTTAGATGTGGTCCGTTTTCATCATTATGTTGTTTGTCATTGTGACATTAACCATAATAATTGGATGCTTGATGAAGAAGACCAGTTATTTCTAGTCGATTGGGACGGTGCTAAAGTAGCAGATCCAGCAATTGACTTAGGTTTATTGCTTTATTCCTATATTACTGAAGCTGAGTGGGAGGATTGGTTAGCTCAATATGGTGTTGAATTAGACCACTCGTTACGAGAAAGAATGCATTGGTATGTTGTTTCACAATCGATATCTGTTTTAATTTGGCATCTTGAACGTAAACAGTTCGATGAAGTAGAGCAATTAAAAGGCTATTTAAATAGTTTATTACCGTCTTAATTAGAGGGTGCCGCAAATGGTCGTAAACTGTTTGATGCACCCTCTAATTAATGGCTTGTTTTTTATTTCCATGGGAATGAATCAATATTAATCAGCGTTAAGGTTATTGATCCATTGACTAATTTCTTCGTTAGGAAATGTTGGTGATCTAATGTGTGCAGTTGGCGAATTGAAGAAAGTGTAGCCCTTAATTCTGGTTGTAAAGAAGAATCGTTTGCCAGGCTTGTCACTAAACGTTCAATTTGAGCGGCCTCATGAGTTGTCATATAATGCTCATTAGCTTGATTTTGCAGGAGATCTTTTAAGAGCTGAAGCTTAGTTTGAGAAGTAATTGGCATACTGTAGGCTCCTTTCAAATTGAATTAATCTTAGCGTATCCGATCAAGGAAAATATATTCTATAATAGATAAGAACTATTGAAGGGGTGTTAAATGTGAGATTGCGTCATAAGCCTTGGGCTAAAGATGAATTGGCAAGCTTTCCTCATATTATCGTACAAGAACCTAATCTGCATAAAGGAAAGTGGCAAGAGCTTTTTGATAATAATAATCCAATTTATATTGAAGTAGGAACAGGAAAAGGGAAGTTTCTAACAGGTATGGCTGAAAAGAACCCAAACATTAATTTTATCGGGATTGAAAAGTACGATTCTGTTTTGTTAACAGCTTTAGAACGAGTTAAAAACGTAGAATTACCTAATTTAAAATTTTTAAATGAAGATGTTATGGAACTATTGCACTTTTTTGAGGTAAATGAAATTAGTCGTGTGTTCATTAACTTTACGGATCCTTGGCCGAAAAATCGACATGAGAAAAGGCGATTAACATATAAAGATTATTTATCGTTATATGAGACGATTCTTCATTCAGAGGGAGAAATTCATTTGAAAACTGATAATCAAGGACTTTTTGAATATTCATTAGAAAGCTTCTCGAGATTTGGTTTAACGATTAAAAATGTTAGCCTTGATTTACACAAAAGTGGGTTTGAAGGAAATATAATGACTGAATATGAGGAGAAGTTCTCCAAGAAGGGTATGCGAATTTATCGTTGTGAGGCTTGTTTCAAAAAGGAAAAGTGATAATGGAGGTGTCAAAGAGGCTAATCGTATCCTCTTTGACACTTTTTTAGAGCCTTACGAGTTATTATAATGGATTTAACTCTAAAATTGCTCCACTTTCTTTCTCAACTAAAAACTCATACTGAACTGTACCATCGTCCGTATTTGTTGAAATTCCACCTCGGTACACATCATAGTTAATTGATTGACGCTCAATGGATTCAGGAACCATGTGGATCCAAGAACCTGTAATGTGATAGCTGTCAGCCATTGTATCCTTTACTTTTTTTAATGCACCTCAGGAGTAACGCTTTTTGGGCTGTTTTTAGCTTGTAGCCATAAACCAATTGAAATCCCAATACTTACCCCAACGAGAAAACGTTTTATACTCATCGTGAATCGTCCTTTCTATTTTTGAATAGCAGTTGTTCAGTTGTAGTATACAAAAAAAAGCAATGATGACCAAGTTTTAGAACAAAGTAGCATGAAATAGAAAAATTAGCTAAAATGAGAGGACGGAGATTTTCAATTTTGTTATGGAGGTAAATTCTGTTCTCTGTTTATTACATCCATTTTCATCCAACTTTTATGTAACAACTGTCAGATAAGAAAGGCCTCGTAGGTTTATCTTATAGATAATTTAGAAAGGAGTTATGATGATGAACGCAGAAACGTTATTACTATTTAAGACTTTAACAGAATTACAAGGTGCTCCTGGCTTTGAACATGATGTTAGGAAATTTGTACGTGAACAATTAGAAAAATATACTGATGAAGTGATTCAAGACCGATTAGGGAGTGTTTTTGGTGTGATGCGCGGAGATAATCAAGGCCCACGCGTTATGGTTGCCGGTCATATGGATGAAGTAGGCTTCATGGTGACATCGATAAGTAAAAATGGGCTTGTACGTTTTCAGACGTTAGGTGGATGGTGGAGCCAAGTATTACTTGCCCAACGTGTACAAATTATGACTGAATCTGGTCCTGTTATTGGAGTAATTGGTTCAACTCCCCCGCATTTATTAGAAGAATCGCAAAGAAAAAAACCAATGGCTATGAAAAATATGTATATCGATATTGGTGCAGATGATAAAGAAGATGCACTAAGTATTGGTGTAAAGCTGGGCAACAAATTGTTCCTGTATGCCCATTTACGCAGATGGCTAATTCAAAAAAAATCCTCGCAAAAGCATGGGATAATCGCTATGGTGTTGGTTTGGCAATCGAATTGTTAAAAGAATTAAAAAGCGATTCGCTACCAAATGTATTATATTCTGGTGCAACTGTGCAAGAGGAAGTTGGCTTAAGGGGAGCGGCGACGGCAGCGAATATGATTAAACCAGATTTGTTTTATGCATTAGATGCAAGTCCGGCTAACGATGCAACAGGAGGTAAAGATGCTTTTGGACAATTAGGCAAGGGGGCACTATTGCGCATTTTTGACCGTTCTATGGTGACACATTATGGCATGAGAGAATTTATTTTAGATACAGCAGAAACTCATAACATCCCTTATCAATATTTCATTTCTCAAGGTGGAACAGATGCTGGTCGTGTACATATAACGGGCGAGGGGGTTCCATCGGCTGTAATTGGAATATGTGCGAGATATATTCATACTTCGGCTTCAATCATACATATTGATGATTATGCAGCAGCTAAAGAACTACTTATCAAACTCGTAAAGGCTTCAGATTTAACAACGTTAAAAACGATTCAATCTAATAGCTAACAATTGAAAGGTGGAGACAAATGATTGTTGCGATTGGTTCAAAAAATCCAGCTAAAGTGCATGCTGTTCAAACGACTCTTATTCATGAAAGATTACAATTTGTTACAGTTTCTGCAGAGTCTAATGTGTCATCTCAACCATTTTCCGATGAGGAGACAATTTTAGGGGCTAGAAATAGAGCACTTAATAGCTTTAAAAAATTGAATTCTTTAAACTTAGCTTTTGGCTTAGAAGGTGGAGTGGTGGAGACATCAATTGCTAATGATTTGTAATTGGGGTGTGCTAATTCACGAGGATGGTAGAGAGTGGGTTGCCGGTGGAGCAAGGATCCTCTTACCAGACACAATAGCACAGGAGCTCCGCTCTGGGAAGGAACTTGGTGACGTTATGGCTGAGTATGTTGGCGACACCGATATTCGTAGTAAGCAAGGGGCTGTCGGTGTGTTCAGCCATGGGCTTGTTAATAGAAAAGAAATGTTTTCACATATCGTTAAGCTTCTTTACGGTCAATATCAATATAGTGAAAAACACTAACAGCTGACATGTTAACTGTAAAGAAACCTTGTCAGTCTTATAGGAAATAGGTATGATAAAGGAGGAATCTTTACGTTTTATTAAAGGAGTGTCTTTATTTGAATTTACATGGTTGGCTAACTCGAATTGCAATCTTTCTTTTAATCGTTTTTAGTACTTTTTTTAGTAGGGTGTTCATTGTCAGAAGAAGAAGTGCTCGATCTAGGGTATGAAGCATACTTAGATGTTTTAGGACAAGAACCAGATGAGCCTAATGTCGAGGAACAAGGTGTTGCCCTATATTTACCCGACACGTTATCTATTTCTGAAAGCTCGCCATTTAATATGTTAATTGTTGATGATCAAGATGAGCAAGTCTACTTATTAAATCATGAACCTTCACAACCGAAGACGGCGAAATTTCATTTGAATCGAGATGCAGAACTAGAACAGGATGCACTAATATTTGAAGTGGTGGAAGAAGATGATTTTCTCTCGTTATTAGTTGTGAATGAATATGATGTAGAAGATGAAGAAGATGGATCAGATAACAGTTTGGAACAATCAGGTGAATCACAATTATTTGTTTTAGTAGTTATTGGAGGAGCTAAGCTTTCGACATTAACGACATATGATGACTTAGTAGAAAATATTGAGCGAATGACAGGAATAATTCAATCGTATCAAGTAGTCGACACGGTTGAATCATCGTAGGAGGAACATAGGTGAGGGCGTTCTTAAAGAGAAAAGGAATTGAATGTTCGTGGCGTACGTATTTACTTACCGGACTTAGTTATATGGCTTTAGGCTTATTTGCTTCTCTCATTATCGGACTCATTATGAAAACCACTGGGGAAATAATTGAACCATATGTTCCTGCTTTCTCATTATTAGTGGACATGGGTGTATTGGCCATGGGCTTAATGGGACCGGCAATCGGAGTTGCTGTTGCCTATGGATTAAAAGCACCGAGGTTAGTTATATTTGCTGCTGTTATTACCGGAGCAGCAGGTGCTGAGCTTGCTGGCCCAGCAGGAAGTTTTGTAGCTGCAGTTTTATCTGTTGAAATGGGGAAACTTGTGTCGCAGGAAACAAAAGTTGATATTATTGTTACTCCATTTGTTACCATTGTATCAGGGTTTCTTGTTGCTTCTTTTATTGGACCATGGATTCAATTAGGATTAACAGTTTGGGGAACTTATTAAATGGGGGACGGAACAACAACCGATTTTACTCGGGATGATTGTAGCAACATTAATGGGATTAGCGTTAACTGCACCGATTTCAAGTGCCGCATTGGCAATTATGCTTGAACTAGATGGAATTGCTGCAGGTGCAGCGACGATAGGTTGTGCTGCACAAATGATCGGATTTGCTGTAAGTAGCTACCGTGAAAATCGTTGGTCAGGATTTATAGCACTAGGCATTGGAACATCAATGTTACAAGTCCCAAATATTATTAAAAAACCACTTATATTAATTCCTCCCATCGTTGCTGGCATTATCTTGGCCCCAATAGGAACTGTACTATTTCAAATGACGAATAGTCCGGCTGGAGCTGGAATGGGGACAAGTGGTTTAGTTGGCCCGATATTAACAATATCTGATATGGGATTGTCCACCAATGTTTTAATTGCAATTGGTTTGCTTCATTTCGTCGGACCAGCTATTATTAGTTTACTCGTATCAGAATGGATGAGAAAAAAAGCTCATACGTTTTGGAGATATGAAAATCGAACAATAAGGAGTGGAAGTAATGGAAGCAATAAAATCAACGAACGAGTTTAAGGAAATTACTAAAAATGAGTCTGCTGTGTTTGTATTTTCAGCTGATTGGTGTCCTGATTGTAAGGTAATTGAACCGATTTTACCTAGAATCGAGGCCGATTTCCCAAGTTTCACCTTTTATTATGTGGATCGTGATGAGCACATTGATTTATGTCAGGAATTAGATGTATTGGGGATCCCAAGTTTTCTAGCATATGTTGATGGTAAAGAGGTCGAGCGTTTTGTCAGTAAAGATCGTAAAACAGAGGAAGAAATTACTGAATTTTTAACAAAAGCTGAATCACATATTGGTTAAGTTTAGAAGGTCACTCTCGGTGGAGGTGACCTTCTTTTTAAGAAGAAATAGGGACTAAATACTCGCAGTAGATGGAAGCTGATTCATTGAGGTGTCGGTACCGCTCGTTACACGTTTGATTAAAAGAATTCAATCAAACAGCCTCATTTCTTAGCAGATTCATTGCGATTTGATGAAAAAAGTGGTTGAATAGGGTTCTAGAGACTACCAAAAAGGTAAGGAGTGATCCCATTGGAAATGAGGGAGTTCCGTAAAGAGATTGAACAAAGAATAAAAAGAGAAGGTTGGAAGCTTCTTTATGATCATAAAGAAGCTTCGTTACGAATAGAGGATGAAGAAATTAAAAAAGGAGTTACATTGTCTTTAAAGCCTTTACTAGCTAAATGGGAACGAAACGAATTTGACTCAATAGATGAAGTTGTTCGATACGTTGAAGTTGGACTTGAATCTATGAGAAAAAGCCGGTGTTAGATGGCAATGAAAGGAATATATTTCCGATTATACGTGCTACCTCTTTTCCGACTGAAACGAAGGAAGGGCAAACGTTGCTATACGATGAGCATACAGCTGAGACGAGAGTTTATTATGTTATTGACTTAGGAGAATCATACACCTTAATTTATGAGGACTTACTTAATAATAGCTCTTGGACAAAAGCGAGGATTAAAGAATTGGCTAGCTTTAACCTACGTTCTCTTCCTCAGCCTTTAAAAGAGGATGAGGTTGCTGGAAATAAGTTTTACTTTTTAAGGGCGAAGGATGGTTATGATGCTAGTCGGATATTAGATCAATCATTGTTAGATAAAATGAACAAACAGGCAACAGGGCAACTAGGTATAGCTATTCCCCATCAAGATGTCCTTATTTTTGCTGATTTAGTTAACGAAAGAGGTTATGATGTTTTGGCTCAAATTGCTCTGCAATTTTTTGGTGAAGGAAGAGTCCCCGTAACAGCCCTTCCTTTTATGTACGAAGATGGTGAATTAGAACCAACGTTTATTTTAGCTCATCGTAAGCCTAAGTAACGATTTTGCCATATTTGAGCAACAATTTAGGGGATGCATGCTATAATGAAAATGAACGAAACTCATCTATGCAATTAAGTGACAACCTATAAGAAGCGGAGTTGTTCTCATAATAAAGAACAACTCTTCTTATACGTATTGAAAGAAAGTGGTGAACAAAATTGGACTTGTTACGTCAGTTGTTAGATAAAATAAAAATGTTATTTGACGATGAACAGCATTCGTCTTCACATCAGGTTACGAAGGAGCGAGAAATACAGAGGTATACCTCGGAGCCAACAGACACTTCTGCAAGAGTTGTCTATAACTATCCTAATAAAGGGAGATTCCGCTTCCCATTAATCGAGGATCAAAAAACGAATATAGAAGAGGAAGTTCCTAAACATAAACTAGAGCAACCACGACCAACTGAAAAAGAACGTAATGAACGTATTAAGAATGATTACAAATGGACCATCACACCTTCTCCTGTTTACGGTTATCGAAAACAAGAAAAGCTAGTTGAAGAAGAAAATCCACGTGTTTCAAGTGAAACCGAACGTCCTGTAGTAGAAAGGAAACTGGTGGAAGATAGACAATTACATAACACTATAGAAAAGAAGGGAATGGAGGAGGAAGAGAAAAAGCAGCAAAAAATAGAAAACGAAGATCGTCAATTATATCAACATGAGAAACAAGAAAAAAAAGAACTTGTATCAAACCGCAAAGAGAGAAAACGTCCACAATTGAATAATCAAAAAAGTGAAAATAAACAACGCATTCCTTTTAACGTGTTAATGTTACCTGAAGATAAGAAGACGCATCTAAAACAGGAAAAGGGGCTAAATGATAAAAGATCAAATTCTTCTTATGAGTTTCCATCAATTCAACTTCTTCGTTTTCCTGAGAAAAAGCAAACCAATGATCAAGAGTGGTTACGTCAACAGGCGTCTATTCTCGAGGAAACGTTGCATAGTTTTAATGTCGAAGCAAGCGTTGTCCATGTAACACAAGGGCCTTCTGTAACTCGTTTTGAAATTCAGCCGGGTAAAGGAGTTAAAGTTACGAAAATTACTGGCTTAAATGATGATATGAAATTAGCCCTTTCTGCAAAAGATATACGTATTGAGGCACCGATTCCAGGTAAGAACACAATTGGGATCGAGGTTCCAAATCGGCAATCTTCACCGGTTTACTTGCGAGAATTATTAAGAAGGGATTTATTTATTCGTGAATACTCGCCCTTAACTGTTGCACTAGGATTAGATATTTCCGGGCAGCCAATCATAACAGATTTGCAAAAAATGCCTCATGGATTAGTAGCTGGAGCAACAGGATCGGGAAAGAGTGTTTGTATTAATTCGATGCTCATCAGTTTATTATATAAAGCTACTCCAGATGAAGTGAAATTAATGTTAATTGATCCTAAAATGGTTGAGTTGGCACCTTATAATGGTTTACCACATCTTGTTACACCTGTTATTACGGATGCAAAGCAAGCAACAGCTGCATTAAAATGGGTTGTGGAAGAGATGGAACGAAGATATGAACTATTTAGTGAATATGGTGTTCGAGATGTTATGAGATATAACGATTTATACTCTGAGTCTACCGATAAGCCTGCACTTCCATTTATGTTAGTCGTTATTGACGAGCTTGCTGATTTAATGATGGTGTCCCCCAAGAAGTAGAAGATTCCATTTGTCGAATCGCACAAAAGGCTAGAGCTTGTGGAATTCATTTATTATTAGCGACGCAAAGACCTTCAGTTGATGTTATTACTGGTTTGATAAAGGCGAATATTCCAACGCGAATTGCTTTTTCTGTCTCTAGTCAAACTGATTCACGAACAATATTAGATACGGGTGGAGCAGAACGGCTGTTAGGGCGAGGAGATATGCTCTTTTATGAAAATGGTTCGACTAAATCGGTTCGAGTACAAGGCACGTTTGTTTCAGACGAAGAAATTGAAGAAGTTGTTGCCTTCGTGAAGAAGCAGCGTGAACCAGAGTATTTATTAGAAACAGAACAATTAGTAAAAGTAGCAAAAGCAGATGTAATTGATGACGATTTATTTGAGGAAGCTTGTTATTATGTTGTTGAACAAGGAGGTGCTTCTGCATCAAGTTTGCAACGTAAATTTCGTATTGGCTATAATCGTGCTGCAAGGCTAATTGATATGATGGAGGATGCTGGGATCGTGTCAGAAGCTATGGGAAGTAAGCCAAGACATATCCTTGTGGATATTATCCAATTAGAAGAATTGTTGCATCACTCCAATGTTTAACTAATTTTAATCTTGTTTTCAGGTTAAAGGTTCTATATGATATAAAGATATGAAGAATAGTTGAGTATGAACAAGGAGCTCAGTCTTATGAAAGAAATCACATTAAAGTTGAACGGAGATATTAAACGACTAACAAATGAAACGTTTAAGTTTGACGAGCGTGTCAAAGATGGTTGGTTCTCAGCTGTTTATTTTTTAAAAACACGTGATATTGTAAAAAAGTATCGTCCTGGCCGTACAGTAACAATGCAGTTTTTTCAAAAAGAACATGCGGTTCTTTGTGGTACAGATGAAGTGATTGCTTTGATCAAAACCTTTGCAAATAATCCTGATCAGCTTGAACTCCGATCGTTAGAGGATGGAGATAAAATCAAGCCTTACGAAACAATATTTACGATTACTGGTAAATACGAGGATTTCGGCTATTTAGAAGGTATCATTGATGGCATTTTTGCAAGAAGGACATCTGTTGCAACAAATGTTTATAATGTCGTGAAAGCGGCTCGGAAATCTGGGGTTCAAAAACCGATTATTTTCATGGGCGATCGGGACGACCATTTTACACAACAGGCTGGAGATGGCTATGCTGCCTTCATAGGCGGTTCAAAAGCACAAGCGACACATGCGATGAATGAATGGTGGGGGAAAAAAGGAATGGGAACGATGCCTCATGCCCTCATTCAGCTTTTTGAAGGGGATATTGTCGAAGCAACAAGAGCATATAAAGAAACGTACCCAGAAGACGATCTAATGGCACTTGTCGATTATAATAATGATGTTATTACTGATTCATTAAAAGTCGCACGAGAATTTGGTGAAGATTTAAAAGGTGTGCGTGTTGATACATCGGCAATGATGGTCGATCAATTTTTCTGCCGTAACCCGGAAATAATGGGGACATTTGATCCAAGAGGTGCTAATCCAACACTACTATTTGCTTTACGCGAGGCATTAGATAAAGAAGGCTTTCAGCATGTGAAAATTATTGCAACAGGTGGGTTCAATGCCGAACGGATTCGTCAGTATGAAGAAGCAGGAGTGCCTGTTGATATTTACGGAGTTGGAGGAAGCTTATTGAAAATCACTATTGGATTTACTGGAGATAACGTACTTATCGATGGGAGACATGAAGCAAAAGCGGGTAGGAGATTTCGTGATAATCCACGGCTTACTTTAGTTGATTAAGACTAGACAAGATGAAATGGGTCTTTTCTTCCTGTTGGCACATATACTAATGGATGAGTACAAGAAATGAAAGAGATGTAAAGAATGAACGGAAGAAGGTAGTGCGTCCATGGCGCAACATTACCATGTGAGTGACGGAGGTCCAACTATGACATATCATTTTATTGGAATAAAAGGTTCAGGGATGAGTGCACTTGCCCAAGTGCTTCATGATATGAAATATCATGTACAAGGGTCTGATGTTGAAAAGACGTTTTTCACACAAAGACCGTTAGAGCAGAAAGGGATTGAATTACTGCCATTTAATGAAAATAATATACAAGAGGGTCAAGAGGTTGTCGCTTCGGCGGCATATGGTGAGGACCATGAAGAAGTGAAAAAAGCCCGAGAGCTTGGTCTAAGTATAAAAAAATACCCAGAGTTTTTAGGGAACTTTATTCAGCATTTTATAAGTGTTGCTGTAACGGGTTCGCACGGGAAAACTTCGACAACGGGCTTACTATCTCATGTGTTAGGAAATGCTCATCCAACTTCTTTTCTAATCGGTGATGGTACCGGAAAAGGTGAAGAGGATTCACGGTACTTCGTCTTTGAAGCTTGTGAATACAGAAGACATTTTTTAAATTATCATCCTGATTATTGTATTATGACAAATGTTGACTTTGATCATCCTGATTATTTTCGAGATGTAGATGATGTATTTTCTGCCTTTGAAGAGATGGCCAAACAAGTAAAAAAGGCGATCGTTGCTTGTGGCGATGATCGGCATTTGCAAGGTATACAAGCAAATGTACCAGTAGTGTATTATGGTTTAGGAGAAGAAAATGATTTCCAAGCAAGAAATATTGAAACGAATAGAGAAGGAACTCATTTTGACGTATATATACGTAACCACTTTTATGGGAAATTTTCAATTCACCGCTTCGGAAACCATCATATATTAAATTCACTTGCTGTTATTGCCCTTTGTCATTATGAAGGTGTTCCAGCAGAAGTGATAGCAGAACATATTTTGACGTTTCAAGGTGTGAAAAGGCGCTTTAGTGAAAAGGAAGTCGGTACACAAGTATTGATTGATGACTATGCTCATCATCCTACTGAAATTGCAGCAACGATTGAATCAGCACGACAAAAATACCCTAACAAAGAATTAGTTGCCGTTTTCCAACCGCACACTTTTTCAAGGACAGAGATGTTTTTACAAGAATTTGCTGATTCGTTGAAAGCTGCTGATTATGTTTACCTTTGTGATATATTTGGCTCAGCACGAGAACAGAATCAAACGTTAACGATTGAGGATTTACAGCAATTAATCCCTGGTGCACAATTACTTTCAGTCAAGACAATTGAAGTATTGCTCAAGCATGAGAACAGCGTAGTACTGTTTATGGGAGCAGGAGATGTACAGAAGTTTCAAAAAGCATATGAAGAAACAAAAGGTGGGGTCTAACCCCACCTTATTTTAAGTTTTCAGGATTTAACGCCTGAAGCGATTGAGGGATAAATCGCCCATCCTTCCGAATGAGATTGCCGTCAAAATAAATCTCACCGCCACCATAGTCTGGACGTTGAATCATGACAATATCCCAGTGAATTGCCGATTGATTTCCATTCGATGCTTCTTCATAGCATTGCCCTGGGGTGAAATGCAAGCTTCCATCGATCTTTTCATCAAAAAGGATATCTTTCATTGGATGTTGAATATATGGGTTTACACCGATGGCAAATTCCCCGATATATCTGGCCCCTTCATCTGTATCTAGTAGTTGATTAATCCGCTCACTATCATTTGCTTCTGCATGGATAATTTTCCCGTCTTTAAAAGTGAATGAAATATTTTCATATGTGTAACCTTGGTAAGGTGATGCAGTGTTGTACGAAATCGTTCCATTAACGGAATGACGGACTGGTGCTGTATAAACTTCCCCATCTGGAATATTAAACGTCCCCGCACATTTAATCGCAGGAATTCCTTCAATGGAAAAATGTAAGTCAGTGCCTGGGCCAGTTATATGAACATTTTTTGTTTGATTCATCAGATGAACAAGTGAATCCATCGCTTGACTCATTTTTCGATAATCTAAGTTACATACATTAAAATAAAAATCCTCAAACGCTTCAGTACTCATATTGGCAAGCTGTGCCATTGATGCATTAGGGTAGCGCAGGACACACCATTTCGTTTTTGGAACACGAATTTCACGATGGACTTTCGTGCCTACTGTTTGACTGTATAAGGACATTTGTTCATTTGGCACATCAGTATGTTCCGAGATGTTATCTCCAGCTCGTATGCCGATATAGCCGTCCATGTGGCTCATGACATTCGCTTCGAATTGAGCTTGTAATGAAAGTTGATCTTCAGAGGCTTTCATCAATAGAGAGCGGTCTACCTGATGATCTTTAAGTAATACGAATGGTTGCCCTCCTACTTCATAAATTTCATTCACAAGGGCAGTGACAAGTTCACGTTGGAGACCGAAATTTTCAATAAGAATTCGCTCTCCTTTTTGAACATTCACTGAATAAGTAACTAAGTTATGAGCTAATTGTTTAATACGTGGATCTTTCATAATTATCTCCTTTATTATTTTATTTGCAAAATGTGATCGATCATATTGTATCTTAGCTATTGTATCAAAATCTTTAGTAGAAGATCTAATAGCACGTTCGAAATAGTTAAATAGGGTACACTTTTAAAAAAGGATAATTATTTACAGGAGTTTTACGGTATTTCACGAATTAATTAGTATAATAAATGTTTAGAATGTTACAATTAAGGTTATGAAAGAATATAACGAGGAGGTGATCGATAGTGGAAATAATTTTGTACATAAGTGCTTTAATTTTTGCAGTGGCTTTTACAGTACTGACAATATATATAGTGAAGACTGCAAAATCAGCAGACCGCACGTTAAAACATCTAGAGGAAACGATGGCAGCGATGAAGGTTCAAATCAATGGAATTTCGAATGAGACAGAAAAACTACTTCATCGAACGAATGAGTTAGCTGAGGATATTCAGGAGAAATCGCAATCTATGAATTCAATTTTTGCTTCTGCAAAAGAACTTGGAGATTCTATTAACCAAATTACTCATTCAATTCGTCATATGTCTACAACGATAGCGAGTCAAGCTAACAGGAAATCAGATCAAGTTGCTCAAGTCGTACAATGGGGTAGTGCAGCTTTAGATCTTTATTCAAAATACAAAGAAAAGAAAAATGCAACTAAAACAGAGGAGGATTAATATTATGAGTGATATGAACACGAAAGACTTTTTAATTGGAACGTTGGTTGGTGGAATTGTGGGAGCCTCGGTTGCACTATTTCTTGCTCCAAAATCGGGGAAAGAGTTACGTAATGACCTAACGGAACAGGCACAGCTAGCAAAGGAAAAGACAAGCAAGTTTACATCGACTGCATATGAAAAAGGTAGTGAATGGGCTACATACGCAAAAGATAAATCGTCTACAATTGCTAAAGCTGTATCTGAACAATCAAACCAAATTGTTGGAAAAGTAAAAGAAGTAGCGAATCAAGCTCAAACGACCGGGGAAGAATTAGCAGAGGAATTGAAAGAAACTGTGGAAACAGCTCATTCAGAAGTGCAAGATCAAGTTCAACAAGATGTTGAACAAAGTAATGAAGCAAAGGCTTAGAATGATGAAATATAGAAAGGATGTACGTTTAAACGTACATCCTTTTATATATATTTACAGGAGTCAAATAAAAGAAATTACAGGAGCTATGGGTTAATTAAAGGGAGAGCGTCCGCATAGCAATAGCATCGCACGCCACTAATAACTAAAAACACTCCCACTTTTTCTTATTTGATCTG
This sequence comes from Bacillus sp. JCM 19034, assembly GCF_001310635.1. Classification (GTDB taxonomy): domain Bacteria; phylum Bacillota; class Bacilli; order Bacillales; family Bacillaceae_D; genus Halalkalibacter. The sequence continues at coordinate 224,907 of NZ_BAXR01000002.1, forward strand.
AATTTGATCGCCATGTTTTAATTCACTTGTAAATGTTGCTTTTTCGTTATTTAGTAAAATAGAAACGTTTTTCCGGATAAGGATGATACATCGATATCAATGATTGAAAAGATATCTTGCAAAATAAACGGTTCAGATTGATGCGTTATTGTATGAAGGTGGTCACCGTTTTTAAGCTTTTCATCTAATGATACTTTCTTACCCTCACGTGTAAACGATAATATTGGCTTTGATAATTGAACAGGGTTTTGATTAAATGTTACTGTTATTTGTTGCATCGCTTCAAGTTGATGAATTTTTATGACATCTATGATGGTGTAATCATCCTGTGATACATTTGGAATTTCGAGCATGATGTGATCATCTTGTTTAATGGCTGTTTGTAAGCTAGCTTTATTCCATTGACCGTAATGTGTGGAATATGTTGATTCAAGCTTATGTGCTTATTATTTACTTTTAGTGTAAAAGACTCAAACATAGCAAGCGAGTATCCACAATGCTGAAGAAGATCCTTCATAGTAGCAATTTGTTCAATTGTAATATAATCTCTATCTTCTACGTTTTCAGACAAGGACGCCATTTGGCCATTTCGTTTAATAGTAGCCTTTAATGATACAGGCTTTTCATTTACGTATACAGTCATGATAGGCTCATCTTCAATTAATTCTTTAATAGTAATCGTAGCTTCCTGTCCATCTTGTCCTTTTTCAACAGTTAAACAATCTTTTGGTTTTAAAGGATCGTCCAAGCTAGTTGGTTGACCGTTCTTTAAGATAAGGGGAGGTGTACCGTGCTCTCCTGGAATTGAGATCAATCGTCCTTGTACGGTAATCATTTTCGCTAATCCAGGTTTCCCGTATAGTTTTACAAAGTCTACACCAGCAGCAAGTAATCCATCACCGACTGTTAACGTTTTTACATCAAATAGTCGTAGTGTACGATCGTTAACTGTGACACTTATGTATTCAATTGGATTTTCTTTTGCTGCAATCGCGATTCCTATTGGTGTTACCAATTCCGGACCGTACAGCTTTTGTTCTTCTTTTTGTAATTGTTTAATCGCATCAGCTCCACGTATGGCCACTCTGTTAGTTGGTAATTGAAGAATAGTGGCAACATACTCAGGAAGTTTAGGCGTTAAACTCCCGCCACCTACTAACATGACTGCCTTTGGAGAACGGCCATTAAGGCGAAGGATTTCATCACTAATCGAGTGTGCTAATTGTTGAATGGCTTCTTCAATCGGTTCAATGATGTCAGCTTTACTATAAGTAGTCTCCATCCCGAGAATGTCTGTTATTGTAATCGATTCTTCTGTCAATAATTGACGTTTGACCTTCTCTGCATCAGGGAAGTCAAGGAGGAAATGGTCACTGATGGCTTCGGTAATTTCATCACCTGCTACGGGAACCATTCCGTATGCGGTTACGGTATTTTCTTCTGTTATCGCAATATCAGACGTACCAGCACCGATATCAACAAGAGCAACATTCAGTCTTCTCATTGATGGGGGAATTAGGACGTTTATAGCTGCTATCGGTTCAAGCGTTAACGCTTCAAGTTCTAAATTCGTACGTGCTAAAGCTGCGAGTAACGATTCAACGACTACCTTAGGTAAAAATGTTGCTATTACCTCGACTGATGCCTGTTTACCAATTTGATCGACTAAACTTCCAATTGGTTCATCATCAAGTAAATAATTAAGAACAGAATAGCCAACACAATAATAATCAGCGCTTGAATCAGTGCGTTCATTGGCGATTTTGTATTGAGCTTGTTGAACAGCACTTAATTCAAGGTGCAATACATCATCTCGAGTAAGCATCGGTTTTGTATCAATATCAATAGTCACTTTTGATCTAATCGTTTTTAGTGAACGTCCAGCAGCTGCCACACATACTTTTTTTAAAGGACCGTGTTTTTCTTCTAATGCTTGCTTAATTTCTTCTATAACCTTTGCTACAGATGGAACATCATGAATTTGTCCATCAAGCATCGCACGTTCATCATGTTCTTTTGTATAAGAGTCTAATAAAGAAAAATACTCCCCTTCTTGCTGAAGCAATAAACCTACGACAGATCGCGTTCCAATGTCTAGAGCAAAGAGAGGAGTTGCTAATTGAGTCGTTGTCATGAAGATCCACACCTTCAATTGAATTTATCATTATTTCATAAGAGGAGCGTAACGTGATTAGTAAACGCTGATAGTAAATGCTCCTTTATGCTTATATTTTACTAGAGTTTAGGGAAAAAAGTAAGAAAAAAGATTGCAATAACACTTTAGTGCTTAAAAGCGTTTAATTAATAAAGAAAAAAGTCGTGACATTCTTGATAATTTCCTATATAATTACGTTAAATTCTTAAAAGAAGCCAAAGATAAAGGGAGAGTGGAGAAAGTGAGTAACAATAAAGTCGATTTGTTAAGGGCAGAATTAGATGAGGTGAATCTGAAGCTTCTTGATTTAATTAATGAACGCGCAAGCCTTGTACAAGAAATTGGTAAAGTAAAGGGAACACAAGGTGTTAATCGATTTGATCCTGTGAGAGAACGCAGTATGCTTGATCATATTGCTGCAAATAATAATGGACCATTTGAGACGTCAACTTTGCAACATATTTTCAAACAAATCTTTAAAGCTAGTCTTGAACTACAAGAAGAAGATAATAGTAAAGCGTTGCTTGTATCTCGTAAAAAACATCCGGAGAATACAATTGTTAATCTTAAAGGTGAACAAATTGGTGATGGAGAGCAACGTTTAATTATGGGTCCTTGTGCGGTTGAAAGCTACGAGCAAGTTTATACAGTTGCAAAGGCGTTAAAAGAGCGTGGAATTACCTTATTACGTGGAGGAGCTTCAAACCTCGTACATCACCTTATGATTTTCAAGGTCTTGGAGAGGAAGGGCTACAAATTCTAAGAAAAGTAGCTGATGAGTTAGGGATGGTTGTAATTAGCGAAATTATTAATCCTGCTCATGTTGAAATGGCGTTAGATTATGTTGATGTCATCCAGGTAGGTGCACGAAATTCACAAAACTTTGAATTGTTAAATGCTGTTGGTACTGTTGATAAGCCAGTATTGCTTAAGAGAGGACTTTCAGGAACAATTTCAGAATTTATTCATGCAGCTGAATATGTTGTTTCAAAAGGAAACGGACAAGTGATGCTTTGTGAACGTGGTATTAGAACGTATGAAACTGCGACACGTAATACACTTGATATTTCGGCAGTACCGATTTTAAAGCAAGAAACACATTTACCGGTTTTAGTAGATGTGACGCATTCTACTGGACGCCGCGATTTATTGTTACCATGTGCAAAAGCAGCACTAGCAATTGGTGCTGATGCTGTTATGGCAGAAGTGCACCCAGATCCAGCTGTAGCTCTTTCTGATTCAGCACAGCAAATGGATATCGATCAATTCAATGCATTTATTGATGAATTGCAAGCTTCAGGATTGTACAAAAGATAATAATTAAAAGTATAATGCCAAAAGGGATGAAATGTCCTTTTTGGCTTTTTTGAATTGAGCATATCCAATTGTGAATTCGTTGTAATGGATTACATATTTCAAAAGGCTGGTCGCTTTCAATTTTTAGGATGCTTAATCATACGCCTAAGTTTATAGGAAAAATAAGTGGGTTACTCGTATGGAAAGATATACTATTGAAAAAAATGAAAATAACATGAAAATATTTTCATTCTTTGTCGATATAAGTAGTATAAGACATTGCGAACGTCTACTTAGTGTCGTATGATAACTATAATTAGGATTGTAAAATAAGGAGGATAACAGTGAACACGACTATTTATGACGTAGCAAGAGAAGCAGGAGTATCAATGGCAACCGTATCACGTGTTGTTAATGGTAATCCGAATGTAAAACCAACAACAAGAAAAAAGGTATTAGAAGCAATTGAAAGATTAGGTTATCGCCCTAATGCTGTTGCACGGGGTCTTGCTAGTAAGAAGACAACCACTGTAGGGGTTATTATCCCTGATATTTCAAGCATTTTCTTTGCCGAGCTAGCACGCGGCATTGAGGATATTGCGACAATGTATAAGTACAATATTATTTTATGTAATTCAGATCAGAACAAAGAAAAGGAAATTCATCTAATTAATACGTTACTTGAAAAACAAGTGGATGGAATTGTATTTATGGGTAGCCAAATAACAGATGAGCATGTGACAGAGTTTAAACGTTCACCAGTCCCAATTGTATTAGCGGCAACATTTGATCAAGGCAAAGAGATTCCGTCAGTTAATGTTGATTATCAACAAGCTGCATATGACGCGATTACTCATTTAATTGATAATGGTCATAAGGAAATTGGCATGGTTTCTGGAGCGTTAGAAGACCCAGTTAATGGCTATCAAAAGTTTATGGGTTATCGCAAAGCTATTGAAGAAGCAGGATTACCATTTAACGAAAATTTAGTGAAAATTGGAGATTATACGTACGATTCTGGCATTGAGGCAATGAATCATTTCCTAGACACGGATCAGAAGCCGACCGCTATTTTTGTTGCAACCGATGAAATGGCTTTAGGTGTTATTCACGGTGCTCAAGACCGTGGACTAAAGATTCCAGAAGATGTTGAGATTATTGGTTTTGATAATACGAGATTAGCGACAATGATTAGACCTACACTTTCAACGGTCGTTCAGCCAATTTATGATATTGGTGCTGTATCAATGCGATTATTAACGAAGTATATGAATAAAGAAGAAGTGAGTGATCAAACAGTCGTATTACCTCATCGTATTGAATTAAGACAATCGACTAAATCATAATACAGATACGTACGTAAAAAGAGACAGGGAGAGGAATATGAAGAAATTTGATTTAATGCCGGTAATAGGCATATTCCTAGGAATTACGGTCCTATTATTAGCCATTTTTAATAATGCAGGTGCTGGAGGAATTGTTTTCTTCATTCAAATTGCGTCCATTCTAATTGTTGGTGGGGGAACAATATCAGCAGTCATCATTTCATTTTCATTTCAAGAGGTAAAGTCAATCCCGAAGGTGTTGAGGGAGTCATTTCAATTACAAAAACAAGATTTAAATGATTTAATAGACACGTTTATTGACCTTTCTGGAAAGGCAAGGAGAGAGGGATTGTTATCGTTAGAAGCAAGTGCTGATGAAGTGGAGGACCCTTTTATTCGTAAAGGTGTTTTGCTCGCAGTTGATGGAATTGAACCAGAAGTTATTAAAGACATTATGATGGCAGAAGTCGTTGCTATGGAAGAACGTCATAGAAAGGACGAGCTCTGTTTGAGAAGGCAGGGGAATTTGCTCCAACATGGGGAATGATTGGAACGGTTATAGGTCTTGTTCTAATGTTGCAAAACTTAGATGACCCTGCTACATTAGGGCCTAATATGGCAATCGCTTTATTAACGACGTTATACGGGATTGTTTTAGCTAATTTAATCTTTATTCCTCTAGCAAATAAATTAAATAATAAAACGGATGAAGAAGTATTTGTAAAACAAATTATTATTGAAGGTGTCATTGGTGTACAATCAGGGCAAAATCCAAAAATTTTAAAAGAAAAGTTAAGTGCATTTATTAGTGAGAAAGATAAAAAAGAAGATGTAGGAGAAGAAAATGTTGAATCATAGACGGAAGAAGGAAGAAAAAGGTGCTCCGAAGTGGATGGTGACTTTTTCTGATTTGATGACGTTGATTCTCGTCTTTTTTATACTGTTATTTTCAATGTCTGTCGTTGATGCACAGAAGTTTAGGGCAATTGCTGAATCGTTTCAACAACGACAAATTTTCGATTTTATGCCATCTGCAATAGAATTTGAGGATCCGAACGAAATTAGGGACAGTGAATTAAATGATCCTGAGGATACGGAACTTAAGGAAAATGATGAAGATGATACAGAAGAGCCTGTTGAGAATTTGAATGAAGTACAGATGGATGAATTGTTGGAAGAGGTTACGGAATTTCTCAATGAAAATGACTTAAATGATTTAATTTCTGCTACAAGAGATGATCGTGGAGTCGTATTAGTTTTGCAAGAGCAATCATTGTTTGAATCTGGAGAAGCAGACTTATTAGATGATGCTCAATTAATATTAGATAAAGTAGGGAGCTTATTAGAAGTTATTCCTAATATCGTTAAAGTCGAGGGGCATACGGATAGTAGACCAATTTCCACGTATCGTTACCCATCAAATTGGGAGTTATCCGGAGCACGAAGTAGTAGTGTGATTCGCTATTTAATAGAGGAGTATGACTTAGAAACTAGTCGTTTTATATCTACAGGCTATGGAGATACCAGACTCTAGTAGAGAATACAACTGAAGAAATATGAGTCAAAACCGTAGAGTTGTGATTGTTATTTCAGATCCAGAAAATGAAGAGAACAATCTATACTAACAATAAGGTGCCTTTTAGGTTGTTTCAAACCTAGAGGCACTTTTAGCTATGAGGGGGTTGTAATTAGTGAAAATAGCGATTATAGGAGCGATGACAGAAGAAATTACGGCTTTAAAACAAGAAATGTCGATTCACAAATCAGTTGAGATCGCTCATGTTGAATTTTATGTAGGGTCAATGTTTAATAGGGAGATCGTTCTTTGCAAGTCAGGTGTAGGTAAAGTAAATGCGGCATTAACGACACAAATATTAATTGATCGCTTTGGAGTGACTCATATTATTTTTACTGGAGTTGCAGGAGCAGTAGATGAGCAATTGGATGTAGGTGATATCGCCATTTCAACACATGCTATGCAACATGATATTGATGCACGTCCATTAGGGTTCAAAAAAGGTCAGATTCCAATGTTTGCTGGTTCTTCTGACTTTCAGGCAGACGGTTATCTTACTGCATTAGCAGAAGAATGTTCAACGGTATGTAGAGGTCGTACCATTGTAAAAGGTCGGATTGTTAGTGGAGATCAATTTATAGCAGATCCAATAAGAGTGAGCGAGTTAAGAGAAACCTTTTCTGCTGTTTGTGTTGAAATGGAAGGAGCTGCAGTTGCACAAGTAGCATCATTAAATGCGATCCCATTTGTCATTATTCGATCTATTTCAGATAAAGCAAATGGAGAAGCATCAATGAGTTTCTCACAATTTACTGCACTAGCAAGTGAGCAGTCACGTTTAATTGTTTCTAAAATGATCGAGAACATTTGATTTATGCAAAGGGAATTAGATTGTTGTTTTTATATAGTTAGAAATATTGAACGATCTATTGGAAAAAGTGGAGGTGCCACCTCCACACTATAGATACTAGTCATTAGAAGAAGACTGACGCATTTCATTACGAATATGGAAAAGAGCCTTCTCCAGCGTCGTTGCATTTTTTTCTGAAATAATAGCTTTTCGCGGGATATGAGGGATAGAGTTAATCTCATCCTCCCAAGTCTGAATAAGTGGTGTACTCGTATACGGCTGCCATTTTTTTATCCATGCCTCGGGCAATGTATCTGATAGACTTGATGTCTGCTTAGTCATTTCTAACCAAATTAGAGACCAAGCTCGGGGTACAACATTCCAAATGTCATAACCACCTCCACCGACAGCGATCCATTTTCCATTACAACAATGATGTGCAATTTCATGGGCGATTTTGGGTATTTTTTTATATGTTTTCATTGATGAGCAAAGATGGGTGAGCGGATCTAAAAAGTGAGCATCAGCTCCATTTTGTGTAATGATCACATCTGGTTTAAAAAATTCCGCTACTTCCCTAAATGCAGTCTCATACAATTGGAGAAACGATTCGTCTTCTGTAAAGGCATCTAATGGAATATTGATAGAAAAGCCGTATCCTTGACCATTCCCCTTCTCGTAAACTTGACCAGTACCAGGAAATAAATATCTTCCTGTTTCATGTAAACTTAACGTACAAACGTCAGGGTCATCGTAAAATGTCCATTGTACACCATCTCCATGGTGAGCATCTGTATCTACGTATAATACACGTGCATCATATTTGCGGCGTATATACTCTATTGCAATGGAACTATCATTATAAATACAAAATCCGGAAGCTTTAGCCTTAAAACCATGATGTAAACCCCCGCCTAAATGGAGAGCGTGTTTGAATCTCCCTTCCATTACTTCATCTACGGCTTGTAATGTTCCACCAACAATTAAAGCTGCAGCATGGTGCATGTTGGGGAAAATAGGTGTATCCTCTGTTCCTAGACCATATCCTTGTGCTATTTTTCCATTACTAGCATTTTTCACTGCTTCAATATAGTCTTCCTGATGCACTAGAGCAATTTCATCATCCGAAGCTAATCGAGGAGCAATGACATCTTGTTCTGTAATCGCTTGTAGTGATTGTAGCAAATCATATGTAGATTCCAGGCGAACATGATTAAAAGGATGATGATCGTTAAAGCGATAATCAAGTTGCTTCTTTGAGTAAATATACACACTATCCTTTTTCATTTTCATCACTCTGGTTCCTTTGGCCAAATAACATGATAGCCATTATTTTCAATCGTTTTCACTATTCGCCTCGGATCAATCGTTTGAACGCGAAATGCTAAAACTTTATACTTTTGGTCTGGATATGGATAGACGAGTACACTCGTAATCGTAATATTTAGATCTTTAAAAATTGTTGCGATATCAGCTAGCTTCCCTGTAATATTTTCTACCTTTACTTCAATATGTGAACTCGGCTGATGGGCTCCCATTAATTGAACAAGTGTATGCAGGATATCTGTTTCTGTAATAATACCAACTAACTGATTGTCTTGAACGATTGGTAAGCAGCCAATGTGGTGTTCATAGAACAAAATGGAAGCTTCAGCTACAAAGTCTAATGGATGGGCAGTAATAATAGTTCGAACCATAATTGTTGATAACGGTTTAAGGAAATCGTCTAAATGATCAGTTGAATGGAATATAGAAGGACTTGCATCACGTATATCACGATCTGAAATGATTCCGACAAGTCGATTCGCTTCATCGACAATCGGAATATGTCTAATTTGTTTTAATTCAATTAACTGCATGGCGTCTTTAATCGTATTATTTTCTTTTAATGTAAAAACGTTTTTCTTCATAATTTGCTTAATTAGCATAGTTAACAACCTTTCTCATTTATCTTAATACATAAAGCGATTATGAAAACGAATTTGATCGAATTTTTGAATTGATTCTTGACTTACACGTCTGCCGATGCGAGCCATTAAACAATTAGCTGGATGTGAACAAATCTCTGGATCATCAGTAGCAATCCAATAAAGCCCACCCGCATTCATCATTTTCTCCATCATATTGCGATATTCCCAAACGTCTAACCCACTTCCCTTTAGATCCCAGTGCCAGTAATATTCTGTCGTGATAATAATATAATCTTCCATTGAGTCATCTTTCATGGAAAATTCCAATAATGTTTTACCTAATTTTGCCCCGCGGTATAGAGGGGCGATTTCTATCGCTCCAAGTTCAATGAGATTATCCATCTGCCCCTCTGACCATCGTTCTAAAGGGTCAGGATACACAAATGTGACATAGCCAACAACGGTTTGACCATCACAAATGATATTAATTCGACCCTCAGGAAGTTCGGCAATTTCAATCAATGCTTCTTTTTGTTCCAATGGCGGTCGAAAGGATGTTAAATCTTCATGGAAGTCTAAGTCGCTTAAACGATTAGGAGATACAGGACCTTCAATAAGAAGTTCATTTTCATTGAAGGGAATTTTCATAGAAAAGTAGGTTTTTATATGCTTCATTTTGGCTACCACCTTTAAATGTAGAGGGATTAAAATCTATTCATCATAATGTTTAAGTAATTTTTCTCATAAAAAGTTAACGTCTGCTGTTTGAATTTGGATGCGTTTTCAGTTACTATTATAATGTAAATTGAAAACTTATCAATAGAGGGGAAGATGTGTGATGAAAATGCAAGCGCTTCCGTCTGAAAAAGGAACATATAATCTTTCACATTATGAAAATGTAAATCAATCATTTAATTGGAAAGATGTTGAGAGAACGTTCAGTTGGTCTAAATCAGGAAAAGTTAACATGGCTTATGAAGCCATTGATCGGCATGCTGAAAACGGTAAAGCAGATCAAATAGCACTTTACTATAGTGATGCAAAACGTGATGAATCTTATACGTTTAAGCAATTAAAGCAATATTCGAATAAAGCGGCAAACGTATTAAAAGATGTCGGTGTTAAAAAAGGAGATCGTGTTTTCATTTTTATGCCACGTTCACCTGAGCTTTATTTTGCTTTTTTAGGTACTTTAAAAATTGGAGCAATTGTTGGACCGTTATTTGAAGCGTTTATGGAAGGTGCAGTTAGAGATCGTTTAGAGGATAGTGAGGCAAAAGTACTTGTTACGACGCGACATTATTAGAGCGTGTGCCAGTTGCTGATCTTCCGCATTTAGAAACCATCTTTATTGTTGATGATCAATTTATAGAACAGGACTCTTACTTAAATTTTAATAAGCGAATAAATGAGGCTAGTTCAGAATTTAATATAGAATGGGTAGATCGCGAGGACGGTCTTATCTTACATTACACGTCAGGTTCAACTGGAAAACCGAAAGGAGTTTTGCATGTACATAATGCAATGCTTCAACACTATCAAACCGCTAAATGGGTATTAGATTTAACAGATGATGATGTTTATTGGTGTACAGCTGATCCAGGCTGGGTGACAGGAACATCCTATGGTATTTTTGGACCTTGGCTAGCAGGTGTGACGAATGTGATTCGTGGAGGCCGCTTTAGTCCACAAGATTGGTATGAAACATTAGAGCGATATCAAGTGACAGTATGGTATAGTGCACCGACTGCATTTCGTATGTTAATGAGTGCCGGTGAACAGGTCGTAAAAAAGTATAACCTCTCATCACTTCGTCATATTTTGAGTGTTGGAGAACCATTGAATCCAGAAGTTATTAAATGGGGAAAAAAGGTATTTGATTTACGAATTCATGATACGTGGTGGATGACAGAGACAGGGGCTCAGATGATTTGTAATTATCCATCTATGGAAATTCGTCCGGGCTCAATGGGGAAACCAATTCCAGGAGTTGAAGCAGCAATTATTGATGATCAAGGTAATGTATTACCACCGAATCGGATGGGGAATTTAGCATTAAAGACTGGATGGCCGTCGATGATGAGAGCCATTTGGAATAACGAGCCTAAATATGATAGTTATTTTCGAATAGATGGCTGGTATATTTCCGGGGATTCAGCTTATATGGATGAAGATGGCTATTTTTGGTTTCAAGGACGTATTGATGATGTCATCATGACAGCAGGGGAACGTGTTGGACCATTTGAAGTAGAAAGTAAGCTTGTTGAACATCCAGCAGTAGCAGAGGCTGGTGTCATTGGGAAACCAGATCCGGTTCGAGGAGAAATTATTAAAGCGTTTGTAGCATTAAGGGATGGATATGAAGTGACGAAGGAGTTAGAAGAGGACATTCGTACATTTGTGAAAACAGGGTTAGCTGCTCATGCTGCTCCTCGCGAAATTGAGTTTAGAGCAAAGCTACCGAAAACGCGAAGCGGCAAAATCATGAGACGTGTATTAAAAGCATGGGAATTAGACTTACCTACAGGAGATTTGTCGACGATGGAAGATTAATTGTTATCGCCTTATAGCAAAGCCTAACAAGATTGATCTGACCCAATAAAGTTAGAGAGGACTTGAGTTCGATACTCTATCGGACTTAGGTCTTTTAATTTTGTCTTCATATTCGTTTGTAATTATAATAATAGATATAATCTACTAATTCTCTTTCAAGGTATTCAAGTCTCTCAAATTCTTGTAGATATAAAGTAGTTCGGAATTTATCATGCCAAAGAAGAATGATTCCTCCGTGACAATCGTATAGATTTACCCATCCCAATATAAATGAAGGAGAAATATTCTTTCTGGAGATCACAATAGCTTACAGGATCACTTAGATTTCTAGTTTTTATTCGGCATTAGAAATTTCGCCATAAAAAACACCCCGTAAATGTTAGCTTCATGTCTAACATTTACGGGGCAATTCATTTGTTAGTCTTCGCTTTGCTCGTCTTCTTCACTTCGGCGATTATTTTCTCTATTTTCTCTATTTTCTCTATTATCACTTGCGTTTTCATTGTTTCGATTTTCATTAGCGTTATCTCTAGCATTATCACGCTGTTGTTCATTTGGAGAGCTTTCGTTTATCTCTTGCTCCTCTTCAATTTCTTCATCAGCTATTTCCTCTTCTTCCTCTACTTCCTCTTTTTCTTCTTCTTCTTCCTCTTCTTCTATGTCTTCAGGAACGTAGTCATCACCTTCGGCAATCTTCGAACGGGACGATTCACGTCCAGCAGTATCAATTGCTGTCACATAATAAGAGTTTGAGTTTCCGCTGATAGAATAACTGGTTGATTCATTTCCGATGATATGTGCAATAGGCTCGAAGTTCGTAGTTCCATTTTTAGCACGATAAATACGGTACCCGATGATATCATTATCAGAATGGATCGACCATCGGAGCTCATTGCCATTAATTCTTACATTATCAACATCTCGTGGCACACGACCATTATTTGGAGCCTTATCTCCTAATACGATGTTACGCATGGAATCAGGTAAATATTGACTAATATTGACGTTCCAAGTGCTATCAGCTAGCTTAACGCCTTCTTTTGTAAATTCAGAAGGGGTAGAATCTAATGCGATATAATTTTTCCCATTTATCGTTACATAACGTGTGCTCTCAAGACTGCTATCTTCTTTTGATGGTAAAAATTGTGCGTTGAATAAATCAGTTGTAACAAATCCTGCTTCTTGGCAAGCCTTTGAAGGAAGCAAGCCTGTTAAGCTACAAATTGAACGACTAACGATTCCGTTTGGCATTTCAAAACGTTCGTTTGGTGCTATTAAATCAGGATTAACTGAGTAAGCGGCATTTGCTAAAGTTGCCCAAATTTGTTGCGTTTTCGGCCCTGATCGTCCTTCGATAACGTGTTGGTCATCGTAACCAACCCAGACACCCATTGTAACGTTCGGATTTAATGCAACAAACCATGAATCACGATCTTCATTTGACGTACCTGTTTTCCCAGCCCAATCAGCTGAAAAAGATAAGCGACTTGGTAATGATGAAGCTGTACCCACCCCCCGCAGAACATCTCTCATCATATCAATCATTAAATATGAGGTTTGCGGTGTGAATACATCTCTCGTTTCGGGTTCGTGTTCATAGACGATATCCCCATTAGCTGTTTCAATCCGTTCAATCATATATGATTCAACATATGTCCCGCCGTTTGCAAACGTAGCAAAGGCATTCGTATTTTGTTCAACTGATACTTCATGTGTACCTAAAATAGAAGATTCATAAGGTGCATCATCAGGTATAACAAACCCTAAATCAAATAACACTTGTCTTGCTCGTTCAAAACCAACCATTTTATAGACACGAAATGCTGGTACGTTTCGTGAACGTGCTAACGATTCTCTAACCGAAAGTAGACCTAAATGCTGGTGGTCAAAGTTACGAATTGGTTGACCATCTGAATAAAATTCTTCTGTATCAGGAATGACAATCCCTGGTTGGACAGCACCAATATCTAATGCTGGAGCAAACGCAATTAATGGTTTCATTGTGGAAGCATTATGTCGGTAAGCTTGTGTTGCACGATTAAAATGATCGTCACTACCTTCTGTCCGTCCACCAACAAAGCCTTTAATAGCTCCAGTATGGTTCTCTAATAATACGGCTCCTAACTGTTCAGGTTTCCCATCTTTATAAGGTCCAAATAATCCCTCATTTTGAATTGAATCCTGCATCGCTAGATAAATATCCTTATCAATTGTCGTATGGATACGATAACCATTCACACGTAGCTCTCTTGAAATCAACTCATTATAACGTTGTCTAATTTCTAGCTCTTCTTCACGGTCCATTTCCGAGAAATCAATACCGTCTTCTTTCATACGTTGCTTAGATAACTCATCAACCGCTCTTCGAAGAACTTCGTAAGTTAAATAAGGATATTCCTCTATTGGTGCTGGTGTCGAACTGGCAAAATTGGCTTTAATATCATATTTTAAAGCTTCATTTCGCTCTTCTTCTGTAATATAACCAGCTTCATACATTCTTGACAGAACAATGCTCATTCTGTTTAAGCTAGGCTCAATGTTTTCTTTAACTGAGCCGTCATTGCGAAACGGCGTATATCCAAATGGACTTTGTGGTAAACCAGCAATATAGGCAGCTTGTGGAATTGTTAACTCTGAAGCGTCTACTCCAAAGATGCCTTGAGCTGCCGCTTGGATTCCTGCAATTTGACGCCCAGAGGCGTTACGACCAAAGGGAACAATATTTAAGTACGCTTCTAGTATTTCATCTTTGTCTAAATACGTTTCCAAGCGCATAGCAAAGAGGATTTCGGTTGCTTTACGATCAAAGGACACTTCATTCGTTAAAATTTGATTTTTAATTAATTGTTGTGTTAATGTACTTCCTCCTGTTTGCAGGGAAGAATTTGCTACTTCTTGCATGATTGCACGCATAATCGCTTTTGGCACAATTCCGTCATGCTCATAAAAATATTCATCTTCTGTTGCGATAATAGCCTGTATAACATAATCAGAAATTTCATCTAGTGTAACTTCATGTCGATCAATGTCCGATGGCAATTCACCTAAATAGACATCGTTGGCGAAAAAAACTTGGCTCGTTTCTTCATAATCATAAATCGCTGTTCGCATTTCTTCTTCAGAAAGAAGAGGCTCATCTTTGACTAAGGAAACAAAGTAACCGGCTCCAGCTCCACCAACAAAGAAAATAACCATACAAAGTAAGACAAGAAAAATAAGAAATAAATTCCAAAAGACTTGATACGTAATGCCGATCATCCGGAATAGAGTTCGTTGATGTAGATTCTTGGAGAAACCTCTTACTTTTTCTATGAAAGTCGAGTTTTCCTTTTCCATATTTATTTACCTCCTAAATTCATGATATATTATAGCACAAGCAGTCGACTGGGGATATGATATGTTTGATTTTGTCTTGTTTTTCTTGACAAAAAGGTGGAATTTATGTTAAAAATGGATCATTCAAAAATATAAGGTTAATAGCGTTGAATGGTCAAAGTAATCCAAACTTCCCTGTATATAGAGAGCTGATGGTTGGTGGAAATCAGTGCAAAGGTCTTGGATGAATTACAGCCTGGAGCTTTCTTTGTGAACAAAGAACGGTTTTTTGCCGTTATGAAAATGAAGTGGTTAGACATGTTTTGTCTAGCAACAAGGGTGGTAACGCGAGGATCTCGTCCCTTCTTAGGGAGAGGTCTTTTTTTTATCCAATCATAGCAGAATGACAGAAGAAGTGAATCTTTTTGAGTAAGAGCGTCGGCGTTGTCCGACTTAACTAATAAAGGAGATGATTTTATGGAAAAGGAAGTTGTATTATCTGCAGAACAGAATGCGAGGTAGAGCGTCAATTAGAGATTTTACGGCGTGGAGCTGTTGAAATTGTCCCAGAAGAGGACTTACGTAAAAAAATTGAAAAGTCCGTTCTAACAAGTAAACCGTTAAAAGTAAAACTAGGAATGGATCCGTCTGCACCAGATGTTCATATTGGTCATACAGTCGTACTTCATAAGTTACGTCATTTTCAAGAGCTTGGTCATGAGATTCAAATGGTCATTGGTGATTTTACAGGTCGGATAGGTGACCCAACCGGAAAATCTGAAACGCGAAAGCAGCTAACTGATGAAGAAGTCAAAAGAAATGCCGAAACCTACGTTGAGCAATACGGGAAAATTTTAGATATGTCTAAGACGAAGTTGTACTACAATTCGGAATGGTTAAAACCATTGACGTTTGAAGAGGTTGTTCGGCTTGCGGGTAATATGACGGTGGCTCGTATGCTTGAGCGTGATGACTTTGAGAAACGCTACAAATCAGGGCAAGCGATTTCTGTACATGAATTTTTCTATCCATTAATGCAAGGCTATGACTCAGTAGCGTTGGAATCCGATATTGAGGTTGGTGGAACCGATCAAAAGTTTAACCTTTTAATGGGGCGGCATTTACAGGATGCTTACGGTAAAGAAAAACAAGTTGCCTTAACATTACCATTAATTGAAGGGTTAGATGGCGAACGAAAGATGTCTAAGTCGTTAGGGAATTACATTGGTATTGATGAGAGTCCGAATGAAATGTTTGGTAAGTCGATGTCGATTCCAGATGAGCTTATGATCAAATATTATAAGCTAGCAACAGACTTACCAATGGAAGAAATCAAGGCATTAGAGAAAGGGTTAGCAGATGGGTCTGTTCATCCACGAGATGCAAAGATGAACCTTGGTGCAAAATTCGTGGAAATGTACCATGGGAAAGAAGAAGCCAAGCAAGCTAAAGAATATTTCCAAACGGTTTTCCAAAAGCGTTCACTGCCGACGGATATCCCAGAAGTGAAATGGGAAGGCACCTCACCTGTTTGGATAGTAGAGTTGTTAGTTGAACTAAAGATGATGCCGTCAAAAGGTGAGGCACGAAGAATGATTCAAAATGGTGGGGTAAAAATTAACGAAGAAAAAGTTGACGATGTTCAACAGCAAGTCGATCTTGAAGATGGAATGGTCATTCAAGTAGGGAAAAGGAAATTTGCTAAAATTACATTATAATTAAGAAAAAAGCGTTCGAAGGAATTATATCTTTCGATCGCTTTTTTTGTATTGTCATATTAAGATTGATTAGAGCGACTAGTGTGTAAACAAAGCTACGCTCCCTTTTTTCACCAAGTTTCATTTGTGTGATTAATGAATTCGTTGCCCAAATAAGACTTAATTCTCATAAGGAAACCCAAACATTCTATAATACTTAATAACTTAGACTATTAAACGATTAATATTTATAAAGTAGGTCGAAAGAAAAATGATTATTCGGTAAACGCACTTAACCCTCTTTCCGAAAAATCACATATTAACTTTGCCATTTCCTCAGGTGTTTGATCCATTCCATTTTTAAGCCATTGTTGAATGGTGCATATACTTCCGTTTACTAAGAAAAGACTAATATACTCAGCAATATGTGGTGCAATCTTATTGTAACTAAACCATTGACCAATCGTACAATCCTGGGCGAGTAAGATAACCTTTTTTTGAAAGGTTGTGCTCCCGTTCTCACTAAATAACGTTTGACAGCTATCTTTATTTGCGGCGATATATTCCAATAGTTTAATTGTTACTTTTAAACTATTGTCTTTATCATCGTAAGTGAAGGTTGATAATGTATTGTCAATGTCTTGAATAATTTCTTCTTCTATTTGTTGAAGTAAGTCATAAAGATCCGTGTAATGTGCATAAAAAGTAGAGCGGTTAATGTCGGCGAGCTGACAAATTTCTTTGACAGATATCGCGTTTATCGGTTTATTTTGTAATAATTCGATGAGGCTATTTTTAAGTACCTTTCGTGTATATTGTTTTCGGCGGTCAAGTTTTTCGTTCATTTTTACTCCTTCTTTCATGATACACAACAAGAAAATGCTTTCATGTTGGATATTGGACGTTAAATATTAAACTGTATGTTGATTAATCAACACAGTGTTATTATAATTTGGTGGTGAAGCGAAAGCAAGGGGGAATGACATTGGATCGAATAGCAAATCACATTATTACATACAAAAAACGAATTGTTATAAGCTTTTTTGTTATTACAATTATTAGTGCGATTGCCCAGTTTTTTGTCACAGTTAATTACAATATGGCAGATTATTTACCGAGTGATGCCCCATCAACGATTGCAATGAATGTAATGGAAGAGGAATTTGACGGTACTGTTCCGAATGCACGGGTGTTAATTAATAATGTATCTGTTCAAGAGGCGTTACGATATAAGGAGAATTTAGAAGCGATAGACGGTGTTTCAGATGTGATGTGGTTAGATGATGTCATCGATTTGAAAGTACCGCTAGAAATTATTGAACAAGATTTGATTGAATCGTATTATTTGAATGAAAATGCGTTACTATCACTTTCCATTCGTGAAGGTGATGAAGTACGGATTACAAATGAGATTTATGACTTGATTGGTGAAGATAATGCGATTGAAGGAGAAGCGGTCGATACAGCATTCTCTCAACAAATGACAGGTTCTGAATCGTTATATGCCGCCATGCTGTTAGTCCCGATGATTATTTTGATTCTTGTTATATCGACTAATTCATGGGTTGAGCCGGTGTTCTTTTTAACGGCAATAGGGGTTTCTGTATTAATTAATTTAGGTACAAATCTTTTTATTGGTGAAGTTTCGTTTATTACACAATCAGTTAGTCCAATTTTGCAGCTGGCTGTTTCGTTAGATTATGCGATCTTCCTTTTGCACAGATTTTCAGATTACCGCGAACAAAACTACCGTCCTGAAGAGGCGATGAAGTTAGCTATTAAAAAAGCCTTTCCAGCGATAGCAGCAAGTGCTGCAACCACCTTTTTTGGTTTTATGGCATTAACATTAATGAGCTTTGAAATTGGGGCAGATCTTGGCTTAAATTTACTAAAAGGAATTGTCCTAAGTTTTATTAGTGTAATCGTGTTTTTACCAGCACTAACTTTATGTTTTTATAAATGGATTGACAAAACCGAGCATAAACCACTCATTCGTCCTTTCCGTAATATTGGTTCAAATGTATTGAAAGGACGAATTCCAGTACTCATAATCGTATTAGTTATGATTGTACCGGCATTTCTAGCACAAAATAATACGGTGTTCACCTACGGGTTAGGAGAGCAGCCTGAAACGACAAGAGTTGGTAGTGATTCTCGTGAGATTAAAGAGACTTTTGGAGAGTTAACACAAATGGTTCTACTCACTCCTGGGTCTGAAATTGTGAAAGAGGTAGAACTAATACAGGAATTGAAGCAATTAAATGAAATTAAAAGTGTTATTGCTTATTCTGAGGCAGTGAGTTCGGTCATCCCACCTGAATATTTAGATGAATCGATTACCGACGAATTTTTCTCGGAGAATTATAGTCGGATTATTATAAATAAAGAGACCGCTGCAGAGGGTGATGTCGCTTTTGCCGTAGTGGAAGCCGTTCAGGAAAAAGCGAGTGAATATTACGGAGATGATATATTGCTTCTTGGAGAAAGCGTCACGTTATATGATATGAAAACATTACATCACAAGACAACATAGTCGTTAACGTTATGACAGTTGCAGCGATCGCCTTAGTCCTGTTAGTTACATTTCGATCAATATCGTTTCCAGTTGTGCTCATTTTAACGATCCAAGCAGCTGTATGGATTAACTTGTCTATTCCATATTTCTCAAATATGACGTTAGATATATAGGCTATTTAATAGTTAGTACCGTTCAGCTTGCAGCAACGGTTGATTACGCGATATTGTTTACGGAAGGATATAAAGAAAATCGAAAGTATTATCCTGCTATGGAATCTATTAAGAAAACATTAAATGAAAAGACATTTTCAATCTCGATTTCAGCATCGATTTTATCGAGTGTTGGTTTTATCTTGTGGATTACGTCTTCTGATCCGATCGTTGGATCGATTGGATTATTATTAGGGCGTGGAGCTTTACTAGCCTTTATTTTAGTAATCGTCTTTTTGCCAGCTATTTTATATACATTCGATAAAATTATTGAAAAAACAACTTGGAAAGCAAATTATTATAAGGGAGAATGAGTGATGCGAAAAAGAAAATGGGTAATAATAGCAATTATTTTAGTAGTCATAATGTCTCCTTTGCTTGTCTATGCAACAACTGTGAATGATGAGCAAACACAAGCGGAAGATAAAGATTTCATACAAGCAAACGGCTCAATAGATGGGAAAGATGAAGTAATTTATGCCAATTTAAGTGCTTCAGGGAGTTTAAAAGATCTTTATGTAGTAAACATCTTTGATGTAATTGAAGAAGGCAGTTTTCTAGATTACGGATACTATGAACAGGTCAAAAATTTAACGGATTTAGCGGAATTAGAGCTTAGCGAAGATACTGTTCGTTTTGTAGCAACAGAGGGGAAATTTTATTATCAAGGGTATTTACAAGATCAGCCCTTACCTTGGGAGGTAAACGTCTCATATTTGCTAAATGGGGAGTCGATTCGCCTGAAAATCTACCAGGTGTAGATGGAGAATTAGAGATTAATATTGAAACTAAAGCAAATGAAGATGTTGATTCGCTTTTTTATGAAAACTATTTATTACAAATATTGGTCACGCTTGATTCAGATGTCGCTAGCGAGATTGAGGTTAGTGAAGCCACAATCGCCAATGCCGGAAAAAATAAGCAATTATCGTTCACAGTGATGCCCGAACAAGATGCTGATATACAAATAAAGGCTCAAGTGAATGACTTTGAAATGGATGGAATTGAAATTGCTGCTATCCCTCCTTCTATGGCCCTAGATGTGCCAGATAATGAATTAACAGAAGATATGAGAACGTTAAGTGATGCGATTGAGGAATTAAATGATGGTGTCGGTGAATTAAAAGATGGAGCAAATGAGTTAAATAGCGGAGCTAGCAGCTTAAGAGATGGTTCTGTACAATTTAAAGACGGAATAGGTGAGCTATCTAGCTCATCAGCTGATCTCATTAAAGGATCAGAAACGATTCAGGCATCTTTACGTACAATTAATCAGGCTTTACAAGAGCAGCCAATCGAATTTGATTTAGGAGATTTTTCGGAGCTGTCAACAGGTTTAAGCCAAATGAGTGAAGGGTTAAAAGAGGCAGCAAATGGCTTAACCCAATTAGAGCAAAGCTATAGTACGGCTTTATCAGTGTTGGATGAAGTGATAACAGACATTCCTGCACATCAAATCTCCGATCAAGATATTAATAGTCTATATGCAAGTGGTGCAGATATAGACATTATTAATCAATTAATCGAGAGCTACACAGCATCGTTAACCGTTAAAGGAACATATGCTGAGATGAAGGAAGGCTTGGAGGCAATTGAAGACAATTTATCTGTTATTACTAGTTCAATCGCAAAGATGGGTAATACATTAGCAACGACTGCTAATGAGTTGTCAACTTCTTTAGCAGAGGTTGACCAAGGTGATGGATTTGACGAATTAATTGAAGGTATTAATGAAATAGCTACACATTATAGTGAATTTCACAACGGACTTGTTAGTTATGTTGATGGAATCGGGCAATTATCCAATTCATATGGCGATTTGCATAGTGGTATGTCAGAATTAACAGATGGAACATCAGAATTTGCTGAAGGGGTTAGCGAGCTAGAAGATGGGACACAGGAATTATATGATGCAACTAGTGATTTGCCTGAACAAATGCAAGAAGAAATTGATCAAATGATTGCTGAATATGATAAATCCGATTTAGAGGTTCACTCATTCGTTTCGGATAAAAATGAGCATGTCAATACGGTCCAATTTGTTATTCAAACTGAATCGATTTCAATTGAGGAAGACGTGTCAACAATAGACGAAGTAGAAGAGGAAGAAGGTTTCTGGGACAGGTTAATAAGATTGTTTATTTCTTAAGATTAAAAAAGCCAATCAACTATTACGTTATTAAACAGTTGATTGGCTTGTTGTTTTCCGGTTCTTCCACTAGATAACGAATCGAAGACTTTTTCGCCTTTGTCAAAGTAATGACTATGTAAGTGGACCGAATATACCGACATCTGTTAGCTAATCAGGTTGCCAGACTTTCCCCTTTATTATTATTTAACTAGATTGTACGGTTACACGTAAAGGGTCTGTACTTTCCCATACATGACCTGCTTGAAGTAACATTGATTCCGTAAAGTGATTTCCGATTAGTTGCATACCAATTGGAAGTCCTTCTGACGATAGTCCAATAGGTACAGAAAGGCTTGGTAAACCTGTTAGGGTTGCTGGTGATGTAAAGGGCATACAGCGTTGAATGATGTCTAAGTTTTGATCAACCCAGTTAGAAAGAAACGGTGGAGTAGTAATTGGCACGGTTGGTCCTAAAATGACGTCGACTTTTCCAAATGCCCCTTTAAATGCCAATGTTAATTGACGCCGAATTTGCTGCGACCTAATATATTGTAGTGTGGTCGTTAAAAGACCAGCTTGGAAAAAAACTCGCACATCAATAGCATAAAATTCTGGATTCATTAGCCAATGAGAATGGAAGGCAGTGGCCTCCCCTGTAGTAATAACATAACCTGCAAATGATGCCATTGATAGTTCTGGAATCGTAATTTCCGTTAACTCTGCCCCTAGACTTTTTAGTGTTTGGATCGCCTTTAAAAATAAGTATTCTACGTCATGATCCAAGTCTTCTAGAAAAAAGGACGGCACACCAATCTTTAAGCCTTCGATACTTCTTGTTAAATCAGGATGTTCAATGGCGTCAGATCCCGCCATAGGTGGAAGCATGAGTGCTAGGTCGCTAACAGATCGTGCCATCGGTCCAGGGTGATCCAATGACCAAGCTAATGGCATAACACCATCAGTGCTAATAAGATCATAGGTCGGTTTAAGTCCGTATACGCCACACATAGCAGCAGGTACTCGAATCGATCCAAATGTGTCTGTTCCTGTTGCGAGTGTAGCTAGGCCAGAGGCCAAAGCAGCCCCACTTCCTCCGCTAGACCCTCCTGGAGTGTACTGAATATTCCATGGATTGCGAGTATGGCCATAGAAAGGGTTCGTATTTGTTAAACCACCACCAAACTCATGCATGTTCAGTTTACCGAGCATGATTGCCCCTTTTGACAATAAGTTATCAACAGATCGTGCTGTAAATTCTGGAATAAAATCAGCTAATCGTTTTGAACCGGCAGTTGTACGAATCCCCTTAGTAAAATAATTGTCTTTTATACCGATCGGGATCCCATGTAATGGACCTTTATAATGACTATTCATGATTTCAATTTCAGCTTTTTTTGCTTGTTGAAGAGCGATTTCATGAAGTGGTGTAATGTATGCGTGAACAATTGGGTTTACCTGATCAATTCTTGTGAGAAAATGCTTCGTTAATTCTACAGGGGATAATTGTTTATTCTTTATATAAGGTGATAGTTGTTTTGTCGTTAAGAAGTGGAGATCAACCATTTATAACCTCCTTATCGAAAACAGTTATAGGGACAACTGCATTTAAATGTGGAAAATAATTGAGTGATGTTTGTGCATTCGTTATCGCACATAGAACAGATTGAATGTAGGGAAGTTCCGTTTCTAAGATAAGGTAGCCTTGTGCGTTTAAATGAGATTGGATCATCTCTACTTGATACATTTTTTCCCTCCTATTGGCGTATGATGTAAATATTATATGAGAAGGTAAGGAAAGGAATGTCCGGTGTTTTTTAGTACATACTATTTTTAGCTGTATTTCTTAAATGATCTAAAAAAGGAGAGCGAGAACATGAACGCAAAATATCAAAAGCTATTTTCCCCCTTAACCTTTGGCAACGGTATTGAACTGAAGAACCGATTGGTGATGGCACCGATGACAAATTATTCTTCAAATCCAGATGGAACGGTAACAGATGAAGAGGTGAGCTATTATGCTCGTCGATCTAAAGGGGTTAGCATGGTGATAACTGCTTGTACATATGTTACGCCAAACGGAAAAGGATTTCATAACGAATTTGCCGGTGATCGAGATGAAATGATACCAAGCCTAACACAATTAGCACAAGCAATCCAAGAACAAGGGGCTAAAGCGATCTTACAAATTTTCCATGGAGGAAGAATGTGTCCGCCAGAGTTAGTACCTAACGGTGATGTTGTAAGTGCTAGTGCGATTCCTGCTGAAGGAGAGGATGCTCCGACGCCGCATGCTTTGAGTGAGTTAGAGGTGGAAGAAATCATTGATGCTTTTGGTGAAACAACACGACGTGCAATTGAAGCTGGCTATGATGGGGTTGAGATCCATGGAGCAAACGGTTATTTAATCCAACAATTCTTCTCACCTCATTCTAATCGCCGTGAAGATCGGTTTGGGGGAAGCTTGGAAAAACGTATGACCTTCCCGCTTGCCGTTGTAGATAAAGTAAGAAGTATCGTAAAGGAACATGCTAAATCTCCATTTATCGTAGGGTATCGGTTTTCCCCAGAGGAACCTGAGACACCAGGTATCACAATGCAGATACTCTAACATTAGTTGATACGTTAGCCGATAAAGGTTTAGATTACTTACATGTTTCATTATTCGACTTTTTCCAAAAAGCAAGGAGAGGGGTAGACGATCTAAATAAAACACGAATAGACTATTTACTCGAAACAATCAATGATCGTGTTCCGTTAATTGGAGTAGGCTCAATTTATACAGCTGAAGATGCTCGTAAAGCATTTGAGACCGGAGTCCCTCTTCTTGCATTAGGCAGAGAGCTCATCATTGATCCAGACTGGGTACAAAAAGTTGCTGATGGACGCGAAGATGAAATTGTGACAAAACTTGATAAGGGTAAGCAAAAAGAGTTAGTTGTACCAGATCCATTATGGAAACAAATTATCAGTACTCCAGGCTGGTTTCCTGGAGTATAAAAGTGAGAGGACCCCTAGGTTAGCTATTAAAGCACCCTTGTTTAATCGAATAAAGACTTGTCAAATTGCTTTCCCTTAAGGATTCCCCTACTCTCCAGCCCTGCCACTGATTTCAAAAATACTGATTTAACTCTAAAATACTCAAGTCCTGCCAAGCGATACAAAGCACTTTTGAAGAGACAGGTTAAGTACCTTCTAGATGTATTATACTTATAAAATCCCTTTATAATTTTGTTTAGAAATCTTGTTCAATGACTATTCGAGATGTATAATGCCAAGAAATCTAGGATGATCTAACCGTTATCATATAACCTTTCTAAACACGTACATAATTGTTTAGAAAGGTTTTTTATTTGGGGTATTAGGATTATCGTGTGGAAAACTCAAATAATTATATTAATGTTCATAAAACATAAATCGGATAATTGTGTGGAATTTTTATTTCAGATGTATCAATGAAAACCGATACATTTAGAATGAAAGTAATATTTTGTAAAATGCCTTTTACTACCGAATAGTAATTGTTGTATTGACTGCAAAGTTCTCTCATGATAATATTTGATTGATCAATCAATCAGTAAAATAGTTAACCAGTCAAAAAGTATATCATCTTTTTAATAATTTGGAGGAAACAATGAAGAATAAAAACTCTGAAACGCTTACACAGGTAAAAAATGAGTCTGGATGTGGTAAATACAAGACACAGTTCCTACCAGTACTCGGATTACTATTATTTGCACCATTTACTGCAGAGTACATTATAGGATATCTCGATGTAACAGGGAATTTTGGGTTAATGTTCTTATATTTAATATTTTTTGGACCATTGTACGGTGGAGCAGCATTAATTATACGGGAAGTTACACGCCGTGCTGGTCTTGGCTGGCTAACAATGACTATTCTTGCTTTTGCATTTAGTTTATTTCAAGCAGGCTTGATCGATCATGGTTTATTCAACCCGGTATTTCGGGACATTGATTATTGGCAAGATTTGCGTGATCCAACTTATATTTCCGTTCTAGGTATTAGTGCATACCAGGCTGTTGATTTTATAAGTGGACACGTCATTTGGAGTATTACTGTTCCCATCGTGATCATGGAGATATTCTATCCAAATCGTAAAAGAGACCCGTGGTTAAGTAATGTAAGTTTGACCATTATCACCATTCTATATTTATTTGCTTCTGTATTCATTTTTCAAGACCAAGTGACAATGGACCAATTTCTTCCATCAGTAACGCAATTCTTTGTTACTGGAATCATTGTTATCGCTTTGATAATTGCTTCGTTTACTGTTGGAAAACACAACTTGACACGCATTGATAAACCAGCTCCTAAGCCTTTTTTTGTTGGAGCGGTGACGCTCTTCCTGCTAAGTATGCACACTATCATTGAATTATTAGCAGTTTTACTGGGGGATTCCGCGAATTTTATGATGGAGTGGCCAGGTGTCATATTAAGATTGATGTCATTATCATTGCTTGGTTATTTGATTTTAGTTTGGTCAAAGCAAAAAGGGTGGAATTCCATGCACCATCTTGCTTTAGCGGGTGGTGCCATTTTGACGAGAACTTGGATTGCTTTTCTAATCCAGCCTCTCGGAAATGTACCGTCATCTGATAAACTAATAGGAAACACGATTTTCTTATTAGGTGCAATTGTGCTAATCCTTTTTGGTATATATGTCATACGCAAAAAAACAATCAAAGTAAACTAAGAAATCAATCAGATTGTCAATAAATTTGTTGAGTTGTATATTTTGAAATGGAGGAGAAGAGTAATGAATAACGAAACAGTCCTAGGTTTATCAAATGTTGATAAAGCTATACTTATCATTGTGCCACCGATTCTTGGAGCATTGCTCGGTTGGTTTATACCAACTATTGCCGAATGGGCAATAAAGATACCTTTTATTCCTTTTGAAGGAGTGCTTGAATGGATTGCTACATTGGAAAGCCAATGGGTTTCGGTTATAGGAGTCATTTTAGGTGTGATTGCTGGAGTATTCTTTGTATTCTATGCCTTTAGCGAAACTCTTAGAATAACTATTACAGATGAGGAAGTGAATTTGAATTTCAAGGAAAAAGTAAATAATATTCATAAAACAGAAACCTCAGCTATTTACATGGAGGGAAAAGATCTTGTCTTCTTAAGCACCGAAGGAAATGAATTGTTCCGAGGACAGCCTGAATTGAAGAAGGTATTAGTATCGGAGGCTTTTAGACAACATAGGTATCCGTGGAAAGATAAAGACCCTTTCGAGAATCAATATCAGCGTTGGGTAGCTGACCATCCGGACTTTCCTCCGCATGTCAATGCCCTGCTGTCAGCAAGGGAACAAGCTTTAAAGAATGAAGAAAAAGAAGAAGCTAAAGCTCTTCGAAAAGATTTGGTTAATAATGGAGTTGTTCTTCGTGATGAAGATAGCCGGCAGTATGTAAGAATAGTTAGAGGTGAGGATAAATGAAAGAAGATCAAAAAAAGGAAGGTAAACAGTCATTTATCGCTGAAGCAAGACGTGAACAAATTATAATGGCGGCGATCAAAACACTTGATGAAATTGGTTACCTTAAAGCAAGCCTTGCACAAATTGCAAAAAAGGCAGGGGTTAGCACAGCACTGATTTCTTATCACTTTGCAGATAAAAGCGATTTGATGAATCATCTGCTGACAAATCTGCTAGAAAGCTCAACAACATATATTTTAGAGAGAGTACATCGGGAAGGTACGAATCATGGGAAGATAAAGGCCTTTATTATGGCAAGCCTAGCTTATCAAGGTACGCACCCTGCACGTAATACGGCTCTGATAGAAATTATCTTTAATGCCAGAACACCTGATAATATTCCGTATTATAAGTTAGGTAACGATGAAGATGAAGACCCAATCATGAATGAGCTTCGGTTAATCTTGCATGATGGACAAGCAAAAGGGGAATTTGGGAAATTTAACATAGATGTCATGGCCAATATGATTCAAGGAGCAATTGGAGAGTATATGTTTAATACTGATATAACAAAAAAGTTGACTTGAATACGTATAGTAGCGAACTTGTAAACATTGTTAATCAAGCATTAAAAGGGTATTAGGGTGATGTTATTGTGACTTAATATGTTCTGTCTAATGCCGAGTTTGGTTGGCATTACTATTGTTTAATCTAAGTTACAATATTCATGTAAACCAAGGGCTGCTCGACAGCTCTTTTTTATATTTTTTCTATCAAATAGGTTATTAAATTGAAGAATTTCGAAAGTGAAATATAAATGTTAACCAATATGATTAATCGATTAAACTTTAAGGTTGTAGACATGAAAGAAAGTGAATATGATGATAGATTCCTAGTGGAGTCTACTACTCCACCACCTTCACATTGTCCCAAATGCGGGTCAACATGGTAAAAAGGACCAAATTTTCTTTGATTTGCGAGTATAGACATAATCAACAATAATAAAACCATCTAAATGGGCCTAAGTGAACCAATGCTTTCTCTGTTAATGATCGATCTACTGATTCCAATCAAAGACATACAAAATATTAATATTAATAGGGAAATGCCGAATAAAGTTTAACCATTAGGACAATGTCCTCCATTCTCGTGTTCTAGTCATTCAGGATGCTAGCCTCCCCGAAATTCCTCGGTACGGACCAAGGGGTGCGATAGTGACCCGCAGCGTGAATGCGGTGTTAGGCGAAGTTTCTTCCTCTTCGATTCCACTCACGAGCATTATTCATTATTTCATCCATTACTTTAGACTTCTCATCAGAATACTTCAAAAGAGTATTAATTCCCTTATTAATTGTTAATTGCTTAAATCTTGAATAATGGATAGCCTCATCCGGGTGGCTTCGCAAGTAATCCCGAAATAACAAATTATCATTCCAGAGCTGAGAGCCCCACAAAGTTATTTGCAAGTTAATATCTTTGTTATTCCGTTTACGGTAATATAATCGACCTGGGACCCCAGCTTCTCCGAATCCCTCATAACCTAATTTAGCAAGATTCTTCTCTAGTAATTCATCGATCTCTAGAATTATTAGACCAATCATAATATCGATTATTGGTTTGGCGACCATACCTCTAATTGATGTACTTCCAATATGTTCAATTTCAATCGCTTTATCTGAGAAAACATGAAACAACTGTTGTTTCGCTTCATCATATATCTCTATCCAATCCGCCCGGTAGGAACTTAGGTGGACATTTTCATCTAACTTCATAGAATCAACTCCATAAATTAAGAAATTTCGCCTAACGTTCCCGCATTCACGACGTCCACCGAAGGTGGATGTGTCCGGCTGATTCCGCTTCTTTGTATCTGAAATCAGCTCCAGTCGAACTCTTCAACATCGCCTGGGCCGAGGGGCAACGCCCCGATGCGTGAATTATGGTGTTAGACGAGCCGGAAGGAGGTGAGATCAGCCTTCCAAAATGCCGAAAACCCTTATGGATCAAGGGATTATGGTGTTTGTGAAATAATCCCAATCGACTGCAATATCCCGTATTTCGTGATAGTTATACGAAACCCTCCATCCTACTTCGTATATCCGTTTTGGTTCTCATAACTCTCCATAGGGAGGATATGCGAAGTGCAAAACCAAAATCACTTCTCACCGAATGTAAAATGGCACGATGCCGTACGGCTTTTTCTCCAAGGATTGCAAATCTCGAAACTTAACCAAGGAGAGCATTCGCCGCTACCGCAACGGTCTGGAAAAGCTCCGTCAACACCTGGTCACTCAAAAACTTCAATGGTCTGGCCCCTGTACTCCTTACCCATCACATCATACCAAGTATGCTGGAAGAGGGGCTCTCGCTCCGGACAGTAAATGGCAATCTGTGCATTTAGAAGGAAATTTCCAAGTTTCTCTATGGAGAAGGACTGGCGGCACCCGATAGGTTAAAGCCGTTTAAGCTTCAACCCTCTATGGCTCATACCTTCACAGACGAGAATTTGCAACACTTGTTTGCCTTACCGAACCGCACAACCTTTACAGAATTTCGCAATTACGTGTTGTTTCCGGCTGTTCATATGACTTCTCCAGCCCAATGAATCATATCGTTTTACGGCTTCACAACAATCTTCGACGTTGACGTCCTCGGGCCAAGAACCCAATGTCTACGGATGCTCTGTTTTAGGATGGTAGATGCTGGAATGGTTCACACTTAACAGCTCCGCTTGACGCTTGATCGTGGATTTTCGGAATCATGCCGTTCAATCATGGTCTTACGAGCCTTGAAAGATTCATTTGAGGCACCGTGAGTTGGCCGACCATTTTTTTGAGGTTTTCTTGCTTACGCTCGTACTCCTTTTTCATTTTTTCCGTCTTGCTGGTCTTCTTATCAATACCGTGGAAGCACGCTCTAGAAATTCCGCTTTCCATCGACTGACCATGACGGGCTCACTTCATACTTCGCTGCGTTTTCATTAACCGTCTGTTGCTCTTGTATAACTTCCATCACAACCTACGTCTAAATTCTGAGGTATATCGATTCCGTTTCTCCATTGAATCATTAACTTATTTATCACTCTCCCGTGTCTCAGCCTATGGGAGCATTATAGTTTGCGGATGGTGACATGTCAAAAAGAGCTTTCTCCACTTGTGGAGTAGCGTGATTTTCTAGATTTGTTCGGATGGACAAGAATAAAGAAATGTAAATAGACCATTCTGCCATACTTGGCAGAAATCTTCACAAATTTGTTATAAACCACTAAACAAGTCGTATCAATGGTACGTCTTTTTTGTTGTCCAAATAAAAAGGATATAATCCCTTATATCCGTCCAGCCACGTAATTAGTAAGTTTATAAGCTCCCGCAGGTTCCCGCAAAGTTACCGCAATTCATTGCGGGAGATAACACTATTTTACAAAGCTGAAAACAAACGAAAAACCCTAGAACACTTGATATACCAAGGTTTCTAGGGTTCTGAAAACTGTTAAAAAATAAGCTCTGAAATTAACGAGAGTAGAACTCAACAATTTTAAAAGTCCTTTATTTATCAAGGGTTGAAAGGGGTATTTCACGAATTAGCCCCAATATCAGCCCCACTTTCTTCTAAGCTCTTACTGAATAAATTAACGCTCTCTTCTTCTAGTTGTTTAAACGAGTGGCCGTAAATATCTAAAATCATTCCTGGTGTGTTTCCTAGTCGATCTGCAATCACTTTGACATTAACACCTTTACTAATCAATAATGTTGCATGTGTGTGTCTTAAGCCGTGTGGTGTAATGGATTTAATATTGGCTTTTTGTATCATCTTACGCAGTGCATACAATATTAAATTAGTTGTGACCGGTTCACCGGTTTGATAAGAGATGAATACAAAGGAATCATTAATTAGTTTTTTACCGAAAGTAAAGAGAGTTTCCTTAGACCATTTTTTATATGCTTTTAATTGATTAACGACAATATCATCAATTAGGATTGTTCGATAGCTGTTAGCAGTTTTAGGTGTTCTAGTTCCTTTGTTGTCTCGAGTACGGTTAACACTGACAGTTTTGTTTTTTAAGTCAATATCACTCCATTTTAAACCATATGCTTCACCGCGTCTTAAGCCAGTGTAAGCTAATAGTAAAATAATTGTATAAGTTGTGATATTAGCATGTTCTTGTGTTGTTTTAAGTAGTTTGTTCAATTCACCAGCAGTTAGAAAGTTCTCTTCTACTGATTCTATTTCATTAGATGTTGGATCTTTAATAGATATTTTGTTAAATCGATTACGAGTAAGTATCTCATCATCAACAGCTGCATTAATAGCAATTTTAAATAAACGATGATACAATTTAACAGTATTAACATTGTATTTTTTAAGCAACGGATTGATAAATACACGCTTGTAAGTCGTTTTATCTAATTGCTGTAATTCTTTTATGCTATCGTTAATATCGTCTATTGAAAGAATGTTTTTAATTACATTTTTTTTAACGTCGTTAGATGATAATTTGTATAACATTACCAGTTCGCCGAAAGTTAAATCTTTTACAAAAATCCAAGGCGGAATATTGTTATATTTTTCTTTGTAATATTTAAGGGGTTGTACGTTTGGGTATTTAATTTTTTTATTTATTTTTTTTAGGAGGTTATTTCTTTCATAATCTCCATTGTGCCGCTGGATGGCGCCCTTTTTAAAATTCTCAATCTTTAAATAGTCATCTTCTTTTTCCCCATAGATTTCAGAAATAGAATAAGATAAACTTGAGTAAAACTTACATTCAATATCCAGCAAAAGTTCTAAAGTAGAATATCGTAAATGCCTGTCTAAATCATATAATTCAATAATTTGATCAATAGTCGTACCTTCTCTGTAAGCATCTTCTTCACCTTTTTTATTTACTAGAAAAATATCCTTATAACCATTAATTAAGTCATAGTATGTAGTCTTCAATAATTGTTTCTTTGCCTTATTACGATCATTTATGATTAAGCCTCGTCCTATTAGTTTATCTATTTGTTTATCAATATCTATAAAGGGCTTTTCCAGAACTAACAATATTTCCCCCTCATTTCATTTGTTTACTTTATTGTAATTTAAAAATAAACAGAAAAAAACCTCCATTTATAAAAAATAGAGGTTTTTCCCTAGCCGAAAGATGGCCCTTTAATTTATTGTATTTAATATATCTTGTTTTTACACGTATGTCAAACCTTATTGAAGGAAATATCTCAAATTAATGAGAAATGGGTATTTGTTATCATTTTAATTAATGTAGAGACATGTCCTCATAGGATTAAATTCGCTTTACCGTAATCAGACAATCAACCATAATCTTTAATACATCGTCGTCTGTCCTAACTTTTATATACTTTTCGTACTGATCCACTCGATCCACAACACCAATAACCTCGTCAAAGCTACCATTAACCCAATAAATAATCTTAACATTTAGTTCGTGTTTAAGACTATCCATGACTACTTGTCCAATTTCTATTAGCTCCTGTTCGTCCAGTGTCGGTTTTGATATTTTATCTTGTGCTGCATGCCATTTTTGAAGAGCTTCACTGTGCTCAGGAAGAACATATTGCATGTGCTATAGCTTGTTACCACGCTTAAGACCTTGTTCCATTTAATTCCTTCTTTCTCCCATTATCTATATTTCTTTGGGGTAAACTTCAATTTAGCAATATTTTTACCTATTTTTGGAGATGGGACGAATGGAGCTGTACATGATTTCCAACGCTCTCAAGGTATCACTGTGGATAGGGTTGTTGGTCCGCAGACTTTGGGCAGGGTATTTAGATAATGGGATAAAAGGGGTAATAAGATAATTTAGATGTATAATAAGTAATTTATACCAAATTTATGAATTTTATATATTTTCGTTTTAGGTTTTGTTATAGTTTATATAGATTGATAAATTTATAAAATTTATATATTTTGAAAATTAAGAGGAGGCAATTGTGGAATCTAAATTTGTATTTTTAACGAGGTTTCTTATAGGAATACTTATTTATGGTGGAGTACGTGTTTTTTTGCTTTTATAGATGGTAAAGTAAATGAAATTTCATGGGGCGCGTTAACCTTAGAAACAATAATATGTGCAACTCTTTATACCTTAATATTAGGATTTTGGGATAATTCCTCGAATAAAAAAAACGATAGGTAATCGAACATTAAATAACTCAACTTAAACCATAAAAAATGTTTTAAGTTGAGTTATGTTTTCTTTGCAGTTTGATATTATTGATATGGGTCCATAGCACATGAAGCCCAAATACCTGCAACTGTCATAGCTATACCAGCTGCCGAGCCTTTTATTCCTGCATTAAGAAGTCGTTTAGCGGCTGATTGATATTTACCTGACCTAATATCTTCTACAACTCCAGCAATAACACTAGTAATTAGAGTTTCTCTGAAACTACTTGATAATTTTTGTTCAATACATCTATCAACAGCGTCGGCTCTTGGAGTTCGTATCTCGCATCTTATGTTTCTAGGAGGACAGTCATTACTAGTTGAAAATGAATTTGTTTTAAAAGTAACTGTAGTAGTATTCGAGTTTTTTCTAAATTGTTTAGATTGTCTTGTATTACAGACAGATCACCAAATTCTTCTTCAATTTTACTAATATTAATATCAACAAAATTTCCGTTTAAATCAGTGACAATAGCCTCTTCAAAAATAAATTCTAATGTTTCAGCTAATTCCTCAATTTTTTCGTTTTCTGCATTTAATTGTGAGCTTGCAGAGACAGGAGAAATAATCAGTGAAGAAATTAAAAGTACGCACAATAGAGTTACAAGGGGTTTTGAAAATTTCATTACTAGACTTTTCATAAATTAACATACCTCCTAATTAGTAGTATGATATATTAATAACATAAATGGCATTAATTGTAAATCTAATTTTAATAGTTTTATTTGTTTGTTGCTTATTTGAGTGTTACTATATCCTTTATTAGTTTATATACCTACCCACACTATGTATAATTAATAAAAATCCAAGAACTAAGAGGTGTAAGCACACATCCTTTCAATAACTTCTAGCTCATGTTTTAATCTGTCCATAACAACGTAGACAATCTCTGGCAACTCTTATTCATCGTACCATTTCTTAAGTAATTCGCTTTGTTCAGGAAGTACAAATTTCATCTTCTACAGTTTGTTACCACGATCTAGCTTTTCCATGTGATCACCTCATTCGTATTATATGCAAACAAGTGTTCTTGTTTCAAGTTAAAAAGAAGTCCTCATTAATCAGAGGACTTTAAATCATCTTTATGCTGCTTATAAAAGCCATGCAATTTCATAGCGTTATCTAAAGATATACTTCCTAATTCAATTTTCCCACTTCTAATCCTTGATATAGTACTTTCAGATATACCAGTCTCTTTGTGAATTTTATAACCAGTTATATTGGACTGAATTAACTTTTGGATGTCTTCTTTCAATTTACTCACCCCGTTTAGCCTTATCAACTTGCTATCCCAATATACTTTTCTAAGGTATACCGCTATTAACACGATCAACGATACGACAAGTAATGAAATAAGAATTTTCATAACACATGTGGTATACTTATTATTGAAGAAGAGGGAGGAGGATTAACCCCCTCGTCTCTTTCTTCTGTTCTCTAGCCGTATCTTAGCAGCTTCTAGTTTCGATTTCGTGCCTTCATGCCAGAATTTGCGAATCGTAACTAAGCTAGTAAGAACGGCTATTGTTGTTAGTAAGTATTCCACATGTTCTCACCTCCCTTTGCTTTATTAATTATACTTGCGTGTGTGCAAGTAAATAAAGGGTAATAATAGGAAAAATTATAAAAATCTCCTTTTGGCACTTCTGTTTTTGTAAAACTTTTTAGAATTACTCACGTTGAAAAGTTCGTCGTATGGTGTTTATTGTGATGTATTGAATCATCTAACTTTGAGACCTTATTAACCATACTTCAAAATGACGACACCCCTCATAAAGTAGCCATAAGTAATGACTGTTATAAATTTCTCCTTCATCTGCGCCTGACCACGCAATAATAATTAGCCCCAAATCAGCCCCAATTAGCCCCAAAATCATTCGCTTTTGTCACTATTTTGCAGTTATAAATTTGTAATAAAAAAAGCCCCAAAACACTGATAAATCAATGTTTGTAGGACTTTTAATGTTACTTAATGCAGAGTTAATCTCATTAACGAGAGTAGAACTCAACGATAAGAGCTTCTGTAATTTCAGCAGGTAGCTCTGAACGTTCTGGATAACGAGTATACGTACCTGTTAAAGCTTCTGCATCAAACGTTACATAAGAAGGAACGAAATCAGTTGCTTCTAGTGATTCTTTAATGATGCCTAAGTTACGAGACTTTTCACGTACACCAATTTCTTGACCTGGCTTCACGCGGTAAGATGGAATATCTACGCGTTGACCATCAACTGTAATATGACCGTGGTTAACTAATTGACGAGCTGCACGACGAGTGCGAGCAAGACCCATACGGTATACTAAGTTATCTAAGCGAGATTCAAGAAGAATCATGAAGTTCTCACCGTGAATTCCTGTCATTTTAGCAGCAGAATCAAAAGTGTTACGGAATTGGCGTTCATTCATTCCATACATGTGACGAAGCTTTTGCTTTTCTTGTAGTTGTAAACCATATTCAGAAAGTTTCTTACGTTGGTTTGGACCGTGTTGCCCTGGAGCATACGGACGTTTTGCTAATTCTTTTCCTGTACCGCTTAGAGAAATCCCTAAACGACGAGATAATTTCCAAGATGGACCTGTGTAACGAGCCATAATGTGACTCCTCCTTGTTATTTTGATGTTGCAAAATAACAACCGCATTCGTAATCTCATTCAATGTTCATTTTGTCTTCATGCATCTTCACTTCGACAGCTAGAAGTTACGCAATGCACCTCTCACTCATCAGCCGCTGGAGGAACAAAATGAAAACAAAGTATGTTTACGTTGGCTGTCTTATTTCACACAAAGTACATTATATTCATTTTAAGGCTTCATGTCAATATTTAGCGTTCCAGTGGAATAGAAAATTAAAAAAAATTATATAAAAATAGGATAGTTTTCGTTTTAAAATTGCTTTATAATGATAGATGTAAAAGTTTTTAGATGTCAATTTAACTATTTAAATTCTATTTTTTGGATTTCATTATATATAATGTATGAGAAAGTTCCTTATCCAGCATGTGTATAAGTCGAATATACTACTAGGGATGAAAGCTGTGTGGTGATAAAAATGAAGAATATTATGTTTGACAACAATCTCTTGGGCAAATACGGGAATATACTAGCGGAGATTGCAACTTTAGTTAATGAGCAAGTTGAAATCTATCAACCAGTTATGTTGTTTATAACCACATCGAACCAGTCATTTATACTGACACAGTTAATTGGTGAAATGTCGGAATCAGAAATAGAAGAGGCAAAGTCATTAATAGATCCAAGTCGGCAACACAGTTCTAGTGAGTATTTCCAAAAGTATATGATTGAGGTAGCAGAGCCAAATGATAAAGTTTTCTTAGGAATGATTTTACCACATCATAAAACAAGTTATTTGAAAATTGACATTTTTTTGAAAGGATTAGTGACAATGTTTCATAGAGAGAGGATGGATATTCCATTTTCCGTACTTGACTTATTGCAAGACTCCTCCTTCAATATGACATTACAACCTTTAGTAGATACCTTCACTGTACGATATCAACACTGTTGCAAGAGACAAGTAATGGTTTATAAGCGTCAGGACGAACTCTTTTATCCGCTAAATCCCAATTTGAATTTCCCTACACAGTTAGAATTACACGAAATGAATTCATTGATTCAACTACCGAAAGAACGATCATGTTGCTTCGTTAATGGAGAAGCATTTACAGCAAATTCGGATGTTACTTATATATTGTTTCCAATATCCATAGATAAGGAAGTAACACTAGTTTTTTTCTTTGAAGCGACTATATACGGAGAGATTCATATTGAAATGGAGCATTTTGAAAGCTGGTTTAAGCCGTTTTGTTCCACTTTTTCAAAAAGCATATGTTTACGAAAGCGAGCAACTTAAAAGTAAGCATAGAGAACTGCTATTACAAGTTATGAAAAAATTCCATTCGACAATGAAAAGCGAGGATGTCCTTCACGAAATTGTAGATGCCATCCATGAGGCATTTCCTGAATATCTAGTCTATTTACTGCTTTCACAGGAGTGGAAAGGGAAGGACGATATCCCGATTAAGCCGCTGCTTTATGGAAATGAAGT
Organism: Bacillus sp. JCM 19034; assembly: GCF_001310635.1. Lineage (GTDB taxonomy): Bacteria > Bacillota > Bacilli > Bacillales > Bacillaceae_D > Halalkalibacter. The sequence goes on from NZ_BAXR01000002.1 coordinate 262,078, forward strand.
GGGGAGTAAAGTAGTTGAGCATGCCTATGTCACTGGTGAAATTCAAATCGTTAAAGGAAAAGAAAAATTAGCTTTGTTTGTACCATTGCGTGGAAAACAAGGAGTTTACGGGGTAATGGAAATTAAAGCCCCTAATATACAGCAACTTCCAAAAGAAGAAGTTGAATTTATTCAAATGTTGGCTGATACGGGTGGGAATGCGTTGGAAAATGCTGAACTATACCAACAGTCGAGACACTTAATACAGGATCTGCGTTTAATTAATGAAACAACTCATCAATTAAATGAGCATCGTCGTTTATCTGATACGGTTCATTATATGACTAGTCAAATAATTGAATCATTCGGTGCGGAAGAAGTTGGTTTTATTCTAATTCAAGATGACGATACGGTGAGAGTATTAGAAGAGAGTACAAGCTTATTTCATACTGACGGAATATGCGAGCAAATCGCACCTTTATTGGACAAAGTAAGAGTCGATAAGGATCCTATTTATATTGGCGAATTAGAGCTATATGACGTGGGAAGAATACCTGGGTATCAGTCGGTTCTTGCTGTACCGATGATTCATAATCAAGAGCTTAAAGGAATAGTGATTGCTTTGCATCACTATTCTTATCACTTTACATTTGCACATTTTAAATTATTGCAATCATTGATTCACCATTCAACGTTAGCGATGACGAATTCAATGTTACATGAAGAATTAGAACGGTTGGTAATCACAGACCATCTAACTGAATTATATTCACGTAATTATTTAGATGAACAAATTCAAAAGTCAATGGAGGAAGGAAAACAAGGCACATTTTTGTTAATAGATATTGACGATTTTAAAAAGATTAATGATACGTATGGTCACCAAGTAGGGGATCAAGTGATTATACAGGTAGCTACCATTTTAAAAGACGTGGTAACTAACCAGGGGATTGCAGCTAGATGGGGAGGGGAAGAGCTAGCATTATATTTACCGGATACCCATCATAAGAAGGGGAAAAAGCTTGCTGATATTATACTTCGACGGGTCAAAATTGAATCAGATCCTACTGTTACGATTTCAGTTGGTATTTCATATTGGAATTCAGATGCTGAACATTCTCCATCCTTGAATCAATTATTTCATCAAGCTGATCAGTCATTATATGACGCAAAAGAAAGTGGCAAGGATCGGTTTGTCATGGATGAGTCATTGATTGTTTAAATCACGGAAGAGGGAAACTTAATTGTCAATTCAATCATAAATCGCCCTTAAAGGAGGATTTCTTCCTTTAAGGGCTTTTTATATTGCAAAAAGATTTGACTAAGAAGATTTGTAACTAGGAGTGAGCTAACCCTTTTTCTAACTCTTTTACAAACTGTTCAAGTAGAACCTGTTCATCTTTTGTGAAACGATCTACCTCAGGACTATCGATATCGAGGACACCGAATACTGTACCGTTAATGATAATCGGGATAACGATTTCCGATTGAGAGGCCGCATCACAGGCAATATGACCAGGAAATTGATGAACATTGGCCACGCGAATTGTTTCTGCCTGTTCTAAAGCCGTGCCACACACACCTCTCCCATTTGGAATTCGTACGCATGCAGGCATTCCTTGGAAAGGACCGAGTACAAGGCTTCCTTCTTCAACAAGGTAAAACCCAACCCAGTTCACATTAGGCAAAAATTGATAAAGGAGTGCACTTGCATTTGCTAAGTTCGCAATGATGTTCGTTTCATCCTCGATTAAAGCTTTTTAATTGTTTTATAACGAGATCGTACTTCTCACTAAGCGAACCTGTGTATGTCATAGTTTGAAACATATTCATTACCTCCAGTTTATTCGGAAAAAGTGTATCAGGATATGCTTCTTTATGCAAGAAATTTGTCAAAGGAAAAGGCATGATTGTCGAAGGGAAGGCAAAGGAGTTTAGTAAATTAGCGAGAAAAGATAATTAGTATAACAATTGGCTTGTGAGGTGAGAGACGTGCAAAGAGGGTTGGCTAAAAATAAAATTATTGAAGCGGCGGCATGGTTATTTCATATGAATGGTTTTAATGGAACGACGGTTAGAGAGATTGCGAAGAGAGCAAATGTAAATGGAGCACTAATTTCTTATCATTTCGGTGGAAAAAAAGAATTATTTGAGCAACTTAGTGTTCCTTTCTTTGAAGGATACTTAAGTATAATTGAAACATCACTACGCCAAAATTGTGAAACAGTCGAACAGAGATTAATTCAGCTTATTCGTGATGTATTAGTTTATCAAACCGAGCATATTCTTGTTGCAAGAATGGTGCATCGAGAGTTAACTCATGATACGACGTTTGTACGAGAAATTATGTCTACCTATTTACGAAAAGAAATGTACTATTTTGAGCAACTTGTTAAACTCGGTATGGAGAAAGGGGAGTTTCGTAAGCAACCGGTTCATTATGTTGTTATTCAAATCCGTTCATTTATGACGATGCCTTATACGTCTCCCCATTATTTTCAAGAGGTGTATCAGTTAAATCCTAACGAAAAGTCATTTGTTGATCGATATATGGTGCATATTTTGAGTATGATTCAACATTGGCTTTGTCGAGCTGAACAAAAAACGTTCGTTTAAAGTTCCGATAGCTTTTAGAATATGGATAAGCTAATGTACACATAGCCATTCACTGTTTCCTATAAAGGTTGTCTGACGTTAGGAGAAGATTCGTATACAATATTTGTTCAAAGCCGTTGCTTAATTCTTTAACCTGATGAGCGTCAGATCCATAGACGAGAGGTATATTCATGTTTTGAGCAAGCTCAATGACTTCGTAAAATGGATACGGCTCCTTACATAACGGCTTTATCACACCAGCACCGTTGTAATCTAACGAGTAACCTCTTGTTTTCATTTCATTTAATATCGACTTGATGATTTGTAAATGTGACATTTCTGTAGGAAATCGTTTAGAGAATTTTTGAACTAAAGTCATATGACCGATACGTTTTGGTTTGTACGTTCCTAAATGAGAAGTAACCGATTTTAGGACAGTCTCATAATAAAGTTGATGTAGTCTATCAACAGACCCAACTCGATTAACTGCCTCTGCAAAAACTTCAGGACTATAATCTAGACAGAGGTAGTTATCTTTTATTTTTAGAAAATGAACGGATAAGATACTATCATCTAAAAAAGGTCCGAACTCTGCTAACAAAGCCTCCGTTTCTTCTTCATATCCCACAATAAAATCGATTTCTAAGCCAGTAAAGATCGTTAATTGTTGACTATATTCCTTTTTTAATACGTTAATATCATCAATATAGGAAGTAAGCTCTGTGTGTTTCATGGCACTATCCTGTTTTGGGGTAGGATCGTTAAAATTTGCTGGTAATGGTGCATGCTCTGTAAACGTTATTCCAGAACGACCAAGTTGAATCGCTTTTTCGCAATAGGCTGCTAGTGAGTCTAACGTGCCGTGAGGACAATATGGTGTATGGACATGTCCGTCATGTATGTTCATCAATTTCAACCTCTCTTAAAAGTAAACGTTTAAAATAGTAGGACAAATCTAACAATTTCATGGTATCATAATGGAAGTAAAATGAGGAGAATTCTTTAGTGAATTTTTAAATATTAAAAAATAGAGCGATATTTATAAATTACACGAATGTCGCCATACATAACGGAAGGGAGTCTTTTATGAGATTTGTTTATTTGGCTCTTATTATTTTAGCTCTTTTATTTGCTCTCAGTTCATATATGAAAAGGCGAATTTATAACCAAGTGGACAGGATGGAAGAATGGAAAAATGACATTCTTAATCGGACAATCCCTGAGGAAATAGGTAAAATAAAAAAGCTGACAATGGCCGGTCAAACGGAAGAAAAATTTGAAACGTGGCGAACAGAGTGGGATGATATTGTCGGGGTTATCTTGCCGGATATTGAAGAGAAATTATTTGATATTGAAGAATATGCGGCGAAAAACCGCTATACGAAAGCTAAGCAATTGTTAACGATGACAGAAAGCCGATTAAATGGAATTGAAGAGCAATTGAAAATCATGTTAGATGATATTAAGAAATTGGTTGAAAGTGAAGAAAAAAATCGTTCAGAAATTTCGGAGATTCTAGAAAAGTATACCTCATTAGAAGAAATGCTAATTGAAAAACGAGGTACGTTAGCAGAAGCTATCCCCTTTTTCAAAAGCGTTTAGAGGAAATAAAAGTCGAGCTTAACACATTTGAAGAAGCTACTGAAAATGGAAGCTATTTAGAAGCTCGGGAACATTTAAAGAAGGCAAAAGATGCTAGCAAAACATTTGAAGGATTATTAGAAGTGTTCCCTGAGAAATTTGTTCAGGTTGATGTCGTATTACCAGGTGAAGTAAAAGAAATTCGCAAGGGAATTGAAGATATGACTAAGGATGGCTATCAATTAGAGTCCTTTGCTCTACATGAACAATTAACAGCAATTGAAGAGAGAATAAAAACATTAAGGGAACAGGTTGTCACATTACACTTTGATGGTGTTGAAGAGGAAGTGACTAAAGAAGCTAAAAAGTTGGAGGATCTTTATTCTATTTTGGAACACGAAGTGGAATCGAAGACGATTGTGTTTAAAAAGATGTCTGAATTAGAGGAGTTTCTTCATAAAGGAGAAAAAGAAGTTGGTGCATTGTTAGATGAAACGCTTGCCATTCAGGAAAGCTATTTGATTACGTCTGACAGACTGGACCAGCAAAAGGACATGAAAAGGAAGGTTGAGAGCTTATCTAATCAGCTTGCCGTGATTGTTGATTATATTGAGCATAAAAAGCAAAATTTTACTTCTATACGAGAACTCATTACAGATTGGTTAAAGGATATGGAAGAAGTGTTGTCTAAGATTATTGCAGAGAAAGAAGCGATGTTCTCGATGAGAGAAGAGGAGCGACAAGCAAAGCAAGATTTAACGACGCTACGTGGCATCCTTTTTAATACAAAACAAATAGTTCAAAGAAGTAATCTCCCTGGGTTGCCTACAGTTTATTTAGAAAAACTAACGTTAGCTGAACATAAACTGAAAGAATCGTTTTCTTTATTAGCGTCAGTTCCACTTGAACTGGAAAATGTGAATCAGCTTGTGTCCGAAGCAAATGAATTAATCAACGAAACACATAACGACATTGAAGAGATCGTGCATCTTGCTCAGTTAAGTGAACGTGTTATCCAATATGGTAATCGCTTTAGGAACCGTTCAACGGAAATCAATGAACAACTAAATGAAGCAGAGGATTTGTTTAGGCAGTATCTATATAAGGAAGCGTTAGACTGTGCTGTTAAAGCAGTCGAAAGCTTTGAACCGAATGTTGTTGCGATTGTTGAAGAATATATTTCAGCTTAATTAATATGATAAAATGCCCACATTTGTTGGTGGGCATTTTTTATATAAAGGGATTTTTCTTAGAAATTGATGAAATGGCATGTGATTTATGAGGTGATTCGAGAGGAAGACCTAGTTTCACCCCTTTCTAATACTAACCAATAAAGTGCTTCTTAGAATGTAGGAGGGAATTATTCTAGTCTAATGATTGTAACGTATGCTAATATTATGAGATGTCGACAGCTTTAATGAGGTGGTAAAAATGATTTATTTAGATAATAGTGCAACAACTAGGCCTAATCCGGCTGTTGTTGAGACATACATGAAGTCAGCGTTAAGCTTTTTGGCAATCCTTCTTCGCTTCACACATTAGGACTTGAGGCTGAACGCTTATTAACTGAGGCGAGAAAGCGTGTAGCAACTTCCTTACAGGTAAAAGCTAATGAGGTCATCTTTACCTCAGGTGGAACAGAGGGGAATAATTTAGCTATTAAAGGTGTCGCTGATGCAAGAAAAAAACGTGGTAAGCATATTGTGACGACTTCAGCTGAGCATGCTTCTGTTCTGGCAACATGTCAGCAGTTAGGGGAAAATGGATTTGATGTTACGTATATTGATTTAAATTCAAGCGGGCATGTTGTAGTTGATGATGTTTTATCAGCCATTCGTTCAGATACAATCCTTGTATCTATACATCATGTTAATAATGAAACTGGTGCTATTCAACCTATTGAAGAAATTGGAAAACAACTAGTCAGACATCCAAATGTCACGTTTCATGTTGACCATGTTCAAGGTCTTTCAAAGGTTCCCCTTGATTTACATGCAGCACATATTGACCTTTGTACAGGATCAGCTCACAAAGTTCACGGTTTAAAAGGAACTGGCTTTCTTTATATCCGGCAAGGTACGAAGCTTTCGGCTCTTCAACACGGAGGAAGCCAAGAATTTAATCTTAGAACGGGGACAGAAAACGTCGCAGGAGCAGTTGCTTTTGCAAAAGCACTACGTCTTAGTGAAGAGCAGTTTAACGTGAAAAGTCTTGATGAAATAAAAGAGTATGCTCTAGCTGAGCTAGAAAGAATAGATGGCGTTATTATTAATAGTCCAAAAGGTGGCGCACCGCATATTATAAATTTTTCTGTACCAACAATAAAACCAGAGGTCATCGTTCAAGCATTAGCCGAAAAAGAAATATATGTATCAACAAAATCGGCATGCTCTTCAAAAGAAAGTGAACCGAGTCACGTCTTACGATCCATGGGGCTATCAAGAGAAAGAACAATAAGTGCGATTCGCGTAAGCTTATCGTATGAAACGACTAAAGAGGAAATGAAAATCTTTTTAGAGGAATTTCGCAAGTTAATTCCCAGTTTGATGGAGGTTGCAAAGTCATGATTTATGATCATATTTTAGTAAGGTTTGGTGAATTAGCTTTAAGAGGGAAAAACCGTTCATCGTTTGAAAAACAGTTACTTCAAAATATTCGCTCAAGTATTTCTGAATTTAAGGAAGTAAAAGTAAAACGAACATTTGGACGAATCATCGTTCAATTAAATGATCAGCCACATGAGCCGATTATGGAAAAATTAAAAGGAATATTTGGCATTCATTCATTTAGTTTAGCATTAAAGGTTGAAAATGAGCTTAAAGCGATGCAGGAAGGTGCTCTCCGTGTATTGTCCGAGCATCAACAGAAAACGAAAACATTTAAAATTTCTGCGAGACGTGCATACAAGTCGTTTCCTGTCTCTTCTCAAGAGTTAAATCACAAAATTGGTGGATACGTTCTTTCTCAAACTGAAAACGTAAAGGTAGATGTTCATCATCCTGATTTGAATATTCGTGTTGAAGTACGAGAACATGGGACGTATATTACAGCAGGTTCATACCCCGGAGTCGGTGGATTGCCTGTTGGAACAAGTGGAAAAGTATTAATGATGTTATCTGGCGGAATTGATAGTCCTGTTGCCGGATACTTAGCGATGAAGCGTGGTGCGAAGCTTGAAGCCATTCATTTTCATAGTCCTCCTTTTACGAATGAACGTGCAAAACAAAAGGTATTAGATCTTGCTCGGGTTTTAACAAAATACGGTGGTGACATTACCGTTCATTTGGTCCCTTTTACTGATGTACAAAAGCATATTCGTGCTGAAGTACCAAGTAATTTTCAAATGACGATTATGCGGCGGATGATGCTTCGTATTAGTGAACAAATTGCTAATCAAGAACAAATATTAGCCATTGCAACAGGTGAGAGTTTAGGTCAAGTGGCTAGTCAAACGCTTCATAGTATTCATACGATTAACGAAGTAACAAATCTTCCTGTATTAAGACCATTAATCACAATGGATAAGCTTGAAGTAATGGATATTGCAAAAGAGATTGGGTCATATGAGATTTCAATATTACCTTATGAGGATTGCTGTACCATTTTTTTGCCTGCTGATCCTAAAACTAAGCCGAGACGAGATCAAGCTCATAAGTTTGAGCAATATGTTGATATAGATTTTTACGTTGATGATGCAGTAAAACGAACCGAGAAAATAGTTATTAGCGAAAAAACAAATCACAAGGAGTATCAATCACTCTTTTAAGTGAGTAGTAGGAACACTCACAACAATTACCAATAATGTTTTTGCATGTTTTTCTCTCTTTCGACTCATTCTATATAGTACAAAGGAGGTGAGAGACATGGCAAACAACAACAGCAACAACTCAAACCAACTGTTAGTACCTGGTGTGCAACAAGCACTAGATCAAATGAAAGTAGAAATCGCTTCTGAATTTGGTGTTCAACTTGGACCAGATGCGACTTCTCGTGCGAACGGTTCTGTAGGTGGAGAGATCACTAAGCGTCTTGTTCAAATGGCTGAACAACAAATGGGTGGTACTCAACAATAATTAAATAAATAATGGATTAAGAGGTTGCTACTTTAAGACTAGTCTTAAAGGGCGCCTCTTTTGTTTGTGATGAGGCATTGATAATAGCTAAAATCATAGTTATTGAATTTCATTACATCCTCTGTCAAGATAAAGGGGTAAAGGAGTGATAGCATGGGTACTTTGTGGTGCAACGGGACATTTTTTACGATGAGAAAAGAAGGCGAAGCGGTTGAATCGGTCTATGTAGAAAATGGAGAAATAGTAGCTCTAGGTAGGAGAGAAACGCTTCTTCATAAATATAAAAATCAAATAGAAAATGTGGAGGATGTTGAAGGTGGTTATGTTTATCCAGGCTTTGTGGATAGCCATTTACATATGATAGGACATGGTGAAACGATGGTACGCTTAGATTTATCTAATGTAACATCTGTAGAGGAATTGAAGAGAAAGCTCAAGGAAAAAGTAAAGACTTTAGCAAAAGGAGATTGGTTATTAGCTGAAGGGTGGAATGAAAATCATTTTGCAGAGCGTACAATATTAAATCGAGCTGAGCTAGATGAAATATGTCCACATCACCCTCTATATTTAACAAGGATTTGTCGTCATGCTGCATTAGTAAATAGTCAGGCCCTTAAATTATCTGGGATTGATCGCCATACACCTAATCCAAAAGGAGGTGTTATTGTTCGTGATCATCAAGGTGAACCTACAGGATATTTATTAGACTCAGCGACAGACATCGTTAAGAATGTTATCCCTAATGTAAGTGAATCATACATACATCAAGCATTAGAGCTAGCAGTAAATGATTTATTGCAGAAAGGGATAGTAGGTGCACATACAGAGGATTTAGCCTATTACGGTGGCTTTGTCAGGACATTAAAACAATTTACGCATGTGATTGATGGTCACAAAAAGAAGTTTCGTGCCCATTTGCTCGTTCATCATGAGGCATTAGATGAAATGCAAGAGCAGGGATATTCATTTGGAGAGCTTACCCCTTTTATTGAATTAGGGGCGATAAAATTATTTGCAGATGGAGCATTAGGTGGGCGTACAGCATTGTTAAGCGAGCCGTATTCCGACGATCCATCAACGTCTGGAGTAGCTATTCATTCTGAACAATCATTAAAGAGCATCATACAGAGGGCAAGGGAATATTCGCAACCTGTAGCCATTCATACAATTGGTGATGGTGCATTAAAAATGGCATTAGATGCACTTGAGCAGTATCCGTTGGAAAAAGGGAGAGATCGACTTATCCATGTTCAAGTCGCCAATAAACAATTAATTGAACGAATGAAATCATTACCCGTTATATTAGATATTCAGCCTCGTTTCGTTGTTTCCGATTTTCCATGGGTAATGGAACGGCTTGGAGAAGAAAGAATGGATTATTCGTTTGCATGGAATACATTGCTGGATGCTGGACTAATTTGTGCTGGTGGATCTGATGCACCGATTGAGCCTGTAGATCCATTGCTCGGTATTCACGCAGCAGTAACTAGACGAAAAAAGGGTGAAGATCATGAAGGATACCTTCCTAATGAGAAGCTTACACCGTTTGAAGCAATACAACTTTTTACTAAGGGTAGTGCCTTTGCAATCAGTAAGGAGCAAAGTAGAGGATTTATCGATCAGGGATACATAGCGGATTTTACTATTTTTGATCAAGATCTATGCCAAATTGAACCAGATGAGCTATTAGCAACAAAGGTGCTTATGACTGTCGTTGATAATACAGTCATGTATCGCTATAGTGAACAAAAAGATTGAATAGGACTAAAACGGTAGGAACTTTAGCCGTTTTAGTCCTTTATTATTTAAAGAGATAATTAGCACTTATGATTAGAAAAACGTTTTTTGAACGTTTCTCCAAAAGTGATAACCTTCCTTTTGCATAATTTGTATCTCATTTTCAGCTAAGGAAAGGGTGACTTCCTTCGCATTCCGTATGCTTAGTGCTTCATTATCGACGCCAATGATTGGATGATCGTTTCCATCTTGGATGACCTTTAATACTAACGTTCGATCAGGATGCAGGACAAACGATGTACCGAGGGTACGATAATGATTGTTATTTAATGAGGCAATTTCACTAACTTGAATTGACGGCAAGGTAGGATCAATAATGGCCCCTCTTACGGATTTATTATAGCCCGTACTTCCAGACGGAGTAGAAATGATAATTCCGTCACCTCGAAATGTTTCGAAGTGAAATTGGTCAATATATAGATCAACTACAAACGATTTAATCACATTAGAACGAATCGTACATTCATTTAAACAGTAAAATGGTGTTTCATGATCAATCACGACTTGTAAAATTGGGTTTTTTCGAACGGAATGCTGCTGGGTGACAAGCATTTTAAATACCTTGTCCAATTCATTCATTGTGAAATCTGTATAAAATCCAGTTTCCGTGTCAGGTGTTACGCCAATATAGGTATGATTAGGCTGAAGTTTGTTTTTTGAACTGCTTGTAGAAAAGCGTTATCACCACCAATACTAGCAATGACATTCGTTTCATGAACATTGTCTACAATCGTAATCCCATATTGTTTTGCTTTAGAACGAAACATCTCCGCATATGTATCCATTTCAGCTGTTCTTTTGTAAAAAAGATAAATATTAGTCATGAATATTTCTCCTTATTTGTTTTTCATGTCTTTAGTTTAAAGGATTAACTTATGAATCACAAATGTTTACAAATCCTACTTTAAGGGGACACTAGTTTACAAAATAAGGAAAGGAAGAGGGCATGAAATGATTTGGTTGTATGTTATAGGAGGATTAATTGTTTTATGTTTACTTTTATTCGTTTTGAAAATAAATATTAGTATTCAATACCGTCATGAGATGGATGACGATCTATTTGAATTAACTGTTTACATTTGGGCAATGAAGGTATATAAGATGTCGGCTCCTCTTATTAAATTTAACAAAGAGACACTCTCATTAGAAGTAGAAGAAAAGCAAAAAACAGCGTTAAAAAAATCAAAGAAAAAAGGAATTATTACTCCACAAGATCTCATCGATGCTTTGCGGACGATTAGAGATTTCATACAGCATGTAATCGGTTTACATACTATTGTTCAACGGTTTCTTAAAAAAGTCCGTATTAAACAATTGAATTGGCATTCATCCGTGGGCATTGAAGATGCAGCACATACAGCTCAATTAGCAGGAGTCGTTTGGTCATTAAAAAGTGTGATCATTGGACTCATCTCTCATTACACGCGCCTTCAAGATGTCCCAAAAGTATCTGTTGAGCCACGCTATCAAATGCTTTATTCTTATTCTAAATTTTCGTGCATGATTTCGTTTCGGCTCGGGCAAGCTATTTTTGCAGGCCTAATGGTAATTAAGCATTGGCGAAAAAAGCCGACAGTACATCAGGCACCGTCGGTTGAGGAAAATATTTAAACAGGGAGGTTATGATGTTGGGAGATCATCCGATTCAAGGTTTAATGAAAACGGCAATGGAAAATTTGAAAGAAATGGTTGATGTCAACACGATTGTAGGAGATCCTGTTGAAACTCCAGATGGGAGTGTCATCATGCCTATTTCAAAAGTGGGCTTTGGATTTGCTGCAGGCGGTAGTGAGTTTATTCTTGATCATAAGAATGATGAAGAATATAACATCCGTTTGGAGGAGGTAGTGGTGGTGGTGTATCCATTACACCAATCGCTTTCCTCGTTGTAAATGGTAAAGGGGTTAAGATGGTTCATCTTGATAGCAATACACATTTATATGAGAAGCTCCTTGATTTTGCTCCACAGGTAGTTGAAAAAATTCAAGAAATGATGGGACAGTCTAATCAATCTTCAGGTACTTCAACTATGAGTACGACTACAAGTACGACAACTACACCTCCCCCGAATACAACTATGTAAACGGATAGGCTAACGGTTGTTATAAAAGGTCAAAATTAGACTTTTTATAACAACTTTTTATTTTTCACGGGAATAGTCTTTTCTGTGAATCAGAGAAAGAGGCTGTCTTATACGTTGCCATATTAAGGGTGGTCATGTACAATAGCATTGAAGATACATAAACGATGAGGAGGATGAAGGATGGCAGAAATTACGTTTAAAAATAATCCGGTCACACTGCTTGGTACGGAAGTGAAGGTTGGGGAGAAGGCTCCGGATTTCAAAGTATTGGCAAACGACCTATCTGAAATCACGTTAGCTGATTCAAAAGGATCTGTACGATTAATAAGTGTAATCCCATCAATTGATACGGGTGTGTGTGATCAGCAAACACGGACGTTTAATGAAGACGCAGCATCATTAGATAATGTACAAGTATTAACGGTAAGTGTTGACCTTCCATTTGCCCAAAAGCGTTGGTGTGCAGCAGCAGGAATTGAAAATGTACAAACGTTATCTGATCATCGCGATCTTTCTTTTGGACATGCATACGGTGTAGCAATTGAAGAGCTTCGCCTGTTAGCAAGAGCGGTGTTCGTAATTGATTCATCCGATACAATTGTGTACGTAGAATATGTTTCAGAAGCTACGAACCATCCGAATTATGAAGCGGCTATCGAAGCAGCTAAATCAGCTAAGTAAAAAGATTTAAAAAGCAAAGAAGGGTGTCTCATTAGAGGCATCCTTCTAGTTTGAAAGGGAAAGAATATATATGAATGATATGATAATTGAACAATTATATAGTTATTTCGACAAAAGTGCACAACATTTAACAGAAAAATCCTCTTTTACATATTTAGAAGGTATAGCAGAAGCTGGAGAAAATTTGTTTCAGAATCAAATAGTGCAAGAGCTTTCCGATGAGGATAAATTTGAATTGCAACGGTTATTAAAAGGTGTAAATGAGCTTGTATATAATTCTGAAGATATGAGAAAAGCGTTACAATTAGTTATACTCAAAGGAATGAAAGGTGCAGTACAACCGCACCATTCAATGACTCCCGAAGCAGTCAGCTTGTTCATTCACTATTTGTTTAATAAGTTACTCGGTGGAAAAAAACAAGCATCAATACTTGATTTAGCTACCGGATCTGGAAACCTGCTTTATACAGTTATCAACCATTCGAAAATACAAATAAATGCTCATGCATTTGAAGTTGATGAAACGTTATTAAAACTCGCCTATGTTGGAGCTAATTTGCAAAAGAATGAAGTAAGTCTTTTCCATCAAGACAGTGTTGAACCTCTATCAATACCTAAAGTGGATATTGTTATAACAGATTTACCAATTGGTTATTATCCAAAGGATGATATCGCGAAAACATATTCGTTGCGTGCTGAGGAAGGACATTCTTATATTCATCATTTGATGATTGAACAAGGATTGAAGCATGTAAAAGAAGGAGGATACCTTCTATTTTTAGTACCGAATTTCTTATTTGAAAATGATCAGTCAAAATCATTACATGATTATTTAAAGAAACAAGCCCATATTTTAGCCTTACTTCAGTTGCCACAATCAATGTTTTCGTCAGAACAATTTGCGAAGAGTATCTTTATTATTCAAAAAATAGGTGAGAAAACGACTTCGCCTCGTCAAGCTTTACTAGCTGAATTGCCTTCTTTTTCGAAACAAGAGGCGTTAGCCGATATGGTTCAAAGAATCAATAAATGGTTTGCAGAAGAATTGGGAATTATATAATTGTTAAAGCCTAGCTTTTTTTAAGCTAGGTTTTTTGTAATAAATGAAAAGGGATACAATGTAAAGAAATATTAATTTGTAAGAGTATTCATTTCTGAATTGTTCGAATATGAGAGAGAATGGCCGTTTTTACTTGAAATAAGCCTTACTCGGTGCTTAAATGAATATGACCTATTTACAAAGGAGCGGTTAATAAGAATGTCAAATATTTTAGCAATTAATGCAGGAAGCTCTTCTTTAAAATTTCAACTTTTAACGATGCCTGAAGAGGAAGTTGTAACAAAAGGGTTAGTCGAGCGTATTGGACTTGATCAAGGTGTCTTTACGATTGAAGTGAATGGAAAAAAGCATTCGGACACATTAAATATTCCTGACCATGCTGAGGCGGTCAAAATTTTACTTGATAAATTAACGTCACTTGGAATTATTGAATCCTTAGATGAAATAGACGGAATTGGACATCGTGTCGTTCACGGTGGAGAAAAGTTTAACGATTCAGTACTAATTACTGATGAAGTCTGCAAGGGATTGAAGATGTCTCAGAACTTGCACCTCTTCATAATCCAGCAAATATTGTAGGAATTAATGCTTTTAAAGAGGTGCTGCCAAATGTCCCAGCGGTAGCCGTATTTGATACAGCATTTCATCAAACAATGCCTGAATCCTCTTACTTATATAGCTTGCCTTATGACTATTACAAAAAGTATGGAATACGGAAATATGGATTCCACGGCACTTCTCATAAATATGTATCAGAGAGAGCAGCTGAGCTTTTAGGGCGACCTATTGAACAATTGAGATTATTATCATGTCACTTAGGTAATGGGGCTAGTATTGCTGCGATAGAAGGCGGAAAGTCAATTGATACGTCAATGGGTTTTACCCCACTTGCTGGGGTAACGATGGGGACACGATCAGGAAATATTGATCCGGCACTCATTCCTTACATTATGGATAAGACGAATCAAGATGCCAATCAAGTATTAGAAACATTAAATAAACGTAGTGGCTTGTTAGGAGTATCGGGTTTTTCAAGTGATTTACGTGATATTGTTAATAAAGCTGAGGAAGGTAATGCACGTGCACAATTGGCCTTAGACGTTTTTACGTCACGTATTCATAAATATATTGGTTCATATGCAGCACGAATGAGCGGAGTTGATGCAATTATTTTTACAGCAGGTATTGGTGAAAATAGTGACGTTATTCGAGCTCAAGTATTAAAAGGCCTAGAATTTATGGGAGTATATTGGGATCCTGCCTTAAATCAAGTTAGAGGTCAAGAAGCTTTCATTAATTACCCACATTCACCTGTAAAAGTGTTAATTATTCCAACTAATGAAGAGGTTATGATTGCACGTGATACAGTACGGTTAGCAAAATAATCTTTTGTATAGGAGAGGTTATATGAAGAGTCAATTCACGCTCTTCATATAACCTCTTCTTTCTTTGCTCATTTTTACATACAATAGAACATAGTACTCAAATCACATTTGAGGGGGAGTAAGGAATGATGTCAGCATGGAGTGAAGGAGAGATCATTGTTGATTTCTTTTATATCCGCGAACGTGAAATCAAGCAAGCATCTAATGGGAGTGATTATGCTACTTTTCAATTAGAGCGTAACTTACAACGTATTCCTGCAATTTTATGGGATTTAACAAATGAGCAGGCAAAGCAGTTTGAACGCCATGCGGTCGTAAAAGTAGAAGCAACGGTTGGTTTTTATCGTGGTCAGAAACAGCTTTCGATTCAGCGGATGCGTTTAGCTACGAAAGAAGACCAAATCAGAGTTGCCGATTTATTGTCTCGTGATGGTGTTGATCGAGAAGAGTTATGGCATGAGTTAAGATTATATATGGAAGAGATTGAATCAGACGTTTTAAGGAAAATAATTAAAGA
This sequence comes from Bacillus sp. JCM 19034, assembly GCF_001310635.1. GTDB lineage: Bacteria > Bacillota > Bacilli > Bacillales > Bacillaceae_D > Halalkalibacter. The sequence goes on from NZ_BAXR01000002.1 coordinate 277,829, forward strand.
AATTTTTGGACATAAATCATTTAGAGACCGGTTTACAACAATTCCAGCTGCAAAGATGTACCATCATGCTTATTATGCGGGTTTGCTTGAACAAGTTGTTCAATTAGCGAGAAGTGCTTGGCAATTATTGCAGGTTTATCCTCATCTCAATAAAGATATTGTTATTACGACATGTTTGTTACATGATATAGGTAAGACGAAAGCATTTTTAGATGCGACAGCTCCGGAATTAACAGATGAGGGTGAATTCTTTGGTTATGTATCACTTAGTCTAGAAATGATAACAGAGGCTGCTTGCCGTGCTAATCTTGATCTAAATATTTTCGAACTTATGGCTGTAAAGCATTGTATTGCTAGTCAATTTGGTGAAGTCAGTCAAGGATATGGAAGTACAGCTTCACCAAAAACAGCAGAAGCGATTTTCTTTTCGTCTTTAAAACAAATGAATACACAGCTAAATAATGTGTCAATGACCCAAGAGCAATCTTCTGAGAGATGGGTGTATTCGCCAATGTTAAAAAGGAGATTGTTTACGAAAAAGGAAAAGGAGTAGATGAACATTGAAACAGCAATGGGATGAGCTAGAGCGTTGGGAACAGTGCTTTTTTGAAGGAAACCAATCTGAACTAGTTATGTTATATGACGTTTGGCAAGAAAACTGGTTGAGTAAATTGAATGACAAAAGAAAACGTCAATTTCTTGTATTAGTAGAAAGCGGTATCGTTCATTTACATTCTGCACTTTTGCATAATCGTTCGTTTGAAGATGTGGTGCAACGTATTATTACGCAAGCTCGTATTTTCAAACCTACTCTCTCAACTGCAGAAGAAATGAAACAACTGTCCCTTGAACAAACAAACTATTTGGCTGAGCAAGCTATGGCAAAGCAGCGCCTTCTGTCTTTAGGACAAGGAGGTGTTACTGGACTAGGTGGATTCGTCCTACTAGCTGCTGATTTACCTGCGTTAATGGCGATCCAGCTTCGTTCACTGCAGCAATTAGCTTTTATCTACGGTTATGACCCTCGTCATCCGATGGAACAAATGCTTATGTTGAAGTTACTACATGTTGCAACTGTGCCGAAACATTATCAACGAGCAGAATGGGACAAGCTTATTGAAGATTGTCAGCTACATCAGCAAGCAATCTTTTATGAGGGGGATGATGCAATTTTCCATGAAGGGTGGTTACAGCAGCTTACAACTCAATTAGCGAAGGGATTTCTTATTGCATTTATGAGAAAAAAGACGGTTCAAAGCGTTCCTTTGTTAGGGATTGTAATAGGAGCTGGTTCGAATTATCTTTTTACAAAGCAAGTAATTGAAGTGGCGAAACATTTTTATACAAAAAGAAGACTTCTAGAATGAGAGTGAAATTTAGGAGCACTATGCGGAGCGGTTATTTTTCGAATGAAAATAAAGCAAGGCCAGTGCTCTTTCAAATTTCATATTGATTATATAATGTAGCTTTCATATGGCAGGAGACTGTCTAAACCATATCCACAAATCATTAATAATCGATGCTAGCTCAGCCATTTCTTCATTTAATCGACAACATGTTTCAAAATCCTCTTCGTCGGATAGCTGAAGATGGACAATTCGTATTTTTTCCTCAAATTCTTTCACACGATCTGGAATGGTTCCACGTATTTCTTCCCATTTCTTTAATGTAACATCTTTTATCTTATAATCGAGTGCGTCCCAGCTTTGTTCAAAAAGGGGAAGCTCTATACCTAAACGGCGATCGTATATAAATTGGACAGACAACTTTATCACCTCATATGTATATGATAGCGTTGAATCCTATTATAGCAAATAAATTCATTCAAAAAAGATACAATAAATACTTGCCAAAATGAACGTTGCCTGTTAAAGTAATGAATATTAATAAGATTTATCGATAGGTTTATGCATGACTTTTGCGTTTGATTCAAGCGCTCCTTTTTTTGAATACAAATGTATAAAAATAATATATTGAGTATTAATATTCATTGGGGGAATGAGAAGATGAGTAAGGAAAAAGTAGTTTTAGCTTATTCTGGTGGTTTGGATACATCTGTAGCGATTAAATGGTTGGCTGATCAAGGCTATGATGTTATTGCAGTTGGATTAGATGTTGGGGAAGGAAAGGATCTAGATTTTGTAAAACAAAAAGCACTTGATGTAGGTGCGATTGAATCATACTCGATTGATGCGAAAAAGGAATTTGCTGAGGATTTTGTTTTACCTGCTTTACAAGCACATACGATGTATGAAGATAAGTATCCACTCGTATCAGCTTTATCTCGTCCACTTATTTCAAAAAAGTTAGTAGAAATTGCTGAAAAAGCAGGTGCTACTGCCGTTGCTCATGGTTGTACTGGGAAAGGAAACGACCAAGTGCGTTTTGAAGTTTCGATTCAAGCATTAAATCCTGATTTGAAAGTATTGGCTCCAGTTCGTGAATGGGGTTGGTCTCGTGATGAGGAGATTGAATATGCAAAGAAGAATAATGTTCCGATTCCGATTGATCTTGATAATCCATATTCTGTTGACCAAAATTTATGGGGTCGTGCCAATGAATGTGGAATTTTAGAAGACCCTTGGGCGACACCGCCAGAAGGGGCATACGAGCTGACTGCTCCAATTGAACAAACACCTGATGAGCCAGAATATATTGAAATTGCTTTTGAACAAGGAGTTCCAGTTTCAGTTAATGGTAAGAAGTATGAATTAGATGATTTAATTCTTCAATTGAATCAAATTGCTGGTAAGCATGGTGTCGGACGTATTGATCATGTTGAGAACCGTCTAGTTGGTATTAAATCACGTGAAGTGTATGAGTGCCTGGTGCGATGACATTGATTAAGGCACATAAAGAGCTTGAAGATATTACATTAACGAAAGAAGTGGCACATTTCAAACCGATCGTATCACAAAAGTTATCTGAAGTTATTTATAATGGACTTTGGTTCTCGCCAATTCGAGATGCACTTCAAGCATTTTTACAAGAAACACAAAAAACAGTAACAGGCGTTGTACGTGTTAAGCTATTTAAAGGGCATGCGATTGTAGAAGGACGTAAATCACCATATTCTCTATACAATGAAAAGCTTGCAACGTATTCAACGGATGATGAGTTTGATCATAGTGCAGCTGTTGGCTTTATTTCATTGTGGGGATTATCAACGAAAGTCAATAGTAAAGTCAACAAGGAAAAGAAGGAGGTTAATCAATAGTGTCAAAGCTTTGGGGTGGACGCTTTACAAAAACGGCTGAAGAGTGGGTCGATGCCTTTGGGGCATCGATCGGCTTCGATCAAGCATTAGTGAATGAAGACATAGAAGGAAGTATTGCCCATGTAACAATGCTTGGTAAGTGTGGCGTTCTTCCAAAGGATGAGGTTGAACAAATTAAGAACGGTCTACTCGTCCTACGTGAAAAAGCGGCTAAAGGAGAACTGGAATTTTCTGTGCAACAGGAAGATATCCATCTTAATTTAGAGAAGCATTTAATTGATGAGATAGGCCCCGTTGGAGGAAAATTACATACGGGCAGAAGTCGTAATGATCAAGTAGCGACAGATATGCATCTCTATTTGCGTAATCAAACGAAAGAAATAATGGCTGGATTAAAGAAGCTTCAGCAAGCTCTTGTATTACAAGCAAGTGAGCATGTTGAGACACTGATCCCAGGATATACTCATCTACAACGGGCACAGCCGGTTTCTTTTGCTCACCATTTATTAGCTTATTTTTGGATGTTAGAAAGAGATTATGGACGATTAGAGGATAGCTTTAAGCGTGTCAATGTTTCTCCATTAGGTGCTGGTGCACTTGCCGGTACAACTTTCCCGATTAATCGCCATTATTCTGCTGAGCTGTTAGGGTTCGATGATATTTACTATAATAGCTTAGATGCAGTAAGTGACCGAGATTTTATTGTTGAATTTTTAAGTGCATCCTCCATGATCATGATGCATTTATCACGTCTTTGTGAAGAGCTTATCTTATGGTCAACACAAGAGTTTCAGTTCATAGAAATGGATGATTCATTTGCAACTGGCAGCAGTATAATGCCTCAAAAGAAAAATCCAGATATGGCCGAGTTAATTCGTGGAAAAACAGGTCGAGTATATGGTCATTTGTTCTCTTTATTAACGACATTAAAAGGATTACCTCTAGCGTATAATAAAGATATGCAAGAAGATAAAGAAGGTATGTTTGATACAGTTGAAACAGTGAAGGGATCTTTAAATATTTTTGCCGGCATGATTGAAACGATGACCGTTAATGTAGAAAGAATGGAAAAAGCAGTTCATAATGATTTCTCAAATGCGACAGAGCTAGCTGATTATTTAGCGACTAAAGGAATGCCATTCCGTCAAGCACACGAAGTGGTTGGAAAGCTTGTTTTAGTTGCCATTCAAAAAGGTGTGTTCCTCCTTGATTTGCCATTTTCCGATTATCAAGAAGCGAGTGATTTGTTTGACGAAGATATTTATGAAGTTCTAAATCCAAAGACCGTTGTAGAAAGAAGAAACAGTGCTGGCGGAACTGGATTTGAGCAAGTGAGAGTGTCATTAGAGAAAGCGAAGGAACTTTTAGTACCCTCACATAAATAGTGATTGTTTGCCTCATACTAGATTTGAATGTAAAAGTCTATAAGGAGGCTAATGCACTAATGAAGAAGGAGCATAAATTAACAAACGGTTCGTACGATCAACAAGGTGAGCAAGAAGTACGTCAATTGTTGCTTGATTCGTATAGTAATGGCACTTATGAGCAAAGACATCTAGATGAGATGCAGCACCAATATGAAAAGATGAAGAAGTAGAAAAGAATTCAAGGTGAGTTTAAGATGCTCGCCTTGAATTCTTTTAAGTTAAAGTTCAGTTGTTGTTCTGATATTTTTGTATCGAGTACTCTGGCTTTTGCTTCGATACAGTTTTTTATTGAAACGAGTATTTTATTGAACGAAATATTTGACCTGAAATTAAGCGATTACTTAGACCTAATGGTGTGTCTAAATTTCTTAGTCCTAAATTAGCATCTTAAGGCAAACCTTCTTGCATAATAATGCTAAGCTAGTTCTTATGTTGGCAACGATCAATAGTTTCCCAACCCCTTCTTTAGTAATTATGTTTAATTGAATCATGCAGTCGCGTACTAAGCTTCTTTTTATTCTTTGCTATAGTACGTGTTTTTTTACGAAAAGAAATAGTGAAGAAGAGAATACACCATGTTACCATTAAGCAAATATAGAGCATTTTGTTGCACCTTCTTTTTGTGGGAGATATAGCCTATTTCGTGATGTCATTAGGTTTATAGTACTGAAAACCACTTAAAAATCACTTAAACATGTATACAGGTGGTAATTTAAATATAATATGTAATATATAGTATTATGGTACTAAAGGAAAAAGGTAGAGAATATGTTGCTAGTGATACTGAAGAGATTGATAAGGCGACTATATCGTATACCTAATGTATAATATACCAAAAACTGCCTCATCCTAATAATGAGGTGATGATATGAAGAAATGTGTGATATGTCTCATAATCTTTTTTGCTTCATTAGTAGTACACACGTTGCTGCTAGTGGGACAGAGTTGATGAGTGCTTATTCTGTTCGAATAACGATGATTTCTGATGGTCAAGAATACGAATGGGAGTATGATAGTCCGGGGAAATATGAATTTGAAAAAGGTTCTTCTGTGATGAAAGGCAAAGAGGCGAAAGAACAAGTCGAAGCCATCGTTTCTCAATTGCAAATTACTGAAAAACGTTCGATTGAGCAGTATGTTGAAAAAATGAAAGAGAAGTTCCCGCAAATGTCAAAATTAGATATTCGTTATATGAACAAAGAAGGTGAACTATTCACATGGGTATGGCCACAAGGTGAATAGTACCATGATTATAGATTTACTATCGCCCTTAAAGGTATGTCCCTTTAAGGGCATTGAAATGTCCCTTTTCCCGCTACTGTTTCATTTTGTGGTAAAATGATCATAGTGGGAAAAGGAGCGGTTTTATGCGTACATTGATTGATTATATTTTTCTAACTTTAGGTTCAGTTTGTGTAGCAGTTGGTCTTGAGTTAATATTAGCTCCAAATGGATTGGTCGATGGTGGCGTTACAGCACTAGCGATCATGGCCAATACGATATTTTCAATTCCAATTTGGATCGTGTTTATCGGTTTAAATATCCCGACTTTAATGTTTGCCGGAAGGTATATGGGTCGAAAGTTTGTTGTTCGCACATTATTTGCAAATGTTATTACTGCTGTTTCCCTTTGGTGGTTAGCCCCTTTTGCTGCTATCACCTCTTCAGAAGTATTAATTGTACTTTATGGTGGCTTAATGCTTGGTTTAGGAGTAGGTTTAGTTGTCAAGGCAGGAGGAGCTGTTGATGGTACTGAGATGATCGCAATATGGCTAAACCGTAAATTCCATATTCCAATCAGCACGTTCTTATTAGCCATTAACGCCGTCATTTTAACAGGAGCTGCTTTTGTTTTTACATTAGAACAAGCGATGTTTAGTGTTGCTGTTTTTTATATTGTTTCGAAAATGATTGATTTTATCATGGATGGATTAAATCAAGCAAAGTCAGTGATGATTATTTCTGATCATCCACATAAAGTAGGCGAGCAGTTATTAAAGGAGTTAGATGTTTCGATAACGTACCTTTACGGACAAGGTGGCTATACTGGTGATGAACGATTGATTATTTATTGTATAACAAATCGTTTTATGTACCCACGCTTGAAAGAGCTTGTTTTAAGTGTAGATCCAGGTGCGGTTCTTGAAGCTTCGTTTGTTACGGAAACAGCTGGGGTAAAAAAAGCTACTTTTTTTCAAAGTAGAAATGGATGAACTGTAAGGCTAGTTGCTATTAAAATTATATTAAAATATAAAAGGAATTGTAATGATTAATATTGAAATTTGTAATGAAAGACTACTAGAAGGAGTGTGTAAAGATGAACGTTAGCTATCATGGACATTCTGTTGTTTTCATTGAAACAAAAGGGACAAAAATCATCATTGATCCTTTTATAACAGGGAATGAACAAACCGATCTTGATGCAAACAAATTAGAATTAGATGTTATTTTGCTCACACATGGTCATAACGATCATGTAGGGGATACGATTGAGTTAGCGAAGCGAAATGACGCCCTCGTTGTAGCACCGTTTGAATTAGCTACTTATTTAGAATGGAAAGGTGTTCGTTGTCACCCAATGCATATTGGTGGAGCTCATGGCTTTGAATTTGGTACTGTAAAATTAACACAAGCTTTTCATGGGTCCTCATACACTGAAGAAGAGAATCAAAACATTGTCTATACAGGAATGCCTGCAGGAATTCTATTTACGGCAGAGGAAAAAACAATTTTTCATGCCGGAGATACGGCTTTATTTAGTGATATGAAGCTGATTGGAGAACGAAATTCGATTGATTTAGCATTCTTACCTATTGGAGATAACTTTACAATGGGACCAGAGGACGCTACAGTAGCAGCTGAATGGCTACAAGCAAAACGAGTTGTTCCGATTCATTACAACACATTCCCAGTGATTGTGCAGGATCCTGTTGCTTATGCAGAAGGGTTATCTGGTAAGAAAGGACTTGTCCTTCAAATAGGGGAAGCAATTGAATTATAGTTCAATCCTTTTGAAGCTAAAGGCGTCTTGAAAGAGAAATATTCCTTTCAAGGTGCTTTTTTTATCAAGGTTTCTTAAAAATGGTCATATGTTGCTTTTTATATCATTTCCCTTTCTTGCTCGCAAGGAAGGGAACACGTATACTTAAAGTGATTTGTTATAGGTCGGTCATAGTTGGAGGAAAAAAGTGGCTACAAAGCACGAACAAATTATAAACTATATAACGAGATTACAAGTAGGAGAAAAAATATCTGTCCGTTCAATCGCAAAAGCACTAAATGTTAGTGAAGGGACAGCGTATCGAGCTATAAAGGAAGCCGAGAATCAGGGTCTTGTAAGTACAATTGAACGAGTTGGAACAATTAGGATTGAAAAGAAACGTAAAGAAAATATTGAAAAATTAACTTATGCTGAAGTGGTTAATATTGTTGAAGGCCAAGTTCTAGGTGGAAGAAGAGGTCTACATAAAACGTTAAATCGGTTTGTCATCGGTGCAATGAAGCTAAATGCAATGATGCGTTATATGGAAGTTGGGAATCTCTTAATTGTAGGCAATCGTGAGGAAATTCATAAAGTTGGTATTCAATCGGGAACAGCAGTTTTAATTACAGGAGGCTTTTCAACAAGTGAAGAAGTGATTCGTCTAGCCGATGAACTAGAATTACCGATTATTTCAACGAGCTATGATACGTTTACGGTTGCTGCTATGATTAACCGTGCGATTTACGATCAATTAATTAAGAAGGAAATTGTGCTCGTAGACGATATTTTAATTCCACTTGCTAATACGTATTATTTAACAACAGGGGATACTGTACAACGATGGGATCAGTTAAATAAAGAAACGGGACATAGTCGCTATCCTGTTATTGATGAATCAATGAAAGTAAGAGGGATGATCGCGGCAAAGGATGTGGTTGGGGTTGCCTCTCATACGAAGATTGAAAAAGTGATGACAACAGAACCAATTACAGTAAATGAACGAACGTCAATCGCTACAGTTGCTCATTTACTAGTATGGGAAGGGATTGAATTATTGCCTGTTATTGATCAGGTGAAAAAGCTAATAGGGGTAGTGAGTAGGCAGGATGTTTTAAAGGCATTGCAAATGGTTCAACGCCAGCCGCATGTCGGTGAGACGATTGAAGAAATTGTAACAAGTCGTTTGCAAGATTGCTCGACAGAAGAACAATTTCAATTCACCTGTGAGGTTACCCCTCAGATGACGAATCAATTAGGATCCATTTCATATGGTGTATTTACTATTTTAGTTACAGAAATAGGTCGCAAGGTGTTAAGAACTTATAAGAAAGGTGATTTAGTTGTAGAAAATATTACGTTATATTTTATTAAGCCTGTTCAAATGGAAAGTGTGCTAACAATTGAGCCAAAAGTATTAGAGATTGGTCGAAAGCACGGTAAAATTGATGTTGAGCTTTACCATGATGCACAGATTGTCGGCAAAGCATTAATGATGGCTCAACTTATTGATTAGAAAATAGATGTGAGTACAGGTTGGAACGACAATGGCGGTAATATAAAGTAAGCATAATATCTCTACATATTCAAAGAAACATTAACCGGTGCAATGATTAGGAAGAACCAAAGTAGATGGATGTTAAATTGGGGAGGAGCACTGGCTTAGCTATTATTTTTGTAAGGTCCAGCTCAGTGCTTCTAAAAAAGTTTTCCGATTTTTTATGGCAGTTGTGCTAAGTAATGGCGATGTGCCTTAAAGCCAAAGATAAGGTTAGCGACCCCAAATACGAGGAAGGTAATTCCAACGATCCAATCAACAGCATGTCGAGGTGAGACTAATAAGTTTACTCCAAAAACAGTCAAAAATATACCGAGCATTAGCGTTGATTTCGACTCATAAATACGTTTTAAAAGAGGCTCAGCTTGGCGCCATGCTTTAACCCTATTATAAAGAAAAAAGATAGCTGACAAAATAATGATGATAATAAATAGTTTTTCCATATCATTCACCTACATTTTAATATGTTCACTTATGCAGTCTATTGTACCGTCATTGAGTAAAAGATGCTAGTGAAGGAATCATGAACGTAAAGAGAGGAGTTCATTTAAATGATAAATGAAATCATAAGGAAAATAGAACAGTTCGACAAGATTGTCATACACCGACACGTACGTCCTGATCCTGATGCATTAGGGTCACAGCTCGGTTTGCTTAAAGCGATTCAAAAGCAATACACAAATAAGAAGGTCTATGCAGTTGGTGAACAAGAGGATTCGTTACGTTTTTTAGGTGAAATGGACGAAGTAAATGAGCAAATGTATGATGGTGCCCTTGTCATTGTCTGTGATACAGCTAATAAAGAACGAATATCAGATCAACGATATGAGCAAGGGGCTTGTTTAGTTAAAATTGATCATCATCCGAACGACGAACCGTATGGGGACGTGTATTGGGTTGATCCTACGTTTAGTTCGACTTGTGAAATGCTTGTTCAATTGATGATCGATTGTAATTGGAAGTTTGATCCAGAAATTGCTCGTCTGTTTTACGCAGGAATTGTTGGTGATACAGGAAGATTCCGTTACGATAACACAACTGCAGAAACGTTAAGAAGAACGAGTGTCCTTTTAGAGCAGCCTTTTGATCGCAACGAATTTTATGCACAGCTTCATAAGAAGGATATCCGTATGCTACGACTTGAAGGCTATATCCTTCAACATTTTCATGTTATTGAAGAATGTGTTGGTGTCATGAAAATAACAAAAGAAACATTACAAGATTTTCAAGTGACAGCAAATGAATCTTCTCAGTTTGTTAACGTTTTTTCAGATGTGGAAGGGCTTATGACGTGGGTATTTTTTGTAGAAGAGGATGAGCAGATAAGAGTTAGAATAAGATCAAAGGGACCTGTCATTAATCAAATTGCCGCTGAGCACCACGGAGGTGGTCATCCAAAGGCAGCGGGAGCAAACGCATATTCATGGGATGAAGCAGATCTTATTGTAAATAAACTAGTAGATATTTCAAAAAAGCAAGTAATTAAGTGAAGTCTATTTTCTTAATTACTTGCTGGCTTAATAGCAACTTCTATTCGTAAAGTTGTAAATAAATATAGCCCTTGGACATCGACTTGGAATTCATTATCGTCGACTTTAAACACTTTATTTTCGAGTGCTTGTATTAATAAATCTTTCATATTCGCAACAGATTCAATGTCTTCTCGCTCTAAATGCTGGAGCTCTTCCATAATTTGCGTTCGTAGTTCTAGCTGAGTTAACTGATTCAAGCGTAAACGACGAGCATTATTTAATTCGATTTCAATTGTTTGAATCGTTAATTTTCGCTTGTTTTCTTCATTTAATTTTGTCTGTTCACTATTTAATTCGGCAATGCGGGCTTCTAGTGAAGTGATTGTAGATCGTTGCTCAGAAAGCTGGATCATTAATTGATTATAGAGTTGTCCATATTGAAAGAGAAAAAAGAACCATCCACAAAGCACACCTATGAATAATCCAGCAAGAAAACGTTGAAATGTGGTGCGTTTATATAATGGTGGAATTCTCATGAGGAAACGGACTCCCCTACGAGCCATTGAATAACCGTTATCCCAGTTTGCGCTCCGCATAAAGCAGCAAAAATCATCAGGGCTGTTTTAACAATGTCGTCATGAATGCCTTCAAATAAACCTCTTTCAATACTTGAAATTGCGTCAAAAGTGCCACCTATTGCTGCTACGATAGCCCAAATCTTTAAATTGCCTGCTAAGTTATGAATCACAGATAATGGCGGTTTGCCAATTAAGAAAGCACCGATTCCACCGATGAGGGCGCCACCAATAATGACACCAAATGCAACGAAAAAATCAATAATCAATGTTGCTAAAAGCTCACGGTTTAACAATGGACTCATCCTTTCAATAAAACGAGATTTATAATTATAGAAATCATTACTGCCAAAAAGGTTTGACTGTCAATCATACTTATATATAGTTAACTGAAGAGAAAGATATGACAAGCTTTCAAAAGTGAAAGGAGGATGGGGAATGGATATTGTACCAATCCACGTGTTAAGTGAATATAGCTTACTTTCATCAACCAATCGAGTTGAGGAGCTTGTGAAATATGCACGGCAACAAGGTTATAAGCAGCTAGCTTTAACAGATAAAACAGTCTTATATGGAGTCGTTCCTTTCTATAATGCGTGCCAAAAATTCGGAGTAAAGCCAATTATTGGTGTGAGTTTAACCGTTTTAGTTCAACCGAAAATTGTCAGAGATATTCGGTTTTATGCGAAGAATAATGAAGGTTATAAGAAACTATTATGGCTCTCATCAAAATGGCATCATAAAAAGCGTGAGGAGCGTTTTTTAACAAAAGAAGAGCTGGCCGATTCGCTAGATGACGTCGTGATCGTGCTACCATTTAAGAACGGCCCAATAACGGATATGCTAAAAAGTGGAGACAGCCAAAAAGCGACGGCTTGGCTAAAAGGGTGGATACCTGAAAGATGGACTAAGCAAACCTTTTTAGAAATAACAACTGAAGCAATTCGCCAAGCTCATATAGTAGAACAAATTCAGCAGCTTATCTCACAATTTCCTTTGCGATTAGCAGCAGCAAATCCTTGTCACTTTTTACGTCAAGACGATTTTGGTGCCTATCAAGTATTACGTGCAATCGGTGATGGAGAAAAGGTAGTAGAGAGCGAGGTATCAGGTGAAGAACGTCAATATTACTTGAAAACTCCATCTGAACTTGAGGCTGATTTCAACGGGTTTGAAGATGCCCTAGAAAATACAGCTCATCTAGCTAATATGTGTACTATTGAATTTACATTCAACCAGTTTCAGCTCCCCTCTTTTCCTACGAATGGAAAAAGTGCGGATGAGCTGTTGGAGGAGCTATGTTGGGCAGGATGTGAAAAGCGACTTGAACAAAAGACAGAGAAAATAGATCGGAGGATAAAAAAAGAGCTTGCTGTTATTTCAAAAATGGGGTTCAGTGATTATTTTTTAATCGTATGGGACTTTATGCACTATGCGAAGGAACATGGTATTATGACAGGACCTGGAAGAGGATCAGCTGCAGGCTCGTTAGTTGCTTATCTACTAGAGATAACGGATGTTAATCCATTGGACTATCATTTGCTATTTGAACGGTTTTTAAATCCTGAGCGCGTCTCTATGCCTGATATTGACATTGATTTTCCTGATAACCGACGCGATGAAGTGATCAACTATGTTCAAAAGAAATATGGGGCGAATAGGGTTGCACATATTTTAACATTCGGTACTCTTGCGGCTAGAGCCGTTATTCGTGATGTAGGTAAAGTGTTGGGGGTTAAGGCTTATGTGATAAATCAGATAATCAAGGAAATCCCTTCTTCTCCTGGGATGACATTAGCTAGAGCGTGGAAAGAAAGTGAGAAATTAAAGGAATTCGTCTGTGGATCAGATGAAGCAAAGCAGCTATGGGAAATCGCAACTCGGCTTGAAGGATTACCTCGTCATACATCGACTCATGCTGCTGGGATTGTCATAAGTGATAAGCCTCTAACGGAAGTTCTGGCACTTCAGGAAGGTACGACGAATGTTTCTTTAACACAGGCAACGATGGATGTTGTAGAGCAGTTAGGTTTATTGAAGTTTGATTTTTTAGGATTACGTAATTTAACGTTACTTGAGAGGATTGTCTATTTCATTGAGCAACAAACTGGTAATAACATTGATGTTAAAAGATCCCATTAAATGATTCGGCAACCTTTCATTTGTTAAGCAGAGCTGATACAACTGGGGTTTTTCAACTCGAATCAGATGGATGAGACGTGTGTTAGCGTCTTTACAACCGACTGAATTTGAAGATATTGTTGCTGTTAACGCTTTGTATCGGCCAGGGCCAATGGAATATATTGCTACATATATTAAACGTAAGCATAAGCAAGAAAAAGTCCAATTTTCACACGAAGTTGTTAAACCGTTTTTGGAGCATACATATGGTGTGCTAATTTATCAGGAACAAATCATGCAAATCGCATCAGCACTAGCTGGCTTTTCATTAGCTGAAGCTGATCTATTGCGTAGAGCAATTAGTAAAAAGAAAAAAGCATGATTTAGAGAAACAACGAATATCGTTTATTCAAGGAGCAGTTCATAACGGCTACTCTGAAAAAGTTGCTACAGAAACATTTGAATTAATTGAACGTTTTGCAAATTATGGCTTTAATAGAAGTCATGCCGTAGCTTATAGTTTAATAAGTTATTGGCTTGCATATTTAAAAGTTCATTATCCACTGCCATTTTATACGGCTCTTCTGTCATCTGTTTGGAATCAGCAGGAACGTCTGTATCGCTTTATTCAAGAATGTAAAGACAAGGGGATAGAAATATATCCCCCTTCTATTGAAAAAAGTGATTGGCTTTTTTCAATAGAAGAACAGGCGATTCGCTTTGGGTTACTCCCTATTTCAAATGTTGGAATGCAAGCTGTTAAGGCCATTCTAAAAGGACGTATAGAAAAAACGATCCTTGACCTGTTTCAACTTGTTGTTCAACTATATCCTGAGCTTTCAAAAAAGGCATTAGAGTCGCTAATTAAAGCGGGTGCATGTGATCATTTTGGTGAAGACAGAGCTACTCTATTAGCTACGGTAGATGATGCAATTGAATTCGCACAAAAAATAAAAGAGTTTCAGGAGGAAACAGCAGGTTTATTTAAATTGGATTTAGAAGCGCCAGATTACCAGAAGGTAGAGCCGTATACCGATTATGAACGATTGGAATTTGAAAAGGAAGTATTAGGCTTTTATTTATCCGGTCATCCACTAGAACGATATGAACAAACGCTACGTTCTAAAGGGAGAATAACGATTAGAGAGGCTCTAGCTCATTCGGGCAAGTTGTTGTTGCAGGAAAGATCGAGTCGATTAAACGAATTAGAACGAAAAAAGGTGATGCAATGGCTTTTGCGTCATTAGTTGATGAAACGGGCACGATAAACGTGACAATGTTTCCACTTGTTTGGTCAAATGTACGAGATTTTCTAAAGGAAGACGAACTGTACGTACTAGATGGGCGGACTGACCTTGCTAAACAAAGACCGACGTTAATTATTGAACGGTTGTACCCACTTGAAAGTGCTAATAAATCAAATCAGCGGCTTTATTTAAGAATAATGAATGAAACTAAGAAAGAGAAATTACAAATGCTAAAGCAGGTAATCCAAAAGCATAGAGGTGATGTTCCAGTCATTTTATTTTATGATCAAACAAATGAAACAAAATATTTAACAAAAGAGTACTCTATTAATCCCTCAAATGCTTGTCTTTATAAGCTTAGTCAATTGTTAGGTCAAGAAAATGTAAAGCTGCGTTCTTAAATTGTCACTTGGCTAATGAAGAAAGATTATATATAATTAGGGAAGTTTTTGAGTGGTCTGACCAGTATGGATGATCATGAAAAAGGAGTGTTCGTGGTGACATCTTTTAAGAAAGAAGCATTAGACATTCATCGTAAGCACCGTGGAAAGCTAGAGACATCAACGAAAGTGCCAGTAAAGAATGCTCATGATTTAAGTTTAGTTTATTCACCAGGCGTTGCAGATCCTTGTGAAGAGATTTATCGTGACAAAGAAAAAGTATATGAGTATACGATGAAAGGGAATTCTGTCGCAGTTGTAAGTAACGGGACGGCAGTATTAGGACTAGGTCATATTGGTCCTGAAGCTGCAATGCCAGTGATGGAAGGAAAAGCTGTCTTATTTAAGACGTTTGCCGGCGTTGATGCATTTCCGATATGTATGAAGTCTGTAGAGGTAGATGAAATCATCAAAACGATTAAACAGCTTGAACCGACATTTGGTGGGATAAATTTAGAAGACTTTGCCGCCCCTTCTTGCTTTGAAATCGAACAACGATTAAAAAAGGAAATGAACATCCCTGTTTTTCATGATGACCAGCATGGGACTGCGATTGTCACGTTAGCAGGTTTAATCAATGCGTGTAAATTAACAGGTAGAAAGCTTGAAACATCCCAAATTGTTGTAAATGGTGCTGGAGCAGCAGGAATTGCGATTATTAAGCTTTTGCGAAATTTAGGGGCAAACAATATCAGTTTATGTGATTCACGGGGGGCTATTTACGCTGGACGGTCTGATGGATGAATGAACATAAGCATGAAGTAGCAATGTTTACAAATCGCAATAAGAAGAAAGGTGATCTTAAAACGATTGTAAAAGATGCAGATATTTTTGTCGGAGTTTCGGTAGAAGGGGTACTATCAAAGGAAATGGTTATGGAAATGGCTCAAGATCCAATCATTTTTGCGATGGCTAACCCGAACCCAGAGATTACACCAATAGATGCTAAAGCTGCCGGTGTAAAAGTGATCGGAACTGGGAGATCTGATTATCCGAATCAAGTTAATAATGTGCTCGCCTTTCCAGGAGTGTTCCGTGGTGCTTTAGATGTACGTGCAACCGAGATTAACGAAAAAATGAAGGTTGCTGCAGTGTATGCAATTGCAGATTTAATAAAAAATGAATTGTCTTTTGATTATGTCATTCCTGCCCCATTTGATAAGCGAGTATCACCTGCTGTTGCAAAGGCTGTTGCGAAAGCTGCTATGGAAAGTGGTGTAGCCAGGGTGCAAGTGAACCTAGAGGATGTTGCCAAACGGACGGAGGCCTTAGCAATGATTCAAGACGATTCAAATTGACGAGGTGAAGTTCGTAATCATGGTAAGTCAACAAAAACGCTATGTAGAAATTATTTCACAAATTAGAGGGATTATTGAGGCCGATCAGCTTGTTGAAGGTGATCGGCTCCCTTCTGAACGTGAACTAAGTAATCGATTAGGAGTGGCCCGTTCTTCAGTTAGAGAAGCATTGAGAGCGTTAGAATTGTTAGAATTTATAGAAACACGACGTGGTGAAGGAACGTTTATAAAAGAGGCAAATAGCCGACGTCTAGTTGAGTTGTTATTATCATTTCTTTTAAAAGATGAAAATGCTAAGCAGGATCTTGAAGAAACTAGAAGAATTATTGAAGTTGAAGCATTAAAGTTGGCCTGTGAACGAATGAGTCAGGATGATGTAGTTGAGTTAAAAGACTTTGTTCAATGTTATAAATATAAAGTCATGAAACAAGAAGACGATTATGCTTTTCATAGAAAGCTTGTAACGTATAGCAAAAATCGATTGTTAACAAATATTTGGGATTCACTTGTACAATATAACAAAGTAGTAGTGGCACGACCGTTACAAGAATCAAAGTTAATAACACATACAAAAGAGCATGTTCAACTCGTTCATGCATTAAGCAATAGAAACAAAGAATTATCCAAACGTATACTATTAGAACATTTGAAATATAGTCCTTTTTAAAATATATTTGAATAACTAGAATGACAAAGCAAAAGAGGTGTAATGATGCTTAAAGACTTTTTGAAGAAAAAACGTAAGTATGCTACGATCCCTTCTGAGCGTGCTAAACAGGAAGTTCCAGAAGGTTTAATGACAAAGTGTCCATCATGTCGAACAATCATGTATACAAAAGAATTAAAAAAGAACTTACTTGTTTGTCATTCTTGTGGGTTTCACCATCGAATGACAGCACCTGAGCGAATTGCTAGTTTAATGGATGAAGGGTCTTTTGTTGAAACGAATAGGGACATGCTTAGTGCAAATCCATTAAAGTTTCCAACATATGAAGATAAGCTAGAAGCAGATCGGGCGAAGACGGAGCTGAATGAAGCGATCGTGACAGGATATGGTACGATTAATGGTTTTAAGGCAGTTATCGCTGTTATGGATGCACGTTTTCGCATGGGGAGTATGGGGTCAGTAGTAGGAGAAAAAATTACGAGAGCTGTTGAAGATGCAATTGAGAAGAAGGCTCCATTAATCCTATTTTCCGCTTCAGGAGGAGCTCGTATGCAGGAAGGGGTATTAAGCTTAATGCAAATGGCCAAAACAAGTGCAGCATTACAAAAGCTAAATAAACAAGGTGGCTTGTTTATTTCGGTCATGACCCACCCGACAACTGGTGGTGTTTCTGCTAGTTTTGCCTCATTAGGTGATTACAACTTTGCTGAACCGAAGGCGTTAATAGGCTTTGCGGGGCGACGAATTATAGAGCAGACCATTCGCCAAGAGCTTCCTGAAGATTTCCAAACGGCTGAGTTTCTTTTAAAACATGGTCAGTTAGATCGCGTTATTCCACGAAATGAAATGAAGGATACATTAACGACCATTTTAAATATTCACCAAGGAGGTGAGCCTAATGACAACTAATTTAGGATTTGAGAAGCCAATTGTTGAATTAAAAAATAAAATTAAAGAATTGCGTTCATTTACAGAAGAGAAGGATATTGATTTAAGTGATGAAATTCAAAAGCTAGAGAAAAGATTACACCAACTAGAGCAAGAAATATATGGGAATTTGCAGCCGTGGGAACGTGTGCAAATTGCTCGTCATAATGACCGTCCAACGACCCTTGATTATATCGATCATTTGTTTACTGATTTCCTTGAAATACATGGGGACCGTTTGTATGGGGATGATCCGGCAATCGTTGGAGGAATAGCTAAATATAAAGGAATTCCTGTTACTGTCATTGGTCATCAGCGCGGAAAGGACACGAAAGATAATATTTATCGCAATTTTGGTATGCCTCACCCAGAAGGATATAGAAAAGCGTTACGTTTAATGAAACAAGCTGACAAATTTAAACGTCCGATTATTTGTTTTATTGATACGAAGGGAGCATACCCCGGTAAAGCAGCAGAAGAACGTGGACAAAGTGAGGCAATTGCACGTAATTTACTGGAAATGTCTGGCTTGAGCGTACCAATTATTTGCGTTGTAATTGGTGAAGGAGGAAGCGGAGGAGCGTTAGCATTAGGTGTTGGTAACCATTTACATATGTTGGAGAACTCGACATATTCCGTTATTTCTCCTGAAGGGGCAGCAGCGTTACTATGGAAAGATGCTTCATTAGCTCAAAAGGCAGCAGAAACGATGAAAATAACTGCACCAGATTTAAAGGAATTAGGAGTGATTGATGAAGTCATTCGCGAAGTAAAAGGCGGAGCACATCGTCATATTAAAGAACAAGCAGAAGCGATTGATGATGTGATTGAACGCTCGCTTTTTGAGCTTCGCCGTTTAAGTGGGGATGAGCTGATTGAGCATAGATATGAAAAATACAAAAAAATTGGACAATATAAGGCTGTAACCGATACCATGCCTATAAAATAAAGAAAAACTACACCCTAATTCGTGGGTGTAGTTATTTTATTTAAAACGTTCTGTATTGTATTTGTTGAACGAAAGTGTTATTTTTAAAAATGGGATAGGTTTGAGCCTCCAGTTCGATGTCAATAGTAATAAATGATTGGAATCGCCTTTACTGTTTATGTCAAAAAGTTTACATGCTAAATGTGTGTGAAGTGCTTCCTATGTTAGTTGAGGGTAAAAGTACACAAGCTATAAGCGATGTGGAACTTTTCAAAATATATGATGATTGATTGAGGAGGATTGTTATATGAAAAGAATTGGAGTGTTGACAAGTGGTGGTGACTCTCCAGGAATGAATGCTGCTATTCGTGCAGTCGTTCGTAAAGGGATTTATCATAATTTAGAAGTTTATGGTATTTATTACGGATATGCTGGCTTAATGGCTGGTGATATTAAAAAAATGGAATTAGGATCTGTTGGTGATATTATCCACCGCGGTGGTACAATGCTTTACACTGCACGATCCGAAGAATTTAAGACAATTGAAGGGCAAAAGAAAGGCATTGAGCAACTTAAGAAATTCGGAATAGAAGGACTTGTTGTTATTGGTGGAGACGGATCTTTTCGCGGAGCTCAGAAGCTAACGGAGCATGGATTCCCAACAATTGGTGTACCGGGAACGATTGATAATGATATTCCTGGAACTGATTTTACCATTGGCTTTGATACTGCTTTAAATACTGTGATTGATGCGATTGATAAAATTCGTGATACGGCCACTTCACATGAACGTACATATGTAGTTGAAGTTATGGGACGCCATGCTGGAGACCTAGCGTTATGGTCAGGCTTAGCAGATGGTGCAGAGACGATTGTCATTCCAGAAGCAAATTATGAAATGAGTGATGTTATCGCTCGTTTAAAACGTGGACAAGATCGTGGTAAGAAACATAGTATTATTGTTGTAGCAGAAGGTGTAGGAAGTGGTTTTGAATTTGGTGAACGAATTAAAAAAGAGATGAATATAGAAACGCGTGTCACGGTGTTAGGTCATATTCAACGTGGAGGTTCTCCAACTGCAGCGGACCGTGTTTTAGCAAGTAGATTAGGAGCGAAAGCGGTTGATCATCTTCTAGAAGGAAAAGCTGGTATAACCGTTGGTATTGAAAATAACAAGCTCGTCTATTATGACATTAATGAAGCTCTATCACGTAAACATACAATTGATCTAGACATGTACACATTATCTAAAGAACTATCCATTTAAAATAAATCTAATTATGAACTAGAAACAGGAGGCAAATATGCGTAAAACCAAGATTGTTTGTACGATAGGACCTGTAAGTGAGACAGTAGAGAAGCTTGAACAATTAATTAATGCTGGTATGAATGTAGCTCGCCTAAACTTTTCACATGGTGATTTTGAAGAGCATGGTAATCGAATTAAGAATATTCGTGAGGCAGTGAAGCGTACTGGGAAGGAAGTAGCGATTTTACTTGATACGAAAGGTCCTGAAATTCGTACACAAACGCTTGAAGGTGGTGCGGCTGAGTTAGTAGCAGGTCAAGAATTAATTATTTCAATGTCTGAGGTTGTTGGAAACAAAGAGAAAATCTCTGTTACCTATCCTGGACTTGTTAATGATGTAGAGCCTGGCTCTAAGATTTTATTAGATGATGGTTTAATTGGCCTTGAAGTAAAGGAAGTACGTGAAAATGAACTTGTTACAGTTGTACTAAATGATGGTGTCTTGAAAAATAAAAAAGGTGTAAATGTTCCTAATGTAAGTGTGAACTTGCCAGGAATTACTGAAAAGGATATAGCCGATATCAAATTTGGAATTGAGCAAGGTGTCGATTTCGTTGCAGCTTCATTTGTACGTCGAGCATCTGACGTTCTTGAAATTCGTGAGTTATTGGATGGCAATGGTGGAAGCGATATTCATATTATCCCGAAAATTGAGAACCAGGAAGGTGTCGATAACATCGGTGAAATTCTTGAAGTTTCAGATGGCTTAATGGTTGCCCGTGGTGATTTAGGGGTAGAAATTCCAGCAGAAGATGTTCCACTAGTTCAAAAAGAACTGATTAAACGATGTAATGTAGCAGCGAAGCCTGTTATTACTGCGACACAAATGCTTGATTCTATGCAACGTAACCCACGCCCTACACGTGCGGAAGCAAGTGATGTCGCCAATGCGATTTTTGATGGCACGGATGCAATTATGCTTTCGGGTGAAACGGCTGCTGGTGATTATCCAGTTGAGTCAGTTGAAACAATGCACAATATAGCAACACGAACAGAAAAAGCGTTAAATTATGATGCGATTTTACGTAAGAAGACAAAAGAGGCTCAAACATCAATTACAAATGCAATTGGCCAATCGGTTGCACATACAGCTTCCAATCTGTCAGCAGCAGCCATTTTAACTGCAACAGAGAGTGGGCATACAGCTCGTGTTGTTTCGCGATATCGTCCTCTTTCTCCAATTATTGCTGTAACTAGTAATGAAAGAGTAATTCGTAAGTTGAATTTAGTATGGGGAGTTAAGCCTGTACTTGGGAAATCTGCTGCAACTACAGATGAAATGTTTGAATCAACAATTGATTTTGCAATGAATTCAGGAGAAATCAAGCAAGGAGATCTAGTTGTTATTACAGCGGGTGTGCCAATTAATGAACCGGGCACGACAAATATTATGAAGGTACATCTTATTGGAGAGGTTATTGCAAAAGGTCAAGGAATTGGTCGTCGCACAGCAGCTGGACGTGTTGTTATAGCCCGTAATGCTGAAGAAGCAAATGAAAAAACAAAAGAAAATTCTATCTTAATTACATTTAGTACAGATAAAGATATGATTCCAGCCTTCGAAAAAGCAGCAGCTGTTATTACTGAAGAAGGTGGGTTAACTTCCCATGCAGCGGTCGTAGGTCTCGATTTAAGTACGCCAGTTATCGTTGGTGTAGAAGGGGCACTTAGCATGTTTGAAGAAGGAGAAGAAATTACAGTTGATAGTGCTCGTGGGGATATTTACCGCGGACATACGTGTGTATTATAATTTAGTAAGAGCATAATCTGAGGAGGTGTGAAAGAGGGTTATATTCCCTTAGAACACCTCCTCTTCCATTTTAGTGCGAATAAGGTGTAAAATATTCGTATGCTATAAGGAAAGAGGGTAACCATTATGTTTCGAGTTCTACTTTTATTATTAATTGTAGTCCCTGCACTTGAAGTCGGGCTATTAATTTTGTCAGGTTATGCTTTAGGGATTTTGCCTACCGTTATATTAATTATTTCGACAGGTATATTAGGTGCTTGGCTTGCTAAAAAGAAGGCTTGCAAGCATTAAAAGTAGCACAGTTACAAATGCAACAAGGGCAGCTACCGAATAATGTCATGATGGATGGGTTATGTATATTAATCGGGGGAGTTGTTTTATTGACACCAGGTTTTATAACCGATCTATTTGGTTTCTGTTTGCTCATCCTAAAACGAGAGGGTATGTTAAAGCGTTTTTAACGAAAATCATTCATAAGATGATACAAAATGGGAATTTTATATTTATGATTAGAAGGTAGTGAGAATAAAAGTTGTAGCAAATTTCATAAACAAAATCTATAAAATGCATGAGTAGATCAAAGGGAAGTACAAACAAGAAGTGAGTCAAGTTACTCTATTTAGAGAAAAATTTGTAACGGGTGAGTGTGTGGGGAAGAAAGCTACTACGGTTTTCTTCATAAATAGTTTGAGCTAAAACGTTCACAAAATAGCAATTAATCGTTATAATGGAACATGTGAGTTATTTCTAGTACATATAAGTGCTTAAACATAATAGAATTGCTGGAAAATGTAAGCATTTACTAGTGTGTGGAGGCTAAGATAACAAGGAGAAAAGGAGAGGTTAACGTGAGTACTGCTCGTGGTCTAGAGGGTATTGTTGCAACGACGTCAAGTGTTAGTTCGATTATTGAAAGTGTCCTAGCGTACCAAGGATATGACATTGATGATTTAGCAGATAATGCTAGTTTTGAAGAGGTTATTTTCTTATTATGGAATGGTCATTTGCCTAACGGAGAGGAATTGCACCAACTACAAACAGATTTAAGCAACCATGCGTCAATTCCACAAGAACTGATTGCTCAAATGAAGTCATATCCAATAAACACTGTACATCCTATGGCGGCGTTACGTACAGCTATTTCAAGCTTATCACTATTTGATGAAGATGCGGATGTAATGGATGAGGAAGCAAATCGTTTAAAGGCGATTAAGATCCAAGCTAAGATTCCTACGATTGTGACAGCGTTTTCCCGAATTCGTGATGGTCTTGAGCCAGTAGCACCGCGTAAAGGGTTAGGATTTGCTGCTAATTTCCTTTATATGCTTACAGGTGAAGAACCTGATGATATTTCAATTAATGCGTTTAATAAGGCTTTAGTATTACATGCTGACCATGAGTTGAATGCGTCAACGTTCACTGCACGTGTTTGTGTAGCGACATTATCTGATATGTATTCAGGTATTACAGCTGCTATCGGTGCACTTAAAGGTCCTTTACATGGTGGTGCTAACGAAGCAGTTATGAATATGCTAAAAGATATTGGAACTCTCGAAAATGTTGAACCATATATCCGTAAAGCGTTAGATAATAAAGAAAAAATTATGGGATTTGGTCACCGAGTTTATAAAAATGGCGATCCGCGTGCTAAACATTTAAAAGAAATGTCAAAGCGTCTCACGGAAATTACCGGTGAAACGAAATGGTATGAAATGTCAACAAAGATTAATGAAATTGTGACAACTGAGAAAGGTTTACTGCCAAATGTAGACTTTTACTCGGCTAGCGTGTACCATAGTTTAGGGATACAGAGTGATTTGTTCACCCCGATTTTCGCCATAAGTCGTACGTCAGGTTGGACAGCACATATTTTAGAACAGTATAGTAATAATCGTTTGATCCGTCCTCGTGCGGAATATGTTGGTCCTGAAAAAAGGAAGTATGTCCCAATTGACCAACGCTCATAGTAACGTACAAAGAGGGGTATGTTCTTCTCTGTACATATATAATTTAGGATAGGCATGAAAGATAATTAGGAGGGAATTTATTTATGGCAAATGGAGAAGCAATTAAAGTGAACAACGGTGTACTTAATGTACCAAACAATCCAATTATCCCATTTATTGAAGGGGATGGAACTGGTCCTGATATTTGGGCTGCAGCATCTCGTGTTATTGATGCAGCGGTAGAAAAAGCATACAACGGAGAAAAGAAAATTGCATGGAAGGAAATTCTTGCTGGAGAAAAAGCATTTAATGAAACAGGCTCTTGGTTACCAGACGAAACGTTAGACGCAGTACGTGAATTTACGATTGCGATTAAAGGTCCTTTAACGACTCCTGTTGGCGGTGGTATTCGTTCTCTAAACGTAGCTTTACGACAAGAGTTAGATTTATATACATGCCTTCGTCCAGTTCGTTATTTCCAAGGCGTTCCTTCACCAGTTAAGCGCCCAGAAGATACAGATATGGTTATTTTCCGTGAAAACTCAGAAGATATCTATGCTGGTATTGAATTTCAAGAAGGTACTGAAGAAGCGAAAAAGGTAATTGAGTTTTTGCAAAATGAAATGGGTGCTACGAAGATTCGTTTCCCTGAAACGTCTGGTATTGGAATTAAGCCGGTTTCAAAAGAAGGTACTGAACGTCTCGTAAAAGCAGCAATTCAGTATGCGCTTGATGAAGGTCGTAAGAGTGTAACTCTAGTACACAAAGGTAATATTATGAAGTTTACTGAAGGTGCATTTAAGACGTGGGGATATGAAGTAGCTGAGCAACAATTCGGTGATAAAGTCTTCACATGGGCAAAATATGATGAGATTGCTGAGTCACAAGGTCGTGAAGCGGCAGATAAAGCACAAGCAGAAGCTGAAGCGGCTGGTAAAATTATTGTAAAAGATTCGATTGCTGATATCTTCTTACAACAAATTTTAACTCGTCCAAAAGAATTTGATGTTGTTGCTACAATGAACTTGAATGGTGACTATATTTCTGATGCCCTTGCTGCACAAGTAGGTGGAATTGGAATCGCACCAGGAGCGAACATCAACTATGATACAGGCCATGCAATTTTTGAAGCAACTCACGGTACTGCACCGAAATACGCTGGTTTAGATAAAGTAAATCCTTCATCTGTTCTTCTTTCTGGTGAATTAATGCTTCGTCACCTTGGTTGGAATGAAGCAGCTGATTTAATTATGGCTTCAATGGATAAAACAATTGCTAGCAAAGTAGTCACTTATGATTTTGCTCGTTTAATGGACGGAGCGACAGAAGTGTCTTGCTCTGGATTTGCAGATGCGTTAATTAAGAATCTTTAAATAGAACATCTATCTCCAAAGGTCGTTTACTGATCTTTGGAGATAGCTTTTTTATAAGATTTTCATCGAATATAATGAAAGGAAGTGACTGTTCATGGCGATTATGCGTAGGAGGATTTCAGTAATTGGTGCAGGCTTTACAGGTACGACTACAGCATTAATGTTAGCTCAAAAGGAATTGGGTGATGTTGTTTTAGTAGACATTCCACAAATGGAAAACTCTACAAAAGGGAAAGCGTTAGATATGCTCGAGTCAACCCCTGTCATTGGAACAGACGCAAAGATTATCGGAACGTCGGATTACGCCAATACGAGAGAATCGGATGTTGTTGTCATAACGGCAGGCATCGCCAGAAAGCCTGGAATGAGTCGTGATGATCTTGTCAGTACAAATGCAAACATCATGCAAGCAGTTACAAAGGAAATCGTAGCACACTCACCTAATTGTTATATCATTGTGCTAACCAATCCTGCAGATGCTATGACGTATACAGTCTTTAAACAATCAGGCTTTCCGAAAAATCGCGTAATCGGGCAATCTGGCGTATTAGATACAGCTCGCTTCCGGACATTTGTTGCTCAAGAATTGAACGTTTCTGTTGAAGATATAACTGGGTTTGTTCTAGGCGGGCATGGAGATGACATGGTACCACTTATTCGTTATTCATTTGCCGGTGGTGTACCACTTGAAAAGCTTCTTGATAAAGAACGATTAGATGCGATTGTAGAACGTACACGAAAAGGTGGTGGAGAAATCGTTAGCTTATTAGGTAATGGTAGTGCTTACTATGCTCCAGCTGCCTCGCTTGTACAAATGGTTGAAGCAATTTTAAAAGATAAAAAACGAATCATACCGACTATAGCTTATTTAGAAGGTGAGTATGGCTTTAGGGACATTTACTTAGGAGTGCCGACAATACTAGGTGGTGATGGTATTGAGAAGATCATTGAGCTTGATTTAACAGATGAAGAGCAGACTGCCTTAGAGAAATCTGCTACTTCGGTTCAAAACGTAATGGAAGCTTTGCAATAACAATAAATTGATGATGTCTTGATAGCTAGTTAAAGTGATACTTTGGCTAGTTTTTTTTGAAAGATTACCGATTAATATATAGAACCCATTCTTTCTAATAGTAAGGATGAACCGAACGTTATTGCATTTCGCTATAGTTAGATAGTAGAATAGTGGTTAAAGAGAAAGTGTTATATGGGATATAATAACCGTTACAATTTAGCTTTGTAGTTTGGAGGAGAAAGAATGAGCCAGCGTATTTTAGTAGTAGATGATGAGGAATCTATTGTAACTTTGTTGCAATTTAACTTAGAGCAAGCTGGATATGAGGTTGTGACGGCTAATGATGGTGCAGAAGCATTGCAAGTAGCCCAAGAAGAATCGTTTCATTTAATGATTTTGGATCTAATGTTACCAGAAGTGAATGGGCTTGATGTATGTAAGCAATTACGTGAGAATAAAGTGCACCTTCCTATTTTAATGCTCACTGCAAAGGACGATGAGTTTGATACGGTCTTAGGGTTGGAATTGGGTGCGGATGATTATATGACTAAGCCATTTAGTCCTCGTGAAGTAGTTGCAAGAGTAAGAGCTATTTTACGGCGATCTCAAACGAAAGTTGCTGAGGAAACGGAAAATAGTGAGGATTATTTGGTATGTGGTGATGTTAAGTTATACCCAGATAATTATGAAGTTTATTATAAAGAAAAGGCACTAGAGCTTACCCCGAAAGAATTTGAACTTTTATTATATTTATTTAATCATAAAGGGCGCGTATTAACTCGGGATCAATTATTAAATGCAGTATGGAATTATGAATTTGTTGGTGATACCCGGATTGTCGATGTTCATATTAGTCATTTACGTGAAAAAATAGAGCCTTCCACAAAGAAGCCAATTTATATAAAAACAATTCGTGGTTTAGGATACAAATTAGAGGAGCCACAGCTTGATGCATAAGCTCCGTTATAAGCTCGTATTTTCTGTGTTACTCGTTATTTTATTCGTTTTAGCATCATTGGCTTTTGTTATTGGTCAAATTTATGAAAATTATTATATGAATCATATTAAAGAACGAATTGAGAAAGAAGCACAGTTAGCAGCATACATGTTTGGCGATGAATCATTACATCAGGAGCGAGCTCAAGAATTAGCTGAAAAAATTGCTGACAAGCTAGAAGCTCGTGTTACGGTTATTCTTCCGAACGGAGATGTGATTGGAGATACTGCGACGAATCCAGGATTGATGGATAATCACCTTAACCGTCCAGAAATTCAAGATTTGATAGCAGGTAAGGAAGGGACTGAAATACGCTATAGTAATACGGTTCAAGATGAGTTGCTATATTATGCTGCAGAAATTATAAATACGGATGAAATAATCGGTTATATTAGACTAGGCTTATCGACTAATGATATTCATGATATGAGTCAGACAATATGGGGAATTATTCTCGTTTGTTTTACGATTGCTTTTGTAGTAATGGTTTATATTACGTATCGAATTGCTAATCAAATGATTAAGCCTGTTGAAAATGCAACAAATGTTGCTATCGAATTGGCAGAAGGAAATTATAAAGCACGAACCTATGAAAGTAAGCATGATGAAATCGGTTTATTAACGAAATCGATTAATGTTCTGGCATACAATTTGGAGCAATTAACTAGGCGACATCAAATGCAAAAGGAACGAATGGAAACGTTAATTGAAAATATGGGAAGCGGACTACTTTTAATCGGCATGAGGAGATATATCACTCATCAACCGAACGTGTGATGAAATTTTTGGCGAGCGTACAGATGTGTGGTTGAACGAGCTTTATCATGATGTTATTAAACATAAAGAATTGATCCGAGTTATTCAAACAATATTTATTACAGAACAACGTTATCGACAGCAAGTGAGCTTCCCTGTTATGTATGAAATGAGGCATTTTGATGTATATGGTGCACCAATCGTTAGTAATCAAGGACGGTTAAAAGGGATTGCTCTCGTATTACACGATATTACAGAGTTAAAGAAGCTTGAGCAAATCCGAAAAGACTTTGTTGCTAATGTATCTCATGAATTAAAAACACCGGTTACATCGATAAAGGGTTTTACAGAAACGCTACTAGATGGTGCAATGGAATCAAAGGAATTACGAGTGAAATTTTTAAATATTATTAATAAAGAAAGTGATCGCTTACAACGCCTAATATATGATTTACTTGAGCTCTCTCGAATTGAAAAGGATATTTTCCAATTACAGTGGCGAGATGTTGAATTAGCTAGCATAAGTGAGGACGTTGACCAGCTTCTTACTGAAAAAGCAAGTGAAAAAGAGATTAAGCTTGAATTCGACATTGATGATGACTGTAAATTTGAGGGAGATCCTGAACGAGTTAAACAGATTATGATTAACTTAGTGCATAACGCTATTACGTATACTTCAAATGCTGGAAAGGTGAAAGTTATAGCGACAAATCATGGTGATACAATTGATCTTACTGTTAGTGATACTGGTGTAGGAATTAGTGAAGAGGCATTGCCGCGGATTTTTGAACGCTTTTATCGTGTAGACCCAGCTAGAAGTAGACATTCAGGTGGTACTGGTTTGGGTTTAGCCATTGTAAAGCATTTAGTTGAAGCACATGAAGGTAAGATTAGTGTGGACAGTGAACTTGGAAAAGGAACGACATTTACAATTACATTTAACAGGCAGAGAGAAGAAGAATCTTAAAAGATTTCGGAAAGCTTTACAAAAAATTAACGTGTAGTTTATCGATTTTTTACGAATGGGGAGTATACTGTTACTTGAACGGTTAATTTCCTTTGCGGTTGCAAAGGATTATATCCCCATTAAGAACGAAAGCTTCCCAGTTGCTTTCGTTCTATTTTTTTGATTTTAAATATATTAGGAAAAGTATCTTACGTAGTGCTTACTTTCTATTAGCACTGAATCTATAGAATGGGGATAGTTTGTAAGAATTGAAACCTATGATGATAGTCATACGTAAATGAATGTAATGGGAACGATTTAGAGAAAGGATGGTTAGATGACGGTTAAACAATTAGTAGTTGGATTTGTGTCATTAATAGCTGCTGCAATATTAGTTTTGTTTTTAGTAACTGGCTGGTATATCGTTGATGAATCAGAACAAGCGGCTGTAATTACATTTGGAAAGGTCGAGGACACAGTTACGGAGCCAGGATTGAACTTTAAATTACCTTGGCCGATTCAAAAGGTTGAAATTTTATCTCGAGGTACGTTTAATCTTCAAGTAGGTTATGAGGAGGATAATGGTGAAGTCATTGAATTTACGAATGAAGCAAAAATGATTACAGGTGATGAAAATATTTTATTTGCTGATTTAGCTGTCCAATGGCGTATTACTGATCCTGAAAAATATTTGTTCAGTACACAAGATCCAGAAGATCTATTATACAACGCCACTTCTGCTTCGCTACGCGGAGTAATAGGGAGTTCAACCGTTGATGAAGCATTGACAGACCAGAGACCAGAAATCGAAGCAGAGGTATTTGATAATCTAGTCGAATTGCTTGAAATTTATGATATGGGAATTAGTATTCAAGATGTTAGGCTCCAAGATGTTGAATTACCGACTGAAGAAGTAAGACGGGCTTTTACAGAAGTAACGGATGCTCGTGAGGAACGCTTAACGAGAATTAATCAAGCAGAGCGTTACCGTAACCAGCAAGTGAATGAGGCTCAAGGGGAAATAGACGCAATCATTTCCCGTGCAGAAGGTTCAAAAAAAGAAAGAGTTGAAACGGCTCGTGGTGATGTTGCAAAGTTTAATGCCCTTTATAATGAATATTTAGTTAATCCTGAAGTGACAAGGCAACGTCTCATTTTAGAAACATTGGATGAAGTCTTGCCTGATACAGAAATATATATAATGGATGGAAATGATACGGTAAATTATTTACCAATTCGTCCTCTTGAACGTCAGCAACAGCAAGTGCAAGCGTCAGAAGGAGGTACAAATAATGAGTGATGAAAATATCGTCGATTTAAATGAAAAGAAACGCTCTGGAGAAGAGTGGCGTCGTTATTTGAAATTGGGTGCGGTATTAGTGATTTTAATTGCTGTCGTTACAACGATTATTAGTAATTTATTCATCGTCGGACAAGGGGAATATAAAGTTGTCCGCCAATTCGGAGAAGTCGTTCGTATTGAAGAGGAGCCTGGATTAAGTTATAAAATACCGTTTATTCAATCAGTAAGTTCGGTACCGAAGTATCAAATGATTTATGATATTCCTCCAGCTGAAATTAACACGCGCGATACAAAGCGAATGTTAACTGATCATTATGTTGTCTGGAAAGTAGATGACCCA
The DNA here is from genome assembly GCF_001310635.1 of Bacillus sp. JCM 19034. GTDB lineage: Bacteria > Bacillota > Bacilli > Bacillales > Bacillaceae_D > Halalkalibacter. The sequence continues at coordinate 308,421 of NZ_BAXR01000002.1, forward strand.
CAAGCAATGATTTCAACAGCTGTAACTTTAGAACGTGCTGAAGCCATTATGGGAGAGCAAATTTTTTCCGCTATTCGTGCAGAATTAGGTCAGCTTGATTTTGATGAAATTATTAACGAGGATAAATCCTCTCGTGGTAGCTTTAATGAACTCGTACGAGATCGAGTAAATGAGGCACTAGAACGTTCTGGTTATGGAATTAGCATTACTGATGTTCGCATGAAACGTACCGATTTACCTGTTGAAAATGAAGAAGCTGTTTACCGTCGCATGATTTCTGAGCGTGAATCTACGGCCCAAGAATATTTATCACAAGGGGAAGCAGAAGCCAATCGGATTGAATCAGATACGGATCGAGAAGTACAGGAAATGATTGCAACAGCTAACGCTGATGCCAATGAAATCATTGGTGAAGGTGAAGGTGAGGCAGCTAGTATTTATAACGAAGCGTTTGGACAGGATGAAGAATTCTATCAATTATATCGAACGCTAGAATCATATCAAACGACAATTAATGGAGAGACCGTTATAGTATTACCAGCAGATTCTCCATATGCTCGCTTGTTGCTTGGCTATATTGAGTAGGTTTACAGTAGGTTTGTGTTAAAAGGGAAATTTGACCTTTTGCACAAACCTTTCTTGTTTTTCTAAGAAAAGCAGCTCCGCGTTTTTCTTATGTGATTGTGATACAATACTAATTAACAATGTTCGTTGTAGAGAGGGGTTTTAAGTGTGAGTAAACTCGTATTAATTGATGGAAATAGTATTGCATATCGTGCTTTTTTTTGCGTTGCCTTTATTGAATAACCAAAAAGGGGTTTACACGAATGCGGTGTATGGCTTTGCGATGATGCTGATGAAAATAATTGAGGAAGAGAATCCAACTCATATGCTTGTAGCATTTGATGCTGGGAAAACGACATTCCGTCATAAAACATATGGAGAGTATAAAGGTGGAAGACAAAAAACGCCACCAGAATTATCTGAACAGTTCCCGTTAGTAAGGGAATTGTTAGATGCCTATAATATATCACGTTATGAAGCCGAACAATATGAAGCAGATGATATCATTGGAACATTAGCGAAGAATGCGGCAGAGGAAAAATGGGAAGTGAAAGTGTATAGCGGGGATAAGGATTTATTACAACTCGTTTCAGATCAAGTGACAGTCGTCCTGACGAAAAAAGGGATTACGAACGTTGAAGCTTATGACCCGAATATGATTGATGAAACATACGGAATTAAACCTGAACAAATTATAGATATGAAAGGTTGATGGGAGATAGCTCGGACAATATTCCTGGTGTACCCGGTGTCGGTGAGAAAACAGCCCTAAAGTTATTAAAACAATTTGGTACGGTCGAAAAGGTGTTAGAATCAATTGATGAAATATCAGGGAAAAAATTAAAAGAACGTCTTGAAGAAAATCGTGAGCAGGCACTAATGAGTAAGGAGTTAGCGACGATATTTTTAGATGTTCCGATTGACAAGTCTCTAGATGAATATGCATTTGGTGAATATGATTTAAATAAAGTAATATCGATTTTAAAAGAGCTTGAATTCACTTCCCTACTAGAAAAGCTTGATGTAGAAGTAGCCGTAGAAGCCATAGATGAGCTTGAATTTGAAAAGGTTGATTCTGTATCTAAAGAGGATTTAGGAGACGAAGCGGCTGTATTAATTGAAGTGTTTGACGAGCACTATCATCAAGCTGACATTATAGGCTTAGCGATAGTTAACGAAAAGAACCGCTTTTATATTCGTGCAGAGGATGCTTTAGCATCTGAAGATTTTTTAGAATGGCTACGTGATGAAACGTGTAAAAAATGGGTGTTTGATGCGAAGAAAAGTGTCGTAGCTCTTACTTGGAAAGGAGCAGTGCTGAATGGAGTGGATTTTGATGTGCAAATGGCCTCATATTTACTCGATCCATCACTGTCCTCACATGACATTCATGATGTTGCAACTAGAAAAGGATTGTCAATTGTTCAATCAGATGAAGTCGTATATGGAAAAGGGGCTAAACAAAAGTTACCAGAGGAGGACGAGCTTGCAGAGCATTTAGTACGCAAGGCTGAGGCAGTTTTCCGGCTAAAACGAGTGCTTGAAGAGGATTTGCTAGCGAATGACCAGGATAAACTTTATCGTGAGTTAGAAATGCCTCTTTCAATTGTTTTAGGTCATATGGAAAAGCAGGGGGTAAAAGTTGATCAAGAGATTCTTCAGAAGATGGGAAAAGATCTTGACCTACGGTTAGAAGAGCTTGAAAGAAAAATACACTCATTAGCTGGTGAAGCATTTAATATTAATTCACCAAAGCAATTAGGGGAAATCTTATTTGTGAAACTGGGGTTACCACCAGTTAAGAAAACAAAAACAGGCTATTCCACTTCTGCTGATGTTCTTGAAAAGCTTGCTGTAGAGCATGAAATTGCAGAATATATTGTTCATTATCGCCAGCTAGGGAAATTGAAATCAACTTATATAGAAGGTTTATCAAAAGTGATTAAAGCAGATACGAGCAAAATCCATACTCGTTACAACCAGGCTTTAACACAAACAGGAAGATTAAGCTCTACTGATCCGAATCTGCAAAACATCCCAATTCGTTTGGAGGAAGGAAGAAAGATTAGAAAAGCGTTTGTTCCGTCACAAGAAGGATGGAAAATGCTTGCTGCAGACTACTCGCAAATTGAATTACGTGTACTAGCTCACATCGCTGGAGATGAGAAATTAATAGAAGCTTTTAGAAACAATATGGATATCCACACGAAAACAGCAATGGATGTGTTCCATGTACAGGAGGATGAAGTGACAGCACAAATGCGTCGAGGTGCAAAAGCAGTTAATTTTGGGATTGTCTATGGTATCAGCGACTACGGCTTATCACAAAACCTTGGCATTACGAGAAAAGAAGCGGGCGATTTTATTGAGCGTTATTTTAACAGTTATCCTAAAGTAAAAGAGTATATGGATGAAACAGTTAGTAAAGCTAGGGAAACAGGATATGTGTCAACATTGCTCCATAGAAGGCGGTATTTACCTGATATAACGAGCCGCAACTTTAATAAAAGGAGTTTTGCTGAACGAACAGCGATGAATACGCCTATTCAAGGGACTGCAGCAGATATAATTAAAAAAGCAATGGTGCAAATGGCTGAACAAATGGAGAATAAGCAAGTGAAAAGTAGAATGATTTTACAAGTACATGATGAATTAATTTTTGAAGTTCCAAATGATGAATTAGATGTCATGATGGAACTCGTACCTGAAGTGATGGAGAAAGCAGTCACTCTTGATGTCCCTTTAAAGGTCGATGTTTCATACGGAGATACGTGGTACGATGCTAAATAATAAACAATCAAGAAGGTGAGGGAGAGGGGCCATGCCTGAATTACCTGAGGTTGAAACGGTTCGCCGTACCTTGAAACAATTAGTCTTAAACAAAACAATTACTGCTGTAACAGTTCACTGGGGAAATATAATTAAAAAACCTGCTGACCCAGATGAATTTGGTCATGCTCTTATAGGTCAAACCATTCAAGACATACATCGAAGAGGGAAGTTTCTTATTTTTGAATTTGATCATGTTAGTCTTGTATCCCATTTGCGAATGGAAGGCCGGTATGGACTCTATGAAAAAAAAGAGGAAATCGAGCCGCATACTCACGTGTTGTTCTCGTTCACTGATCAAACGGAACTACGTTACCAAGATGTACGAAAGTTTGGAACAATGCACCTATTTAAAAAGGGAGAGGAGTTAAAGGCACTGCCTCTTTCACAATTAGGAGTAGAGCCGTTTTCTACTGAGTTTACAGTTGATTTAATGAGAGCAACATTTGAACGAACACAACGAACAGTAAAATCAGTATTATTAGATCAGAAGCTTGTAGTTGGGCTTGGCAATATTTATGTTGATGAGGCCTTATTTAAAGCAAGTATATTGCCAACACGAAGTGCATCAACTATATCAGATAAAGAACTAGAGGATTTACACCGAGCCATTATTTCTACATTAAAGGAAGCGATTGAGCTAGGCGGAAGTTCAATAAAATCATATGTAAATGGTCAAGGTGAGATGGGGATGTTTCAACAAAATCTGGCCGTTTATGGACAAAAAGATCAGCCATGTGTGATTTGTGGTACGTCAATAAAAAAAATAGTCGTTGCTAGTCGAGGTACTCATTATTGTATTAAGTGCCAAAAATAAATGTACGTTAGACAAGTTCTATCCATATAATATCGTAACGTATGTATGGAAGGGGCATGTTGTATGGTTGGAGTACTTTCATTATTAACAATTGCTTTTGCGGTGAGTCTTGATAGCTTCGGTGTTGGCTTAACGTATGGTCTACGTCAGATGAAACTACCTTGGCGATCCTTATTATTTATAGCAGGATGTTCGGCTACGTCGATATTAATAGCAATGTTTTTTGGAAGTTGGCTCCTTTCTTACTTGCCAACAGCTATTGCAGAAGGAATCGGGGGGGGCATTCTCTGCTTAATTGGAGCCTGGGCCATTTACCAAGCTTATAAACCAGCTGAAACGAATGAAAAGTCAAAAGAAGATGAGTGGGTTTTCAAATTTGAAATTAAAATGCTCGGAATTGTTATTCAAATTTTAAGGAAACCTATGGTTGCGGATATTGATAATTCTGGAACGATAACTGGTAGAGAGGCAATGCTTTTAGGAATTGCATTATCGCTTGATGCTTTTGGTGCGGGGATAGGTGCTTCACTAGTTGGAATGTCACCATTATGGATGGCATTGAGTGTTGCAACTATGAGTGCTCTCTTTGTGCTACTAGGAATGAAAAGTGGGCGACTTTTTTCGAATTCGCTTTTAATTAAGCGTTTCGCTTTTATACCAGGGACACTATTAATATTGATCGGTGTATTTAGTTTCACGTGATAAAGGAGTAGCAAAATGCTAATTGGATTAACTGGTGGAATTGCTAGTGGTAAATCAACTGTAAGTGAGATGTTCCGAAACTTCGGATTTCCTATTATCGATGCAGATCTCATTGCCAGAGAAGTTGTTGAACCGGGGTCTGTTGGGTTAAACAGAATTGTTGAACATTTCGGACAGAACATTCTTATGGATGATGGTTCACTAAATCGTGCACGGCTTGGACAAATCATATTTGCAAATGATGAAAAGAGGAACTCGTTAAATCGTATTACTCACCCTCTTATTAGGGAACGTATGGAAGAAGAAAAAGAGCGGTTATTAAAAAATGGGGTATCTACGATTGTGTATGATATCCCACTTTTATATGAAAGCAATTTATTTCATCTAGTCGATAAAGTGTTGCTTGTATACGTTGATCAAAAAACACAATTAAAACGATTAATGAATCGAAATCAGCTGAATAAACGAGAAGCAATGAAACGAATTCAATCGCAGCTGTCGCTTGAGCAGAAGAAAGAGCGTGCAGATGCGATTATTGATAATGCAGGTTCAGTAGACGAGACAAAAAAGCAGCTTATTGCATTAATGCAGAAGTGGCAAATAACAATAGGTTAGAAAGTATAAGAATTTCCCATAAAGTAATCGAAAAAATTTAGGTTGCAATCATAATCTAAACAAAGTATACTGATGTTCGTGAACTTCAATTAAAGCAAATTAGGAGTGATTTCTTGCATACTGGGTTAGGACCTCTTTGGACTAACTTTCCCCCGTGTAATAAAGCATTCCTACATGCTTGAGAAGGCATGATTTTTTTGTAAAGGGGGATTCAACTGATGGACACAATGGGACGTCATGTCATTGCAGAGCTATGGGGATGCGATGAAGAAAAGTTGAATAATATGAATTATATTGAACAATTATTTGTAGATGCTGCACTGAAGGCAGGGGCAGAAGTTCGGGAAGTTGCGTTTCATAAATTTGCTCCTCACGGTGTTAGTGGGGTAGTAATCATCTCTGAATCACATTTAACGATTCATAGTTTTCCTGAACATGGTTATGCGAGTATAGATGTTTACACGTGTGGAGATCTTGATCCAACAGTGGCATCAGATTTTATCGCATCATCATTACAAGCAACAAAGAGTGAAGTAATTGAAGTCCCTAGAGGAATGGGACCGATAAAAATTGAAAAATCAATGATTAAATCACTATAAGAATAAGGCTGTAAGTTCTATTAAATGGAACTTATGGCCTTTTGCAGTATAGTAAGTAAAAAGCAGCTTTTTTGCTATATGCTTCAACAACCTTTATTTTACAATATAGAAAAGACCACTATAGATTTTTTAGCAGTCGGACTATTTTCTATGGTATGATAGAAATAAGAGAAAAATGAGGAAGGTGTAGAGTTTATGGGAGCATTTAGTAGTATTAGACGTTTTTTTAGTATCCGTACTGAAACGACGGAGGAACATGAGCTGAAAGAATTGCAAACAAGATATTATAAAACGACGAAAGATAAGGCGATGCAAACAATTGAGAACGTTTTAATTCAGTCTGGCTGGGAAATTGCCAGATCGGAAGAAGAACGAGGAGAGATTGTTGCAAATATGAAAAAAGGTAAGCGGAAAATGCTTGTATTGACAATTATAACGGTTAAACCATTTAAGACAGCCGTTGACCTATCTTGTTCAACGGATACGGTGTTACCTACTGACTTTGGTCATAGCCGTAAGGTCATTATTGATGTATACAATAAAATTGATAAAGAGCTTACATATATTGGATCAAGCTTAGGGAAGGAACTTTTGTAAAGACTTGTCAGGCGTTATATAAATAAGATATGATAGGATCAATGTTATGATAGTAGTGGAGATGATTTCATGATATGCCCAGCCTGTCAGTACAACGGAACACGTGTACTTGATTCACGCCCTAGCCATGAAGGAAGATCGATTAGGCGTCGACGTGAATGTGAGCAATGTCATCATCGCTTTACAACATTTGAAATGGTAGAAGAAGTACCATTAATTGTTGTAAAGAAGGATGGGACTAGACAAGAGTTTAACCGTGACAAGCTTTTAAGAGGTTTAATTAGAGCTTGTGAAAAACGGCCAGTAGCGATAGAAACCCTTGAAGAGATCGTAAATAGTGCCGAGCGTGAGTTAAGAAGCTTAGGGAAAAGTGAAGTGCAAAGCCGAGATGTCGGCGAATTCATTATGGAACGACTAGCCGATGTGGATGACGTTGCATATGTACGTTTCGCATCAGTTTATCGCCAATTTAAGGATATTAATGTGTTCATTAAAGAATTAACAGAACTAATGAATAAGAATGATTAAAAAGGAGCTTAAAGCAATAGATGCTGCAAGCTCTTTTTACGCTTTTAAAAAAGAAGAAGCCTTTGTATGATACTAAGGGGCAATTGGACAAATAAAAGGGGAGGTTCTAAGAATGTCTTGGCATTGGAAGAAGCTAATACCAATCGATCGTTACACTGTCCGATTGGAGCAATACATCACAGATGATGATAAACAAATTATTACACTCTTATATCAACCGCTTATTGGGCCCATTGCCAATAGTTTATATGTAACACTCATTTCTCAATTAGAAAAAGAGCAATATTGGAGTAGAGAAAATACTCATCGCCAATTAATGATCATTCTTGGTACCTCACTTGAAGTGATTTATGAAGAACGGAAAAAGCTTGAAGCGGTCGGATTGCTAAAGTCATATAAGTCAACAGATGAGCATGGATCTTCTTATATATACGAAATACAGCCACCTATGACACCTAAGCAATTTTTTGAAAATGATGTATTAAGCGTCTATTTATTTAATCGGCTTGGAAAAACATACTACCGACAGCTACGGGATCGTTTCATCGTTCCAACAATTGATTCACAGCAATACCAAGATGTTACGTATGCTTTCGATGAAGTATTCACATCGATTCACCATTCAGAGATGGTTTCGAGCTTGAAATCAGATGATGGGAAAACATTAAAAATCCAAGACGGGGAAGAAATTATTACAAAACGGGATGAAAATGAGTTTAAAATAAATGGAGATGACTTCGACTTTGAATTGTTAGAAAAAAGTTTAATGTCAACAATTAATGTTGACCAGGTTTTAACTCCAGAGGTAAGACTAGCGATTGTTCGGCTAGCATTTGTTTATCAAATTACTCCATTGGAGATGAGTAGTATTTTGTTACAAGCATTATTACATGACGATTATCTCGACATTGAGGAATTGCGAAAAAAAGTGCAGGAATGGTATAAAGTTGAGCATGGCTCGGACCCACCTGGTTTAGCATTACGAACACAGCCAGCTAATAAACGAACGATGCATAATCGTCAAGCATTAACAGAGGAAGAGAGAACGATTCAATTTTATGAAAACACGTCGCCACTTTCATTATTAGAAATTCGTTCGCAAGGTGCAAAGGTTCCGTTAGCAGACGTGAAAATCATAGAATCACTCATGCTTGACCATCAGTTAAATCCAGGTGTTGTCAATGTCTTACTCGATTTTGTATTATGGAGTCAAGATATGAAACTATCAAAAGCACTTGTGGATAAAATAGGTGGGCATTGGTCTAGAAAGAACATTCAAACCGTTAAAGAAGCGATGACTTTTGCTTTAAAGGAACAGGAAAAAGCGAAGAAGCAAGCCAACAAATCGAACGGTGCAACGGAAAGAAAGCTTCAAAATAGCAAACATTCGAATACTCGGAGGGATCAATTGCCTAAATGGTTGCTAGAAGAACAAGCACTCAAAAAACCACAACCACAGCAGCAAAAAGATGATAATCAAGAAAAAAGCTTTGCTGAACTATTAGCTGAGCGCAATAAACAAAAAGAATAGGGAGGCATCCGATGGAATCAATTCAAAAATCCCTTAAACTATGGACTGAAAATAATAAATTACAGCAGCGATTAAATGAAGCTAGGGTAGCGATAGTGAGAGATCCTATTATACAGAAAGCTTTGCAAAATCAAGAGGCTCCCGTTACGGAAGAAATGATTGAGAACGCACTTGTCAATTTATTTGAATATAAAAAGGAACGGTCTAACTGTAATGATTGTCCAGGATTAGCGAACTGTCCAAATATGATGAAGGGCTATCAACCTGAGCTTTCAATTGTTCGTCAATCAATTGAGCTTTCCTATTATCCTTGTGAGAAAAAAACGGCAGCCGAACAAGAGCGGAAGCAAAAAGAAATGATCAAATCATTTTATGTGCCAAAAGAAATTTTAACGGCGACGTTTGATACGCTAGATCAAGATCCTAACCGCGAGGAAGCAAGTCGACTTGCATTAGCTTTCTCTCTTAAAGCAAATCCAGGAGAAGATGGACAAGGACTATATTTTTATGGGAAATTCGGTGTTGGTAAGACGTATTTAATGGGAGCTATCGCCAATGAATTGAAAGATCGTGGTATTTCGAGCTTTATCGTTTATACCCCCGACTTTTTCCGTGAAATGAAACAATCGATTGGAGATGGAACGTTTCAAAAAAAGATTGATATCGTAAAAAAAGCTCCAGTTCTTATATTGGATGACATTGGTGCTGAAACGATATCTGCGTGGGTAAGAGATGACGTGTTAGGGGTTATTTTACAACATCGCATGCTTGAAAAGTTACCGACCTTATTTACATCAAATTATGACTACGAAGAGTTAGAACGCCATTTATCATATTCTGATAAAGGCGGGATTGAAGAATTAAAGGCAAAACGAATTATGGAACGGATAAAGCATTTTACGTCATTTGTAAAAGTTGAAGGAGCCAATCGCCGTGAAAAGTGATAAGCAAACAAAAGTACTTTCTCTTTTCGTTTGCTGTGAACTATGTTACGATAAATGCATTAATTGCGAGTTACGGAGGTTACGTCATGAGCATAGATGCAATTTTGGAGCGGGCGGTAAATGGTGAGCGATTATCAATGGAGGATGCGGTAGCCTTATATGAAAGTGATGAAGTGGAAAAAATGGGGGAAGCTGCCAATCAAGTTATGTTGAAATGGCACCCCGAACCGATTACGACATTTGTGATTGGTCGTAATGTTAACTACACAAACTTCTGTGATACGTATTGTCGTTTTTGTGCATTTTATCGTGCTCCTGGACATAAAGAAGGATACGTCTTAAGCAATGAGGAAATATTTCAGAAGATAGAAGAGACGCTAGCAGTTGGCGGAACAGAAATTCTTATGCAAGGTGGAACAAATCCCGATTTGCCACTTAGCTATTATACGAATCTATTAAAGGAAATAAAGAAACGATATAATATTTGGATGCATTCATTCTCACCAGCAGAAGTGTGGAAAATTGCTGAGGTTTCCGATATGTCTGTTGAAGAAGTATTACGTGAATTGCATGAAGCTGGTTTAGATAGCATGCCTGGTGGCGGAGCTGAAATCTTGACAGAAGAGACGCGCTTACGTGTCAGTCGTCTGAAAGTCACATGGGAACAATGGATTGAAGCAATGAAAGCGACAAAGCGTGTCGGTATGCATGGGACTGCTACGATGGTAATTGGGTTTGGGGAATCAAATGAAGAAAGAGCTCTTCATCTTCAACGAGTCCGTGATGCACAAGATGAGACTGAATGTTTTACTGCGTTTATTTCATGGCTGCTACAACCTGAAAATACAGGAATGTATAAAACGAAAAAGCTAACTTCACGTGATTATTTGAAAAATGTCGCGATTTCACGCTTGTTCTTAGATAACATTGCTAATTTTCAATCCTCTTGGGTAACAATGGGACCGGAAATCGGTAAACTATCATTGCAATACGGTTGCAACGATTTTGGAAGTACGATGATGGAGGAGAACGTTGTATCAGCGGCTGGGGCTACGCATAAAGTTAATACGAACTTGACATTACAGCTTATCCGCGAAGCAGGTAAGATACCTGCACAACGTGATACAGCTTATAATATAGTAAAAGTATTTGATCAAGGTGAAACGGCTGATAAGGACTTTGTGATGCAAAATTGATAGTTAAGAGTAGGAGGGCATATGAGCTTCTACTCTTTTTTGTTTGTGAGTATATTAAGCTTTTTACCAATGGTGTACCTAATGCATTTTTCTTGTCATCATCTTCATTCCTTCTACATACGATGGGAGTAGAGCCTGTCTGAAAGTTATTGTAAGGGGGAATAAATGTTGATTGCTATTCATTTCGAAGAAGGGGAAGATTGTAAGGCATTATATACTCAGCTTGAACATTACTTTCAAAAGTTTTCTATGATTGGATTAGGAGGGACCATTAAAATTGAGGATAAAAGCTCCCTTCTAATAGAGTACGATCGTAAAGATGTGGACTTTTATGAATCGTTTCATCCATTTCTCTCCTCGGTTTTGACTGATTTTGTTATTGAATCACATGAAGATGAGTGGTTACATGATATTGTTGAGACGATGTTTTATTTTCAGGATGAGGAAGAAAAGCGACAAATAGTTAGTATTGCTCATGCCATATTAGAAGGGGACCGTACCGACTTACCGAAAGTAAATGAATTATTGAACCGTCGTGCTGTAATTTATGAGGCATTTGCTTCCCATTTAGATGAGAATACTGATTTTCATTACGAGCCCTTTTTAACATTTCGCTTGCGAGATTACGGAGAGTGTTTAATAGATTGTGTTGAATTGGCTATAGATGAATATATGCTTGAGCAAGAGTATCAAAACATGATTGAGGGCTTACGAAAATATGTGAATGAACATCAACCGAAAATGGATTCCGTATATTTAATTCATAACAAATCCTTCACTTTTTTAGATGAACAGTTTCGCAAAATGACCAAAGATGAATTATTGTTTTATTTAAATAACGATATCGTATTTGAGCAAGAGGTTGAGATTGAAGAAATGGTTATTAGTCCACTCGTAAGTATGCTACCAAAGTCGGTATATATATTTTCTGATAACCCTGATCACGGTATCATTATCTCAATTCAATCGATTTTCCAAGAGCGATTACACGTGTACCCTTTAAAAATGTATGAAAAAGAATGGCGGTAATTTCGAAATGGGGTTGATTTTCTCATGTGTGCTCCCTATAATACTACATAACAGAGATCTATGATGAGAAAAGTCATGATGAGGACATGAGATCTACATGATTGTTTACAGAGAGAGAGGCACCTGCTGAAAGCTTCTTAACAAGATATAGGTCTTACCACCTCTGAACTACATAGGGAAACACATATTTATGTGAAGTATCAATTGTCGGAGACACAACCGTTATTGTGAAGAGCCACTGTCAAATTGCAGTGGGAAGTAAGGGTGGAACCACGAAACCACACTCGTCCCTTTTTTGGAGGGATGGGTGTTTTTTTATGTTGAAAATTTCATTTGTATGATTCAGTAGTAAGAAGAAGATCAATGAAAAAGGAGTGGATTGTTATGGAACAAATAAAATTAACATTTCCAGATGGTTCTGTGAAGGAGTTTGAGAAAGGAACAACAACAGAAGATGTTGCTGCATCCATTAGTCCTGGTCTAAAGAAAAAAGCACTAGCAGGCAGGCTGAATGGTGTTTTGCTTGATTTGCGTACACCGCTTACAGAAGATGGTGATATTGCAATCATTACGCCAGACTCGGATGAAGCGTTAGAAATCGTTCGTCATAGTACCGCACATTTAATGGCTCAAGCGATTAAACGTTTGTACAAAGATGTAAAGCTTGGCGTCGGCCCGGTCATTGAAGGTGGCTTTTATTATGATATCGATTCGCCTGAATCATTGACTCCAGAGGATTTACCGAAAATTGAAAAAGAAATGAAGAAAATAATCTCGGAAAACTTAGAAATAAAGCGTGTTGAAGTAACGCGAGAAGAAGCGATTCAACGTTACCAAGAAATCGGTGATGAATATAAGCTTGAATTAATTGAAGCAATTCCTGAAGGGGACATGCTTACGATCTATGAACAAGGAGAATTTTTTGACTTGTGTAGAGGTGTCCACATTCCTACAACAAATAAAATTAAAGAATTCAAGCTACTAAGTCTAGCAGGAGCATATTGGCGTGGCAATAGTAACAATAAAATGTTACAACGAATCTATGGTACAGCATTTTTCTCTAAAGAGGATTTAAAAGAGCATTTACGGTTATTAGAAGAAGCAAAGGAACGTGATCATCGTAAGTTAGGAAAAGAGCTTGGTATTTTTGCGTTATCGCAAAAGGTTGGACAAGGTCTGCCTCTTTGGCTTCCAAAAGGAGCAACGATTCGTCGTATTATTGAACGCTATATTGTTGATAAGGAAGAAAAACTCGGCTATCAACATGTTTATACACCGATTTTAGGTAGTTCGGAGCTGTATAAAACGTCTGGTCACTGGGATCATTATCAAGAAGATATGTTTCCGGTTATGGAACGTGATAATGAAGAGTTTGTTTTGCGACCAATGAATTGTCCACACCACATGATGGTCTATAAGCAAGATATGAGAAGCTATCGTCAATTGCCGTTAAGAATTGCTGAGCTAGGTATGATGCATCGTTACGAAATGTCTGGGGCTGTTTCCGGCTTGCAACGAGTACGGGGTATGACGTTAAATGATGCCCATATTTTCTGTCGACCAGATCAAATTAAAGAAGAATTTATTCGGGTTGTCAACTTAATCCGCGAAGTTTATAAAGATTTTGGTTTAGAAAATTATTCATTCCGTCTTTCTTATCGCGACCCAGAAGATAAGGAAAAGTACTTTGATGATGATGCTATGTGGGACAAGGCACAATCGATGCTTAAAGAAGCAATGGATGAACTTGGCGATGTTGATTACTATGAGGCTGATGGAGAAGCTGCGTTTTATGGGCCGAAGCTTGATGTTCAAGTACGTACAGCATTAGGAAAAGACGAAACGTTATCAACTGTACAACTAGATTTCTTATTACCTGAACGTTTTGACTTAACGTATGTAGGAGAGGACGGGCAACAGCATCGTCCAGTCGTTGTTCACCGTGGAGTCGTATCAACAATGGAACGATTCGTTGCATTTTTACTTGAGGAATATAAGGGGGCATTTCCAACATGGTTAGCACCTGTTCAAGTCCAAGTCATTCCGGTCTCGCTTGATGTCCATATGGATTATGCTAAAAAAGTTCAAGCAACATTGCAATCAGCTGGTGTTCGGGTTGAAATGGATGTCCGTGATGAGAAACTTGGCTATAAAATACGTGAAGCACAGATGCAAAAGATTCCATATATGCTTGTACTTGGCGATAAAGAGCAAGATGCTAATGAAGTGAATGTTCGTAAGTATGGAGAAAAAGACTCTGAATCTATTTCATTAGATGCATTTGTTAACCAATTAGCTACAGAAATAAAAAAATAATAGCGACTAGTCGTCCAGAATACAGTCATTACTACAAAAACAGACAAGGTCAACACAATCTTATCTGTTTTTGTAAAATAAACGGTTGATTTTCTATAGGTGATTCGTTACACTTATATAGTCGTTTACTAAATAAATTGACACCTACGTAATTGTGTGGTAAGGTATATCAGTGATCAATTGAATTATACGAACTAGGCAAGAAGAAGCGCCCGCTTCTCACCTGATCGACGAATGGTTGACAGGTATGAACAGTTTCATGTTAGATGGACTAAGTGTGGGCGTAGTATGCGCCCACACTTTTTTGTTTGCATGAGAGCATGGGTAGATGATCGTTGCTTTGGTTTGTCAAAATCCTATGGAGGTGGCTCATTATTAGTAAGGACAATATGTTGGTCAATGAAGGGATTCGTGCACGTGATGTTCGTCTTATTGGTGCGAATGGAGATCAAATTGGTGTAAAGTCGAAGCAAGAAGCGCTTGAAATGGCGCAAAATGTGAACCTTGACCTTGTTTGTGTTGCACCGAATGCGAAACCACCCGTGTGTCGAATCATGGATTACGGAAAATTCCGTTATGAGCAACAAAAGAAAGAGAAGGAAACCCGTAAAAAGCAGAAGGTCATTAATGTCAAAGAGGTGCGTTTGAGCCGACAATTGAAGATAATGACTTTAATACGAAGCTTCGTAACGCTCGTAAATTTCTTCAAAAGGGAGATAAGGTAAAAGCTGCTATCCGCTTCCGTGGTCGTGCGATTACCCATTCTCAAATAGGACGTAAAGTTTTAGAGCGTCTCGCAAAAGAATGTGAAGATATTGCTGTTATTGAAGCAATGCCTAAGATGGAAGGTAGAAGTATGTTTCTGATTTTAGCTCCTAAGACGGAAGCGAAATAGGAGAGTAGAAACAAGATTAAAGGAGGACCTAAGTTATGCCAAAAATGAAAACTCACCGTGGCGCTGCTAAGCGTTTCAAGAAGACAGGATCTGGAAAGCTGAAGCGTTCACACGCATTTACAAGTCACTTATTCAAGAATAAATCACAAAAGCAAAAGCGTAAGCTTCGCAAAGCTGGAATGGTTCATTCTGGAGATTTCAAACGTATTCGTTCAATGTTAACGTACAAAAAATAACTGATCTGATTTGAGATAGAAAGAAGGAGGGAACGTCGATGCCAAGAGTAAAAGGCGGTTATGTCGCTCGTCGTCGTCGTAAGAAGGTTTTAAAGTTAGCTAAAGGATATTTCGGTTCAAAACATACATTATTTAAGTCTGCACAAGGTCAAGTCATGAAGTCATTGCTTTATGCTTATCGTGACCGTCGTCAAAAGAAGCGTGATTTCCGTAAATTATGGATTACACGTATTAACGCAGCAGCACGTATGAACGGTCTTTCTTATAGCCGTTTCATGCATGGATTAAAGCTTGCAGATATTAACGTAAACCGTAAGATTCTTGCGGATCTTGCCGTAAATGATGAACAAGCTTTTTCACAGTTAGCTGAAAAAGCTAAGCAAAGCTTAAATGGCTAATAAAAGCGAATAGAATGCTTTTAAATGGTGTCTTAAAAGGGCTAAACGTCTCTTTTGAGATGCCATTTTTTTGAATTATGCTAAACATGACGTCAGTAATTATTTTGGATGAGGAAGGTGAAGTGATGTTAACTATGATTCTATTTCTATATTTCACCATTATAACAGTTGTATCGTATGCTGTGATGACAATAGATAAAAGTCGAGCGAAGCGAAACAATAGACGCATACCGGAAAAAACATTATTTGTCCTTGCTTGGCTAGGAGGAAGTATAGGGATTTGGTTTGGAATGAAGCATTTCCGACATAAAACGAAAAAGCGGAGCTTTACGGTTGGGATTCCTTTTGTAGTTATCACCCAAATCGTAGTCGTAACGATCATTTTCCTGTCCATTTAAGCATAGAATAGAAATGGAGGCGAGTGAAATGGAAGAGTTTTTAGAACGTTCGCTACAAATGATCGAACAAGCAGGCTGGTTAGCACCGCTTTTTTTTATTCTTCTCCATGTATTTCGGCAAGTATTTTTTGTACCTGTACTATTTATCTGTCTTTTAGGTGGTTATATATTCGGGACATTTTATGGTTCGGTTTATTCCGTTATCGGTTTAACATTGGTAAGTATCATTTTTTACGGAATTATTGAACTTTTTCCTTCTTTAAGAGGAAAATTAGGGCGTTTACAAGAGAAAATACTATTAGGGAAGCACCAGCTAAATATAGCTCAATTGATGGTATTAAGAATGATGCCTTTTGTTCATTTTCATGTTATTTCAATTTATTTATTGAAAACGACCTCTTCTTTTAGGCAATATACGAAAAGATCACTACTTGTCAGTATTCCGCCTGCAATCGTGTATACAGCTTTTGGAGATATGATTCATGAATTACCGTTAGCAGGTACAATCGTGTTCATCGCCTTTTTGTTAATTTTAATGCTTGTCTTAAGAAAGAAAGAGACAACAATTTCTTGGGAGACCTTTTTTCAAAAGAACTAACAACTAGTTTAAGCAATTATTACAACTTTAAATTGTTACTCTCCACATGAAAGAAAATCCACTTTCATGTGGAATAGAAATGCTACGATCGACACCATCACGCTTCCCTAATAAGAGGAGAAATTTAATTAACAGAATAACTGGAGAATGCCGTACACTTGTTACACGTTGTAGTATACAATCAACCGAGCCCCATCCTTACAACTCTCCATTTAACTTTATTTTTAAAGGAATTCTTTAATAGGACTTTTCCACTCTAATTTCGCACTTGGATACCGCAAATAAATATCTTCCGCAATAAAATGAAAATCCTCTTTCTTAAGTCCTGCTAATTTCTCAGGTTGTTTTACCCACACATAAATTGACACTATATCAAATGCTTCATCGGTTGTACCTAAATATTTCTCGCCTTCAAACATGACACCTTTATACGTGATAAAGAAGTTCTTTCTAACATCCTTTGGATCATCATAAAAGTAATATTGCTTCTTCTCATGTGCTTGCTCAAGCTTACGACGTGGATGAAATAAATATTTTATCGCGGTGTAAGCTAAAATAACGAGTGCTATAAGGATTAAGAAGCGTACTAAAAAGACCATATAGACTCCTCCTTGTCGTTGGATACCATCATTAGTGTACACTTACTATCATATACGTATCATTTTCGTCTAAGTTTCATTTCTGATAAAAAAAACTGTTATAATAATACAAGACAGAGGAGGGAGATAAACCTATGAACATACAAGAGTTATTTACAATTCAACAAAAATTAAATGATCGAATAATGAGTGAGCATCAGCTTGTTGAGCATAATCTTTTTCAAGAGCAATTGCTAGCATTTCTTGTTGAAGTTAGTGAGTTGGCAAATGAAACAAGGTGTTTTAAATACTGGAGTCGAAAAGGGGCATCGGAAAAAGCAATTATATTAGAGGAATATGTCGATGGAGTTCACTTTTTGTTAACAATTGGACTAGCTTTAAAATTTACCGATGTTGAAATAGATTCTTTTGAACAAATGGAACGTTCATTAACTGTACAGTTTCTAGACGTTATGGCATTAACGCATCGTTTACAAGAAACGAGAGAGCTTGATACATATAAACAGTTGTTTCTTACATATTTCTCCTTAGGGGAAGCACTAGGATTTTCACCAGAAGAGGTAGAAGAAGCCTATCTAGCGAAAAATAAAGTGAATCACAAAAGACAAGATGAAGGGTACTAAGAAATTTGTTTTAGGAATAGAGCTTTTGTATACTTGAATTAATTCAAATAAAGGGGTTGTTGACTAAATGGATGAACGCTTGCAAATGTTAAAGGAATTAACTGATGCCAATGGTATTCCAGGGAATGAAAAAGAAGTCCGAGCTGTCATGAAAAAGCATATTGAACCTTTTGCTGACGAGGTGACTACAGACCGATTAGGAAGCCTTGTTGCAAAAAAATAGGCGATGAGAATGGTCCGAAAATAATGATTGCCGGACATCTTGATGAAATTGGTTTTATGGTAACAAGTATTGATGAGAAAGGCTTTTTACGTTTTCAAACAGTAGGTGGCTGGTGGGAGCAAGTGATGCTAGCTCAGCGAGTAACAATTATGACAAAAAACGGAAATATACCTGGCGTTATTGGCTCTAAGCACCGCATATTTTACCTGCAGAAGTACGCAAAAAACCTGTAGATAAAAAAGATATGTTTATTGATATTGGGGCAACTAGTAAGGAAGAGGCAATGGAATTTGGGGTTCGCCCTGGAGACTCAGTTGTACCTGTCTGTGAGTTTACGGTCATGAAAAATGAAAAATTTTTAATGGCGAAAGCATGGGACAATCGAATTGGATGTGCGATTGCGATTGATGTATTGCGTGGACTTAAAGGTGTAAGCCATCCGAATGTGGTTTATGGAGTCGGTACTGTTCAAGAAGAAGTTGGCTTACGAGGAGCACGTACTTCAGCTCATTTAATCGAACCAGATATTGCCTTTGGGGTCGATGTTGGAATCGCAGGTGATACACCAGGGGTAACGGAAAAAGAAGCGTTAGCGAAAATGGGAGAAGGTCCACAGATTGTCTTATATGATGCATCGATGGTATCACATAAAGGATTACGTGATTTTGTAACGGATGTAGCAGATGAATTGTCAATTCCGTATCAATTTGATTCAATGGCTGGTGGTGGAACGGATTCAGGAGCGATTCATTTAACAGCACATGGTGTTCCCGCATTATCAATTACTGTAGCGACTCGTTATATACATACACACGCAGCGATTCTTCATCGAGATGATTACGAAAATGCGGTTAAATTGATTACCGAAGTTATTAAAAAGTTAGATCTAGAAACCGTTCACGAAATAACTTTTGATTAAATACTAGAAAGGATGTGTAAAAGGAGTTTTCCTTATTACACATCCTTTTTATATACTTTGTAAGAGGAGAGGAGGAAGCTAATTCTGTACATGTACTGGTAATGCTCTGTACGAAACATCTAAAGAAACGTTACGTGTGTGTTTCTTATTGAAGTCCTTTACTAATTTCTTCACATAAATGTTCTTTCTGCTCTTCATTTGCATGTTGCCAATACACTTCAAACATAACTCCAAGTCCTGGAAGCATTTTTTCTTCACCACGAGAAATAGCGTCTGCAATCGTTGCTTCAACCTCTTGTTCAGAGCTTCCTTTAATATTTGACAAAATTGCGTTACGCAAGTTAAATCCCATTGTTGAGACACCCCTTTTTAATAGTTGTTTCTGTCTTTATTATGTACGGTGTCACACTAGATTATCCGAAAAAAAATCGGTATGATAGATGAAACAATGAAAGATTAAAAGGAGATTAGGATGAAGCGGATTGATTCAGTGAAAAATGAACGTATTAAGCAATGGAAAAAGCTCCATACAAAAAAAGGGAGAGAAAAAGCAGGTCAATTTATCATTGAAGGCTTTCATTTAGTTGAGGAAGCGTTACGTTCAGACATAGATGTTTCACATATTTTGCTAGAAGAGGGGCTGGATTGGCCTAAGGATTGGCAAAGTAAACAAGAGGAACGGATAGAAGTTAGTGAGGCTGTACTAAAAGAACTATCTGATACACAAACTCCACAAGGGGTTGTAGCAATTTGTGACTTTCTTAAAGAAGAACCGCTTAAACAAATGTCAGGACGTTATTTGTTAATTGATCGTATTCAAGATCCGGGAAATTTAGGAACGATTATTCGAACGGCTGATGCAGCTGGTATCACTGGAGTTATTTTAGGAGAAGGGTGCGTTGATAAATATAATAGTAAAGTGGTTCGTTCATCACAAGGGTCGTTATTTCACATTCCAATTATGAACGGGAAGTTAAGTGAATTGGTTTCGCAATTTCAGGAAGCAGGTGTAGCGGTATTTGGAACGGCTTTGCAAAAGGCTAGCTCTTATATTAATTTTGAGCCGCTTGAATCATTTGCACTTATTGTAGGTAATGAAGGCGATGGTGTCGATAAAGAACTTCTTAATAAAACTGATCAAAATATATATGTGCCGATATATGGAAAAGCAGAATCATTAAATGTTGCGATTGCCACTGCGATTCTTTTATATCATTTCAGGCGATAAGCAGTTGCATCGTTGGTGAACATTCTCTATAATATAGAAATATACGATTTATTATAGTGTTAAATGCGACGAAAGAGAGTAGTAAGTCAAAATCCACCAAATAGGGAGAAAGTGCCTTGGACTGAAAGCACTTTTTTGGAATGGTTTGATTGAATTCACTCTGGAGCAGGCACCGGATTATAAGTTGACTTATAAAGGTGTTCCGGTTTAGAACCGTTAGTTCAATGAAGATGCTGACTCATTTGTACAGCAATAAGGGTGGTACCGCGAAACCTTCGTCCCTTCTTTTGGGATGGAGGTTTTTTGCGTTCTTATTGAGCGTGGAGTTTAAATCGACTGTTATTGTTTATTACTTGAATTGAAGTATAGGGAGGAAGGAATATGCGAGAGCGTTTAGAGGCGTTAAAGACCGAAGCATTAGAAAAAATTGAAATAGCTACAGATATGAAGTCATTACAAGATGTACGTGTTTCCTATTTAGGGAAGAAGGGTCCGATCACAGAAGTACTTAGAGGAATGGGAAAACTTTCTGCTGAAGAAAGACCAGTCATCGGTCAGCTTGCGAATGAAGTGCGTGATGCGATTAAATTACAAGTTGAGGCAAAGGAAGCTGAGCTTGAGAAAGCCGCAGTTGAAAAGCAGTTAGAGGAGGAGTCGATTGACGTCACTTTACCTGGAAGAACTCCACAAGTAGGTACATCACATCCATTAACGAATGTTATAGAAGAGCTTGAAGACATTTTCACAGGATTAGGTTTTTCTGTTGCAGAAGGTCCTGAGATTGAAGTCGATTATTATAACTTTGAAGCGTTAAACCTTCCGAAGGATCATCCAGCTAGAGATATGCAAGATTCTTTTTTATTTTACTGATGAGCTACTACTTCGTACACATACGTCACCAGTTCAAGCACGTACGATGGAAAAACACGAAGGGAAAGGTCCTGTTAAGGTTATCTGTCCAGGGAAAGTATTCCGTCGTGATGATGACGATGCGACACATTCACATCAATTTATGCAAATAGAAGGTTTATATGTTGATGAGAAGGTACGGATGAGTGACTTAAAAGGGGTATTAGAATCGTTTGCAAAGTCATTCTTTGGCGAAGATCGTTCTATTCGTTTAAGACCAAGCTTTTTCCCTTTTACCGAACCGTCTGTAGAAGTTGATGTATCGTGTGGAATTTGCGGTGGAAAGGGTTGCCGGATTTGTAAATATTCGGGGTGGATTGAAGTATTAGGTGCCGGAATGGTTCACCCTCGAGTGTTAGAAATGAGTGGATTTGATTCAACGAAATATAGTGGATTTGCGTTTGGTATGGGAGTAGAGCGTTTAGCGATGCTAAAATATGATATTGATGATATTCGCCATTTCTATACAAATGATGTGAGATTCTTAAAACAATTTACGCGGGCGTAAGGAGGAAAATGATGCTTGTTTCATATAAATGGTTGCAAGATTATGTGGATGTGTCAGATGTGTCAGCACGTGATATTGCAGAAAAAATGACTAGAGGCGGGATCGAAATTGATTTTGTCCATAAGCTAAATGAAGGTCTTAAAAACGTTGTTGTCGGGTATGTGAAGGAATGTTCACAACACCCGAATGCTGACAAGCTAAATGTATGTTTAGTCGATATCGGTGAACAAGAGCCGGTCCAGATCGTTTGTGGGGCATCGAATGTAGCGGCAGGTCAACATGTCGCTGTTGCTAAAGTAGGAGCTGTTTTGCCAGGAAACTTCAAAATTAAAAAAGCAAAGCTTCGCGGTGAAGTATCTCAAGGAATGATTTGTTCCTTACAAGAACTAGGAATTGACAGCAAGCTTGTTCAAAAGGAATATCAAAATGGTATTTACGTCTTTCAAGATGAAGTTGAAGTAGGAAGTGACGCATTAGCCGCTCTTAACTTAGATGATGAGATATTAGAGCTTGATTTAACACCAAACCGTTCAGATTGCTTAAATATGCTTGGTGTTGCTTATGAAGTAGGAGCTTTATTCGAGAAAGAGGTGAAGGTACCAACTATCGAATTAAAGACGAACGATGAACAAGCTTCGGACTATGTATCTGTTACGGTTGATGCAATTACGGATAATCCTTATTATGGAGCGATTATCATAAAAGACGTCAAGATTGGTCCGTCCCCATTATGGCTGCAAAACCGCTTAATGGCTGCGGGAATTCGCCCAATTAGTAATGTTGTCGATGTCACAAACTACGTTCTCCTTGAATACGGTCAGCCATTGCATGCATTTGACTTTGAACGATTTGGGACGAATGAGGTAGTTGTTCGCCGAGCTCATGATGGCGAGAAAATCGTAACGCTAGATGATGAAGAACGGACGTTAACAAGTGATCACCTTTTGATTACGAATGGAAAAGAGCCAGTTGCAATTGCTGGTGTAATGGGTGGAGCAAATTCTGAAGTACATGATGGGACGACAACGATTTTATTAGAGGCAGCATACTTTAATCCTGTAACGGTTCGGAAAGGCTCCCGTGATTTAGGCTTGCGCAGTGAAGCAAGTGCACGCTACGAAAAAGGTGTTGACCCTAGTCGTGTACTTGATGCAGGGAAACGAGCAGCTAGCTTGATTACTGAGTTGGCAGGAGGAACTGTCGTCTCAGGAGTTGTTGAAGTAAATAAGCTTCAAGTTGAGCCTACTACAGTTAAATTGAACCTAGACCGTTTAAATGAACGATTAGGTATGGAATTAACAATGGACACAGTTACTGGTTTTATGGAACGTTTAGGTTTTACGTCTAAACAGGATGGTATGAATGTATATGTGACAGCTCCAACGAGACGAACTGATATTCAGATTGAAGAGGATCTTTTTGAGGAAGTGGCTCGCTTATATGGTTACGATCACATTCCAACAACTTTACCTGTTGGAACAACGACACAAGGCGGATTATCGGACTATCAAAAGAAACGTCGCCACGTTCGTCGTACTCTTGAACAATCCGGCTTGGCACAAGTAATTACTTATTCTTTAACAAGTCCAGAAAAGGCAAAAGGATTCGCTGGGCTATCAGCAAATACACAGGAAGTTCGTCTATCAATGCCGATGAGTGAGGATCGTAGTACGATGAGAACAAGCTTAATTCCTCATTTATTTGATGTGTTGAGCTACAATTTGAATCGGAAAAATGCTAACGTTCATGTATATGAAATTGGTTCAATTTTCTTAAGTGAAGAAGATACATTAACGAAGCAACCTCGTGAGCAAGAGATGTTAGCAGGTGCATTGACAGGAGTATGGCTAGAACATGAATGGCAGGGGGAACAAAAGCCAGTCGATTTCTTTGTTGTTAAAGGGATATTAGAGGCCTTATTCCAAAGTTTAGGACTAGATGAGTTTGTTTCATTTGAACAAGCACAACTGCCTGATATGCATCCAGGGCGTACCGCAGTTGTAAAGTTAAACGGCGAGGAAATCGGCTTCGTTGGTCAAGTTCACCCTATGAAGCAAAAGGAGCTTGACTTAAAGGAAACATATGTGTATCAATTAGACCTAGAAGCGTTGTTAACGTATGAAGCATCGCAAATTGTTTATGAAAAGCTTCCACGCTTCCCAGCTATCGTACGTGATATTGCATTAGTGGTTGATCAAAGTCGTTCTGCAGGAGAGCTTGAATCAGTCATTAAACAAGCAGGTGGTAGGCTTTTAAAAGCAGTTAAGCTCTTTGATCTATATGAAGGTGAGCATATGGAAGAAGGCAAAAAGTCACTTGCGTTTTCATTGACTTACTTAGATTTAGAACAAACATTGACTGATGAAGAAGTAACAAAAGTCCATGAGCACATTTTAGATGAGTTAAAAGAAAAAACAGGAGCAACATTACGGGCATAAGGTGAGTTTTTCCGTTGAACCGCTATGGGTAAGGTCATCCATAGCGGTTTTTTTGGCAATTATGGCGGCGGAGGAAAAAGGCGTAATTTCTCATTTACTAACCATTTCTTTTTTGTTTATCAATTTGCAAACGAAACACGAAACAATTGAAAGCATTGACTAAGGGAGGTGCTTCAGAAAGAATCCATCTTTAGAAAAACGTAAAACGAATCATAACGCACTCACACGCAACTGCTTTAAAAACACATAGCGTTTATATGAAAAAAGGTAGGAATGTGTAGGATGGTTTAGAAAAGGATTTCCAACAAGGTCACTTCGTGTTAAGATAGAAGTTGGAATTTTCACAATCACAGATGGGAGGCTATGTTAGTGACTGACCAGAAAGACAACAAACAACGGATTACAATTTCAATATATGGTCAACCGTATACAGTTGTCGGTCAAGAGTCTCCGGCATACGTTAAAGAAGTAGCAAGAGCAGTTGATCAAAAAATGCGTGAAATAAAAAAACATAACCCTTATCTAGATACAACACGCTTAGCTGTTTTGACAGCGATAAATGTAGTTGATGATTATTTTAAAGTATTAGAAGAATTAGAGAAAGTAAAGGGAGAACGGAGAACGACGGGAGACGAGTAGAATGCTTAGTTTTATTATCATTTTAACGTTAGTTTTTAGCTTTTTTATTGGGCAAAGACGAGGGTTTATATTACAACTTGTACACCTTATTGGTTATTTTGTAGCGATTTATGTAGCCTATTCTTATTTTAGTGAGTTTGCGGCGTTTATTCGTTTATGGATCCCTTACCCGCAATTTTCAACAGATAGTCCAGTAGGTATGATCTTTCAAACGTTTGAAGCTGAGAGTGTCTATTACTCAGGTATAGCTTTTGCGATGCTTTTCTTTGGGACGAAAATTATCCTTCACATTGTTGGCTCAATGTTAGATTTTTTGGCTCATTTACCTTTTTTGCGAACAGTCAATCAGCTGCTAGGTGGTATCCTTTGCTTTGTAGAAGCATATTTAATTATTTTCGTTGTATTGTTAGCAGGAGCATTGTTACCAATTGATTTCATCCAAGAACATTTACAGCGTTCAATTGTGGCTGATTTTATCATGCACAATACGCCATTTCTATCTGAGTGGGTTCGAACGTTGTGGGAAGAGAACGTCCTATAAAGTATGAAAATCTGTCTCTTTAGTGGAGTCAGATTTTTTATTTAAGAGATGGATAAAATATTAAGAAGTTAAACGAGGGAGAATCGCTTGTGTTTCACAAATCTTATATTGTTGCATTTTCCCTTTTGTTATCGGTATGATGGAAAAGGAAGGGGACGGTTAAATTGAATATTAAAGATGTCATTCGTACACTTGAACATATAGCAGTTTATTTAGAAATAAAAGGAGAGAATTCTTTTAAAGTAGCAGCTTATCGTAAGGCTGCCCAAGCATTAGAAACGGAGCAACGGACACTAACAGAAATTGATGATCCAATTTCTATTAATGGTATAGGTAAAGCAACTGCTGAAGTGATTAATGAGTTGAAAGAAACAGGCAAATCTAGCTTACTTGAAGAATTGAAGCAAGAGTTGCCTACGGGGTTAATCGCCCTTTTAAGCCTGCCTGGTTTAGGAGGAAAAAAAATAGGGAAGCTATTCCGAGAAATTGGTGTGACTGATATCGAATCATTAAAGCAGGCATGTTTGGAAAAGAAAGTCCAAACATTAGCTGGGTTCGGGAAAAAAACAGAAGAAAAAATTATGGCAGCGGTTAAAGAAATCGGAACACGTCCAGAACGGTTAGTTCTACCGTATGTTATCTCTATTGTTGAACAAATTGAAACGAGTTTGTCTAAGATGGATAAAGTGCAAACGTATTCTCGTGCGGGAAGCTTTAGACGTTTACGAGAAGATGTAAAGGATTTGGATTTTATTATTGCAACAGAAGAGCCAAATTTAGTAAGAGATGAAATCGTTGCTTTCCCTTTTATTACGAATGTAATTGCTAAAGGTGATACGAAGGTTTCAGTTGAAGTGACAGGTACATATCCTGTGTCAGTTGATTTTCGTCTTGTGAAGATGGAAGAGTTTGCAACCACTCTTCATCATTTTACGGGTTCAAAAGATCATAACGTCAAATTACGTCAATTAGCTAAAAAACGTGGTGAAAAAATAAGTGAATATGGTGTTGAAAATGTCGATACAGGTGAAGTTAAGACATTTTTGACAGAAGCAGAATTCTTTTCCCATTTTCAATTATCTTATATTCCCCCAGAAGCAAGGAAGATCAAGGAGAGATAGAGCTTGCAGAAAAAGGACCTTTCCTTATCTCAAAGATGAAGAAATTCGTGGAGATCTTCATATGCACTCAACATGGAGTGATGGGGCAAATTCGATAGAAGAAATGGTAGAAGCAGCTAGGGATAAAGGCTACACCTATATTGCCATTACCGATCATTCAAAATTTTTGAGAGTAGCAAATGGTTTGACAGAAGAACGCTTAAGAGAGCAGCATGCTTATATTAGAGAACTTAATAAGCAATACGAAGATATAACGATTTTAACAGGAATCGAAATGGATATTTTACCTGATGGTTCGCTTGATTTTGAAGATGATTTATTGGCAGAGATTGATTTGGTTATTGCTTCGATTCACTCTTCGTTTCAACAAAGTGAAGAGAAGATCATGGAGCGTTTAAAGTCTGCATTGTATAATCCACACGTCGACATTATAGCACACCCGACAGGAAGAGTATTAGGAAGAAGGAAAGGTTACGACGTCAATGTATCGGAGTTGATCCAATTGGCAAAAGAAACAGGAACTGCTCTTGAATTAAATGCTAGCCCATACCGATTAGATTTATCCGCTGACTGGTTAAAAAAGGCTGAGGAAGCAGGGGTAACAATTGCCGTAAACACCGATGCACATCGTGTCGAAGGACTAGATGATATGCGTTATGGCACAGGAACTGCCCGCAAAGCCATGCTTCCAACAAAGTCGGTTATGAATACATGGACATTAGAAGAGCTAATGGATTTTTTACGAGATAAGAAAACGGTTTGAGAATGGTATGGGATAAGGAGATAGGAAATAAGCTGGTAAGTGCTTTTAGAAGGGTAGAAAGGAGATGAAAAATGGAAAGGGTTTTAAGAGTTTTAGAATATCAAAAAATGAAAGAGCAAATACGTGAACATATTTCCTCTTCATTAGGTTTAAAACAATTACAGCAGTTAACGCCATCGGTTGAATTAGATGAAGTGGAAAACTGGCAAAAGGATACAGCTGAGGGGGTGAAGGTTCTCCGCTTAAAAGGCCAAGTTCCTCTTGGAGGGATCTTTGATGTAACAGCACATGCAAAGCGGGCTAAAATTGGTGGGATGTTGTCAGCTTCTGAATTAAATGAAGTTGCAAGTACGATATATGGAAGTCGGCGTCTAAAGAAATTTATTATGACAATGGTTGATGAGGAAGAAATTTCTCTACCAAAGTTATATGAGTATGTGCAACAGATATTCACATTAACCGATACGGAAAAAGCAATAAAACAATGTATAGATGATCATGGACAAGTACTTGATACTGCTAGTCCAGCTTTGCGAACGATTCGCCAACAAGTTAAAAGCTATGAATCGGCGATTCGTTCCAAATTAGAAAATACCATTCGTTCGTCTAATACGCAAAAAATGCTATCAGACGCCATTATTACAATACGAAATGAACGGTTTGTTATCCCCGTTAAGCAGGAGTACCGTAGTGCTTTTGGTGGGATTGTTCACGATCAATCGGCTTCTGGAGCCACGTTGTTTATTGAACCACAAGCAGTCGTGACGATAAACAATCAGTTACGTGAAGCAAAAGGTAAAGAGGAGCGTGAAGTGGAACGGATATTAATAGAATTAACGAATCGAGTAGCGGAAATTGCCGATGAATTAATTGTAAATGTAACAATTCTAGGGAAAATTGATTTTATTTTTGCAAAGGCCCGTTACGCGAAACAAATCCGTGCAACAGAACCGCTATTAAATGATCGTGGTTTCATGAATTTAAAAAAAGCTCGTCATCCTTTACTATCTGATCATGAAGTTGTACCAATTGACGTTGAATTAGGCGATCAATTTCGATCGTTAATTATTACTGGTCCAAATACGGGAGGAAAGACTGTTACACTCAAGACTGTTGGTTTATTAACCTTAATGGCTCAGTCAGGCTTACACATTCCAGTTGAAGAAGAATCGGAATTAGCGGTATTTAAAAAAGTATTCGCAGATATTGGTGATGAGCAATCTATTGAACAGAGTTTAAGTACGTTTTCATCACACATGACGAATATTGTTGATATATTAAGTAAAGTTGATTTTCAAAGCCTAGTCTTATTCGATGAACTAGGTGCTGGAACGGATCCAACTGAAGGGGCGGCCCTTGCAATTGCTATTTTAGATGATGTTTATAAGCGGGGAGCTTGTACCGTTGCTACGACTCATTACAGTGAATTAAAAGGATATGCTTATAATCGTGAAGGTGTTATGAATGCAAGTGTCGAATTTAATGTAGAGACGCTGCGTCCAACATATCGCTTACTTATTGGTGTGCCAGGCAGAAGTAATGCTTTTGCGATTTCAAAGCGATTAGGCTTAGATGAGCAGATTATCGAGCGAGCGAAAGAGCAAATTGATAGTGAAACAAATCAGATTGAATCAATGATTGCTTCTTTGGAAACGAGTCAAAAATCTGCTGAATCGGAATGGAATGAGGCAGAAGTAATTCGTCATGAAGCAGAACAGCTTCGAAAGGAATTAAAAGAGGAGCTTAAGTCGTTTGAAAAACAGAAAGAACGACTATTGAAAGAAGCGGAAGAAAAAGCTGAAAAAGCCGTTCAGCAAGCTAAAGAAGAAGCAGAAATCATTATTGAGGAATTAAGAGAACTGCAAAAGCAAGGGCATTCTGTTAAAGAGCATCAAATTATCGATGCGAAGAAACATCTTGAATTAGCTGCACCACAGTTAACGGAAAAACAGAAAAAAAGTGAAAAAGGCTGCTCAAAAGGCTAAGCAAACGATTCATGCAGGTGATGAAGTGAAAGTAGTAAGCTTTGGCCAAAAAGGCTTTGTAGTTGAGAAAGTATCTGATGATGAATTTCAGGTGCAGATGGGGATTATGAAAATGAAAGTGAAGGCTGATGATCTGCAATTGATTGAGCGTCCTAAGCCAATTGAGACGAAGCCGATGGCTATGGTTCGTGGAAGGGACCATCATGTGAAATCAGAGCTTGATTTACGTGGGGAACGCTATGATGATGCAATGAGAAAGGTAGAAAAATATATCGATGATGCATTGCTAGCTGGCTACCATCAAGTATCAATTATTCACGGTAAAGGAAGCGGTGCCCTTCGAAAAGGAGTTAAGCAATTATTAAAGAAACATCCACACGTTAAAAGTGAAAGAGATGGTGGGATGAATGAAGGTGGACTTGGTAATACAGTAGTTGAATTAAAATAAGCGAGGAGTAAAAGATGGACACCTTATTTGAATATGAATTTGTACGAACAGCCGCTTATTATAGTGTGTCTGTTTTGGCACTTATTTTGTTTTTAGGTGTATTTGAATTAGTGACACGTTATAGCAATTGGAAGGAAATAAAGAAGGGTAATTTAGCTGTTGCAATGGCAACAGGAGGGAAAATATTTGGCGTAGTCAATATTTTCCGCCATTCCATCGAACATTCCGATTCTTTGTTCACGATGCTAGGGTGGGGTGCATTTGGATTTGTTTTATTATTAATTAGTTATTTTGTGTTTGAATTTTTAACCCCAAGCTTTCATGTTGACAAAGAAATAGAACGTGATAATCGAGCAGTAGGATTAATTGCGATGCTATTATCAATCGGCTTATCTTATGTAATTGGGGCAAGTATCATTGCGAGATAATAAAGGAGAGCTCTCTTAATGGAAACATTAATGAAAATATTGTATGTCTGCTGTGCGGCCTTTATATTAGCAGGGATTGCTTATGTGTTTTTATTATGAGAAAAGCGTGAAAACGTTTTTCTCATACATAGTTCGGGTAGAATAAAATTGAGCAACATATTCGCGCTCGGTGACCTGTAATGTTATACTAGTCATGAAGTAAAGAAATACGATGAGGAGGGCAATATAATGGCTATCGTAAATGTAACTGATCAAACATTTTCTTCTGAAACAAGTGAAGGAGTCGTTCTTGTAGACTTTTGGGCTCCTTGGTGCGGACCTTGTAAAATGATTGCACCCGTACTAGAAGAGCTTGATTCAGAAATGGGAGATAAAGCTAAAATCGTTAAATTAAATGTTGATGACAACCAAGAAACAGCAGGAAAATATAATGTCATGAGCATACCGACATTGCTTGTTTTTAAAGATGGTGACGTTGTTGACCAAGTTGTTGGCTTTCAGCCGAAAGATGCATTAGCCGAATTATTAAACAAACACGCATAATCTAAAAAAACGTGTAAGGCGTCTAAAGAGGCATCCCTCTTTAGACGCTTTTTCTAAGAGGATATAATTATAAGGAACATATCCGACTCTTAAAAGGGAGGTGTTTTATTAATGATAAAAGATAAACTAGCTGTATTACCAGGGGAACCCGGCTGTTACTTAATGAAAGATCGGCAAGGAACGATTATTTATGTAGGAAAGGCAAAATCGTTAAAAAATCGTGTTCGCTCTTATTTTACAGGTACGCATGATGGTAAAACTCAGCGACTTGTTAGTGAAATTGCTGATTTTGAATATATCGTTACATCATCCAATATTGAAGCACTTATCTTAGAAATGAATTTAATAAAAAAGCATGATCCGAAATATAATGTCATGCTAAAAGATGACAAATCTTATCCTTATTTGAAGGTAACGAATGAGGAGCATCCGCGATTAATCATTACGAGAAAAGTGAAAAAAGATGGTGGTAAATATTTTGGTCCTTATCCAAATGCAGGGGCAGCGACTGAAACAAAGAAATTATTAGATCGTATTTATCCACTGCGTAAATGTCGAGTTCTTCCGGATAAAGTTTGTTTATACTATCATATAGGACAATGTTTAGCACCTTGTGTCAATGAAATATCGACTGAAAATAATCAGGAGATGGTGCAAGCGATAAGTAAGTTTTTACGCTCTGGACACGAAGAGGTGAAGGAGCAATTAAAGGAGCGGATGTTAAAAGCCTCTGAAGAATTAGACTTCGAACGTGCGAAGGAACTACGCGATACATTAAGTCATATGGAAGTAGTCATGGAAAAACAGAAAATGGCGATTTCAGATCGACTAGATCGAGATGTTTTTGGCTTTGCATTTGATAAAGGCTGGATGTGTGTGCAAGTTTTTTTCATTCGACAAGGTCGGCTTATTGAACGTGATGTTTCAATTTTCCCTTATTATCAAGAGGAACAAGATGACTTAATGACATTTATTGGCCAATTTTATTTAAAAAAAGAGCACTTAAAGCCGGCTGAAGTCATTGTACCGTCTGAGGTAGATTCAGAATTATTAGGGCAGCTATTAGAAATACCTGTGCATTCTCCTCAAAGAGGAAGGAAAAAGGAGCTCTTACAATTAGCCAACCAAAATGCAACAGTAGCCCTAAACGAAAAATTTGCGTTGATCGAAATTAATGAAGAACGAACAATTAAAGCAGTTGAGCGACTTGGCGAGCGTTTAAACATAGCTACCCCTTATCGAATTGAAGCATTTGATAATTCTAATATTCAAGGTGTAGACCCAGTATCTGCGATGGTTACTTTTCTAGACGGTAAGCCTAGTCGAAGAGATTATCGAAAATACAAAATTAAGACAGTAAAAGGTCCTGATGATTATGGCTCGATGAGAGAGGTTGTTAGAAGGAGATATGTACGATTATTGAAGGAGGAGCTCCCTTTACCAGATTTAATTGTCATTGATGGTGGCAAAGGTCAAATTAGTGCAGCACAAGAGGTTATTGTAGATGAACTTGGATTAACCATACCAGTGTGTGGTTTAGCAAAAGATGATCAGCATCGAACGTCTCAATTACTAATGGGAGACCCACCAGTGGTCATTCCATTAAAGCGTGATAGTCATGAATTTTATTTATTACAACGTATTCAAGATGAAGTTCATCGCTTTGCAATTAGCTTTCATAGACAAACTCGTTCTAAATCACTTTTTCAATCAATACTAGACGACATTCCTGGTGTCGGTGAGAAGAGAAAGAAAGTGCTTTTAAAACACTTTGGTTCCGTAAAGAAAATGAAAGAAGCTACGGTTGATGATTTCATGGCGTTATCAATTCCTGCTTCTGTAGCAAACGAGATCGTTGAAACATTAAAGAACAACTAAGGTTACAAAGCGTTAGTTGTTCTTTTTTATTGATAAATGAACGTAATTAGCGATTAAAAGTAAGCGTATTATAATCGGTCCATTTCAATTTCGAATTTAACTGAAGACCGTTGGACAGAAGGAGTAACTCCCACGCCGCGGTTTTCCCACATCTCAAATTGTTGTGCTAAAAACCCTGCCTCAAGCTGATAACAGCGTGTATCGGTTTTACCCATCCAATCTCCGCTTAAAAGGTATATATATAGGTTTCTTTTTTCCTTTTCTAACGTAAGATTCCCCCAATTGGCTTTTAAGAAGAATTCTGGTAGCTCTTCCATTGTTGCTATTGGATATTTACGTGCTAACGATTTTCCTATCCAATATAAAATCTGATCATGCTCTTTCCCTAATACGTCTTTTAATACATCGTTCCGAATTAAGTTATATCCAAATTGATTCATTTCATCCATCTATGTAAGCACCTCTCTCCTTTTTTATTATATGCTGTAATGTAATATTTCTCTAGCACTTCTAGCATGCTTTTTTTCAAAATGGTATACTTAATCGCGTATTGTAGATGGAGGTAAAAAAATGAAGTCTGGCAGAAATCTATTCTTAACACCCTTTCGCGTTATACTTATATCATATGTTGCAGCAATGATATTATTTAGTGTTCTGTTGTATTTACCAATTTCACATTTACCAGGTGTAGAGCTATCTTATTCAGAAGCTCTGTTTACGTCTGTAAGTGCTGTTAGTGTTACTGGGTTAACTGTCATTAATGTATCAGAAACGTTTAATTATATCGGAATTGTTTTTTTAGCTTTAGCAATTCAGCTTGGTGGTATTGGTATTATGACAATGGGTACATTTGTATGGATGCTTTTTGGTCGTAAAATTAATTTTTCGCAAAGAATGTTAATTATGGTGGACCAAAACCAAAATCACTTTTCGGGACTAGTTAATTTAATGAGAGGAATTTTAATTGTCGCAATTCTGATTGAGTTAGTTGGAGCACTTATACTAGGTACTTATTTTTTACGTTATTTTGATACTCCCGCACAAGCTTATTATCAAGGGGCATTTGCAAGTTTAAGTGCATTTACAAATGCCGGATTTGACGTAACGGGAGAATCGCTTATTCCGTTTGCAGATGACTATTATGTTCAGCTTGTTGTTATTTTGCTTATTTTCGCTGGGGCAATTGGCTTTCCTGTTTTATTAGAATTACGTGAGTTTTTATCGAATAAAAACCCAAACTTTAAATTTAGTTTATTTACGAAAATAACAACGATAACCTTTTTGGCCGTATTTGTCATTGGAGTAGTTGGAATATGGGCATTAGAAAGTGGTCATTATTACGTCGGTTTACATTGGCATGAACAGTTATTTAATGCAGTGTTTAATTCCGCAACAGCAAGAAGCGGTGGTTTAGCAACAATGGATGTGTCTGAATTACATATGGCAACGCTGTTGTTTATCTCGTTTTTAATGATAATTGGTGCAAGTCCTTCAAGTGTAGGTGGAGGAATACGTACGACAACGATAGCAGTTATGTTTCTCACGATTCGAAGCTTCGCCCAAGGGAAAGAAGATGTGAAAGTGTTTGGGCGCCAAATTCATTCAGAAGATAAGCAAAAGGCATTTATTGTCCTATCTGTTTTTCTCGTCATGCTATTTGCTGCCGTTACGTTAATCGTTGCGTTTGAAGGAACAGAACGCTTGTCATTAATGGCGATTATTTTTGAAACGGCCTCAGCTTTCGGAACGTGTGGGTTATCGATGGGAATTACTGCTGATTTATCGTTAGCTAGTCAAGGTATCTTAATGATGCTGATGTTTATAGGACGAGTAGGTTTACTTGCATTCTTATTTTCAATTAGACGAAAAGAACAAAAAAGCTATTTTAAGTATCCAACAGAGCGAATTATTATCGGGTAAACATGTTTTACTGAAAATGACTTTTCAGTGCACAGACTGTAGACAAAACGCCTTTGAGAAGTTGATTCTCAAAGGCGTTTTTACGTTATTTTGTCTAGTTACTGTAGGTGATACTGGCGTCCTCCTTCGAAGTAAGTAGTGGCTTTCTCCATTTCCCACTCTTTCCACGTTACTCACTTCGTCTAACTGCTTCTTCCCCATTTGTACATTACTTCGCATTAATATAGAGAATTTTGCATGAGGATAGCTTAGTTTTATAAGGTATATTTAATCTCAGCATGAATGAAAAGTTGTATCCGTTTTCTTGACCAATAGCGGGGATAAGAGTACAATTAACCTGTCAGTTTTCTCGGATTAGATTCATAATGTCATAGTTTTTTAATAGAGTAATCAGAGAAAACACAACATAATAAGACATGGATAGGAACTTTTTTGGGGGGAATTTAGTATGTCAGGTAATCGAGAGTATTTTAATCGTAAGCTTCATTCGTTGCTTGGAGTTATTCCTGTAGGTATTTTTTTAATTCAGCACCTTATTATTAATCATTTTGCTACACGTGGTGCTAGTGCATTTAACCAAGCTGCACACTTTATGGAAAGTTTACCATTTCGCTATTTTTAGAGATTTCCATTATTTTTGTTCCATTGCTTTATCACGCTATTTATGGTGTATTTATTGCCTTTCAAGCAAGAAATAATACGGCACGTTATGGCTTTTTCCGAAACTGGATGTTCCGTATTCAAAGATGGACGGGTGTTTTCTTACTTATTTGGATTACATGGCATGTGTGGGAAACAAGAGTTCAAGCTGCTCTAGGAACTGAAGTTAATTTTGACATGATGGCTAATATTTTTAGCAATCCGTTTATGATTGCTTTCTATATAGTTGGAGTTCTTGCTGCGACTTTCCATTTTGCAAACGGATTATGGTCTTTCGCAGTTTCGTGGGGAATAACAGTCACTCCACGCTCACAAAGAATAGCAACATATGTGACAATGGCAATTTTCTTTGCATTAACGTTTATTGGAATTCGTGCTATTCTGGCGTTCGTTAATCCGGATTTAGCAAACATATAAGAAATAAGGAGTGGGTCAATCATGAGTAAAGGGAGAATCATCGTTGTTGGTGGTGGATTAGCTGGATTAATGGCTACAATTAAAGCAGCGGAAAAGGGAGTACCAGTCGATCTTTTCTCGCTTGTACCAGTGAAACGTTCACACTCGGTCTGTGCACAGGGTGGAATTAATGGAGCAGTTAATACAAAAGGTGAAGGGGATTCACCATGGGAACATTTTGATGATACGGTTTATGGAGGAGACTTTTTAGCGAATCAGCCACCAGTAAAGGCGATGACAGAAGCAGCTCCAGGGATTATTCATTTAATGGACCGAATGGGTGTTATGTTTAACCGTACACCAGAGGGGTTACTAGATTTTAGACGTTTTGGTGGTACTCAGCATCACCGTACCGCTTTTGCAGGGGCGACAACTGGTCAACAGCTTTTATATGCATTGGATGAACAAGTTAGAAGACACGAAGTAAGTGGTCTTGTAACAAAATATGAGGGCTGGGAATTCTTATCAGCTGTCGTTGATGATGATCAAATCTGTCGTGGGATTACGGCACAGGATTTACGTACTTCTGAAATTCGCAGTTTTGCTGGTGATGCGGTCATTATGGCAACAGGTGTCCTGGTATTATCTTTGGGAAATCGACAAACTCGGTTATTAACACTGGTTATGCAGCGGCAAAGCTATATGAACAAGGCGTATACTATGCGAATGGAGAATTTATTCAAATTCACCCAACTGCGATTCCTGGTGACGATAAACTACGTTTAATGAGTGAGTCTGCCCGTGGTGAAGGTGGCCGTGTATGGACATATAAAGACGGAAAACCATGGTATTTCCTAGAGGAGAAATATCCTGCTTATGGGAACTTAGTACCTCGTGATATTGCGACTCGTGAAATTTTTGATGTTTGTGTAAATCAGAAGCTGGGTATTAATGGTGAGAATATGGTTTACCTTGACCTTTCACATAAAGACCCGAAAGAGTTGGATATTAAACTTGGTGGAATTATTGAAATCTATGAAAAGTTCATGGGCGATGACCCACGTAAGGTACCAATGAAAATTTTCCCTGCGGTTCACTATTCAATGGGTGGAATGTGGATTGACTATGATCAAATGACAAATATACAAGGCTTGTTTGCAGCAGGAGAATGCGATTATTCTCAGCATGGTGCAAACCGTTTAGGGGCCAATTCTTTACTATCTGCTATCTATGGTGGAATGGTTGCTGGACCGAAAGCAGTTGACTATCTTAATGGATTAGAAAAGTCAGCTGATGCAATGCCGTCTTCATTATTTGAAGATGAGGTGAAGAAGGAACAGCAAGGTTTTGATGATATTATGAGTATGGATGGTACAGAAAATGCGTACATGCTTCATAAAGAATTAGGTGAATGGATGACTGATAATGTAACAGTTGTTCGTTACAATGATAAACTTCTACAAACAGATGAGAAGATTCAAGAGTTACTTGAGCGTTATCAAAATATTAATATCAATGATACAGCTAGATGGAGTAACCAAGGAGCTTCCTTTACACGACAGTTAAAAGGAATGCTGAACCTTGCTCGTGTTATTACATTGGGAGCTTATCATCGTAATGAGAGCCGGGGGCACATTATAAGCCGGACTTCCCTGAGCGTAATGATGAAGAATTCTTGAAGACGACGAAGGCGAAGTATAATCCTACTACTAAGAGTCCTGAATTTTCGTATGAGGATGTTGATACATCATTAATTAAGCCACGTAAGCGTGACTATTCTCAAAAGAAGCAAGGAGCTGTTAAATCATGAGTGAAAAGAAAATCCATTTTAAAGTAACGAGACAAGATGACCAAAACAGTACTCCTTATATAGAGGAATTTGAAGTACCTTATCGCCCTAACATGAATGTTATTTCGGCATTGATGGAGTTTCGTCGCAACCCAGTTAATATTAAGGGGGAGAAGACGACACCAATCGCCTGGGATATGAACTGTTTAGAAGAAGTTTGTGGTGCTTGTTCGATGGTTATTAACGGGAAGCCTCGTCAATCCTGTACCGCACTTGTCGACCAATTAACGCAACCGATTCATTTAGAGCCAATGAAAACTTTCCCTGTTGTACGCGATTTAGTAATAGATCGTAGTAGAATGTTTGATTCATTGAAAAAAGTAAAAGCATGGATTCCGATTGATGGAACGTATGACCTTGGACCTGGCCCAAGAATGGCCGAGTCGAAGCGACAATGGGCGTACGAATTATCGAAATGTATGACTTGTGGTGTTTGTTTAGAAGCATGTCCAAATGTTAATAGTAAATCGAACTTCATCGGACCTGCTCCATTGTCGCAAGTACGCTTATTTAATGCACACCCAACAGGTGAGATGAATAAGGAAGAGCGTCTAGAAGCATTAATGAGTGAAGGTGGATTAGCTAGCTGTGGTAACTCGCAAAACTGTGTTCAATCATGTCCGAAAGGAATTCCACTAACTACGTCGATTGCATCGTTAAACCGTTCAACAACCTTGCAATCATTTAAGAACTTCTTCGGTGCATAATAAGTAACAAAGAGACAAGAAAAGAAAAATCCGAACGTTGATTCAAAATTCTTAAGCTGAATTTGAATTAGTTCGGATTTTTTAAAATTATTTTTATTATGTACTCAGTTATGTTAATAACCGTTACCTGAGGAGCTTTGACTCTAAAGAAAAAACAGATACTCCCCCGTTATGAGAGAGTATCTGTGACTAAAACATGAGAAAGGTAAATTGTGGTTATATTTCAAGCTCCCCTAGTCGAATGAGTTCAATAACAGCTTGAGAGCGCCCCTTGACTCCAAGCTTTTGCATCGTATTCGATATGTGGTTTCTTACAGTTTTCTCACTTATAAAGAGTTGCTGAGCAATTTCCCTTGTAGTCTTATCTTGAACTAGTAATTCAAATACTTCGCGTTCTCTTTTTGTAAGCAAGGGTTTAGGTCCGAATTCTGCTCCTTTCAATGAGTTCACTCCTTCTTGCTCGGGCTGAGAGCTTAGGGTCAATCCCCGCGTATTATGAAGGTTTTAGTCTCAATAGTATATGTCATTTATAAATTGACGTGTGCACTTATGTGTAGATAGAATTTAAATTAACGTGTTTTTAATTGAAATAGTTGAAATTTATTTTTTTTATTATGCTATACTACTTTTAAGATTCACTTTAAACTGTGTGCAATGAAACAAAGGTTGTTAAACTACATAGAAGGTTACACTCTATTTACGTGTTACTGACAAGATCAGGCATAAGTAAGACAGTGTATGAGCTATAACGGGATAAGTGTATCCCTCTTTATGCATCATATTCTTACTTGTGCCTGTTTTTTAGGCATAAACGTGTAGCTAAAGAGCATTTAGTTATGAGAGAGAATCTAAAAATTGCACATACTGTTAAGGATAATGAAATTATAAAAAGAGAGGTTGATTAATGATGGCAGAAAAAACATTTAAAATTACAGCTGAAACAGGAATTCATGCACGTCCAGCAACACAACTAGTAAATAAAGCAGGTCAATTTTCTTCTGATCTCACTTTAGAATATAAAGGGAAATCTGTTAACTTAAAGTCAATTATGGGCGTAATGTCTTTAGGAGTAGGTCAAGGTGCAGAAGTGACAATTAAAGCAGAAGGTTCTGACGAAGCAGAAGCACTACAAGCTATCGAAGAAGTGATTAAGGAAGGGTTAGGAGAATAACAAATGCATTTAAAACTTACTGGCATCGCAGCATCTCCCGGTGTTGCGATTGCTAAGGCTTTTATACACCAAGAACCGGATTTATCTGTCGAGCTACGTAAAGTCGAGAATGCAGATGAGGAAGTAAAACGTTTCGATGCTGCACTAAAGCAGGCAATATCGGAGTTAAGTGAAATTAAGGATAAAACAGAAAAAGACTTAGGAGCAGATAAAGCAGAAATCTTTGCTGCTCATATTCTTGTGTTAAGTGATCCAGAGCTCGTTGATGCTGTTAAAGATAAAATTAATACAGAACAGCAAAATGCTGAATACGCGATGAATGAAGTATCTTCGATGTTTGTTACAATGTTTGAAGGTATGGATAATGAATATATGAAGGAACGTGCTGCTGATATCCGAGATGTATCAAAGCGCGTCTTAGGAATTTTGTTAAATGTTCAAGTCAAGTCACTCGCTACGATTTCAGAAGAAACGATTATTATAGCTGAAGACTTAACACCGTCAGATACCGCACAGCTTAATCCGGAGTTTGTAAAAGGGTTTGCAACCGATATAGGCGGGCGTACATCACATTCAGCAATAATGTCTCGGTCATTAGAAATTCCAGCTGTTGTAGGATCAAAATTGATTACTAAAAAAGCACAGCAGGGTGATGTTGTCATTGTTGATGGTATTGATGGGAACATTGTTATTAATCCAACAGATGAAGAGCTTCGCGAATACGAAAAGAAACGTGAAGATTTTCTAAAGCAGAAGGAACAATGGGCTAAATTAGTCAATGAACAAACGACAACAAAAGATGGCAAACATGTTGAGCTTGCTGCTAATATCGGGACTCCGAAAGACGTTGAAGGCGTAATTAGAAATGGCGGCGAAGGTGTCGGTTTATATCGAACTGAATTTCTATACATGGATCGTACTGAGCTTCCAACGGAAGAAGAGCAATTTGAAGCGTATAAAGAAGTGGTTGAAAAGATGGAAGGAAAGCCAGTAGTCATTCGTACGCTTGATATTGGTGGCGATAAAGAACTTTCTTATTTAAATCTTCCTAAGGAAATGAATCCATTCCTTGGCTTTCGTGCGATTCGACTTTGTTTAGAAGAAAAGGATATATTCCGTACTCAACTACGTGCATTATTACGAGCGAGTTCTTTTGGTAATTTGAAAATCATGTTTCCGATGATTGCTACACTTGAAGAATTACGGGCAGCTAAAGCGATGCTAGCTGAAGAAAGAGACAAGCTTCTTGCAGAACAGGTACAAGTGTCAGACGATATTGAAGTAGGAATGATGGTAGAAATCCCGTCAACAGCAGTAGCGGCTGACCTATTTGCAAAGGAAGTTGATTTCTTTAGTATTGGAACGAATGATTTAATCCAATATACAATGGCTGCAGATCGTATGAACGAACGTGTTTCCTACTTATATCAACCATATCACCCAGCTATACTGCGACTTGTTAAGATGGTGATTGACGCAGCGCATAAGCAAGGGAAGTGGGCTGGCATGTGCGGTGAAATGGCTGGTGATGAAGTAGCGATCCCATTATTATTAGGATTAGGGTTAGACGAATTTAGCATGAGTGCGACATCAATTTTACCAGCTAGAAGTCAGTTGTTATCACTATCACAGGAAGAGTTACAGTCTTTTGCTAATGATATGCTTTATATGGATACTGCAGAAGAGGTTGAACGAAAAGTAAAAGAATTATTACATTCGGTTGAATAAACGTTTATCAAAGAGGCAGAAGTGTACAGCTTTTGTCTCTTTTTAATACTTGAAGAATTAACAGTTCAAATAATTGTCAAAAAAAGACGATTGAAAATCGTTCTAAAAAAGAGAAAATGTAAGGTGGGTTAATTTAAGGATAAAATTGAGGTGGTGCGTAAGGTGGACGATCGTCAAATTGAGGATATTGAACGCTCATTAAGAAGAATTGGAGATATCGTTAAACAAAAGGGTCGTGAAATCTTAACGCAATTTCCTATTACCCCGCCACAGTTTATTGCTTTGCAATGGTTAAATGAATATGGCGATATGACGATTGGTGAATTATCGCAAAAAATGTATTTAGCCTGTAGTACGACAACCGATCTAATAGACCGAATGGAAAAGAACGAGCTCGTTCAACGAGTGAAGGATACACAGGACCGACGGGTGGTTCGGATACAATTATTAGACCGAGGTCGTGTGATAATTAAAGAGGTCATTAATAAGAGACAGGATTATTTAGAATCAGTATTATCACAATTTACACAGGATGAAGTTGATTATTTAGAGAAAAGCTTATTTGTATTACATGAAAAATGAAACTATTACGATAAAGCAGAAATTGAGGGAAGATTGTTGGAAAGACCAATTGGTGTTATAGATTCTGGTTTAGGCGGATTAACAGTAGCAAAAGAGATCATGAGACAGTTGCCTAAGGAAGAGATTGTCTATTTAGGTGATTCTGCTAGATGTCCATATGGACCTAGAACACCCGATGAAGTGCGATCGTTTACTTGGGAAATGATTCAGCGACTTGAGGCAGAAAAGATGAAAATGCTAGTAATTGCCTGTAATACAGCTGCAGCCGTTGTACTAGAGGAAGTGAAGCAAAAGCTGTCAATTCCTGTAATTGGTGTTGTTCATCCTGGAGCGTTAAGTGCATTAAAGGTAACGAAAAATGACCACGTAGCTGTACTAGGAACAGAAGGAACAATCAAAAGCAAAGCTTACGAACTAGCACTTCATTCTATAAAAAGTACGATTACGATCGATAGCCTAGCTTGTCCGGGCTTTGTCCCTTTAGTGGAAAGAGGGATATTTACTGGCGAAGAGGCACAACGAACGGTTGATGAGACATTAAAAGAATTAAAAGGTCGCGAGTTTGATACGTTAATTCTAGGTTGTACTCATTATCCTTTATTACTAGATGTGATCCGTCAATCGATTGGTGAGCATGTCAACATTATCTCATCGGGTGCTGAAGCAGCTCGTGAAGTAAGTAGCTTACTATATCACAAGAATTTGCTTTATACTGCTGAACGTATTCCAGTTCATCATTTTTTGACAACTGGTAATGCTGAGCGTTTCAAAGTATTAGCAGATCAATGGCTTGAGGTTAGTATTGAACGCGTTGAGACAGTTTCACTGGGCTCTAAATAGGATTTGAAGGCATGCCGCTGCATGAAGGATGGTTTTATCCTTTTCATGCAGCGGCTTTTTTAATTTGCGTTGTTGCTATAAATCAAATACTTGATAATACAATATCACATAGTATACAAGTGGACTATAAAACTTGAGGAGTTGGTAAATCGTGAGGCCATTACCTGAATTGAAAAATACAGTGTTTATTCAGCATATTATTCGTGTTCCAGTGAGTGTTGATCAAGTATTTGACTTTTTCGTCAGTAATCGTTTATCGAAGTATTATCAAAAGATATCAAAGGATCATGAATACCTTACTTTAAGGGAGGGAAATCAATTAGAAGTTGGTTCTATTTTAGATTGTTTGGAGTCTGTGAGTAATCAAACCGCTCTACATAAATATGTTGTCTCAGAAGTTATTGAAAATGAAAGAATTCGTTACAATTCAACACCGTCTCATATAAAAATTAAACTGCCCTGGAAAGAGATTGATAGTAAAAGTAATACTCATTGTTTTTTTGATTTTGAAAGCATAGATTCGGAAGATACGAATATTCGGTTAACGATCGGTATCCAGTTTTATAGTGCATTCGAGAAGTTATTATCCTCATGGTCAGGAGGTCTTTCCCCATGGAGGAAGCATTGTATAGAAGAGCAGGAAGGCTTGAAGAAACTCTTTACCGAGAAATATATGATTTAAAATAATGGTTTGTGTGTATAATGATAGTCAAACAAACGTCACAAAAAGAAGTTTGAGGTGGTGAGCGAATGTCTTTAAAGTTCGCGATGCTAGGCTTTATTGATATGGAGCCAATGTCAGGTTATGATTTGAAAAAAATGTTTGAGGCAAGTGTAAATTTCTACTGGAGTGCAACGCATAGTCAAATATACCGAACGCTTGATGAAATGAAAAAAGACGAATGGGTAAAGGAAGAATTTGTCTATCAGAAAGACCTCCCTAACAAAAAAATCTTTCATGCAACCGAAAAAGGCAAAAAGGCATTGTATGATTGGGTAATGGAGCCTACTGAAATTCCCCCTATTAGACATAAACTCTTAGTCCAGCTTTCATGGTCAGATCGATTACCAACGGAACAGATTCTTAGTCAACTCAATCAATATGGTAAGCAGCTTGAAGAGAGATTGGCTCTATATGAAAGTGAAGTACTTCAAAAAAACATGGAAAAGAAGTAGAACAGCAAAAGAAAAATTTTTGTGGGAGTCTATTTTAAAAAATGGAATTTCCACCTATCAAGCGGAGCTTAATTGGGTACGTTCCACAATGAAAGGCTTGCAGGACCTATAACAATAGGATTCTACTTTTTACGAAAGGAGAACTGTGCCTTTCACTGTAAATCCACTCATAAAATCTGTCCAGAACAAATAATCCATCCTCTTCCTGACGATAACGATAAAGGTGATTTTTAAAAGCCCTCCCCTTGTTACAAGTACTGAGACCAAAACGTTTATAAGTTTTTTCTTATATTTTTGGTCTAAAGTATGAGATAGCTCGTATACATGTAGTACAAACTATCTTAGGAGGGAAAACAATGCGAAGTAGGTTAATGAAGGGATTATATAGTGTTTTATTTATATTATTAATGGCGGCATGCTCATTCGGAGCAAATAATGGCGTTAATGAAATGGATATACCACCTACTGATTATAGTAATCATGAAGAAGAAACACCCGATCCATCAGATTATGAAGAACCAGAAGGAGATAATGAGCAAATTGATGAAAATGAAACAGATGACTTAGATCAGGTCACTAGAAAGCTCTATCTAATTGATGAAAACGGGATGGTCGTTCCGCAAACATTAAATTTACCGAAAACAGAAAGTGTGCTAAGACAATCTCTTGAATATTTAGTTGATGGTGGACCTGTTACGAATCTATTACCGAGTGGTTTTAGTGCAGTTATACCTGCTGGTACAGAGGTAGATGTTCATTTAGAAGAGGGTATCGCTATTGCAGACTTTTCAAATGAATTTAATGAATATAATCCAGAATTAGAACAGCAAATTCTTCAAGCAATTACATGGACTTTAACCGAATTTGAAAATGTTGAGAAAGTACAGATAAAAGTAAATGGCCATCTACAAGAAACGATGCCGATCAGTGGAACCCCAATAGGTGAAGGTGTTAGTCGTGCAGATGGAATTAACATTGAGACGGGTGGATTAGCAGATATGGTAAATAGTAAAGGGGTGACCCTTTACTTCCTTG
The DNA here is from genome assembly GCF_001310635.1 of Bacillus sp. JCM 19034. GTDB lineage: Bacteria > Bacillota > Bacilli > Bacillales > Bacillaceae_D > Halalkalibacter. The sequence continues at coordinate 353,070 of NZ_BAXR01000002.1, forward strand.
CACAAAATGGGGACAACACTTATTATGTACCAGTTACTAGACGAGTGAAAATGGAAGGAGAACTGCTTGAGACAGCCGTAAATGAACTAATAAAAGGTCCAGCGCTTGAATCTCCGCTATTAACTGATTTACGTCAAGGAGTAGAATTGTTAGAAGAACCTCACTATCAAAATGGTGTTGTGACTTTGAATTTTAATGAAAACATTTTAAGTCAACTACAATCTACAGCCATTTCTTCTGATGTCTTAGATATGCTTGCTTTAACGTTAACGGAACAGGAAGGCGTTGAACAAGTAGCGATAGAGGTTGAAGGGGAAGGAAATGTTTTAAATGAATCTGGTCAATCGATCGAGCATGTATCTAGACCAGAACAATATAATTTTGGAGCATATTAATAAGTGATTTGTTGGACGAGGTATAGAAACTTCTTTATAATAAAAAGATAAAGGTGAATTAGGGTGATTCCGCTTGAATCACCTTCTTGCTGTTACTTTAATAGCAGTTGGGAAAGTTTGAGTACATAGGAGGTTCGCTTGTGAGAAACGATGGTAGGCAAGCAAATGAATTACGAAAGATTGTCATTGATACGAATTACATAAAACATCCTGAAGGGTCAGTGCTTATATCAATGGGAGACACAAAGGTGATCTGTGCCGCGAGTATTGAGGAGCGTGTTCCACCATTCTTACGTGGGCAAGGGAAAGGATGGGTAACAGCTGAATATGCTATGCTACCAAGAGCAACAGAGCAGCGAACGATTCGTGAGTCTTCGAAAGGGAAGGTGACGGGGCGTACGATGGAAATTCAACGTCTCATTGGAAGAGCTCTTCGATCAATTATTGATCTCAACAAATTAGGTGAACGTACGGTATGGATTGATTGTGATGTCATTCAAGCAGATGGTGGAACAAGAACGGCCTCTATTACAGGTGCATTTGTTGCTCTTGCATTAGCAATGGAGAAAGCGATATCTACGAAAAAGGTGAAAGAATGGCCGATTACAGATTATTTAGCTGCGATTTCGGTTGGAATTGAGGAAAAGAATGGGGTAATTCTAGATCTTAACTATGTTGAGGATTCCACTGCACAAGTTGATATGAATGTCGTTATGACTGGCTCACATCAATTTGTTGAATTACAAGGAACGGGTGAAGAAGCAACGTATTCAAAAGAACAATTACATAAGATGCTAGAATTAGCAGAGTTAGGTATAGATAGGTTATTAATTGCACAAAAAGAAGCGTTAGGACACGTGGCAGAACGTTTTAAATAAAGGAGAAACAGATGAAAAAAGAAGTAATCATTGCTACGACAAATGAAGGGAAAGTACGTGAATTTCGCGAACTATTTCCATCAAATGAGTGGATTGTACGTTCGCTAAAGGATTATCCAGACATTCCTGATATTAAAGAGGACGGTCAAACCTTTGCTGAAAATGCAGCAATAAAAGCAGAGGCTTTAAGTCAAAAGCTAAATAAACTTGTAATCGCGGATGACTCAGGTTTGATCATTGATGCTCTAGACGGTCGACCAGGGATTTACTCTGCAAGGTATGCAGGATTAGCGAAAGATGATGAAGCGAACATTCGTAAAGTTCTTCAAGAATTAGAGCACGTTCCTAATGGCGATCGGACAGCACGTTTTTTTTGTGCAATTGCTGTGGCTAGACCGAACAAAGCTACATTGATTTATGAGGGCGACTGTGAAGGTATATCATAAGAGAAAAGTCAGGAATGAATGGTTTTGGTTATGATCCGATATTTTTCTTGCCGGATTTACAACGAACGATGGCTGAGTTAAGTCCTCAAGAGAAAAATAGTAGAAGTCATCGAGCAAAGGCCATTGAACAATTATTTGCTCATGAACATGAATGGAATGAAGAGTAGGTGTAAAAATGAAGGCATTAATTTTAAGTGATAGCCACGGCTGGACGAATGAAGTAAAGGAAATCATTGACCGTCATCGCGACGAGGTTGATGTGGTATACCATTGTGGTGATTCAGAGTTAGACCAAGATCATCCAGTGTTAAAAGATGCAAATGTAGTTAAAGGGAATTGTGATTTTGGAGTTGATTTTCCCAATGAGATCAAAGAAGACGTGAAAGGTGTTCGTTTTTATATTACTCATGGGCATTTATATAATGTGAAATTGACAACAGATCGACTTTCTTATCGTGCTGAAGAAATGGGAGCAGCAATTGCTTGTTTTGGCCACACACATATTGCAACATCCTTTGAACAAAATGGAGTGATTTATATTAACCCGGGAAGTATTAAACTTCCTCTTGGCGGAAGAACAAAAACTTATGCCATTTGTGAACGCATAAATGATGTAACGACTGTGACGTTTCATCAACAAACAGACGGAGAAATTGTTGAAGAGTTAACAAAGGTTTATGATTAAAGAGTAAGAGAAGGAGCTACGTAAAACGAAACTTTACGTAGTTCCTTACGAATAAAAAAATTGAAAAAAAGGTTGACTTTTTGATTATAGGGCTGTATATTTATAGATGTCGCTGAAAAACTGTGCGGGTGTAGGTTAGTGGTAAAACCTCAGCCACGAGCAAGACATCAATGAAAAGCTAGCGAGTTGTCTCGACGCAGTATACATCAAAGCGATACTGGAAGAGGAAGAGACATGAAAAACAAAAGAGGAAAAATGTAGTCCGTATGCGGGTGTAGTTTAGTGGTAAAACCTCAGCCTTCCAAGCTGATGTCGTGGGTTCGATTCCCATCACCCGCTTTTATGTCCCAGTAGCTCAGCAGGATAGAGCAACGGCCTTCTAAGCCGTCGGTCGGGAGTTCGAATCTCTCCTGGGACGCCATTACATAACACTTTAACCCTTGATATGAAAGGGTTTTGGACAAATAAGGGATGCTAACGCAGATTAGAATACTGTGGGAGCATCTTTTTTTATATCTACAATATTAATTAAAGGTTCTAACCTCCTAGTTTATTTACTGGAGGAGGTAGTCTGACTATGATAAAGGTCATCTTTGTTGAATATGTTAAGACAAGAAAGGTGGCAGAGACTTAGAGAGGTATTCAGCAGAAGAGTGTAACCGGGTCCAAAGAAAGAACCAAAATTCTTTTTATGAGGGAGGTATAGATGATGAATGATTAAACCACTCAAAATAAAAAAGCTTGGGAGTGTCGGACATATTGGACATCTAGAAGCAAAGCTAAGTAAATATAAGAAAATCCTAAATCACAACTAAAAAAATATACAGTATTTTGAAAACTTCTCCGCAAAGTAATTGCCCATCTTTGTGGCTCTAATGGCAGAAAACAGTTCCTTTATCAAAATAGTAGGTGCAGAAGTTACTGTTGTTGATATATTAGAAGAAAATAAACAGTATGCTTTAGAATTGGCAGCCCCCATATCATCCTAGCGAGCGAAATTACAAGGTTCTTGAATGCCTATGTCCTGTGATGCTAAACTAATATATCAGCAATGTAATCTAGATGTTAATTATCCTTTTTTTCTATTAAGTTTATCCTTAATGCGGATGCATTTATTTAAATGAAAAAAAATATGTCTTGTTGCGGGCATCAATATTAAACCTGCAATGTCTTTTTTGCTCCAGTAGTCAGCTAACCACTTAGAATTTTGCATTACTGCGTTTTCATCAAATAATCTGTTAACTCTAGCTGGGTCAACTTGCATCTTAAATTGTCCAGGTTCTAAGGAGGATATAACTCTTTGTGTTTGCTTTCCTACAGATGCTCTATATGCTAATAATGAATGAAGGTTAATATTTGAACTTAATTTTGCAATGTCCTTTTGGCTCATATCATTCCCTGAATGGGTGTAATCAATATTCATTTTTTCAAGCCAATTTCTAGCATTTAATACTTGTTGGTCATTAGCTACTAGAATATTCATTGATATATCCTCAATCCTAGTGATATGCCATAAATGCCAGACAATAGAGTTTTTTGTATCAGGATTAGTAACTGGATACTTTCTAAATGATTCTTCATCCAAATCTTTCAACACGGCATCTTCTAGAGTGACATCAGTAGTATATGTCATAGAGGAAGAGTGTAGTAAAGAATGCTGAGATTGAAATAATTTAACTGCCTCTGAATGTTGTTCAGCTTTTTTCATGTGCTCTTTTTAATTTTTTATGGTTTTCATTCCAAATCCTTCTCTGCTTCATGTCCATTAAGATTAATTCTCCCATGATTTGATAATTAATATTTTCAATTAGGCAATGTATAATTCCTGCATTAACAACAATATGATAGGGGTTATTTGTTCAATTATAAAATATTTATTTTCCTCTGTATTAATGAGCTACAGGCTGTTTGTTGATAGATAAGAATATTGAATAATGAAAACCCTCCAAATTGTTTTATTGGTCGAAGTTTCCATAATACTAAACGGATGTTAATGATCCGTAATCCCTGTCATATGCATGATTACTCGGTTCTGTTGAATGAGAAATTAAGCGTTTTTTAAGTGAAGATGTATATTATTACTAGTAGAAAAGGTCACGACCTGCAAAGGAAGTGTGGATTGAAATAATCCGTATTAAATTATCATCTGAGAGTCTAGCTTAAAAAGCCTTCACAAATGTGTGAAGGGCTTTTTCCCCATTCTTTCTCTCCAAAACAAGTTAGCACCACGATGATTCGTATCGGTTTCCTATAATTTTAAAGTACCTCTTCGAATAATATGCTGTACTCACTTAGAAAAATAACGTAAAGGTTGTGTATAAAGAAGAAGTTTTAAAAAGGAATGCATAGAATGAGCTAAGTTAAGTAACAATACGATTAACCTATTTATATATGCGTAAATAGGTTAGATCATTTTCCATGAGGAGTTTTTCGAGCGATGTTTAGAAAAAAGCGACAGTGGAAAAAGACCATAAAGTATGTGAATAAACAAAAAAAGAGCATTGATCCTACATTAAAAAATAGTGTGAAAGAAATTAAAGATATTATAGGGCAAGATCTTGATTATAACGAACGTGAACTTGAAATACTAGGAAACCAAAAAATAATGGTTATCTATTTAGCGAGTTTAGTAAATAAGGACAGCATTAACAGTCACATTATAAAACCCATGCTAGCTCTAACAGATCAGCAAAATAATAATGACTTAAAAAAGAGCAAGAGTGAAATAAAGGATCAATTATTTGAAGCGGTTATTTATCATTCTCAAGGAAAAAAGTCGCTTCTGTAGACGAATTACTTGAAGGAATTCTAACTGGTCAGTGTGCAGTTTTAATGGAAGGTTTAACGGAAGCGTTTTTATTCGATGAAAAAGAATTAGAAAAAAGAGCGATTGAACAGCCACAAGGGGAGCAAGTAATACGAGGACCAAGAGATGGTTTTATAGAACATTTACAAACTAACATTGCTTTAATAAGAAGTCGTATACCAGTAGCGAAGCTAAGGGTTAAAGAATTAAAGGTAGGGTTAATGACAAAATCGTCAGTTGCCATTTGCTATCTTGATGAGACTGTAAACAAAAAGTTAGTTGAAGAGGTTGAAAGTCGTCTCCGCAACGCGAATATTGATAGGGTTTTGGATAGTGGGTATATCGAGCAACTAATTGAAGATAATCCGAGTTCTCCATTTCCACAAGTTCAATACACAGAAAGGCCAGATAAAGCAGTAGGGAATTTAGTCGAAGGTAGGGTGATCATTATCATCGATGGGACGCCCCTCGTATTGATATGTCCAGCTACCTTTAATCAGTTCCTGCAAACATCTGAAGATTATAATGAACGTGCTCTAATATCTAGCCTTATAAGAATGATCCGTATATTAGCACTAGGTTCATCACTCTTATTTCCTTCGTTATATGTTGCGGTTTTATCCTTTCATCCAGAGTTGATACCTGCAGAGTTTGCTGTCGCAGTTACTAGTGGAAGAGGTGGCATTCCGTTTCCAGTAGTTGTAGAAGTTTTACTTATGGAAATTGCAATGGAAATATTACGAGAGGCCACTGTTAGAATGCCACAGCAAGTAGGTGGTGCTCTTTCAATTGTCGGTGTACTTGTCATTGGACAAGCAGCTGTAGAGGCTGGCTTCGTTTCACCAGTAACAGTCGTTATTATCGCACTATCATCTATCGGCTCCTTTGCTACACCGGCTTACAATGTTGCGATAGCCTTTCGCTTGTTGCGCTTTCCTATATTATTACTGTCAGGAATGTTCGGTTTATTTGGGTTAGTTAGTGCGATGCTTCTCATGTTTAATCATATGCTCGCCCTAAAGTCATTTGGTGTCCCTTATTTGAGCCCTATTTCTCCTGCAGATTGGTATAGTTTACGTGACTCAATTGTTCGTTTTCCACTACGTTGGTTATTGAAAAGACCAGAAGAACTACACACCTATAATACAGTTAGGAGTGAGAGAAAACGAAGAAAACCACACTCACCTCTTTTACCGAAGGAGGACAAATGATATGGATAATCGTGAAATTACGGTAACACAGTTAGCGGTTATTTTAATTAGTACAAACATCGGCGTTTCGATGTTAGCATTTCCAAGATTTGTTGTAGTTGAAGCGGAAACTGCTTCTATATTAGCTACATCTGTAGGTGCTTGTATAGCTCTGATAGGAATAATAGCTGTTTCTTACTTAGGTAAAACATATAGAAACAAAACATTTGTGGGGTACAGCCAATCTATACTAGGGAAAAAAATTGGTTCCTTCTTTAGTTTGATGATCATTGTTTCTTTTTATTATTTTAACAGGTCTTGAATTACGGCAATTTGGCGAGGTGGTTATTGGAGCTCTTCTTCCTAAAACTCCTATTATAATCCCAATGATGATCATGGCGTTTATTTGTTTAATAGTCAGTTTACATTCGGTAAATATATTTGCGTATATTCATTTCTTTTATATTGGTTTTACTGTTGCCCCCATTCTCTTTATTTTAGTCGCTTCAATCTCTGAGATTGATTGGGTATATATCCAACCGCTGTTAGGGAATGAAACAACATGGAGTGGGTTCATGAACGGAGCAATTGTCGTCACAAAGATTATGCTTAATTTCTTTGTAATTTCAATTGTCATTCCTTTTATGAGGCAGCCCGAAAAAGCAATATTAGCAAGCCTTATTAGTTGGGGAATTGTCACGATATTGTTCATATCATCGATGTTTTTTCGTTAGCGATCTTTGGAAGTATTGAATTAGAATATTTGATGTGGCCTATCTTAGTCTTAGGGAGGCTTGTACGAATTCCAGCAGAAATATTTCAGCGATTAGATGCGATATTACTAGTTGCTTGGCTGTTCGCTGTGTTTACAACATTGTATTCAACATATTTTTTCATTGTACGAGCTACTTCAGAACTTATTAGTAGTGTTAGACATCGAATCATGGCGGTAACTTTATTTTTAATCGTTTTTTTGATTTCGTTATATCCTAAAGATATTTATGAGATGTATGAATTGATTAAATTTGTATCTAATATCGGCATAATTGTTGTAATTGGTTATCCCTTTTTTCTCATAGTTGTACATAAGATGAAGGGAAGTGAATCAACTAATGAGACATTTTAAACAACTAACGGTTATTTCGTTAATTCTTTGCATATTAACAGGATGCTGGGATCGCTTTGAAATAGAAGAGAGAGCTAATATATTAGGGATTGCACTTGACTTGGTGGAGGATTTACCGGAAGAAGAATATAATACGTTAATAAATCCACAAGCAACTCATTTAGATGAGTTTCCAGCAGATAAGAAGTTGATTCGTCTAACTACTCAGATTGCCCTACCAGGTCAATCCCTTTAGGGCCAAATGACGGACAAGGGGATTCTAAAGATACTGTTTGGGTTATAGAAATATTAGGAAACACGCTCGCAGATGCTATGGAAAATTTGCAGCAAGAACTATCACAAAAACTGTATTTAGGGCATTTGCAATTAGTAATTCTTTCTGAAGAAATTGCTAGAGAGGGAGTTGGGGAAATTAATGATTACTTGCATCGAAATAATGAGGTAAGAAGGACAGCTTGGTTATTGGTAAATGGAGAAAACGCAGGTGATACGTTGAAAGCAGCTCCACCAGTTACTAAAATTCCTTCATTATTTTTATCACAAACATTAGACAATTCTGTTCGATTGGGAAAGCTACCTAAACAATATATTGGCCATTTTTGGATAGCTACTTCAAGAAAAGGAAGAGACGGCTTTTTGCCCTATATTAAAGTTGTCAATGGTGAAAATATATTGCTTGATGGGCTAGCTTACTTTAAAGGAGACAAGATGGTAGGACGAACTGCACCAATTGAAATTGGTACGTTTATGGCATTAAGAGGGGAAAATCCATCGGGATATAGAGGAGCGATTCCTTTACCTGATGTTCATAATGAAAGCGGAATTATCCGTGTAGAACGAAGAAAATCTAATATGACTGTTGAAAATGAAAATGGGAATTTAAAAGCAACATTTGATGTTACCTTATACGGAGCAATAGAAGAGAAAACTCATTTAAGTAAAGAGTTTGATTCTAATGATATTCGTAAAATTGAAGAGGAATGGTCGAAAAGAGCTAAGAATGTAATGTTACAATTAGTACAGAGATTACAAAATGATGAATCTGATATTATAGGAATTGGAGAAATTGTAAGAGGGCAACATTCAGAATTATGGAATGACTCAATTAAAACAAAAGAAAAGTGGCAACAAGTGTTTTCAACAATAGATATCGAAGTGAATGTAGAGTCCCACATAGAACGAGTAGGTAAAATAGTTATTTAAGCTAATGAAAGGTTTATTTTGGAAGCTACATTGTTCATTTTCTGCTGTAGCTTCCTTGATCGTTAGAAAAATCATAGACTAGCTTGTGTATGATTCTTTGTCAATGCAACGATTCGATTAACGAAATGTTGCTCTTCCTTTATTAAGTGTTGAGGATTATAGAAAATAACCGACCAGCTTTTCGATTTAAATATTTCTTTAATTGTTTCTCGTCCACCCCATTATGCTGTTCGATTAGTGCAACTCGAAAAGGAATGAGTGCTATATTGACAACGATGTGATTAACACGGTAATGAGGGGTTGGATAATACATGTGTCTTCGTAATTTTTGATAAAGCAGTATTTCTACATCTGTCCTACAAATATGTTCAAGGTCCTCAACAATAACTAAGGAAGGTTGAAAAGCTCGATTAAATTTAATAAATGGAAATGATTTAATTATTCTAACATTACGTTTAATGAATTTCAGCATATTTTATCACCCATTTATATCATGTCCTAGAAATCAAATCCATATGCTACATTTAGGAATATATGGAAGTTAAAAATGAGGAATAAAGAATTGATAGTATAGTAAACGCTTTCAAGTGTATGGACTAATCAAAATAGTCTAATTATTTTTAAAAAAGTGGTTGACCATAACCATGAATGAGCGTATGATAAACCTCAAACAACAACTATTTTAGAGATAAAATTCAACATCCTCTTTTAAGTGTTTCGGATGCTTATAATAGTTAGAGAAATAAGAAAAAAGCAAACGAATAGGGAGCGAGTATAATATGAGAAGTGATATGATTAAAAAGGGGATCGATCGTGCCCCGCATCGTAGTTTATTACGTGCAGCAGGAGTTCAGGAACATGAAATGGATAAGCCTTTTATTGGTGTCTGTAATTCTTATATAGATATCATTCCAGGCCATATGCATTTAAATAAATTTGCTGAAGTGGCAAAGCAAGCGATCCGAGAAGCTGGTGGAATCCCATTTGAATTTAACACAATTGGTGTTGATGATGGCATTGCAATGGGGCATATCGGAATGCGTTATTCACTACCGAGCCGTGAAATTATCTGTGATGCAGCAGAGACAGTCATTAACGCTCACTGGTTTGATGGAGTTTTCTTCATTCCAAACTGTGATAAAATTACGCCAGGTATGTTAATGGCTGCAATGAGAACAAATGTCCCTTCTGTCTTCGTATCAGGTGGTCCGATGGAAGCTGGTCGTACGAAGGATGGACAGAGCTTGTCACTTGCTTCAGTATTTGAAGGTGTCGGTGCATTTTCATCTGGTAAAATGACACGTGAAGAGTTGCTTGAAATTGAACAGTCAGCCTGTCCAACGTGTGGCTCCTGTTCGGGAATGTTCACGGCTAACTCAATGAATTCATTAATGGAAATGCTAGGACTAGCGTTACCAGGAAATGGAACGCTTGTGGCAACATCTGTAGATCGTCATCAATTAATTAAAGACGCTGCTAAGCATTTAATGAATTTAATTGAAAAAGATATTCGTCCGCGTGACATCGTCACAAGAGAAACGATTGATGATGCGTTTGCACTAGATATGGCAATGGGTGGTTCAACAAATACAGTCTTGCATACATTAGCTATCGCAAATGAAGCGGAAATTGAATATGATTTAAATCGAATCAATGAAGTTGCAGAACGTGTTCCATACTTATGTAAAATTAGCCCAGCCTCAGACTATTCCATGGATGATGTCCATAAAGCTGGTGGAGTTAGTGCCATAATTAAGGAGCTTTGCTCAATTGAAGGTGCTATCCATCCAGATCGTATTACGATTACCGGCAAGAGTTTATATGATACACATAAGCATGCCGATATAACAAATGATGAAGTGATACGAAGAAAGGATAATCCTTATAGCCCTGTAGGTGGATTGTCAATTCTTTACGGAAACTTAGCACCAGATGGTGCTGTCATTAAAGTAGGAGCTGTTGATCCTTCTATTAAAGTATTTGAAGGCGAAGCGATCGTTTTTGAATCACAAGAAGAAGCACAGAAGGAAATCAATGCAGGAACGGTAAAGGCAGGTCATGTAGTCGTCATTCGATATGAAGGACCAAAAGGTGGCCCTGGAATGCCAGAAATGCTAGCACCAACTTCAGCAATTGCCGGTAGAGGACTAGGGAAGGATGTTGCCCTATTAACTGATGGAAGGTTCTCGGGTGCATCTAGAGGCATTTCAATTGGTCATATTTCTCCTGAAGCGGCAGAAGGAGGGCCTATTGCATTCGTTGAAAATGGTGATAAAATTAAGATAGACTTACCTAATCGTACGTTAGAGTTACTCGTATCAGATGAGGAACTAGAAAAACGTAAAGTAGGCTGGGTTGAACCAGAACCAAAGGTGAAAAAAGGCTATCTGGCAAGATATTCAAAATTAGTGACTTCTGCTAATACTGGTGGAGTTATGAAAATATAAGATGTTAAAGCGTTGAAGAGGAAAGTAGTTGTTAATAGACTCCTACAGAGAGCCGCATTTGCTGAGAGGCGGTGTTGTCGTTAACAATGAAACTCACCTCGGAGTATTAACCTGAATGTTAAAAGTAAGGTTAATCGAGTGTTGTACAGCACTCGTTATCAAAATGTGATAAGTATAAGCTTATCCATAAGATCAAACACGTTGTTTGATGAATAAGGGTGGTACCGTGGAAAGGAATCTTTTCGCCCCTTTTAGCTACAGTGAAATAGTGGCTTTATATGGGGTGGGAAGGTTTTTTTCGTATGTAGGGTTATTAGTACTATTGAATATATAAATAGGGAGGCATGAGTGATGAACACAAAATGGAAGCCCAATCAAAAGAATGAACAAAACAATCAGTCAGAGGAAGAATTGATTCAAGAACTTTCAGGTTCGGGCATGGTCATCGAAGCATTAAGAAGGGAAGGCGTTGAAGTCATTTTCGGATACCCAGGCGGAGCGATTCTTCCAACCTATGATGAAATTTACAAAACTGGTATCCATCATGTGCTTGCAAGACATGAACAAGGTGCGATTCATGCAGCAGAAGGATATGCACGAGTATCTGGTAAGCCGGGCGTTTGTGTTGTAACATCTGGCCCTGGAGCAACAAATGTTGTTACAGGAATTGCTGATGCAATGATGGACTCATTACCTCTTGTAGTTATAACTGGTCAAGTGGCATCAACTGTAATCGGTACAGATGCTTTCCAAGAAGCGGATATGATCGGCATTACAATGCCAATCACAAAGCATAATTTCCAAGTACGTAACGTTGACGAATTGCCAAGAATTATAAAAGAGGCATTCCACATCGCAACAACTGGACGACCTGGTCCTGTATTAATTGATTTACCTAAAGACGTTTCGCTAACAACCGGGATGTTTGATTATGATAAAGATGTGAACTTGCCAGGTTATCAACCGACGATTGTTCCGAATCGCTTACAAATTAAAAAAGTATTAGAGGCGTTAAAAGTAGCGGAAAAGCCAGTTATTTTAGCAGGAGCTGGTATTCTCCATGCCAAAGCATCTGAGGAGCTATTTACGTTTGCGAAGCATTATCGTATTCCTGTAATCAATACACTTCTTGGACTTGGGGGCTACCCAGGAGATGATGAGCTGTTTTATGGTATGGCTGGTATGCATGGTACGTATACCGCTAATATGGCTTTGCACGAATCCGATTTATTAATTAATTTCGGTGCACGCTTTGACGATCGCTTAACTGGTAATTTAGAATATTTTGCACCGAATGCAAAAGTAGCCACATTGATATTGACCCTGCTGAAATTGGGAAAAATATCCCGACGGAAATTCCAGTCGTAGGTGATGCAAAACAAGCACTTGAAATGCTTAATGAAGAGGAAAGTGAACGTGGAGATACAACAGCTTGGGTTGAAAAACTAAATAAGATGAAAACAGAATATCCTTTGTGGTATGAAGAAGACGGAGAAACAATTAAGCCTCAACAATTAATTGAAATGATTCATGAAGTGACTAACGGTGATGCGATTGTTACGACTGATGTTGGTCAACATCAAATGTGGTCAGCACAATTTTATCGTTTTAATAGGCCGAACCGCTGGGTTACTTCAGGTGGGCTTGGAACAATGGGCTTCGGATTCCCAGCTGCTATTGGAGCCCAATTTGCTGAACCAAAATCACCAGTTGTAGCTGTACTTGGTGATGCCGGTTTCCAAATGACTGCTCAAGAATTATCAATTTTACAAGAGCTAAATTTACCGGTGAAAATTGTCATTGTAAACAATGCTGCACTTGGCATGGTACGCCAATGGCAACAATTGTTCCACGGTGAACGTTATTCAAACTCTTTATTCCCAATTCAACCTAACTTTATTAAGTTAGCTGAAGCTTATGATGTTAAAGGGATTCGAGTTGATCACTTGTCAGATTTAAAGGCTGCACTAGAGGAAATGATGGCACATCCTGGACCAGTCTTAATGGACATTCGTGTTGCAAAAGAAGAAAATGTCTATCCGATGATTTCTCCTGGTAAAGGTCAACATCAAATGGAGGGGGTTAAACCATGCAACGAATCATAACAGCAACTGTTAATAATTCTTCTGGTGTACTAAATCGAATTACCGGTTTATTTGCAAGACGTCATTATAACATTGAAAGTATTACAGTTGGAATGACAGAAAACCCTGCTGTGTCAAGAATGACATTTGTTGTCGCTGTTGATAGTATGCAAAATGTAGAGCAAGTCATTAAGCAATTAAATAAACAAGTTGATGTCCTGAAAGTAAAAGATATTACGGATGAATCAATTGTTGCTCGCGAACTGGCTTTAATTAAAATTCTTGTTACCCCTCAACAACGAGGAGAAGTAGTTGCACTTGTAAATACGTTCCGTGCATCAACGATTGATGTTGGAAGGGAAAGCTTAACGGTACAAATTACAGGTGATCAACAAAAAGTAGAAGCTTTTATCGATTTAATTCGTCCATATGGAATAAAAGAATTAGCGCGAACAGGAATAACAGCTTTTAATCGCAGTACAAAGAAAACGTCTGTTGACCCACATCGTTTGACGCTAATTAACTAACTATCGTTGAATTTTGAAAATTCATATAAAACAGATTTATAAAAGAGGAGAGAGTAAATTATGGCAAAGGTTTATTACAATTCAGATGTAAATGAGGCAATTTTAAAAGAAAAGAAAGTAGCAGTTATCGGTTATGGTTCACAGGGGCATGCTCATTCACTAAACATGCGTGAAAGTGGTCAAGATGTTATTATCGGTTTACGACCAGGTAAATCTTGGGATAAGGCTGTTAATGATGGCTTTGACGTATACTCTGTACGTGAAGCAACAGCTAAAGCAGATGTTATTATGGTATTACTTCCAGATGAGCTTCAACCAACTGTTTATAAAAACGAAATTGAGCCTGAGCTTACTGAAGGGAAAGTATTAGCATTCGCACATGGTTTCAACATTCACTTTAATCAAATTGTACCACCTGCAAATGTTGATGTATTTTTAGCTGCACCAAAAGGGCCTGGTCACCTTGTTCGTCGTGTATTCCAAGAAGGTGGCGGTGTACCAGGTTTAATCGCTGTATATCAAGATGCTACTGGTAAAGCAAAGGATATTGCACTAGCTTATGCGAAGCAAATTGGTTCAGCACGTGCTGGTGTTCTTGAAACGACTTTCCAAGAAGAAACGGAAACAGATCTTTTCGGAGAACAAGCAGTACTTTGTGGTGGAGCTTCAGCACTTGTAAAAGCTGGCTTTGAAACACTAGTAGAAGCTGGGTATCAACCAGAAGTTGCTTATTTTGAGTGTTTACACGAATTAAAGCTAATCGTTGATTTAATGTATGAAGGTGGATTAGAAACAATGCGTTATTCCATTTCTGATACAGCACAATGGGGTGACTACGTTGCTGGACCACAGATTATCACTGACGATACAAAGGAAGCAATGCGTAAAGTACTTAAAGACATTCAAACAGGTAAATTTGCAAAAGGTTGGATTCTTGAAAATCAAGCAAACCGTCCAGAGTTTACAGCAATTACTCGTGCAGAAAGTCAACACCCACTTGAAGTGGTTGGCCGTGAACTACGTGCAATGATGCCATTCGTTAAAGAAAAATCAAATATTTAACATATACGCACCACACTTTTCATTGAGGCTATATTTGGCCTCAATGAAAAGCATTTTCGGAGAAAAAATAGTTGCGTTGAAGTCGATTAAATGACACCTGAACTTGTTGGTGTCCCTTCTATTATTTTAGAAGGTGGACCAAGAAGTAGTAACATCCTCAGGTTGCAACGTACAATGAAGCGATTATCTGTAAATAATGTCTAGGGGATGAAAGAAGAATGGAAAAGCGTATTGCAATTCTACCGGGTGATGGGATCGGACCAGAAGTTTGTGAAGCGGCTATTCACGTTTTAAAAGAAATTGAGAAGCTTTATGATCATCAGTTCGATTACACGTATGGGGAAATTGGTGGATCATCGCTTGATAAATATGGAATTCCTTTACCTGAAGAAACATTGACAATTTGCCGAAAAAGCGATGCAATTTTATTAGGAGCTGTCGGTGGTCCAAAGTGGGATCAGCTTCCTGGAGACAAACGTCCTGAAAAAGGCTTACTAGGTCTAAGAAAGGAACTTCAATTATTTGCTAACTTACGCCCAGTTATGATTTATGATGCTCTTGCACAGTCTTCACCGTTAAAGGATGAGATTATTCAAGGTGTAGATGTATTAATTGTTCGGGAGCTGACAGGTGGACTATATTTTGGTGAACCACGCGAACGCCGTGAGTTAGGCGGAGAAACACTTGCGATTGATACACTACAATATTCCCGTTCTGAGATTGAACGAATTGTACGTAAAGGGTTTGAGCTCGCTAAGAGTCGCCGAAACCATTTAACATCTGTTGATAAAGCGAATGTCTTAGAATCGAGTCGACTGTGGCGAGAAGTTGTGGATGAAGTAGCAAAAGATTTCCCTGAAGTTGAATATTCTCATATGCTAGTTGATAATGCTGCTATGCAATTAATCCGTAATCCTCGGCAGTTTGATGTAATGGTAACTGAAAATATGTTTGGCGATATTTTAAGTGATGAAGCTTCAATGATTACGGGTTCATTAGGAATGTTACCATCGTCAAGCTTAAGTGCTGATGGTCCGGGATTGTTTGAGCCAATTCATGGATCAGCACCGGATATTGCTGGTCAGAATATTGCGAATCCTTTGGCAACTTTATCGTCTGTTGCGTTAATGCTCGCTTATTCATTTAGTATGCATCAAGAAGCCAATGCATTGCAGGAAGCGATTAATGATGTCTTGGATGCTGGTTACCGTACAGCAGACTTAACGAGCATTCGTGAACAAGCACTTACAACAACAGAAATGACTGGAAAAGTAGTTGAAGCATTGCGGAAAAAGGTTCAGTAAAACGTTACGCCCGTTATGATGTCCAATCTCATAGCGGGTTTTGTAAAAAGAAATCTATGAGGAGATAAGGGGGAATAGTAAATGGCAAAAACAATTATAGAAAAGATTTGGGATAAGCATGAAGTGTTAGCAGAAGAGGGAAAGCCGAGCTTACTCTATATTGATTTGCATATGGTTCATGAAGTAACATCCCCACAAGCTTTTGAGGGCTTACGGCTAGCTAATCGAAAAGTAAGAAGACCAGACCTTACTTTTGCAACAATGGATCATAATGTTCCAACTGTGAACCGTTATGATATTAGTGATCAAATTGCCCGTACGCAAATGGATACATTAAAAAAGAATTGTGAAGAATTCGGTATTGATTTAGCTGATTTAGAGCATCCAGAAAACGGAATTGTTCATGTTATCGGGCCGGAGCTTGGTTTAACTCAGCCAGGAAAAACAATAGTATGTGGTGATAGTCACACGTCTACTCACGGTGCGTTTGGAGCATTAGCTTTCGGTATAGGAACAAGTGAAGTTGAGCATGTATTAGCAACACAAACCATTTGGCAATCCAAACCAAAAACTCTTGAAATTCATGTAACTGGAAAACTAGATCCTAATCTAGCAGCGAAAGATATTATTTTAGCGATTATTTCAAAGTTTGGTGTTGATGTTGGAAATGGGTCGATTGTTGAATTTACTGGAGAAGCAATTCGTGGATTAACGATGGAAGAGAGAATGACAATTTGTAATATGTCAATTGAAGCTGGAGCGAAAGCAGGCTTAATCAGTCCAGACCAGGTGACATTTGACTATTTAAAAGGTCGTCAATATGTTCCTAAAGGTGAAGAGTATGAAGCATTAGTAGAGGAATGGAAGCAGCTTGCCACAGATGAAGGAGCAACGTATGATCGTGTCGTTACGATTGATGCGTCAGAAATTGAACCGATGGTTACTTGGGGCACAAATCCTTCTCAAGGAGTTGGGATTAGTCAAACGGTTCCTTCTCCAGAAGACGCTAAAACAGAAGCAAGTCGTCGGGCAATTGAACAATCACTTGAATATATGGATTTAAATCCAGGAACAAACGTATCCGATATTCACATTCAACATGTATTTATCGGATCATGTACAAATTCACGATTAAGCGATATACGTGCAGCAGCACAAATTGTTAAAGGTCATAAAGTGGCAGATCATGTTCGTGCGTTAGTTGTACCAGGTTCACAAAAGGTGAAAAAACAAGCAGAAGAAGAAGGATTGGATAAGATTTTTATCGAGGCAGGCTTTGAATGGCGACATTCTGGCTGTAGTATGTGTTTAAGTATGAACCCGACGTTGTACCTGAGGGAGAACGATGTGCCTCGACATCTAACCGAAATTTTGAAGGTCGTCAAGGTAAAGGGGCACGTACACATTTAGTAAGTCCAGAAATGGCAGCTGCAGCGGCAATTGCTGGTCATTTTGTCGATATACGTAAGTGGAAATCTGAGAAAGTTGCCAAGTAGGAGGGGATCGTGATGGAACCAATTGTGAAACATGAAGGAATTGTAGCTACGATGAATCGTGTTAATGTTGACACCGATCAAATCATTCCAAAACAATTTTTGAAAAGGGTAGAACGTACGGGCTTTGGACAGTTTTTATTTTATGATTGGCGTTTTTTGACCGATGGTTCACCTGACCCTAATTTTGAATTAAATAAATCTCATACAAAGGGAGCTAGTATCCTAGTAGCGGCGCATAACTTCGGTTGTGGCTCGTCACGGGAGCATGCCCCGTGGGCATTAGCGGATTACGGCTTTAAAGTGATTATCGCACCTAGTTTTGCTGATATCTTTTATAATAACTGTGTAAAAAACGGGATGTTACCGATCAGATTAGAAGAAGAAACTGTTTACGAACTTCTCGGAAGAGGAACCGAACGATTTACTCTGACGGTAGATTTAAGAAATCAAACAATTACTGGGGAAAATATTCAAGTATCATTTAGTATTGATCCATATTGGAAAGAGATGCTTCTAAACGGTTGGGATGAGATTGGTTTAACGTTAAAATTTGAGAAGGAAATTACTGCATTTGAAAAACAAGTAAATTAATTGCATAACAACAAGTGTTCTTAGCCACTGAATAAAAGAAGATAACTTCTTATTTCAGTGGTTTTGTTAAAATTAAAGACGGTGAAATACTTGTTATAGTTATTGCTTCTCGGTAAGTATAGTGATGAATGACTTAATATAGATATGTTTAGGTATATGAGCATTGTGATTTATTATACTTGCTGTTAAACTAAATTGAACAACCACCACTTAAAAAGTAGTCTATTAACTGTGTAACCACTATTGCCTTTACTAAAAGACAATTGGCAAATGAACGTATAATTAAATTAAACGGTTATAATATACGTAATAGGCAGATTTTCAGTTGGAATTGATTCTTAGTACGAGCGTTCCTGTCGTTCAACAATCATAGCTACCGCAACCGCTACTTATGAGGATGATGGTGAGAAAATGAGAGGAACAACGACAATTTATAGAGTGGAGCGATTCTATAGTGGATAAGCGTGATAAGAAGGATAATCTTATTTTATACCCTGGTTTAGTAAAACGTTTAATTGAAAAGGGAATGGATGCATTAAAGGATAAAAATGGGCAAGCGGCATTGGAGTTTTTTTTAGAGGCAGAAACGTATGATGAAGCAAACCCTCAAGTTACATTTGGTAAAATGTTAAGTCTAATTGAGTTAGGACGTTTGAACGAAGCTTTGAAACAGTCCAAGGAACTTTTACATGGTGGAACAGGAGATTATTATGAAATATTACAAGTGCATATCTCTTTACTCGTTCAACTTGGACATTATAATGAAGTTGTTCAATTACTAGAAGCTGTTATAACAGAAGAAAAGCTCCCATCTCAATATGCTGAATCCTTTTATCAGCTGCTTCATTTTAGTAGACAAATGGTAAGTGGTCAACAATGGAGTAATTCTAGGGAAGATGAATCGATCTCAGATACTGTAAAACCAATGTTAGAAGCAGAATCAATAGAACTACAAGCTTCTGCGATTACTATGTTAAAGGATTCAGATGCAAAAGATGCTATCTCTTTATTAATTGCATACATAAACGAAGATAATCGAGATCCAGTTCTTGTTTCATTAGCGATCCAAGCGTTGAAAGACAAAGGATTAAATCAAATAGTTACATATCAAAGAGGTAAAGAAACAAAACAAACAAATCCGAATGAAATTGATCAAGATGGATTAGAAACATTTCAAAGAGCGATTGTGGCAAAATTAGAGGATTTGGTTGAGAATGAAGATCCTGTATTATTAGATATTGCCAAGCAATTGTGTGTTACTTATATGTTATCCATTTATCCACTTTTCCCTGAACCGAAAGATGAAAGGGTTTGGGCTTGTGTATTTTATGCTTGCGCTGCAGAAAGAATCGGCTTAGAATGTCAAGAGGTTATTCATTTTGAGGAAATCGATCAAAAGCTGTTGATACAAAAGGTAGAAGAGGTAATGGATATAGAGTCTGCTGATTATCGGCTATAATCAATATGATTAACAAATAGTATTATTTGAATTGATGAAACGTTATGGTATACTAGAATGGTTGCCAAAGTCTAAGAATGAATGAATGGTTCATAAAATGTAGAAGATGTAATAAGTTGGAGGGAATAGCACATGACTGCAAAATGGGAAAAATTAGAGGGAAACGAAGGAGTATTAACAGTTGAAGTTGAAGCTGATAAAGTGAATACAGCATTAGATCAAGCTTTCAAAAAGGTCGTCAAAAAAGTGAATCTACCTGGGTTCCGCAAAGGGAAAGTACCACGCCCGATTTTTGAAAAGCAATTTGGTGTTGAATCACTTTATCAAGATGCACTTGATATTCTTTTACCAGGAGAATATGCTCAAGCTGTGGAAGAAACAGGTATTCAGCCAGTTGATCGTCCTGAAATTGATATTGAGTCAATGGAAAAAGGAAGCAAATTAGTATTTACTGCCAAAGTGACTGTCAAACCAGAAGTTGAACTTGGTGAGTATAAAGGTTTGGAAGTTGAAGTTCCTGATACAAACGTTACGGATGAGGATATTGAAGCAGAAATAAAGACTCTTCAAGAGCGTCAAGCAGAACTTGTCGTGTTAGAAGATGGTGAAATAGAAGAAGGAGATACGGCCGTCTTTGATTTTGAAGGGTTTGTAGACGGCGAACCGTTTGAAGGTGGACAAGCGGAGAATTACTCACTTGAAATTGGCTCTGGTCAATTTATTCCAGGTTTTGAAGATCAACTAATTGGTTTAAAAGCAGGAGATGAAAAAGATATTGAAGTAACATTTCCTGAAGAATATCATGCTGAAAACCTTGCCGGTAAGCCAGCTACGTTTAAGGTGAAAGTGCATGATATTAAACGTAAGCAATTACCTGAATTAGATGATGAATTTGCAAAGGACGTTAATGAAGAAGTCGAAACATTAGATGAACTAAAGGCTTCCCTAAAAGAAAACTTACAAAAAGATAAAGAGAATCAGGCTGAGAACCAAGTTCGTGATGCCCTTGTACAACAGGCTAGTGAGAATGCGACGATCGATATTCCAGATGCAATGATTGCATCAGAAGTTGACCGTATGCTGCAAGAATTTGAGCAACGTTTACAAGCTCAAGGAATGAACCTTGAAATGTACTTCCAATTCTCTGGTCAAGATGAAGAGGCAATGCGTGAACAATTTAAGGAAGATGCACAAAAGCGCGTACGAATGAATTTAACGTTAGAAGCTATTGCTGAAACCGAGAATTTGGAAGCATCTGATGAAGATGTTGATAAGGAAATAGAAAAAATGGCAGAGATGTACAAACGTTCTGCTGATGAAATTAGAAGCCTTCTTGCTGCTCAAGGTGGAGTGGATAGCTTAAAAGCTGATTTGAAAGTTCAAAAAGCTGTTGAATTTTTAGTTGATCACAGTAAAAAATCAGCATAATTTAGCAATAAAGTGAATAAAGTTCATACACAAGGCGCGGAAATTCGTGCCTTGTTTTTCAATACTTTATGTCTTCTGATTAAGAATGATGTATGAGCTTTCGGATTATGGTGAAAACTAAATAGAACAAAAGGACATAGAAACAGCAAATGTTTTGGATTCACATTTATTAGAAAAGAAAAAGGATTTTTAGATGTGAATATTGAATGTATAATCAATCCATACATAATGATTGTTCTTGCATAAGCTAAATTTGTTCGTTTATGCTAATAAGCCATAGGGAAGGGTAAGGAGGCATAAAAGTTAAAGGGCGGCCATTGAAAAATGGCAGCTTACTGTAGTGGATATATGTCCATTTTGTTAAAAAGTCTTCATAAAAGCATTTCATGCGTGAGGATGGTACAATACTTTCAGAGGGGTGATTGCATGTTTAAATTTAACGAAGAAAAGGGTCAGCTTAAGTGCTCGTTCTGCGGGAAAACGCAAGATCAAGTACGTAAATTAGTTGCTGGTCCCGGCGTTTATATATGTGATGAATGTATTGAGCTTTGTACGGAGATTGTGGAAGAGGAATTAGGGACTGAAGAAGAAGTTGAGTTTCAAGAAGTTCCAAAGCCTAACGAAATACGCCAAATCTTAGATGATTATGTAATCGGTCAAGACCGGGCTAAAAAGTCTTTATCTGTTGCAGTATACAATCATTATAAACGTATTAACTCATTAAGCCGTGCAGATGAGGTTGAATTAGCAAAAAGTAACATTTGTATGATTGGACCTACTGGTAGCGGTAAAACGTTACTAGCTCAAACGTTAGCACGTATTTTAAATGTTCCTTTTGCGATAGCCGATGCTACATCGTTGACAGAGGCTGGATATGTCGGGGAAGATGTTGAAAATATTTTGCTTAAGCTTATTCAATCAGCTGATTATGACGTTGAGAAAGCAGAAAAAGGTATTATTTATATCGATGAAATTGATAAAGTAGCAAGAAAGTCTGAAAATCCTTCCATTACAAGAGACGTGTCAGGTGAAGGGGTTCAGCAAGCGTTGTTAAAAATATTAGAAGGAACAACAGCAAGCGTTCCACCACAAGGAGGACGTAAGCATCCTCACCAAGAATTTATTCAAATTGATACAACTAATGTGTTGTTTATATGTGGTGGGGCATTTGATGGAATTGAAACAATTATTAAACGTCGCCTAGGTAAAAAAGTGATAGGGTTTGGTTCGGAAGTTAAGCAAGATGACTTAAAACCAGGGGAATACTTAGCTAAAGTGCTACCTGAAGACCTATTGCGTTTTGGATTAATCCCAGAGTTTATCGGCCGACTTCCGGTCATTTCGAGCTTAGAGCCATTAGATGTAGATGCATTAGTTGCCATCTTAACAAAACCAAAAAATGCCCTTGTTAAGCAGTATAAAAAGTTGCTAGAGCTAGATGATGTAGAACTCGAATTTACAGAGCAAGCTCTTCGAGAAATTGCTAATCAAGCCATTGAACGTAAAACAGGTGCACGTGGTTTACGCTCGATCATTGAGGCAATTATGTTGGATGTTATGTTTGATTTACCATCTCGAGAGGATATCGCAAAATGCATTATCCATGAAAAATGTATTACCGATAATGATGCACCGACATTATTAACTGAAGATGGGACAGAAATGACTTTATCGAAAAAAGAACCAAAGGAAAGTGCATAAAATCAGAAGGCGTTTTGGACTAATTAAGTCTAAAACGCTTTTTCTTTTTGCTTCAATCCAAACGAAAAAATGATTAGTCACACTGCTGCATAGTAATCTAGGTTATTGGTAAAATTAGGAGTTCATTTCTTACAGAAGTTTCTTTGTTTAGGGAGCTTTTTCCCGGTCATACTAAAAAAACAATGAATACTTCTGGGAGGTTACATGATGAATTGGACAGGAATAGTGTTATTTATTCAATTGTTCTTTGGTGTCGTTATTGGAATTTACTTTTGGAATTTATTAAAGAGTCAGCGTAGTCAAAAAGTATCGGTAGATCGTGAATCAAAAAAGGAAATGGAACAGTTAAGAAAGATGCGATCTGTTTCACTTAGTGAGCCGTTAGCAGAAAAAGTTCGACCGTCATCATTTTCAGATATAATTGGTCAAGAGGAAGGTATTCGTTCATTGCGAGCTGCCTTATGTGGACCTAATCCTCAGCATGTCATTGTCTATGGACCACCTGGCGTGGGAAAACCGCAGCTGCTCGACTCGTTTTAGAGGAAGCAAAAAACATGCCGATTCTCCATTTGCAAGAGATGCTGTGTTTGTTGAATTAGATGGGACAACTGCCCGCTTTGATGAGCGTGGGATAGCTGATCCATTAATTGGTTCTGTTCATGACCCAATTTATCAAGGTGCAGGTGCAATGGGACAGGCGGGTATTCCGCAACCGAAGCATGGTGCGGTCACAAAAGCACATGGTGGCGTATTGTTCATTGATGAAATTGGTGAGCTTCATACTATCCAGCTAAATAAACTGTTAAAAGTATTAGAAGATCGTAAAGTATTCCTTGAAAGTGCTTATTACAGTGCTGAAAATCAACAAATACCAAGACACATCCATGAAATCTTTCAGAACGGATTACCGGCAGATTTCCGCTTAATTGGTGCAACAACAAGAACGCCAAATGAACTACCTCCTGCTATTCGGTCACGATGTTTGGAAGTATATTTTAGAGCATTACACCCACAAGAAATTATTCAAATTGCTGAGAAGGCGGCAAAGAAAATTCAAGCTAAAGTTGAAGAAGGAGCAATTGAGAGAATTGCTAACTATGCGACGAATGGACGTGAAGCAGTTAATATCGTTCAAATCGCAGCTGGGGTGGCGACGGCAGAGGGACGTAAAGAAATAAAAATAGCCGACGTTGAGTGGGTATTACATTCAAGTCAGCTTACACCACGCCCTGAAAAGAAAATACATGCAGATGCTACGGTTGGTCTAGTAAACGGACTTGCAGTATATGGTCCTAATTTAGGGGCATTGTTAGAAATAGAAGTGAATGTGATTGAGAATAAAGGAAAGGGAACAGTGAATATAACCGGTATTGCAGAAGAAGAAAGTACTGGAAATCAGATGCGGTCTATCCGTCGGAAAAGTATGGCAAAAGGTTCAGTTGAAAATGTGGTCACTGTACTTCGTCGGATGGGAATCCCGACATATGACTACGATATCCATGTGAATTTCCCAGGTGGAGGTCCGGTAGATGGCCCTTCAGCTGGTATAGCAATTGCAACAGGAATATACTCTGCGATTCAAGGATTTAAAGTGAAAAATACAGTAGCAATGACAGGAGAGCTTGGGATACATGGAAAAGTAAAGCCAATCGGTGGAGTTGTTGCAAAAGTTGAAGCAGCAAAACTTGCTGGTGCAAAACTTGTCATTATTCCAAAAGAAAACGAACAATCACTAATTAAAAACATAACAGGAATTGAAGTTGTCGCTGTTGAGCATTTGGACGAAGTGTTAGATCTTGCACTAGAGGAAGGAAATACAGAAGTTCTTCCGGCAAGTGGAGAATTAAGTCCAACAATCGCACCGGTGTAAACGTTAGACAAAACATACTATGATACGATAGAATGAAATAAGAGGAATATTCACTTAATGATGCGGATTATAAGATTAGGTTTCGGAAATAGGATGGAGGTGTTTGCGGATGGTCGAATCAATCCGACAAATTCCGCTTCTACCGTTACGTGGTTTACTTGTTTTTCCTTCAATGGTGTTACATTTAGATGTTGGAAGACGTAAATCAGTGCAAGCGATAGAGCAGGTTATGGAAGAAGATCGTGAAATATTGTTAGCTACGCAAAAAGAAATCTCAATTGATGAACCAATGGACGATGAGATTTATAAGGTAGGAACAATTGCAAATGTAAAAAATGTACTAAAATTACCGAATGGAACAGTTCGTGTTCATGTTGAAGGATTAAGGCGAGCACGAATTGAAAAATATATGGAGCATGAAGACTATCTTTTGGTAGAAGCAGCTGTTTTAGAAGATGAGGAACATCAGCCGACAACAGAAATACAAGCATTAATGCGAAATATTATCACAATGTTCGAGCAATACACAAAAGTATCAAAAAAGGTATCAAATGAGACAGTTACAATTGTGAAAGATATTCATGACCCAAGTCGTTTTGCGGATATTATTGCTGCCAATTTGCCGTTGAAATTAATGCAAAAGCAAGACTTGCTCGAGTCAACGAATGTGAAGCAACGTCTAATTAAATTGATTGAAATTTTGAATAATGAACAAGAGGTACTGGGATTAGAGAAAAAAATTGGACAACGTGTTAAAAAATCAATGGAGAAAACGCAAAAGGAATATTACTTACGTGAACAATTAAAGGCGATCCAAAAAGAGCTTGGTGAAAAGGAAGGACGTACAGGGGAAGTCGCCTCTCTTCGGGAGCAAATTGAAGAAGGGGACATGCCTGATAATGTGAAGGAAAAAGCATTAAAAGAGCTGGATCGATTTGAGAAAATGCCAGCTAATTCCGCAGAAAGCTCTGTGTTACGTACGTACCTTGATTGGCTTATTCAACTACCATGGACATACGAAACAGAGGATCAGCTTGATGTCATTCGTGCTGAGGAGATATTAAATAAAGATCATCACGGATTAGAAAAAGTAAAAGAACGAGTGCTAGAATATTTAGCAGTCCAACAGTTAACAAGAGAATTGAAGGGACCAATTCTCTGTTTAGCAGGCCCTCCGGGAGTCGGTAAGACTTCTTTAGCTCGTTCTATTGCTCGTTCGCTTGAGCGGAAATTTGTCCGTATTTCACTTGGAGGAGTTCGTGATGAAGCTGAAATTCGTGGTCATCGGCGCACGTACGTTGGGGCAATGCCCGGTCGAATTATTCAAGGAATGAAAAAAGCCCAGTCGATCAACCCGGTCTTTTTATTAGATGAAATTGATAAAATGGCTAATGATTTCCGTGGAGACCCTTCTGCTGCATTGCTAGAAGTATTAGATCCCGAACAAAATAATACGTTTAGCGATCACTATATCGAGGAATCGTACGATTTATCTAAAGTGATGTTTGTAACAACAGCGAACAATATTGCCACAATTCCTGGCCCATTGCGTGATCGTATGGAAATTATCTCAATTGCTGGTTACACAGAGGTTGAAAAGATCCAAATAGCAAAGAACTATTTATTACCTCGTCAAATGAAGGATCACGGTTTAACAAAAGGTATGCTACAAATGAAAGATGGGGCAATTAAGAAGGTTGTACGTTATTATACAAGAGAAGCTGGTGTACGAAATTTAGAACGGCAAATGGCGACAATATGCCGGAAGGCCGCAAAGAAAATCGTATCAAAGGAAAAGAAACGCGTTATTTTAACAGAAAATACAGTTGAAACTTACTTAGGAAAACCGCGTTTCCGATATGGTCTCGCTGAAGTAGAGGATCAGGTTGGAGCTGCAACGGGGCTAGCTTATACAGCTGCAGGTGGTGATACCCTATCTATTGAGGTATCCGTTGCACCTGGGAAGGGAAAGTTGACTCTCACTGGTCAATTAGGAGATGTCATGAAAGAATCTGCTCATGCTGCGTTCAGTTATATTCGTTCACGTTCAAATGAACTAAATATTGATCCAAGCTTTCATGAACAAAATGATATTCATATCCATGTCCCTGAGGGGGCAACTCCTAAAGATGGCCCGTCGGCAGGTATTACAATGGCAACAGCTCTTATTTCAGCATTAACCGGACGTAAAGTAAAAAAGAAGTTGGAATGACAGGGGAAATGACTTTGCGTGGACGTGTTCTTCCAATTGGTGGTTTAAAAGAAAAATCAATGAGTGCACATCGTGCTGGATTACAGACGATTATTATTCCAAAAGATAATGAAAAGGATTTAGAAGATGTACCTGGAAGTGTCCGAGAAGAGTTGACATATGTTCTTGTTAGTCATTTAGATGAAGTGATTGAACACGCGTTAGGAGAGAAAGATGAAAGTAATTAAAGCTGAATTAGCACATGTAGCGGTTAAACCAGAGCAATATCCAACCGGTCATTTACCGGAAATTGCGTTATCAGGCCGCTCGAATGTGGGGAAGTCCTCATTTATTAATAAAATGATTAATCGGAAATCGTTAGCTCGTACATCACAACGTCCTGGTAAGACGCAAACATTAAATTTTTATGAAATTAATGAACAGCTTTATTTTGTTGATGTGCCGGGGTATGGTTATGCGAAAGTACCGAAGTCAGAACGCGAAGCATGGGGAAGAATGATCGAGACATATCTTGAAAACCGCCCAGCGTTAAAAGCGGTTGTCCAAATTATTGATGTGCGTCATCCGCCAACTGCTGACGATAAAACGATGTATAAATGGTTGAAGCATTTTGATATGACAGTTATTGTTGTAGCGACCAAATGTGATAAAATCCCTAAAGGAAAATGGCAAAAGCACTTAAAAATAATAGAAAAAGAATTACAAAAGGAAGAGTCTGATCCATTACTGCTGTTTTCATCGGAAACAGCGTATGGAAAAGAACAAATTTGGAAAACGATTTTGTACTATTGTTCATAAATGATTAAAGAGAACCTGCTAAAGTTAAGAATGTAGGTTCTTTTTTAGTATACATAACTAGTAACATTCATAGAATAAGTTCCGGAAGCAAGGTAGTTGAATTAGTTAAATTATTAGATTATAATAATTATTATAAAAGAATAGATTCATGAACTGTTCACAATTTTTTTTGAGCTCGAAGAGAGACATGTTATAATGTTGAGTGAACTAGGAGTTTAATGATGAATTGTAAAGAATAATAAAAATAAATAATGATGATGTATGGATATGAATTAAGGGGTGAACGTCAGGATGCATATTATTGTTGCTGGATTTAATTATAAAACAGCACCTGTTGAGTTGAGAGAAAAATTTGCATTTCAACAGTCAGAGCTTCCTAAGGCGTTATTACAGCTAAGACAAATGAAGAGTATTTTAGAGTGCACAATTGTTTCGACATGTAATCGGACAGAAGTGTACGTTGTTGCTGATCAACTTCACACAGGTCGACATTATACAAAAACATTTTTAGCCGATTGGTTTCAGATGGCGAAGGAAGACTTCACTCCTTATTTAGATATTCGTGAAAATGAGCATGCGGTTGAGCATTTATTCCGTGTTGCCTGTGGATTGGATTCGATGATTCTTGGTGAAACACAAATCTTAGGTCAAGTGAAATCAAGCTTTTTACTAGCACAAGAAGAAAAAGCAACGGGTACAATCTTTAATCAAGTATTTAAACAGGCTATCACATTAGGAAAGAAAGCACACACGGAGACAGAAATAAGTGAGCATGCTGTTTCGGTAAGTTATGCAGCGGTAGAACTTGCAAAAAAAATCTTCGGTCAATTTAAAGGCAAGCAAGTTTCTTTGCTAGGTGCTGGGAAGATGAGCGAATTAACAGCTAAGCACTTACATGATAATGGGCTGAAGAGATTACGGTCATAAATCGCACGATTGAAAAAGCTCAGATATTGGCTGAGCAATTTCGTGGAGAAGCGAAGTCTATTTCTGAGTTAGAACAAATGCTAATTGATGCTGATGTTTTTATAAGCTCAACAGGCTCACGCCATTTTGTTGTGACAAAAGAAATGATTGCCCAAGCGTTAAAAAAGCGTAAAGGTCGTCCACTATTTATGGTAGATATCGCTGTTCCTCGTGATTTAGATCCTAACATTGCTGATTATGATAATGTTTATTTATATGACATTGATGATTTACAACATATCGTTGAATCTAATTTAGCCGAAAGAAAGCAAGAAGCAGAAAAAATTGAGCTTATGATTGAAAAGGAGCTTGCTGATTTTGCCCAATGGTTAAATACACTTGGTGTCGTTCCAATTATAACCGCATTACGTACTAAAGCTCTTAACGTACAAGCAGATACAATGGAAAGTATTGAACGCAAGCTTCCCAATTTATCGGAGCGAGAAAAGAAAGTACTTCGTAAGCATACAAAGAGCATTGTTAATCAACTGCTTCGTGATCCGATCACTCGCGTAAAGGAATTAGCAGGTGAGGACGATGCTGACCAAGCACTAGAGCTTTTTACTAAAATTTTTGCACTTGAAGAGGAATTAGCCTCTCTAGAGGAAGAAGAGCGCATAGTGAAACTTGAGAAACAGTGGGAAGAAAGCAAGAAAGAGTATGTAACCCTTGCAACGAAGCGTAAAGCGGTTGTCCGTTCTTAAGAAAGAAGGACTGTTTATGAATTGGATTTATCCTATTACAATTGTTTTATATAGCTTTAGTGTATTCGGCTATTTTCTTGATTTTTTACAAAACAACCGGAAGGTCAATCGGATGGCCTTCTGGTTGCTTTCGATTGTATGGCTTTTGCAAACAACGTTTTTTATTATTCGATTGTTTGAATTAGATAGAGTACCACTCGTTACACCGTTTGAAGGATTGTTCTTTTATGCGTGGCTTGTCGTCACTCTATCATTAATCATTAACTGGTATTTTCGTGTCGACTTCCTCGTTTTTTTCACAAATGTAATTGGTTTTAGTATGATGACCTTTAGTTTATTCACCCCTGATCTGGAGGTACCCCAAGCTTTGTCGGAGTTGCTCGCATCAGAATTACTCATCATACATATTTCAATGATTTTCCTTTCATACTCAGGTTTTACGGTTGCATTTGCGTGTCAGCTTATGTATGTCATGCAGCATCATATGTTGAAAAAGAAAAAGTGGGGAAAGCGTTTAGGACGTTTTGGTGCATTATCTAGACTAGATTCAATTTCTTATTTTTCTGTGCTGGGAGCATGGCCTTTATTATTTATAGGTCTTATTCTAGGTTTCGTTTGGGCGTACAGCCAATTAGAAAGTCTCCCATTTATGGATGTAAAAGTTATCAATTCATTACTCGTTTTGTCGATCTATGGGGTTTATTTATACTTGCGAGTGGTCAAATTGATAAGAGGTTATAATATGGCTTTACTTGCGATAGCTGGCTTTTTAATTTTGTTAATTAATTATTTCTTGTCAGGTCAATATTCAAAATTTCATTTTTGGTATTAAGCTGACAAATTGGAGGATAAGCATGAGGAAAATTGTCATCGGATCACGTAAAAGCAACTTGGCTTTAACGCAGACAAATTGGGTTATTGATCGCTTATCAGCGTTAAATGTGCCCTTTGAATTTGAGGTTAAGAAAATTGTAACAAAGGGTGATCGCATTTTAGATGTGACGCTTTCTAAAGTCGGTGGAAAAGGACTGTTTGTTAAAGAGATTGAACAATCTTTATTGGAAGGGGAAATAGATTTAGCAGTTCATAGTATGAAAGATGTCCCATCTGTATTGCAACAACCATTTACACTGGCTGCTATTACAGAACGGGAGGATCCTCGCGATGTATTGATTTCCAATGATCATATTAAGTTAGCTAATTTACCTACAGGAGCAATTGTTGGTACGAGCAGCTTAAGACGCTCAGCACAGATTTTAGCAAAACGGCCTGACTTAACCGTCAAATGGATTCGTGGTAATGTTGAAACCCGTTTACGTAAGCTAAGAGAAGAGGATTTTGACGCGATTATATTAGCTGCAGCTGGTTTAAAGAGACTTGAATTTCCCGAAAATATAGTAACTGAGTATATAGAGCCTCAGTGTGTGTACCAGCTGTCGGACAGGGGGCACTTGGATTAGAATGTCGTACTGATGATTATGAATTAATAGAACTGTTACAAAAGATTCAAGATGAACAGACAGCTAAAGCTGTAACTGCTGAACGTACCTTTTTGAATCAGATGGAAGGGGGATGCCAAGTTCCGATCGCTGGATATGCAACTGTTAACGGTGAAGAAGTAACGTTAACTGCACTTGTTGGCTCTCCGGATGGACAGATATTGTTGAAAGAAACGGTTAAAGGCTCTGACCCCGTTTCAATTGGAATGGAAGCTTCTACTAAGCTGATAAAACGTGGAGCAAAGGATATTTTGGATCAAGTTAAGAAAGAGCTTGATCAACAATGAGTGAACGACCATTAATTGGTCATCGAATGTTAGTGACACGAGCAAAAGAACAAGCATATGTATTATCAAATGCCATTAAAATGGCAGGAGGAGTTCCGATCGAAGTACCACTAATTGCCTTTCGTGCAGTTAATGAACAGTTGCTAAAGAAGGAAATGAAGCGACTATACGAATACGATTGGCTCATTTTCACGAGTGCAAATGGTGTGCGATATACATTACAATCATATGCAGAGCATATTAAACAATTTCGAGATCATTTTCAAATTGCAGTAGTAGGTGAAAAAACAGCAGAAGCCTTACTAACTTACGGTCTAATGGCAGATTTGCTGCCGAGTGAATATGTGGCAGAAGATCTGCTAGATACATTACACAGTAAATTAAAACCAACCGATAAAGTTCTGGTTGCACGTGGTCAGTTAGGAAGAGCAACGTTAATAAAAGGCATGGTTAGAAAAGGTATAGAGGTAAAAGAAATAGTTGTATATGAAACGTATTGTCCTACAAACCATCTAGAATTCAAATGTGCAATGCAGCTCGATCCTACGTTTCTCATATTTACTAGCTCATCAACTGTACGTCATTTTGTTCAATTATGTTCTGACATAGGTATAGAGTTATCTAGCATCTCAAGTAAAATTGCTTGCATTGGACCAATCGCAAAGAAAAGTGCGATGCAATCAGGTTTAAAAGTAGATGTCATGCCACGTGTTTATACTATTGAGGCACTAGTTGAGGAGATCATTACTTATTTAGAGGAGGAGAAAAGAAATGGATCTACAATTTAAACGCCATCGACGTTTACGTAAAACAAAGGCGATTAGAAATTTAGTTAGAGAGACACATTTACATACTGAAGATTTGATTTATCCGATTTTTGTGACGGAAGGATCAAATGTGAAGAATGAGGTACCATCAATGCCGAATGTTTTTCAGTGGTCTTTAGATTTACTTGATGATGAAATTAAGTCAATTGTCGATTTGCAAATCGAAGCGATTATTGTTTTTGGCGTTCCTAGTGAAAAAGATGAGGTAGGTTCATGTGCCTATGAGGAACAAGGAATTGTTCAACGAGCTATTCGCCAAATAAAAAGTAATCATCCCGAATTAACAGTCATTGCCGATACGTGTTTATGTCAATTTACAGATCACGGTCATTGTGGTGTAATTGAAGATGGAACAATTGTGAACGATACAACGTTAACCTTATTAGCTAAAACAGCTGTCTCACAAGCAGCTGCTGGGGCTGATATTATCGCACCTTCTAATATGATGGATGGCTTTGTTGCGGCAATTCGGGCAGGGCTAGATGAAGCGGGCTACATAGATGTACCGATTATGTCTTATGCTGTTAAATATTCATCAGCCTTCTACGGACCATTCCGCGACGCAGCCCATAGTTCTCCGAAGTTCGGCGATCGAAAGACTTATCAAATGGACCCTGCTAATCGTTTGGAAGCGATTCGAGAAGCACAATCAGATATGGAAGAAGGAGCTGACTTTTTCATTGTAAAACCAGCACTATCTTATTTAGATATTGTCCGTGAAGTGAAAAATCATGTCAGTGCACCAGTTGTTGCCTATAATGTAAGTGGAGAGTATTCAATGGTGAAAGCTGCGAGTGAGCATGGTTGGATAAATGAAAAAGAGATTGTGCTCGAGAAATTAATTAGTATGAAACGAGCAGGTGCTGATTTAATTTTAACGTACCATGCAAAAGATGTTGCGGCGTGGTTACTAGAAGAATAAGGAGGGAAAAAATGACTAGTTTAGAAAGGTCAAAACAAGCGTTTGAGGAAGCAAAGCCTTTAATGCCAGGTGGCGTGAACAGTCCAGTTCGTGCTTTTAAATCAGTTAAAATGGATCCAGTATTCATGGAAAAAGGTGAAGGAACACGAATTTATGATATTGATGGCAATGAATATCTTGATTATGTCTTGTCATGGGGGCCTCTTATTTTAGGACATGCCGACCCAAAAGTCATTTCAGCTTTAAAAGAGACTGCTGAAAAAGGGACAAGCTTTGGTGCACCAAATCAGCTTGAGACAAAGCTTGCAAAGTTAGTAATTGAACGAGTACCTTCAATAGAGGTTGTGCGAATGGTTAACTCTGGTACGGAAGCGACGATGAGTGCACTTCGGCTAGCACGTGGGTATACAGGTAGAAGTAAAATCTTGAAGTTTGAAGGCTGCTATCATGGGCACGGTGATTCCTTATTAATCAAGGCAGGTTCAGGAGTTGCGACGTTAGGACTTCCTGATAGTCCAGGGGTACCGGAATCAGTCGCCCAAAATACGATCACCGTCCCTTATAATGATTTAGAAAGCGTTCGTTACGTCTTTGAACAATATGGTGATGATTTAGCGGGTGTGATTATTGAACCAGTTGCTGGTAATATGGGGGTTGTCCCACCTTTGCCGGGCTTTTTAGAGGAACTTCGAAAGATCACGGAAGAGAACGGTACATTGCTTATTTTTGATGAAGTGATGACAGGTTTTCGAGTTGGTTACAATTGTGCACAAGGGTCATTTGGGGTTACTCCAGACATCACTTGCCTTGGAAAAGTGATTGGTGGGGGATTACCTGTCGGAGCTTACGGTGGAAAAAGAGAAATAATGGAACAAATAGCCCCTAGTGGTCCTATCTATCAAGCGGGGACATTATCTGGAAATCCTCTTGCAATGTGTGCGGGATACGAAACATTATCACAATTAACACCAAACGATTACGAAAGATTTGAACGTCTAGGAAAACGGCTTGCGGATGGACTGTCAAAGGCTGCGACAAAATACGAAATCGCACACACGGTTAATCGTGCTGGGTCAATGGTCGGTTTCTTCTTTACAGATGAAGAGGTCATTAATTTCGAAAAAGCTTCTACATCTAATCTGGAGTATTTCACAACTTACTTCCAAGAGATGCTCAAACAAGGCATTTCACTTCCACCTTCTCAATTTGAAGGAATGTTTTTATCAACAAAACATACGGAAGAGGATATTGATCAAACGATTCAAGCAGCAGAAAAAGCATTTGCGGTCATAAAGAGCTCATAATGATATAAATGGAAGAATGTTCTCATAAAGATTATTTGAGAGCATTCTTTTCTTTTATTATATGAATGAAGCGTGAGTGTTATTTGTGCAGTGTTACAGTTAAAAGAAAGGAGCTATATCCAATTGATATGATACACGGAAAGAAAAGCTGCTTTCTGTGTTTTTCTTATATTGTTAGCATAAACGGCAGGGACTTGTCATAGAGTGATATTGTACTGAATAGGAACGTATCATTTTGACAAGGAGGAATGAAACGTGTCATTTGAACATCCATCGAAACTATCGTTTTCAATTGAGGAATCGGTTTGGTTGAATAAAGGTGAAGAAGTAGAAGAAGTGCTTGGGATGTCATTAGAACCAGAGATTGTCATTGAGGAACGGGATCATCATGTCTATATCCGCGGGGGATTACGTCTATTAGGAGAATATCGTTCAACTGATAATGAAACGATTGCGGAAGGAGGATCTTTGGAACAGCAAGTCACTTTTCGTTCAGTGAAAGATGTGGCAGTGTCATCTAATGGTATCGGAGAAATAAAGCACTACTTTCCGATTGATGTCACAATTCCTAGCAATCGAATTCAAAATTTAGATGATGTGTTTGTTCAAGTTGAATCATTCGATTATGATCTACCTGAACCAAGCTGCATTCAGTTGACAGCTGATATTGCGATTAGTGGGATGACCTATAAACATGAAGAACGAACAGAGGAAAGAGTAGAATCGGTAGAAAGTACAGCTCCAACTGCTTTTTCGTTTGAAGCAAAGAAGGAGCAAAGTATTCAAAAACAAAGTGAAGTAAGGAAAGAAGAACAGGTGGAAAGACTTGAGGAGGTAGATCTGAAGCAGATAGATAATGAAGAATCAGATCTACTAAAAGACGAAGAGCAAGAAAAACAGTTAGTGAACGAAGATCATGGAAAAGTAGAAGACAATGAGAGCGAAGAAGTACTAGTAGAGAATCAAGATGAAGAAAAGTTAGATCAAAATGAAGAAGAGCTAGTTCGTGAAGAATACAATGAAACGCAACCCGAGCTGAATGTTCATTTTTCATCTAAGGAATTCGATGATATTCCATTAAACGAATCAAATGAACCTAGTAATCAAAAAGACGTTATTCATCATGAGCAAGAAGTGCAAGAGGAAAAACCTCGTGAAGAAAATGCATTGTATTTAACTAAGATGCTTTCGAAGGGTGAAGAAAGGTTTTCAAAATGGAAAATGTGCATCATTCAAGAGAATGAATCATTAGAAACGATTGCCCAACGTTATGATATTAGTTTGAGTCAATTAATACGTATGAATCGTCTTCAAGGTGAACAAGTTGAGGAAGGGCAAATTTTATATATACCTGTATCGGTAGAATCTTAAAGGGGTCGTCTTATTATGTTAATCGACTTATTAAAAGAGCAATATAATTGGGTTGAGGGGCGTTTTATAGATAATGATTTAATAGAAACAGATAAAGGCTTAAAACGAATTCGATATTGGTCTGACAAACAGCTATTAGATTGGCATATAAATTGGCGTGATCACTGTAGTGACACGCCTTATCTACTAGTTGATCGAATGCTACGGACAAAGGAGCAGCAACCGTTTGTTTCATTTGAAGGTGCATATGTAACTGTCCATGACGAAATTGTTGAACCTTTCTTAATAAAAGGACAAGAGTCGGCTGTAGCTAGTGCTCTTGCTACATTTATTCATTATGGGTTGAAAGTAGAAAGTAATAGAGAGCAGCATAGCTCTACACACCTTGAAAAAGAGTTGTTTACAGCAGACCATATGTTCCTAGAAACTGAAGGACTAACGGATTATCACTTTTATCGGAAAGAAGCAATACGTAGAGAAGAAAAGGCTGCTGCCCTTCTGCAAACGACTAAATCAACTCGTTTACCAACCCTTGATCCAATTCTATCCGTGAAACAAGTTAGAACAACTGCTAATGTTTTATACTGGGTCGGAACGATGGATGAACCGATAAAAGGTTATGTTGGCTTGGATCAGTTTTTTAGGGAAATGTTTTTACAAGTAGGAGAGAGTTCAAGTAGGAAGCTTATTGAGCATTTAATTGAAAAGCTTGATCGAAATCAGGCAATTCAGTTGCTAGCTGAAATTGTGAAGCCTAATGAATGGAACAATTGGAGCCAGCATGTTGCATTGGATAATAGCCGTTTGGCTGAATCGTTTCAGCGGATGCAAGAGCAGTGGGAGATAACAAAACAACTCGTTCAAATAATCAGTATGACGATCGATAAAAAGAAGGTGTCGATTTCATGAGCTATGAATCTATTTTGTATTATTACGATATATATCCAATTGAGATTGAAGAACTAGGAAAAATTAAGAAAGTGACAACAAATCGTGGGACGTTGCTTTAAAGGAATCACCATTTCAAGACAGCAAGCAGATGAATTTATTCACTCTTTAAAAAATTAATGAAGCATGGCTACAATAAGTTTGTTCCAATATTACCGACAAAGTATGGCGAATATACGGTATCAACGAATACGCATACGTATTATGTTATGCCGTGGATTGAACCAGTTGAATATACTGCACGCGAATCAATGGAGGAAAAGCTAGCAGGTCAGCTAGGGATTATTCATCGGATATCAGTAAAAACCCAACCTTTTTTAAAGGAAAACGTAGATCAATCGTATAATCAGTTATTACAGCGCTGGGAGCTTCGTCGCCTTGAATTAACACGTTTTGCTGATCAAGCAGAAAAGAGAACGTACATGTCTCCGTTCGAATTAACATTTTTAACACATGCATATATGTTAGATCAAATGGCTGAAACAGCGAAGGGATATTTGAAAAAATGGTATGAGCTCTGTTTAGAGAAAGAAACGTATCGAACTGTACTATGTCATGGTAGAATGCAACGATCCCATGCGATTTTTAATCAAGAAAATGAACCGTATTTATTAAATTTTGAACGTGCGTCTATTGATACACCAGCTCGCGACTTAGCTAGCTTTTGTCGCTATAGTTTTTCAAAAGGTTTTTGGACTGATGAGGATATTTTAACATGGTTTATGAGATATGAACGTCATTTGCCATTGCTTGAAGAAGAGAAGTACTTAACTTGTGCTTACTTGAATTTCCCTGAACCAATTGCCTATGCTGTTGAATCGTACGTTCATTCACATAAATCAATGAAAGAGCTGGAGCATGTCCAACGTTTAGAAAAACGATTAATGTCAATGAGGAGAATACAAAGGGTAACACAAAAGTTAATCATTATTCCTGATAAAGATTAAAAATACAATTATGAGGGCACTGTAGAAGGTAAAACTACCTTTTACAGTGCCCCTTTAAGGCATTACGAAATTGCAAATTCTAGTAAGTTAAAGGTTAATCGATAAAAGAACGGCTAAAGTTGCTAAACCTATCATTATACGAGTTTGATCAGAGTATTCATTACTGGTCCTTTCTATCTAAATGTTATATTTGAAAATAGATCTATTGTCTCTATACATGTAACGAGTATACGTTGATCTTCTTAAAAAGCACTTAAACGAAAAAAGGAGCGAATGCCCATTTTAATTAAGAAGCAACTTCGCTCATTCTGTCATTGTTATAGTAATCTCAACTTTAACGAACAATATAATACAATCATTAACGTTAACAAAATAACATCAAATGTTGTAGGAAATAATAATGTCCGAATAAGTTGAAAAATAATTAGAGGCACTAAGATTTGCAGAAACAATAGCTTACACTTCATCCACCAATTTGGTGGTCCGTGGTAGGGGTGATATGATCGAAATCGTTTGTTAAACATGTTCATCCCACTTTCTCAAGCTTTCATACTACTACGTTATGTTACTTGCTTAGTTTGGGTGATTAGCATGTTTAACGAAGTGAAAATATGGATATAGCTGTTCTTGACGTATCGTTAAAGATAAACTAAAATAGTACCAAATAATGAATGTGAAGATTAGGAAGAGTAGGCTCGGAACCTTTCAGAGAGAGAAATCAGTTGCTGAGAGATTTCTTAAGATGTACGAGTTGAATGTCGCCTAGGAGCAGCTGAGCTGAACAGTAAGTAGGCTCGGACGGAGCTGACCGTTAACAGACTGAGGTGTGTAGTGCTTTAGTATGGCTACAAACAAAGGTGGTACCGCGAATTAAACTCTCTTCGTCCTTTGGATGAGGGGGTTTTTTTGATTGTACAGATTTAGGGAGTGATTTGTAGTTACGTATACTTCCTATTAGTGCAATTGAGGCAATATTTAAAGAGAGAATAATGATTACATAAAGAAAGATGGAGGTTAGTTAGATGGAAAATCAGGAACATACAATGCAGACAAAATACAATCCACAGGAAACAGAAGCGAAATGGTACTCCTATTGGCTTGAAGGAGGATTCTTCAAAGCAAAAGGTGAGGAAGGTAAGGAAGCATATTCGATTGTTATCCCACCACCAAACGTAACAGGGAAGCTCCATTTAGGCCATGCTTGGGATACGACCTTACAAGATATTTTAGTTCGTATGAAAAGAATGCAAGGCTATGACACGTTATGGTTACCAGGTATGGACCATGCTGGAATTGCTACTCAAGCGAAAGTTGAAGCAAGGCTTAAAGAGCAAAAAACGAATCGATATGAGCTTGGTCGCGAAAAGTTTCTAGAAAAATCATGGGAATGGAAAGAGGAATACGCTTCATTTATACGCAATCAATGGGCAAAGCTTGGTCTTTCGTTAGATTATTCGCGAGAGCGTTTTACCCTTGATGAAGGATTATCAAAGGCGGTAAGAGAAGTTTTTGTTAAGTTATACGAAAAAGGGCTAATTTATCGAGGAGAATATATTATTAATTGGGACCCTGAAACAAGAACAGCTCTATCCGACATCGAGGTTATTTACAAAGATGTTCAAGGTGCATTTTATCATATGAATTATCCATTATCAGACGGCACAGGATCAATTGAAGTGGCAACGACTAGACCTGAAACGATGCTTGGTGATACAGCCGTTGCTGTACATCCTGATGATGACCGTTATAAGCATTTAATTGGTAAGACAGTTACATTACCGATAGTCGGTAGGGAAATTCCAATTGTAGCTGATGATTATGTTGATATGGAATTTGGTTCAGGGGCTGTAAAAATTACACCTGCTCATGATCCGAATGATTTTGAGCTTGGAAATCGTCATAATTTGGCTCGGATTTTAGTCATGAATGAAGATGGATCGATGAACGTAAATGCAGGTGAATATCAGGGATTAGATCGTTTTGAATGTCGTAAGAAACTAGTAAGTGATTTACAAAAGCAAGGTGTTTTGTTCAAGATTGAAGAACACACACACTCGGTTGGGCATTCAGAACGAAGTGGGGCAGTTGTGGAGCCTTACTTATCTACGCAATGGTTTGTTAAGATGCAGCCATTAGCAGATGCAGCCATTGAGCTACAAAAATCAGATCAGGAAAAAGTTCACTTTGTTCCAAATCGCTTTGAAAAAACGTATTTACGTTGGATGGAGAACATTCGCGATTGGTGTATTTCCCGTCAACTATGGTGGGGACACAGAATCCCAGCATGGTATCATAAAGAAACGGGCGAGGTATATGTTGGTCATGAAGCCCTAAGGATATCGAAAACTGGGATCAGGATGAAGATGTATTAGATACGTGGTTCAGTTCTGCTCTTTGGCCATTTTCGACAATGGGCTGGCCTGATGAAGAAGCAAGTGATTACAACCGCTTTTATTCAACGGATGTACTTGTGACAGGTTACGATATCATTTTTTTCTGGGTATCTCGAATGATTTTTCAAGGATTGGAATTCACAGGTAAGAAACCGTTTCATGATGTCTTAATCCATGGACTTGTTCGTGATTCAGAAGGCAGAAAATGAGTAAGTCGCTAGGGAACGGTGTTGACCCAATGGATGTTATTGAGAAATATGGTGCTGACTCACTACGTTTCTTCTTGTCAACTGGAAGTTCCCCGGGAAATGATTTGCGTTTTTACTGGGAAAAGGTCGAATCAACATGGAATTTCGGTAATAAAATTTGGAATGCATCACGCTTTGCCTTAATGAATATGGATGGGTTAAAAGTCGAAGATATCGATTTAACGGGCGAAAAATCAATCGCTGATAAATGGATATTAACACGTTTGCAACAAACAATTAAAGACGTAACACGTTTGATGGATGCGTACGAGTTTGGTGAAGTTGGACGGATTTTGTATAACTTTATTTGGGATGATTTTTGTGATTGGTATATTGAAATGGCTAAGCTCCCATTATATGGTGAGGATGAAGCTGCAAAACATACGACACGTTCTGTACTAGCATATGTTTTAGATGAAACGATGCGATTATTACATCCGATGATGCCATTTATTACCGAGGAAATATGGCAACACTTGCCGCATGAAGGCGAATCAATTACTGTAAGTTCATGGCCTGTAAAAAATGACGACTTCATTTTTGAAGATGCTGTGAAGGATATGGATTTGTTGAAAGAAATTATTCGCTCTGTACGTAATACCCGTGCGGAATTAAATGTACCGATGAGTAAACAGATTGAACTTTTAATTCAAGCGTCATCAGATGATGTACTTGATCAATTAACACGTGGTAAAAGCTATATTGAAAAGTTCTGTAATCCTGCAACGTTAACGATGGCTACTGGATTAACAGCACCTGAAAAATCAATGTCACAAGTGTTATCAGGAGTCGAACTATATTTACCATTAGCTG
Source organism: Bacillus sp. JCM 19034 (assembly GCF_001310635.1). Lineage (GTDB taxonomy): Bacteria > Bacillota > Bacilli > Bacillales > Bacillaceae_D > Halalkalibacter. The sequence continues at coordinate 394,007 of NZ_BAXR01000002.1, forward strand.
GGCTATTGGACTTAGATGCCGAAATTTCACGTTTGGAAAATGAGCTCAAAAAGCTTGATAAAGAAGTGGAACGTGTAGATAAGAAACTTAGTAACGCTGGCTTCCTAGCTAAAGCACCCGAAAAAGTAATAGAGGACGAAAAAGCGAAAAAGGCCGACTATGAAACAAAGCGGGAAGCTGTAAGAACTCGTATTTCAGAGCTAGAAGGATAACAGCAAGTAGACGAGAAGGTGATTTCATAACAAATGAGTTATGAAATCTCCTTTTTAATGAACACAGTTTTCGAGAATCATTCAGCTTGACAAAGTTTAAAATAAAGAAATAAATACAGAGTTAGAGTTAAGGGGATGACATCATGAAAAGTGGTGAAGAAGCAATTGAATGGATTCATGGTCTATTGCAATTTGGCGTTAGACCAGGACTTACGAGAATGGAAATTCTATTAGAAAAGCTCGGTCATCCAGAACAAAAGTTAAAAGTGATCCATGTAGCTGGAACGAATGGCAAAGGTTCAACGGTAAGTTTATTAAGTCATGTATATGAACAAGGTGGATATAAGGTAGGTACTTTCACTTCACCATATATAGAGCGATTTGAAGAAAGAATCTCCTTAAATGGTCAACCAATTTCTGAGGGAGATCTCGTTTACTGTGCAAATAAAGTACGGAAATGTGTTGATGAGCTTATAAGAGAAACGGGAGATCAGCCTACAGAATTTGAAGTTATTACATTAATGGCGTTTGTATACTTTGCTGAAAAAGCGAATCCAGATCTCGTTTTATTAGAAGTTGGACTAGGTGGACGGCTTGATTCGACTAATGTTGTTACACCACTCGTTTCAATCATTACATCAATTGGATATGATCATATGAATATACTTGGGGACACATTGGAGAAAATCACTTTCGAGAAAGCGGGAATTATAAAACAAGGTGGAATCGTCGTTTCCGGCGTTAAACAATTAGAGGCAAAAAAGGTTATTGAACAAGTTGTAAAAGAGAAAGGTGCAAGTTATTATCAGCTCGGCGAAGATTTCACAGTAGATTTTATTCATAGCACCGCAGATGTTCAACAGCTTCATTATAGCGGAGATAAGATATATGACGTTAGTATTCACTTAAGAGGTCCACACCAACGTGATAATTCAGCAGTTGCAATAAAGACCATTGAGTTATTACAAAATAGAGGGTTTCCATTAGATATACATAAGATAAAAGAAGGGATGAAGCGTACTTCGTGGATCGGGAGATTTGAAGTTATTCAAAATAACCTCTTATCGTATTAGATGGAGCTCACAATGTTGAAGGTATTCAAGCACTTGCCGCTACTTTAAATCAGCATTATCCAAATAAAAGGTATCATTTTGTGGTCGCGATGACAAAGGAAAAAGATGTGCGTACAGTTATTCAACCATTAGATCGTCACGATTGCTCAGTTACATTTACAACATTTCCATTTTATCGTGCTGCCAAAGCAAACGACTTATATAAGAACTCAGCCTATTAAAGGCAACGTCACAGGTGAACGAAGATTGGAAGAATGCATTGTTAGAATCGAGCAAAAAACTAGATGATCAAAATATGTTAATTGTTTGCGGTTCGTTGTACTTTATTTCGAACGTCAGGAAGTGGCTAAATGTTAGAACTTAGAGGTTTCCTCTAAGTTTTTTTAGTTTGCCACTTCAGATTTTTCCAATTTTTGATTATAATATAGTAAAATCAATTGAAAAGTTAGTTTATACTCTATTTGTCATGTATCCCCCATCCTTCTATAAAAGAATCCCCATTAAAAACATTATCGTTCCCAAAAAACATTCGACAGTAAAACTATTAGATTGAGGTATTTTATAATGGATCATTTGATAGTAATATTCGTATTGGCACTAGGACTTATTTTAGGTTCATTTTATAATGTTATAGGTTTACGTATTCCAATTGGAAAATCAATCGTCTGGCCAAGATCGCAATGTTTTAACTGTAAGCGATCTTTAACAACAATTGAGCTAATCCCACTGGTCTCTTTTATCCTTCTTAAAGGGTGTTGTCAAAGTTGTAAGAAAAAAATCTCGGCGATTTATCCTCTAGTTGAACTTTTAACAGGTTTATTGTTTTTAGTAGCTTATTTCCATTTAGGTTTAACAGCCGAACTCCTCGTTGCTCTACTACTTATTTCCCTTCTGATGATTATCACCGTTAGTGACATTCGCTATATGATTATTCCTGATCGAATTCTACTTTTTTTCTGTCCTGTCTTTCTGTTATTGCGTTATACAATTGCACCTGCTTCCAATGCGTTTGAATCATTAGCAGGGATGTTAGTAGGATTTATAATGTTGTGGTTAATTAAAACGATCAGCCATGGACGTATGGGTGGAGGTGATGTGAAGCTGTTTGCAGTGCTAGGGATTGTTCTTGGGTTAAATGGTGTTCTGCTAGCCTTTATGTTGTCTTGTTTTTTTGGTGCACTCATCGGTGGAGTTGGAATGATGCTTGGTAAGGTTAGTAAAGGACAGCCAATATCATTCGGCCCTTATATTGCGATAGGTACTATGGTTACTTATTTTTTTGGCTCCTTTTTAATACAATTATATATAAGTCTTTTAAAATAAGAATTGAACTTCGTTTTATATTTTTAAACGTTATAATATTTAGATAATATCTTCTCAATTCATAGTTCTATCATATACAATTTATTAATAGAATACAGTATAGCAATTAGACATGATAGAAAGGGGTGCAAATAAAATGGAGCAAAAGAAACAGTCGATTTCCGTACGTTTAAATGGTAAAGAGCATAATGTGCAAGAAAAAACCATTGTGACAGATGAAAGAAAAGATACTAAACATCCCTTTATACCACCCCAAGATAATGTGATTGATTTTGGTGAGAAGCAGGAAGTGAGAAAGCAGAGTGAGCAGCCATTCTGGATGATGGCAATCGTGAAACGGGACCAAAAATACCATTTAAACGAAAAAAGAAACCATATTCACAAGGTAAAACGTTTCCGTATATGTTAGTTGCAGCATTAGGCTCAGCGATTATAGTGGGGGTTAGTCTAGGTTTAGTCATTTTAAATATGTTTACCGGGCAAAATGGTGATGTTTCTTATGAAGCGGAACAAACAACAGGAGCAATTCCAAGCTTTACTGAAGATAAAGAAGGAATGCCTAATCTATCTTTAGAAATTGTGCAAGGGGCTGCATTTACTGATTTGGAACAAGCTGAGAAAAGTCGTGATGCAATTATGGATCAAGGCTTTGCTGCAACATTGACAAGTGAAACTGAACCTATTTATATGTTCATTGGTGTAGCAGGTGATCGTGCTCAAGCAGCGAAAATAAATGAGATTTATGAAGGCTACGGCCAAGATACGTATTTAAAATCGTATGGTGTTGAGGGACAGAATGTGAGCGGACAAGCACCAGAATTATACGAATGGTTTACAAATGCGATTAGTCTGTACTATGATATGGTACAGCTCTCTATAGACGGTTTAAACGGAGGGACGATGATTACGAGTGAGCGAATAGATCAGATTGAGAATGCTTTTGATTCTTTACAAGATAAACGTAATCAGGCGTTCGCCCCTTTAGAGGAGGATGTTCAACCAATTGCATTAACAATGGGCGATCAATTAATGCAAGCGAAGGATGAATTGAAAGCTTATGCTTCGGATGGTAATGAAGAGAATTTGTGGAATGGTCAACAAATATTATTAGACACTATGATTACCTATGAGGAATTTATCCATATGCTTAACTAGGTGCAGTAAGGTTAGTAAAATGATCATAGAGGTATTTCAAAGTACTACTTTGTGATACCTCTCTTTAGCTTATTTATGGAATAGGAAAGGCAATATATTCATTTTATGAAATTATTAATACTTTCGTTTCCCCCATTGTTAATTATCAGTCAATTTGGTATTCTTAATAATACCTTGTACAATAGTATAAAACTTATTGTCGAGGTGACCCTTCATGAAGCCATTCATTTTAGCCTCACGTTCCCCGAGGCGACAAGAACTCCTAGAACAGATGAATCTTTCTTTTATTGTGAAAGCTAGTGAAAAAGAAGAAAAAGTCGATGATGCTTTGCCGCCACATGAACTTGTGATGGCATTAGCCGAGCAAAAGGCAGAAGACGTTTGGAGACAGGATCAAAAAGAAATTGTATTAGGAGCCGATACGATTGTTTACGATCGTGGCCAGGTCCTTGGTAAGCCAGTTGATGAATATGACGCAAAACGTATGCTTGAACAATTATCAGGTCGGTCTCACCAAGTGTATACCGGTGTAACAATTTATTCTGAGCAGAAGACGGTTCGATTTTTCGATTATACGGATGTAACGTTTTATTCGCTAACGTCAGAAGAAATCAATTGGTATGTAAAAAGTGGAGAGCCATTTGATAAAGCTGGTGCTTATGGCATCCAAGGGCTTGGTGCTTATTTTGTGCAAAGAATGGAAGGTGATTATTATACAGTAATGGGATTGCCGCTAGCAAAAACAGTACGTGCATTACGAGCATTTGCGATTGATCCTCTCTAAAAAAATATTTGCTTCCTCACACGGTCGATCCGACATTTGAGAGGAGTGCTTCGGATTTGAACCGAGTAAATGCTACTACGTTACTTATAAAGGATGTACCCCATTCTGAACGACCACGTGAACGTATGTTAAAGTTAGGTCCTTGTTCCCTATCAAACCAAGAGATCATTGCGATATTATTACGTAATGGTACAAAAAACGAATCTGTTCTTCAACTTGCTCAGCGTGTACTTGCTGCCTTCGATGGTCTCGTCCATTTAAAGGAAGCGGCTATTGAAGAGTTATGTCTAATTAACGGAATTGGTGAAGCGAAAGCGATAGAACTTGCTGCAGCAATTGAACTTGGCAGACGGATTCATTGTATAAAAACAGGAGAACGGTATGTCATTCGTTCTCCTGAGGATGTCGCTAATTATGTGATGGAGGATATGCGCTTTTTGCAGCAGGAACATTTCGATTGCCTCTATCTAAACACTAAGAACCAAGTTATTCTTCGTAAGACGGTTTTTATTGGCAGTTTAAATGCAAGCATTGTACACCCTAGAGAGGTGTTCAAAGAAGCGTTGAAGCGATCAGCAGCTTCGATCATTTGCTTGCATAATCACCCATCAGGTGTGCGCCTGTACGGTATGGTTTATTAGCAATCTTGATTTAGAATTCTTTGCATGATTCTATGGTCACCCTCTTACCTTATGAGGAAACGGAGTAAGGGACAATAGCATGATGGGAAAAGGAGAAGAGACGACGAAACGATCTAGTCGAGTCCGTTCTTCAGACCAAGTAATGTATGGTAAAGGCTAAACTGCTTGAATCCTAGATGGATGTGTGTAGGGTGCACCATTGTCTACGGTCGTTAATAGGCAATGTAGGTAGGATACTATGTATCACCTGAACATACGTTATAGCAAAGACTACCTTGCAGTTCTCAAGTTGAGAAAAACGTCAAACGGGATACCTAACCATTACGTATCTAATAAATGATATAATTCAGGGATTGCCTAAGTGCAATGTTTGCATAGGGTAACGGATTCTCCGTAGTACTCAACGTCTGCTTGTAATGAGTAAGTCATGGGGAAGGGAGAAAGATTGAACGATCGTCTAAATGGGAAGGAGTCATGAAGATGGCACGAAATCCATTGCAACAACTAGACGTGATAAAAAATGCTTCGTTACAAAACCGTAAAATCACTGATTGTTACCGGCTTCTTTATAATCATTTATTATGGGAGCATGTACTTTATAATCAACAAAATAAAACTAGGTTGAATCATATTGAAATAGAGCTATTATGCTGTGCATTAAGAAAGGGAGACTTCTTGACCATTACGTCTTCATTACGCCGGCTCAAGGCATTAATGAATGTTATAAAGATAGTGTTGTTGACGATCTATCCCCCTTATGATAGGAGATATCGCAATTGTGCTGTCTATGATGATGTTCACGAAGCATTATTTCACCTAAGACGAGTCTTTCCAGCTGTTACATGGTATATTGAAGGGACAATTCAAGAAGGAAATGAGCAGCCGCTACTATTAGAGTTTTTAGCGAAGAAAATTGACGATCGCCGTTTTTTAGCTTTGCTCTCAGTGGTTTTTGAGTGGGAGAAACAGTATTTTTCGGATAAAACTCCTTTATTGAGCATATGTATAAACTGCTATTTACAACAATTAGATCAATTGATTGTTCCTTTACAGCAACAATCGAATCACATTTACTATGTTCGTTGTCATTCACACTTTCGAATCGGGGTGGTCGGAAGAAAATTAGTGGCAAAACATATTCTTAAAAGCATTAAAAGTGAAGAGATTGTTCAAATAAGCTTACAAATCCGTCATGTAACAGATTCTTCTCGCTTTCACCAGTATGATATGTTAGCTAAGAGGCATCCTAAAACAAGGCTGTATTTTATGAAGTATTTGATCCCATATTATGAAATGAAACGGTTTATTCAACTTAAAGGATATGGAATATAGAAAATAGGAAAATTTATCATCGACCTCACTTATCAAACAAATCGGAAATTGATATTCTGAATATCTATAATAATGAACTTGATCGCTTTGTTCGTTTATACAGGCTAGCTTCTAATCATTCACAGCTTACATTACTGTTCTTTTATGCTGAGGGAAGCTTTTTAAAGACAATCGCTTATAAACGGAAAACGACGGTTCGTAAAGTGGCTAAAAGCATGAGAAAGTATAGGCAAGGCTGCTTAACGTTATTAGATAACGGACAAGATGATAAGGAAGTTATGTATCGTTTGTTGAAGTACAGTGATTTTAAGGAATGAAGTGTTTATAAAGGTCAATCGGCGAGCCGTATACTTTGAAAGAGGTACGTACGGTTCTGAGGGAGATATGTGAAACCTGTGAATTTTTAAAAGGCGCACATGATCGACCCTACGATCCAACGCCAAGCCGTGAAGATATTGAAGTAACAAAAAGACTTACTGAATCAGGGAAAGTACTAGGTATTGATTTACTTGATCACATTATTATAGGTGATCATCGTTTTGTTAGTCTTAAGGAGAAAGGTTACGTCTAAAAAATTCAAAAAGATCGTCCGTTTTGAGGATAGCGTAGGAGAGGTAAGAGTGGTAACATAGAGAATGGTAAGTTAACTGCTTATGACTTTTTTTTAGAATTCGGGGAACGGAAGCTATTTTTTTTCGCGAATTTCGATATAATGAATCGTACGATTTCGGATATAATTGAAGGGAGATACATAGATGTTTGGTGGTTTTTCAAAAGATATAGGTATAGATTTAGGTACAGCTAACACACTTGTATATGCAAAAGGGAAAGGGATTGTTGTACGTGAACCGTCAGTTGTCGCTTTACGAACTGACACAGGTTCAATTGAAGCAGTAGGTAATGATGCGAAAAACATGATTGGGCGTACGCCAGGGAATATTGTTGCAGTACGACCTATGAAGGATGGGGTTATTGCTGATTTTGATACTACAGCAACAATGTTAAAATACTTTATTCGTCAAGCATTAAAAAATCGTTCTTTATTTACACGCAAGCCGTCAGTCATGGTATGTGTTCCATCAGGTATAACTGCGGTTGAGAAGCGTGCAGTTGAAGATGCGACGAAACAAGCAGGAGCGAAAGAAGCATACACGTTAGAAGAGCCATTTGCAGCAGCGATTGGTGCAGATCTTCCAGTTTGGGAACCGACGGGTAGTATGGTTGTTGATATTGGTGGCGGTACGACAGAAGTTGCGATTATCTCATTAGGTGGGATTGTAACAAGTCAATCGATTCGAGTTGCTGGTGATGAAATGGACGATGCAATTATTCAATACGTTAAGAAAAAATATAATTTAATGATTGGGGAGCGTACGTCTGAATCATTGAAAGTAGAAATTGGGTCTGCAGGAGATCCAGATGGTGTTGATGATATGGATATTCGTGGACGTGACTTATTAACAGGTTTGCCTAAAACGATTACGGTTACGGCAGAAGAAATATCAGGAGCACTGTCTGATACGGTATCAATAATCATTGAAGCCGTTAAAAATACATTAGAGCAATCGCCACCTGAGCTTGCTGCCGATATAATGGATCGTGGAATTGTCTTAACTGGTGGGGGAGCGTTATTGCGTAACCTTGATCGTGCTTTAAGTGATGAAACAAGTATGCCTGTCGTTGTTGCGGAGAATCCATTAGACTGTGTCGCAATTGGAACTGGTAGAGCATTGGAAAATCTCCATTTATTCCGCTCTAAAAATGGTATTACATCACGATCAGATCGAAAATTGTAAGTAGGTGTCGGTGATGTCATCTTTCTTCTCAAATAAAAAGCTCATTGTTCTCCTTGTCGGTATAATTATTTTAGTTGGCCTGATCGGTTATACAATGCGTGATCGAGAAACCGTATCTGGCCCAGAACAAGTGATAAGAGACTCTGTTGCTTGGGTGCAGACAGTCTTCATGAAACCCGCATATTCAATTGCGGGTTTCTTTGAAAATATTCAGGATATTAAGCAAGTCTATGACGAGAATCAATTATTAAAAGCTAGATTAGATGAGTACGCACAAATTTCAATTGAACGCAACACGTTACGTAATGAAAATGAGACTTTGAAAAATATGCTTGATCTCGAAGAAAGCTTAAACGATTATTTACTTCGTTCGGCTGTCGTCATTCATCGAAATCCTGATCGCTGGACAGAATATATTGGTATTAATAAAGGTACGGAACACGGAATTCAGCCTAATATGGGCGTTATTGATTCAAAAGGTGGATTAATCGGTAAAATTCAACAAGTGAGTGAATTCTCAGCAAGGATTCAGTTATTGAGTGACAATGATCGGACAAACCGGGTATCAGCAATGATTTCTTCAGATCAAACGATTAATGGCTTTATTGAAGGGTATGATGAAGACAAAGGTTTGTTAATTATGCGGATGATTGACCTTGAAGCAGAAATCGAAGAAGAGGAAATTGTAACGACGACAGGGATGGGCGGAGTATACCCAAGTGGGATTTTAATAGGTGAAGTTGTTAGTGTTGAACCGGATGAATATGGACTGACGCAAAATGCTTATATTAAACCGACAGCAGACTTTTATTCATTGGATTATGTGTTTGTAATAGAACGAGCAAGTACATCGCTTGATCCTGGGCTGTTAGAGGAGGAAAGGTAGTGAGTCGAACTTATATTCCTATCGTTGTATTCCTCTTCTTTGTGATAGAAGGAACTTTAGTACAGCTGTTTGTTCCGCATCATCATGAGTGGTCATATGTCTTTGTTCCACGATTTATGATTGTATTTATCATATTAATCGGTATCCATATTGCCCGATCAGTAAGTTTAGTATATGGACTCATCATTGGTTTAATGTACGATGTTGTTTATACACAGCTTTTAGGTGTTTATACTTTCGGCTTTGCCTTAATTGGCTATTTCTTCGTTTTTCCATATAAACAAGTTCAGGACCGCTTTTTATTACAGTTGGCGATCATAGTTATTGCAATATCCTTTTTTGAATACTATCAATTCGGGCTGTATATGTTAATTGGACTTAACGATACATTGCATAATGTATTTTTACAAGAACGTTTATTGACAAGTGTTGTTTTTAATCTTACTTTTGCCATTTTATGCTATTATCCATTTCTAAAGTTAATGGATTATGTTCAGAGTCAAGAGAGATTGAGAACAAGATAAAACCTTTTTTCTTAAAAGAAAAAGGGATTCTCTTTTTTAATGTTGAATGTATAAATGTACGATGTACGTTAGACGTATTGTGTTTAAAGCGGGCCCTTCACCTTCATTGAATGTAAATTAACACAATACGCATTTTATAAACACAATATCAAAATAGGAACACAAAAGGTAAGGGAGACAGAGGTGAACACGGTGATGGTTCCGAACAAACAACATGTTACGATTAAAGGGACAAAAGAAGGTTGGTCTTTTTGTTAGATGATCGTTGTTCCTATGAGCTATTAATAAATGAATTAAAGGAAAAGCTTACTTCTAAGCATTATCAACTATCAGATGGTCCCAATTTACTTGTAAAGGTTGAAAGTGGATATCGTTATTTAAAAGAAGAGCAAAAAGAAGAAATAGAAGCGATTATTACTGATGGCCGTAATCTCGCTATAGAAGTGTTTCATTCAAACGTTATTTCACTGGAAGAGGCTAAGAAGATTCAGCGGAAAAATCAAACGGTCACACTTACAAGTATCGTCCGTTCAGGGCAAGTAATTGAAGTTGATGGTGATATTATATTAATTGGTGATGTCAATCCAGGTGGAAAATTGCAAGCATCTGGCAGTATATACATAATGGGTGCATTACGAGGGATTGCTCATGCTGGCATAAAAGGGGATCATTCAGCTGTTATTTCAGCATCAGTGTTAGATCCTTCTCAGTTAAGGATAGCAGATAAAGTGAAAATATTTGATCCATCGCCAGATGAAGCAATTATGACATCTGCATATATTGATCATGAATCTCAATCATTAAAAATAGCTAGAGTTCAGCAACTTGTTCATACACACCGGCATCTAAGTAAATCTTTAGATCAGGTAATGGAATAGACAGAAAGGGGTTATGAACGTGGGAGAGGCGATCGTTATTACAAGTGGTAAAGGTGGTGTTGGTAAAACAACCACCTCAGCAAATTTAGGGACTGCTCTTGCACTATCAGGTAAAAAGGTTTGTTTAGTTGATACAGATATCGGCTTAAGAAATTTAGATGTCATTATGGGATTAGAAAACCGTATTATTTATGATCTCGTTGACGTTATAGAAGGTCGTTGTAAGCTAAAGCAGGCTCTTATTAAGGATAAACGTTTTGACAGCTTATATTTATTACCGGCTGCTCAGACAAAGGATAAAACAGATATAGAACCTGATCAGTTGAAGAATTTAATTAATGAACTTAAGCAGGAAAATGATTATGTTATTATCGATTGTCCAGCTGGTATTGAACAAGGGTTCCGCAACGCCGTTTCAGGTGCTGATCGAGCGATTGTTGTAACGACACCAGAATTGTCTGCTGTTCGTGATGCTGATCGGATAATCGGATTATTAGAAAAGGAGGATATTGAACCTCCACGTTTAATTGTCAATCGGATTCGTTCTCATATGATGAAAAACGGTGAAATGTTAGATGTCGATGAGATTGCTTCTATATTATCAATAGATCTAATAGGTATAATTGTAGATGATGAAAATGTTATTAAGTGTTCGAATAAAGGGGAACCGATTGCTTTACAGTCTTCAAGTAAAGCTTCCATTGCATATCGAAATATTGCTCGCAGAATTCTTGGTGAGACGGTTCCTCTAATGTCGATAGAAGATTCAAAGGGTGTTATGGCGAAGATTAAGCAATTTTTTAGTGTTAGGTAAATCTTAGATTAGCCTGATTGGATAGGGTAAAGCGAATGAATTAAAATAATTTGATGGTGAAGCGGCGATGCCCGCTCGTTACATCCACATATGGGCTCATTTTTATTACTTATTCAAGTTCACTGGATAGGGGATAAATGAAAGTATATTTTTGCCATTATTTAATATGAAATCAATCCATTTAAGTGCATTTTTCGAGAAAATGGTTCGTGAATATGCGTCACTTTATCTGAGCTGACTATGACTTTTGATTCTTCACTTTCTGATCATATAATGCACTATCTCATTTATAGTAACCAAATTATTGGAAGCGTATGGTATGATTATTTTTAGAAGAAAAGAGAGGGAGGAACATTCATTTATGACTCTTGATGGGCATGTAAATGAATCAACAAAGTCAATACGCTGTATGATCTTAACTGTTTCTGAGGCAACAACTTATGAAGATGATAACAATGGTCAGCTTATACGATCATTGTTAGAAAAAGAAGGTCATTCAGTGACGGAATATCAACAGGTTGGATACGAATATAGTCATATTCAACATTGGATTAAAGTTGCCGCTATTCGTGCTGATGTTGATGCTGTTCTAATTACTGGAGGTACCGGAATTGGCTTAAATGATACGACTCATGAAGCGGTACGGGATAGTTTAGATAAAGAAATGCCAGGTTTTGGTGAACTGTTCCGCCATTTAAGCTTTACTGAAGAAGTGGGAACAGCAGCGATCCTAAGCAGAGCCGTTGCAGGAGTTAGAGACGGAAAGGCAATTTTTTCAATGCCAGGTGCAACAGGAGCAGTGAAGATGGCTATGGAACGGATTATTCTTCCTGAAATTAGTCAAGTTGTACGTGAAATTTTACTTGATCAGGTTAAAGTTTCGAATACATCTTTTTAATTGAAGAAGCGACTTATGAGAGCTAGTGCTTTCGTAAGTCGCTTTCGTTTTACGTGCGAAAATCTATCTAGCGATGTTGCAGGTATGTATCTTCTTTTGTTATTTGTTTTAGTTCATTTAAAGCATCTGTTGATAGACGTTCTATTTGACTAGCTTTTACATTCTCTCTTACCTGTTCGACCTTACTTGCTCCTGCAACGACAGAAGCAACAACTTTTGAGGAGAGAACATAAGACAGAGCGAGCTCGTTAAGAGAATAGGATTCATATTGAGCGAGTTGCTCACGTAATTGCTTCAATTCGTCTACTGTATATGAAAGATAGCCATTTCCTTGAATACTTGCACTCAGTGTAGAAAACGAACGATTAGTCAGAATCCCTTTTGCAACAGCTCCACGTACAACGACACTTATTTGATGGTCTTCTAATAATGGGAACCACTCTTCAGGTCGACGATCAAGTAAACTATACTGCATCATTACGCTTACAATGGAGGAGCGTTTTACATATTCTTTAATAACGTTTGGTCGGATTGACGAGATACCATATTCTCGAATAAGTCCCTCTTTTTTTAATTCTTCAAACGCTTCAATTGTTTCATCAATTGGGTCATCAATCGTTCCGCCGTGTAATTGGTATAAATCAATATAATCTGTTTGCAGACGCTTGAGGCTATCTTTAATCGCTTCTTTTATATGAACCTTTGAAGGATCCCATGTCCATCCTTCTTTCCCCTTTTCAAAACGGTTTCCCACTTTTGTTGCTAGGATGACCTCTTGTCTTTTCCCTTTCAAAACGGATCCAATGATTTCTTCATTTATACCTTGATCATAGAGGTCGGCTGTATCGAGGTAATTCACTCCTAAAGCTAACGCTTCATCAATCGTTCTTCTCGCTGCTGATAAATTTGTACCGATACTCATGCAACCGAGCCCAATTTCACTTACAAATAACTCAGATTGTCCAAGCCTACGCTTCTTCACAGAAATCCCTCCATACTGTTTGTTTACATGTATATTACCAAGTAAAACTGCTAAAAGCGAATAGTTTGGTCTTTTCTTAACCATTTTCTATAACTTTTATAAAAGTAATAAAGAGTGAGAGACGAGCATATCTTTCAATATAGAATGAAAGAAAAAAGGCGGGATTGGCATGGCTAAGGATCTAAACAAATTACGAAGACAACTTGAATCAAGAAGAAGAGCAATTGATCATTCCGTTAAACATAGAGAAAGAACGATTATACCATCAAATACGTATTATGAAGATGGAAATCAAGAGATCGAAGCTGCTTCGACTGAACGATCGGATAAAAACAAACCACCAACAAGAACGGCTCAATTTTTTATATTTCGCTGTTTAATTGCTAGTTTTCTATTTTTATTAGTCGGTATTGCATTTCAATCAAAACTTCCACAATCAGACCAAATTGAACAATTTGTTCGGCAAACATTTGAAAATGAATTTCAATTTGCAGCAATTGCAAGCTGGTATGAAGATCAATTTGGACGTCCATTAGCGTTGTTACCACTTGATTCTAATATTGCACAAGGTGATCCAAATGAGCAAATGGAATTGATTTACGCATTACCTGCAAGTGGGACAATTCGTGAAGATTTTAAAGAAAGTGGACAAGGTATTTTAATTGAAACTGCTGAAAATACGTATATTGAATCGGTAAAAAGTGGTGTTGTTCGTTCAATTGGTCAAAGTGAAGACCCAACAATCGAAAAAGTGGTTGTTATTGAACATTATGATGGAACGGAAGCGATTTATGGCATGCTTGACGAAATAGAAGTTCAACTTTATGACCATATACAAGCAGGAACGAAGATTGGGGCGGTTCAGTCAGCGGAAGGGATGAATAGAGGTATATTTTATTTTGCACTAAAAGATGAGAATGGCTACATTGATCCTAGTGAAGTGCTCACATTTGACTAATGTTATGATCGATCTTTTAACAAAAGTAAAAATAAACCCTTTCTTCTGGCTTGTTATTGCATCTGCACTAATTACAGGTTATTTTAAAGAAATGATGATGGTGTTTGTTATTGTGTTTGTTCATGAGCTTGGGCATGCTATCGCTGCACGATATTTTCAATGGACTATTTACAAAATTGAATTGCTCCCATTTGGAGGAGTTGCAGAGGTAGAAGACACATCTAACAAACCTTTCCATGAAGAACTGATTGTCATCCTAGCTGGCCCGATCCAACATCTGTGGCTCATGATGTTCTCATATTATTGTATTCAATTTTCGTTTTGGTCAGCATATGATCATCAGTTATTTGTTTGGCATAATTTGATGATCCTTCTTTTTAATTTATTACCTATTCTACCTTTAGACGGAGGTAGATTACTTCAAATACTATTGATGTATTACTTACCGTTTGCTAAAGGAATAAATGTAATGAGAAAAGTTTCAAGTTTATTATTATTACTGCTTTTTTTTGTTGCATCGTTCTATTATAGCTCTTTACATTTGTGGTTAATTCTTTGTTATATTTCAATTATTCATTATTTGGAGTGGAAACGACGGCATTACAACTTTATGAAATTTATTATAGGTAAGGAAGAAAAAGATGGATTGACAAAGCAATTAACGGTTCGTGTTTCAGGGTCGTTGTTAGTAAAAGAAGCGATCAAGCTTTGCAGAAGAGGATATTCATTAACATTTCACTTTTATGACGATAAACATAGAAAAATGGTTCAAGTATCTGAGGAAGATATAAGAAAGGCTTATTTAAATCGGACATTGATTGATGATCCCTTGACTGCACTTATCGAATCGCATTGAAAATACGTCATCAGCTCTCACCTTACTAGCCGTCCTATGAAAATGCTCATAGACGGGCTTTCGTGTATAGAATCGAGATTTTATGAGAAATTGTGTACAATAAGAGTATGAAGGAAAAAAGGGGCTTATTCTTAGTGAAAAAAATCGTATTTAATTTAGTAACAAGAGAAAAACGTGCTGCTCTTATTGAAAATGGACGTGTAACAGAAATGATGATTGAACAAAATGAAGAAGAGCGGATTGTAAACAATGTTTACAAAGGTCGTGTTGTGAAAGTATTACCTGGAATGCAAGCGGCATTTGTTGATATCGGACGTGATAAGCATGGTTTCCTATATCGTGATAATCTTCTATCCTTTCATCTAAGTAATGAAGCAGAGGAAAAAAAGAAGCAACGGTCTGTTTCGGAATTTGTTCATGAAGGAGAAGAGTTAGTTGTTCAAGTAACGAAAGAAGAATTTGGATCTAAAGGTCCACGATTAACAGGTGTTCTCGCGTTTCCAGGTCATTATGCAATCTACATGCCGTACGGAGATTATATTGGTGTTTCAAAACGCTTTACATCAGAAACAGAACGGGAAAAGTGGAGAATATATGGCGAGAAGATCACAGAAGGTCAAGAAGGTCTTATTATTCGTACTTCATGTGAAGGTCGTCCTGGTGACGTTTTAGAAGAGGAAGTAAGTGACCTGCGGAGAAAATGGGATAGAGTAAATAAACGTTTGTATGAACAATCTTCTGGTCGACTTTTATATCAGGATGCAACGTTAACAGAGCGCGTCATTCGTGATCATATGTATGACGATTTACAAGAAATTATTGTCGATGATTTTACAACGTATAAACAAATGAAGGAAATATTTGCTGAGAGCTCCAAGTGGCAAAATCGCATTAAGCTTCATAAAAAACAAACACCTATTTTTACAGAGTATCATATCGATAAAGAATTACAAAAAGCCTTACGACGACAAGTTTGGCTAAAAAGCGGTGCTTATATTACGATAGATCAAACGGAAGCGTTAACCGTAATTGATGTTAATACGGGAAAATTTACTGGCAAAAATAATTTTAACGAAACGATATGGAAAACGAATAAAGAAGCAGCAAAGGAAATAGTAAGGCAACTACGTTTAAGAGATATTGCAGGAATGATTATTATTGATTTTATCGACATGCGAAGAGAAGAAGATCGTGAATTACTTGTGCAATTACTAAGAGCTGAACTTAAAAATGACCGAACGAAAACAAACGTTGTTGGTATTACAGGATTAGGTTTAGTTGAAATGACACGTAAAAAAGTACGTCAAAATTTACAGGATACATTAATGAAATCTTGTCCTACATGTCAAGGAAAAGGGGCGGTACCTGCGGATGAGACACAGGCGTTTGAGCTTGAACGACTTCTATGGGAACATAAAGACACAGATCACGAAGCAATGGTTGTAGAACTTCCATCAGCAATTTTGTCAGTGTTTGCTGGTTCAAATGGTGAGCATTTGAAAAGGTTAGAGGAAGCCCTAGGCATGAGGATTTTATTATACCCGAATAAACGGTTAGTAGTGGGAGCACAAATACGTTATGTTGGAGCATTAGAAGAGGCAGGAAAGCAGTTGGAGCGATTAAAGTCCAATTGACAAGGGACTCTAATTTATGGTACAATTTCGCTTGTTAGTTATTTGGTCGCACCCAAACAACTATAACCGCACAGAATAGGTTTCTTTTAAAAAGGGGTTCCCCTTACCTAGGATGGCGAGTCTGAGTATATGAGGAGGTGCAGAAAATGTACGCAATTATTGAAACTGGTGGTAAACAAGTTAAAGTTGAAGAAGGCCAAGAAATCTACATTGAGAAATTAGATGCAGAAGCTGGAGAAACAGTGAGCTTCGATAACATCTTATTCGTAGGTGGCGATAATGTAAAGGTCGGTGCCCCATACGTAGAAGGTGCTTCTGTTACAGGTAAAGTTGAAAAGCACGGTCGTCAGAAGAAGATCATTGTTTGGAAGATGAAGGCGAAGAAGAACTATCGTCGTAAGCAAGGACATCGTCAACCATATACGAAAGTCATCATCGAAAAGATTAACGCGTAAGATGATTAAAGTAGATGTTAGACGTAATCGTGATCAAAAGGTTGAATCGTTTACGATGAGTGGTCATGCCGACTCAGGTCCTTATGGTCAAGATCTCGTTTGTGCTGGAGCTTCAGCTATTTCAATTGGAACACTTAATGCAATTGTAACTTTGTGTAACGTAGAATTGGATGTCGAATCGAAAGAAGATGGAGGGTTTCTCCGCTGTTGTATACCATCTGGTTTAGATGAAACAACATTTGAGAAGGTTCAGCTTCTTTTGGAAGGGATGTTAGTCTCGTTACAATCAATTGCTGAGGAATACAGTGCATTTATCGAAATAAATGAAAAAAGCGGGAGGTGATTTCCATGTTGAAAATGAATCTTCAATTTTTCGCATCGAAAAAAGGGGTAGGTAGTACTAAGAACGGTCGTGACTCTGAATCGAAGCGCCTTGGTACTAAGCGTGCAGACGGTCAAGCAGTAACAGGTGTTCAATCTTAGTTCGCCAACGCGGTACTCGTATTTACCCTGGTGTGAACGTAGGAAAAGGTGGAGATGATACGTTATTTGCAAAGGTAGACGGCGTTGTTAAGTTTGAGCGTGTTGGTCGTGACCGTAAGCAAGTAAGTGTTTATCCAGCTGCACAATAATGATTTGGAAAGCTAACAAACGGTTTATTGCCTTTTGTTAGCTTTTCTTTATGAAAAGGGTATGGCTAAAGGAGAAGTCTTCTGTTTGCCATACCCTTTGTTTATTTGCAAAAATATGTCAATACTAACTTCTGTACACATGATGTATTAATGAAGGAGAGTTTGTAGTGAAACAGAAAACACAAGATCGTATTGACATAATACGCGAACAACTTTGCGATGCAAATGATCACAAGCAGCGTAGATTATTGACGGAATTGATTTTAGAAATGGAACGAAAAAGAATAAATGAGAATAGAAACAAATAGTTCAAATATATAATCTGAGAAATGTATGGATAATGTTCATACTCTTATGGCTACGGTTAAGTAATTGGTAAAAATAGGTTGACAAAAAGCAAGGTAATATGACAACTTTATGATTTCTTTTTTAAATCTATGAATACATAAGTATTACGAAGCATCTATTATATGTATACGCTTACATGATAGTTTATTATTTTTGTGAATGATGATATGATACAATTTGTGAAAAACGGACCCGACTTTTGTGAGAGTCAAAAGTCATTTTACAACAAGAATAGGAGAGGTGTAGAATTGAATTTACAAACAATCAAACAGGAATGGTTTAGCAATGTGAGAGGAGATGTACTCGCTGGTCTTGTCGTCGCACTTGCATTGATTCCAGAAGCCATTGCCTTTTCCATTATCGCAGGAGTCGACCCGATGGTTGGGTTGTACGCTTCTTTTTGTATTGCTGTTGTCATCGCTTTTGTTGGTGGACGCCCCGGGATGATTTCCGCTGCTACAGGTGCGATGGCACTTGTTATGGTTACACTCATTGCAGATCACGGTCTACAATATTTATTGGCAGCAACCATTTTAACCGGAGTTTTACAGATTTTGTTTGGCGTGTTTAAGCTAGCTCGTGTGATGAAATTTGTCCCCAGGTCAGTTATGATCGGTTTCGTGAATGCATTAGCGATACTCATTTTTATGGCCCAGCTTGAGCAATTTGAAGGTGCAACGTGGTTAATGTACGTTTTAGTCGCCGCAACGCTTTTTATCATTTATGGTTTACCGCGCATTACGAAAGCATTCCCATCTGCTCTGGCAGCAATTATCGTTATTACAGCTGTCGTAATATTTGGTGGATTCAACGTTTCAACAGTCGGAGATATGGGTAAAATAACACAAACCTTCCCTATCTTTTTAATACCTGATATCCCGTTTACGCTTGAAACATTAATGATCATTTTTCCATATTCGTTAGCGTTAGCAATCGTTGGTTTACTTGAATCTTTATTAACAGCAAATATTGTCGACGATATGACAGATACGGAAAGTGATAAAAACAAGGAAAGTCGTGGTCAAGGAATTGCGAACATTGTAGCGGGTTTCTTTGGAGGGATGGCAGGCTGTGCAATGATCGGACAATCTGTTATTAACGTTAAATCAGGTGGCCGCGGGCGTTTATCGGCACTCGTTGCTGGTACATTTCTTATGTTCTTAATTATCGTATTAGGTAATATTGTCGTACAAATACCAATGGCTGCACTAGTTGGCGTCATGATCATGGTATCAATTAGTACTTTTGATTGGGGATCCGTACGAAACATTCATAAGCTACCAAGAACAGATGCAATCGTTATGGTTGTTACAGTAGGCACAGTTGTATGGACACATAATTTAGCAATTGGCGTACTTGCAGGTGTTCTCTTAAGTATGATTTTCTTTGCAGCAAAAATTTCAAAGGTTGATGTTGAAAAAGTGAACGTAAAGGAAAAGAATAAACTAATTTATCGTGTAAAAGGACAATTATTCTTTGCATCTGTTACGGATTTTGTCAATAAATTTGATTTTAAGCTTCCAGTTAAGCATGTTGAAATTGACCTAACAAACGCTCATTTATGGGATGATTCCGCAATCGGAGCACTAGATAAAATCGAAAGTAAATTCGAACAAAATAAGATTCGTGTTACGTATATTGGCTTAAATAGTGAAAGTGCACAACTAAAAGAAAAAATTGGTGGTTTATCAAAAGCTTCAGGACATTAAATGGAAAATATGCGATGATTAGAACTTTTTCTAATCATCGTATTTACCTTTTTCTAGCAAAATCAAATCATTCTATATGTGCTACTATCAAATCAGTTTTCCTTTTAAGATTCAAAGATGGTAAGGTAGATGTTGTGAAGCTGATCGTGCGAATTCAAAAGCCGAGATCATAGTAAGAATTAGGATGGTTAACGTTCACTTGAATAAAGGATTGAACCTAGTTTCAACTGCAGTTTTACTATGATTTACATTATAGTTATTTTGAACTTTGACTAGATATCGTTCATTTTTATTCATGGAAGCAAAGATTGTGATTGGAAATCTAGGATTAAATAAAACCTTATATTAGGAAATGTAAGCAGTAAAGTAGATCAATGAGTAAAGCGATTATACAGAGACGAACACTTAGAATAATAATCTAGGTGTTTTTTGTTTTGTTAAAGGGACAATGCTCTAAATTTGTAGAGATAATCGGCTCATTATACGATCATTTGATAGATTTCAACATCTATTTACAAAACCTTTACATACAGCTCATACTCACTTAATAATGCACAACTATACTAGCAAATGTGAGAGGGAAACCTATTACACATTCTCGTTAAAGAAAAAGGGAGGACAATGAAGTGAAAAAACTATTAATGCTTTTAATTATGGCAGCTCTTATGATTGTTGCTGCAGCGTGTGGAGCTGGAGATGAAACAGATGCTCCTGAGGAAGATACGGGCGGTGCTGAAACAGAAGAGACTACTGATGATGGTTCAGAGGATGAAGGAACTGATGAGGACGCTCAAACAGAAGAAGCAGCTGATTTAAGCGGAAGTGTGGTTATTGATGGTTCAGGTACAGTTTTCCCATTAATGTCAGTTGTTGCTGAAGATTATATGGTAAATGCTCAGCCAAATGTATCAGTTGAAGTAAGTCGTGCGGGAACGAGTGCTGGGTTCCAACGCTTCTTAGCAGAAGACGGAACTGATTTCAACGATGCATCACGTGAAATTAAAGAAGAAGAATTAGAGCTTGCAGAAGAGTTAGGAATAGAAGTACAAGAGTTCAAGGTTGCGTTAGATGGTTTAACATTTGTTATTCACCCTGATAACGATTGGGCAACTGAATTAACAGAAGAACAACTTATTAGTATCTTTAAGCATGATGGTGGCGTAACAAAGTGGTCTGATCTTGACCCTAGTTTCCCAGATGATGAAATTAAACCAATGGGACCAAATGAAAACCACGGAACATATGAATTCTTCTATGAAGTGATCTTAGAAAAAGAAGATTTAGTTGATTCAGTTAATCTTCAACAAGAGTATTCTACACTTGTTAATCTAGTATCTGAAGATGTAAACGGAATTGCATTCTTTGGTTTTGGTTACTATGTGAACAATCAAGATCAGGTACAAGCAGTTAAAGTTGACTTTGGTAATGGCCCAGTTGAGCCAAGCCTAGACACAATTGATGAATCAGGTGATTATGCTCCATTTACACGCCCTGTATTCACTTACTTAAATGTTGATATGGCAAAAGAAAAGCCGCAAGTATTAGATTTTGCTCTCTATGCTGTTAGCAAATTCAATGATTTTGCAGGCGAAACTGGTTTTGCACCACTTCCAGATGAAGAAATACAATCATATATTGAAATCCTTGAAGGGTTAAAATAAGCAATACGAAGAGGTAGCAGAAGATGAGGGATTACTACTCTCATCTTCTCTGTTTTTTAAAGCAAGTAGTTTTATAAGGAACTGGGTGAAAGGGGAAATCCTAAAGTGGAAATGAAAATGGGGAAGGCTGTCAATGTTCAACAATTAATAGCTGAAAAGAAAAGTTCTAGGAGTTTTTTAAGTGTTTTTGAAAAACTTATTCCAAAACTATTATTACTCATTGCAACAATTTCGATCTTAACAACAATTGGTATTATATTTACACTACTAACCGAAACTTTTGAATTTTTCCGTAGAGTTCCACTAATTGATTTCTTTACAGGTACTGTATTACGACCATTGAGTCAAGAACCTCAATTCGGTGTACTACCTTTAATCATGGGTACGTTATTGTCTTCTGTCATTGCAATGCTTGTTGCGATTCCAATTGGATTAATGACAGCTGTTTTTTTAAGCGAATATGCATCAGATAAAGTAAGAAGAATTTTAAAACCAATGCTTGAAGTGTTAGCAGGTATTCCAACGATTGTTTATGGATTCTTCGCTTTCACGTTTGTAACACCTCTATTACGTTCATTTATACCTGGTTTAGAGTTGACGAATATATTAAGTCCAGGTATTGTAATGGGAATTATGATTATCCCAATGGTAGCTTCCTTATCCGAAGATGCAATGAGTTCAGTACCGAATTCAATGCGAGAAGGAGCACTTGCATTAGGGGCGACTAAGTTAGAAGTAACAGGTCGAGTCATTATTCCGGCTGCAACATCTGGTATTATTGCATCCTTTGTTTTGGGTATTTCTCGTGCAATTGGTGAAACGATGATTGTAACAATTGCGAGTGGAAGCTCAAAGAATTTTACTTTTGATATTACCCAATCTATGCAGACAATGACTGCATACATTGTTGAAGTCTCCAGTGGAGATGCCCCTGCTGGTTCGACGATATATTATAGTCTATATGCGGTGGCGATGACATTGTTTGTGTTTACATTAGTAATGAATTTGCTAGCGCAATATATTTCTCGTAGGTATAGGGAGGAATATTAATCATGAAATACATTGATCATGTACAAGTTGCAAAACGAATGAATTCACGGCTACTTTTTAATAAAATTTGTAAAATTACTTTTTTCCTATCGACATTATTTGGTCTAGCTGTGCTAGCAGTACTTATTGCAAGAGTTGTTTCTGAAAGTATCGGATGGATTGATTTGAATTTTTTAACAGGAAGATTATCTAATAACGCTGATAATGCTGGTATTATGGGAGCAGTTCTAGGAACGTTATGGCTCATGCTAATAGTAGGACCCGTAACATTGTTTTTAGGGTTGGTACGGCAATTTATTTAGAATGTTATGCAAAAAGAGGGAAATTTCATTCATTTATTCAGACGAATATTTCCAATTTAGCTGGAGTTCCTTCCATCGTATTCGGAATTTTAGGTTTAACAATATTTGTCCGATTGTTAGGTCTTGGAAATGTTATATTAGCTGGTGGTTTAACGATGTCATTGCTCGTTTTGCCAATTATCGTTGTTGCTAGTCAAGAGGCAATTAGAGCTGTACCTGGATTCTTAAGTGAGGCTTCTTATGGAATGGGAGCAACAAAATGGCAAACAATTAAAAATGTTATTTTACCAGTTGCTATACCTGGTATTTTAACTGGGGCAATCCTTTCGTTGTCACGTGCTATTGGAGAAACTGCACCACTTGTTGTTATTGGTATTCCAGCTTTATTAATTCCATTTCCTGGTGGTATTATGGATCGTTTTACCGTATTACCGATGCAGATTTATTATTGGACGATTGATGCTGCGTTAGTGGCGGAATATGCGAATTTGGCAGCAGCGACAATTGTTGTTTTACTATTAGTACTCTTTTTAATGAATTCGGCTGCTATCATCATTCGAAATAAATATCAAAAAAGATATTAATTTAAGGAGGTTGTATGATATGGTACTTGCATCAGCAAAGCAAAATCAAGTGGTGAATAATGTAGAGGGCGGGCAGGAAAAGAAAGTAAATACAGATAAATCTGTTGTGTATGATACAAAATCATTAAATTTATGGTACGGAAAAGATCATGCACTTAAAAATATTAATTTATCTATACATGAACAAGAAGTCACAGCAATTATTGGGCCTTCTGGCTGTGGAAAATCAACGTATATAAAAACATTAAACCGTATGGTAGAGTTAATTCCAATTGTAAAAATCTCCGGTGATATTATGTATCGCGGTAAAAGCATTCTTGATAAATCCTATAAAGTAGAAGACTTAAGAACTCGTGTAGGAATGGTATTTCAAAAGCCAAATCCTTTCCCTAAATCAATTTATGATAATATCGCATATGGGCCACGTATTCATGGAATACGTAACAAAAAAGTATTAGATGAAATTGTGGAGAAAAGCTTAAAAGGTGCATATATTTGGGATGAAGTGAAGGATCGTTTACAAGAAAATGCTTACGGATTATCGGGTGGTCAACAGCAGCGTTTATGTATCGCTAGATGTTTAGCAATTGAACCGGATGTCATTTTAATGGATGAACCAACTTCTGCACTTGATCCGAAGTCTACGTTAAAAGTTGAAGAGCTCATTCAAGAATTAAAAGAATCATATTCAATTATTATTGTAACTCATAACATGCAGCAGGCTGCACGTATTTCTGATAAAACAGCATTCTTTTTAAATGGAGAAGTTGTTGAATTTGATAAAACAGATCATATTTTTTCAAACCCTAGCGATTCACGTACGGAAG
This sequence comes from Bacillus sp. JCM 19034, assembly GCF_001310635.1. Classification (GTDB taxonomy): domain Bacteria; phylum Bacillota; class Bacilli; order Bacillales; family Bacillaceae_D; genus Halalkalibacter. The sequence continues at coordinate 418,321 of NZ_BAXR01000002.1, forward strand.
ACTATATTACAGGTCGTTTTGGATAAAGAGAGGTTAGTATATGTCAATCCGATCACAATTTGATAGCCAGCTTGATATTATAAAAGAGAATGTACTTGAAATGGGTAATGAAGTTGGCTTAGTGTTAAAAGAAGCTATGAAAGCATTTGATCTAGCAGATTATGCTCAAATGGAGAAAATCATTAATGGTGATGAGAAAATAAATCAACTAGAGCTAAGTATGCATGATCAAATCATTTTGCTAATTTCAAAACAACAGCCCGTTGCTACAGATTTACGTAAATTAGTGGTAGCTTTAAAAATTTCTAGCGACCTTGAACGTGTAGCTGATTTAGCAGTGGATATGTCTAAACAATCAAAACGAATAACTCATAAGACTCCTTTTCATCCTCTCATTATTCAAATGGGTGAAAAAGCACAGGAGATGTTGCGAGTCTCTTTGGATTCATATAAGCAAACAAATGTACTTACTGCACAAAAAATTGCTCATATGGATGATAAAGTAGATCAAATGTACGGACAGTTTATTCGTACCTTGTTTTCAAACGAAGATGAGACGATTGAAATTAACCAAATTACTCAACTAGCTTTTATTGGACGCTTTATTGAACGAATTGCCGATTATGCTACAAATATTGCTGAATGGGTTATATATGAAGTGAATGGTAAGCACTTTGATTTAAACTAATGATAGCTTAATCCGTATGAGATTTGAAACTCAAACGGATTTTTTCTTATATTAAGATCTTTAAAATAGAATACATGACACAATTCATAAATCTGTAATAAAAATGTATCGTTTGAATTTGTGAAACAGCACCGAGTCGATTATACTTAAGGAAAGAGTATATGAAAGGAGGAGAAATGGATGTCACAATCATTGATTAATATATTTTATGAGGCACATCGTGGATCGTGGGCGATTTTACTTATTTTGTTCGTTGTTGCTTTTCTTCTTTATAAGCTGCGTAAGGATATAGGTGCGAAAATCGTACATATGATTACAAGACTATTTTATATTATCATGCTTGTATCTGGAATTGGTACGTTAATTGGCTACCAATTCCCAGTGGTTCTGATTGTAAAAGGAATATTAGCACTTATCCTTATTTATGTTATGGAAATGATCTTAGTGAGAACGAAGAAAAATACTCTCCAACAACAGGCTGGGATCTATTTGGGTGCATTTGCTCTAATTACAATTATTGTCGTCTTAATGGGATTTGGCGTTATTCGTTTCTAGTTACAATATTACATGTTATAAGGTGCTTCATAAGGTGATCAGCCTTTTGAGGTGCCTCTTTTTTGTTTGAAGTGGTAAACTAGTAGAAGGAATTTAATTGGAGGGAGTGATTTACTAATGGGTGAGCAAATTATTGTAGGTACAGCATTACAAGATGTAGCGAGTCAAATTAGATTAGAAAAAGCTTATAAACGTCAGCAAAAAGAGAATAAACCCGCTTTCTATCTACTACCTTCATATACATGGATGAAAAAAGCGAGGGAAGTACAACCGGGGTTAATGATTTGTACATTTGATGATTTAGCAACTTACATTCTTGAACAAACAAATTGTACGTATTTACCATTGACGGAACAGGAACGAACTCTTTTTTTTCAGCAATTTGTTAAACATGAACGATCATTTGAACAGGAGTGGAATTTAGCAAAAGCAAGAGCATACGCCGATACGTATGGACAAATAAAGCGTTTAGGACTTTCTTTAGATAGGGTAACCGGCTCGTTAAAAACGCTAATTCCGTTGTTTAAGAAGTATGAACAAGAAATTGTACAAAATAAACAGATGCTTGACCCAGAAAATCAGATATTACATGCAATTGAACGATTAAAGAATATAAAGGAGATTCATTTATCAGTTGTAGTGATTGACGGCTTTTTTGACTTTAGCCCATTGCAATCTCTACTTATTGAAGCGTTATGTCGATTAGGAGTAAGGATTGAAATCATTCTCCCTTATGAGAAGTCGTTTGAGATTGTTGAGCAGACAGTTGCTGAACTCGTAGAAATAGGCTTTGATAATCATTTGAACAGGTGTGAACGGAACGTTGCAGATAGTGATAAATTAGTTGTCTCCGCAACAACTGCTGAGGAGCAGTGGCGAGGTCTAATGGAAGAGATTAGTCATTGTGATGCACTTGAAGAAATCGGAATAGTAATCGTCGATGAACAGGAAGATATACAAGAATTACAACGTTACGCTGAAATGTATTCTATTCCATTGCAAATCGCCAAAAAACGTTCACTATCAACTACGGCGATTTTCTCCTTCGTAAAGATGGCAATTGAAGCTGAAATAACATTCACAAAGTGGGATAAGCTTCCTAAAGTAGAACAAATATTAAAACTATATCATGTGAGCGGATTAGCATATTCGAAACAAAAGCAACAATTTATTAAGGATGGAGATTGGACTGAGGAAAAGTATGAGCTACTGTATGATAAATTGAATGAGTTAAGATGGCCTACTGAAGGATTGTTTACAGAGTATTTGTCAAGGTTATTAAGCTGGTTAAGAGAATTACCACTTATGGACTATTGGATGGGGAAATTAAAAGGAAATGAATCACCTACTATTCTAAAAAAGATAGCCGATGAATACAAAGCATTAGATTTAATCGAACGGAAAGTAGAGGCCGAGTTGGCAGAGCTAGTTGAAAAAGAAATTGATGTTAGCGTAACTCATGACCTGTTTGTTGAATGGTTCCGTGAGTTAGGTTTAATAACAACGATTTTTAAAGAACGAGCTCAAAATAAGGGAGTTGCTGTTCATACGTGGCGTGACGTCCGTTCATTTTCAGGGAAACGTTTATATGTTGTTGGGATGAATGAAGGTAGTTTCCCAGCTCGACATCGTTTAAGTGGCTATGTGACTGAACGTGATTTAATGGACCTTAGTATTCGATATAGCCCGCCAACACAGAAGCATTTTCAATTGAAGCAAGATGCATATTTTGAACAGCTTGATTACCTTGGAATTGATCAAATTGTTTTTACGTATGTAAAAGGTGTTGATCCAGAACATCCACATCATCCTTCACCATATATTGTAGATTATGATATTGAAAAGGAATGGACGTGGCTCGGGCGGATGCAAAAAGATGTCAGTGTAACAGAGCAATCGTACATCGACATGATTGCAGTGAAAATCGGTGAAGGATACAAAGTCGAGCCAATACCGAGTACATTATCGGACATTAAAAAGCATCAATTACGATTAACAGATGCTAAAGAACGGCTTTCAGTGGAATATGCCACTAGGAGAAAAAAACATATTGTAGCTGTGACAGAACTAGAAAGTTATGCACGGTGCTCATTTCGGTATGCGCTTGACCGTGAATTAAAGGTTGGTGAATTAAAGGAGAAACAATCAGACGTATCTCCGCTTACTATTGGTCAAATCGTTCATAGTTTGATAGAAGGTGTATATAAAGATTGTCAGTTAATCAACCGAGAGTTTGGTTCCGTTTCAGAAAAAGAACTGCAACATGTTCCGATTCGACTACGTGAACGGTTTGAGGAAAAGTGGTTAGAGGTTGAGAAAGAGAACGTTGAGTTGTCACGGTTTCATTTAGTATTAAAAAAGGAACAGTGGCAGCAACGCTTAAGTAGATGGTGGCAAGCTGAATTAAAACACTTTTGGCATAATAATGCTTTAGCGAGTATGAAGATAGTTGCTTTTGAACACCCAATACGATTTGAACTACCTTTATCTGAAGAGGAATCAATTATTTTAGTAGGTAAAGTTGATCGGGTAGACCGAAAAGAAGACTCTATAGTGATTTATGATTATAAAACAGGTTTAGCATCAATAAAAATGGACGAGGTACAGTCCGGATTAAAGCTACAATTACCATTATATGCTTATGCTCTTCGTGAACAGTATGAACGAAATGAAAAGAAAAAAATCTTCGTAGATGGAGCATCATATATTTCGTTAAAGGAGCCAGATAAACGCTCAAACAATGGGATTTGGCGTGTGGATCTAGTTGGCAAGGATTCTCCCTATCATGTAAGTTCATTTTGCAAAAATAAAGAAGAGGAATTTGGCACGAGAGCGTTTTTAGATAAATATCAAATTACGGAGCAGGTTGCGACATTGTGGGAGGGGATGTCTCAGTTCTATGACGTCGCCCCGCAAGAGTGTTCGTCATTTTGCCCGTATATAAGTATTTGCCGTGCGACACCTGAACAAAGGCAAGGGAAACAATGAGAGGAGATGAACAATGGAGTTCAATACGGTTCAAAGACAGGCAATTTTTAGTAATCAATCATTATTATTAGTTTCTGCAGGTGCCGGTTCAGGAAAAACACGTGTTTTAACCGAACGTTTTGTTTATTTATGTGAAGTTCGTTACAATGACCCTGAAAATCCATTAGGAGCTTCTGTTGATGAAATTGTTGCAATTACATTTACTGAAAAAGCAGCCCGTGAAATGAAAGATCGTATTAGGAAAAGGATGAAAGAGAAGGAAAATCATGCTGCTACAGAGGGAGAAGCGTTGTTTTGGAAAGAGCAGCAAACACTACTTGAGCGTGCTTTTATTTCAACTTTTCATAGTTTTTGTCAAAGGTTATTATCACAATACGCCCTACATGCAGATTTACCTCCGCGTACGAGAGTACTCGATGATCTCGAATCAACTGTTAAAAAGAGAGAAATCTTAAATCAAATGTTTGAAGAAAAAGAGCTATTCCAACGTGCTTATTCATTATTTTCTATCATGAGTGAGCAACAACTGATGGAAACGATCGAACAGCTACATGGCGAAATTGTAGAATTAACGGTTGGAGAAGAAGCGATTAACCAACTTGAAGTAGACAAAATGTTACATGTTCAAATGGAAGCAAAACGAATGGAACAAAATGTTATTCTCCAGTCATTTCATAAAGAGGCATTAGCTGCATCGAAGCATTTCCGAGTAGTAACGAGGTATCTAGTACAATAAAGAAGCATTTACTAGCAATTCAAGAGATATTTACCGGGATATCTCCCGAAGATCCTAATAATTATATGGATGCTGCAATGAAGGCTATGCCTAAACGGACGAATAAGTCATGGGAAGAACAGGCACCCTCTTTATACGAGTTGTACGAAAAGCATTGGAAACCACTTAAAGAGGATTGGAAAAAAATAGGAGGTCCGACTCGGGTTAATACGGAAGCAACTGTTTTGTTAGAAGCGATTGTATCGCTTATTAAAGAATTCAATCATCGCTATCAGCTTGAAAAGCAGCGGGCTACTTTACTCGATTTTAATGATCTTCAACAAAAAGCAGTTAGCTTGTTAAATAAACCATCTATTCAAAGGTATTGCAAAGAGCAGTTTCGCCATATGATGGTAGATGAATTTCAAGATACAAATCGCCTGCAGCTAGAGGTATTGGAAAAAATTGATCCGTATTATCAATTTATTGTTGGAGATCAAAAGCAATCTATTTATCGTTTCCGCGGAGCTAATGTTCGCTTAATGAATGAAATGGAGGAAAAAGCGAAGAATGAGGAAGATGCTGAAGCATTGTTAATGAATGAAAACTATCGAACTCTTTCTCCAGTCATTGATGCGATTAATGAATTATTTGCAACTGTTATGGTGAAAGAAAGAACAGAAGACTTTCAAACTGTTTATACCCCGTTGATTGGTCATCGTCATTTAGATCAGGATATTGAACAAAAACGAGTAGAGCTTATGATTATGTCTGAAGAAGACTTAGAAAAGGAAAGCCAATTTGACCAATTAGCTAATCGAATGGTTGCAATGGTGGAAGATAAACAAATTTTAGTTGAAGATAAAAGCTGGCGTGCTCCTACATGGGGAGATATGGCAATATTGATTCCTTCGAGAACGAATTTACTATCACTGGAACAATCGTTAACAAAAAAGAATATTCCTTATGTCATTAATGGTGGAGTTGGTTTTTTTGAACGCCAGGAAGTGATTGATTTTGTAACGATGATTCGTTGGTTAACGCGACCGTTTGAAGAAATCCATTTGTTGGCCGTGCTACGTAGTCCTTTAAATGGTCTAAGTGTAGAAGACTTCTTTCAAATTGAGGAAACTTTGGATGATGGACAAGCTCTATTTGAAATAGTATATGAATACTCAGATAAATGGATGTTTCTTTCAAATGAAGTTCAAAAAGTCTTTGAGCGAATACAAAGCTGGCTTAATAGATGGGTCCCATTAACTGAAGTGAACGGTTTGGAAGATTCTTTAATGGAAGTATTTGTTGATACAGGGTTACGTGCATCTTTATTACTACAAGAGCATGGTTTGCAAAAGGTGAAAAATGTTGAAAAAGTGATTCGTTGGATGGTCGAACGTCAAGAAGGAAATTTAGAAGTGATTTTAGCTGAATTAGATGTACGTATTGAACTCAGTGAAAAAGAAGGCGATTCAGAGATTGAACGTGTACAAGGTGATGTTGTACAAATAATGACTGTCCATGCTTCAAAGGGTTTAGAATTTCCGATCGTTTTTTTGCCACAATTAGAACGAGCGTTACGAAAAGACAGCGGAAGGGTACGGTTTCATCCACAGTTTGGATTTGTATTAAATGTCAAAAAAGAGCATGATAACCTCGATGAAAAGTCAGAGATTATCGATACGCCAGGGTACGAATTGGTTAAATCAATAGCAGATGCAGAGGCTCTTGAGGAGTCGAAGCGTTTGCTATATGTAGCGATGACACGTGCCCGTGATTATTTATACTTAATTGGTAATGAGTCTACAGGCAATCGAACATGGTTGTCTTTTTTAAAAAGTGCATTGGAGAAACATCAATTGCAACGATATATCATTGAATCTCAAAAATACGATGAGAGGAATTGGCAAAGAGAGAATACGAGATCGTATTCATTACCACGTATAGAGAAAAGAAATACACAGAACTTTTCTTTGACTGTTTCTGAAATTATGATGTTTATGCATGATCCAGATATGTATTATCAACGATTTGTTCTTGGTATTCCTATCGAAAGTGAGCACGATCATGGCAGTCAAAGCCAGAATATAAGGGGTATAACCCTACTTTACTTGGTACTTTAGTACACCGTGCATGCGAACTCCGCGATCATGGCATATCAGCGAAACATGCAATCGATGCTGCTCTTAAAGAGGTAGACAGTGAAGAAATAATGATTTATAAAAAGGGAATGGAACGATTGATGGCCAATTATTCGGATGAGGTTCGTCAATCATTAGGAAAACCAATTGCGAATGAATGGGCATTTGTAACAACATATGATGGTGTAGAAATGATTGGTGAAATTGATAAAATTGTTGAGAAAGATGGCCATATTCACCTTTATGATTTTAAAACGAATAATGTTCGTGTTCGATCAAGTCAAGAGTGGCTTGATTATTACAAGCCACAACTCTATTTATACAGCTATGCTTATGAGAAGGAGACAAAGAAAGCTGTAGCCTCTGCTTCTCTCTACCTTTTTAACGATAGAGAGAAACCGATCCATACTTTATCATTTAAGAAAGAGGAAGAAGAAAAGGTGTTGAGTGCTATAAAGAGGTTAATTGCTTTAAGACAAAAGGAAGCCGGTCGACAAGAGTATATTGAAGCGAAAACAAAATAGAGGAAAGCAGAGGATTATGGAGATCCTCTGCTTCTTTAATGATTAGCCAGCTTTCGTAGCAGGTAGTATGGGGCATGAGTTTACACAAAGCTCAAGTAGAGAAAGCTGAGTAACTTATACAATTCGTTTTCTAATTTGGGCACTTAGGATGTCAATGATCGTAACAACGACAATAATGACAAGGAGAATCATTCCAACTTCGTCCCAATTTCGATTTTGAATAGATATGGTAATTAAAGTTCCGATACCACCGGCTCCGATAATTCCAAGAATTGTTGAGGCACGCACATCAATTTCAAAGCGATAGATTGCGTAAGATAGAAATTCAGGTATAATTTGTGGGATAATCCCGTAAAATAAAATTTGAATTTTATTTGCCCCGTTCGCTTCCAATGATTCGATAACGTTCATATCTATCGATTCAATTACTTCACTATATAATTTACCGAGCATCCCAATTGAGCCGATTGCGATTGCTAACACACCAGCAAATGGACGAGGGCCAATAGCGGCAACAAACATTAGAGCTAAGACAAGTTCCGGAAAGGCACGAATAGCATCAAGAATCCATTTTGATAATGTATTTAGCCATTTGTTCTTAACCATATTACTTGCAGCAACAAAACCAAAAGGAATCGCTAAAATAGCAGCTAGTAACGTACCTGTGTAAGCCATTTGTAGAGTTTGCCACATGAGTTTCATAACATTTTGAAAAGCTCCCCAGTCTGGAGAAAACAGCTGTGGAATAACTCTCCCAAAATTAGTAATTGTGCGTTCACTAAAAATTCGTTCCCATTTGACATCGATTGTTGTAAACGTCCAAACATATAAAGAAACTAGAAAAATAGTAATGATAATATTACGTATAAGGATAAGGGTTGATCGTTCTTTTTTAGGTGGCATAATCAATTCCATTATACAATTCTCTCCCTTATTTTATTGCTAGTATAATCGATAAGCACAACAGCAATAAAGATAATGATAATGATGGTCATAACTCTTGGATAATTAAAAAAGCTTATCTGCTGTTGTAAAAGGAGTCCGATACCACCGGCTCCGACAAAGCCAAGTACAGTTGATGCTCGAACATTTACTTCAAATACATATAATCCAAAAGAAACAAATTGAGGTAATACTTGCGGAAGAACAGCATACCAAATAACTTGGATCGTGTTCCCACCCGAGGACCGAATCGCTTCTAACGGATTCATATCAATTGATTCAATCGTTTCATACATAAGCTTTGCTAGGAGTCCAAGTGAAAAGATAAAAAGGGCCATAATACCTGGGAAAACTCCTACTCCAAATATTCCAACGAAAATAATCGCTAATAAAATATCAGGAATCGTACGTAGAACGTTCATAAGAAATCGAACAGGCTGGTGAATCCACGGTTGTGGAAATAGATTTGCAGCTGACAATAAGAAAATAGGTATACTAATAATAGCTGCAAATGTTGTGGCTATTATTGCCATTTGAACTGTTTCGAATAACTTATCTAAAACTTGTGGTGCATAGCCCCAGTTTGGCGGGAATAGGTTAACAGCTATATTTTGAATTCCTCCCCAACCTCGAATAATATCTAAAGGAGTAGAGCGGGTAGCCCAAGAAGTATAAGCATAGATACCAACAATTAAAAGAAAAATAATGGTAATCCTTATTTTCGTTTTTGTTGGTATAACTGTGATTTTATTAGGTGTATTAGTCATTATCTTGACCTCCTACAAGGTCATCCTCTCGAATTTTTCGACCATATATCTCTTCAAATGTTTTTGTTGTGACACTGCTTGCAGGGCCATCAAAAACAACTTCTCCAGCCCGCATTCCAATAATTCGTCAGCATATTCCATTGCCATATCAATGAAATGTAAGTTAACAATGGTTGTAATATGATCTTCTTTATTAATCTTTTTTAAATAAGTCATAACTTGGTGAGATGTCGGGGGATCTAAACTAGCAACTGGTTCATCCGCCAAAATAACATCGGGTTGCTGTGTTAATACACGAGCAATGGCTACACGCTGTTGCTGTCCTCCACTAAGCTGATCCGCTCGTTGATATAGTTTCTCAGCAATATTAACACGTTGTAAACTACGGTAGGCTAATGAGACTGTTTCCTTTGGGAATAAGTTAAAAATACTTGCAATTGTATTGGTTTGTCCTAAACGTCCCGATAACACATTTTTCATAACAGTAGAACGTTTAACGAGATTATAATTTTGGAAAATCATGCCGATTTTTGTCCGTAAATAGCGAAGCTTACGTTGATTGTATGTTAATATATTATCATCGTTAAAAAGTAACTCCCCATCTGTAGGTGTAACGAGACGATTCATACTACGAATTAAAGTTGATTTTCCGGCTCCTGATAAACCTACAATCACGACAAACTCACCTTTATTTATTGTTAAGTTTACGTTTTTTAAACCTTGAGTTCCATTAGGATAAGTTAGTGAAACATTTTTAAATTCAATCATGGTAATCCCCCTCGATTCTTTTATATAAATGTAAATGTAGAAGGGTTTCATCCTCCTCTTATGCTTTTTAAACAAAAAAGCATAAGAGGAGGGAGAAAGATCTTTTCTCCCTCCAAAATGCTGTTAATCTAATGAAACCTCATCTGAGAATTTCTCAGCTACACTACGTACAACGTCATAGTCACTATCACTTGCATTGTCAATTCCAGTCCAGTTGTAAACTTCATCCATAATCGTGATCATTTCTTCATCGTCATTAAAAGAAAGGAATACAGAGATTACTTGATCAGTAAAGCTTTGAGGAAGGTTCGTATTAATAGAAATTGTGTCATTTGGAATTTCTGTTGTGTACCCTAATACTCGTAATTCATCCATAACCTCAGGATAATCTTCTTCAACTGCTGTACGAGCATCATCAAATGTTGTTGCAACATCAGCATCACCTTCTAAAACGGTAATGATTGCATTGTCATGTGAACCTGCTTGTATCATATCAGAGAAGAAATCTTCTACATTTTCAACGTCATAATCATCCATTAATTGTGCAGCAGGGTATAGGAAACCACTTGTAGAGGCTAGATCTGGGAAAGTCCAAATCTTCCCTTCTAAATCTTCAATTGATTCAATATCTGAATCTGCACGAACTGTATATTGTGCTTTATAAGTCGAACTTCCGTGACGAATAGATTTCAAAATTGCCTCGATATTGTCATAACGGTCAGTTGCTAATACGTAACCGAATGCCGGGATGAAACCAATGTGTACCTGGTCATTTCCCATTGCTTCAACTAGAGCAGTATAATTTGTCATAACTTCACCGCGAACTGTGACCCCAAGCTCTTCTGTCAGACGCTCAGCAAGCGGTTCAACAGTGCTAGCAATATTAGCTGAATCTTGAGATGGAACGAATCCCATTACGATTTCACTTGGTAAATCTTCTGATGCTTCTGCTTCAGGTGCATCATCTGTTTCGGCTGCGTCATCATCTTCGTTGTTATCGTTTGTTTCTTCTGTCTCACTAGAACCAGTGTTATTTTCTGCATCATCATCTGAATCACCTGTACCGCAGGCAACAAGTACGATTGCTAGCATTAGAACTAGTAACCAAGGTAATAATTTTTTCAATTCATTCAACCCCTTTTTGAATTTATGTAACATTTTGTCGTACATCTGTGATTTTGAAGGATTACTAGTTTCAAATCAATGGAATATACTATTTTTAACAATAACTCAATAAAAATTTTACATACATTACAATAATTTAATAAACAGTTAGAGAAGTAATTCAATCTACTATTATGTATCGGTAAATCTATGAACCTTCAACTACTATGATAAATCGTACTTATTTATTAGATTATATTGTTGAAATCATAATAGGGATGGTATACTTGATTTATGACTACATACCTAGATGGGACATACTAAAGGAGGGCAAGCATTCAATTGAGAGAGTATTTAGTTAGGGTAACAAAGGGTTTTATTGGAGAATTTGAACTATTTCTATTTTCCTAATTTTTAGGTACTATTTTTGTTTAAAAATATGCTATGATGGTACAAAAGCTCCGTATGTTGTTTACATATACTAGTGAACCTCATCGGTTATTTTAAAATACATCGAGGTGATAATGTCTTGGTTAATTCAGAATACTTAGATGTTTTTTTAGATGAAAGTCAGGAACATCTCCAGGCGATTAACGATAATCTCTTGAAACTAGAGCAAACCCCTGATGATTTATCAATTGTCGGAGAAGTGTTTCGTTCAGCTCATACGTTAAAAGGAATGGCTGCAACAATGGGGTTTGAGGATCTTGCTCAATTAACCCACATTATGGAGAATGTTTTAGATGGGATTCGTCAGTCAAAGTTAGAAGCAACATCGGATGTACTTGATGTCGTATTCCTTGCGGTTGATGATTTAGAAGCCATGGTTCAAGATATTGCAGGTGGCGGTGATGGGAAGCACGATGTACGCGAAGTTGTTGCACAGTTAGAAAAAATTGAAAAAGGCGAATCTGTTACCAAGGATCACTCTTCTCAAGATCAAGAAAAATCTGACGCTCTGAAAGAAGAGGGCCTAGATGAATTTGAACGCACTGTACTCGAGCAGTCTGCTGAACAAGGATTTGAAGCTTTTCAACTGAGAGTTACATTAGATGAGAAAGCACTTCTGAAAGCTGCACGTGTTTTTATGGTTTTAGACGTTCTAGAACAAGTAGGTGAAGTCATTAAGACAAATCCTTCTGCTGAGGACTTAGAAGAAGAGAGGTTTGATCATTCTTTTACGTTAATTGTTGTTTCGAAGTTAACAGCTGATGATGTGAAAAAACGTGTTTTGCAGGTATCTGAAATTGAGAAAGTTGAAATTCAGAAAGTTGATTTGAAACCTTCTTCTAATCCTTCTGAAGAGCCTAATGCAGCGGACGAAGTTGCGGCAACCGCAACCGCACCTACACCAAAAGCAGTGAACAACGATCAGAAAGAACGGACAGTTGAGGCAACAAAGAGGTCGGAAGCTAATAAGACGATTCGTGTAAATATTGAGCGCTTGGATGTTTTGATGAATTTATTTGAAGAGCTCGTTATTGACCGTGGTCGTTTAGAACAAATTGCCTCTGATTTACGTAACTCTGAATTAAATGAAACAGTTGAACGTATGTCACGGATTTCAAGTGATTTGCAGGAAATTATTTTAAATATGAGAATGATGCCGGTTGAACAAGTCTTTAAACGTTTTCCACGCATGATCCGTAGTTTATCGAAGGAACTGAACAAAAAGGTAAACTTAGAGATTATTGGAGCTGAAACGGAGCTAGATCGAACGATTATTGATGAGATAGGTGACCCACTTGTTCATCTATTGAGAAATTCAATCGATCATGGCATTGAAACGCCGAATGTACGTTTAGCGAACGGGAAACCGGAAGAGGGAACAGTTATTTTAAGAGCCTATCATTCCGGTAATAATGTGTTTATTGAAATTGAGGATGATGGTGCTGGAATTGACCGTGAAAAAGTCATAAAACGAGCATTGTCTAATGGAATTATTAAAGAAGACGACATTGAGAAGATGACAGACCAACAGATTTATAGCTTACTCTTTTCATCTGGCTTTAGTACAGCTGAAAAAATCACGGACATCTCGGGACGAGGGGTTGGTTTAGATGTTGTTCGTAGTACGTTTGAATCGTTAGGTGGAGTGGTTACTGTTAATTCGGAATTAGGGAAAGGGTCCGTTTTTTCAATTCGGTTGCCATTAACATTATCAATTATTGATGTCATGCTTGTTGAAGTTCGAGAAGAGAAGTATGCTATTCCACTATCTTCTATTGTTGAGACGGCAATTGTGAACAAGTCAGATATTTATAGTGCACATGGTCAAAAGGTGATTGACTTTAGAGGGAAAGTAGTCCCACTCGTTTATTTAAAAGATGTCTTTGAAATACCAGGTGAAACGATTGAAGACGATTTATGTTCACTTGTCATTGTACATAAAGGTGAGAAGGTGGCTGGTTTAGTAGTCGATTCCCTAATTGGACAGCATGATGTTGTCTTAAAATCACTTGGAAACTATTTGAAAGATGTTTTTGCCATTTCAGGTGCGACGATTTTAGGTAATGGACAAGTTGCTTTAATCGTTGATACCAATGCTTTAATTAAATAGGAAACGAGAGGGGAGGAGATCCTTTTGACAAGCGAAGCACTGATAAAGACGGATTTAAAATTAATTGTTTTTCAATTAGGTGACGAGGAGTATGCGATTGAAGTAGATTATATTCAATCGATTGAACGTATGCAGCCTGTAACGAGAATCCCTCGTACGTTTCCGTTTGTGACGGGTGTGATGAATTTGCGCGGTGTGATTACACCGATTATTAATTTGCGAACTCGTTTTGGGTTACAGGAGAAAGAGTACGATGACTCAACACGTATTTTAGTGATCCATCAAGATGAAATGGAGATGGGCTTCATTGTGGATGGAGCCAACGATGTCATTGATGTCCCTGTTGAGAAGATTGAGCCAACTCCAGAAGTTGTTGGTGGTGTAGAAGCTGAGTACTTACGTGGGGTTGTTAAAATTGAAAAACGTTTATTTACATTATTGAATTTAGAAAAAGTGATTGATGTATCTTAATTGTTAAAGAAGAGTAATGAGGTGATAGTAATGGCATCTGTTTTGATTGTAGATGATGCAGCGTTTATGAGGATGATGATTAAAGATATTTTATCTAAAAATGGTTTTGAGATTGCTGGTGAGGCAGCAAATGGTGCTGAAGCTGTTGAAAAATATAAAGAATTAAGCCTGATTTAGTGACGATGGATATTACAATGCCAGAAATGGATGGTATCCAAGCATTAAAGGCAATTAAAGAAATTGATTCAGGAGCTAAAGTCATTATGTGTTCAGCGATGGGACAGCAGTCAATGGTTATTGATGCAATTCAATCAGGAGCGAAAGATTTTATTGTAAAGCCGTTCCAAGCTGATCGTGTTCTTGATGCAATTAATAAAGTATTAGGATAGTAATTTGAAGAGGCTGACAATAAAGCTGTAATGCTTTATTTGTCAGCTTCTTTGTTTAAGAGCAGTAGCCACGGTACAGATCTAATAGAGTTGCAAATACATTTATGTGTACGGAGATACGACTAATCTTTCTATAATTCTGATAAATTATCCATTCTCGTATTTACCGACAAAACTGATCTAAACATGTACTTCAAAAGGAAATCGCAATAATCTACATAAAAAACAAATGCACAAAAAGGGTTACACCTTTTGCATTTGTTTTTTATTTTAAGAACGAAAACCGTTTTTTAGGAAGGGTGTTTTATTGTTAGGAAGCAGGAAGTGATATAGTCAAATACTTGGTTTTTAAGGTGTGAGTTAAGAACTTTCATACTTCCTTCATAACCACGACAAATATAACGATATTCGGTAAATAGACCATCATTTTTGTATTTCTCTATTTTCATATGGTGGCGAAACATATATTGTTTGATGGTGGACATCTCTTTACTAATTTGATCTAATGTAGAACGAGTTAACTCCAAATAAGGAGTTTGTAAACGTAGAGAAGCTTTTTCTAGCTGAATCCAATCATTTTCCAATGCTTTTCGCGATATAGAAAGGAGGATATATAGACGGATGATGCGTTGATCTTCGGTTGTTAGCTTCACATTTCTCACCTCATCAAAGGGAACTTATGTTCTTATTATACTCCGTTCGTTATAGAAATACAACGGTGTAGATTTAGAAAAATTTATGTTTTAAATGAAGAAAAGCGGGTATTAGTAAAATAGAAAGGCGAGGGAGGGAAAAGAAATGGACAAACAATTAGATAAAAAGGTGATCAAGCAATTAAAGTTAATTAATTCATTACAAAGTCGTTCGCAAAAGACGGTTCATTCTCTCTACGCACAAGCGATTCTAGAATATTCGCTATATCATTATAAAAAGGAACAGTTACAGGTAGCGATAGATCGAGCGTTATTAGAAAGAGATAAGGAAAGCTTTCAACGATATTCCAAAGAGTATAAAGAATTGCTTGTTGAGCATGCAGATGGAAAGATAATTAGTGAAGATGGATTTCAAGTATACTTACCGTTTGAACACTAAAGTATTACGTTTTTTCGGGAGGCACCATAATAACTGAGGTTCAAAATGGCGCTGGCCTTAAGACCCCAGAGAAGTTATAAGATTATGGGATGGAAATTTAACACACCCAACAAATGAGAAGCTCCAACAACAAGTCTTGGGGCTTCTTATATTATGATTTAATTGCTAGTAATTTTGCGTACAGGTAAAGATCAACCGTTTATTTTCTTGATATTTAACAAGTATGTGTTGAATTAAACAAATCTTCCTCTGTAAATCCTATTTTACGTGACATAAAATATTAAAAAGTGAAATAGGATCATGATCGTCTCCTCTCCTATTCTTTAACTTTTAAGCCATTCCAAAGTAAATTCCATATGCTGTCTAGTTCGTAATCTGAAAGATCATCTCCAGAAAGCATACGATGTATGATATAGCCATCAGTCATAAATAGTAGGTTCTAATAATTAAGTTTTTTGATTGCCATCAAAATCTCATATTCAATGCTGTGGAATCGATCACATTCTTTCCACCTGTAAATTAAACGGTGAAATTGAAATTAAAGTGACGTAATAATCATAACAACCTTCATATCCTAATAAAATAGTAAAAAAATGGAGGAATTAAGAGTGGCAGACTATGATCGGTGGAAGAAAGCGGTAGAGGATACATTCCCGTTCGAGGAGGGACAAACGATAATTGATAAAGATGTGGTCATTGAACTTCTATATCGAAGTGATCAAAATCGTCAAATCCCTTATCATAATCCGGGAAACTTTCCATATACAAGAGGTGGATCTTCTCAATTACAAAAGCCGCTTATCATGCAAAAAGTCAATATGAGAGACGGCGAAGAACAAGTAGAAAGACGAGTAAAGGAAATGAGCGAGGCTGACATCGATTGTCTGCAATTAATACTACCTTGTGATATATGGTCAGAAGAAGTATTTGAGTATCAACACGAGATCGAGAAAATGATACGCATTTTTCAAAATACGAAAGTACAGCTCCTTATGGAAGCGGGGAAGTTACAAAAACCGATCATAGAGAAACTAACGTCGTGTACTAATTGGCATGAAAAAACACAAATAAAAGGTGCTATATTGGTTGATCCACTGCAGTCGTTAATCTTTAAGAATAACAATGATCAACAAAAGGAAAGATATCGGTCGCTAGCTGATTGTATAGAGATGTCTATATTTCCACATATCCGGCTACTCCAGATTGATACCGAGCCTTATCGGTTATTAGGAGTAAATGTTGTGATGGAATTGGCACTTGCTATGGCTGTTGGAGTTGAATATATAGAGCAATTGCGAAAACATGACATTGAACCAAATGAAGTAAGCAAAAAAATGATGTTTACCTTTTCAATCGGCAGTTATATAGGTGTTGAAATAGCAAAATTGCGTGCCTTTCGAACGTTATGGGCAAGCGTAATGAAGGAATATAAAGCGGATCCATTAGCACAACAAGCTTGGATAGAAGCTAGAACAGCTCGTGAGCTACAAGTTGAAAATGATCCACATATGTCAATTGTGAAGGCAACAGTTAGTGGATTAGCAGCGATATTAGGCGGGGCAAACCATCTTTTCATTCGTCCAAATTTAGATGAACATCTTGCACGTCAAGCGGCACTTATTTTAAGAGACGAGGCTTTTCTATATTTCCCAATTGATAGTGTCGGTGGCTCCTATTACATTGAAGCTTTAACAGAACAGCTAGCGGAGAAGTCCTGGAATTTGTTTTTGGATATTGAGCGACAAGGTGGAATTGTAGCAGCTTGGACAGGTGGATGGTTAGAAAAACATATAATGGGAGGGAAAATATGAAGAGGCAGCAATTTTCCGAAACCCTTTTTTCATTTATTCGATCTGAACATGAACCAAACTATCAAAAAGGGTCAGCATTTTTTTACAATGATGAAGTCGACCGTTCTTATCGGTATCTTGATTCACTCCCTGGTATACGCCCATTTGTACGAGGTCCTTATTCAACAATGTATAAAAAGAAACCGTGGACGATTAGGCAATATGGTGGTTTTTCGAATGTATCAGCTAGCAATCGTTATTATCGTTCATGTTTACAAGCAGGTCAAACAGGTTTATCGGTAGCCTTTGATTTAGCAACTCATCGTGGCTACGATTCTGATCATCCTGCTGTATTCAGTGATGTTGGAGTAGCTGGGGTAGCAATTGATACGGTTGATGATATGGTTGAATTATTTTCAGGTATCCCCCTTGACAAAATAAGTGTTTCAATGACTATGAATGGTGCCGTACTACCGATCATGGCCTTTTTTATTGTTGCTGCCGAGGAACAAGGAGTTGATAAAACAAAGCTAAGAGGAACGATCCAAAATGATATTTTAAAGGAGTATATTGTTCGAAACACGTATATTTATCCTCCGAAAGCAGCAATAAAAATAGCAACTGATATTATGGCGTATGTAGCTCATTCGATTCCTTCATTTAATAGTGTAAGTGTTTCAGGTTACCATATGAAAGAAGCAGGGGCATCAACGGACATTGAGCTTGCGTATGCCATTTGCAATGGGATGGAATATGTAAAAGCAGGGATGGAAGTTGGATTAGGTGTTGATCAATTTGCACCTAGAATTTCATTTTTTTGGGGAGTCGGAATGGACTTTTTTTGAAGAAATCGCTAAAATGAGGGCGGCACGGCTATTATGGGCAGAAAAAATGAAGCGTTTTCACCCTGAAAATGAACACTCGTATCGCCTAAGAGCCCATACTCAAACATCTGGTTGGAGCTTAACGGCTCAAGAACCATATAATAATTTAGTCCGTACGACATTAGAGGCACTAGCTGCAGTGATTGGACATACACAATCTCTCCATACGAATGCTTATGATGAAGCACTTGCATTACCAAGTCGCTATTCGGCAAAGCTTGCACGGCAAACTCAGCAGTTTCTCCGTGATGAAACGGGAGTAACGGATGTTATCGATCCTTTTGGGGGTTCGTACTATCTTGAATCGTTAACTATTCAATTGTATGAAAAGGCATTGCAGCATATTGTAGATATTGAAAAAAATGGTGGGATGTTAGCGGCAATTACGGCAGGGATCCCTCAACAAAAGCTTGCACTAGCTGCGACTGAACGTCAGGCTATGATTGACACAAATCAGGAAGTAATAGTAGGTTTAAATAAACATAGAAGTAGAGAGGAAAAAGAGGATCATGATATCCATCACTCAGGAGGTCAACAAATTCGTGAAAGGCAAATAGCGAAACTAAAGGAAGTGAAGAAGAAGCGGGATGAGCGAGTAGTTAGAGAAAGATTAGCTGAATTATCAAATAGTATGAAGCGAGAAAACGGTCGTTTACTTCAATTAGCTATCGATGCAGCTAGAGCAAGAGCTACGTTAGGAGAGATTTCATACGCAATTGAAAAGGTTGTTGGCCGCTATGAAGATACGCTTTTTTATGTGAAAGACGTCTATAAAAAAGAATGGATGTATAAAGATGAAAGAAAGAAAATTGAAGAAGAAATAAAATGGTATGAAGAGTGGACAGGAAAGATTCCCTCGATTTTGTTAACAAACTTGGGCAAGATGGGCATGATCGTGGAATTAAGGTGATTGCAGCAGGCTTTGCTGATTTTGGCTTTGATGTGCGAATGGGACAGCTGTTCCAAACACCAACAGAGGCAGCAAGACTTTGTCAAAAAGAAAAAGTCGATTGTGTCGGAATTAGTTCATTAGCAGGTGGACATCGAGAATTAATAAAGCAATTTGTTTACGAATTAAATGTGTTAGGGAAAAGCAAAGTTCATATTGTTGTTGGGGGTGTTATTCCCGATACGGATATTCCTTATTTAAAGACTTTGGGGATTGAGTCAATTTTTCGACCAGGAACTGTCGTATGTGAGGCTGTGTTAGACGTTATTCGAACGTTAAATAGAAAAGTAAGGAATGACTTATCATTAAAAGCAAATAAGGAGTTCAGCTAAAAAAGCAATTAGATGAACTCCTTTAAAAAAGTTAGGATACGGCTTCTTCTAAAAGTGAAAGTGGAACTGTAAACAAGTACGATTTATGTTCCTTTGGCGAGAAATAGGCAATAAGCAAAGACGGCCTATTTTCATAAGAATCCTCTTTTATCTCAAATGGAACGACTTCAACCATCGTATGTTTATGTAACTCTTTTTCTTGTAAGCTTAATGCTGCAAAATCTGCTGATACAATTGACGGCTTCTCAGCTAGTAGCGTTAAATAATCGGTTTGTTCTTTTTTATTAAGTGAGAATGTCCACCACGTTTTTCGTGGTTTATGCTTTTGATTTTCAAAGAAATCAACGATCATTAAGCTTTGAATGTATGAAGCTTTCGCTTTTGTTCCGTGATGTTCAAGGAATTGATAGAGACGTTTGAATAAGTCTTCAAGCTGGTGACCAATCTTAGCCCAGCCTTGAACATCCCAATAATCGCCAAAGAGCTGAAAGAAATCAAATGCTGATTCAAACTCATGTGTAACAAGATATTCTATTGTTCGATCCATCCGATGGTCATTCCAGTATTTCTCTAACACGTCTTCGACACGTTTAATTCGAATGATTTCATCGAACGATAATACATTGTTTTTCAAGATTTCATACGGTGCTTGATCCATATAAATATAGTCATGATCCTTTGCACGAATACGTAAGCCTGTACCTCGTAGCATTTTTAAAAAGCCGAGCTGGAGCTCCTCAGGTCGCATCGCAAATACATCATTAAATGTACGGCGAAAGGAGGAGTAATCCTCTTCAGGTAATCCAGCAATTAAATCTAAGTGTTGGTCAATTTTTCCACCCTCTTTGACCATTGTGACTGTTCGGGATAGCTTCTTAAAGTTTTGTCGACGTTGGACAAGCTCGTTTGTCGTATCATTTGTTGATTGAACCCCAATTTCAAAGCGAAAAATCCCAGGCGGTGCATGCTCATTTAAAAATTCAAGTACTTCTGGACGCATGATATCTGCCGTAATTTCAAATTGAAAGACACATTGCTTATGGTTATCAATGAGAAATTGAAAAATTTCTAGTGCATAATCGCGTTTGATGTTAAAGGTTCGGTCGACAAATTTAATCAATTTAGCTCCACTATTAATTAAATAAAGGAGATCGCTTTTTACACGTTCGATATGAAAGTAACGTACTCCAACTTCAATAGAAGATAAACAGAATTGACAACTATAAGGACAGCCTCGACTCGTTTCGAAATAGGTTACTCGTTTTGCAAGCCCGTCTAAATCCTCTGAAAAGCGATAGGGTGACGGAAGGTCGTCTAACTTCAATTTTGGTCGGGGGGCGTTAAGTAATATCTCTCCTTCTTTACGATAAGCTAGCCCAAAAACCATATGATATTTTTGCGTAGTAGAAATTTCTTCTAGTAAATGCTTAAACGTTTCTTCTCCTTCACCCATAATAATAAAATCAACTGATGAAAGCTTTTCCATCCAATCTTTCGTATCATATGACACCTCTGGTCCACCAAGGACAATTTTTGCTTGAGGCATCACTTTTTTTAACATCTCAATTACTTTAATCGTTTCTTCAATGTTCCATATGTAACAGCTAAAACCGATAACATCTGGCTTACGTGCGTATAAATCACTAACGATGTTCATCGTTGGATCTTTAATTGTAAATTCAACCATGTCAATCGGAAAGTCTGGCTCAGCGTAAGCCTTTAAACATCGTAGTGCTAAACAAGTGTGAATATACTTTGCGTTTAACGTCGTTAAGACGGTTTTCATAGAAAAATCCCTCAATTCTATTCATGTATGCTCTTTTGTGAATCATACCATAGAACGATCTGAAGCGAAAATATTCATAATAGATTAAGCGGAGGGGAAATGAGGTTTTTCTAGAGTGATTAATTATAATTAGTATAAAACGTGCGTGAATTGAGAAAGTGTTAATAGATCTACTTTTGAAGGTTATTGCATTCGATCATTAAAGATCCCTCAGTAATGAATGGATGGAACGTGAGCCAACGATGAATCATGAATTAAGAAGGCCAATGTTTTCATTGCTGCACAAAAAGTAGAGTGGTTTAATTAAGAAATAGATACTATAACAGATAAAAATCCGAACGATGCTTCAAAATTCTAAAGTTGAATTTGAATTCGTTCGGATTTTTAATATTGACTTAATCATGAAGTTATTCGCAAAGAATGTTAATCTCAACAAAGGTTTACATTAAGAAGCAGCATGCTCTCCTTGCCTCTTACCAACAAACGCCATTTCACGCCATTTCCCACCACGCCAACGCATATACATTAAAAAGCCACGTAACCATTCATCGGCAACCATGCCAAGCCAAATACCAGCTAAGCCAAGCTCTAAGTGAATACCGAAAAAGTAAGCAATCGGAATACTAACTCCCCACATCGAGATAACGGCTAAATAAACAGGGAATTTTGCATCACCGGCTGCTCGTAAACAGTTAATGACGACTAAGTTAAACGATCGACCTGGTTCCATTATGACATGGAGGAGCAAGAGGATGCTTCCTAATGCAATAATGTCAGGATTATCAGTAAAGATACGTAAGATCGGATTACTTAAGAAATAGAAGATCGCCGACATAGCAAGCGATATGATAATGGCTAACTGTAAGCTGTGGATACAACGTTTATAAGCAGCATCAAGCTGCTTAGCTCCCACTTGGTAGCCGACGATAATTTGTGTACCTTGGCCGACAGCTAAACCGAATAAGAGAGCAAACATCGTTACATTTTGTACATAAACTCGTGTTGTTAGCTCCTCAGCACCGAGCATTAAAATAAATGACATTATGACAAGCTGTGAACCGTTATAAAACATTTGTTCACCTGCTGCAGGAATTCCAATTTTCAATAAGTTACGTAGCTCAACTTTAGGAATACCTCTAACTAAATAAGAAAACGGTAGGTCATTAGGAATTCTACGATACAGCAAGTAAGCTACAATGATCAGGCCAATACAGCGACTAACTGCAGTGGAGATGGCAACGCCCGTTACTCCTAATACTGGAAAGCCAAATTCTCCGAAAATAAATAAATAGTTACCTATTATATTAAGAATATTCATTCCGATTGTGACATACATCACATCTTTAGTGAATTGGTAGCTTCTTAAGATCGCACTTACGGTCATTAAAAGTGATTGAACGAATGAAAAGCCCCCGACGATTACTAGATACATTGTTGCTTCTTGTAACAATTCCTCAGGTAACCCCATCATCGTTAATAAAGGTGCACCGAAAAAATCAGTACAATGCTAAGTAATAAGCCGATCACTAAATTCGCCCCAATCGAGACAACGGTTACTTGACCAGCTTCTTTTCGCTGTTTCGCACCTAAATGTTGTGCGACAAGTACGCTTGTGCCAGTAGCAATAAAACCGAACATAACAATAACAAACATAAAGATTTGATTAGCTACGCCTACAGCAGCGACAGCATCATCAGAATACTGGCTAAGCATTAATGTATCAGCATTCCCCATAATCATATGGAGCATGATTTCGATAAAAATAGGCCACGTTAAGGCGAAAAGGGAAAGCTTTTGAACTTTCTTTTTATTTTGTTGTTGAACGTCCATTTCCTCACCTCAAAAATCATCATTTGAAGATTATACTCTATAATCAGTCATTTGTGTGTAAAAAAGAGATAAATATTAAGTAACGAAATGAAACGTGAAAAAGGACAGTTATATGTAGAAGATAATGCTATAATATAGGTATAATATGTCAGAGAGGAGTACATAAATGCCACAAACTAAATCATTTCGCATTATGTATGCATTGATTCTAATCTTACTCATTATTTATTTAGGTACATTAGTAGATTGGATCTTTAAACCTGTTGTCGTTTTAGTTCAAACATTATTTGCTCCGATTGCTTTAGCAGGAGTCTTATTTTATTTATTACGCCCCTTTGTCAACCTATTATCAAGAAAGATTCCGCGTGGGTTAGCGATTCTTATTTTATATTTAATGGGGATATTGCTCGTATCTATATTTGTTTTAATAATTGGTCCAGAACTACAGAAGCAGTTTAATAGTTTAATTGAGACAATTCCAGCATTTACGCGAGAAGTTCAATCGATGTATAATGCACTGCAGGAAAATGAATACATAGCCCGCTTTCAACAAGGGAATGAATTTTCAATTGATACTATCATTGCTGATTTCGGTGAATATTTGAATAATTTTGTTGCAGCTTTAGGATCAAATATTGCTAGCTTTGTCGGGTTTATTGCTAATGTGGTTATCATTTTAATCGTGATTCCCTTTATTCTCTTTTATATGTTAAAAGAAGGGGAGAAAGCTCCGAAGCAAGTTCTACGGATATTACCAGATAAGCAACAGCAGGAGGGGCGTCGCATCTTAAAAGATATGGATTATGCATTAAGTTCCTATATCCAAGGACAAATTATAGTTAGTGTTTGTGTTGGGGTATTGATGTATATTGGCTATCTGGTTATCGGTGTTGAATACTCGCTTGTATTAGCCTTAGTAGCAATGTTTACAAATGTGATACCATTTGTTGGGCCATGGATTGGAACGGTACCAGCGGTTATTGTAGGGCTAATTGAATCCCCATTTATGGCTTTGCTCGTTATTATTGTGGTAGTAGTTGTACAACAAATTGAGAGTAACCTTATTTCTCCACAGGTGATGGGGAGGAAGTTAGATATTCACCCATTAACGATTATTTTATTACTATTAGTTGCAGCACGTTTTGCTGGTTTTTTTGGTTTATTGCTTGCCGTTCCGACGTATGCTGTAGGAAAGGTGATCGTTTCCCACTCATATCGTCTTTGGCGGTTAAGAAGTAAACCTACTGATTGACAATGAGTAGTATGAAAGGTATCGTATCGTAATGAAAAGAGGTGTTTAAAGTTGAGTTATGTAATCGATGGTATAGAACAGCTAGACGCGGAAGAATTAGCAGTATTATTAAAAGAAGAAAACGATACAATCGTAATTGACGTACGTGAATATGATGAATATGATCAAGCTCATATACCTGGCATTCCACTAATCCCAATGCATACAATTCCACAGCATGTAGAAAAGCTTGAGAAAAGTCAGTCTTATCTATTTATTTGTCGAAGCGGAAGTCGAAGTCAACAGGTTGCCTTATACTTAAAGGAGCAAGGTTTTGATGATGTGAAAAACTTTGCAGGTGGAATGTTAACCTGGGACGGTGAAGTAGAGTCAGGCCTAGAATGGGTTGTAAAGGATGTTAAAGAGTTAGACGGAAATGAAGGATAGTCTAGAGAGAGGATCACCTTATTTTATAGGTGATCCGTTTTTTTAGAATAAGAATGCTTTCCATGTCGTGCATTCTCTAAAGCTTGTTCATTTTTAAGCATATTTTTTGCATTATTGTCCTTTTTCTTTTTGTTATTGTCTCCTGTATTTGCCATAATGTCACCTCATTTCAATTTTAGCGTTTCCGTTTTTCCGTGAAATATGAATGTTTAAAGAAGTATAGAAAGGGTAAGTAGTAACTAAGCAATCTAATGGGGTGATGGAAATGAAAAAGAGAAAAAGATGGCTGCTGTTAGCTGGTGCAGCTGGTACGGTAACATGGCTGCTCACAAATGAACAACTTCGGTTAAAGGTGAAAAAAAATTCTGGACAGGTAAAAAATATTTTTAGAAAAAGTGTTGTTTCAAATAAAGTACAAATGCAAAAAATTGGCCATTCTCATCCATATGATTATGAAGATAACAATATGGTCGATGAAGGAGCGATGACGAGTATTCATTACTTCAATAGGGCTCAGCAAAAAGATCACCAGTAAGGTGATCTTTTTCTGTGGGAAATAGGTTACTATATATTCAAGCAGAGAATTCGTTTAAATAAACTGCATATTTTTCTAATCGTTCTACATTTTTCTCTTTTTGAATGGGAAATGCTATAATTAGGAAAAAAGAATGGATTGGAAGTGAGTGTATGATAGTAATTGATCATGAAACAATTGAGGGAATTCCTACGTTACATGTAGTAGATCAGAAAAAGCAGAAAGAAAAGCTCCCGACAATTTTCTTTTTTCACGGGTATACGAGTGCAAAAGAGCATAATTTACACATTGCATACATGTTAGCGACAAAAGGATTTCGTGTTTTGTTGCCTGATGCCATTTATCATGGAGAACGACAAGTTACGGAGGGACATAGTGATTTGAAATTTTGGGAAATTGTCTTAACCTCCATTCATGAATTAGAGAAGTTAAAAAATGATATTGTCATTAAAGGATTAGCTAATGGGCAATTTGGTGTCATAGGTACTTCAATGGGAGCAATTACGATGTATGGGGCATTAACGCGTTATCCTTGGATCGCTTCAGCTGTATCTTTTATGGGTACTGCCTACTATCAAGCGTTTTTACAAGAACAATTACAGTCATTAGAAGAACAAGAAATTGAATTAGGTCAACTTAAACAAGAAGTCCTAAACCAAATTAAACCATATGATCTAACCGCACAATTAGACAGGCTAAATGGTCGGCCATTGATGATTTGGCATGGTAAGGAAGATCAAGTTGTTCCATATCCATTTTCTGAACGGCTATATGATGAATTAGAAAGGTATTATGAAGAGCATCCACATCGTTTGAAGTTTATTGCTGAGGATCGTGTTGCCCATAAAGTTTCGCGAACTGCGGTTTTATCCTCGATTGAATGGTTTGAGAAACATTTACTAAAGGATCAAATTTCATAATGTCCATTATTAAGGAAATAGAGAAAACGGCTATCATTGTAGTTGGGGCTTTAATTATAGCATGGCATTAAACTTCTTCCTAATTCCAGGAAATGTTTTTGCAAGTGGATTTACAGGTGTCGCACAACTAATTGCTGTTGTCATTCCTTTATCAACAGGTGTTATTCTGTTTCTATTAAATGTCCCTGTTGCAATTTTAGGTTGGTTAAAGGTAGGAAAAAGTTTCACGTTATATAGCTTTTTAAATGTCGTGCTTACAACATTCTTTTTAGAAGTTGTTCCAATCGTCCACTTTTCTCCGGATATATTGCTTAATGCTGTGTTTGGTGGGGTATTATTAGCGGTTGGTGCTGGAATTACGTTAAAATGGGGTGCATCTTCAGGTGGCTTAGATATTATCGCTCTTATCTTATCACGAGTCAGCGATCGACCAGTTGGAGTTTATTTCTTTGTTTTAAATAGCATTATCGTTTTAACGGCAGGTATTCTTTTTGATGCTGAACAGGCTCTTTATACTCTCGTTGCACTTTACGTTTCATCGCGGGTAATTGATGCAGTTTATACTCGTCATGTAAAGGTTACGGCTATGGTTGTAACAAAAAAGGCAGATGAGGTCGTTAAAGCCATTTATAATTCGATTGTCAGAGGAATCACACGAATTCCAGCAAAAGGAGGCTATTCCTCAGAAGATAAGGAAGTGCTCATGATTGTCATTACACGCTATGAATTATATGAACTAAGGCAAATTATTCAGGAGACAGATCCAGAAGCTTTTACAAATATTGTAGAGACAGCAGGGATTTTCGGCTTCTTTAAAAAGGATTAATCTGCTTAATATCTCATTTGGATAAGATAAAGTAAGGGGGATCGGTATGAAAAAAGGCTATATATGGGTGGGGATGTTAATATTGCTTGTCTTAGTCGCATGTGGACAAGGAGGAAATACTCCAACATCAGGAAGTGAAGGGGAAGAAGAAATGGAACAGATAAAAGAGTGGTCATATGAGGTTGAAACTGTACAAAAGGATAATGAGCTTCACGTTACAATGACTGTGTCAAACCATCTAGAGAAAGCAAGCGAAATTGAATTTTCCTCAGGACAGCAGTATGAACTAATAATAAGAGATGAATCTGACGAAGTTTTATATCGTTATTCCGAAGGGAAAATGTTTACAATGGCGATTATGATAGAGCAACTATCCCCAGGTGAATCCTTAACTTTTTCGGAGGCAATACCGTTAGATGGGATTGATAGCGGACAATACGAGCTTGAAGCAAAATTACTAATTGTTTCAATAGATGGCAACGAACCTGAAGATGGAATGTTTAAAAAAGAAGAAAGAGTGGAAATTAACTAAGAGATAATATTTTAAGACTGCTAATGAGTAAGCTGTTCCGACAGATTACTCATTATTGTGTTGCAGCCTAAATTTAGAAAAGGGGTTGTCCTATTTTAATAGGACAACCCCTGTAAGTTAAGTCTATTACGATTAATCGTTTTTAACAATTTCTTGCTGGATGGCTGTTTTTAATTTGTAATAAGGATGGTCTTTATTATTAGCAGAAGAAAGCTTCTCTATTTTTGGTTTAGGTAATTGCCGTACTTCCCCGTGCCAAAAAGTGTGAAATGGTTCTTCAAACTTTGCCATGTTTATTTATCCTCCTAAAGTTTTTTTATGTAAGCTTAATGAGCTCCATAATTTCCTCATTTGAAAGTTCAGTAATTCGTTGCTCTCCAGCTGCGAGTATGTGGTTGGCAAGCTGTTGTTTTTGAGTTAATAATCGGTCAATTCTTTCTTCCAATGTTCCTTTCGTAATTAACTTATGAACCGTAACATCCTTTGTTTGTCCGATTCGGTACGCACGGTCAGTTGCTTGGTTTTCAACAGCGGGGTTCCACCATCGGTCAAAATGGATAACGTGAGAAGCAGCAGTTAAATTCAACCCAACTCCACCGGCTTTTAACGACAATACAAAAAATGGAGTTTGACTATTTTTCTGGAATGTATTTATGGCTTCTGTGCGTTTCGTTCGTGATAAGCCGCCATGTAAAAAAGGAACGTCTTGACTGTAGCGATTCGTTAGCTCATCAACAATTAATTGCCCCATTTCTTTGTATTGAGTGAAAATAAGGACCTTTTCTTGTTGGTCATACATTTCTTCTATTAGTGTAACCAAGCGATCCCATTTTCCTGATTGATGTCCTGATAATTTCTCTTTCAAAAAGTGGGCAGGGTGGTTACAAATTTGCTTCAGCTTCGTTAAGGTTTGCAATATATGTGCACGCCGCTCTAGTGCTGGGGCTTCATTTAAATAGGATACCGCT
This sequence comes from Bacillus sp. JCM 19034, assembly GCF_001310635.1. Classification (GTDB taxonomy): domain Bacteria; phylum Bacillota; class Bacilli; order Bacillales; family Bacillaceae_D; genus Halalkalibacter. Next base: position 447,052 of record NZ_BAXR01000002.1, read on the forward strand.
TCTTCTACAACGGCTTGATAAAGGCTTGCTTGTTCCACACTTAAATAGACTTCGTGTACCTTTTCGTTTTTCTCTGGAAGATTTAAAGCGAGTGCTTTATCAGCTTTTGTTCTTCTAAGTAAAAATGGGCGAATGAGAGCTTGTAATTTACGTAATTGTTCTTGATTTTGATCCTGTTCTATAGGCTTCATAAAAGTAGCTTGGAAAGATGAATAAGAGCCTAGGAATGAAGGATTCAAAACATCAAGTAAAGACCATAATTCTCGTAATCGGTTTTCTATTGGTGTACCCGTTAACGCAATTCGATGAACAGCATTAATACGTTTAACCGCTCTCCTTTGTTTCGTTTCAATATTTTTAATATGTTGTGCTTCATCTAAAATGAGGCTATTCCATTCAATTTCATTAAAGAATGATTGATCTTTTACGATTAGCTGATATGTCGTAATAATCAAATCAAATTTCATTACACCCTCAACATCAATCAAGCGATTTGAACCATGGTGTATGAAGATAGATAAAGAAGGTGCAAACCGTTGGCATTCGTCTACCCAATTTTGTAAAAGTGACGTTGGGCAAACGAGTAAAAACGGCTTTCGTTCCATATCTTCTTTCTGTTGTCGTTCAATAATATGTAGCATATATGCTATTGTTTGGATTGATTTCCCTAACCCCATATCATCGGCTAAACAACCACCAAAACCAATATGACGTAAATGGATGAGCCAAGAAACACCCTGATGCTGATAAGGACGAAGCTCTCCTTTTAACTGTTTAGGCAATTTAACTTCGGGTGGATTTTGTGTATAGAGTTGTTCTAAGCCCAGCTTAAGGTTTTCTTGCCAAGCAATGTCAAGCTCAACATCCATATCATCGAGGTACTCGTCTAAATGGTTTGTCTGTTCTAGCTTCCATGCTTCTAAATATGAAGTGCGCTGCTTCATATATTCTAAGTTCGTTAATAACTTATCCCCTAGAGAACGGTCCCATGCAATCCACTGACCATTCATAAAAATAAAAGGCTTTTGTTCTTCGACAAATCGTTCAAATTGTTCTTCATTAATTAGCTCATCACCAAGAGCAACCTGATAAGAAAAGGAGGCAACACTTTGCCAATTTAATAAAGGCTCTGTAGGTGATTGTTGCTGATTGCTTTCAAGCATGAGAGTTATTTTTGGTTTTGGACGTTCACTCATCACTTTGGGATAATTAAATGAAATCCTAACTTACGCATGACCTCATCCTCGTTCATAAATAGGTCGAATGTTTCCTCTGACGTTAAAGATAGTGAGGGGGAGGAAATGCGTAAAGGTTTTAATAAAGGAATTTGTTCCCTAAGATTTTGGACATCTTCTTTTAATTGGGCAATTGGGTTTTCATGCCAAGGGTGTTCTCCTAATTGGAGTTGTTCCATCTTAATGACCCGGTTCGTATGCTTACGATCAACCATACAAAGAGAAATCGTCCAAGCTTCGTCTTCCGTTTTTGGTTCTTCAAGTACAAGACCTGAACGAAATGGCTTTGAAGCAGTAATTCCTGCTGTTATATTAAATTCTTGTACAGGCATTTTTGCTGAATGCTTTTTGTCTGTTTGCAACGTTTTCACTGTTTGCTTAATTGGATCATCTACCGTTGCTAACCAATGATGAAATAAAGGAGTGATGTCCTTTTTCTGTATAATTGAACGAATCCAGTGATCAGTTAATTTCTGAATCATTGCTTCAAAATTGGCAAGCGTCATTCCTTCATCATTTATACTAATGTGTGAACGAACTGGATAAACTGCTTTAGCAGCCTTTGGCAAAGAGTTATACCATTTTGTCAGTGGAAACTGAGTTAATTGCCAGGTCCCCTCAGTAGTTGGCTCAAAATAACCTTGCTGGATCATCTTTTTGACAAATGTAAATAGTTCGAACCAGCATTTGAAATCTGGAGCTAGTATGATAGCATCGTCATCATGCCAACACTTAAATAGCGATATATAGGAAAGTAGAGATTCGATCGATAAACATAATCCTTCAATTGGAAAAGGGTATTCCTTCATTGCTGTTGTTGCTTGATAAATCGTTGCTTCACCTGCAAAGGACTGATATCGCCTTTCTTTAATTGGTGCTTTCAAAACACCTCTTCCTTCTTCAATAAAGGTTCCATAAAAGGAAATAGGGTCTTTGCGAAAAAGACGTAGTTTTAACTCAAAGGGTGAATATAAAAAAGGGTATTGGAAGTTCCCCTTTTGTTCGAAACGTGACGTTGGAGAGCATTCACCCCATATAAAAAATGATTGCTCTATCCAACTTCCATGAATAATACAATTAGAGTTCAAATGCCTTCAACTCCTCAATGAACGCTTTGTACGTTCGGTATTGCTTTTTTAGTCGAATTAGATAGGAATGAAATCGTTCTTCTTCATGAAGCTTTCCATATAACTTTTGAAGTTCTACTACAGTCAATGCAGCGTGCTGGTAATGGATTCTAGATTTCCGTTCAACTAGTCGAATAATAAGCTGGTGATAGATAGAGATCGCTAATTTGGGACTTTCCTTTTTGAGCATATCCAATAATTCCTTTTTTTCAGCGCGCATTTTCACTGGGTCCAGTTCATGAAGAAGCAAATATTCTTGTGCTCTCTCATATTGTTTTGTATATAAAAGCAACTGTTCGTATGCTTTAGCAGAGTCTACATGGTATAGGTGGTTTTCCAATTCATTTAATAAAGTCAACGCTCTCACCTCTTTTTCCTCCGGGGTTAAATGTTGACTCAGGTGAAGGAAGCGCTGGAAATTTGGCGTCATGAGCCAACGATTCCAGACTTTATCCTGATCTTTCGTTGTTTTTGCATGGAAGGCCTGTTGTTCTTCCCATATTGGTTGCAATGAACCATAAGATGGTCTGTGTTTTATAAATAGACTCATAAACCATCGCTCAATTGTAAGCCAACGCTCCCGCTGTTTTAATATAGAAAAATGTGGATAAATGTCTCGCTCAATTATCGTGTGCTTATGCTGTAATAAGTGATGTAACGATTTATCTTCATGACCGTTTATTAATGCAATGTATGCGTACAAAAGTGCGAATGAATAAGAATTCGTTTTATCAACATGTGATAAGGCCTCATAAATGTATTCATATTGACTCTGTTGCAGACAATCAGCATGTACCTGTATTAATCCCGGCCAAGGAGATTGCTCAAACGTTGCTTGTTCTATTATTAGTTCAGTAATTTTCATTAAACAATCATTTTTTAATTCTTCATTTTCGAATAAAGCTTGAAATAGTGCTTCAAACACAAAATGAAATCTTCGTTCATATAATTCATATGTGTTGTCAGCGTGTGAGGATTTCGATAGTGAATCAATTATATAAATAATTACTAACCATTTAGGCCTCCAATTTGAATGGCTGATCGTTCGGACGGTGTCTTGCACTAACGTTTCTAGTGAACGATTTGTTACATATCGAGTTGCTGTTAATTGATCGTACATTTCTTCAACCATGACTTTCAATTGTGGAAAATCAGTTTCATTCAACGTGTAAGAATGAATCAATGTTCGTCACCTCTTCAATGAGTCCATTCTTACATTGTATCGTTTCTGTTGAAAGAAAGAAAGGTGTGAGTAAGAGTAGTCATGATAAGAAGGCTAACAGAGGATTTTGCTTAAAAAATGCAAGCACCCTTTTAGTGCTTGCGATGAAACGAATGAGGTTTTAAACGTTAGAGTAGTTGCTCGACTTGTTCACGTCTGGACAGTAATTGTTTTAACTTACGCTTATGAACTTCGACCATCTCTTTATTGGAACATTTCATTGCCTCATGTAATTCCATTAGTACATAATCAATTTCAAGGTTCATAACATTGTAAATCGTTTTAGCATTCAAGGACTTATCATTTCCCTTGTAATGAATCATAGATCCATTTTGATTCATCATTACCTTCTCACTCCCATCAATTTCAATCATTGATTCAATATCACCGGACTGATATGAAATAATATAAAGTGGGCCATCTGTCGAACGCTTAACAATCCCAGTTCCTTTTTCATGTTGGAGGAGACTTTCTAGTGCACTAGCCAAGCCTTCATCATTAATATAGAGTGATTCTGCTGAAAGAGTTAAGAACTCTGTATTGCGTAAAAAGGGAAGTTCATGAACAGACTCATCACGTTCGATCATGAGATAAATAGTCTTGGAATCATATCGCCAATAAAGGGAATAGTGTTCATTCATCATTCTTTTAATAAATTGATGTAGAGCAGGTTTGGATAACTTAATTTGGATATTCGTAAATTCTACATCGATAAAAGAATTTCTCATGACATGCACGCTCCTTTGACGCCTACATCGTATTCAATTAGATTGCTATATCATATGAAGACTATAGGGAAAAAAGAAGTGAATCGCCTACTTTCTATTGAATTTGGGTGGGAAACCAATTTGGTTAGTCACAAATTTGTAAACGTATACATTTTCACGTTTATTTGTTAAAAGTGGACAATTAACGGAGATGTTAGTTGCTTCATGGAAATGGAAAAGCGTCGACTCCACTCGTTACACTTGAAGAATGACCTACCAATGGATGGTTTAGCCGACGCATTGACGAACCTGTTTTAGAAGTTAAAGCTTAAGAGCTTCTTCTAAATATAAACCGATGCCATCTTCCTCATTAGATGAAGTAACTGCATTTGCGATCGATTTAAGAGGTTCAATGGCATTGGACATCGCCACCCCTTGTCCTGCATATTCAATCATTTCCAAATCATTATCTTCATCACCAAAAGCAATAATTCGTTCTTTCGGGATATTGTAATATTCTGCAGCTTTTTGAATGCCGATCGCTTTGTTTATACCGGAGCGAATAATCTCAATGATGTTCCATGGTGCTCCCCACATCCGTTGTTCAATGACTTCCGCATGGGCGTCTTCTAGAAGGTGGCGAAGCTCTTGAACATGGTGCTCCTCAGGATGCACAAGAATACTTGTAGGGTCAGTTTGTAATTGCTTAAGTAAATTACCATGTTCAATTGGGTTTTGTCCTGCAAGAAATTCATCAACGATGACTTGATCAAAAGAATGAAGGTAAAAATCATCTAGAACTTCAACCATAATATTGCTGACATTGAATGCTTGACATGTTTTAATAATCGTTTTGGCAGTTTCTAGATCTAAAGGATGGTGGAACAGCCCAAAGCTCTTATCTTTCGGGTGATGAACAAAGGCACCATTAAAATTTACAATGGCTGTATTTAAATTAAGTTCATCATAATAAGCTCTACTTGCACGATATGGTCTCCCGGTTGCAATCATAACGAGATGTCCGTGTTGACGAGCTTTAGACAATACTTGTTTAGTGAAATCGGAAATCGTTTTATCATCCTTTAATAGTGTACCGTCAAGATCTAAGACAATTAAATGTTGATTATAGCTCATCCTATCTTCCTTTCGAATTGAAATAAGTAAGACGAAGAAATCGTCTTTACTTAGAAGCAACTACATGTAACGACTCCTTATTTTAACATATTGTATGCAATTATCGTTTAAACAGAATAAAAAATCATCAATCATTTTTGTCTTAATTCGTTCAAATTATAATGAAGGAAGTTATGGTATGATACGTGTAAGGATATAACTAATTGAGTATGACTGATATCCTAATAAGGGGTGAGAGTATGACTTCGTTATTCGATACATTTAGTATTCGTGTCATGTGGACACCGGAGTTATTCGTTGGACTAGCTTTCGTTGGTTTATTATATATGTTACTCGTTACGAGTTGGCGTAGTCGCTTTACAAATTCAGAACCGGTAAAAACGAGACAGAAAGTGTTTTTTTTCCTAGGTTTGTTTGCATTGTATTTAGGTTGGGGGAGCCCGCTTTATATTACAGGGCATTTGATGATTAGCTTTCACATGTTACAAATGGTGTTTGCCTATTTTATTGCAGTGCCTCTTTTCTTGTTAGGTATACCGAAATGGTTTTTGCATGCTGTTATAAATAAATACCGTAATCCTTTTACTATTCGTTTATTTAAAATAGTATGGAGTCCCATTGTCGCTTTGTTTTTATTCAATGGTTTATTTTCTTTTTATCACGTACCACTTATGTTTGATACGTTAATGCAATCAGCTATTTTGCATAGCATGTATGAATACGCATTGCTTTTTGCGTCCTTTTTAATGTGGTGGTTTATGCTAACGCCTTTACCTGTTATGACACCATTATCTGATTTAAAAAGAATTGGGTATATTTTCGGTAATGGGCTTTTAATTACACCAGCTTGTGCATTAATTATTTTTGCTAGTTCGGCGATGTATAGCACGTATACAGATCCACTTGTATGGGCAAACGTTATGGCTTATTGCTACCAGCAGGAGCTAGTATTCCAACTGAGCTTTTTATTGGACCAAGCTCATTTGCATTTTTAGAACCACGTACTGATCAGCAATTAGCTGGAGTGATGATGAAAGTATTCCAAGAGCTTGTGTATGGAATTGCCATTGGATTCGTATTTAAGCAATGGTTAGCCAAAGAGAAACAACAGGATGGGAAGTTAACAATAAGTGATGCTCCTACTGCAAGACCGTAAGAGAGGTGAGGTGTTAAATATGAAAAAAATAGTTTTCTACATCGTCATGATTGCCTTATTGACGGGGTGTGGATGGATGTACGAAATTGGTACAAATGGAGAAGAAACAAACTCTAATGCAGATGTGTCAGCAGCTGGAAATGTCATTGAACCATTTGAATTTACAAATGAATTAGGTGAACCGTTCGGAACGGAACAGTTATCAGGACAATATTGGATGGCAAATTTTATTTTTACGAATTGTCCTCAGTCTGTCCAATCATGACACCTAATATGCTTAACTTACAAAAAGAAATGATTGCTGCTAATATTCCGGTAACCTTTATATCATTTACCGTTGACCCAGAAAGAGACACTCCTGATATATTAAAGGCGTATGGACAGAATGTGGGGGCAGATTTAGAATCTTGGCATTTTATAACTGGTTATAATGAAGATGAGATTTCTCAATTTGCTCGAGATAGTTTTAAAGCGGTCGTTCAACCAACAGAGGACGATATTATGCATCCAACTTATTTTTATTTAATTGACCCTGAAGGACTAATGATTCGTACGTATGATGGTTATTCAACGGACCAAGAATCTATTATTTCTGATTTAAAAAATACGATTAAATAAACTTAAACAGTTTTTTCGGCTATGGAGGTAAAGAGATTTTTTACTACTAAAATGGTAAGCAAATAAATGGCTTATTATAATGAATGTATGTAAACTAGACCGAGTTTAAAAGACTTGATAGAAAAAGAGGTGAGTTTATGATTCGGAAGAATTATTGGGCTTTATTTATACTAATTGTTTTGATCATTAGTGGCTGTTCTAATGCTTCAGGGGAGCTACCAGATAGTGATTTAGTAGTTAAAGATGAACAAGGAAATGAAGTAACGCTAGTAAATAAAGAGCGTGCAACGATCTTATTTCATTTTACAGAGGTTGGTTGAGGCCTTTGCCAAATGCAACTAGTTCAGTTGCAAGAGAATTTAGGATTATTTTCAGATTTGGATGCTGATATTTATGCCATTAGTGTTGATACTCCGGAAAACTCCTTAATGTTAAAAGAAGCAGGCTCATTTACATTTACGTTTTTATCTGATGAAACGTTTGAAACGCTAGAGCATGTTAACATGATGAATAGTGAGATGTCGTATCGAGGATTTAGTATTTTAGATAAAGATGGTGCGTATATTTACCATCAGCAAAATGATATGTGGGGCGAGCAAATAGAAGCAACTGCTAATTTAATTTATGAGCAATTTGAAAATATGCCATAAGTAAACAAGCACTGGTATGAGGTGAGACCTCTATTAGTGCTTGTTTTTTGTTTGAATTTTATAAAATAGGCACTTTTTTATTTTGAGAATCATACGTTATTTCAGAAAAATAAAGAAGTTTTAAAAATACAGTTGAATTTATTTTTATACATATATATAATGAGTAGCAAGACAAAAGAAGAGAGAAAACGGAATTAGGGAGAGATTAGGATGAGAGTTGGTATTGTTGGTGCAACTGGATATGGTGGAGCTGAATTGCTTCGATTACTTAACCATCATCCTCACATATCAGATATTGTATTATACACTTCTTCAAAAGAAGGTATGAATATACATGAAACATATCCTCACCTTGCGAAGATTTATGAAAAGCCGCTAAAAGCATTAACGACGGATAGCTTAAATGAAGAAGTTGATACGGTCTTTTTAGCGACACCACCAGGCGTATCGTCTAAATGGTCAATAGCGATACTTGAGTCAAACTGTCAAGTGATTGATTTGTCAGGTGATCTTCGTTTAAACAGTCCAAAAACGTATACGAAATGGTATAAACGTGAGGCTGCATCCGAGGAATTGCTACAAGAAGCAGTGTACGGGTTAACAGAATGGAATCGTGAGCAGATACAAAAAGCGAGACTCATTGCCAATCCTGGCTGCTATCCGACTGCAACGTTATTAGGATTAGCTCCAGTTGTGAAAGAAGGATTAATTGACGTTCGATCGATTATTATTGATGCGAAATCGGGAACTTCAGGTGCTGGCCGTTCAGCTAGTATGATGACACATTATAGTGAAATGAGCGAAAATTTCAAAATTTATCAAATCAATCAACATAAACATGTCCCAGAAATTGAACAACAGCTACGAATCTGGAATGAGGATGCAGCTGCGGTTACATTTCAACCTCATTTAGTTCCGATGGTAAGAGGAATTATGTCAACGATGTATATGAATGCAAAAAAGGAAATGTCTGAAAAAGAACTTCGAGAATTATACAAGGAAGTATATCGAGATGAACTTTTTGTTCGGATTCGACCAGAGGGGCAATTCCCAGCTACGAAAGAAGTTTATGGAAGCAATTATTGTGATATCGGATTAACATATGATGAACGAACAGGACGAATTACGATTGTTTCTGTCATTGATAATATTGTAAAGGGTGCCTCAGGGCAAGCAATTCAAAACTTTAATGTAATGAATGGATTTGAGGAAGGAACGTCATTGAATAACGTTCCAATGTATCCGTAGGAAAGGTGGAGCAGCATGGAAGAAATAGCAACAAATTCAGTAGTCGAAGTAGAGCAGGGGAGCATCGTGTCTCCTAAGGGATTTGCTGCTACTGGAATTCATACCGGAATGAAAAGAAAGCGATTTGACCTTGGAGCGATTGTATGCTCTGTTCCAGCTTCAGCAGCTGCTGTTTATACGACAAACCGAATTCAAGCAGCTCCTCTGAAAGTAACGAAGGAGAGTTTAGCAAAAGAAGGTAAACTACAAGCTCTTGTTGTAAATAGTGGTAATGCAAATGCCTGTACAGGGGCAAGAGGCCTTGCTGATGCTTATGCGATGAGAAAGCAAGGAGCTAATCATTTTAACTTAGCAGAGCATTATGTAGCGGTAACTTCAACAGGTGTGATTGGTGAATATTTGGATATGGATAAGCTACTTTCAGGAATTGAACAATTGCAGCCATCAGCGACCTATGATGGAGCCGAGGCATTTAATCAGGCGATTTTAACAACCGATACTGTCAACAAAAAAGCCTGCTTTCAAACCGTTATTAATGGCGAAGTGGTAACCGTTGGTGGAGTAGCAAAAGGTTCGGGAATGATTAATCCGCAAATGGCGACAATGCTATCATTTGTGACAACTGACGCTGTTATTGATTCAAGCGTCTTGCAGCAAGCATTAACTGATATTACGAATAACACCTTTAATCAAATTACAGTAGATGGAGATACATCAACGAATGATATGGTCGTTGTTATGGCTTCAGGTTTAGCTGACCACGAGAAACTAACTCCACACCATCCAGATTGGGTAGGCTTTTATCAAGCATTAACATTAACATGCCAATCATTAGCACAGCAAATTGCTCGTGATGGAGAAGGGGCAACTAAACTCATTGAAGTTTGTGTAAAAGGGGCATTAACAAACGAAGATGCTGGAAAAATTGCCAAAAAGGTTGTCGGCTCAGATCTTGTAAAATCAGCTGTTTACGGGACAGATGCGAATTGGGGACGGATCATTTGTGCAATTGGCTATAGTGGTTGTGAAATTAATCCAGAAACGATTGACATTGCGATAGGACCTATTCAAACCCTTGAAAATAGCCAGCCTATTCGCTTTTCAGAGGAAAAGGCTAAGGCATATTTAGAAGAAAATGATACGATTACGATTGATGTTGACCTACATTTAGGTGAAGGCAACGGTAAGGCATGGGGTTGTGACCTTTCATATGATTATGTGCGAATTAATGCTGGCTATCGGACTTAAGTGAATGAACTGAGGAGTTGACTAGTCTTGAAAGAAATTGTAGTCATAAAATGTGGTGGTAGTACAATTGCTGAGCTGTCTAACGATTTTTTTAAAAGTGTGATTCAATTGAAACAGGACGGAAAGTTTCCGATTATCGTACATGGTGGCGGTCCGATGATTAATCAGCTATTACAAAAGCTTGAAATCAAGTCTGAATTTGTTGACGGCTTACGTAAAACGACAGAAGATGTATTAGAGACTGCGAGATGGTGCTTTGTGGAAAAGTAAATAAGCAACTTGTAACGAATATTCAATTAGCAGGTGGGCTTGCTGTTGGATTATCTGGCTGTGATGGCAAACTTATTGAAGTTGAGCCAATTAATGAAGATATGTTCGGATATGTAGGAGAACCGACTTCGATTAATAGCAGTCTATTAAACTCGATATTAGATCAGGAGATGATTCCTGTAATTGCTCCTATCGGTATTAATCGATTGGGCTTACATTACAATGTAAATGCTGATAGTGCTGCTGGGGCAATTGCAAAAGCTATGCAAGCTGACCAGCTTGTGTTTGTAACAGATGTTGATGGAATTTTAAAAGATGGGGAATGCTTACAAGCTATTACAGCAGAAGAAATTGAAACGTTAATAATGGATGGAGTCATTTATGGTGGGATGATCCCGAAAGTAAAAGCAGCATTAGCTTCTTTATCAGATGTTGATTCAGTGATGATTATGAACGGCAAAAATACGACTGTAAAAGAAGATGGATCAATTAAAGGAACCGTTATAACAAAATCGCCTGTACAATTTCACGTATAAAAAGGAGGAGCAACGAATGAGTGCACTATTTCCGACCTATGCAAAATGGGAAGTTCAAGCCGTCTCAGGCAATGGAGCCATTTTAATAGATCAAAACCGTACTGAATATTTAGATTTTATGGCAGGAATCGCTGTATGTAATTTAGGACATTGTCATCCACGTGTCAATGAGGCTGTCAAAATGCAAGTAGATAAGTTGTGGCATGCTTCTAATTTATTTCATCACGAGGGTCAAGAAAAAGTAGCAAAAATGCTCACTCTTCATAGTGTCGGAGATTATGTGTTCTTTACAAATAGTGGTGCTGAAGCTAATGAAGCTGCGATTAAATTGGCACGTAAAGCAACAAGCAAGCATCATATTGTAACGCTGAAACAGTCTTTTCATGGTCGCACGTTAGGAACGTTAGCAGCCACTGGTCAAGAAAAAGTACACGAAGGTTTCGGGCCATTGCTTCCTTCCTTTTCATATGTTGAGTTAAACGATTGTGATTCCCTGCAAAATGCTGTAACCGATGCGACAGCAGCGATCATGGTTGAGGTTATACAAGGTGAAGGCGGTGTTCATTTAATGGATGAAGCTTCAGTGAGCTAATTAAAACAATTTGTAAAGAAAAAGGCTGTCTATTAATTGTTGATGAAGTTCAGACGGGAATAGGACGCACAGGGACAGCTTTTGGTTATGAACAATGGAACTTATCTCCTGATATTTTTACATTGGCGAAAGGATTAGGAAACGGATTCCCTGTTGGTGCAATGGTCGGTAAAGCATCATTGAAAGAGGCGTTCGGTCCTGGTAGTCATGGTTCGACTTTTGGAGGTAACCCATTAGCGATGGCTGCAGCAGCTGCTGTTTTAGAAGAAGCGTTATCTGATAGCGTATTGCAGTCAGTCAAGCAAAGGGCCAATTGTTAATGAAGAATTTGACTGAAGAGTTAAAAGCATTAAATATTGTAAAGGATATTCGCGGCAAAGGGCTCATGGTTGGCATAGAATGTAAAGTAGAGATTGCAGATCTGTTGTATGCTTGTCGAAAACAAGGGCTACTCGTTTTACCAGCTGGACCAAATGTGATTCGACTGTTACCACCATTTGTTGTGACCGATGAACAGATTAGTCAAGCAGTTTCAGTATTGGCGTCGGTCTTAAAGTCAGCTGATGAAAAGCAGCATCTAAATGTATAGTTTAAATAGATGGGGTGTCTAAGCGGCACCCTGCTCTAAGTATATTAGTGCATAAAAATCAACATTTAAGTATAAGTATTCGTTTGTGGGGTGGAGAAATGAGAGGGTATATTGTACTAGAAAACGGTGCAACATTTGCAGGCACCTTCAAGGGCAGCAAGAAGACGTGCATGCAGAAATTGTTTTTTTACAGGGATGACAGGTTATCAAGAAGTAATGACAGATCCATCATTTAAAGGGCAGATGGTTGTTTTCACATATCCATTAATCGGAAATTATGGGATAAATGTAAATGATTTTGAAAGCAAACAACCACAAGTAGAGGCAGTCATTGTTAGTACGTTATCAAATACAGGTTATCACTATGAATCTACACAATCGTTAGCTGAATATTGTCAAGCATATTCTATTCCACTTATATCGGATGTTGATACGAGAGCGATTGTGAAGCAGATTCGCCAGCATGGTGATATGCGAGCGATTGTAACGACGACACCAGAAGAAGTTTCTTTTGACGAATACGAACCATTAGACCAAAAGGACGTGATTCCTGATGTCGCCATTGGTGAGCAGCAAACGTTTGGAAGTGGTGAGCAGCACATTGTTGTCGTCGATTTCGGATATAAGAAATCAATCGTCGATTCATTAGTCGATCTTGGCTTGCGCGTTACAATTACTCCGTTTCATACAACGGCAAAAGAAATCGAACAGTTAAATCCAGACGGAGTCTTTACTCTAATGGACCTGGTAATCCAAAACGCGTCAAAGATCTGTTGCAAAATATTAAGCAAGTAGCACAAACGTATCCGACGATGGGGATTTGCTTAGGGCATCAGCTATTAGCTCTGGCCTTTGGGGCAGATACAAAGAAGTTAACGTTTGGTCATAGAGGAGCAAATCAGCCTGTTATTGATTTAGAGACAAATCAGGTCTATATGACCTCACAAAATCATAGCTATGTCGTTCAGGAAGAATCATTAGCTAATACAGGTTTTAAAGCACGTTATTTGAATATTAATGACCGTTCAATCGAAGGGTTAAGCCATACGAAATATCCAATTTTCACAGTACAGTTTCATCCAGAAGCACATCCTGGTCCTTCTGATAGTGGCCAGCTCTTTCAAGAATTTATTGAAATGCTTCAGCGTAAAGGGAGAGAAAAAGTTTATGCCTAAATATACACATATTAAAAAAGTACTTGTCATTGGATCTGGCCCCATTGTGATTGGGCAGGCGGCGGAATTTGATTATGCCGGTACACAAGCTTGTCTAGCTTTGAAGGAAGAGGGAGTAGAAGTTGTCCTAATCAATAATAATCCCGCAACAGTTATGACGGATGAAGCATGTGCTGACCGTGTTTACTTTGAACCGTTAACGATCGAAAGTGTAGAGGCTATTTTACAAAAAGAAAAGCCTGATGGTATTTTAGCAACATTAGGTGGGCAAACAGGGTTAAATTTGGCAATGGATCTATATGATCATGGTCTGTTAGAAAAATATAATGTTGAATTGTTAGGAACACCAATTGATTCGATTCGAAAGGGAGAGGACCGTGAAGCATTTCGGGCGTTAATGCAAGAGTTAAATGAGCCCGTTCCAGAAAGTAATATTGTGACAACTGAAGAGCTGCACTGGCCTTTGCCAAGGAAGTTGACTATCCAATTATCGTTCGCCCAGCGTATACGTTAGGAGGAGCAGGTGGAGGTATTGCACATTCGGAAGCTGAATTAAAGCAAATTATTAAAGCTGGTCTTTCACTTAGTCCGATTAGCCAATGTTTAGTTGAAAAGAGCATTGCCGGCTTTAAAGAAATTGAATACGAAGTAATGCGTGATAGTAATGATACGTGCATAACCGTTTGTAACATGGAAAATATTGATCCAGTCGGCGTTCATACAGGAGATTCCATCGTTGTCGCTCCATCACAAACGTTAACAGACGTTGAGTATCAAATGCTGCGAACGGTATCAGTGAAAATTATTCGTGCCCTTGGCATTGTTGGCGGCTGTAACATTCAATTTGCATTGGATCCATATAGCAAGCAATATTATTTAATTGAAGTGAACCCGCGAGTAAGTCGGTCATCGGCACTTGCCTCTAAAGCAACAGGCTATCCAATTGCTCGGATGGCAGCGAAAGTGAGTCTGGGATATCAACTACATGAACTTATTAATCCAGTTACGGGTCATACTTTTGCGAGCTTCGAGCCAGCACTTGATTATGTCGTTGTTAAGTTCCCACGTTGGCCATTTGACAAATTTGTTCATGCTCAACGACAACTCGGTACACAAATGAAAGCTACCGGAGAAGTGATGGCAATTGAACGAAATTTAGAGGCGGCAATTCAAAAAGCGGTCCGTTCATTAGAATTAAAAATACATGGGCTGCAAATGCCGGTGCTTACTGCAAAAACGACAGAGCAGTTATGGCAGCTTGCTAAACAGCCTGATGACCGGAGATTTTTTGTCTTATTAGAATTACTAAGACGAGGTATTAGCAGTGAAGAATTGCATCTGGAGACGAAAATAAATCTTTTCTTCCTACATGCCTTCGAACGACTGATAACGCTAGAAAATGAGATTCGTGCTAAATCTTTTCCAAACGTTGATGCTAGTTTCTTAAAGAAAGTGAAAGAAGCTGGTTTTGCAGACGAATGGTTAGCAAAAACGTGGGGAGTTACGGAAATAGCCGTCCGTCAAAAGCGGAAAGAGCTATCATTGTATCCATCTTATAAAATGGTTGATACGTGTGCGGGTGAATTTCTAGCTTCAACTGCTTACTATTATTCAAGCTGGCATGGAGATTCTGATGTTCAACCTTCATCTAATAAGAAAAAGATTCTTTTGATCGGTTCTGGACCTATCCGAATTGGTCAGGGGATCGAATTTGATTATTGTTCAGTTCAAGGTATAAAAAGCTTACACAAGCTAGGTTATGAAGCGATCATGATGAATAATAACCCTGAAACAGTAAGTACCGATTATGCTACGGCAGATCGTTTATATTTCGAACCATTAACAGTTGAAGATGTCCTTCATGTCATTGAGCTAGAAAAAGTAGAAGGTGTGATCATCCAGCTTGGTGGTCAAACAGCAATTTCTCTTGTCGAAGGGTTGGAGGAAGCTGGTGTGAAGCTTTATGGAACAAACCAAGATACGATTGACCAATTAGAGGATCGCGGTCGCTTTTATTCCTTTATGAAATCTGTCAGTGTTCCGCATATTCCTGGTGTGACAGCGAATGACATAGAGGACGGCTTAACAAAGGCGAAAGAGATTGGCTATCCAGTTTTAATTCGTCCATCTTATGTTATTGGCGGGCAAGGAATGATGTTATTTCAGTCAGAATCTGAGTTTGTTGAATATTTAGAAGACGCTGAACAAACAATTGCTTTCCCATTATTAATTGATGCTTATTACCCAGGGACAGAACTAGAAATAGATGCACTAACGGATGGTCAACATATCGCCATTGCTGGGATGTTTGAACATGTTGAAAGAGCGGGTGTACACTCAGGTGATAGTATGGCTGTCGTTCCTCCTTTTAGCATTTCAAAAAATGTGAAGGAGCTTGTTCACAATTATACGAAAAAAATTGCCCAAGGAATGGACTTTAAAGGCATATTTAATATCCAATTTGTTTTGTATGAAGGAAACCTATATGTGATTGAAATTAATCCTCGTGCTTCCAGAACCGTTCCAATTTTAAGTAAGATTTCAAATGAGCCATTTATAGAGCATACGATTAAATTATTGCTAGGGGAAAGTTTACCGGCACTGAACATAGAAGATGGCACAATTTTTGAACCGAATTTTTATACTGTAAAGGCTCCGGTGTTTTCTTATCAAAAATTAGCTGGTCTTGATCCGTTATTAGAAGCTGAAATGAAGTCAACAGGTGAATTAATGAGTATGAGTGATCAGTTAGATGAAGCATTCTTAAAAGCATTTGTTTGGTCACAAGCAAAGCCGAAATTTTTTACACAAAAAGGAACGATCTATATTGATGTCGCAACTGAATATGAGGCCGCATTTGCTCCATATCAAACACAATTAGAAGAGTTAGGGTTTACGATCATATCTGAAGACTTTGAGAATTGGGTGCAACAGGATGACGCGATTGCACTTATCAGTTTACCGAAGCTTGGAACAAAAGAAGGTAAACTAAATCGTCAGGAAGCATTAAAGCAACGTTGTGCAGTCGTTTCCGAATTAACGACATTATCATGGATGATTAAGGCAATAAAGGTTGAGAACCAGCAGTATGAAGCGATTCAAGAATGGTGGAAAAAAGGAAAAGAACTAACTATGTAAGGAGTGATTTAAGTGGGAGTAGTCAATATTTCTTCACTAAGAGGTAAGAATTTTTTAACGTTACTTGATTTTGATCCAAAGGAAATTGATGTCTTGCTTCAGCATGCCCGTGTGCTGAAGCAAGAGACGAAGAACGGAAAGCAGTCCGATTTACTGAAAGGAAAATCACTTGGAATGATTTTTGAAAATGCGTCCACACGTACACGCGTTTCATTCGAAGTTGGTATGACACAATTAGGTGGACATGCATTGTTTTTAAGTCCACGTGACATGCAAATCGGTAGAGGGGAGCCAGTGAAAGATACAGCCAATGTACTATCGCGCTATGTTGATGCGATTATGATCCGTACGAATTCACACGAGCTTGTGGAAGAATTAGCCCAACATGCCTCTGTTCCTGTTATTAACGCTCTGACGGATGGATATCATCCATGTCAAGCAATGGCAGATGCTTTAACAATTTTAGAGCATAAAGGAAAGCTCAAAGGATTGAAGCTTGCTTATGTTGGAGATGGCAATAATGTCGCTCATTCTTTATTAGCTGTAGGAGCAAAGGTTGGAATGGATATATCAATTGCAACGCCGGAAGGCTATGAGGTTGATCAAGATATCTTTAAAAAAGCAGAAAAAGCTGCAAAAGAAACGGGTGCAACACTTATCCAAACGAATGATCCAAAAGAAGCAGTTAAAGAGGCAGATGTGATTTACACTGATGTTTGGGCAAGTATGGGTTACGAAGAAGAGCAGAATGAAAGAATCAGTAAATTCTCTGTCTACCAAGTTGACGAATCATTAGCCTCGTTAGCGAAAAATGACTATATTTTCCTTCATTGTTTGCCTGCACATCGAGGAGAAGAGGTTTCAGAACAAGTAATTGATGGTCCTCATTCTGTTATCTATGACCAAGCTGAAAATCGTCTTCATGCACAAAAGTCAATCCTTGTCGCTTTAATGTCTAATTCATGATTTGCTCGCTCCTTGGGTATTCTACCGAGTGAAGGAGGGAATGTGAATGGGTCAAAATAAACAGTTCGAACCAGGTCAAAAAGCTCCGAACAATGGGATTTATGTTGAAATTGGTGAAACGGGGGATATGGTGCAAAATCCTAAATCGCTAAAAATGGAAGCTGGAGATGTTTTCCCAGATACTTCAAATCATAATCGGAAATGGTCACCAAAAAGTAAGAGAAGATCAGGACATTAATCTATGATTTAGGCTGTACTGATTTCAGGATTGTATTTGTGAGGTGTGTCAAAAGGATTAATTAATCCTTTCGACACACCTTATTTAGCATTTAAACATGATAAAAGGTTACTATCACCCTTCCGTTTTATCGTTTTACTGCATAATGTAGTAACGATAGTAGGAGAACATTGAGAAGATGGGAGTAACTAAATGATGAAAGATGCACGTTATCAACAAATAGGCAAAGAGTGGAGCGTTACGTATCTGCCTGAGAGGCCTAATGGATTTGCCGTCTTCCTATTAAGTGATAATGGTGTAATGACAAGGGCATCAGATAGTGATTGGGAAGCTCATCCTGAAAAAGAACGATTCGTGAATGGACTGCTTCAGCGTGGATATACGGTTGTCGTTCCACCACTTCATGCAAACCATTGGGGAAGTGTAAATGATTATCAAATGGTATTGCATATGTATCACAGTGTGTTAAAAAAAGAAATTTTAAATAAACAAGTCCATGTTTTGGCTGAAGGTACAGGTGCATTACTAGCTTTGCGATGGTTTGAAAAGAACGTAGAACAAGTACGATCTAGTTATTTTATTAATCCATGTTTTAACATGTTAGCGTATTTCAGGCAAGAACAGGAAAACAGGTGGTTTTTTAAACGATTTGTTAAAGAGATAGCGAATGTTTATCATGAAGACGAAAGTAATGTGACGGATAACCTGATAAGAATGATTTCCCCTCCAACTACTATTAATCATGTCCCTCCTTTATCAATTCACTGTGATATAAATGAAAAACGTTTTCCACTACATGTTCACAGTAGACCATTTTACAAGAGTTAGCTGAGCTCGATACGTATATTAACTTGCGAATACATGGGAACGAGAGATCCTTCTATCGTACCGTACAGGCAGCATACCCTTTCTTTAAAAAGCATGAAGCACAGCTGTGAAAATGTGTAAGTATCTTAGCTTACACACAAAAAAAGCATGGGCATATACGGAAGAAAGAGCCTGATTTCTATAATATTCGTCGTATAAGAACATAAAGTGGTGTTATGGAGGAGATGAAGATGCGTAGAGCATTAGTTACTGGTGGGTTAGGATTTATCGGTTATCATTTATGTGAACGGCTATTATATGAAGGGTATGAAGTGATCGTCATTGATACATTTCAAGAGGAGAAGGATATTGAAAAAGAGGAAAAGTGGATGAGGATCGGGCGTCATGATTTATTGACGTTTATTAATGACTCACTTGAAAACATGGATTTGAAAAGTCTCCTAAAAAAAGTTGATATTGTCTTCCATTTAGCTGCTTTAACACATGCAGATAGTAAATGGCCTAGGTTAACTGAAGTGATTGAGAAAAATGTAACGGTCACAGAGCGTCTTATTCATGCCTGCAGAAGTAAAACAAAGTTCGTCTATACGTCAACAGTTGAAGTTTACGGAGAGAGACCTGGTAAGATTACTGAAAAAACGCCAACGAATCCAACATCACCATACGGGATTACAAAATTAGCAAGCGAACGATTAATTATTAGAGAATGTAAGAAAAAAGGGATTTCCTATTACATTTTTCGATTGCCAACCATATATGGGCCATGGCAACGGGGCGATATGATGTTTCAACAGTTATTATTAGGAAAAAAGAACGTTAACCTTGATCGTTCAACGATTGACCTCGTTTATGTAGAGGATTGTGTAAATGGCTTATTACTTGCTGCAAATTCAGAGAATGAAAATGAAACCTATCATCTATCAACAGGGAAAGTGGGCGAATGGTTCAGAGCACTTTCACTTATTGATCCTAATCATCCCAAATTAACTCAACAACAGCCAATTGTGCAATTGTCTGCCGATAAGGCAGAAGGGGATTTGGGATTTAAAGTGAAAACATCGCTTAAAGAAGGGATTGAAAAGCAACGTCAACATGTGGAACAATGGCAAAGACAAGTTAAATGATATACTGGATGGAGGAGGAGCATGAAAGCATTTATTGGAATAATTGTCTTTGCTATCGTTACGATTGTAAGCTTTTACGTGTTATCAGTCGTCGTTCAATTGCATGAAGGTATTAGTGTGCTAATTGCCTTAATTGCTGGATTTGCAGTTGAAGTCTTTATACGCAGGAAATGGAGTTAGTCGTATCTTCCGTCTTCAGTCTGTTAAGGAATTCTAATCGGAATGGAGAGAGGTTGTACTTTGAGATGATAGAATCTCAAAGTACAACCTCATTTTAGTAAGGAGGAATATTAAGTGGAGTGTGTATAAGAATTTTCATGAAACGTTACGTCAGGATATTTCTCCATCGCCGTGCGCATTTGATATTCGTTTTCAAATAGTGCAACAATTCGATGATCCCTGTCTGTAACTAAATTACGTTGAGATTTTTTAAATGTATTTAATGTTTCTTCATCAGCCGTCACCCAACGAGCCAAAGAAAACGGAAGACGTTCAAGCTGAATATCAACCTTATATTCGTGCTTTAAACGATATTCAAGTACTTCAAATTGTAAGACACCGACTACACCAACAATTTGTTGTTCACTAAAGCGATTATACGTTTTGAAAAGTTGAATAGCTCCTTCTTCTGTTAATTGAAGAATTCCCTTCTCAAATGATTTATGTTTCAGAGCTTCTTTTACCGTAATTACACTAAAAAACTCAGGAGAGAAATGAGGCATTTCATCAAAATTAAAACTACTGTTTTGAACGAGTGTATCTCCAATTCGTAGCGTTCCTGGATCAAATAAACCGATAATGTCGCCAGGGTACGCTTTATCAACAATTTGTCGGTTTTGTGCTAAAAATTGCGTTGGTTGTGTTAACTTCATTTGCTTCCCTAAACGTACATGATTAACCGGCATACCCCTTTCAAACGCTCCTGATGTAATTCTCAAAAAAGCAATCCGGTCACGGTGAGCTGGATTCATATTTGCTTGTATTTTAAATATGAAGCCTGAAAAATCTTTATGATCTAATGGATTAATTTCTCCAATCGAGCTCATACGAGGCGATGGACAAGGAGACAGCTTTAAAAAGTGCTCTAAAAACGTTTGAACTCCGAAGCTTGAAATGGCACTTCCGAAAAAGATTGGCGTTAATTCGCCAGATTTGATTAAATTTAAATCATAGGGGTCCCCCGCAACATCTAGTAATTCTAATTCTTCACGAAATTGTGCAACTAAATCGTCATCATTAATGGCCTCATCTAATTTAGGATCATCTGGTCCTGTTAATTGGATTACATCAATATCCTTTGGATTATCAGGGTTGTATAACTCAAGTTTCTTATTTAGACGGTCATAAACACCAGAGAATGATTGGCCCATACCAATGGGCCAGCCCATTGGATAAGATCTGATTCCGAGCAGCTCCTCAAGCTCTTCCATTAATTCAAAAGGGTCACGACCTTGTCGATCAAGTTTGTTCATAAAAGTAAAGATAGGGATACCGCGCATTTTACATACTTTAAATAATTTCTTTGTTTGAGCCTCGACCCCTTTTGCTGCATCTATTAACATCGTCGCAGAATCGGCTGCAGTTAACGTTCGATACGTATCTTCACTAAAATCTTCATGTCCAGGTGTATCTAAAATGTTAATATGATATCCATCATATTGAAACTCTAAAACAGAGCTCGTAACTGAAATACCTCTCTGTTTCTCAATTTCCATCCAATCACTAACAGCGTGTTTCGTGTTTTTCTTTCCTTTAACCGTTCCGGCTTCACGAATAGCTCCTCCAAAAAGTAAGAGTTTTTCAGTTAAGGTTGTTTTTCCAGCATCAGGATGGGAGATGATCGCAAATGTACGACGTGACCGTACAGCTTCATTATATGACATTCTGACATTCCTCAATTCTTTGTACTTATTTTATGCTTTTCTATTATATCAATGTAGTCAAACAATTTCACAATTTAATTATTATGGGGAAGCGTGTAAAAATGTTAAACAATGTATAAATCATTTTGCATTCTATGTTACTATGTAAAAGTATGTGGATTAGGTTATCTAATTATAATATTACAATCTTATTACATCATGTTAATTTAGTTCAATATTAAAGGAATTGAGCATAGATGTAACGAAAGTATAAGACTGAAATTTACTTAAGCTTTATAGTAAGCTACTTTTAGTAAGGGTAGGGAGTGTCAACACGATGAACAACCGTCTTTATTTATTTATTATAGTCGTTATGATTAGCTTATTAGTAGGGTGTTCAGAAGGCGATGAATCGCAAGCTTCATCCTCTTCGAAAATTGGTTTATTGATGGAAGCAACAATTGATGATCAGGGCTGGAATAGTAAAGGATATCAAGGACTTTTAAATATTCATTCTAAACTTGGTATCGACGTTGTCTTTAAAGAAAACATTGATACAGAAGCAAAGGTTGAGCGAGCTGTCGAGGAATTTGCAGAAGAAGGAGTGTCCCTCATTTTTGGCCATGGGAATTTTTATGCAATCCCATTCACTAGGTTGGGACAACAATATGATAACCTTCATTTTGTTAGCTTTAATGGTTCAGTGGAAGGGGAAAATGTGACAAGTCTTCATTTTGATAGCTATGCCATGGGGTTCTTTGCAGGAATCATTGCTGCAAAGATGTCAGAAACTCAACAAGTGGGAGTGATTGCCGCTTTTCCATGGCAATCTGAAGTAGAAGGTTTTTATGAGGGGGCATCTTTAGATCACAATACGACCGTTCAAATTCATTATGTAGAAGATTGGATAGATGATGAAAAGGCACTAGCTATATTTAGAGAAATGGTATCAGATGGAGTAGATGTGTTTTACCCAGCAGGTGATGGGTTTCATGTCAGATTAGTTGAAGAAACGAAAAACGAAGGGTTATATGCGATTGGTTATATCAGTGATCAAATTGATCTTGGTGAAGCAACGGTTTTAACGAGTACGATTCAAAAGGTGGACTTGCTATATGAGTTAGTTGCAGAGCAATATCGAAATGGGGAGTTAACAGGGGGTAACTACATGTATAATTTTGAAGATGGAGTTATTTCGTTAGGGCCATTCGGTTCAAACGTTCCTGAAGAAGTGCAAGTACAAATGATGGAGGCTGTTGATCATTTTATTGAAACGGGTGAGTTACCTACAAGCTCGATATTTTAAGATTATGAATTGGATAAAATGAAAACGTACGATTATATCAGTTTGCTTGATTTCACTGTGATCGCATAGTATGGTTATGAGGGAAGATTTGGACAAGAGGTGGAAAATATGATCAATCAAGAACAAAATATGAAATTTATGCAAATCGCGATGAAATATTTACCTGAGGGAAAAAAGATGCTTGATGAAAAAGGGATAGAATTGAATATGGAAGATTTACAGCCAATGCTTGAAATCCTTTTAAATGTGATGAATGAAGCATATGAATTAGGAAAACAAGAAGCATCACAAGAGGAATAAACGCTTTACATGTTTCTATTATTGATGAGGAGGTATGTCAAAGGGAATTCCCTTGCTACCTCCGTTCATTTTTTGTGAACGAAATAAACTCACAGAAGATACGAGCAAAACTAGAACATTGAAACAGCTCCGTATGTCGCAATTTAGAAATGCTACTTTTGAATATATCTTACTTGAATACATAGTTTGAGGAGTGAATGTTTTGACACAAAAGGCAACAAAGCTCCAGGCTTTTGCAATGGAAATGAAAGAAGGATTTACTCTTTTAAAAGACGGACAATATGAAGAAGCCCTAAAAAAACTAAAGCCTTTTATTGAGTTAATGAAACAAGGAGACGCACCTCATGTACGACTTTTTGTCTCTTATGGCATTGCCCAATTTCGAACAGGTGATATGGAAGGATTTCTTGAAACGTACGCAAATGTCAAAGAAATGAAAGCAAATAATGAAGAGGAAAAGCGTTTAAAGAGTAACCTAGATCAATTATTTGAAACAATGATGAATGAGTTAGATCGAGAACATTCATAGTGGACTAGCTCCATTTTACGTTTCAGCTCATAGGATGTTACTAACCTATGGGAAGGAGTTGCTATATACATGTATCATCATGCTCACATGCAAGGGTTTCGTAATCAATCAGGCTATCACCATGGCCAAGATCAGCGATTCCCTTTTTTACCATTCCTGGCAGGTTTAGCGGTTGGCCCTGTTTTATTTGGTGGGGTAGGACGTCCTAACGCTTACGCACCTAGCTACGGACCAAACTTTGGTCCAAATTATGGTCCCGGATTTGGTCCACAATATGGTCCAAATTACGGTCCGTCTTATGGTGGTTATGCTCCACCAAGACCATATTATGCATGGTAATGAATTTGTTTATTAATATAAAGAAGGCCCATGAGTGAACTTTCACTTGTGAGCCTTTTTTTGCTAGTTGAATGTTATGTTATTTCTAAGCGAATGTGAGAGAAGTGTAATGGAAATTGTTATTCTTCCCTCTTCTCCTCTTTAGCATCGTTACCGTCCTTGCTTTTTTTAGCTAACCAACCAGAAATAGCTGTGAACAAGGGAGTTAACGACTGTGCAAGTGATATGATTGCATCCAATTGATTTGGTGTTGGTTGATACCCAGCTTGCTGTTCTGTTTGTTGTTCTGATGGGTCCTCTTCCTTAATTTGTTGTTGGTCTATGTCAGTATCCTTTTGTTCAACGGCTGATTCGTTTGATTCAGGTCGTCCAAACATTAACTCCGAAAAAAATCACGCGTTGGTTGTTGTTCTTCTTCTGCCATTTATATACCTCCTTATCAAATAGAAGTTTACTCCTAAGTTAGTGTATGGTTGAAATAACCAGTTGTGTAAAGGTAAAAGCCTAAAACTAGGTTACAACTGGACAGAACGTTAGAATTAAAATATAATTAGTATCAGGTACTAATATGAACCCAAAAAAGATCGCTCCGATGAAAGGGGATTAAAAATGACAAAAGCAGGTATTATTGGGATTGGAAGCTATATTCCTGAACAGGTAGTGACTAATTTTGATTTTGAGAAAAAAATAGATACTTCTGATGAGTGGATTCGCACAAGAACAGGTATAGAAGAACGCCGATTTGCAACGGAAGACATTGATAGTTCACATATGGCATTAGCAGCAGCTAAAGAAGCATTAGAGCATGCGGAGATTTCTGCTGAAGAACTAGATTTAATTTTAGTCGGAACAGTTACGCCAGATATGCCTTTTCCAACTGTTTCAACGATTATTCAGGAACAACTAGGAGCAAATAAGGCTGCAGCGATGGATATTAGTGCTGCGTGTGCGGGTTTTATATATGGCATTGTGACGGCACAGCAATTTATTGAAACAGGGGCATATAAAAATATACTTGTAGTCGGTGTTGAGAAGCTATCAAAGATTACCGACTTTAATGATCGAAATACGGCTGTATTGTTTGGTGATGGTGCTGGAGCAGCAGTAATAGGGCCTGTATCAAATGATCGTGGTATTTTATCATTTGAATTAGGTGCAGACGGTGGAGGTGCTTTTCATATCCATCAAAAAGATAAATATTTAGAGATGAATGGACGTGAAGTATTTAAATTTGCTGTTCGCCAGATGGGTGAATCGTCTGTTCATGTTCTTGAAAAGGCTGGTCTGACTAAAGAAGATTGTGATTTTCTTATTCCTCATCAAGCTAATATTCGTATTATGGAAGCAGCACGAGAGCGGTTAGGTTTAGATAAGGATAAAATGGCTTTAACAGTACAAAAGTACGGAAATACTTCATCAGCGTCAATTCCAATGGCACTCGTTGATGAGTGGAAGGCTGGTAAAATTAAGGATGGAGATGTTATTGTATTAGTAGGCTTTGGTGCTGGGTTAACGTGGGGTGCTGTAGCTTTAAGATGGGGTAAATAACAGTTCATTATAAAATAGGGTAAAGGAGAGGTAATTATGGATAAACGCCGAGTAGTCGTAACTGGAATGGGTACTGTGAACCCGCTTGGATTGAATGTTGATGAAACATGGAATCATGCTTTAGCGGGAAAATCTGGAGTTGGCCCGTTAACACGTGTTGATGTTGATCAATTTCCTATTCATGTTTCTGCTGAGGTAGACAATTTTGACCCGAGTGTATTTATCGATAAAAGGAAGCACGTAAAATGGATCGCTTTACGCAATTTGCTGTAGCATCTTCATTAATGGCTTTGAAGGATGCTGATTTGACGATTACCGATGAAATTGCACCACGAGTTGGTGTATGGATTGGATCTGGGATCGGTGGAATGGAAACATACGAAAAGAATTTTCACCAGTTTTTAGATAAAGGATATCGTCGTGTTAGTCCATTTTTCGTTCCAATGATGATTCCTGATATGGCCTCAGGACAAGTATCAATCATAACAGGTGCAAAAGGAATTAATTCTTGTACCGTAACCGCGTGTGCTTCCGGAACGAATTCAATTGGTGATGCTTTTAAAGTAATTCAGCGAGGCGATGCTGACATTATGATTACGGGTGGATCTGAGGCTCCTATTACAAATATGGCTGTTGCTGGTTTCTGTGCTGCAAAGGCTGTATCAACTAACGAAGATCCTGCAACGGCTTCACGTCCATTTGATAAAAATCGCGATGGCTTTGTTATGGGTGAAGGTGCTGGTATCCTCATTCTAGAAAGCTTAGAGTCAGCAAAAAAACGAGGGGCACGTATTTATGCAGAAATTGCAGGGTATGGTGCTACTGGTGATGCGTACCACGTCACTGCTCCAGCACCTGAAGGAGAAGGAGGATCTCGGGCGATGAAACAAGCGATTGAAGATGCAGAGTTAACTCCAGCAAATATTGACTATTTAAATGCACATGGTACGAGTACGCCATATAACGATAAGTTTGAAACGATGGCTGCAAAAACGGTATTTGGAGAGCATGCTTATCAACTAGCGATTAGTTCTACAAAGTCGATGACCGGGCATTTATTAGGAGCAGCAGGTGCAGTGGAAGCAATTCTCACAGTTAAAACGATCCAAGATGGAATGATTCCTCCAACTATTAATTATGAAACACCTGATCCAGATTGTGATCTAGATTATGTCCCGAATGAAGCAAGAAAACAACAAGTACGAGCAGCGATGAGTAATTCTTTAGGCTTTGGCGGTCATAATGCTACATTAGTATTTAAGACGTATGAAGAATAACTAGTCTTGAAATGATAAAGGGCACTTAAAAAGGATTAACCTTCCCTTTTTAAGGTGCCCTTAATCCATTGATCTGCTTCTTCTTTCGTATGGATCTGCTCATTAATTTGTAAACAAGCAAGTTCGAAAAGAAGTGATTTAAATGTTGGTCCAGGTTTTAAACCGTATGAAATTAAATCCTTTCCCGTTAAAAGTGGTGAAAGCTGTCTTCGCCGTTCAATATAATTCAATACCCAGTCATTGTTTGTTTGAACACTGAAAAAAGCAAGCTGACTTCTTGAATATGGTGCCATTTTTTATGGGCAGTATAAAAGGAATCAACTGTTTTTACATCAATTTCTAATTGTTGTATTTCATTTATCATTTGCTTGTTCTCTGTTGTAAGGCATATTTGCGAATCATTCCTTCATTGTGTCCTTCTAAGAAAATGAGAAGATAAGGAAAAATCTCTTTAATATCTAGCTCCGTTAATGAACGAATGATTTGAGTCCGTTTTGCAGTGATACGAGCTTGAAAGAGTTCTTGCCAAACGTTTAGATCATTTAATTGAATCATCCCATTATAAAGTTGTCCTTCTTGCATAAATAGCTTGAGCTCGCGAATAAGTCGCTGTGGGCTAATACGTTTAACCATATGTGCAGCATCAAGGGCTAATTTCCTTGTTTGTGTAGACAATTGATAGTTTAATCTTAGAACAAAGCGAACGGCTCGAAAGATTCGAGTAGGATCTTCTACAAAACTTAAGGAATGAAGAACACGAATGACTTTCTGGTCAAGGTCATCCATACCTTGGTAATAATCAATTAAATATCCGAACTTTTCTTTGTTTAATTGAATAGCTAATGCATTAATTGAAAAATCTCGCCTACTTAAATCTTCACGAATGTTCGAAGCTTTGACACTCGGAAGAACACCAGGATTTTGATAATATTCTGTTCGGCATGTTACTAAATCAATTTTGAAACCATCCTTTGTTGTCCATGTTGCCGTTCCAAATTCTTCGTGAGATTTAACTGTCCCACCGTATGTTTGTTCAAGCTGCAAGGCAAAGGAAATTGCATTTCCTTCAATAACTATATCAATGTCTTCATTCTGTGTTTCAAGAATTAAATCACGAACGATTCCACCAACTAAAAAAGCGGGATAATGATATTGATCAGCTAGTTGTCCAATTTTTTTTAACAGTTGGAGAACAGAGGGAGTTAATCCGTTATTCAGTCTATGAAGCATTGTTTTTTGAGTTAATTGTTTCTTGTCTATTTCAATAGGTAAAGATTGATGCAACTGTTCAATTAAATCAGTGCGGGAAATGATACCAACGACTGCTTGTCCATCTAAAATCGGTATTCTCCCGATATTATGCTTCATCATGACAGCTTGAATCGTCTCAAGTGAAGCTTCTTTCGGAAGTGTTACGATCTTTGTCGACATGTACGCTTTTACGGGGGCGTGTCCTAGTCCATGATGAATCGCTTTATCAACGTCGCGACGAGAAATGACGCCAACGAGTTGCTCGTTTTCATTGAGAACAGGAAACCCGGTATGTCCAAATTGAAACATTTGATCTAACGTCGATTGAATGGTTGTTTCAGGTAGAACAAATTTAATGGGGGTCGACATTATGTCCGCGGCCGTTATTGGTTTTTGGAAAATAGTATGTACTAGAGAATGGACGGATTCTAAAGCAAGATCAAGTGAGCCATTTTTTATCGTCGCTGAACCTGCCTGTGAATGTCCACCACC
This sequence comes from Bacillus sp. JCM 19034, assembly GCF_001310635.1. Classification (GTDB taxonomy): domain Bacteria; phylum Bacillota; class Bacilli; order Bacillales; family Bacillaceae_D; genus Halalkalibacter. The sequence goes on from NZ_BAXR01000002.1 coordinate 475,757, forward strand.
ACCTAACTCCTTTAGCATGAATTGGAAGTCAATTCGTTCAGAACTGCTTCTCACAACGATATAAACGTGTTTCTTCATTTTAACAATGGTAATCACACCATCAGTATGAGTCATCTCCAATAACTTTCTTGTAATAACTGCTAATCCACTTTGATAATCGTCAAGTTCATGACTAGTGATAAAAAGTCTTAATCCGTCTTTTTCTAGTTCATTGCCAGATAATAATAACGTCTGTAGCAACTGAATTTCTACTGTTGTAAAACCTGTTTCAGAAAAACGTTCAATTAAGGAGATGTCCATTCCATTATTTAATAGAAAGGCTGCTGCTTGTAAATCCGCTGCTTGTGTTTGCAAAAAGGTGAAGTTACCAGTGTCAGTATATAGACCGAGCCCAAATAATGTTGCTTCAAAGGCGGAAATAGTCATTTCTTTTTCGCGAATATATTCAATTAAAATCGTAATGGCTGCACCATAATGTTTTATTATTTTCGTTCCCTTTTGATAATCATGATCTTTTGGTTGATGATGATCGTATATTATCACTTCTTTTTGATGTGGCAGCCGATTAATGGGTATTCCAGTTCGTTCTAATGAAGAAACGTCAACGACGATAAGTGTACTGACACTTTCCCAAGTAATTTGCTCGTAGTTCTTAAACGATAGTTTATCACGATAGATCGCTAAATAAGATTTTACAGTAGCTTGTTGTTTATCGGTTAGGGCAACGGTTGCATTAGGATAAAGCTTTTTTGCTGCTAACATACAAGCTAGGCCATCAAAATCTAAATTCACATGTGAAACAATCACTTCCATATCATAGTTACCTCTTTCGTATACCTATTATTTCCGGTCACTGCTTTCTTCTAGCATAGCGATCAACTAGAAAACGGTCAACATTGTTCTTCAATCATTAGTCCTTTTGTTATTAATGGGGGAGGCTCATACGTGTTTTCCATTTTTGATTGTCTATTTTTAACTTTTATAAAAGAGTAGTACTCTTTTATAATGAGTGATTTAAAATCTCTAATTAGCTCCGTAACATGAGTATTAGACGTTGTTGTTAAAAAATGTAGTAATTTATTGCACTGGAATGATAAATAGGCATGGTGATTGATTGAAATTCCGACTTTGGAAAAGGCTTCCTCGTAATGTTGTAGAATCGTTATGATTACATCAGTATGGGCAGAGCCAGTTATTCGATCATATTGCATCAGTGCAGAAATGGCTTTGTTATATTTCTGAATCAGTTGTTCAGTTTGATAAATCAGTGTTCCATTCTCATCCAATTGTTCAATGGCGTTTTTTAGTTCCTGCTCACGGTGATAAAATTGTTTGAATTCTTCTTTTAATTCTTGGAGGGCACGGTAGTACCGTTCATAAGAAAGAATAAAGTTATCTGTCGGATGTTTCGTTTCATTTTCAACTGGACGAGTAGCTTCAATTTTTTCAACAGCTTGAACTGTAGTTGAAGAAGTTAAACGATTTACGTAATTTGAGCGTATTCTTTCTAATCGCATCCGATTATAGCTCATTGTTACTCCTCCTTATAAAAAAGGTTTATACTACATATATTCCCTTTTTTAAGGAATGAAACCTCTTTACGTTTAAAAAATAGTACGAGAAGCAGGAGTTTTATGTTCAATAAAGAAATTTGTATAACGAAAGCTGTTAAGCGAGGAGGGCAACATGAAAAGGATAGCACTTATATCTGATATTCACGGTAATGTTCCTGCATTAGAAGCTGTATTAGAGGATATTGGGGCAAGGACGATCGATGAGTTAATTTGTCTAGGTGACCTTGTCGGAAAAGGACCTGAATCAAAAAAGGCCGTTGATTTAATTAGACAGCATTGTGATCATGTTGTAATGGGAAATTGGGATGATTTTATTACAAAGCCCACAGATTATGATGTTATTAAATGGCATCAAAAGCAATTATCAGAACATGATTTTGACTATTTACGTAGTCTTCCACATTCCTATGAATTTTGGCTAAGTGGACAATTGATTCGAGTATTTCACGCTTCACCAAGAAGTGTTTATGAGCGAATCCAACCTTGGGATGCTATTGAAGAACGGTTAAGTTTGTTACAAAACAGTAATTTAACAGAAAACATAGCGGGGATCACGGAACCAAATGTAATAGCGTACGGAGATATTCATAATGCATATATACAGCATCATAACCGACAAACGATCATAAATGTTGGCAGTGTTGGAAATCCACTTGATAAGATTCAAGCTTCATACGTTATTTTGGAAGGAGAGCCAAACGAAACCAAAGAGGGGACATTTGCCATTCAATTTATGCGTGTTCCATATGATGTCGATTTAGCGATACAACGAGCGATTGATGTTAATATGCCTGAACTAAACGAGTATACAATAGAGCTTCGAACGGGACAGTATCGTGGATTAAAAAATAGCTAAATTGTGACTACTAGTTAGATGACGCTTATGAGAATAAAGCACTGGCTTTCACACATGGTTCTTAACGAATCATTTTAAAAGCACAGTGCTTTACTAATGTGATTGATCTTTACTTCTTTATTCCAAGCTCTTGATTGGCTTTTGAAATGGTTGTTCGTTCTTTTCCAGTTCTCGGCTGAGCGGCATCTTTGCTTTCAATCATATTACGTTTAGATTTTGAACGTTTGCTCATACGAATCCCCCCTTTTGCTCGTTTAATTGTATTGTTTTCTAGTTCAAGTCATTTTATTTAATAAAACAAAAAGAGTTCATTACTTTGAACTCTTATACAAAAAGGGAAGGGGAGCCATTTGTTGGTGTGTTGCTCAATCCAAGCGTAGCTAGTTCAAGTAGGATTCTAGTTGCTACTAGTTTATCTGATGGCTCCAGTACTTATATCTATTCAAATATATACCCGATGACGTCCAACGCCTGTTCCACTGTTTCTACAGTTACATTAGCTTTATTAGAAAGCTCCTTTAGCGGATGAATGAGGGAATTAGGTCGGATGATAATCGTTGGTTTGTTAAGGTTAATTGCTGTTGTTGCATCCATTGCTGTATTCCACTGCTTATACGTTTCTCCAAATAAAGCAATAACGATATCTGATTTTTGTATGAGCACTTCTGTTCTAAAGTTGTTTATGGCGGATGCTGCGTCATCACGATAAACATTACCAGGCTGTTTTCCTAGAATATCTTCACCAATGCTATCAGATCGTTCATGATTTGTTTGCGGTGCTACAAAATTCACTGGCAGATTCTTTTCCTTCGCTTTATTAATCAATTCCTCACGCCAATTATTATGAATTTGGCCAGCTAAATATACGGTTAATTCCATTTCACTTTAAGCCTCCTAAGTGTAATTTCGTTTCCATTCTATTTCCCATTATTTATGTGCAATAAACTTACACATTATATCGTATCAGATACTTTGTCTTATCGTATAGGTTTAGCAATTGTGGAGGCTTTTCTTAGAATAAGCCAAATGGTGAAAATTGTAATAAGTAGAAATAGTACACTATTTAAAAAATCAAAGGTAATAAGATAGTCTTGGATCTCAATAAATAAACCGATTAACCAATTACGAATATTTGCAATTAAATTTAAAATAAGAAAGACTGCTACCACGCTCCCACCGCCAATTAAGCCAAAACGATAAAAGAGTGACCCCATAAATACGAATACAGTAAGCAGGAAGAAACAGATAAAAAATCAAGCAATAGTGTATTGTACCATGTATCGTTTATAGAGGTTAATTGTGTCGTAGCATACATACTTAGATTGTTATTATCGAATGTTTCGTTGAAAAAGCTTATTAATTTGGTTAAGAACGTTGATATTCCCGACATAATAAAGGCAAGAATAAGATTAAACACGATAACACTTACGACAAATGCAGTGCGAGTTGAGCCCATTTTAATCATAAATGGAAAGGTATCTTTTACCGTTAAGTAACCTGAAAAGCCACAATAAACAAAAATCGCCATACTAGGTGACAGAATAATAGTTGTCTCGAAAGGCAAAGATAAGGATAAAGCGAAAAGAAGTAAGGAACTAGCTATAAAGATAGACCAAAATACTATAATTGAAAATCGAAAATCAATTGTTTAGAAAATAGAGATTTGCACGAAGATCACGATACATATGGCTTTCGCTCCTTTTTTGTGGTTAAATGAACCATTAGTTCTTGAATGTGACAATGCTCAGCCTCAAGGCCAGCTTTTTTTGCTTCCTCTATTGAAGTTTCTCCAAAAGTAACAGCGGTTTGTTTTCCGATCATTTCAGTTAGATGAAGTACTTGTTTCCCTTCACAAAATGATTGAACAATAGATTTAGGACCTGTAATTTTAACGCTTTTTTGTTTTTAGTTGCTCAGCAGTTTCATGTAACAATATTTTTTTGTCTTTAACTAAAACAATTTCTTCAAACAAATCACTTACTTCGTCAATTAAATGGGTTGATAAAATAATGGTACGTGGTAAGCTCTCGTACTCTTCTAGTAAGATATCGTAAAATGTATAGCGCAAAGAGGCATCTAATCCAATATAGGCTCATCAAAAATCGTAATAGGAGAACGGCTTGCTAGACCAATAATAATCCCTAATGCTGACTCCATTCCTTTCGAAAGTCCTTTAACATTTAGCTCTTGATTAAGCTCGAAAACGTCCAATAATCGTAACGCGACATCGTTTGACCAGTTCGGATAGTAAAGGGAAGCAATTTTTAAAGCATTCTTAATTTTAAGGCGTTGTTTAAAATTACCACTTTCACTAATAAAGCAAATTTGGTCCAATGCTTTTTTATTATTAAACGGCTCCTGTCCGTTAATGAGAATTCGTCCTTGATCAGGTAAAATATGACCGGATAAGAGTTGTAGCATCGTTGTTTTACCGGCCCCATTGCGACCTAGTAAACCGTATATTTTGTTTGGAGTAAGTTCTAAGTTGACATCTTTTAGAGCATACTTTTTCTCATATGACTTTGAAACACCTTTAAATGTAATCATTTTTCCTCATCCTCCTTAATGAATTGTATTAAAGCTGAAGTAGAGATTCCGAGCTTTTTTGCTTCTGCTTTTAATGGAATAATATACTCGTCATAAAATTCACTTTGCCTTTTTTTTAAAATAATGGTTCTAGCCCTTTCTGCAACAAACATTCCAATCCCTCGCTTTTTATAAATAATTTCTTGATCTACTAGCTGATTAATGCCTTTGCCAGCAGTCGCTGGATTTATTTGGTAATGTTTTGCTAATTCATTTGTGGACGGAATTCGCTCACCTTCGCTAATAGAGCCATCAAGAATACTTTCTTCAATTCGTTCGGCGATTTGTAGAAATAATGGTTTATCGTCATCAAAATGATGATCCATTTTATCACCTCTTTCGTTAACTGGTTAGTTACTTATGTAATTAACCATAAAGGTAATGAACTGATTTGTCAATAGGCATAATAAAAAAAGACCACAGAAAAACTGTGATCGAGTAAAATCCATAGAAATATGTATGTTTATTATTCATTCACCTTAAATTGTTTTGTTAATTTTGCAAGAGAAGCAGAGAGATCAGATAATGTTAATCCAATTTTGTGTGTCTGATTGACTTGTTGGATTTGTTCTTCACTAGTAGTGAGCATTTCTTCCGCACTTGCTGATGTTTCTTGTGAAATGGAAGTTAATTGATGAGACGTTTGCTCAAGTGTCGGAAGCAGGTCATTGAATTGATCTAATTGTTGCTTCATTTGCTCAAGTTTATTGTTCACAGCTAAAAATTCGTGCAAAAGCTGATCAAGAGAATGCTTTGAGTCATTTGCCATTGTTAAATTTGACTTCGTCTTTGTTAAAAGTTGGTCAAATTCTAGAGTAGCCACTTTTGTCGTATTTTCCATATTGGTAATGGTATTGTTGATTTCCTCTGTCGCCTTAGTTGATTGATCCGCTAACTTTCTTACTTCACTAGCAACGACGGCAAACCCTTTTCCCGTGTCTCCTGCTCTAGCAGCCTCTATAGTAGCATTTAATGCTAGTAGCTTTGTCTGTTCGGCAATATCACGAATTAAATCAACCACGTTAATTATGGAAGTGGAATGATTGTTCACATCTCTAATTGTTTGATTTAATTGATTAAAATCTTGTTCAAATGTATGGATGGTTTGAATCAAATTGGCAATCGTTTCCTCACCATTTTTAGCTGAATGGCTAACATCTCTAGATTGAAGTGTCATTTTCTCCATCATATTAATCATTTCTTCAATCTTATTCTTCATCTCTTTAAAGCTACTTAAACTAGTTTCAGAACCGAGTGCTGTTTGTTCAGCCCCTTCTTTAACAACATTTATAGATTGAACTAATTGTTGGCTAGAGGAGAGTGTGTTTTCTGATGAACCTTTTAATTGTGCACCTGTTGATTCTAGCTCGTGAGTAGTCCTTTTCAAATCACTTAACATGGAACGCATATGTTGTATCATCGCAATGTAGCTTTTATGTAAAGACATAATTTCTGGAATGGTCGTTCTTAATGTTGGAATTTGCTGTAGATCACCACTTCTCACTGCTCTCATCGTATTTCGTAAAGTCGTTAATGGGTTATTGATTGAACGAACAAATAAAATGAGTAAAATAGCTGAAATGAGTATGATTGAAATTCCCGTTATAATAGACAACCGTGCCATTTGATGAACTGATGTCATATAATCGTTTCTCGGAATAAGAATCGCATAGACCCCATCTAATTCGCGTAATTCACGAAATGTTATTGTATAAAATGTATTATCCAACGAAGTATGTATTATTCCATTTTTAAGATTGGCTATGTCTGAAATTACGTCTTCGTTTACCGGAGGTAACGAATCTTGACTAACATTGAAAGGAATAATAGCGCCGTTTGTAATATACATGAACTCAGCATCCATCCCTTCATCTAAGAAAGTTTGTTGCTGATTTCGTATACTCGTATTCAGCATTTGCATAAAATAATCATCATCACTTACGTAAAGGAAACGCAAGTTTTCGGCTAAATGACCGATAAGTTCCGTTTCTCTTTTTAAACGATTTTCCATTGATTCTAACGTAGCTCGTTCTGCTAATATATAGGAAGTTAATCCTACGGTAACAATTGAGATGGTTAATAGTGAGAAAAATAAAATAAATAATCGTACACGTAAGTTTAGCCTAGTCATTATTTTTTGATAAAATGATACTTTTTTTTCTTTCTCGTCGTTCATATTCATGACACCCCCGTCTATAGAATCATGACGATTGTACCAAATGAATATGAATATAATGTAAACTCTATATTAAGATAGCGAAAATTAACAAATGATGAGAGTTTTTTGGGGGGAAAAGGCATTGATAAAGATTCATTTCAAATCTTCTAATGCCTTTTATATTCTAGCAGATTTTCATTTCTCACTGCTTAATATTGATTGGAGTAAGCCTGTAGGGAGCTTAAACGTTTCATTGTTCCAATTAAGTGTACGTAATGACTCTTCTTCTTCCTGAGCTGCTTTAATGTTTGTCACTTCTTTATGGATCGATTCCATTTTGTAGTCAAGTGCTGAAGCAGACTCAGCAGCCTCTTTTAATTCATTAACTAACCGTTTTGGAATCGTTTTATTATATTTATAAAAGATTTTATGTTCCAAACTAGCCCAAAAATCCATTGCAATGGTACGAATTTGCACTTCTACATAAACATGAATCTCTCGATCAGACATGAAAACGGGTACTTCTATAATTAAATGAAGACTTCTATACCATTAGGCTTTGGCTCGGCAATATAGTCTTTTATTTCAATCACTCGTAAATCCTTCTGTCGTTGGATCATGTCGCTAATCGTATAAATGTCTGATAGGAAGGAACATGTAATCCGAATACCGGCAATATCATGGATTTGCTCTTTAATTCCATTTAAAGATAAGGGAATTTTCTTTCGTTGCACTTTTGATAATAGGCTTTCCGGTGACTTTAAACGTGATGAGACATGTTCAATCGGATTATATTCGTGTATGTATTCGAATTCCTGTTTTAAAATATCAATTTTTGTATCCATCTTATCGAGTGCAAATTTATATGCCATCATAAAGCGGGTTACTTCAAGCTTAAACTTTTTTAGTTGATTTATATTAAAATCAAGATTTTCTATATCCATAGCTATTCCCCTCAGCTTTGCATGATCTTCACTACTTATTATGACAAAATAACATAGAAAATCAATGAAAAGGTTTTACTATTCATAAAGATGAACGATCTATGAAAAATTATCAAAAAAGCGGGATTACCAGAATGTACATGATAATCCCATTTAGCCTATTTAGCAAATACGTGATTACCGATTCTCGTTGTTTCGGTACGAGTGGCGATCCAATGGTTTGTGGCAATTTCTGGATTATAGAAAAATAGTGAACCGGACCCTTGTCCATTAAATGCTAAGGCTTCATTAACTGCTCGTTTCGTTTCTTCATCTGCTTCTTGATTAATTTGGCCATTTTGGACAGGAGAGAATGCGTAATGTCCAGATGGTGCTACTTCATGAATAACATTATAAATTGAATTCGGAAAGTCATCATGTTGAACTCGATTTAATACCACTGTAGCAACTGCTACTTTTCCAGCATAAGGCTCTCCCTTCGCTTCTGCATGTACGAGTCTTGCGAGCAAATCCTTTTCTGCTGCGGAAATACTTGGTGGAATGTTTAATTGTTCTCCGATATAAATCGTATCTACCTGCTTATTGTTTGCTTGTTTAATATCCGTCACGGACACACCATATTTTTGACCTAATAGATAAAGAGTGTCACCTGATACAACTTCATGTGTTGTTTGTGCTTGTACGCCTTGTGCACCTAGTAATAATAATGCTGATGCACAAATAGTCATGATCATTTTTTTCATGTTGTTAATCCCTCCTAAAAACTGTTCGACTATTAACCTACCAGAAAAATAATAGGTTTTCTTTAGGAGTTATTTGCCAGTTTCCTCAAAGCTCTTGCTACTCTAATAGCAATTGCACTTTTTTACATTTATGTAACGAGAAATGAAATCAAAATGAAATCTTAATACAGAATATAGTTCTAAGATCCTATTATTTCATGTGCGTAAATAGAATGATAACGAATTGTAACATGAATTCTTTATATATTCGTTATAATAGGGGGAGTTGATGATTGGAGAGTAGGAGGAAAGTATGAAGTTTCATAAATCACTAATTTTGGGTTTCGTTATATTATTTATGTTCTTAAAGGTAACACCTCTTTATGGAAAAGAGCCAATCGTTCTACATAGTGAAACGGCGGTTTTAATGGATGCACAAACTGGACAAGTTTTATTTGATCAAGAGAGTAAACGGACGATGTATCCAGCTAGTATTACGAAAATTGTTACAGCTATTATAGCGATTGAAACAGGTGTATTAGATGATATAGTTGTTGTACCGAAAGAAGCGACAGACGTTATAGGAACAAAAGTATACTTATTAGAAGAAGAAGAAGTTCCATTATTAACGTTGGTTCAAGGGTTATTAATTAATTCGGGAAATGATGCTGCAACGGCGATTGCCTATCATTTATCAGGTGGTGAAGAGGCCTTCGCCCAAGAAATGAACCGATTCATTTATGAACAAATTGGAGTTAGCAATACACATTTTACGAATCCACACGGTTTATATGATGATAATCATGTAACAACCGCTTATGATATGGCAAAAATCACTCAGTATGCAATGCAAAATGAGCTCTTTCGTGAAATAGTTGCTACGAAAGAACTGGATTGGCACGGGGAAGGTTGGGAGACAACGATTTACAACCATCATCGAATGCTTTGGGACTATGAAGGGGTAACAGGTGTAAAGAATGGCTATGTTAGTCAATCAGGTTATACATTAGTGACGACAGCAATGCACAATGGGATGGAGTTAATTGCTGTTACGTTAAATTCTCCATCCGCTTCACTTGCTTATGCTGATACAGCAGCTTTATTAGATTATGGATTTGATACGTTTGAGCTAAATACAATTAAAGCTGGCGAAATATTTAAAACAGATACAAAAAAGCAGTTTTACGTAGAAGAAGATATTCAATATGTACAAAATAAGGGGGAGAAGACGAATGTATATGTGAACGATTCAGGACTTTTACGAATAATTGATCAACATAACAATCGTCTAACATCGGCAATTTTGCAATCGCTAGAAATGGACCCAGAGAAAAAAGAAGTGACTACAAATGGAAACGAACAAGTCGAAAATAGAACTCATTCCATCAGCCAAGCTTCGAAAAGGGCACCTGTTGTACGGCTCCATAAGAGCTATAAGATAGTAAGAGGGTTCACTAAGTACAGCACGTCACGTTTCACGGAATGAATTTTGCTAGTGTTTTATAAATTTTTTAGCCTTACTTCTTTGACTTTATGACCCGCTGCTTTTTTTAAGATCATATCAGCACGGTGGCGAGTTGGCCTAATGTTTTCTTCTAGATTAACAGCATTAATTGTTTGCCAAATTTCCTTTGAAATCTTTTCTGCCTCATCATCATTTAAATGGCGATATTTATGAAAATAAGATTCTGGTTTTTGGAACGCCGTATTTCGTAATAATTTAAAGCGTTCTATATACCATGATTGAATGTCGTGCTCTTCAGCGTCTACATAAATGGAAAAAGTCGAAAAAATCGGATACAAACACATGTGGGATGCGGCGATTTTTTTATTGACTTGCAACACATTTATTCCTTCAATTATGACAACATCGCAATTTTCAATCGATTGATACGTATTAGGCAACACGTCATATGTTAAATGAGAATAAACAGGTGCTTGAATGTTACGTGTACCAGATTTTAAATCATAAAGAAAGTGAATTAACCGTTCAATATCATAGCTTTCTGGAAATCCTTTCCGTTTCATTAAGTTTTTTTCTTGTAATATTGCATTTGGATAAAGAAATCCATCGGTAGTCACTAGCTCAACAGCTGGTTTCGTTGGCCAACGCCTAATTAAAGCTTGGAGTAATCTCGCCGTTGTGCTTTTTCCAACCGAAACACTACCTGCAATTCCGATAATATAAGGTGTTTTTTTCGTTTGCTTCTGAAGAAAAAGATTAATATTCCGATGTAATGATAACGCTTGCTCCATATTTAAATAAAGAAGCTGAGAAAGCGGCAAATAAATATCATTCACTTCATCAGCGGAGATGGTTTGATCAATACTGCCAATTTTCTTGCGTTCTTCTTCAGATAAGATGTCATGCGTTGATTTAGATAAAGTAGCCCATTCTTGTCTTGTAAAGGTTGTATAGGTTGACAGATGGGCTTTTTGATGTGAAGTTGACATACAAATCTCCTTTAATCATGATAGTATGGTTTAATACTATCATTTCTTGTAGAGAAAATGTACCTAATTGATTTACATGCATTCATTTAATTTTATTCATAAACCGGAATTCTGTTTTCTTTTCCTTCTCGTTCCATGTGAGCTTTGCATCGAACGTTCTCTCCTTTTTTTTGAAGCCTTTGATAAGGTTTGTTTCATTTGCTTCCAATAGTTTTTTCAGGTTGGCTTTTGATATCGTTTTTCCGAGTATTTTTTTTGAGATCGAAAAGGTACAGTTCGATAATTTGTAGTTTGAACAGCCATAGAATTTTCCTAAGTCGATAATCGTTCCATTACAAAGTTTGCATTTTCCTAAAGGTGTCTTACTTATTTTTTTGTATGTAGCGGGTACAGAATTTGGAGCAAGCTGTTTCAGTGTGTTTTGATCAAAGGACCATTTAGTTGCTTGTTCTTTTGCATCTGTTACTAATTTTTGTGATAACAATTTCACTTGACCAATAAAATTCTGTGGAGAAGCAGTCCCGCTGCTAATTTCAGATAGTCGTTGTTCCCATTTGGCTGTCATGCTAGGTGAAGTTAAAATGCTTTCACCTAATGCTTCAATAAGGATCATTCCTTTTTTTGTAGCATATACTTGGTTATGTTTAATTTGAATATAATTTCGAGCTTTTAATAAATTAATAATCCCCGCCCTTGTTGCTTCTGTTCCTAAACCTTCCGTTTGTGCTAATACTTTTTCTAATTGTGCATTATCAATATGTTTTCCGGCTGTTTTCATCAACGTAATGAGATTTCCTTCTGTATATCTATTAGGTGGTTGAGTTTCCCCTTTGTTAATGGATAGGTTTGCTACCGTACCAATTTCATTTTCATTTATATGGGGAAGCTTCTGATCAACGTCCTTATTAACGTTTTCGTTAGTGCCGTTAAATAGCCTCCTCCAGCCCTCCTCAAGCTGCTCTTTCCCTTTTGTCATAAACTCAGCTCGGCTATCAACGAGAGAATGTACCGTTGTGTACAGAGTAATTGCAGGGGGATAATGAGCAGCAATTAGACGTTTAACGATAAGAGCATATATTTTTCCTCATCTGGAGTTAGTTTCGAAATGATTGGTATTTGTTCAGTCGGGATGATTGCGTGATGATCGGTTACCTTTTTTCATTTACATATCTTTTATTGTTTAAAATAGATTGATAGGGAAGAGGGAAAAAGTCTTTATATTTTGTTATATTCCTTATTTGGTTTAGGATATTTGGAAGACCTACCGCTTCTTCTTTCGTTAAAAATTGAGAATCTGAACGTGGATAGGAAATATATCCTTTTAAATAAAGTTTTTGCAAGATGTCTAATGTTTTTTGAGGAGGAAATTTCAGTCCTTTATTTGCCGTTGCCTGTAACGCTGAAAGGTTAAAAAGGAAGGGTGGCTTGTACTCTTTCTTTTTCTTTAGTTATGTTTGTTATTTTAACAGCTTTATCTTTACAAAAATCAGCAATGGCCTTTGCCTGTTTTTCCTCAAATATTCTCGTTTCATTGTTTTTATGCCATATCCCAGTTAACTTGCTCCCGTTAAAATCAAATGTTGCCTTTACTTCAAAAAAAGGCTTTGATTGGAAGTTTGCAATTTCCTGCTCTCTTTTGACTATTAAAGCGAGAGTGGGAGTTTGGACTCTTCCGATTGAAAAGACATCTGCTAACCCTTTTTCTGTTAGAAGAATCGTGTAAACTCTTGATGCATTTATACCGATAAGCCAATCTGCACACGTCCGACTTAAAGCCTCATAATAAATTGAACGTGTCTCTTCTTCTGTAAGTAAATGAGAAAACCCCTTTTTAACTGCACCTTCTGTTAAAGAGGATATCCATAATCGTTTCATTGGTTTATTTACGCCACAAAGCCGAATAATTGTTCGAATAATTAATTCCCCTTCACGACCAGCATCACCAGCTATGATAATTTCAGTAATATCTTTTCTATTTAGAATGTTTTTAATGATTGAGAAAGGTTTCTTTTTTGTATTTGCTACTCTATATTCAAATAGGTCTGGAATCATTGGTAACGTTTCGATGGACCACTTTTTCCAAAGGGGATTATACTCCTCAGGCGGCTTTAATTCGCAAAGGTGCCCTATAGCCCAAACAATGATAGCTCCTTTTGGGAACAAGGAATTTGCTCTAACTTCAAAATAACCAGATTTCTTTATGAAAGAAAAGGGAGCTGCCAATTTAGCAGCTTGATCGGGTTTTTCAGCAATGACTATTTTCATATTATGTACTCCTAGTTAATATTTCAATGTAATGGATGAATCGTACACCTATCTTTATATCATAAAATGGAGAGTTAAGGTATGTGGGAAACATTGATACTCTATTTTTGGAATAGACCGTGAATGGGAATGTCGATAGAATCATAATTTGAAAAATTGGACGATAGTAAAAGGATACGCTACGCGAGAACTTTTTCATGAGTTTTCACGTAGCTTGCATTATTGGTCTTGATTTAGTAAAGATTTAATAAAATCTCCAACAGGGACATCACGTACTTGATCGATCAAAACGTCAAGATCTGATTTTTTGTTAACCTGTAAAGAACCTTCTAGTAGCACTTGAATCGTCTTATCCTTATCTATCAGTATAGATTGCACTCTTAAGGCATCAGTTAAAAGCGCGGTCACAACAGCAAGTGTATTTGGTGAGATGTGTGGCTTGTTCTTATTGCGCTGATTAGAAGAATGTTGAGGTTGATAAGGTGGAGGTGTCATTTGCGACTGCTGATTTTTGTATGATTGTTGACCATAATAGGGGTTGTAATGAGGTGGACCGTTTTGATACATGGATAACCCCTCCTCTGTTCACTTAAGATTGTTCAAATAGTAGCAATGGACTTGCTGGGCCCTCAGATGTGACATCTCCTTCTCTAACACCAATACCTGTTACAAAGCTAAAAACTACAAAAAGCGTAACAATTAATAAAATCATTCCAGATGTATTATCGCTCATTTTTTCACCTACTTATAACAGACGTCTTTATGTATTTTATTCTTGTAAGTTGATTTTTGTTCATAAAACACACCAATGAATGGTTCAAATTTTCATGTTGACTCATATAGTAGCAATAAGGAGTGAGTTAAGATGGGTGTAGTTAGAACTGATAAATGGCTTCAAGCATATGTGAATGATTCGAGCGAAGCGACTGTACGACAGCAAAAGTGGATGATTGAACCGTTGAGTTCTTTATTTGAAACAGACCATTTAGAAAGTTTGCAAGCCCATCTATGGCAATTAGGTTTGTTTACACCAGATCAGGATCTAGGCGAAGAGATAAAAGTTTGGTTCAAAAATCATCCTTGGTCGGTTGTAAAGAAAGAGTATGAGCGATTACGTAAAAAGTGGGACGGTCCAGCTTGTAAAATTTATCTATTACCACTTATACATCAACCACCACGCCTATTAAAGGAATTAGGCTATAAAACAGGAATAACATTACAAAATACTATCATTTTGTTCATAAAGCCGACATTATCAAAAGAACAAATTCGAGCACTAGTCATTCATGAATACCATCATGCTTGCCGTTTAGCCTTCACAAAAGAAAAAGAAGATAAAATGACTTTCTTGGAATCCATTTGCATGGAAGGCCTTGCTGAATGGGCAGTTAGAGAAGAGCTTGGCGGAAAAGAATGTGCAATTTGGACTACTTATTATGACCATACGCCATATGACTATCATTGGTTTCAGCGATATATAAAGCCCAACCTCTTTAAAAAGGGACGGAGATCTTATCATACTTTGCTATACGGAGACCCGGAAAATGGTATTCCAATATGGTTGGGATATTATTTAGGGTATAAATTGGTTGAATCGGCAGCGAAGAAATATGAAACAACGAAGGAAATGCTGGAAGTTGATGCATTGTCTTTATATAAGAAATCTACTTACGGAAGTTAATTTTAGTCGATTTAGAAAGGAGACTGAGGCCAATTTTAAAAAGTGGGTGAAAAAATGATTCGTTTATTTTTTCTTATGTTAGGTTTTATGTTAGCAGCAGTTGGTGGGGTTATGCTAGTAGCATATTTAAATTTACTAACAGCTGGTTATGAATTTTCGATGTACCTTTCATTTATTATTCGAAGAGTTGAGTTATATCTATTTATAACCGGTATTATCTTAATTTTAATATGCATTACCTATGAAATATTGTGGCGAAAAAAAGGAAAGGACCGTTAGGATGAGAGAAATCCTTATTTCTGTGGAATAAACTGGTTGAGCTCTGCCTATACTGTGGATACAAAACCGATTTACAGTAAGGAGGGGTACGATGGTCCATATCCGTGATGTATGGGTTAATTGGTTTGAAGGGGAGGAAAATGGTTATAATGTATGCGACTTTTTTGAATGGCGAAGTGATGATCGAATTGAAGTGTTAGATCAAGCTGTATTAGTAAAGGTAAATCGTGAATTGTTTGATTTTATTGAAAATCAATTGTTAGAGCTACCTGAAGATTTGCTTTCATATGTTCATCATCAAAGCTACTTACGAAAAAACATGTCACGTATACAGCTTGATTATTGTTTCATTGCAACTGATGGAGATCGCACTATCGCTATAGATACGATGGGGTATAAGACACCAATTCGAAAAAGCCGATTAACACCACGCCAAGAACAAGTAGTATATGAAAAATTAAACGAGCAGAGCTTAGCTTATTTTGAATTACATGAAAAGGTGGAAAAAGAATATCATCTTCTTTCTCCCCATCCAAATGAGTTAAAAGGGTTAACACGTAAGGAGAGACAGCTTAAACAGCTTCTGTATATGACATTAGATCAACTATATACTACAGGAACAGATGCCGAAGTACGGTATTGGTATACAGAATGGAGTCCTCATGACTATGTACGGATCCAGTTATTAAACAGAGAGGAAGCTTGGACTCAATTATATTCAGCTGTTAAGGATGGTTGGAGTCAAAAGCATGAGACGTTATGTGAGGCAATGGTAAAAGGACAAGCTTTTTTTGAGAAGCTTTGGGAACTGGAGCAAAGTGAGAGTGTTAAATAGAGTTAAAAAGGATTTACATGAATAAAGAACTCTCCTATAATAATAAAAAGGATGAACGATAGAAGGGAGAGTGTTTTAATGGATAACTTTGCATATACGGTGATGCAAATTTTAACCGTAGTTATTTTAGTGGGAACGTTAGGCTTATCATTTTTCGTTGGAAAAGTGATGAAGCGTAATGCTGGATATTAATTGCTTTGTAATAAGGACGCCATTTTTTAAAAAAAGTGGCGTCCTCTTTTTCATTCATAACGATCACTATTATCGTCCTAGCCCCATTGCCCGCTCTGCTTTTTTAACCATCTTAGCGGCAACTTTGTTTGCTTTTTCAGCCCCAAGGTCAAGTATTGCATCTAATTCTTCAGAGTTAATTAGTTCGTTATAACGTTGTTGGATTGGTTTTAACGTGTTGACCACGACCTCAGCTAAGTCTGACTTGAAATCTCCGTAGCCTTTGCCGTCATATTGTACTTCTAAATCCTTAATTTCGATGCCAGAACATAAAGAATAAATAGTTAGTAAATTAGAGACTGCTGGCTTTTATCGCGATCAAACGGATTGAGCTTTCTGTATCTGTGACCGCACTTTTAATTTTTTTTCTAATCGTAGCTTCATCATCAAGCATTGAAATATAGCTTTTCGGATTAGGGTTTGATTTGCTCATTTTTTTGTGGGGATCATTTAATGACATAATCCGAGCTCCAACTTTCGGAATTTTCACTTCTGGGATTGTAAAGATATCATTATGCTTTTTATTAAAGCGTTCTGCTAAATCACGTGTAAGCTCAAGGTGTTGCTTTTGATCTTCTCCAACAGGAACAATGTCTGTTTGATATAGTAAAATATCGGCAGCCATTAGTGGTGGGTATGTTAACAATGCAGAAGAAACAGCCTCTTTTCCT
Organism: Bacillus sp. JCM 19034; assembly: GCF_001310635.1. Classification (GTDB taxonomy): domain Bacteria; phylum Bacillota; class Bacilli; order Bacillales; family Bacillaceae_D; genus Halalkalibacter. The sequence goes on from NZ_BAXR01000002.1 coordinate 493,013, forward strand.
TCTGACTTATCTTTAAATTGTGTCATTCGTTCAAGTTCACCTATGTAAGAAACACATTGCATAATCCAACCTAACTGTGCGTGTGCAGGAACTTCTGATTGTATAAATAAGGTTGATTTATTATGATCGATTCCAACCGCTAAATAAAGTGCAGCTAAGCTTTTAATGTTTTTTCTTAGCTGTAGGCGATCTTGTGGGACTGTTATTGCATGTTGATCAACAATACAAAAATAACAATTAAATTCCTCCTGCATGTCGACAAAATGCTTCATTGCTCCTAAATAGTTACCTAATGTTAATGTTCCGCTTGGTTGTATTCCAGAAAATACTGTTTTCATTATGTCCATCCTTTCTACATTCCATATTCAAATCATAACAAATCCGATTGCAAATGCCTAGAGACAGGCATGAAAACTCTATTTATTGAAACGTTTACGAGCGTTTTTTTGTATATCACCTTTAAACGTATAGACGACCAAAAACGATTAATACTAAGTAAGAAAAGGAAGATGGTTGTTGAGGAGGAAGTTGTTGCTAAACAGATGATGTAATTAGCTAAAAATTGTTACGGACAATAGTTGTAAATGGGATATTAAATCTCTTCTTTTAGTATGAACACGAGTTGTCAGTAACCAAAAGGAAAAAAATAGGTATTAAGCTTATATTGCATGATTTGGACAAATTGGACATACGTTTCATTATAACAGCATTAAGTTGGAGGGGAAGTGTATGTTCAGCCAAAGTAAGCAAATGTATTATCGTAGTGTATTAATTGTTTTATTATGTGTGGTAGGTTACATGTATAGTCAATCTCAGTCTACGTTTCAAAAGTTGGAAGAAGCCGTTGCGAATATGGTCAAGCCAGGTGTGCAAGTTGGTCAACAAGCAAGGGATTTTTCGCTTCGAACTTTATCGGGTCAAGAAGTAGCTTTAAGTGATTATAATGGTAAAGGAGTTGTATTACATTTTTTTGCGACATGGTGTTCACCGTGTCAAGAGGAAATGCCGTTAATAGTTCATTTGAATGATCGCTTAAAAAAGGAAAATAGAGAGCTTGTTGTCGTCAATTTAACGAGTCAGGAAAAAAGTAAGCAAGAGGTAAAGCCTTTCTTAGATTATTTCCGTGCCACATTTGATCCATTGATGGATGAAGAAGGAGAAGTAATGGACTTATATGAAATTATTGGGATTCCGACAACGTTAGTTATTGATGAAGAGGGGATTATTGTCGAACGATTAAATGGGATGTTGTCACAAGACATGATCGATTCTGTAATTTTTAATCACTAATCATTCACAGAGGATAAAGATAAAGAGGAGGGGTGCCTCCTCTTTAAACAATTCCAATTGTCCGCTTTTTAAATTCTTCCTCAATTTTGTGATCTAATCGAGCAAGTAATTTCTTCGCCCGATCATCACTAATTTGACGGTAATGGTGTTTTCCTCCCGGTTCTTCATCAGCCTCATCAGCTAAAGTGACTACACGCTGTAATGGACTAAGTTCGAGCTTGCCACCTGGTAGGTAAGAATCAGTATGAAAAAGAATAGCGAGTGCAATATCCTTAGCTGTCTTAGGGTGTTCACCTAAACGAATAAGCAACTTGTGAGCACGTTCAGATCCTTTTATTGCATGAATATCATATTCTTTGTAAAGATCGTAATCCCACTGTCCATTTCGATACCATGTATAATGGCCAATATCGTGTAAAAAGGCCGCCTTTGTTGCTATATCTGGATCAACATTGTGTTTAAAAGAAAGGCGATAAGCCTGGTAGGCACAAGCAATAGCATGAGCCATGCCTGAGCGTTTAATATATTTTTGTGTAATCGGATGTTCATATATGTCAAGTAACGTGACATGTCTCATACGTATTCCTCCTTAAACTATTGAAAAAAAGTGTATTTTTTCTATTATACAGATTTACATACTCTTTTACAAATTAAATTGTAATGAGACCTCCGCGATATTTCAAATTATGTTATAGTAGTGATAGTAATGAAAGGAGAGTGAGTAGAATATGGCGACCACTCACACATTTACAAAACAAGAAGAAATAGCTAATGCGATCACACACGGTTTAGGGGCGTTGTTAAGTGTTGCTGGACTTGTGTTATTAATCGTTTTTCATCAATATATGGATCTGCACTACACGTAGTAAGTTTTACTATTTATGGTGTAACAATGTTGCTATTATATTTATCATCAACATTAGTGCATGCATTTCCTCCTGGTAAAGTAAAGAATTTATTTGAAATATTCGACCACGCTTCCATTTATTTGTATATAGCTGGAACGTATACGCCTCTATTATTTATCGTCGTTCAAGGAGCACTTGGTTGGGGTTTGTTTGGAGTAATCTGGGGAATAGCGACAATTGGTGTCATCTTTAAAGTGTTTTTTGTGAAGCGTTTTTTAATATTGTCAACAGTCTTTTATATTGCAATGGGTTGGATGGCAATTATTCCAATGAATACGATCGCTTCTAATTTGTCCACAACTGGTATGGTGCTATTAGTAGCAGGTGGAATTTGCTATACAGTGGGTACGATTTTTTATATATGGCGTGGCTTTAAATACCATCATGCAATATGGCATTTATTCGTCCTTGCTGGTTCTATCTTACATTTCTTTATGATTTTACTTCATGTGCTCCCTCTTTCGTAAAGTAGAAAAGAGGGTATGCACACCTTTGGGGGGGATAAGAATGTATATTACGTTAAAGAAATTGGCTGATTTCTTAGAGCTTCCTGAAGCGTATTTAGAACAACAAATACATGAAGGCAATATTAAAGCACTTTTTGATGGTCAAAATTGGCTAGTGAATCAGGATTATTTTCAACGTCATAAGGAACAATTGGATCTTTTAAAAAAACAGTTACTAGCAGAGCTTGAATCACTTCCCGAGGATTGGGATGCTAAAGATGAAGATTAATACATATGCTATAGAATGAAGACAACCATTGAGAAAAGAGTGATATACATGGGGAAAAAATGTTAATTGTCCTCTTTCTAATTGGATTGAACTTGGTAAGTCCTATTATTGTACAGGCAGAGCAAGAAGATGTGGGACAAGTTAAAACGCATTCAACGAAACAGGTTAGTAAAGCTCAATTATCGTTACCGGAAGGTCTATCTCGTTTTACAAGTGGCCCCGATTACGAATTTTCATATCCAGAAGATGGTGTAAAAGGAATTTATGTAACTGGTAATTCAGCTGGAGGAGAACGTTTTAACACATTGCTTGACCTATTGAATGAGACCGACTTAAATTCAATGGTCATTGATATAAAAGATGATCATGGGTATTTAACGTATCGACCTGATGAAGGTTCACCATTTTTCGATATTTCGCAAAATTATATTTCAGATATTGAAGAATTAATGACTATACTCGAAGAACATGAAGTATATCCAATCGCACGTATTGTCGTGTTTAAAGATTCTGTTTTAGCAAAAGAGAAACCCGAATGGTCCTTTGTAGAGGATGGACAAGTATGGGAAAATCGTCGTGGTGAATCGTTTGTAAATCCATTCTTAAAAGAAGTGTGGGAATATAATGTTGAAATCGCTAAAAAGGCAGTACAACTTGGCTTTCAAGAGATTCAATTTGATTATGTTAGGTTTCCTGAAGGGTTTGAAAGGCGAGATCAGGATTTAAAATATTCAGTAGGTGATTATGTTGGGGAAGGTGACAATGTCCAAAAACGAGTCACTGCTGTTACTGATTTTGTTGCTTATGCGAAGGAACAGTTGGAAAAGTATAACGTAGATATTTCCGTCGATATATTTGGTTATGCGGCAACAATTAATGAAGCACCAGGGATTGGTCAAAATTTCTCGAAAATTGCTGAAAATGTGGACGTCATTTCTTCGATGATTTATCCAAGTCACTGGACACCTTATTTTGGAATTGATAAGCCAGATTTATTTCCGTATGAGTTGACAAAAGCGTATGCTGAAGTTGAAAATGAAGTACTAGGTCAGCTAGATGATCCACCGACGTCACGACCATGGATTCAAGATTTTACAGCAAGCTGGTTAGGGACTGGAAATTATAAAACATATGGAAAAAAAGAAGTTGAAGATCAAATTCGAGCACTGTATGAAGCAGATATAAACGAATTTTTACTTTGGAATGCGTCCAATCGTTACAGTGAAGGTGTCAATTATAGTAATCCCTAAAGGATAATGAAGCTTTAAAAGGACAATCTCATCCTTTTAGAGCTTTTTATGTTGTACTGAAGGAAAACAGTATGAATGTGTGTTTTCTGTTTAAAATTGATTTAAACGAGGAATATAGTAAAAGAATTGATTAGCAGGGGGAATCAAACATGAATTGGTATGAGAAATTAAATCAGTATTTTCCAATAGAGGAAATGAAGTCAAAAGAACATATGGAGTTACTTTTAAAAGAAAAAGCTGATATTTATCAAAAAGACGAAGGTCAAAACCATGTTTTAATGTATGTTGAAACAGATGACTTTGTTTTTGTTGATTATTTATTTGTTGCGAAAGAAGCAAGGGGTCAAGGGTTAGGTAAGATGTTAATCCATTCATTGAAGGAAAAAAATAAACCAATCATCCTTGAGGTCGAGCCAATTGATTATGAGGATACGGACTCCCAAAAAAGACAGCATTTTTATAGTCGAGAAGGATTTAAACATGCTAAATCTATTGGGTATCGCAGGAGGTCTTTAGCTACAAACGAAATTAATGAGTTAGAAATATTATATTGGTCTCCGGATGATGAATCAGAAAGAAGTATTTTTGAGAAGATGAAGCATACGTATGAAAATATTCATACGTATAAGGACAAGGAATTATATGGTGAATCCTATCAGGAAGTTCATGATGTACTAACGTACGATGAAACGCTAGAAAAAGTGAAGGAATAATGAAATAATAATTCTAAAAATGAAAAAAAATTCTCAAAAACTTTATAAACATATTTGTTTAAAAAGAAAAATCAGTTATAATATGTTTAGTGGTTCACATATTAGGGTAATAAATAGTGAGCTAATCGATTAAGCTATGTTACGATTGTATGGTTTAGGATGAGACTATTTAAAGTAGCTCTTCGTAGATCTCAAATTTAGTTTAGAAAAGGAGAGGTCATCTGATGGTTACGCTATTAACATCACCAAGTTGTACTTCATGTCGGAAAGCAAAAGCATGGTTAGAAGAACATGATATTCCGTTTGAAGAAAGAAATATTATTACATCACCGTTATCGGTTGAAGAAGTAAAAATATAGTACGAATGACGGAAGATGGTACGGATGAAATCATTTCAACACGTTCGAAAGTGTTTCAAGAGTTAAATGTGGATTTAGAAACACTTCCACTACAAACGTTATTTCAAATTATAAGTGATCATCCAGGGTTGTTACGCCGTCCTATTATATTTGATGAGAAGCGTTTACAGGTTGGCTATAACGATGCTGAAATTCGCCGTTTCTTACCAAGAAAAGTTCGTACATTCCAATTACAAGAAGCACAGCGACTTGTAAATTAAGAAAGAAAGTAGCTCATTTTATCGAGCTACTTTCTTTTTGTCTATTAACTTTATATGCACCAATTACGATAACACTAGTAATGATCAATATTTGAATAAAAATCGTAAAGGTTGGATGACCAACAAATAGTGGTGTTAGCATCGGCTCATGAGTAATCATTCGAGATGCTGTAAAGGCTAAAATGGCAGCACCAAAATAAATGATTATTGGAAAACGGTCAAATATTAATAATATTAATTTGCTCCCCCAGATAATAATTGGTACCGATACAATTAAACCAATCATTACGAGAAGATGATCTCCGTGTGCGGCTCCAGCAACAGCTATGACATTATCAAATCCCATAACTAAATCTGCAATGATAATGGCACGAATTGCTTCCCATAGATTAGCTCCTCCTTTGATTTTATGTTCTTGCTCTTGTTCCGTGAGCAAACTATAGGCAATATAAATAAGTAATGCACCGCCAATTGCCAGTAAAAACGGGATTTCTAACAATTGAACTGCAACAACGGTCAGAGCCATTCGCGTCAACAAGGCAAATAAAATTCCTAATACAATCGCACGGTTTCTGATTTTGGGAGGTAAATGGCGACAAGCTAATGCAACCACAATGGCATTATCACCACCGAGAATAATATCAATTCCTACTATCGTTAATAATGAAAAGAGAAATTCGCTATCCATAAATGCATCATCCTTTTATAACATAAATGTAATCTTCTTCACATATCATTTGTTTTGAGTGTTATTATTGATAATTGTTAAGGGAATGCTTGTCTTTTTTAATTGTATGGCTCGATATTTCATTTTATGTCTGTTAAACTAATGATAGGGATCTAGTAATAAAGAGCATTATAATTTAATATGAAATAGGTGTTAGGATTTTCTTTTTTATTCGTTTTATCATAGAATATAATTTAGAAGGATCCAGTATATTATCCTTTGATCCTTTGTTTATCCTTGATATGATAGAGTTAGTATTGATCTCTATTGGCAAGGAACAATTCGAAAATAGGGGGGAGAGCGAATTATGGATATTGAACGCGTCAATGAAACAACGATTAAGTTTTTTATAACGTATAATGATATTGAGGCTCGAGGTTTTGATCGAGACGAGATCTGGTATAATCGTGAGCGTGGAGAAGAGCTCTTCTTTGAGATGATGAACGAAGCAAGTGATCATGATGAATTTGAACTTGATGGCCCATTATGGATTCAAGTTCATGCTTTAGATAAAGGTCTAGAAATCGTTGTAACAAGAGGTCAAGTTTCCGATGGTAGTGTTAAGCTTGAAATTCCTGTTACCCACGACAAGGATTCAGATGAGCAAACGGTGCTTGATTTGCTTGCAGAAGAAGAGCAACAAGAAGACGAGATAGAGCAACTTGAAATTGTTATTGGATTTAACGATTTTGAAGATGTGATCTCTTTAAGTCACGGAATAGTAGTTGAAGACTTAAACACAGAGTTGCATTTTTTCGAAGGGTCATACTATGTTTATGTACTCTTTAATGATGAACGATATAACGAAGACGAACAAGATGATATTTTAAGTCAAATGTTAGAGTATGGTTATGAATCTGATGTTTCTATTTACCGTATTAAAGAGTATGGGAAAGAGATTGTAGGTACTGATGCATTGAAAGCCATTCGCTCATCATTTGAGCAATAAGTTGACATGTCCCAAAAGGTATATTAGATGACCTGTTGGGGCTTTTTTTAGTCAGATATGTTTCAAGATAAATAAACATGTGTTTTGCTTTACCAGCAAACATTGTACTAAAATAAAACTTATATGGAGAAATTTTTGTGAGTGCTCACTCACCATTTGTATGGGAACATTACCTCACTTTCACCTAATAACTCTCGCATGTAAAGACTCCATACGGACGATGATATATCACTAGTAGGAGATGTATATGAAAACTCGGTTAAATGTGTTTATTTTTTTAATTATTATTATAGCTGCATTGTATATGACAAGGTCCTATTGGGAAGGTTGGATCGTTGGGGCAATAAGTATTGCTTTTACTCTATCTGTTATCTTTATTGCGATAGTTATCTTCTTTGAAAATCGCCATCCGACGACAACATTGACATGGCTTCTTGTATTAGCGGCATTTCCAATGCTGGGCTTCTTCTTTTATTTATTATTTGGACAGAATATTCGAAAAAAACGAACATTTTCAAAGAAAGCGATTAAAGATGAACAAGTGTTCCAAGTAATTGAGGGAGAAAGAACGTTAAAAGTAGAACAATTTAAAAAAATGGGTGAGCACCAAAAGCTGTTATTTCAATTAGCACATCGACTAGGGAAAACACCTGTCTCATTTGCAACCGAGACAAAAGTGTTAACAGATGGGAAGGAAACCTTTGCTCACATTCTTCAATCATTAAGGTTAGCTAAACACCATATTCATTTGGAGTATTATATTGTTAGACATGACAAAATTGGTGAAGAGATTAAAGAGATTTTAATTGAAAAAGCAAATACAGGTGTAGAGGTTCGTTTTCTATATGATGCGGTTGGAAGCTGGCGTCTGGCTCGTTCTTATATTGAAGACTTACGTAAAGCGGGGATTAAGACCGAGGCTTTTTCTCCAGTTAAATTTCCGATTCTCAACCATAAAATTAATTATCGTAACCATCGAAAAATTATTGTAATTGATGGTGTTATCGGCTTTGTTGGTGGACTAAATATTGGAGACGAATATTTAGGCAGACACTCGTATTTCGGTTTATGGAGAGATACTCACCTTTTTGTAAAAGGTGAATCGGTGAGAGATTTACAATTAATCTTTTTGCAAGATTGGTACTATGTTACCAATGAGTCCATTGTAACCCCAACGTATTTGCCGCCAGTTTCTCCTCATCAAAAAGGGGACGGCGGTGTTCAAATGATTGCGAGTGGACCTGATGCTCGTTGGGAAATCAATAAAAAGCTTTTTTCTCAATGATTACATCAGCGAAAAAGTCGATTTGGATTGCCAGTCCATACTTTATTCCAGATGATGATATATTAAGTGCAATAAAAATAGCCGCATTAAGTGGCATTGATGTTAGAATTGTTGTACCAAATCGCCCGGATAAGCGAGTTGTATTTCATGCATCACGTTCTTATTTCCCTGAATTACTTGAAGCCGGGGTTAATATTTATGAATATAAAAGAGGTTTTCTACATAGTAAAGTTCTCATAGTAGATCATGAAATTGCTTCAATCGGAACATCTAATATGGACATGAGAAGTTTTCATTTGAATTTTGAAGTGAATGCTTATTTATATCGAACAAAAAGTGTCAATAAATTAGTCAGTGATTTTATTTATGATTTTGAACATTCAACGAAACTCGATTCTGTTTCGTTTGGGCAACGTTCGTTTTTTATAAAATAATTGAATCGACATCACGGTTATTGTCGCCGTTGTTGTAAATCTAAAGGAACAAAATAGGATTGATCAATTACACAATTGGTCAATCCTATTGCTTTTTAGAAAAGAAAATTAAAAACATTTGCAGGAATAGGGAGCGTTCTTGTCGAAACAAAAATATGATAATTTAAATGGAGGTGTGAAATGTTTACTGCTTCATTAGCAAATGGAACGACAATCTCACTCGTAGATGATTGGCCACTCCAAGAATTAAAGGAACTTCGCAAAAAGGATCAATTTTATTGCCCCGTTTGTAAAAACCCCGTCGTTTTAAAAATAGGACGAAAAAACCACTCTCATTTTGCTCATCATTCAAAACAAGGATGCTCATATTTACCTGAACGAGAAACACACTATCATTTGACAGGAAAACGCGATTTATATGATTGGTTAACGAAACAACATGTTCAAGTTAAGATGGAATACTATCTCCCAATTATTAGTCAACGACCAGACCTTTTATTTCGCTATCAAAATCAACTCTATGCATTAGAATTTCAATGTGCCACGATAGGGATGGATAGTATTGAAAAACGAACTGAAGGCTATATACAACAAGGGATTATACCGTTATGGATTTTTGGAGGTAACAGACTAAAAAGAAATGGGCAGCATCATTTTACGTTACACACATTTGAATGGTTTGCTTCATATGAGCACGAAAAGAAGCGGAACTTAACGTATTATTGCACTGAAGCAAAAGCGTTTAGTCAATTAATTCAACTAACTCCGTATACGTCCCAAAAAGTATTAGCAGGATATAAGGAAACACCGCTTTCGAAAATGACGATTACCACGGTTTTATCTCCAAATACTGAAACTCCTTTTATGATACAACAATGGTTAGCAATTAAAAAGCATTGGCGCTATCAAAACCCCAATCCTTACCCTCGAGCGACAGAACGATATTTCCAGCAACTACATTATAAGCATCGTCTCTCTCCAAGTTTATTTCCGATTGAAGCTGGATGGCCTTCATTGCAATACGAACTTCTTGAAACTTCACCATATATTTGGCAAACCTTCCTCCTATTAGAGTGCCTTCAACATCAACCTATACACCAACCATTTCATAAGCATATTGTTATTCAAACAATGCAAGGCTTAATCAGAAATCGACTATTTCCACAACGAACCTTCTTTCAAATGAACGATTGGACGCTAGCTATTGACGGTTATCTTAATTGGTTAGAGGATATGCGTTATATAAAGAAGCATGATCCATCTCAAATGAAGTATGTTAGGCTTCGTGATGCGATTTATCCAGAAAACGCCAAGCAAGCAATTCAATTAGATCATAAGTGTATGTTTCGCGTAATTGAAAAAAATCGATTATACTTGAATTCTAATTTGAAAAAGGAATTAAACTAAGAAAGTCGAATAAAAATGAAAGGAATCCAAATGGAGGTGCTATTAAAATGAGCAAAGCAGTTAAAAAGCGTGAAGAAATCCCTGTAGAAAAAACGTGGGATTTAGAAGCTATTTATGCAACGAATGAAGAATGGGAGGCGTCCTTTCTATCCATTAAGTCCAAGCTTCCTGGTTTACTAAAAGGAAAAGGAACACTAGGAGATTCACCACAAGCATTATTAGCTGTATTACAAAAGAGTAACGAAATTACCGAAGAGCTCGGTCGATTATATACTTATGCACATATGCGATATGATCAGGATACAACAAATTCCTTTTATCAGGGCTTAAATGACCGGGCAACGAGTTTAGCAGCGGAAGTATCACAAACTTCTTCATATATTGTCCCAGAATTGTTGTCACTTGATAAAGAGGTAATTGATACATTTGTGGAGCAAGAGGAAGGATTACAGCTTTACAAACAAATGTTTGATGAACTAAATCGGGAACGAGATCATGTCTTAACTGAAGCAGAAGAAGCGATTTTAGCACAAGCAAGTGAAGCGGTTAATACCTCCAGCCAAACGTTTGGGATGCTAAATAATGCAGATATGAAGTTTCCTGAGATTACAGATGAGAGTGGAGAAAAGGTAGAAGTTACACACGGACGATATATAACTTTTCTTGAAAGCGATGACCGAAGCGTTCGTGAAGAGGCATTTAAAGCAGTTTATAATACGTATGAGAAGTTTAAAAACACTTTTGCATCAACGTTGGCAGGTCAAGTTAAGAGAAACCGCTTTTATGCAAAGGTAAGAAAATATGATTCGGCTCGTCAAGCTGCATTGAGTAAAAATCACATACCAGAAGTCGTTTATGATCAGCTTGTAGAGTCTGTTAATAAACGGTTAGATTTACTACACCGTTATGTGAAATTACGGAAAAAGGTGCTTGGTGTTGATGAACTACATATGTATGATTTATATACTCCACTTGTAAAAGATGTAGACATGAAGATTCCTTATGAAGAGGCAAAAGAACTCGTTGCAAAAGGTGTTTCGCCGTTAGGTGAGGAGTACGTATCCATATTAAAAGAAGGCTTTGATAAGCGCTGGGTTGATGTTGAGGAGAACGTCGGAAAACGTAGTGGTGCTTATTCTTCTGGAGCATATGGGACAATGCCGTACATTTTAATGAATTGGCAAGATAATGTGAACAATTTATTTACACTTGCACATGAATTTGGGCATAGCATGCATAGTTATTACACTCGGAAAAACCAACCGTATGTATACGGTGATTATACGATTTTCGTTGCGGAAGTTGCATCTACTGTTAATGAAGCACTGTTAAATGATTATTTAGTGAAAGAAACAACGGATCCGAAGAAGAAGCTATATTTATTAAATCATTTTCTAGAAGGCTTTAGAGGAACGGTTTTCCGTCAAACAATGTTTGCAGAGTTCGAACAATTAATTCATGAGATGTCAGAAAAAGGTGAGGCGTTAACACCTGAGCTTCTTTCGGATATATATTATCAATTAAATGAGAAGTATTTTGGTGAGGAATTAACAATTGATAAAGAAATTGCTCTAGAGTGGGCAAGAATTCCTCATTTTTATTACAACTTTTATGTTTATCAATATGCTACTGGCTATAGTGCGGCTGCAGCATTGTCTAAGCAAATTCTTGAAGAAGGAGAACCAGCTGTAACAAGGTATATGAACTTCTTAAAGGCTGGTAGCTCCGATTATCCGATTGAAGTGTTGAAACAAGCTGGAGTAGATATGACCTCATCTAAACCAATTGAGCAGGCACTTGATGTGTTTGAAGAGACATTAGCTGAAATGGAAAAGTTATTGGCAGACGTATAAGCAGGCAATTAAGTAAGACGAATAGCCCTTTAAGGAATAAACGTTCCCTTAAAGGCTATTGGCCTTTTTATATAAGCATATCTTCATCCTTTAAATCCTTTAAAACGTTTACGAGTAGACAAAGGTGAAAGAGTAATCACAATGGAAATAAATAAAAGGGGAGCAGAAATCCAAATAGGGAAAACTTTCATGATGGATAGTAAAAGAAAATAAAAGCTAATGATAATAAATGGAATACCTACTAACAATTTTAGTCGATTCAATGTCGGTCATCCTCCTCCAAGTTTCCTCATAAAAACGATATGCAATAAGCAAATAATTAGAAGTTGAGGAGGAAGAAAGTAAATGTATTACTTTAAGCAGCTTCGTATCCATTTCATTTTGCTCCACATGATCAATTTATTCGTTTCATGTGGAGTGGTGGCAATATTTAAATGTTAGTCGCTTTGAGAAAAAAAGGGACTTAAGGTAACGACCGCCAAAACATTCCATATTTAACTGGGACAGGAATCACTTTTTGTTGGAGCATTAAAGCTTTTAATTTCTTTTCTGCCTCTTGCTCAGTAAGATCAAAAACCACGGCCACTTCAACAGTTGAAACAAAGTCATAGCATTTTAGAAATTCCTCTAAGGAAATCAACGGATTAGGCTCCGGCTTGAAGCCTAGTAAGTCCTGTAATATTCCTTCATAGACATGGTAAGGGTATTTTCCTGTTATTTTAATCCCATCCTCCTCATTATCAACGTTAAAGAAGACAAAGGTTGGAACTAAGTCAACACCCATTTCGTGAGTGGTGTGTATATCACTTTGCAAAGCTTTGACGGCATTTTTTGATTTTAGATCATTTCTAAATTCATCTAAATCTAATTCGGCTAGTTGTGCACACTGAAGTAGAACTTGTTGCTTTGTTATATCTTTTTTTTCAAGGAAAAGTGCTTCACGCATTTTTCTTAAAAAACGTTTACCTGCATGAGGTCCTTGAAGTTCTGCTGCTTTTATTGCAATGGACGCTAAATAAGGAGAATCAAGTTCGTGCTCAAGCCAAAAATCTCCATCACATGACATACCTGATTGTGAAGCAATTTCCTCCCAAGCCTTTGCAAATTCTTGTTTCGTTTTTGTCAGACCTGTTTCTGTTTTTTTGCATGCATTCCAGGCTTCTAATCGTCCTGCTACAAGGAAGCGAATACGAAAATATCGACTGTAATGGACTTGAAGCTTTTTTAAAATCGGCTCGAACCCCCAGCATTCTGCACACAGAGGATCAATAAATGTATAGATTTCAATTGGTTTATGTTGTTTTACTTTCTCGTTAGGATCTAGACCACATATTCCCAGTAGCTGATTACAAGAAGTTGTTTTATCTTTACGGTTCAATGGTCATTCTCCTTTCTATTACGGGTGGTTCACCATATGGTGCGCTGTCATAGTTAATCGTTCTAATATATAATCTCGTATTTCTCCAGACAAATGTACCTCGTCCATAGCTTTCCTCATACATGCTAGCCAGTTTTCGGCTTGCTTTGGAGTAATAACGAAAGGCATATGACGGCTCTTAACATAGGATGACCATGTTCTTCAGTGTATAACATAGGTCCGCCTAGAAATTGAGTTAGAAATTGTTTTTGTTTACGTGCGGTTTCAGTCAAATCATCAGGAAATAAAGGCGAGAGCTCTCTGTGCTCTGCAACATGACGATAAAATGTATCCACAAGCTCGTGTAATTTTTCTTCCCCAATATAATCATACGGAGTTTGTGCCATTTTCATTCTCCTTCTTATAAGCTAGACATAAGTATATATGCTAAAAAGAATAAGTGCCACTAATCTGTTTTTTTCTCATTCTCATTGTTGTTCTTATTTTAGCAAGGTCATCTATTTACAGCAAATAAACTGTTTACAATCAAAAAAAGGATTTGTCGTACAAGGGGATGTTCCTTTTACGACAAATCCTATAACTATTATTGAATGTATGTATTATAGTGTTAAATACGTATTAAATACACGTGGGACATAGCTTTCTGTTTCCTTAAATGGTGGAATACCACCGTACTTATCTACATTACCTGGTCCTGCATTATAAGCTGCCAAAGCTAGCTGAACATTTCCGTTATAGCGATCCAGCATTTGACGTAAGTATTTAGCACCGCCTTCAATATTTTCAGTAGGATCAAAAACATTATTCACGTTAAGCATCTTAGCTGTCGCTGGCATTAATTGCATAAGTCCCGCTGCACCTGCAGGGCTAACCGCTTTTGGATTAAAATTAGATTCATGTTTAATGACCGCATAAATAAGCTTAGGATCCAATTGATATTTTTGGGCTGCTCGATCTATGGAAATTTGGATTTCACTATTATCCACAGTAGTTGGTTTATTTCTATTTTCTATAGCTGGTAAAACTGTTGATGTTTTGTGTTTGATTTCATTTAAAGTAGGGTCTAAAAATAATCCCCGTTGCTGTGTTTTAAGATTTGATTCCATCTGCAGCCGTTCCATTTGTTCCGCTAAAAAAGTAGAAAAATATGATTGCATAATAGTAGGTTGTATTTTTGTTGCTTGTGCATTTGTTGATAATGGTTGTAAAGGTAAGTAGGATGATATGTTCATTATATCCCTCCTTCAGTATAGGTACTTATTTTGATCATATCAAATCATTGTCCCATCGGCAACGAATTATTGACGTTCGTTAATCTCTTTTTGTCTGAAAAATCTTTTGACTTTATTTTCGGTCGGGACCGGTTCAATATCACATTTTCCAAGTAAATCATATAACGTAGTTTTTGCATGCTCATCGTTTTTTCCTTCAAATTCAATTTCGTAATCAACATGGTTAAAGTAGCTACTCCGATCTAAACAAATAGTCCCATCGTTATAAGCAATTTCAATTCGATCAGTTGTCAAGGTTCCTACATATCGAAGCTCTAAAAGTGGAATTTCTAATGTAATAAGCTGTTTTTTTACATCTCCATCTGGTATTTGTTGTTCGTGTTTTTATTTGTAACCACTCATTTTTAGTTAATTTTTGATGGGTTTCAAGCTTCCCAATATAATGTGGTTGTTTTAACGTAAATGTATAATTGTTTTCTTTTTCACGTACACGAAGACCTGCTCCCTTCTCCTTTAATGAAAAAGAAGTTGTTTCAATATAATGATTGTGCTGAGAGACTAGCCGGTCATTTTGTACATTAAAAAAGTGCAATAGTTTATTGAAATTTTCATATGTAAGCATTGATTTTACTTCAATTTCAATCTCTTGGTTCATTTTGACACGCCCTCTATCTATTTACTTATCTATAGTATCTCATAGATTAAAGACAGGTATCAAATAGACATTTCATATCGAATAAAAACGGATTATGGTACACTATTAATGTAAAGAATAGTGTAATACAAGAATGAATGTTGGTGTAATGGAGGTTACATAGATGAAAAAAATATATGTTACTGCAGTTGAAGTTGGAGAACCTACTGTTGTTTTAATAGATGAACCAATTGAATTAAGCTTAGCAAAGGATTTGAACCCTGGAGAGCGGATGTTGGTCGATTCAGATCAGCTTGAGTTTCTTTATATTCTAGAGAATGAAGAGGGCTATTATTATTTGGCTTTCGCTAAACCAATTTGGGAATCGTTGAATAAATTAAGGAAGCAAGAACACCGATGTATTGTACATCTTCATGAAAAAGTTAAATTGGAACTAACGAAGTTTGTTGATGAATTAGAATACTTAGTATCAAATATTGAAGGTAACGGAAATTACGGTGTAGAAATGGAAGAAGCTGTTAGATATATGTTTTTAGATAACGAATGAGTCATTTCGATTGATTTAGAAGCTTTTTAATTAACTGCAATGTTGGGAGCATTTCTGGATTTACTTTTTTAAGAATGATTTATCAAATATTTGGAATATCAAGGGTCTACATAGGAGCGAAGTCTATAAGTTATTATGTCTGTCTTAATGAAATGCTACCTAGTAGTTTTTATGTTTCTTAATCATCGAAGAAGTAGCGAAATGGATGGTGATTAGATGATTAACTGGACAATTTTCTTAACTCCTTATAAGCAGGCGGTTGAAGAATTAAAAGTAAAATTGAGAGGGATACGTCAACAATATCAGCAAACTTCAAAGCATACACCTATAGAATTTGTAACTGGTCGTGTAAAACCAGTTATGAGCATACTTGATAAGGCAGAACGGAAAAATATACCTCTGGATCGGCTTGAAGTAGAAATGCAAGATTTAGCGGGACTCCGCATTGTGACACAATTTGTAGAAGATATAGAAAAGGTGTTATCGTTAATTCGAAGTCGAAAAGACTTTGAAATTGTCGAAGAAAGAGATTATATTAATCATAAAAAGCCTAGTGGTTATCGATCTTATCATTTAGTTATTCGTTATCCAGTTCAAACGATTGCTGGTGAAAAGAAAGTACTTGTTGAATTACAAATCCGTACACTAGCAATGAATTTTTGGGCAACAATTGAACATTCATTAAATTATAAGTACAGTGGAGAAATCCCTGAAGATATAAAAATGAGACTGCAGAGGGCTGCTGAAGCGGCTTTTCTATTAGATGAAGAAGTATCTATTATTCGGGATGAAGTTCGAGATGCTCAAGAAATTCTCACTGCAAAGCAAGAGCAAAGTGGAAAAATGTAGCCAATTGGGAGGGTAAATAATGAAATTTGCTGTAACCTCAAGAGGAGATGACCTATCAAACGATTTACAAAAGAAAATAATTGAACAGTTAGAAAAACACCAGCTCGAGTACGATGAAAATATGCCTAAGCTTGTCATTACGATTGGTGGCGATGGCACATTATTGCAAGCATTCCACGATTACTCGAACCGCCTTGAGGAAACAGCCTTTGTTGGTATACATACAGGTCATTTAGGATTTTATGCGGATTGGGTGCCTTCTGAAGTTGACCGTCTAATTGAAGAAATTGTTTATAATCCTTTTCAAGTTGTTGAATACCCTTTGCTTGAAGTGATTATTTATCAAAATGAACGAGAAAATGAGCGTCATTTAGCATTAAATGAATCGACAATTAAAGGGTTAGGTGGTTCGATCGTAAGTAATGTCGAAATTAAAGGCGATACATTCGAAGTATTTCGAGGGGACGGACTTTGTATTTCAACACCTTCGGGTAGTACAGCTTATAATAAAGCTCTTGGTGGTGCAATTCTCCATCCGTCTCTAGCTTCGATTCAAATTTCAGAAATGGCTTCTATCAATAATCGTGTTTATCGAACAATTGGTTCTCCTCTTGTTTTGCCTAAACACCATGTTTGCTTATTACGACCGTTGAATGAAATAGAAGTGCAAGTAACAATTGATCATTACACACTTGATTATCGTCATATTCACTCACTACAATGCCGAGTAGCCGATGAAAAAATTCGCTTTGCTCGCTTTCGTCCGTTTCCTTTCTGGAAAAGAGTGAAGGAGTCGTTTATACGTGAGTAAGTTTGTTGTAACGTTTACGTGGAAAGTGGAGCGGCACCATCAGAAAGTATTACGTCAATTTTTAAGAGAAGACTGTCAAATGTCGAAAAAAGGGTTAGCTGATATAAAATTTAATGGAGGATTAATTACGGTGAATGGGATTGAAACAACAGTCCGTTCACCGTTGCAATGTGGTGACATTGTGACTGTTGGTTTACCTGCTGAACGTCGAAGTGGGGCACTGGATGTGGAGCATATTCCGCTTTCAATTGTATTTGAAGATGATCATTTTATCGTTATTGACAAAATGGCTGGAATGTCAACGATTCCTTCAAGAGAACATCCAAACGGCTCATTAGCCAATGCTGTATTAGGTTATTATGATCGTATTGGTTTAACAACAACTTTTCATGCAGTTAATCGTTTGGATCGTGATACTTCAGGGCTTTTAATTATAGCTAAACATCGTTTTGCTCATGATCGATTATCAACACTTCAACAAGAAGGAAAAGTAAAACGTAATTATCATGCAATTGTTCAAGGACATGTAAACCAACGAAAGGGAACGATTGATGCACCTATTGGACGTTCTACTGATAGTATCATTACGCGTACGGTGACGAAAAACGGTAAAAGGGCAATTACCCATTATGAAGTAATCATGCATAAACCTCACTATACGTTACTTTCAATCCGATTAGAGACAGGAAGAACCCATCAAATCCGAGTTCATTTTTCTTATATAGGTCATCCGTTATTAGGGGATGATTTATATGGAGGATCGAAGGATTTGATTCTACGTCAGGCACTTCACTGTAGTAAAGTGACATTTCTCCATCCATTTACGGGTAAGGAAGTTGAGGTTCATTCACCATTATCGGAAGATTTGGCAAGTCTTATATCTACCGACTTTTCTTAGAAAATAAGGCTAGTCTAAGTAGGAGAAGTAGGATTTTGGAAAGAGACCCGCCTCCACACGATATTTTCGAGATAAAACTGCGATTTTCTCGAAAATAATGTGGGGGCGTAAAATATGTAAAATGGCTCCGAGTTTATCTCATTCTGTTATTTCAATTGTTTCGATGACTTGTTCAGCAAGGAGTTCATCATCCGTGTTATATAGTTTAACTGTAATTTGATTTTTTAATTCATTTGTCGTAATCGAGTCAACTTCAATAATATCTGAGGAAATCGCATAGCTTTTCCCGCCATCAATTTGAAAAAATTCTGGTTCACCGTCACGATTGGCAAAAAGCAATGATTCCTGACCACCTAGCTTTTCTTGTATAGAATCCGAGAAAGCAAAGATTGCATATAGTTCAGGGCTTGGTAGCTGACCATCGTTTTCAAAGCGCACATACATACTAAAGCGAGTCTCTTCCTCATTTAGAAAGATTCGTGTCTGTTCATTGTCAATGACTATTGATAATTGTGGTCCACATCCTGCTAGGAAAAAGCTTAGCAGGCTAAAGATTAACGCTCGTTTCATGCAAACACCTCTATTTCTAAGTATCAAATGTTCTAAATTTTTCTTTTTGGAAAGGCTGTTCGGATGGAACTTGAACAACCTCCATTTCTGGGTATCGTAATGCAGAAAGGGCACCACCGAATACACATCCTGTATCAAGATTGACAGTATGGTTGAAAAACCGTACTTCCTTTGTCGGGGTATGGCCGTAGACGATCCATTCACTTCCGTGGTGGTGCAATGCCCAATCTCGCCGTACTGGAGTTCCATCAGGATTTGTCTCACCAGTAATATCGCCATATAAAACAAAAGATTTTATTCTCTTATTTCGTTTACCGATATCACTTGTGCGAATTCCTGCATGAGCAATAATGAGCCTACTTTTGTCTAGTATATGATAAAGTGGAGATTGATCAACTAATTGCATAAATTGTTTCTTAATTTGTTGAAATTCGAATTTGGTTAATGCGTTAAGCTCTGCTACCGTTGTTTCAAGCCCGTGCTTGATTTGGACATTGCGGCCAATAAAATAACGGTAGAGCTTGTCACAATGATTCCCAGGTACATAGTAAGCTTGATCTTGTTGGACAAGCTCATAGACTAAACGGATAACATCAAGCGATCGTGGACCACGATCAGTTAGATCCCCAACAAATGCTAACTTTCGTGATTCTGTTTTATGTACAAAGCCATTTTGTTCTTGTTCATAACCTAATTTCTTTATTAATAGGATTAATTCATTGTAGCAGCCGTGGATATCACCGATAATATCAATATTCATGTGAGCCTCCAATGATATGAATTTACGTGAATAGAAAACGTACCATAAGAAATTCTTAATAACCATCATAGCCTATCTGTTTATAAGTGTGCAAATACCTGTAAATTTCTAATCATTCAAGATTTGATCATGTTAGATGATATATACAATAGAGTAGAATAAAGGAGGGTTATGACAACATGTTAGAGCCTGTAACAAACCCAGTGTTAATATTTGCAATAGCGATGGCGATTTTTTTAATTGCCCCTATTATCATGAGAAAACTTCGTATACCTGGTATTATTGGGCTTATTTTTGCAGGAGTTATTGTTGGTCCCAATGGCATCGGTATATTAGACCGTGATCCAACGATTGTCTTATTAGGCACGGTCGGTTTATTGTATATAATCTTTATTGCCGGTTTGGAAATTGATTTAGAAGGATTTAAAAAATATCGTAAACGTAGTTTAACGTTTGGTTTTCTTTCGTTTAATTTACCATTTATATTAGGGTGTATTGCGATATTATACTATGGTTATCCGTTAGCAGCTGCTATATTACTTGGTTCCTTACTTGGCTCACATACGTTATTAGCTTATCCGATTGCGAGTCGTTTAGGAGTGGCGAAAAATAAATCAGTTACGATGGCAGTGGGCGGGAGTATTATAACTGACACGCTCGCATTATTAATATTAGCTGTAGTAGCCGGATCAACACAAGATGCTTTAACCGTTGAATTTTGGTTAACTCTCTTACTTTCAATGGCTATTTACGTTGCGGCAATTTTCCTTATCATCCCGATTATCGCTAAGTTTTTCTTCCGCTCTTATGGCAGTGAAGGAACGTTAGAGTTTGTTTTTGTCATGACGGTTTTGTTCGTTTCGGCTTATTTTGCTACAGTGGCTGGTCTCGAACCAATTATTGGAGCTTTTTTAGCAGGTCTAGCTTTAAATCGGTTTATTTTTGAGCAAAGTCCACTAATGAATCGAATTAAATTTATCGGAAATGCAATTTTTATCCCGTTTTTCCTCTTATCTGTCGGTATGTTAATGGATTTAAGAGTTTTGTTTCTTGACCCAAATGCATGGATCATTGCGTCTCTTGTCATAACACTAGTTATTGCTGGAAAGTTTGGTGCTGCATGGATTACAAAGAAAATTTATCGTTACTCAAATGAGGAGTTGTGGTTAATGTTTGGGTTAACGATTCCGCAAGCTGCTGCAACCCTTGCTGCGACGCTTGTTGGTTTCGATCTTGGGTTATTTGATAAAGCGACTGTAAACGCTGTAATTGTTATGATTTTAGTTACATGTATGATTGGACCTTATTTAGTAGAAAAGTATGCTCGTCGTCTCGTTTTAAAAGAATCACAAATGCCTTATGAACCAACCAATGCACCACAACGTGTGATGATCCCCATAGCGAACCCTCATACGTTAGAGTCACTCATGGATTTAGCATTTATCGTGAGGGAATCAACATCAGAGTCGCTGTATACATTGTCGGTTGCAAGAAGTAGTGATGAAGATTCATCGTCTCAAGTGGTTGAAGCAGAAAAGCTATTAGGTCATGCTGTACAATATGCTGCAGGGGCTGAAGTACCGATCCACATGTTAACACGTGTTGATCCAAACATTGCAACTGGAATTGTTAGAGCAATTGAAGACACACGAATCACAAATGTTGTCATAGGTTGGAATGGTAAACTGTCAACACCTCAGAAAATATTTGGTGGCGTACTCGATCAACTTCTAGAGCGTACTTCACAAATGGTTTTAGTATCGAAATTAGAGCAGCCACTCAACACGACGAAACGAATTGTCATATTAATACCTTCTGGCTTTGATCATAAAATAGGCTTTTATGAACCGATCAAAGTTGCCAAGCGGATGGCTAATCAAATTGGTGCAACCATTGCTGTCTATGTGATGAAAGATGAAGTTCAGCCTTATCAAAAAGGATTTCAAAAAGTGAAGCCAGATGCTCAAGTAACGATAACGAAGCTTGAGTCGTGGCATGAATGGAATGAAGAGTACTTACCTAAATTAAAAAAAGATGATATCGTTATCGTCTTCAGTGCGAGAAGAGGGACGATTGCTTGGCATCCGCAACTTGAACTCTTACCGCGAGTTTTAGCTAATGCTACATCAAAAAGCTTTATTATGGTGTATCCAACAGAAGAGAATAAGGTTAGCTCCCGTGGAACGAGAGGATTGGATGTGCCGAAAACGTTTCTTTCCAACAAATCATATGATTAATATTACAGAGAAGCTTTGATGATATGTACCATAGGCTGTCCGAAAAAGGTCTTCTTTTGACTAATTTGGACAGCTTTTATCTGTATTTGGACACACTTCGCAGGAATGGGAAGCTGAATTCATTACAACTATAAGTGAAGTGTATAATTCTATCTTAATATCTGCTATACTTATTAGTACTAGGTATTAAGAACAACTAATAACGGAGGAGATAAAATGATTCAATTTTCTTTAGAAGACCGCACATTTGTTGTAATGGGAGTAGCGAATAAGCGTAGTATCGCTTGGGGCATTGCTCAATCGCTCGCGAAAGCTGGGGCTAGACTAATTTTTACATATGCAGGTGAGCGTTTAGAGAAGAATGTCCGCAGTTTAGCAGAAACATTGGAGCGCTCAGATCACCTTATTTTACCTTGTGATGTAACAGATGATGCTGAAATTGAGAAAACCTTTTCGCAAATTAAAGAAGAAGTTGGCACTATTCATGGGATTGCTCATTGTATTGCGTTTGCAAATAAAGAGGAGCTTGAAGGTGAGTATTTGAATACGACCCGTGATGGCTTTTTGCTGGCACATAATATTAGTGCTTATTCATTAACAGCTGTTGTTAAAGCAGCTCGTCCAGTGCTTTCAGAAGGTGGAAGTATTTTAACATTAACGTACTTAGGTGGAGAAAAAGTCGTTAAAAATTACAATGTAATGGGAGTAGCGAAAGCATCTCTTGATGCAAGTGTGAAATATTTAGCTAATGATTTAGGTAAAGAAAATATTCGTGTAAATGCCATTTCAGCAGGTCCTATTCGTACACTTGCTGCAAAAGGAATTGGTGGCTTCAACGATGTATTAAAAGAAATTGAAGAACGTGCTCCCCTTCGTCGGACAACTACTCAAGAAGAGGTTGGAGATACGGCGTTATTTTTAATGAGTGATTGGTCGAGAGGGATTACAGGCGAGATTCTTCACGTAGATAGCGGTTATAATATCGTTTCACTATAATGCCTAAAGCGTAGGTGTTGTTACTATTATTCGTAACAAACACCTTTTTGGTTTATGTTTTTTTCCACACACCTCTAGCAATCCATTGATTGAATGGCTGTGGTTTAAGATGAAAATAATCTATGTGTGAGATAGGTTTGCGTTTGTAATATAACGAAACGGATTGTCCTGGTAAAAGAGAATGATTTTCTTCATCCATGATAAAGTGTTCTTTTTCTTTAATAAAGATTTTCATTTGTTTAACTGTTTTTAGGTCATGGCTTTTTTCTTTATTTCGTTCATATGATTTAATTGCCTCTTTCAACTGGTCAAATGCTTCTATTAAATTGTGTTTGTTCATAATACACCACACTTTCTATTAAATATCTATCTATATATATGTCCAAATAGATCGTTCGAGAAGTAAAAGTTAGTCAAGTCGGTTGAAAAAGTAACATAACTCGCTTATTTCTTTCGTATAGTGTAATAACTTGATAACTGGAAGGAGTCCAAACATGACAAAACGTGCATTCCCTTTACTGTATATTTATCAGAAAAAGGAAGCAGAAGTTGATCCACCTAGTCAAGAATTTGTCTATACAAAATATGATGAACTAGAACAGGACAACGATGTTGATGGAGATTTAATGGAAGGGGAGCATTATAGTGTAGACCTCTCTGGAATAAACAATGCTTCGTTAGAAAGTTTATTAAAGGAACAAAGTAAAGAAAAAAAGCAAGTTGAATTGCAAGTAGCCGATGCTATGTACGTTGGAACAATCTCATTAGAAGGAGATCTCGTTTTTTGTCAGGTTGATCCGAGTTCGAATGAAAGGATTAGCTTTTCGATAAAAGAGATTCAATCAGCGAAAATAAAGGAATAGGTAAATCCAGCATGATTCAAATAAAGCCCTAAAGGAGAAAGACGTCTTTAGGGCCTTATAACGTAGTAAGCTAGTTTGAAGCTTCCCACTCTTGATTAAATTGTTTCAAATAGTGCAACATAAATTCGTGACGTAAAAGAGCTCGTTTTTTTCCTTCTGTCGTATTCATAAGGTCTTTCAGTTAAGGAGCTTCTCATAAAAATGTCCAATCGCACTTGATGGTCTTTGCCGATACTCTTCTAATGTCATTGATTCCCTGTATTCGGCTGTAGGATCATGCATTTGGTGACCTTTGTTACCAGCATACATAAAGGTTCGGGCAACACCAATCGCACCAATTGCATCAAGGCGGTCAGCATCTTGGACGATTTGTGCTTCAAGCGAAGTCACAGGTGCATTATTACCTCCTTTAAATGAGATTGTGGTTATGATTGATAGGATCGATTGGATGTCTTGCTCTAACACATTATTTGCCGATAACCATTCTCTCACTTCTATTATGCCTTCTTCTTCACTCACAACAATTTTATCGTCAATAACATCATGAAGAAGGGCCGCTAACGTAATGACGAATATATTGCCACCTTCTATTTGAGCAATTTCGATGGCCATATTAGTCACTCGTTTAATATGATACCAGTCGTGACCGGATGAATCGTTCTCTAATTTACATTTGACCCATTCTTCTGTTTTTTCACAATTGTATTTTCTATCATGTCGTTACTCCTCCTATTACTTTTTTCGTGGCGAGCTGATTCATTTCCCTCACAAATCTTGAACGTTGCACTTGCTTTCCTCTTCTTTTTGTCGGAATAGAAATCGAAATTGACTTAATCGCCCGCGTAACAGCTACATACATTAACCTTCTTTCTTCCTCTAAAGGTTGTTTATCACCTTCTCGCAACGCTTCTAGTGCATAGTCATGTGGTATACCGCCTTCTACAGCCCCAATTATATAAACATGTTCGAATTCTAATCCTTTAGAACGGTGAATCGTTAACAATTGAACAGCGTTTGGAAGTGTTGGCTGTGAACGGATTTCATCATATTTAGCAGTCATATGATCGATATATTGTAAGAAATCTGGCAATGTTTCATGTTGCTTGGCAATTTCTTTTAAGTCTTTCACGTCATCTGAACCACGTTCCATTTTGTTCCCTTCATTACCTTGCTTTTTTACATAATCGGCTAACCCCATTTCTCGCTCCAAGAAATCAATTGCTTTGGATGGGGTAAGGTGTTTTAACTGTTTAAATTTAGTAGGAAGTGACTGCAGTTTACGCTGCTGAAACGGTTGTAACCCTGATAATTTAGCTAGTGCATGAACAAGTGAACAATCTTCTGTAATACTAATTGCTTTCACGTCGCCAATAGCCTGTTGCTTTAAAAATAGTGCACTGACAAGATCCTCAAGTGCTTTTGTATTATTCTCATCTAGAGCTAGTCTGAAGTACGCGAGCACTTTGCGAATTGTTCTCCGTTTATAAAAGGATTCACCATCCATTTCTAATTGAAATTGGGATACTAGATTGGATAAATCTCTCAGTGATCGCACGTGCAGTTGTATTCGTACGAAATAGAATGGCGAAATCTTTTGGTTGACTGCCATTTCCAATTTTTTGTTTTATTTCATTAACAATCATTGACGCTTCTTCTTCTTCATTAAAAGGAAAAAACAAGAGAGGTCTTATATTTGATTGATCTTGGGCGATGAGCTCTTTTGGCAACCTAGTTCGATTAGAGATAATCATGTTATTAGCGACAGATACAATTTCATGAGTTGAACGATAATTTTGATTGAGTACGATCATCCTCGCTTCAGGATACGATTGACGAAACTTAAGCATGTAAGTAGGATCACTTCCACGAAAAGCATATATAGATTGATCATCATCACCGACGACACAGAGATTTTTCGATTTTGTTAACATCGAAATAAGCTCATATTGGATTTTATTAGTATCTTGAAATTCATCAACAAAAACATAAGAAAATCTCTGTTGATAACGGCTTAAAATGGTTGGTTGCTTTTGAAATAAATCATAGGCTCCGAGCAGCATATCATCGAAATCAAAGGTACGATTTTCTGTTTTTATTTGTTCATAACGTTTATAAAGATAAAGTGTTTTTTCCTCCCAAGGGTTTTTTGCTTGTACTTCACTTGGAGATTGCATATGATTTTTCCACCAACTTATTTGTGTTAGTGCTTGATCATAGGCGAAGTCTTTTTCATCAATATCAATTTCACGTCCGGCTGTTTTCAGAATTGCCTGTTTTTGCCAGTCCTTATTTAGTAAAGAAGTTGAATTCCATTTTTCACGTTCATGATGTTGTAAAATTTTATAAAAAATGCGATGAAATGTACCGATCATCAACTGGTTTAATAAAGATTTCGTCATATTCGGATAAGTTGCCATCCGCTCTTTCATCTCATTTGCTGCTTTAGCTGTGAATGTCACCATAATTAATTTCTTCGGTGAATAGTGAAGTTCGGTTAACATATATGCGGCTCGAGCAGTTAGTACACGCGTTTTTCCACTTCCGGCACCAGCTAAAATAATTAGAGCCCCTTCCGTTGTTGTCACAGCCTCCCATTGAGCATCATCAAATTGAATACCGTGATCTAATAGTTTTTGTCGATAGTTTGATAGATTGTCACGCTGTGTTGCCGATGAATGCTGGAAAGGAGGAATTGCATTGACATATTCAGGTTCTCTCCATAGTTGAGCGACATTACGTTTTTGCTGCTCATTTATTGATCGTTTTTTAGGTAATTTAAACGCTCCAGCATGTTTTATTGGTTCTTCTAGAATTTTATTTTCCATCATTTTTGCAGCTTCATAACATTGATTTGTTGCATTTGGATGTAAGAAAGTTGGCGGTTCCATTATGCTTATCTGTAATTTCATTGGGGTATGGCAATGGATGCATGTTACTTTATTGTTCACGCTAGTATGGTATAGAGCTTGTAATTGCTCGCGTTCATATGTAGATAAGGAGATAATTTCTCCTTGATAAAGTGCGACGTTCATTCTTTTAAATTCTCCTCTCAAACCTTCTATACTCTATCGTAGCAAAAAAGTACGAAACGTAAATGAATTATTACTGTTTTTTTTTAAAACAAAAAGAACGAACCTGTTCATAGGATCGTTCTTTTATGGGAGGTGACTGGGCTAGTTGGATTCGAACCAACGAATCACGAAGTCAAAGTCCGTTGCCTTACCACTTGGCTATAGCCCAACGTCGTAACTAAACATAGTATGTGACACGAAAAAAGAATTATTCAAAAAAGAAGGATTTTTTTTAGAAAGTCGAAAAATACTTTAGACTATATCATATAAAAAGGAGTGATGGTTGTTGGAAGATATTGAATCGTATTGCCTCTCTTTAATAAATGAAGCGATAACTAAAAAGGCTACCGATATTCATATTATGATTAATAGTAACAATTGTACATTTTTTTACCGAAGTAGCGGGGTGTTCAATAAATGGCGTGAACTTCCGATCCGTTTAGGAGAACGTTTAATAAGTCATTTGAAATATCGATCAGGTATGAATCTCGGAGAACAACGTAAGCCTCAAAGTATGTCGATTATCCATCAGCAAAATTCTTTATTCTATTCCCTCAGATTATCAACGTTACCTAATAAACAAACAGAAGGTTTAGTTATTCGCATCTTACCTCATCATTTAACGTATTCTCTTTCAACACTAGCCCTCATTCCTCAATTTTCAATACCGCTAACAGAAATTCCTACATTCCAAAATGGTTTATGTCTTTTTGCAGGCTCGACTGGTTCAGGAAAAACAACAACATTATACGCTATCATTAAGGAGCTTCTTTTGAATGGGAGTAAGTCGATTATTTCAATTGAAGACCCTATTGAGATTCCAATTAATGATATTGTCCAAGTTGAAGTAAGTGAACAAACGGGACTAACATTTGATGCATCGTTACGTGCTGCTTTACGTCATGATCCTGACGTGCTACTTATCGGAGAAATTAGAGATGAAGTGACAGCAGCTCTAGCTATTCGCGCTGCTTTAACAGGACATCTTGTGTTAGCAACCGTACATGCGAGTGATATGAAAACAACTCTTTTACGACTACTTAATTTAGGTGTTAAGAAATCTGATTTGCTTGAATGTTGCAAAATGATAATTATTCAACAGCTTGTCCGACTACATTGTCCAATTTGCTTTAATGACGGTGAATATACATGCACTTGCAAGAAGCCATTAAGAAAAGCTTTATTTGATATTGCTAAACAAAGAGAGCTGATGGATTTGATTAACGGTCATGCCATGCGAATAAATCAGATGAGGCAACAAGCAAAAAAAGGATGGGCTTTAGGTTATATAAATGATGATGAATTATGGAGATGTTTAAAATGAAAAAGAGAAAAATGATTGTAAATGATGAAATGATTGATCATATTCACCGAATAGGCTCTTTATTAAAAGTTGGTTATCCTTTAGATGTTAGTTTGGCATTTGTTACTCAATATGCATCAGACAACTGGGGTGAGAAAATAAAACGGATCATGCATTCATTAAAAGAAGGTTATACCGTTCACCAAAGTTTTGATATTGAAGGGATACCAAAAAGTACTATTCTTTTTCTATACTTTTATGAAAAGCAAGGAAAGTTAGCTAAGGGGTTTTTAGAAGCAAGTCATTACTTAAGACAACAACTTAAATGGAAAAATGAGCTTATAAAGTTAATAACCTATCCAGTCTTTCTTCTAATTTTTAGTGGCTTACTATTAAGTATGCTGTACGCCTTCGTTTTACCAAATTTTTCAGCGATGATGACAACCACCTCTACTCATTTCACCTATACCTTTATAGAATATATAAACGTGGCTCCTCTTTTTTTACTTATATGTTTTGTGTGTAGTATATTAATGTTCCTCGTATATGCCTCTCGTTTAAAAACGTTAAGCCCGATTGAAAGGATCACTCATTTTATAAAATATCCTTTAATCGGACGAACGTTACGAATAGTGATAACGTATTTTTTCTCATTACAATTAGGAAGAATGCTCTCTGCAGGTATGACCATTCAATTAGCACTTCAACAAATAGAAGAGCAACCATACGTAGCTTTTTTACAAGTGGAAGGTAAACGATTATTGGATGGATTACGTTCAGGATTTCCGCTAGCGGAGCTGGTAAAAGAATCTCATTTATACGAAAAAGAGTTTAGTGCGGTGATTGCAAATGGGTTGCGAACAGGCTATATCGCAACTGATTTATTACATTATAGTCATATTCTTTATACTGAATTAGAACGAATCATTCAAAAATGGTTACGGAGAATTCAACCGATCATGTTCATGGTCGTTGGAGTTATTGTCCTACTCCTTTTTATAGCAACGTTGTTACCTGTTTATGAAATGATGAATATCATGTAACGTATAATATAGATCGATATTGATTGAGTTTTAATATGGATAAGAAAAGATAAAAGGTTAGTTGAATAATTTACGAAAGGTATGAGAGGAGATAACTGTCATACCTTTTGTTATTATGATTGAATGTTAGGGTAGTTTATTTTTTAAAAACATTAAAAAAAAATACTTGCATTTAATAATGTCATTATGTTATATTATTTCTTGTCGCAATAAAAGAACATTTGAAGATCAAAAAAATGTTGACTTTGGTTTTGTGACGTGTTATATTAGGGAAGTCGCTAAAAACGACAACTGCAC